>NZ_AP027151.1:1410000-2801555 GCF_027943965.1 Geotalea uraniireducens | reverse complement strand
CATGCCGATCCAGGGGGGAATCTGCCGGTACTGCATCAGCATCATCGTCGTATAGGCGCCGACGCCGAAGTAGGCGGCATGGCCGACCGAATACTGGCCGGTATAGCCGCCGAGGATGTTCCAGCTCTCGCCCATGATGGTGCTGAGGAAAAAGAGGATCATCATGTGCAGGGCATAAGGGCTGGAAACCCACTGCGGGAAGAGGCAGAGCCCGGCGACGATGACGATGGTGATGATCGTCCCGACCGCTGAGGCTCCGGTGGTCTCGGTTATCAGGTTTTTCAGATAGTTCATAGGGAATCGGCTCCGCTACATGCGTGATTTGCCCATCAGGCCCGACGGCTTGAACAGGAGCACCAGCAGGAAGATCACGTAGACGACCACATCTTTCCATCCGGAAGAAATGTACACGGCGCCGAGCGATTCGGCGATGCCGATGATTACTCCGCCGACGGTCGCCCCGACGATGCTTCCCATCCCGCCGAGGACGGTGATGACGAAGGCCTTCAGGGTAAAGGTGCTGCCAATCTGGGGGAAAATGTAGTAGGTCGGCGAGACCAGTGCCCCGGCGGTGCCGGCCAGTGCCGAGCCGAGGCCGAAGGCGATGATCGACATCCGTTTGACGTTGATCCCCATCAGTTGCGCTGCCTCCCGGTCCTGGGCGGTGGCGCGGATCGCCTGGCCGATGTCGGTCTTCATCAGGAACCAGTAGAGCAGGGCGGTGATCACCACCGTGATGACGAAGGAGATGGCGAGCGGCGTGGAGACGGAGATCCCGGCGTCCCGCTTGTCCGGTTTGACGCGGAAGGGGGGCGTAAAGGCGCCGTAGGCCTTGGTCAGGATCTGCCGTTTCTCGGCGAGTGGTCGGGCATTTTCCGTGTCGGCGTCGATCTCCGGCGCTGTGGCATTCTCCTCGGTGGGCCGATTCTCTTGGGCGGCGATATACTTCTCGAAGGCGGCGGCATAGAGCTTGTCCGCCTCGGCGCCGCTCGCCCGCGCTGCCCTGGCGGTCAGAACCGCTGCCCAGCCGTTGAGCAGATCGAAACTGTCGGGGCGGAGCTCTTCGGCGGCCTTGAACGCCTCCTCCGCCTTGGCGAAGAGGGCGTCGGCCGCGGCACCGCTTTTTGTTGCCGCCTGGCTGGCGAAGGTCACTCCCCGGTTGTAGGCGATCTCGAAATCGCCGGGTTCCAGGGCGGCCGCGGCGGCAAACTTTTCGTCGGCCCGGGCGTAGAGGCGATCGGCGGCTTCGCCTTTGGCGAGCCGGGCCTCGGCTGCCAGGGCGGTCCCCCAGTTGTTGATCGCCCGGTACTGCCCCTGCTTCACCTTGAGGGCGGCGGCGTACCTGGTTTCGGCCTTGGCGAGCCGGGCGGCCGCCTCGCCGTCGCTCTCCTTGAGCGCCTTGGCGTAGAGGGCATTCCCCTTGTTGTAGAGCGCCTCATACTTGTCCGGATTGATCACCGACTGGAGGATCTTGAAGCTGTCCGACGAGTAGGAGGTGCTGAGAATCTTGTAGTCCGAGGTATAGATCAGCATCACCGTGTTGCTCAGGATCAATCCGAGGCCGATGGTGAGCAGGATCTGGTTCTGGGGGAGCGCTCCGAGCACCCGGTTGATCAGGACCTTCTGCAGCAGGCCGCCAAACAAAAACATCACCGGAATGGTGATGACGATCGAGACGAACGGATCGATCTTGAACAGGGTAAAGAGGTTGTAGGTCAGGTACATGCCGATCATCAGGATGTCGCCGTGGGCAAAGTTGATGACCCGCATCACCCCGAAGATGATCGTCAGGCCGATCCCGACCAGGGCGTAGACCCCGCCGATCAGGGTACCGCTGATGAGCGATTGCAGAAAAATGGTCATAGAAGCTCCGGGTAATGAACACTACCGGCGGGCGCCGGGGGACGAACGGCGCTCGCCGCCCCCCCGACGCCCGTCTCCGTTACCGCCAGCGCGGGAAGGGATAAACGGCCTTTCTGGTCGCGAACTGCTTGGGGAAGACCGTTTCGTACTTCCCGCCTTGCAGCTGCTGAACAAGCATTTGGTGACGGTTCTGGTTGGTGAAGCCGTCATACTCGGTAAACTTCACTTCGCCCATGATCCCGTTCCATTTGCCGGACTTGAGATCGGCACGGGTCTTTTCCCGATCCCCTTTGGCCTTGGCGGCCGTTTCGGCCATGATCATCATTGCTTCGTAGGCGCAGGCGGCGTGGTAGGTCGGCTCTTTGCCGAACTTTGCCTTGTAGCGTTTGCCGAACTCCTTTGCCCCCGGCCAGTTCACGTCGTCGGTCCACTGGGTGCAGGAGAGGACGTAGTTGGAAATTTCCCGCTCCTTGGCAAACTGGACGGTGGTGAAGCCGGCGCCACCGCCGAGGAACGCCTGGGGCTGGAGGCCGATCTCGCGGGCCTGGCGCATCAAGAGGATCGCATCGGCCACATAGGAAACCATGAACACCAGGTCGGGGTTGAGAGCCTTGATCTTGGTCAGGGTCGAGCGGTAGTCGGGAGAGCCCTTCGAATACGGCTCGTCGGCCACGACCCGCAGCCCTTTCTTGGCTACGTACTCCTTGGCGGTCTTGACCGTCGAGGTGCCGAAATCGGTGTTCTCATAGATAAAGGCGATGGTCTTCGGCTTGCCGAGCGAGGTGGCGGCATCGATCAGCGACGAGGCGTACTGGTCGGCCGGGGCATTGAGTCGGTAGACCCATTTGAATCCCTGGCGGGTAATCTCTTCCTTGGCAGCAGCCGGGATCAGCTGGGGGACCTTGTACTTTTCGGCCAGCTTGGCGACGGCGTTGGAACAGGCGGAGGTGTAGGGGCCGACCACGCCGGTGACGTTGTCGCGGGTGGCGAGCTTTTCCATGGCGCTCATGGCGATCTGCGGCTTGCCGGTGTCGTCTTCCCAGATCAGGTCGGCGGTGATCCCCTTCTTCTTCAGATCTTCCTGCGCCAGCTTGATACCGTTGGTCAGGTTCTCGCCGATCGGGGCTTCGGGGCCGGTCATCGAGTTGATCACCCCGATCTTGACGGTGGTGGCTGCCGGGGCCAGGGACGGAAGGGCCAGGGCGGCCGCCAGGGCACATGAGACGAGTTTTTTGATCATGGTACTGCCTCCTTTGCGCTGAGATGTTGACACCATTTTATAATACCATCCCGATACTCGATTGCTACGCATGCACTGTGCTGATTGTTGGTTGAAATTGCCCAATAATACGGCCGCTTCAGTGGTGAGATGCTGTTATATTCTGAAGCAACTATGGTGCCAGCCGGTTCCGCAACGTAACGTGGCGGAATTGCACGATCCGTTGCGGCAGGTGGTGGGCACGGGCCCCGGAATGGCGAAAAACGGCCAGTATTTGGTGGCGGATTTTCGCCATCGGGGGGCGGTTCCGGTGGCGCGGCCGGATAAGCGGTTGACTTGCTCCGCCCGGCCCATTAAAGTTCGGTGCAGTATCGAGCGACAAGGAGGCCGGCGACCAGCCATGGGATATCGCAATCTGCAGGAGTGCATCGCTGATCTGGAACAACGGAGAGAGCTGGTACGGATCGACGTCGAGACCGATCCCTACCTGGAGGTGGGGGCGATCCAGCGGCGGGTCTACCGGGCGGGCGGCCCGGCGCTGCTCTTCACCCGGGTGAAGGGGAGCGGTTTTCCGCTGCTCGGCAACCTGTTCGGCACCATGGCCCGGACCACGTACATCTTTCGCGACACCCTCGACGGCATCCGCCGCCTGGTGGAACTGAAGATCAATCCGGCGTCGCTGCTGAAGCATCCCCTCGATTTCGCCGGCGCCCCGCGGGCGGCGCTGCACCTGCTTCCCCGCACGGTCAACCGCGGGCCGATCCTTGCCCACCGGGCCACTATCGACCGGCTCCCCCAACTCACCTCTTGGCCCCGGGACGGCGGCCCGTTCGTCACCCTGCCGCAGGTCTACTCCGAAAGCCCGTCCCGCCCCGGCTTTCGCCACTCCAACCTGGGGATGTACCGGGTCCAGCTGGCCGGCAACCGGTACCGCCTCAACGAAGAGGTCGGCATCCATTACCAGATTCACCGGGGGATCGGCGTCCAGCATGCCGAGGCCATCGCCCGCGGTGTCCCCTTCCGGGTCAATATTTTCGTCGGCGGCCCTCCCGCCCTGACCGTCGCCGCGGTGATGCCGCTGCCGGAAGGGCTGCCGGAACTCTCCTTCGCCGGGCTGCTCGGCGGCCGACGGCTGGAGATGGTGGCGCCCCCCGGCCAGCTGCCGATGCCGGCCGAGGCCGACTTCTGCATCAGCGGGGTGATCGATCCGACAAAAACGCTGCCGGAGGGGCCGTTCGGCGACCACCTCGGCTACTACAGCCTCGCCCACGACTTCCCGGTCCTCCGGGTGGAGCAGGTCTACCATCGCCCTGGCGCCATCTGGCCCTTCACCACTGTTGGCCGGCCGCCCCAGGAAGACACCACCTTCGGTGCCTTCATCCACGAGCTGACCGGCGCCCTGATCCCGGAAGTGCTGCCGGGGGTAAAGGCGGTCCACGCCGTCGACGCTGCCGGGGTCCATCCGCTGCTCCTGGCGATCGGTTCCGAACGGTACGTCCCCTACGAAGCCGGGCGGCAGCCGCGGGAACTGCTCACCATCGCCAACGCCATTCTCGGCAACGGCCAGCTGTCGCTCGCCAAGTACCTGCTGATCTGCCCCCACGAGGACAACCCGCCCGACATCCACGACATCGCCGCCTTTTTCCGCCATATCCTCGAACGGGTCGACTGGCGGCGGGACCTCCACTTCCAAACCCGCACCACCATCGACACCCTCGACTACTCCGGGAGCGGCCTCAACCAGGGCTCGAAGGTAGTGATCGCCGCTGCCGGCGACAAACGCCGCGACCTGCCGGCCGAACTTCCGGCCGGGCTCCGCCTCCCCGACGGTTTCACCGCCCCCCGGCTCTGCCTCCCCGGGGTCCTGGCCGTCCAGGGGCCGGCCTGCAGCGGCTCCTTCACCGCTCCGGACCCCGACCTGGAACGGTTCAGTGCTTTCTACGGCAGCGACGATCCGCTCAACCGCCTGCCGCTGGTGGTCATCGTCGACGACAGCGACTTCGTCGCCCGGACCCTCGACAACTTCCTCTGGGTCGTCTTTACCCGCTCCGATCCGGCCGCCGACATCTACGGCATCGGCGCCGCCAGCCGCTGCAAGCACTGGGGATGCGAAGGCTCCCTGGTGATCGACGCCCGGCGCAAGCCCCACCACGCTCCGCCGCTGGAGGACGATCCGGCGGTGGAACGGCGGGTCGACGCCCTCGCTGCACCGGGCGGGCCGCTGCACGGGATCATCTGAGGGGGCGGCGGGATGGAGCGTTTTGTCGCCATCGACGTCGAAACTACCGGCCTTTCCCCCGCTCGGGGCGACCGGGTCATCGAAGTCGGCGCGGTGGCGCTCGAGGCGGGCGAAGTCGTCGGCGAATTCGTTTCCCTGGTCGCTCCCGGTCGGCCCATTCCCCACCATGTCAGCCGTATCCACGGCATCACCGATGAGATGTTGCGCGGGCAGCCGCGGCCGGAAGAGATCTATCCGGCGTTGCGGGAGTTCATTGGCGGGGGGACCCTCGTGGCTCACAACGCCCGCTTCGATCTGGTATTTCTGCGGCACGAATTCGGGCGGCTGGGGCTGGGGCTCGACAACTCCGCCGTCTGCACGCTAATGATGGCCCGGCAGCGGCTGTCGCACCTTGCCGATCACCGGCTGGAAACCGTCGCCCGGCATCTCCTCGGTGGTCTGCAGGTGGGCCGGCTTCACCGGGCGCTGGATGATGCCCGGCTTACCGCGCGGGTGTGGGAGGCGATGACCGGCCCCCGCCCGCTGAGCACTGAGTGCATCTCTCCCTCCGAGCACTGAGCACATCTCTCCCTCCGAGCACCTTCCCCGGCACTTCTTCTGTTCAAACAAGCCGTAAAGAATTTTTACGCTGCCGTAAAGCCTTGTCCTGTCTGAATCCGCAAAGGTATCGTAAAAATATTTTACGTTTTGGAAATCCCCTGATTTCGACTGGTTGCGGCAGAGCGTAAATAATATTTACGCTTCGACGCCGAGCCAGGAAGTGGCTTGCTGCGTAACGTACCGAAATGACGCGATTTGCTTGGTTGGCATGGTGCTTGAGATAAGGAGAGAAATTATCTAGCATAAATTAAAGCGACTTATTGTGTCGCGAGGTGGGGGTATTTTCTGCAGACGTGGGGGCGACGTCAGGATGAACTATGATCCTTTTCGCGATGCCTTCAAGTTTGAACGTAGGGGCGGCCCCCCGTGGCCGCCCGGATGTTGAGACGGTGCTGACCGTTGGGGTGGGCCCATACGTTTTGCTTCAATCGGATGGCGGTTATGTCTGTTGCATTGTCAGGAGGAAATATTCCGATGGATGGTTATAGAACTGAATTCATTGCACGTTATCGGGAAAAAGACGGTACACCGCGACCGCTTTCAGAACACCTTTGGGGAACTTCTGCACTTGCATCAGCATTTGCAGAAAAGATCGGACTACCAACTTTCGGCGAGTTAATGGGCTTTCTTCACGACTTTGGAAAGTATTCAAATGAGTTTCAGTCATATATTAAATCTTCAGCCGGAGCTATCGAGCCGGACGATGACGACTATGTCGAGTCTCGCGCCATGCAAGGCAAGATTGACCATTCGACAGCAGGAGCTCAATATCTTCTTAAAAATGGGAAGAGGGACTCTCAATTTGGGCAGATAGCGACTGACATGATGTCGCTTTGCATTGCGTCACACCATTCCGGTCTGATCGACTGTATTGCGCCGGAGGGCACCGATGTGTTCAGCAAAAGGATGAATAAGCCAGATGAGAAGACACATTGTGAAGAGGTTGCGAGGAGTCTGGAAGAACAGGTGCGGAACAATGCCCATAAATTGTTGGCTTCGCCTCAAATCGAGGAAGAAATGCGTTGCCGGCTTGAGCTGCTCAGGCAAGGTGTTCAGTCGCTGGAAGTCGGGCAGTTCATGCTGGGGTTTCTGGTTCGCTTTCTCTTCAGCACGCTCATTGATGCGGATCGTCTGAATTCTGCCGAACGCGAGCCGCCCACTAAGCAGCCTTGGCAACCGCTGATTGATCTGCTCGAAATTCATCTTTCAGGGTTTACGGCGAAAAACCGGATTGACGAGGTGAGGGCCGATATTTCCAGATCGTGCCTGGAGTTTGCAGCGAGGGGAAAGGGGCTTTACCAGCTGACCGTTCCAACCGGCGGCGGCAAGACCCTCGCCAGTCTCCGTTTCGGACTCCATCATGCGGCCAAGCACCAGATGGATCGCATCATCTACGTGGTTCCTTACACCTCGATCATTGACCAGAATGCTCGTGTCGCCCGGTCAGTTTTTACCCCCCTTGAGGAGGGCGGTAGGCAGGTCGTGCTTGAACACCATTCCAACCTCACCCCTGAACAGGATACCAACGAGAGCAAGCTTCTGGCCGAGAACTGGGATGCACCCATCATCTACACCACTGCCGTGCAGTTTCTGGAAACCCTTTTCGCCGCCGGCACCCGTGGCGTGCGTCGGCTTCATCAGCTTGCCAATGCCGTTATTATCTTCGACGAGATTCAGACCATGCCGATTCGCACCGTTCACCTTTTTAACAACGCCATCAATTTTCTGGTTAGCCAGTGCGGCTCGACCGCCGTTTTTTGTACGGCTACACAGCCGCTACTGGACAGGGTTGAACAAAATAAGGGGGCGGCGCGGCTTTCCAATAATGCACAGATGATGAGCGACGTTGGAGGACTTTTCAGGGGTCTGCATCGCGTAAATATTGAAAACCGATGTAAAGATGAGGGCTGGACGGAAGACGAAGTGGCGGAAACGGCGCTGGAGGAGCTTGAAGCATCGGGCAGTGTGTTGATTATTGTCAACAAGAAGGCTCAGGCGCGGGAGCTTTATCGACGCATTCGGGGCAGGACGGAGCATGTCTACCACCTCAGCACGAGTATGTGCCCTGCCCACCGGACAGCGGTTCTTGATAGGGTTAAGACTTGTCTCGACCCGATGAATCCTTCACCTGTCATCTGCATCAGCACCCAACTGATTGAGGCTGGGGTGGATGTGGATTTCGGTACTGTAATCCGTTACTTGGCCGGACTCGACTCCATTACCCAGGCAGCCGGACGCTGCAACCGCAACGGTTTTCGGGAGGCTGGCAGGGTCTTGATCGTAAATGCGGCAAACGAGGGGCTGGAGAGACTCCCTGAAATCAGATTGGCGCAAGATGTCACGAAGCGTTTGTTGCGCGAGTTCCAGGAGAATTCGGCAGCCTTCGACCATGATTTGCAAAGCCCGAAAGCGATGGAACGCTTCTATCACTATTACTTCTTTCAACGCGCCCATGAAATGGCTTTCCCGGTGTCCGGCAGGGACGTCAAGGAGATGGCGCGGAATGATGAGCTGTTGAACCTGCTTTCAATCAATTCAGGCTCGGTGGAGATATACAAAAACGAAAACAATACTCCCCCGCCACTTTTCCTGCGCCAATCGTTCATGAGTGCTGCCAAGGCATTCAAGGCCATCGACTCTCCCGCCGACGGGGTGATTGTGCCGTACGCCGAGGGAAAACAATTAATCGTCGAGTTATTGTGTGCCGGTTACGAAGAGAAGGGGCGTTTGCTCAAAGAGGCACAGAGATATTCCGTCAACCTGTTCCCGCACGAAATGATGAGATTAAAGGAGAAACGGCGGCTGAACGAGGTATGGGAGGGGAGTGGCGTCTATTATCTCGACGAGCGCCATTATAGTGAGAACTTTGGGGCAAGTACGGATGAAGTTGCTGAAATCAAGGCACTAATCATATGAGGAGGTGTGCATGAGGAGTCGGATTGACTTCAAGGTGACAGGGCGTTTTGCTCTCTTTACCGATCCACTGACCAAAATTGGCGGGGAGAAATGTTCGTATCATATCCCCACCTACGAGGCGCTTAAAGGGATTGCCAAATCCATCTACTGGAAGCCGACGTTTGTCTGGGGCATCGATAAAGTGCGAGTCGTGCGGCGCATCCGCACCCAGTCGAAGAGTATGAAGCCGCTGGTCATCAGTGGCGGCAACTCCCTGGCAGTCTATACCTATCTTGCCGACGTGGAGTATCAGGTCCAGGCCCATTTCGAGTGGAACCTCCATCGCGGTGATCTGGCAGATGACCGTGATGAAGGTAAGCATTGGCACGTTGCAAAAAGGATGGTTGAAAAGGGGGGGCGTCAGGATATTTTCCTCGGTACGCGTGAATGTCAGGGATATGTGGAGCCATGTACGTTCGGTGAAGGCAAGGGTGACTATGACGGCTATGGTGATTTGGAATACGGGCTCATGTTTCACGGATTTGATTATCCGGATGAAACCGGAATCAGGGAGTTACATAGTCGTTTCTGGCGGCCGGTCATGCAGGATGGGGTGGTGACTTTTCCTAAGCCTGAAGAGTGTACCGTCCGCAAGTTCGTGCGAGAGATGATCCCCAATCCGCCCAGTTCAAAGGGGCTGCAAGAGGAGGGGCTGTTAGATGAGCTGGATTGAGAAGCTTTATCAGACGTATGAGAACAATCCGGACAATGTTGCCGACCCAAACGATGCTGTTCCCCTGTTACCGTTGTTTCATAGCACCCAGAATGCACAGCTTCATGTGGTGCTAGGTGGTCATGGCAACTTCCTTGATGCATCTGTAGTCATGAAGGATGATGCGCCGACAATCATTCCAGCGACAGAGGCCTCTGCCGGTCGTGCTGGAGCAAAGATTGCCCCGCATGCCCTCTTTGACACGCTGCAATATGTTGCCGGTGACTACCTGAAATATGGAGGAAATCCCAACAAGAAAAAAAATGAATCGGGTTTCGATCCATATATACAGGCATTACAGGTATGGGTTGAAGCTTCACAAAACCGCAAACTGCAATCCGTTCTTACCTACCTGAAGGAGGGGCGACTGATAAAAGACCTTATTGATAAGAAGGTCTTGATTATTGGCAGTAACGGAATGCTTGCCGAGGAATGGACCGAATCGACGGAGGCTCCGCCGATTTTCAAGGTTATCAAGCAGGCGAATAAAAAAGGGCAATTTGAGGCGTTCGTGCGGTTTTCCGTTGAAATTTCTGGAGATAATCCCGCGGAGCTATGGAAAGATTGTGAATTGCGTGAATCTTGGGGACGTTACTACGCAACTTGTCAAAGCAGGTTTGATCTCTGCATGGTGACGGGAAATACAATGAATGTTGCCTCAAACCATCCGAAAAACATCCGCTACCCAGGTGATGGCGCAAAGCTGATTTCATCAAATGACACAGAGGGATTCACCTTTCTTGGCCGCTTTACAAGCGATGCTGAGGCATGCGGTATAGGAATTGATGTCACCCAGAAAGCCCACAGTGCGTTGCGCTGGCTCATTGCTCGCCAAGGGAGACGCGACGGTGAACAGGCCGTGGTTGCCTGGGCCGTGTCCGGCGTCGACGTTCCCGACCCGCAGGCCGACACGTTCTCCTTTCTGTTCGGTGGAGAGCAGGTACCAGTGCCTCCGAAGGCTGGCTATACCGCTCAGGAAGTGGGGGTTGCTCTGTCGAAGAGGATTGCCGGATATGCTGCAAAATTGAAAGCGAACGATGATGTTGTTGTTCTCGGCCTTGATTCAGCTACGCCTGGGCGCATGGCGATCAGTTATTACCGGGAGTTGACCGGATCTGAGTTCCTTGAACGCATCGAGACATGGCATACGGGTTGTTGTTGGCAGCAGTATTTTGGGAAAGACAGAGTCTTCTTTGGCGCGCCTGCTCCTCGGGACATAGCGGAAACAGCCTTTGGAACTTGGCGTGAAGGGAAAATGTACATTGATGAAAAACTCAGAAGAACAACCATTGAACGGCTGCTTCCCTGCATCGTCGATGGGGCGTTAATCCCTCGTGATCTCGTCGAGTCCTGTGTAAGACGGGCCTGTAACAGGAACGGCATCGAATACTGGGGCTGGGAAAAAGCCCTTGGAATAGCATGCGCATTGTTCAGATATCACCATAAGGAAAGGAGTTATCCGATGGCATTGGATCGAGAACTGAGAAGCAGGGACTATCTCTACGGTCGTCTGCTCGCTTTGGCCGAGCACCTGGAGGAACGGGCGCTCTACGTGGGGGGTGAGAAACGCTCGACAAGCGCAGAAAAGCTGATGCAGCGTTTTGCTGATCGTCCTTACTCCACATGGCGTGTATTGGAAACTGGCTTGACGCCCTACAAGGTCAGATTGAATGGCAAGCGACATGGTTTTCTCAATGCCGTTCAAAAGGAAATCGATGCTGTCTGCGACCTCTTTGCGAGGGATGATTTTTCCTCCGACAAGCGGTTGAGTGGTGAATTCCTTTTGGGCTATCACTGCCAGCGGGCTGCGTTGAAGCCAATTGCTGAACCAGATACACACGATGCAACCGATGAACCTGAAAATTCAGAGAACTGAAAAACACCCCCACATAAAGGAGAACGAATATGAGTCTTTCCAAGAAAATCGACTTCGCGGTTGTTTTTAAGGTCGTCAACGCAAATCCGAACGGTGATCCCCTTAACGGCAATCGTCCCCGCACCATCTATGAGGGCAACGGCGAGGTTTCCGATGTCTGCATCAAGCGCAAGATTCGTAATCGGCTGATGGAGGTAGGTAAACCGATATTTGTCCAGTCAGATGACAACAAGAACGACAAGCATCCCAGCCTGAAATCACGGGCTGATGAAATTCTCGCGGGCATTAAGGCCCCAGAGGAAATTGCCAAGAAGGCGTGCGAAACCTGGTTCGATGTTCGGGCGTTCGGACAGCTTTTCGCTTTCAAGGCAGCGGGTGGCAAGAAAGCAAAGGGTGACGAAGGTGGAGACGATAAGGGGGTTTCAATCGGTATTCGCGGTCCTGTTAGCGTTCAATCAGCATTCAGCGTATCGCCTGTCAGCCTGACCAGTACCCAGATTACCAAGAGTGTCAGTAGTGAAGGTGATGGAACAAAGCGCGGCTCCGACACCATGGGAATGAAGCACCGCGTTGATCGCGGCATTTACACCTTCTTCGGTAGCATGAATCCGCAACTGGCAGTCAAAACTGGGTTCAGCGATGAAGATGCGGCAGCTATAAAGGCGGTTCTGCCGAGGTTGTTCGAAAACGATGCATCATCGGCCCGCCCCGAGGGAAGTATGGAGGTTCTCAAGGTGATTTGGTGGGAACACAATTGTGCGAGTGGTCAGTGCTCTTCTGCCAAGGTACATAGAAGTTTGAATGTCGCTGACACTGATGATTTGCAGGCGTTAATCACGTTCAACGAGCTGGATGGGCTGGCACCTGAAATAATTGATGGCATTTGATGTAGGGGCAATTCATGAATTGCTCCTACGCGCCAACGGACGCATTGCCAACAATCGGGGCGCGGCAAGCGGCGCCCCCTACGCAATGTCGATAACAAGGGCGAACACGAGGTTCGCCCCTTGGGCCACGGACATGGATGGGTATGACCTACAATCCTGATATTCACCATCGTCGTTCCATCCGCCTGCGGGAATATGATTATTCTTCGGGAGGCGCGTATTTTGTGACTATGTGTGTCCAGGGGCGGGAACACCTGTTCGGTACGGTCGCCGATGGGGTCATGCATTTGAACGACGCGGGGCGGATGGTGGCAGGGACATGGCGTGCCTTGGCGGAACGATTTCCCAACGTGACGACGGATGAATGTATCGTCATGCCGAACCATGTCCACGGAATTATTGTGATACACGAAGATCGTGCAATTGAAACCGTAGGGGCAATTCATGAATTGCCCCTAGATCAACAACGCAGAACCATGTTGATTCCGAAACTCATCGGATATTTCAAGATGAATACCGCGAAACAAATTAACATTATGCGCAGGAATTCCGGCGTTCCCGTCTGGCAGAGGAATTATTACGAACGCGTTATCCGGGATGAAGAGGAACTTGCCGGCATCAGGGAATACATCCGTTGCAATCCCCTGAACTGGGCCAATGACGAAGAGAACCACATGTAGGGGCAATTTACGAATTGCCCTAGAGGAAAAACCATGGATTCCACCGATCCCATCATGATTTCCGCTTTGGAGCATTACAGCTACTGCCCGCGCCAGTGCGCCCTCATCCACATTGAGCAGGTCTGGGATGAAAATCTCTACACAATGCGCGGCCGCGATATCCACGAGCGTGTGGACGAGGTGTCCGGTCACGATGTGGCAGGGGTCCGCTACGAGCGGGCGCTACCCATATGGTCGAGGCGCCTGAACCTGACTGGCAAAGCCGATCTGGTGGAATTTCACGAAGAAACCCCTTATCCGGTGGAGTACAAATCGGGCAAACACCGGTCGGGTCATCACGAAACGCTGCAACTCTGTGCCCAGGCAATCTGCCTCGAAGAGATGTTCATGGTGGCCGTGGAGAAGGGCGCTCTCTTCTGGCATGGTTCGCGGGAGCGCCGGGAAGTCGTTTTTACTCCCGCAATGAGGGAGCAGGTTGAAAGGGCGTCCGAAGGTGTCCGCGCGCTGCTTGGGCAATCCAGCATCCCGCCCCCTGTGAACGACAAGCGCTGTGCCCTTTGTTCATTGAAGGAATCCTGCCTTCCCGCCGTAGTCGCCGAAAAGGGCAGGAGCCGGAAGGCGGCGCGGGAGCTGTTTGACGGTGACTGAATATCCAATCCTGCTGTAGGGGGGCTGCTTGCCGCGCCCCGATCGGGCGGAGCAAGCGCCGACCCTGCTGTGTATGTGTTTAGTCACCGAAGCAATATGTGCAATTTGAGTGGGACGTGAAGTCGTGATGAATTATCACTGGTTGAAGCCGGGCCGGAAAGCCGCAGGCGACTGAAGGGGAACAAGCCATGAAACAACTTCTCAACACGCTCTACGTCATGACCCAGGGTGCCTATGTCTGCCTCGATCATGAAACAGTCAAGGTGGAGGTGAGCGGTACGGTCCAGATGCAGGTTCCGCTCCACCACCTGGGGGCCATCGTCACCCTGGGGAACGTCATGATGAGCCCTTTTATCATGGCCCGTTGCGCAGAGGATGGCCGGGCTGTGGTGATCCTCGACCGCAACGGCAAATTCAAGTGTCGTGTCGTCGGCAAGACCAGTGGCAACGTGCTGCTCCGACAGGTCCAGTACGAGGCGGTGCGGGACCGGGAGCGGTCGGCTCTGATCGCCCGAAACATGGTCGCTGGGAAGGTTAAGAATGCCCGGCAGATTTTGATGCGTGGGGCACGGGAGACCGGCAATGCCGATGAAAGCACCGCCCTGCGCAAGGCGGGAGACATCCTGGCCGACGCGCTCTTCCATCTGAAGGATGTGACGGATATCGACCATGTACGCGGGTTGGAGGGGGAAGCCGCCAATGCTTACTTCCAGGTGTTCGACCGGATGGTGAAGGAAGAGGATCGCCCGACATTCAGGATGAACGGCCGCAACCGCCGTCCTCCCCTCGATCCGATGAATGCGCTGCTTTCATTCCTCTACACGCTACTGCTCAACGACTGCATCAGTGCGGTCGAGGGGGTGGGGCTCGATTCGCAGTTCGGGTTTCTCCATGCCCTGCGGCCGGGACGACCGTCCCTCGGACTGGATATCATGGAGGAGTTCCGCTCGGTACTGGCAGACCGGCTGGCGCTCACCCTCATCAACCGGAAACAGATCACGGAAAAACATTTCGAAGTACGGCCAGGCGGGGCGACCTATCTTGATGATGCGGGGAGGAAGGAGGTCATCATGGCCTACCAGAAGCGGAAGCAGGATGAGTTTCATCATCCGATCCTCGACCAGAAAGTTCCCTTCGGGCTCCTCCCCCACGTGCAGTCCCGGCTTCTGGCCCGGCACTTGCGGGGCGACCTGGAGCACTACACGCCGGTCCTTTATTCATAGGAGAGGGGATATGTGGATCATTGTCGCGTATGATGTCTGCACCGAGACGAAACCGGGCAGGAGGCGGCTGCGGCGCGTCGCTCAAGTATGCAAAAACTACGGGCAGCGGGTGCAGAAGTCGGTGTTCGAATGCCAGGTTAACGAGATGAAGTTCGAGGAGCTGCGCCGCAAGCTCTTGAAAGAGATCAAGAAGGATGAAGACAATTTGAGACTTTACCGGTTGACTGAGCCGAGGGTGGACCATGTCGAAACATACGGGCTTACCCGGACCATCTTCTTTGATGACGAGCCGCTAATTGTCTGAGCCGCGAACAGGGTGCGATCGCGTATCACCCAGGGGATTCGCGAAAGGATCAATGCTGTGATTTTATTCTATCAATGAGAGAGGAGCCAAGAGCGGAACAGCCCTGCTCAGGCGCTTTGTGGTGGGTCGCGGAAAGCAAGACGTAACCTGCTGAAACTGTTGCCCCGATAAGGGGGACCGTAGCGCCCGCCCGTCAGGGTGGGCGAGGATTGAAACCAGTGCTGGCGTGGCTTGCAAAAATGGCGACGCCGGTAGCGCCCGCCCGTCAGGGTGGGCGAGGATTGAAACTCAGCATGAGCGCAAAAGTACAGCAAAAAAATCCAAGTAGCGCCCGCCCGTCAGGGTGGGCGAGGATTGAAACCAGAAGTGGCGGGAGCATAATCGCCCCCACTTGTGTAGCGCCCGCCCGTCAGGGTGGGCGAGGATTGAAACAGCATGGCACCATACCTCAGGGTCAGCAAGCCGCAGGTAGCGCCCGCCCGTCAGGGTGGGCGAGGATTGAAACATAATGTATGCTGGTTACAATGTCCACCAATATAATCGTAGCGCCCGCCCGTCAGGGTGGGCGAGGATTGAAACGGTGACCGGCGGGGTCCAGATCGACCAGGGGGCGTAGCGCCCGCCCGTCAGGGTGGGCGAGGATTGAAACATATTATTGTCCCATTGCAAAACTATCTATGATACGTAGCGCCCGCCCGTCAGGGTGGGCGAGGATTGAAACATTATCCCTGCCGGCGCCACCGACGAAAGCATCAAGTAGCGCCCGCCCGTCAGGGTGGGCGAGGATTGAAACATATTTGTCTTGCCTGCGGTGACCTTTGACGGCTCGTAGCGCCCGCCCGTCAGGGTGGGCGAGGATTGAAACTGACATTTTGCAACGTAAAATGCGAAAACATGACCGTAGCGCCCGCCCGTCAGGGTGGGCGAGGATTGAAACTCTCCGCACCAGCCGCTTTCCGATGCCATGCACGGTAGCGCCCGCCCGTCAGGGTGGGCGAGGATTGAAACACTTCGGGCCAAGCCTGGGTGTATGAGGTCTGGGTAGCGCCCGCCCGTCAGGGTGGGCGAGGATTGAAACATTGCCACGGTGGTCGTTGATCTTGGATGAGCGTGTAGCGCCCGCCCGTCAGGGTGGGCGAGGATTGAAACACGTCGTCGTCGTATTTATTGACGTAATGACCGGGTAGCGCCCGCCCGTCAGGGTGGGCGAGGATTGAAACAGCAAAATAAAGGAACGAACCCGCTGCACCCAGAAGGGTAGCGCCCGCCCGTCAGGGGAGGGATGCAATACGTTGCCGGTCTTCTTCGCCTGCAACTGGAGGTCAAAAAACAAAAGAGCCCAACGCGCGGTTCCCAAGCCGGTTCCGGATGAGAATTCCGAAAGGACTATCAATCAGGGTGGTGGCGTACCTTCCGATACGCTTCGCGTTGAGCAGGATCAAGTTCAAGATGATGCGGAGAACGCCATCGGCGCCACGTGCTACTTCCGGAGAAGGCGTCGCGCATACGTCCATAACGACCGATGGCAATTCTCCACACTATTCACACGTACCATCGGAGGAGGGGAAAGTCAAATATGTGGCCGGGCCGGTTGATGGATACCGTTCCGGGATGTCTCAACGGCACTGACGCCGAGCCTTGGTTCCAGGAAGAACGCTCCCCTGGCCCACTGTGGTGCAAGGCGTGTTCCCCGCAGGCGCAGCGACGAGGGTGCGAAGAAGAAAAAAGCCTTGCCAGACACATGACCAGAGGGTTCTGATTGCCCAAGGTGAGAGGTGTCTGGCAAGGCGTCGAAATCAGCTGGGGAAGGCTCCGTTTCCTCCATCGGTCCTGACGCCGTTGTCGGCGCCCCCGGCGGGAGCAGACTTTCCACTCTTCCAGCTGATGTTTTCCGGTGGTAAAGAGCACCGAATGGCTAAAATATCAAATTCTTGATGATGCACAGGCAGCCCGCCGCTGGGGATGCGGCCCCAGCGGGCGCTCATCAACGGGAGTCCCGAAGGCGTCGGAAGCTGTTCCGACGGCGGGCTGCCTGAGCCGTCAGCATAGCACCGCAACGGTGAATTGTAAGCGGTAATCTGGGCGTGTTCTGAAGGAACCGCCAACGGCGGCTCGCAATTTCCCTGGCCTCTTTCCCAACGGGAGGATTGCCGGCTGCAGTCCGGTGCGAGGCCTGCCCCTCCACGCATTCCCCTCAAGGGACGATCCCCGCGTCCCGCTGCGTCCTCTGCGGTTATCCGGCATTTTCCCCACAAGCGCGGTGATGCATCGGGTGGAAATGCCGCCTTGTGCAGCTAAATCCCGCCATCCCCGGCGGTTTCCCCACCTGCCGCCCCTGCCGGGTGAGGGGGCGGGGGCCGGGCGCGGCGGCGATTGCCGTTTCGTGTCGCCGGGTTGCCCCGCTGCACGAGATGCTTCCATTATTATTTAATTATTGGTATATGTTTTGTACTATTGTCGACCGGGGCATGCCCCGCTGGGCGGATGGATATGAAAATCTTTTTCTCCGGAGGGTCGCGTGGAGTTTTTGAATGACATAACGGTGATGACGATCATCCAGGTCGGGTTCTGGTTGTTCGCCGCGGTGGCCAGTCTCTATTTCAGTATCGGCAATGCCCGGGTCTGGACGAGTATCTCGACCGGCTTTTTCCTGATCTTCTTTAGCCAGGCCTACCTGCTCAATCCCTACGCCATGTATCACAAACTGGCCGCCATCCATTACATCATCAGCACTATCGCGATCATCGTCCTGACCTTCGGTTTTCGCGAGTATTTCTTCTTCGCCCGAACCCTGGAGATCGGCGGCAGCAAGCGGATGGTCTACCTGATAACTGTGCTGGCGGTCGCTGCTTCGGCGGCATTCATCCTGGTTAACCCCAAGCCGGAAGATACGGTGCTGCGCAATATCAAGATGATCGACAATACCAACTGGGTGTTCCTGTCGCTGGTCAACATCCTGATGATCCGCAAGATTTACGTGCAGATCAAGGATTCGCCGATCTCCCGCGGCTTCATCGCCTTCGGTTTCGTCTTCTTCTGCATTTTTCTCTGGAAGGGGTCGGCCCTCTATCTCCAGGTCTACCAGTGGGATAACGAGTGGCGCGATATCGTCAGCTTCCTCGGCGGGACGACCGACGCGGCTAATTACCCGGCCCGGATCGGCTTCTCGCTGACGGTCAACCGGATCATGGCGATCGCTTCGCCACTGTCGGTCGGGGGAACGTTTCTCTATCTGCTGAAACTGCTCCGCTAGTCGATGGCGCTGCTGGCAGGGCTTTACCGCCAGCGGCGTGTTCGCCGGTTCCCCGCTGCGCCGGTCAGCTCCGCCGAGCTGCTGCTCCGGAAGCGCTAACGGTCAGACCCGGAACGCTTTCCCTCCTTGGGCGAGCAGCACGGCGAGCAGCCGTCGGCTCATCTCCGCCAGCGGCACTATTTCCGATACCCCTCCTTTGGCAATTGCCTCTTTCGGCATCCCGAACACCACGCAGCTCTGCTCATCCTGGGCCATTGTAAAGGCTCCCCGCTCGTACATCTCCAGCATCCCCGAAGCTCCGTCGTCTCCCATGCCGGTCATGATGATGCCGACGGCGTTCTTGCCGGCGCAGTTGGCGACGGAACGGAACAGTACGTCGACCGATGGCCGGTGCCGGCTGACCGGCGGGCCGTCGTTGATCTCGGCGACGTAGTTGGCGCCGTTGCGGGTGAGGAGCAGGTGTCGGTTGCCGGGGGCGATGTAGGCGTGACCGGGGAGGAGCCGTTCGCCCGGCTCGGCCTCCTTGACGGCGATTCGGCAGAGGCCGTTGAGCCGTTTGGCGAAGGTGCGGGTGAAGGCTTCGGGCATGTGCTGGGTGATCATGATCGCCGGGCCGTCGGCCGGCATGCCGACCAGAAACTCCTTCAGCGCTTCGGTGCCGCCGGTGGAGGCGCCGATGGCGATGATCTTTTCGGTGGTGGCGAAACTCCCCGTCCGGGCGGGCAGGATCGCGTCGGCGGTGTTTTTCCGCTCGACCGAGAGGTGGACGGTGGCGGGGGGCTTGCGGAGTCGCGCCCGGGCGGCGATCCGGATCTTGTCGGCGATTTCCCGGGCATACTCCTGAATGCCGTGTTGAATGTCGATCTTCGGTTTGGTGACATAGTCGATGGCGCCGAGTTCCAGGGCATGAAGGGTGACGTAGGAGCTCTTCTCGGTCAGCGAGGAGACCATCACCACCGGCATCGGCCGGAGGCGCATCAGCTTTTCCAGGAAGACCAGCCCGTCCATCCGCGGCATCTCGACGTCAAGGGTCAGGACGTCGGGATTGAGCGCCTTGATCTTTTCGCGCGCCACCAGCGGGTCGGGGGCAGTCCCGACCACTTCCAGGTCCGGCTGGCTGTTGATGATCTCGGTGAGCAGGCTGCGGATCAGGGCCGAATCGTCGACAATGAGAACTTTGATCGCCATGGTCTTACCTCGCGGCTGCCGCCGGTGTTGCCGGCGACAGCTCTGCTTCCGTCGTTCGCAGGCGACGGACGAACACCTTGCCGGTAGCCGGGGTGTAATAGATTTTGCGGGGGTAGCTGTCGCCGACGTCGATCGCGGCAACCCGGATCCCCTGCCGCTCCAGGAAGGCGAGGGCGAAATCGGCGTTGCGCCGGCCGACGTCGGTCATGTCGCGGATCACTTTGCCGGCGCCGAAGATTTTTGCCTCCAGGTAAGGCCGCCGGCCGCCGAGCCGCAGGACCTGCTCGATGAGCATTTTCATGGCGTGGCTGCCGTAGCGGGCCAGGCCGGCTTGCCCCTCCCGTGGCGGCTGCTCGCCTTCCGGCAGCATGAAGTGGTTCATCCCGCCGATGCCGTTGATCCGGTCGCGGATGCAGACCGAGACACAGGAGCCGAGGGTGGTGACCAGCAGGGTGTCGGCGGCGGTGGCGTGATACTCGCCCGGCAGGATCTTGATCGCGGCGGTATTGAAAATCCGGTCGAAATAGCTTTTCCCGGCGCAGGCGTGGCCCGTTTCCATATTATGCCTCCCTGCCGACCGGGGCGTAGACCGTCTTGCCACAGAGCCGGAACAGATCGGTGGCGTGATGGAAGCTCTCCGAGTGGCCGGCGAAGAAGAGTCCGCCCGACTGGAGAATCGGCCGGAACTTGCGGAGGATCTCGTACTGAGTCCGTTTGTCGAAGTAGATCATCACGTTGCGGCAGAAGATGGCGTCGAACCGTTCCTTCAGCTGCCAGGCCGGCTCCAGCAGGTTGAACTGTTGGAAGGTGATCAGTTTCTGCAGCTCCGGCCGGACCTTGACCAGTCCGGCATTGGTGCCGGTGCCGCGCATGAAGTAGCGTTTGAGCTGCGGCGGCGGGATCTTGTGCACCTGGTCGAGGCGATAGACCCCCCGGCGGGCCCGCTCCAGCACCGCGGTGTCGATGTCGGTCGCCAGGATCCGGACCGGCGGGTTCAGGGTGCCAAAATGCTCGGCGGCGGTGATGGCGATGGAGTAGGGTTCTTCGCCGCTGGAGGCGGCACAGCTCCAGACGGCGAGCTGTCGCCGGCCGGCCTGCTGTTTCTGCAGTTGCTCCGCGAGAATCGGGAAATGGTGCGGTTCGCGAAAGAAGGAGGTCAGGTTGGTGGTCAGGGCGTTGATGAACGCCTCCCATTCCTCCGGCTCTCCCGATTCGAGGATCGCCAGGTAGTCGTTGAAGCTGGTCAGCTGCCTGGCCCGCAGGCGACGGGCCAGGCGGCTATAGACCAGATCCTGTTTGGCCGGGCTGAGCGAGATGCCGGCGGCGTGGTAGATCAGGTCGCGGACACGGGCGAAGTCGGCCGCCGTGAAGTGAAATTGGCGGATCTCTTCGCTGTTTGACGGGCGTCTGCTGTTCCGTTCCGTGATCATGGTCAACTCCGGCATCGCGCTCATCGTTCGCCCTGCCTAGAATTCCTGCCAGTCGTCATCGGCGCCTACCGCCTTGGCCAAGGGGGCTTCCGCGGCTTCCGGCGCCGTTCCTTTGCTGTAGCCGAGGGCGGGCTTGGCTGTAGCGGCCGGTTTTACCGCCTTGGCGATGGCCGCCGGTCTGGCGGCGCTCTTCTGCTCTTTCCGTTCGGTCCGGCGCGGCGAGCTTCCCTGGTCGTTCAGCTTGAAGCGGCTGACAGTATGAACCATGGTCCGCGCCTGCTCTTCCAACGATTCGGCGGCGGCGGCCGCTTCTTCCACCAGGGCGGCGTTCTGCTGGGTAACGTCGTCCATCTGGGTGATGGCGGTATTGACCTGTTCGATGCCGCTCGACTGTTCGGCGGAGGCGGCAGAGATCTCGGCCATGATGTCGGCGACCCGCTTGATGCTGGTAACGATCTCCTGGGTGGTCTGGCCGGCCTCTTCAACCAGCCGGCTGCCGTCCTCGACCTTGGTTACCGAATCTTCGATCAGCGCCTTGATCTCCTTGGCGGCGGCGGCGCTCCGCTGGGCGAGGTTGCGCACTTCGCCGGCGACGACCGCGAAGCCGCGCCCCTGCTCGCCGGCCCGGGCCGCTTCGACCGCGGCGTTGAGGGCGAGGATGTTGGTCTGGAAGGCGATGCCGTCGATGACGCCGATGATGTCGGAGATCTTCCGCGAACTGGTGGTGATTGCCCCCATGGTGTTGACGACGCGGGAAATCACCTCGCCCCCCTTCACCGCCACGTCGCTGGCGGTTACGGCCAGCTGGTTGGCCTGCTGGGCGTTGTCGGCGTTCTGCTTGACGGTGGAGGTCAGCTCTTCCATGCTGGAGGCGGTCTCTTCGAGGGCCGACGCCTGTTCCTCGGTCCGTTGCGAGAGGTCGGCGTTGCCGGCGGAGATCTGCTCGGTGGCGGTGGCGATCGAGTCGGCACCGACCCGCACTTCGCTGACGATCTGCACCAGCCCGTCGTTCATCTCTTTCAGCGCCTGGAGCAGCTGACCGGTTTCGTCGCTGCTGGCGACATTGATCGTGCAGGTCAGGTCGCCGGCGGCGATATGTTCGGAGGCGACGATCGCCTCGTTGAGGGCGGACTTGATCCGGCGGGCCACCAGCCAGGCGAAGACGAAGATCAGGGCGGCGAAGATCGCGGTAGCGATGATGATCTGCCACTTCATCTGGTTGATCTGGGCCTTGACGTCATCGACGTAGATGCCGCTGCCGACTACCCAATTCCAGTCCCGGTTGTAGGAGACGTAGGAGATTTTTTCCACCGGCACCGTGGAGCCGGGCTTGGGCCAAAGGTAGTCGACCAGTCCCTTCTCCTTATCCTTGGCTACCTTGGCGAATTCGACGAAGATCTGCTTGCCGTTCGGATCCTTGATATCGTCGACCTTCTTGCCGTCCAGTTCCGGTTTGATCGGATGCATGATCATGACCGGTTCGGGGGTGGTGATGAAGAAGTACTCGTTCCCTTCGTAGCGGAGAGCACGGATGTTGTCGATGGCCCGTTTCTGGGCCTCGGCCAGGGGCAGTTCGCCGCTCTTCACCTTGGCCTGGTAGCCGTCGATCAGGGTGCTGACAACCCCGACCGCGTCTTCCACGGTTACTTCCTTTTCGTGCATCAGCTTCTTTTCGATCATCGGCAGCAGGTAGAGCATGATGCCCGCTGCCAGTACGACGATGGTGGTGATGGAGATACTGAGGATCTTGGTGAGAATTGCCCAGTCCTTGAATTTGGTAAGTTTCATGTCCGATACCGCCTTTCCCTGGAGTATGAATTATGCCGCGCTGTCGATCAGCTGCATTTCGTCGCTGCCCATCAGTTGCTCGATGTCGACCAGGATCAGCATCTGGCCGTTCTGGGTGCCGAGCCCGGTGATGTAGCGGGTGTCGAGGCCGGCGCCCAGTTCCGGGGCGGGCCTGATCTGCTCCGCAGCGAGGGTGACCACGTCCGACACGCCGTCAACCACCATGCCGACCACCCGTCCCAGCACGTTCATGATGATCACCACCGTGAACTCGTCGTAGGTCGGGGTGCCAAGGTTGAACTTGATCCGCATGTCGACGATCGGGACGATCACTCCCCGCAGGTTGATCACCCCTTTGAGGAATTCCGGGGCGTTGGCGATCCGGGTGACGGCATCGTAGCCGCGGATCTCCTGGACCTTGAGAATATCCATGCCGTACTCCTCGTTGCCGAGGGTAAAGGTGAGGTATTCCCGCGGTGCCGGCCCCACTCCCCGCTCTCCCGTTTCCTGTTCCGCACGTATGGTCATCGTTCCCTCCTCCTGTTCCTGTTTGCCAGAGCCACTAGTCTTTCCACATTTCGAGCAGGGCGCCGACGTCGAGGATCAGGGCGACCTTGCCGTCCCCCAGGATCGTTGCGCCAGCGGTCCCCGCGACTTTCCGGTAGTTTTCCTCCAGGCTCTTGATTACCACCTGGTGCTCGTCTAAAAGGGCGTCGACCAGGACCGCCGCCTTTTCCCCCTGGACATCGATCAGGACCACGATTCCCCGTTCCGGCTCGGTCACCGTCGCTTCCAGGTTGAACAGCTGGTGAAGCGGCAGCAGCGGGATGTATTCGCCGCGGACCAGCACCACCCGCCGGCCGTTGACCGTCTTGACCTCTTCGGCCTGCGGCTGCAGCGACTCGATGATCGAGTTGAGCGGGATGATGAATTTCTCTGCGCCGACGGCGACGGAAAGGCCGTCGAGGATCGCCAGGGTGAGCGGCAGGCTGATGGTGACCCGCGTCCCGCGTCCCGGCTCGGAGCTGAGCTGGATCCGGCCACCGAGCGCCTGGACGTTTCTCTGTACCACGTCCATCCCGACGCCGCGGCCGGAGATGTCGGTAATCACCTCGGCGGTGGAGAAGCCGGGAGCGAAGATCAGTTGCCAGACCTCCTCGTCGGCCATTGCCTCGCTGGCCGGAATGCCGCGTTCAGCGGCCTTTTTGAGGATTTTGTCCCGGTTGAGGCCGGCGCCGTCGTCGATGACGTCGATGACGATCCGGCCGCCGATCTGGGCGGCCCGCAGGGTGACGGTGCCGACCGGGTCCTTGCCGGCGGCGCGGCGGACTTCCGGCAGCTCGAGGGCGTGGTCGAGGCAATTGCGCACCAGGTGGGTGAGGGGGTCGGTAATCTTCTCGATCAACCCCTTGTCCAGTTCGGTGGTCTCCCCCTCGGTCCGGAGTTCCACCTGCTTGCCGAGCTTGGTCGCCAGATCCCGGACCAGCCGGGGAAAGCGGCTGAAGACGATGCCGATCGGCACCAGGCGGATCGACATGACGCTCTGCTGCAGGTCGCGGGTGTTGCGTTCCAGTTGCAACAGCCCGCGGTGGAGGTTTTCGAAGAGGACCGGATCGAGCTGGCCGGCCATCTGGGCAAGCATCGCCTGGGTAATGACCAGTTCGCCTACCTGGTTGATCAGCTGATCGACCTTGCCGACCCCGACCCGGATCGACGATTCGGCTTCCGGCCCGCGCCGGCCGAAGGCGCCGGGGGCTGTTTCGTTCCGGTCGCTGGCCCGGCGGCCGAGGAGCGCTGCCGGTTCTTCTCCGGGGATGACGCCGGGGGATGGCGCCGTTTCCTGCCGCTCTGCCGGCGATGCGTCGGCGATCCGCAGCTGCTCGCGATCGGCGACGAATTCGAAGATGTCGCGGATCTCTTCCTCGGGGGCGGCGGTATCGAGGGTGAAATGCCAGTGGCCCAGGCAGCTTTCGGGGTCGATGGTTGCCAAGTCGGCTTCAGCAATTTCGTAGCGGCTGGCCAGTTCGCCCAGTTCCGCCAGTTCGGCGATCAGGTTCTCGATTCGTACCCCGCGGCGAAAGAGGTCGTCTTCCGGCAGAAAGTCGATCTCCAGGCGGCGCTGGTTGTCCGGAGCCGGTACCGGCGTCGGCTCCGGTACGGGAGCCGACGTCTCGACTGCCGGGGCGGCGGGCTGGCGGTCGCAGCACTGGCGAAGCTGGGCGCAGATGTCGTCGATCAGCGCCAGATCCACCGCGCTGCCGTCGCGATGGCCGGCCAGCTGCATGCCGATGGCATCGCCCGACCGGAGGAAGAGATCGACCATCGGACCGGTCAGCGCCAGCTCGTGGGTGCGGATCAGGTCGAGGAGCGATTCCAACTCGTGGGTGACCACCGTCATGTCGGAAAAGCCGAAGATCCCGGCGCCCCCCTTGATCGAGTGGGCCGCCCGGAAGAGGGCGTTCAGTTCCTCGTCGCCCGGATTGGCGATATCCAGGGCCAGGAGGATCTGTTCGAGTTCGGCCAGATGTTCAGCGCACTCGTCGAAGAAGACGGCGTTGAACCGGCTGATATCGGTAGTGGCATTAGGGTCGGGGGCGCTCATCACGCTTGTCCTTGTTCACTGTGGATGATCTGTTCCAGCTCGTGGGCAAACCCGAGGGTTTGCACGGTGAGACGGAAGTCGCGATCGACGTCGGTCAGGGTCGGGGCAAAACCGAGCTGCCGGAGGTGGCGGATGAACACGGTCAGCAGTTGCAGGCCGCAGGCGTCGATGGCGTCGATCCCGGCCAGGCTGATCAGTGGCTGGCCGCTCGGGCCCGGCCGCCCGCCGGGCACATGGTGCGACAGGGCCGCCAGGTGTTCGGCCAGCGGTTGCAGCTGGGTTGCGACTCCGGTCATCGACCAGTCGCCGTCGAGGGTGATTGCTATCGTGGCGGTTGTTGCTGCTGACATGGTAGCTCCTCCCTGAAACGGTGTTGATGCGCTGCTCTGGGGATACCATTGCAGCGGCAATGCCAAGGAGTGGCGGAAAAATTATCAGTAATTACAGTTAGTTATCTGGGGGGCTTCCGGGGACCCCTGCGACGGAAGTTGCCGGAATCGGCCGGGAGCGAGAAAAGGTCTGTTGTTACGGACGGTTGGCGGGTGCAGCATAGGTTGCTGCTGCAACGCTTGTCGCAGGCATTTACACGATGGCGCGGGGGGGAATCTATTCGGGCTGCGGACTCCGGCAAAGCCGCTTGTTGAGCGCCTGACGGCTGATGCCGAGGTAGGAGGCGGCGATCCCCTGGTTGCCGTTGGCAAGGCGGAGGGCGTGAGCGACGAGCAGCTCTTCCGCTTCCTTCAGGGTTGGCATCCGGCCTGCCGGCGCGGTTTCAGCGGCGAGGGCGCCGAGGAAGGCGAGCGGTTCACATTCCGCCGCGGTGCGGCCGCTGCCGATTGCGGCACGGAAACTGGTCATGGAGAGGACCCCCTTGCCGTGCCGGGCCATGGCGTCGAAGATCATCGCCCGCAATTCGCGGAGATTGCCGGGGAAGTCGTAGGAGGCGAGGTAGGCGCAAAGTTCGGGCGGCGGGGTAGGTTTCGCTTTCTTGTAAGCGGCCGCCGCCTCGTCGAGGAAATGATCCAGGAGGAGCGGTAAATCGTCGCGCCGTTCGCGGAGCGGCGGGATCGTTACCTGGTGGGTGGTGAGCCGATAGAAGAGGTCCTTGCGGAAGCTGCCGTCGCCGATCATCGCCTTCAGATCGCGGTTGGTAGCGACGACGATCCGGGCGTTGGTCCGGCGGGGGCTGTCCGAGCCGAGCGGGTAATACTCCTGCTCCTGGAGCAGCCGGAGCAGTTTCAGTTGTGACGACGGCTGCAGGTCGCCGAGCTCGTCGAGGAAGAGGGTGCCGTCGGCCGCTTTGGCGATCAACCCTTCCCGCGGGGTGTCGGCGCCGGTATAGGCCCCCTTGGTGTGGCCGAACAGGGTGTCGGAGAACATCAGGTCGTCGAGCCCGGCGGCATTTACCGCGACGAACGGGCCGGGGCGGCCGCTCAAGCGGTGGAAGGTGTTGGCGACCAGTTCCTTGCCGACCCCGGTTTCGCCGTTGATCAGCAGCGGCTGGTCGGTGACCGCCACCGCCTCCAGGTAGTGGAAGACCGCCCGCATCCGGGGACTGCGGGTGATGATGGCGGCAAATTCCTCTTCATGCTGCAGCCGGTCGGTCAGCAGATGCTCGCTGAGGGACGAAACCTGGCTGCGCAGCTGATGCAGTTCGAGGGCGCGGTGGGCGCCGGTCAAAAGCCGGCTCCGCTCCACCGGCTTGACGAAATAGTCGAAGGCTCCTGCCTTGATGCAGTCTACCGCCATCTCGATGTCGTTGGCGGCGGTCATGACGATCACCGGGATCTGGGGGTGGGTGCCGGCCAGTTCCTTGAGCAACTCGTAGCCGGAGACGTGGGGCATATAGAGATCGAGGATGATCAGCGCTACCTCTTCTTTGGCCAGGATCTCCGGCACCTGGCGGCTGTCGTTGCAGGTCAGGACACGGCTGAAGCCGGCGGTGCGGAAGATCAGGCTGGTGCTGAAGAGAATCTCCTCTTCGTCGTCGACGAGCAGGATCGGGAAGGCGAGTAGGGGACGGCTGTTCATACGGGCGAAACCTCCATCGGGTTGACTCAATGCAGCCAGGGGCGGAAAAATTTTCGCCCCTACAACTAATTCGCGAGCCGGGGCGTGGGCGAACACTCCCCCTCGGTCCCCCGTGTCAGGGGGGAGGAGATGCATTCGCCGGCGTCCTGACCGGCTCGCCTTCCGGCTCGCCGCTGGCCGGCAGGCGGATGATGGCGGTCGTCCCCTGGCCGGGGGTCGATTCGAATTCCAGCGAGCCGTGATGTTCCTTGATGATGCTGGCGGAGATCGACAGGCCGAGGCCGGTCCCGCCACTCTCCAGTCGGGTGCTGAAGAACGGCTCGGTGATCTTGTCCAGGACCTCCCTGGTCATGCCGCGGCCTTCGTCGCTGATCGTTACCACGAGGCGGCCGGTGAAAGCGTCGTAGGCCGTCGTGGCGCTTACCGACCGTGACTTGTCGGGGAGCGCCTGCAGAGCGTTCGTCAGCAGGTTGATCACCACCTGTTCGATCTGTTGGGCTTTCCCCCGGGCCGGCGGCAGCGCCGACGCCAGTTCCACCGTGAAATGGTCGGTAAAGCGGTGAATGATATGGCCGAGCATCGCCACCGCCGTCTGGACCGTCCGGTTGACGTCGAAGTGGGCGGTGAGGGTCGCGGTGTCGTTGCGGGCGAATTCCTTGAGGTTCTTGACGATTTCGCCGATCCGCCGCGACCCTTCGCCGAGGCCGGCAAAGAGCCGGGGCGCCAGGGTCCTGACCTCGCTGAACGGCAGGCCGTTCAGGGTAAAGTCGCCATGCTCGGCGGAGTAGTCGTTGAGAATAACGGCGGCATCTTTCCAGGCGTCGGCCAGGATGCCGGCGTTGAACGAAATGAAATTGTTCGGGTTGTTGATTTCGTGGGCAATGCCGGAAACCAGCATCCCCAGTGAGGTCATCTTGTTGGCGTGGATCAGCTTCGCCTGGGTTTCGCGGATATCTTCCTCGATGCGCAGCCGTTCGGAGATGTCGCGGAACGAGCAGTAGACCACTTCGTTGTCCCGCAGCCGGATAATCTTGCCGCGGATCGAAACGGCGCGCTTTTCCCCTCCCTTGGTGCAGACGGTTGCCCGATCGACCTGGAAGAGCCGCTGGTCGCCGCTCTGCGGTATTTCGCCGATGAACCGCTGGTACTCTTCCGACGCCAGGAACGACCAGGGGCCGAGGTTGAACAGCTCGTCGCGGGAAAAGCCGGTCATGCTGATTGCCGCCGGGTTGGCGTCGATGATGTCGAAGCTGTCCAGCGCCAGGAAGACGATGGCGTCCTCATTCTGGGCGAAGAGCTGGTGGAAGCGCTCCTCGCTTTCCAGCAGTGCCGCTTCCGCCTGCTTTCGCCGGCTGATGTCCCGGGCGAAGGAGAAGATGAACTCCCGCCCCTGGTATGCCAGGAAGTGGGCGACGACGTCCATGGGGAGCCGGGCGCCGCTGCTGGTCCGGTGGGTCGTTTCGAAGTTGATCCCGCCGTTTTCCTTGATCTGCTGCCAGCGCTCGCGCCACAGTTCGGCGAATCGTTCGCGCGGGTAACGCTCGTCGAGGTCGCCGACGGTCATGGTCAGCAGTTCGGCGCGGGAATAGCCGAGGGTGTTGCAGGCGGTGGCATTGACCGAAACGATCCGCCCCGTTTCGTCGACCCAGAACATGTTCCCGGAGGCATGGTCGACGGAAAACTGGGTGAGCCGCAACGCCTGTTCGGTCCGCCGCTGCTCGGTAACGTCGATCATCACTCCGACCAGCCCGCCGACCGAGCCGTCCTGCTCACGGAAGATTGCCTTGTTGAAGATGACGTTACGGCTGTTGCCGTCGGTATCGATCACTTCGGTTTCGTAGGTCTCGTGCCCGGACGTCCGGTAGAGGGCGGCATCCATCTCGTAGTAGTAATCGGCCAATGCCTTGGGGGCGAGCTCGTAACTGGTCTTGCCGATGATCTGTTCACGGGGCCGGCCGAAAAAGGTCTCGAAGGCCCGGTTGCACCCCAGGTAAAGGCCGTCGCGGTTCTTGTAGTAGACCGGGTTCGGGATGGTGTCGATCAGTTCCTGGAGGAAGACGGCATGTTGCCGGAGCGCATCCTCCGCCCGTTTGCGCTCGGTGATGTCGGAAAAGACCACCACCGCTCCGACGATTTCTCCCCGCTCCCTGATCGGCGTACTGAAGTAGTCGACGGAGAAGGCCGAGCCGTCCTTCCGCCAGAACAGATCCTCGCTGACGTGGCAGCGCCGGCCGGCCAGGATCGCCTGGTGGACGGGGCATTCTTCGACGGGATAGCGGCTGCCGTCAGCCCGGCGGTAATGGAAGGCAACATGACTGTCGATCCCGGCCAGCTCCGCCATCTCGTAGCCGAGCATCTGGGCCGCCGCCGGGTTGGCGAAGGTGATCCGGCCTTCCCGGTCGATGCCGTAGATCCCTTCGCCGGCCGCCTCGAGCGTCAGCCGGTAGCGGGCGCCGAGCCGTTCCAGTGCCGCCGCGGTCTCTTTCCGCTCGGTAATGTCGATATGGATGCCGAGGATGCCGGCACAGCTGGCGTCGTCGGCGTAGATCGGCGCGGCGATGGTTTCGTACCACCGCTGGTTGCCGGAGTTGGCGGAGGTCGTTTCCTTGCGGATTACCGTACCGGCGAAGGCCCGTTCCTTGAAATAGAGCCATTCCCGGAGGTCTTCCGCCGCCATCCCGGCATCTTCCGGCCGTTGGCCGAGCTGTCTTCCCCAGCGGCGGATGGAGTGCCGGTTCTGGACGATGACCCGCCCTTCGGCGTCGACTGCCCAGAATTCGAACGGGAGGTTTTCGACGGCCGCCCGCAATCGGGCTTCGCTCTCCCGGAGCACCGTTTCCATCCGTCGCTGTTCGGTGACGTCCCGGATCGTCCCCTGGACAATGGAGTTCCCCTTGAGGGTGACGGCGTTCAGGGAGACATCGGCGATGAACGGCTCGCCGTTGCACCGCCGGTGCAGCCAGGTGAAACGCTGGGGCGTGCCGGCACGGGCGACGTCGAGCCGCTCCCGGATGGCCACCGCCGACGGCTGGCCGTCCGGCTGTTCCAGCGGCGAGAGCTCTGCCACGGTCATGCCGAGCAATTCCCCCCTGCTGCAGCCGAACATGCGGCAGGCCTGCTCGTTGCAGTCGAGGATGGCGTCGGTGAAAAGCAGGAGTCCCTCGGGGGACGCCTCGAAGAGGGTGCGATACTTTGCCTCGCTCTCCCGGAGAGTGGCCGTTGCCCGGGCCCGTTCGTGGAGCAGCAGAAAGTTGAGCAGAATGAAGAGCAGGTTGACGGCCACCGCCCCGGCAATGATACGGGTGCGGCGCTGCTGGTAGCCGGCGAGGAAATCGCTCTTTTTTATCCCGACATAGAGAACACCGATGATTTCGTCCCGGTTGTTCCTGATCGGGTCGTAGGCGGTGAAATAGGGGATGCCGAGGATCGTTGCCTCGCCGCGATACGCCCGGTGCTCCCGGAAGATAACGTCGTAGACCTGCCCCTGCAGCCTGGTGCCGAGCGCCCGCCGGCCATCCGCCTTGAGGACGTTGGTGGCGACGCGGGTATCTCCCATGAAGATTGTCGCGGTACCGCCGAAGATTTCCTCGATTTTGTCCGGCAGATCGCAGTTGCCGTTGATGAGGTAGCTGCCGGCCAGCAGTTTGCCGTCGGCGATCCGGAAATCGGTGCCCTTGTTGCGGAGGAGTTCCCAGAACGTCTTCAGCCGCTCTTCCTGCTCGATGCGAATCTGGTGTTCGGCTTCGGTAGCGGCCTGGTCCAGGAAAAAGCTGGTCGCGACAATAATTGCCCCGGTGACGATCAGGCTGGTAAGGAAAATCGGATTGGTCCACGCACTCTTGACGATCTTCACGACCGGCGGTTCTCCATGGTAAACGGCACTTGGCCGGGGAAAACGAAACGAGACTGACTCTCCAACCATATCGGTAAAATCCGGATATCCTTGAGAACAATCCTGTGCTGGCCAGCCGGGGGAGGTGGCTCCTTTCCGGGAAGAGCCGGCGGGTGGTGGGACTAGCGGCCGAATCTGGCCATTTTGTAGCGGAGGGTGCTGCGGGGGATGCCGAGAAGCCGGGCGGCCCTGACCACATTGTTGTCGCAGCGGGCGAGGGCGGTATCGATCAGCTGCCGTTCGAAACGGTCGAGGGCCGCCGCCAGACCGAGGGAGAGGTCGGGCGGTCCGTCGGCGGGGGCAGCGCCGCTGCCGGCGATCTCGACGGGGAGTTGGGCGGCGGTCAGGAGCGGTCCGTCGTGCATGATGCAGATCCGCTCGATGACGTTCTTCAGTTCGCGGATGTTGCCGGGCCAGCGGTATTCCGTCAGCCGGGCCAGCGCCTCGGGCGAGATCCCCTGGAAGTTGCGGGAGAAAGAGCGGCTGTAGCGTTCCAGGTAGAAGGTGGCGAGCAGCGGGATATCTTCCCGCCGGTCGCGGAGCGGCGGGATGCGGATCGGGAAGACGTTGAGCCGGTAGAAGAGGTCTTCGCGGAACCTCCCGGCGCCGATCGCCTCCTGCAGATCCCGGTTACTGGCGGCAACCACCCGGACATCGATGGCGATGGAACGGGTACCCCCGACGCGGCGGATTGCCCGTTCTTCCAGCACCCGCAATAGCTTGGCCTGGCTGGCGATCGCCATTTCGCCGATCTCGTCGAGAAAAATGGTTCCCCGGTTGGCCTCCTCGAACAGTCCCGGTTTGCGCTGGCGGGCGTCGGTAAAGGCACCCTTCTCGTGGCCGAAGAGCTCCGATTCCAGCAGCGCCTCGGGCATCGAGGCGCAGTTGATGGCGACGAAGGGGGCTTCCCGCCGTTCGGAGAGATGGTGGATCGCCCGGGCGACCAACTCCTTGCCGGTGCCCGATTCGCCGGAAATGAGCACCGTCGAGGCCGGGAACCGGGCCACTTCCCTTACCTGGTCGGTGATCTCCCGCAATGCCCGGCTGGCGCCGACCATCGGCACCGTTTCGAACAGCGCCAGATCGCCCCGGCGCAGGTTGCGGACTTCCCGCTTGAGGGTCTGGGTCTGCAGGGCCAGCTTGACGATCACCCGCAGGGCATCGGCCTTGAACGGCTTCTTCATGTAATGGTAGGCGCCGAGCTTGAGGGCGGCGACGGCGCTCTCCACCGAACCGTAGCCGGTGATGACGATTACCAGCAGCTCCGGGTCTTCCCGCTTGAGGGTCTTGAGGAGTTCGAGACCGTCTTCGTTCCCCAGGTTGAGGTCGAGCAGCACCAAGTCGACCTCGTGGTCGGCGAGCAGCTCCAGGGCCGCCGCGCCGCCTGCCGCCGCCAGCACCTGGTACCCGCCGGCACCGAGGATCCGCTCGGTGTTCTCCCTGATGAACGCCTCGTCGTCGACGATCAGGATCGTTTCCATAGTTTCTGTAACCGTAACTTGCCGTTTTGATTGGCTCTGCTTGCCGGATGGTTCCGGATCCGTAATGATAACCTATACGAAAAGTCGGGACTCGAACAGGAAAAATAACGAGGTATTTCGGTAGACAGAAATATGCTGGGGGGATGGCACTGGAGATGCCTGCTTTTGTTCTTTTTGAGAGCGGGGCCGGATTGCTGACGGTTGCCGGTCTGGACTGTGAATGGAACAGTCGGGGTGTTTTTTGCGTGCCAGAGGCCATTTTGGGACGATCGGGCAAGAAATAGCCAGAATCAGGCTACCGGCTTTTCCGCCCCGCTACTAAAATAAAGTGCGGCAGAAGATTAGTCGGTTGTAATTGCATAAAGTCAAGGCACTTCTGCCCAGCTACAGCATTCGATTATTAAGGAGGCCGAATATGGCGAAAGGAATTTCACGTCGAAACTTCCTGCAGTCCGGAGCTCTGGTCCTGGGAACTGTTGCCATGAGCAATGGTTTGGGCCTTGGGAGTGTTTTTGCCGCCGAGCAGGCTCATTCCCCTGTTTTTTTTACAAAAGATATCAGCGCTGCCGGACTGTTGAAAATCTATTCCAGAATCAAACAAAACATAACAGGCAAGGTTGGCATCAAACTGCACACCGGTGAACCCCATGGACCCAATATCCTGCCGCGGGAGATGGTCAAGGCACTGCAGCAGCAGATTCCCAACAGCACTATCGTTGAGACGAATACCTTGTATAAAGGGAAACGGTTTACTACGGCAGATCATCGCGAAACCATCAGGATCAACGGTTGGAACTTCTGTCCGGTAGATATCATGGATGAGGATGGGGCGGTGATGATCCCCGTCAAAGGAGGAAAGCGCTTCAAGGAGATGTCGGTGGGCAAACACTTGCTGAATTATGATTCGTTAGTGGTGTTGACCCATTTTAAAGGGCACGCCATGGGCGGTTTCGGCGGTTCGCTGAAAAATATCGCCATCGGCTGTGCCGACGGGACCATCGGCAAGAAGATGGTCCATGGTGCCCCTGACAACGTTCATTACGACCTCTGGCTCAAGGGCGAACCTTTCCAGGAAAACATGGTGGAGTCGGCAAAAGCCACTGTGGATCACTTCGGCAAGCGGATTGTCTACATCAATGTGCTGCGCAACATGTCCGTGGACTGCGACTGCGCCGGTACCAGTGCGGCGCCGGTCAGGGCGCATGATCTGGGCATCCTTGCTTCCACCGATTTGCTGGCCGTTGAACAGGCCTCCATCGACCTGGTCTATAAACTGCCCGAAGGGGAGTTGCACGACCTTCGGGAGCGCATTGAATCACGCAAGGGGTTACGGCAATTGTCCTATATGAAAGAGCTTAGCATGGGCAATGGCCGCTATGAGCTGATCACAATCTGAAAGGGCTGACGGCATACATCACGACCTTTCGATCCTGGCTGGACTACCTGTGTCGGGCTGCCGGAAGTGAGACGGCATCACGTCATTCCATTGCCGAATGCGCTGGGCGCACTGCGTGACCAGGCAAACGCCCGGTCCATGTCTGCTGCTGGTCGGCTCAGCCGGTTCGGATCGTTGAAGCAGCCCGGAGAGGATCACGGCCTCGTTTTAATTTTCATCCAATAGATCCCGCTCTGATTCCCGCTGCTCCTTCCAGATTTGCCATACCCATTCACTGCACTGTGGCGGGATAGATGGCACATGGATGCATCCTGATAAAAATCAAAAACTGACTCAGTTACTATGACGTGGGACCGATAGGTCGTCGGCTGCCAGGGCCTAGCCGTAGATTTCCCGCATCAGCTCGACGAAGGCCAGGGCGGCCGGCGACAGTTCGCGGCCGCTGCGGGTCACCAGGTAGAAGGTCCGGGAGATCGTCAGTCCGGCGACCGGCAGTTCTACCAGTTCGCCCCGCTGCAGCTCCCGGCGGATCGAAACTTCGGAGATGAACGAAAGCCCCAGGTTGCCGCCGACGGCGGCCTTGACCGCCTCGTTGCTGCCGAGAGCGGCACGGATGTCGAGCCGGTCGGCGGAGAAACCGGCGGCGGCCAGGGCCTCGCGGACCGTTTTGGCGGTGCCGGAGCCGGCTTCCCGCATGATGAACCGTTGCTGCAACAGCATGCCGAGGGTGAGGTCCGCCCGGCCGGCCAACGGGTGGGCGCTGCCGGCCACTACCTTGATTTCGTCCCGGCCCAGCGGTGCAAAGGAGATTCCTTCTTCGTCGAACCGGCTGCCGACGATACCGATTTCCACCACTTCACCGCTCACCTTGTCGAGGATGTCGCGACTGTCGCCCTGGAACAGGGTGAGGCGCACCGCCGGATAGCGGTCGAGGAACTGGGGAAGTGCCGCCGGGACCATGTAGTCGCCGGGAATATTGCTGGCCCCGACCCGCAGGATCACTTCGTCGAGCCCCTTGAACCGTTTGATTGCCTGCTCGATCTCGTGGGTGCCGGCGACCACCCGCCGGGCATGGTCGAGCAGGACCTTGCCCCCCTCGGTAAGGAGGGCGCCCCGGCTGGTCCGGTCGAGGAGCCGGATGCCGAGTTCGCTCTCCAGGGCGGCGATATGCTGGCTGACCGTCGACTGGGTGATAAAAGTAGCTTCGGCGCCGCGGGAGAAACTGCCGCTTTCGGCGACTGCCAGGAAGACTTCCAGTTGTTTCAGGTTCATGGGCCTCCCAAATGGAAAAAAACGATGATTGGAATTCAAAATATTAAAATAATCAATTTGACAGCGGAAAGTCAATTGGCTAATGCTCATCAGTGGTGATCTTGGCGGTCGGTTGACCGTACTCCGCTACCCGGGGCGACAGCCGGAGGAGCGGCGGTACCATCAGGAGGATGGCTATGTGCGTGGAGCGAGAGCAGGGCGAGGAGGGGGTGTGCCGGGTGCTGGTGGTCGATGACGACAACGTGCAGCTGGAGCTGGTGGGGTATCTGCTGAAACGGCAGGGCATTGTCGCCCGCTGTTGTCCGAGCGGCGATGCGGCGCTGCAGCTGGTGGAGTGCGAAAAGTATGCGGCGGTGTTGACCGATTACCAGATGCCGGCGATGAACGGCATCGAATTCATCCGGGCTTTGCGTCTCCGCTGCCCCGCTCTGCCGGTCGCCCTGGTCAGCGCACAGCTTACCGACGATGTGCAGCGCGAGGCGCTGGCTGCCGGGGCGGTCGGGGCGTACCGCAAGCCGACCACCCTGGCCGAGCTGCTGACGCTGATCGGCGGCATGGTCGGCGACGGTTCCCCGGTAACTGTTCATTGAGCGGACGGCTGGTGCCGCTGCAACCAAGGAGGGTTCATGTCCAGTAACGACTACACCCCGCTCTGGCAGGAGCTGGGGCTTGATCTCGACAACCATGCCGGACTGCTCGGCGTCCTGTCCGACGCCTACCGCGGCATCTACCTTGCCCAGGCCAACCGGCCGCGGGGGATGGCCTATTTTGATTTTGTCATCTCCGAGGTCCACGGCCTGCGGATCAAGGAGATTTACGAGGCGAAGCGGGCGGGGCGGAAAGTTGTCGGCGGTTTCTGCGTCTACGTCCCCGAAGAGGTGGTGCTGGCGGCCGACGGGATCTGCATCGGCCTCTGTGCCGGCGCCGAGGTCGGCACCGCCGAGGCGGAGCGCTTCATCCCGCGGAACAGCTGTGCCCTGATCAAGGCCTTCATGGGGTTCAAGCTGGCCGGTCTCTGTCCCTACGTCGAACTGACCGATCTGATCGTCGGTGAAACCACCTGCGATGGCAAGAAGAAGGCTTACGAGATCTTCGACGAGCTAACCGGCAAGGTCCATGTCATGGAGCTGCCGCACATGAAGGGGCCGGCGGGGAAACGGCTCTGGCTCGGCGAAGTGGCGCGCTTCCGGGAAACGATGGAAAAGTTGACCGGCGCGCCGTTGACCCTGGAGGGGCTTCGGCACGGGGTAGCGGTGGTCAACGCCAAGCGGCGGGCGCTGCAGCGGCTGAGCAGGCTGCGGGAGGCCGATCCGGCGCCGCTCTCCGGTCTCGATGCCCTGCTCGTCAACCAGGTATCGTTCTACGACGATCCGGTCCGTTTTACTGCCAAGACCAACGAACTTTGCGACGAGCTGGAAGAACGGGTCGCCGCGGGGGTGGGGGTGACGGCCAAAGGCGCGCCCCGGCTGCTCGTCTCCGGTTCGCCGATGGCCATTCCCAACTGGAAGGTCCATGCCATTGTCGAGGGGAGCGGTGGGGTGGTGGTCGGTGAGGAGTCGTGCATCGGCGAGCGGAACTTCCGCGACCTGGCGGACGAGGATTTCGTTACCGTCGAAGAGGGGCTGATGAAGATCGCCGAACGCTCACTGACCATCGACTGTGCCTGCTTTACCCCGAACGACGAACGGCCCGGCAACATCGCCGCGCTCTGCGAGCGGCTCCGGGCCGACGGGATCATCCATTACGCCCTCCAGTTCTGCACTCCCTACCTGGTGGAAGCCTACAAGGTGGAAACGAGCCTGGCCGGGGTGCCTTTCCTGCGCATCGAAACCGATTACAGCATGGAGGATTTCGGCCAGCTGAAGACCCGCCTCGAGGCGTTCATCGAGATGCTCCGGTGAGGTTCCTCGGCGTCGATATCGGTTCGCGCCACATCAAACTGGCGCTGGTGGTGGACGGGGCCCTGGTCGGCTATACCGGCGGGGAGAACAGCTTCGACCCGCTGGCCCGGTGCCGCGAGCTGATGGCCGATCTGCCGGCGGACCGGGTGATGGCCACCGGGTACGGGCGGCAGCTCCTCGAACTGGCCGACGACGTCCTGACCGTCACGGAGATCAAGGCCTTTGCCCGCGGTGCGGCACACCATTTTCCCGGCTGCCGGACGGTGCTCGACATTGGCGGTCAGGATACCAAGGTGATTTCCCTCGACGAGACGGGGCGGGTGCGGAAGTTCGAGATGAACGACCGTTGTGCGGCGGGGACCGGCAAGTTCATCGAGGTGATGGCCGCGAGTCTCGGCTGGTCGCTCGACGAGTTCGCCGCCCGGGCGGCCGCGGCGGCTGACGAGGTCAAGCTGAGCAGCATGTGTGCGGTCTTTGCCGAGTCGGAAGTGGTGTCGCTGGTTGCCCGGGGGGTGCCGCGGGAAGCGATCGCCGCTGCCGTTCTCCGCTCGGTGGCGGACCGGGTGACGGCGCTGGCCGCCCGGCTGCCGCTGACGGAGGAAATCGTCTTTGCCGGCGGCTGCGCCCGGAATTCCACCTTGGCGGCGATGATTGAAAAGAACCTGGGGCGGCGGCTGCTGATCCGGGAACATGCGGAATTTACCGGCGCGGTCGGCGCGGCGTTCCTGGCCAGGGACGAAGCGTTGCGGGCCGGCGCAGAATTGACAAGCCAGACCGGCGAAGGAGTGACGGTATGAAAATCATCGACTGCAGGAACATGGCCTGCCCGGCTCCGGTGGTGACCACCAAGCGGGGGCTGGAAGAGGCGGGGGGCGAGCCGTTGCAGGTGCTGGTCGACCCGGGGGCGCCGCGGGAAAACGTTAACCGCTTTGCCGTCAACCGGGGGTTCTCGGTAAGCGAAACGCCGATCGACGGCGGTTTCGCCCTGACCATCACGCCGGCGGGCGCGCCCGCGGTGTCGCCGGTACCGGTGCCGGAACGGGCCGGGAAACGGGCGATGCTGATCGCCTCCGACCGGCTGGGCGACGGCCCGGAGGAACTGGGGCGGTTGCTGATGAAGAATTTCATCATCACCCTGCTCGATCTGGCAGAGCTTCCCGACCGGATGTTTTTCCTCAACCGGGGGGTGATGCTTACCACCGAAGGATCGGAAGTGCTGGAGGCGCTGGAGAAGCTCGGCAACCGGGGGGTGGAGGTCCTCTCTTGCGGGGTCTGCCTCGATTTCTTCCAGCGGAAGGAATTGCTCCGGGCCGGGACGGTGACCAACATGTTCACCACCGCCGAAGGGCTTTTGGGCGCCGGGCTGGTGATCGGGCTGTAGCCGGGCGAAACCGGCGTAAAGTGAATTATCTTGACTGTTGAAGGAGTTCGGATGCGAAAAGCGGTAGTGTTGTTTGGTTTGCTGGCACTGGTCCTTGGTGCCGCGACGGCCTGGGGAAACAGCCGTAGCGGGACGGTGACGGTCGCCGTCGACCTGTCGGGGCAAGAGCAGGGGCAGGAGGTGCGGCTCTGGCTTCCCTATCCGGTTTCCGACCAGGACCAGACGATCGGCGCGATCAGGATTGCCGGTGATTATGCCGAGGCCGGGGTCTACACCGACCGGACCGACGGCAACCCGATCCTCTATGCCCGCTGGGATAAGGCGGCGGTCAGCCGCAAACTGACCTTTTCTTTTTCCGCCGAGCGTCGGGAGGTGCTGCGCCGCGATTTCCCGGCCCGGGAAACGGCTTGGGATCCGGCCGATTACCGCCGCTACCTGGCGCCGACCAGCCTCGGGCCGGTGACCGGCGAAGTGAAGAAACTGGCCGATTCCATTACCGGCGGAAAGACAACGGTTCTTGCCAAGGCCCGGGCCATCTACGACTGGGCCTGCGAGAACATGTACCGCGATCCGGCTACCGTCGGCTGCGGCAAGGGTGATGTCTGCGCGCTGCTCCGGAAGCCGGGCGGCAAGTGCACCGACATCTCTTCGGTGTTCGTCGCCCTCTGCCGGGCGGCCGGGGTGCCGGCGCGGGAGGTTTTCGGCATCCGTCTCGGCCGGAAGCCGACCGAGGACATCACCACCTGGCAGCATTGCTGGGCGGAGTTTTTCGTCCCCGGCTACGGCTGGGTGCCGGCCGACCCTGCCGATGTCCGGAAGGCGATACTGGTGGAGAAACTGGCACCGGAGTCACCGAAGGTCAAGGAGCTGCGGGCCTATTTCTGGGGGGGGATCGATCCGTACCGGATCAAGCTGGCGACGGGACGCGATATCGTTCTCAATCCGCCCCAGGCCGGACCGCCGCTCAATACCTTCGGCTATCCGTATGCGGAAGTGGGGGGGAAGGCGCTCGATTTCTATGCGCCGCAGAGTTTCCGTTACTCGATCAGCTATCGCGAACGGTAACCGGCCCGGCTTCCCACCACGCCTTGCCGGCTTCGGCCGCCGGCGCGGCACGCCCCACGGCAAAGAACGGGGCCCCATTCGGGGCCCCGTTGCCGTTTTCGGCGCCGGTGCGCTAGCCGGCGGCCGGGTCGCTTCCCTTTCCCCGCTGTCTGCTCAGCCAGCGGAGCATCGCTTCGCGCATCAGCTCGGAGGTGCTCTTCTCCATCTTGTTGCCGAGCGTCTCCAGAACCGTTTTCTCCTCGTCGCTTATCCGGAGCGAAATAACGTTCGGGAGGAGTTCCCGGGCATGCCCGCGCCGCTTCTTCTCTGCCGTTCGCCGGGAACAGCCGTCGTTGTTGTTCATAATCCCTTCCCTTGTCAGTCTTGATCCCCGCGGAAATTCTCGGCGGGGACCCGGTTTGTCAACATTCAGTCGAAATCGAACAGTTGAGCCAGCATCGACCGTTTCCGGTGTGGCTTGGCCTCGAAGTGCCGCCGGCTATCATGGTTATCGTGCCGTCCTCCGTCATGATGGCCGGCATGGTGCCCCTGGTGGCCGGACGGTGCCGGCCATTCGGCTGCTGTCGCCTTGGTCGGGGGGGGCTCCACCCGGGCGACGATCTTGTCCAATTCGCCGCGATCGAGCCAGATTCCCCGGCACTGGGGGCAATAGTCGATCTCGACGCCGAAACGTTCCGTCATCAGCAGCGCTACCTTGCATACCGGACAATGCATAGATTGTTCCTCCATGGTTGATGTGGTGAAAAAATTCCAACTTTAGCCGCCGTAGCTGTGTAATCCCGACAGGAGCAGGTTGACTCCCAGGTAGCAGAAGATGGTGGCGGCGAAGCCGGCGATGGAGAGCCAGGCCGCCCGCCGGCCGATCCATCCCCTGGTAAACCGGGCATGGAGAAAGGCGGCATAGATGAACCAGACGATCAACGACCAGGTTTCCTTCGGGTCCCAGCTCCAGTAGGTCCCCCAGGCGTAATTGGCCCAGGCGGCGCCGGTGATGATGCCGAGGGTGAGAAGCGGAAAGCCGATGACGATTGCCCGGTAGTTGAGGTCGTCGAGAACGCGCGCCGGTGGGAACAGGGCGGCGATGCCGCCGCTTTGGGCCGGCCGGTCCGCCTGCTCCTTGCCGCTCTGCAGGAGGTACATGATGGAAATGCCGCAGGCGACGGCAAAGGCGGCGTAGCCGATGAAACAGGTGATGACGTGGTAGAGGAGCCAGTTGCTCTGCAGGGCCGGGACCAGCGGTTCGATCCCGCTGTCGAGGCCGAGTTGGGCCCAGGCCATGCCGAACAGGGCGAAAGGGATGACGAAAGCGCCGATTACCCGGTAACGGTAGCGGACATCCAGCAGCAGGAAAATCAGGACAATGCTCCAGGAGAAGAACACCACCGATTCGTAGAGGTTGGAGAGGGGGGCGTGGCCGCGGCCGAGATCGTACGATTCCTTCCAGCGCAGGACGATGGCGGCACTCTGGATGAGCAGGCCGGCCAGGGCCGTCAGGCTGCCGGCCAGTCCCACCCTCCCGTTGCGGCTGGCCAGGTAGGCAAAGAAGCAGAGCATGGCGAGCAGATAGACAAAAGTTGTCACGTTGAATAGCAGCGAACTGGTCATTTTACTGATCCTCCCTGGCGATGGTCTGGCGCAGCCGGGCGGCCAGCTCGGCGAAACGGCGCTCGAAGGCGGGCTGGTTTTTGCTGGCGCCGCCGGCGACGATTACCCGGCCGGGGGTGATCCGGACCCAGATGCGCCGGTGCGAAACGAAAAAGGCGAGGTAGCAGCCGGCCACCATCAGCAGGCAACCGCTCCAGACGACCCAGACGCCCGGGTCCTTGGCTACCTGGAGACCGGTGAACATCGTCGCGTCGGCCCCGGCGTAGGTAAAGATCAGCGGCGCGCCGCGCTGTTCATCGAAACCGGGATAGTTGGCAAAGACGATGAACGCGCTGCTCTCGCCGCGGAGCGGATGGACCTCGATCCGGGCTGCCGGCCCGGAAACCGCGGGGATGAAGCGGCTCACCTCGTCGGTCGCTTCGAGCAGGTGCATGCTTCCCCCGTCGGGGAGCCGGGCCGATTCCCCCTGCCGGAGGGTCAGCGGAATGGGGGTGCCGCCGCTCCGTTGCCGGACGGTGAAGCGGTAGATGCCGCCGTCGGCCTGACCGTAGCTCGACTGGTAGAAAGTGATTCCTTTGTAGGTCAGCGGTTTGTTGACGATGACCGGTACCCGTTCGTAGCCCGGGACCGGCCGGCCGTTTTCGAGAATCGTCAAGAGGCTCTTGAATTCCCGGGGTGCACCGGTGTCGTAGAATGAAACACCGAAATCGTCGCAACGGACGGCAAAGCCGAGCTCGATCGGCTTCCCCGCCCGGCTGACGGCGGTGGTGGCGCTGGCGCCTTCGTTGATCGAGACGTAGGCCTTGAAGCCGAAGAGCGAGCCGATAATCGCTCCGCCGAAGATGACGATGATGCTGAGGTGGACCAGGTAGGCGCCGAGCCGGCCGGCCGGAGTCTTCTGGGCGAAGAGCTGGATGCCGTCGGCGGTGGCGGTACGGAGCGGAGGGGCGAATTCGGCCAAGAGCAATGCTGCCGCCCGTTCGGCGGCCTGCTCCGGGGCGACGGTGGTCGGGAATTCCTCTCGGCAGGGCAGGCTTCGTTCAAGTGTTTCGTCCATAAGCACGGTCGGCCGGCGCAGGTGCCGCCAGACGGCCGGGAACCGCTTGCATGAACAGGCGAACAGGTTGGCGGCCAACAGCACCAACAGCAACAGGAACCACCAGGAATGATACATGTCGAAGAGGTCGAGGGCGTTGAACAGCTTGCTGGTGCCGGTTCCGTAACGCTGCTGGTATTCGGCCGGCGCCAGGTTCTGCTGGACGACCGTGCCGATGATCGAGGTCAGGGCGAGGGCAAAGAGTAAAAACAGCGTCAGGCGCAGGGAACTGAGACCGTCCCGGAGTGCCGTGGCGAAACCACGGGCCTGGCAAGGCATAGTCATGGTAATCCTCCTGAATTGTCGGAAAAGGGGAGCCAGGGCGGGTTGGCGGCTGCGTACGCCGATCCGGCACCACCGGCGGCAACGCCGACGGGTGGCGGACGCACCAATCCCGCGCGGTTAATTCAGGAGCGGTTCTGAGGGGGGATGAACTTGCCGAGGTAGACTTGCGGCGGCGCCCGGAACGGCTCGGCGACCGCCAGTCTGGCCAGGGTCGGGGTGTACTGCGGGATTAACGCTGCCGGCAGGGGCGCCGCCGCATCGCAGGGACAGTCGAGATCGCAGCAGCAGCCGTCGGTGGTGTCGTCCGCCGAGGCAGGATCCCGCTGGTCGGCTGTCGAGGAAGCCGAGGCCTCCTTGCCGTCGGTTGCGCTCAGGCAGAGGACGGGGGTGCCACAGTCGGCAACGGCGAGTCCGCCGGCCGGATGCAGGAGGTAGAGGGCGAGCAGCAGCAAAGCGGTATATTTGATGGCGCAGCGAAAGAGCATCGTTTTGTTGTCGGGCCTTTGGCCCGTGCTGGGAAGAGAGTGACCTGCTGGCGGTGATGCTACCATTGCCCCGGTTACGGGTAAAGAAAAAAGAACCCCTCGTCCCGGTGGTGCTGCGGGGCAAGGGGCTCGTTCCGTCGCCAGCGGTTCTCTTCCGGCGGAGCTACTTCTTCAGGCTGAGCACGTAGGAGGCCAGGGTGTTGATCTCGATATCCTTGAAATCCTTGCCGAAGGCCGGCATGCCGCCGGGACGGCCGTTGCGGATGGTCGTGGCGACAGCTTCGGCAGTCCGGCCGTATTTGAACTCCGCCTTCTGCAGCGATGGCCCGGCGGTGCCGCCGACGCCATCGGCGCCGTGGCACGGTGCGCACTTTTTGGCAAAAATCGCCCCGCCCATGGCGAGCTTCTGCTGGTCGGACATCTGCCCCATGGCGCCTTGCGGCATCATCTGCCCCATCTGGCCCTGCGGTTGCGCCGGAGCCTCGGGCGCCTCTTTCTTGGAGCAGCCGGCGGCAACGAAGCAGAGCGCCAGGACGATAGCCGCTTTCCGGGCAGCGCCGGCGACGGTGGCGCGTTCATGGATAAAGCACATACGACATCCCTCCCATAGTGAAATAGTGTCCCTTCCGGGAACATCGAACAAGCTGATTTTTATGGAGTATAGGGAAGGGCGGCCGGATGTCAAGAAGGAAATTCCCGCTCGGGGCGAGGTGGTGCGCACAATGGCCGGCACCGGTTCGACCGGCCGGAAATGGCGCTGAACGATAACGAGTTTCTTGACCACCGTTGCCGAAGCGGGCGCCTTCACCGGGCAGCCGGCCGTCACGCCAACCGCTTCGCCGCCGGCGACACTGCCGATTTTTTTTGTGCCATCCGGCCAGAATACGGTAGACTTCTCGGGAAGTCCCGGCCGGTACCCGATGCCGGGGTGCGGAAAGGAGAATGAAGATGAGGCTACGGATGATGATCCCGTCGCTGCTGCTGACACTGCTGACGCTGCTGACCGGCGGCCTGGCGGCCGCGGCCATTCCCGCCGGGACCCTGGCGGGGCAGATCGTCGCTCCCGACGGCCAGCCGCTGGCCAATGGCACCGTTTACTTCTTCAGTGCCGCCGTCGGCCCGCCGCCGGCACCCGAGCGCTACTGGCGGGTGCCCGACGACCTGGCCCAACTGGACGGCGAGGGGCGTTTCGCGGTCCAACTCCTGCCGGGGACCTATTTCGTCGGGGCGATCAAGCGGCAGCAGGGGCACGAAATCGGCCCGCCCCGCGACGGCGATCTGTTCTTCACCAGCCGCGATGCGCAGGGGGCGCCGCGGCCTTACACGATCATGCCGGGCGAGCGGCACGATGCCGGAGTCCTGACCGGGGTAACGGTCTTCCGCCAGACGACGATCAAAAAAACGGCAATCACCGGCATTGCCGGCAAGGTTCTCGCCGCTGACGGGACGCCAATGGCGGGGGCGCTGGTCTTTGCCTTCGTCACGCCGACGATGATCGGCCGGCCGCTCTATGTTTCCGACCGGACCGGCAAGGATGGCACCTACCTCCTCCGGGTTGGCGACGGCGGCACCTACTACCTGCGGGTCCGCGACATTTACGGCGGCGGCGTGCCGACGACGGGGATGTTGATGGGAAGTTACGGCGGCGCCACGCCGAAACCGGTCGAGGTCAAGGCCGGCGCGGTGACCGGCGGGATCGATATCAACGCCGCGCCGTTCACCCGGCCGACGCCGGGGAAGAAAGGGCCGGGAGGAATGAAAGGGAAGGGGGGGCCGCCGCAGCCGTAACTGCCGGCGCCGCCCCTCGAATCGCCGCAGCACCGATTGTCCATTATCGGCAACAACGAAAAGGAGGTGAGTGCCCCATGAAGAAGCAGAAGTATTCGCGGCCGCGGATCGTTGGCACGGCCACGGTCCACCCCTGCTAGTCTCCCGTCCGGCTCGTCCGAACGGTTTTCCCCCTTCCGGCGCGCCCGGAAGTGACGCCGGGAGCGGTTGCCGCTCCCGGTTTTTTTGTCCCGTCCCCGGCGGGCTGGCATTTTCCCCGTAGCGCCCTCACCCTTGTCGGGCTCCCGTTTTCCGCTTTCCTGGCGACGTTTTGATGACCCCCGGGACGAAATCTGCCGTTTGTCGCCTCTCCCCCCTCTGTGCCGGCCGGTATCCACCCACCTGCAGAATTGCGGATTGCTTGAAAAGCTGCTACAACTGAGCGCGAAAAACTGCCATGATATCAACGGGAAAGCGCCCAACCAGCTCAATGCGCCCGACACAGGGGAGCGATCCCCTTGCGGGGGGGCAGAGGGGGCTATCCCGCGGGAAATTCCCGTCATCGCGCGAAGTGGGGAAACCATGACACTGAGAGTCCTTCTTGCTGACGACTACCGGCTCTTCCGGGAGAGTGTGCGTTCGCTCCTGGAACAAGATTCCCTCATCACGGTGGTGGGTGATGCGGCAACCGGCCGCGAGGCGCTGGAATTGGCCCGCCGGGACCGGCCCCATGTGGTGCTGATGGAGGTAATGATGCCCGAAATGAGCGGTATCGACGCCACCAGGATCATCAAGCGCGAACTCCCGGACGTCATGGTGCTCGGGTTCTCGATGCGCCAGGAAACGACCTACGTGGTCGAGATGCTCAAGGCCGGGGCATCCGGCTATCTGCTCAAGAAGCTGGCGACCCCCAGCGAACTGGGCCAGGCCATCAGGGTCGCTGCCGAGGGTGAAATTTATTTTGGACAGCGGATTCCCCACATTCTCGTCAAACAGTACTTCTGGCGGCTTGCCGAGGAGGCTGCTGCGGGAGCACCGGTGCTCGGTGCGAAAGAGCGGCAGCTGCTGGGGCTGATCGCGGCGGGGGAGAGCTGCAAGGAAATATCGTTTTCCCTCGGCGTGAGTGTCAGAACCGTTGAAGCCCGGCGCGCCAGAATAATGAAGAAGCTTAACCTGCGCAGTGTGGCCGAACTGATCAAATATGCCCTCCGCGAGGGCCTTGCCTCCATGTAGCCCCTTTCCCACCACCTTTCCTGCTCCTTAATCCCGTTATGTATTACCGGGAATTACGAACAACACTGTGCGGAAATCCTGATGTAACCGGTTTCGGCCCGGCCGATACGACTTATAGGTTTGTTGAATTGTCGTGGTTTGCCAAGACTGGGTAGGGGGCTGCCCTACCGAACCGCGCCTGATGCGCGGTCACTACCTGAGGAGGTATGTTATGCAATGGTACTTTGACATGAAGATTTCCGCGAAGCTTTTGACGGGATTCATTCTGGTCGCCATCGTCGCCGGGATCATCGGCGCAATCGGGATCGTTAAGATCAAGGCGATCGAAGAGGCCGATACCGCCATGTACGAACTGAACACCAAGCCGATGGGGCCGATCCTCGAGACGGCGGTGGCGTTCCAGCGCATCAGGGTCAATTACCGCGATATCGCTCTGGAGGACAACGCGGAGAACAGGGCGAAATTCGCCGCCAAGATCAAGGAGATCAAAAAGGGTATCGATGACAACCTGCCGCAGATCGAAAAGTCCCTCAAATCCGAAGAGACCAAAAAAGCCTATGTGGAGATCAAGGCCCAGCTGGCCAAGTTCGATCCCGATCTCGACCGGATCGTCGCCCTGGCTATCGCCGGGAAGAAAAGCGAGGCGGTGAGCTACATGCAGAGCGAGGCGGTGGCGGGAACTGCCCGGGCCGTGTCCGACGCGATCCAGAAATTGGCGGACCTCAAAATCGACCTGGCGAGCAAGAAGTCGGATGACAATACCGCCGCCGCCAAGCAAGCGGTGACGCTGACCGGCATCATTCTGGTCATCGGTATGGCCATCGCGATCGGGCTGGGGATTATCCTCTCCCGGATCATCAGCCGGCCGCTGCGCGAAGCGGTGGAGGTGGCGAACAAGCTTGCCGAAGGGGACATGTCGGTTACCATTGAAGCGTGCAGCAAGGACGAGACCGGCCAACTATTGGCGGCGATGCAGAACATGGTGGCGAAGCTGCAGAGTTTCCGGGAGCAGTTGGAGATCCTCATCAAGGCGGCGGCCGACGGCGAACTCGACCAGCGGGCCAACGCCGCCCTGTTCTCGGGCGGCTGGCAGACACTGGTGCAAGGGGTCAACGATACCGTGACCAATATCGTCGATCCGCTCATGCTCACTGCCGATTACGTGGACCGGATCAGCAAGGGGGATATGCCGCCGGCCATTACCAAGGTGTCCAAGGGGCAGTACAACCTGATCACGCAGAACCTCAATACGCTCATCGAGGCGACCAACAGCATTGTCAAGGCGGCGCAACAGGTTGCCGGCGGCGACCTGACCGTGACGCTCACCGAGCGCTCCGCCAAGGACGACCTGATGAAGGCCTTGTCCGCCATGGTCAAGAAGCTCTCCGAAGTGGTCGCCGACGTCAAGGGGGCCGCCGACAACGTCGCCGCCGGCAGCCAGCAGATTTCCGCCAGTTCCGAGGAGATGAGCCAGGGGGCCGCCGAGCAGGCGGCAGCGGCGGAAGAGGCGTCGAGCAGCATGGAACAGATGAGCTCCAACATCCGGCAAAATGCCGATAACGCAGCCCAGACCGAGAAGATCGCCCTGAAGAGTGCCGTGGATGCCAAGGATGGCGGCGCTGCGGTGACCGAGACCGTCGAGGCCATGAAGGAGATCGCCTCCAAGATTTCGATCATCGAGGAGATCGCCCGCCAGACGAACCTGCTGGCCCTCAATGCCGCCATCGAGGCGGCCCGGGCCGGCGAACACGGCAAGGGATTCGCGGTGGTTGCCGCCGAGGTCAGGAAGCTGGCCGAACGGAGCCAGAAAGCGGCCGGCGAGATCAGCGACCTGTCCGCCTCCAGCGTCCAGGTGGCGGAGAAGGCCGGGGAGATGCTGGCGAGGATTGTTCCCGACATCCAGCGGACCGCCGAGCTTGTCCAGGAAATCAGCGCGGCCTGCCGGGAGCAGGATACGGGTGCGGAACAGATCAACAAGGCGATCCAGCAGCTCGACCAGGTGATTCAGCAGAATGCCAGCTCCAGCGAAGAGATGGCCTCGACCTCCGAGGAGCTGGCGAGCCAGGCGGAGCAGCTGCAGGATACCATCTCGTTCTTCAGGATCGACGAGCGGACGGCGGCAAGTCGGGCGGCTGGCGGCGTCCGCCGCTCCGGCGGCAAGAAAAAGTCCGATCTGCCCCTGCTGAGTCACAATCATGCCAACGGCTATCACCCGGAAGCGCCGAAGAAGGCTGCGGCGGTCGGCGGCGTTAACCTGAACATGGGCAGCGATCAGCTGGACGAAGAATTCGACACCTACTAGGAGGCCGCCATGACCGTTGCCGGGATAACAGAGATCCGTCCGTACCTGACATTCGCCCTGGCGGAGGAAATCTTCGCCGTGGAAGTCAGCAAGGTACGGGAAATTCTGGAGTGGACCACCATCACCCGCGTTCCGCAAACGCCCGATTTCATGCGCGGGGTGATCAACCTGCGCGGCAGCGTCGTACCGGTGATCGATCTCCGGCTCAAGTTCGGCATGACCGAAACGACGCGATCCGTCAGTACCTGTATTATCGTCGTCGAGGTGGACACCGATGACGGCACGCTCGTGCTGGGAATGCTGACCGACTCGGTCCAGGAGGTGTTCGAGCTGGCGCCCGAGAGTATGGAGCCGGCCCCGAAGATCGGAACGAGTCTCGATACCTCCTTCATGAAGGGAATGGGGCGCCACGGCGACTCGTTCCTGATGATTCTGGACATTGACCGGCTGTTCGGGGCCGCCGAGCTGGTCGACCTGGCGAATGCGGATTCGGCAGCGGCCTGACAGCGGTATTAGCTGGTAGTTGTTTGCGCCGATGGCGCCCCGGATTGGCCGGGGCGCCATTTTTTTATCTTCGGGGACGAGCCGCGGGCACTGTTTCGTAATCTGGGCCACCGTTGCCTCTCGGGCACGTTTATATTCCCCCGAGGACTGGGAGCGGAAAGAGGTTGAAACCGGCGGACTGCTGTGCTAAGAGTTGAACACTAAAGTTAACGGTGTTAAGTGTGGGCGTCAAAGAGCGGCGGCAAAAACATAAAGAAGAGTTCAAGGCGGAGATCCTGGCTGCGGCGCTGACCCTCTTCGCCCGGGAGGGGTACGCCAATTTTTCGATGCGCAAGCTTGCGGCGTCGATTGACCACTCCCCGACGGCCATCTACCTTTACTTCCGCGACAAGGACGATCTGCTCTTCCATATCTGCGAAAACCTCTATGCCTCGTTGAATCAGCACTACGCGGAAATCCGCAAGCAGGGGATTTCGCCGGAACAGACCCTGCGGGAAATCATGCTGTGCTACATCCGCGACAGTCTGGCCAACCCCGAACTGTACAAGGTGGTTTTCTTCTCCAACCCGCAGCTCTACGGCAAACCCGAGGAGTTCGCCAGCCGCGACACCATGGCGCTTCGGAGCTGGAGAATCGTCTGCGAGGTGATTGATGATTGCATCACAGACGGCGCATTTCGCTCCGCCGATAGCGCTACGCTTTCAATTGTACTCTGGAGCGCGACCCACGGCCTGATCTCCAGCATCATCTTTACCAAAGATTTTCCGATGCCGGATCCGGAGGTGATGGCGGAAATTTTCCTGGATGCGTTCTTCAGGGGGCTGCGCCCCTGAGTTTTTTTGCCTAACAGCTTAACGATGTTAATTTAAATTACTATTGTTATTGGATAGGTTATGGAAAAGTCATCCAACCCTGTATTGAGAGTAATCGATGGCGGAAATGCGCATTTCGCCGCGAACAAGGCCACGAACAAGGCCGATATTCCGTACCTGGCCGCCGTGTTGAAAAACGCGGCCGCCCTGCTCGCCTCCCGGCAGCGGGAGGACGGACACTGGGTATTCGACCTGGAGGCAGATGTCACCATCCCCGCGGAATACGTGATGTTACTGCGCTTCATCGGCCGCGAACCCGACCCGACGCTCGCCGCGAACATTGCCACATACCTGCTGGAACGGCAGCTCCCCGATGGCGGCTGGCCTCTGTACGCCGTCGATGGCGATACGGACATCAGCGCGAGTGTCAAGGCGTACTTTGCCCTGAAGCTGTTGGGTCACGACAAGAGGGCCCCTTACATGGTCAGGGCCCGGCTGCTGATTCTGGCGCTTGGCGGGGCGGCAAAGGCCAATATCTTCACCAGGATCACCCTGGCACTTTTCGGCCAGGTGCCGTGGCATACCCCACCGGCCATGCCGGTTGAACTGATGTTGGTGCCCAGGTGGTTCTTCATCCACCTCGGCAAGGTTTCCTATTGGTCCCGCACGGTCATTGTGCCGTTGCTGATCCTGTACCATAAGCAGCCTGTTTGTCGCTTGCGCCATGACGAGGGGATTGCCGAACTCTTTACGACGCCGCCGGATATGCTGGGCCACCTGGACCGCTTTCGGCACGACAGCTGGCGCAAGAATGCCTTCATCGTCGTGGATAGGCTCCTCAAGAGGACCATCCGGCTGGTGCCCGACCGGATCAGAAACCGCGCCCTGGCTGAGGCGGAGCAATGGACGAGAAGCAGGATGCAGGGCGACGGCGGCATCGGCGCCATCTATCCGGCCATGGCCAATGCGGTCATGGCTCTCAAGGCGCTGGGGTACGACGAGGGCGACCCCGACTATCGCCGCGGCCTGATGGCAATCGACAACCTGCTCGTCCACAAAAGGCTGCAGGACGGCGCGCCGTTCTCTCGGGGCGACGACAGTGGCTGTTTCTCGCTCGACAGGTCTTCCGCCGCGCCTGAACTGCAGCCGGGTTCACGGCATGAATCGGCCGAAAAGCGGGACTTCACCTTCTGTCAGCCCTGCAACTCTCCCGTCTGGGATACCTGCCTGAGCCTCACTGCCTTGTCCGAGGCGGGAACCGCTGCTGCCGGACGGTATTCGCCCGACAAGACCATGGCATGGCTTTTCAGCCGCCAAATCACCACCCCGGGCGATTGGGCCGACAAGCGTCCCGCCGTGGCGTGCGGGGGGTGGGCCTTTCAGTACGAAAACTCGCTCTACCCTGACGTCGACGATACGTCAAAGGTGCTGATGAGCCTCTTTCGTGCCGGAGCGCTCGAGCGGCCGGAATACGCCGGTAAGATCGCCACGGCGGTGGAGTGGGTACTGGCGATGCAAAGCTCCGACGGCGGCTGGGGGGCTTTCGATGTCGACAACAATCATCTCTATCTCAACGACATCCCGTTTGCCGACCATGGGGCGCTGCTCGATCCCAGCACGGCCGACGTGACCGGCAGGTGCATAGAAATGCTCGGGATGCTCGGTTATGGCCCGGATTATACTCCGATCGCCAGGGGGATCGAATTCCTGAAAAAGGAGCAGGAGCCGTTCGGCGGCTGGTTCGGGCGCTGGGGCGTGAACTACATCTATGGCACTTGGTCGGTTCTTTCCGGGTTGCAGCAAGCCGGGGAGGATATGCGGAGCCCCTATGTCGCAAAGGCCGTGCAGTGGCTGGTTTCATGCCAGAACAGCGATGGGGGCTGGGGCGAAACGTGTGCCAGTTACAACGATGCGTCGCTGGCGGGCAGCGGGGCCAGCACCGCTTCCCAGACCGCCTGGGCGCTTCTGGCGCTGATGGCGGCGGGCCAGTGGGCCCACGGCGCGGTCGGCGGGGGGATTCGCTATCTCACGGAGGCATACCATGACGGCTGGGACGAGAAACATTTCACCGGCACCGGCTTTCCGCGGGTGTTTTACCTGCGTTATTATGGCTATAGCCTGTTTTTCCCCGTCTGGGCGCTGGCTGTCTACGCCAGGCAGAGAGCTGGTCTCAAAACGGTCCAGGAAGCGGTTCGCGACAGGCACCTTGCCCCGTTCCGGGCACGTGAAGGTGCTGTCGGGCACTGACGGCCATCATGATCGAGCCGCAGTGTGCCGGGGGACGAGCATCAACCTGCCGCGCTCTCCTTTGCATAGCGCTCGCGGACGAAACGGATGTGATCGCGGAGCACATAGAACTGATCGGCGTAGGCCAGCGGGATCTTCATCCCGTTGACCCCGGCTTCGATCTCGTCAAGCCGGCGGAGGGTTTCCGTCCGCTCTTCGGCCGACTGCTGCGCGAGGAGCGTCCGTTCGATCGAGATCAACAGCCCGTACCAGCGGTAGATGCGGGAGCGGATTCGCCAGCTGTAGAGCGCCGGGACCAGCTTCAGGCCCGGGATGAACAGCACGACGACCGGGACGAACAGCACGAGGAACCGATCCACGAGGGTTGCCAGCCAGAAGGGGAGAGAGCGGTAGAGAAACTTCTTGCCGGAGGTGTAGTACCGTTTGGCGTCGTCGCTGAGACGGTACTCGTGCTCCACCGGCGCGGGAAACTCGCCGGCGCTCTGCAGCAGGGTGGCGCGGCCGTGGACCTCTTTGGCCGCCTCGATCAAGAGGTCGGAAAGGGCGGGGTGGAGGGTGTCGCGGGCCACCAGTTCAACCGTCGGCGCCAGCAGGTGGACGTCGGCCCCGGGGATATTCTGGCCGAAATCCAGCGCCCCCATCGGAATGACCAACTGGTTCAGATAGGGGTAACGCCGCGAGTAGGCCTCCGCCTGGACAAAATCGTAGAGGTGGACCCCGGGTGTCCAGATGAGGCTCCGCATGTCGCCGGGGGTTGCCGAATCCCCCATCAGAAACGCGGCATCGACCGTGCCGTCGACCAGCCCCCAGGCAGCGGCCTCGCCGCTCAGGTCGAGCAGCGTGGCATTGTCGGGGCCGATGCCGTTCGCCTTGAGCAGTTCCAGGGCCACGGCCCGGGTGCCGCTCCCTTCCGGGCCGATTGCCAGGCGCTTGCCCGCCAGTTGCGAAATCAGGGTGAGCGGTTTGGCCGAGCGATAGAACAGCGCCAGCGGTTCGTGAAAGACGCTGCCGAGGGAGAACAGCCGGTCGACCTGCCTTCCCTTGGCCAGTCCCCCCTGGACGAAGCCGACGTCGACCTTGGCGGCGGGATCGAGCAGCCGGTCCAGGTTCTCCAGCGAGCCGTTGGAGGGGAGGATCTTCAGCTTGATCCCCTTCTGCGCCAGGACTTTCTGGTACTTCTTGGCGTAGAGCTGAAAGGTGCTTCCGGTCGGGCCGGCGGTGATGGTGAGGGTGTTCGGCGGCGCCGGGCGCATGAGCCAGTAGGCGGCGCCAATCCCGATGGCGGTCACCAGCAGGACCGGCAGGACGGTCACGACCAGATCGCGCAGGGAGATGCGGGTGAAGCGCGCAAACGGTCTCATGGCAGCCAGTATCTTGATGTTCTCCTTCATTACGTTCCTGCTCTCCCCGGTATGGCGGGGTGGTTCGATGGGCGGTGGATGCCTCGCTGTTGAACCGATTATACTGCCTTCCACATCACATGTGAATCCGATAGCAGCGAAGAGTCTTCTTTCCTGAGGTGTCTAATCTACGGTTGACCGGCGTAAACCGGCTTGAGGCGCTCGAATGCGCAGCCGGGGTGAGGTGGTGGCGCGGATTCCGCGGTTTGCGGGGGGCTGCCCGTGGCGTGGGGCATTTGAAAATATTTGCTTGACGTTAGATAGCCCGCTATGTATTTTGCATAGCGCGCTATCTAATTGGGGGTGACCCATGGAAACCAAAGTAGATAAAGACTTGTGCTACAAGCTGCAATATCTGGCCAGGCTGCTGATCGTCGAATTAAACGAAAAAATGAAACCATATAGCGTGACGCAGGGGCAGCTTCCCGTGCTCTGCTGCCTGGGGGAGCAGGGAGGCCAGACGCAAACCGAGCTTTGTGAAAAAATTCAAGTGGAACAACCCACCATGGCGAATACTTTGCGGCGCATGGAAAGGGACGGCCTTATCACCCGAACAGCATGCGATCAGGACAAGCGCCAAGCCCGCATTTACCTGACCGAACAAACACGGCCGTCCGTTGCCGCACTCCAGGAAAAGCGGGATGAAGTGATCGCCCGGATGACTTCGGGAATGTCCGCGAAAGAGCAGGAAACACTGCACCAACTCATCGACAACGCCATACGTGCTTTGAAGAATCCGGACACATCACCAGAGGAGAAATAGCATGAAGAACTATGACATTGTGGTTATCGGGGGCGGCCCCGGCGGCATGAATACCGCTTTTTTGATGAGACAACAGGGGAAAACGGTGGCGCTGATTCAGGATGAGCAGGACAGCCTTGGCGGTGTCTGTCTGAATCGGGGGTGCATGCCGACCAAATCTCTGCTGAAGGCTGCCACGGCCTACCGCTACGCCAAGCAGGGCGCCAGATACGGTCTGGATTTCTCGCTCCCTCCGGTTGATTTGAGCCGGCTTCGTGCGGTGACCGACGAAGACCTCGACAAACTCCGCGCTGCGGTGCAGGGGATGATTGACGGGGCTGAAATTTCCGTATTCCGCGGTAGAGGGGCATTCGGGTCGCCCCACGAAGTACGCGTCACTAAAGCGGATGGCGGCACCGAGCTGATCGTCGGCGAGCAGATCGTCATTGCCACCGGTTCGCACCCCGTCGAACTTCCCTTTGCGCCCTTCGACGGCGAGTACATCCTGTCGAGCGACCAGATATTGCAGAACAAGGCGCTTCCGGAAAAGCTGCTGATTATCGGCGGCGGGGCGATCGGCTGCGAGTTTGCCACCCTGTACCATACGTTCGGCAGCGAGGTTATCCTGGCGGAAGCTCAAGAATCCTTGTTGCCACGGGAAGACCGGGAGGCCGGGCAAAAGCTTGAAGAGTCGTTTGCGGCGCAGGGCATCAGGGTTAAAACCGGGACCGCGATCAAGAAGTTAGCTGTTGGAAACGGCAAGGTTAACGTTGAATACAGCAACAGCAATGAAACCGATACGGTCGACAAGGTCCTGGTCGGGATAGGGCGCCGGCCGAACATTAACGGCCTGAATCTGGCAGCAGCAGGGGTGAAGACTGAAGGGGGAGCTATCAGCGTAAACGCTTTTATGCAGACAAATGTCCCTCATATCTACGCGGTGGGCGACTCTATCGGGGGCTTGATGCTGGCCCATGCGGCTGAAAAGGAAGCCGCCGTGCTCGCTCATAATATGCAATCGTCAAACAGCCTCCCCCTGGAAGAATCCGCCGTTCCGCGCGTTGCTTTCTGTTCTCCGGAGGTTGCAGCGGTAGGCGTGAACGAAACAACCGCCGGCATCGGGGCATTCACGATGCCCATAGTGCCAAATGGCCGTTCCGTGGTGGACAAGGTCGAACCCGCATTCGTCAAGCTGTTCGTCGAGAAGGATTCCAATGTTGTAAGCGGGGCGATCATTATCGGCGAGGCGGCGACGGAAATGATCCATGAAATGGCATTGGCAGTGGAAAACCGTCTGACCGTGGGGCAGATCGGGAACACGGTACATGTTCATCCGACACATTCGAAAAATATCGCCACGGCCGTGCGTCATTTCAACTAGCTTCCAGCCGGGAAACCCCGGCTGAGAAGCTGGAGGGTGATTTCGTAACCTTCAGGAGGAATAACCAACGGGTATGAGCGTGACCGGCGCAGATTCATCGCGCCCGGGTCCACGCGAGAGTTGGAACATTCTCCCTCGCAGAAGCATCTGCCCCATGGTTATGCTGTATTTCTCAAGGTTTCACGGCGATAGCCGCAACTGTCCCATCCTGGCCGGATATGAGCAAAAGGCCTTGTTTGCTGAGCGCAAGCTGTCCGCCTTTGGGATATGACCATACCTGGTCGTGTGTACGCAGGTCTACGGCATAGGTCGTTGCATCCGTACTGACGAAGAGAAGATTTTTCGTGACGATGCTGTTCCCGGTTGGAACGCCGTCCGGAGCGATCCACATCCACAGCAGCGAGCCGTCATTTTCCGCCCGGGCCTCAATTTGGCTGTTGTTGATAACGTATAAAACCCCGTTGTCCGTCGTTACATTCCCCGTGTAGGTTCCGGTCCGCTCCCACCTGATGACCCGTCCTTGCAGGTCGAATGAAATCAGCCGGTTGTTCTGGGTGGCCAACAGATCGTTCTGGGAACCGAGGACCGGCGCACTATTCATGCTCCAGCCGTTCCAGGTGAAGTTTGGATCGGGGATTTCATAGGCCACCGATCCGTCAGCGGCTTTCAGTACGCTGACCTTAGGACTATAGCTGCCGGTATAAGCATACACCAGGCCGTCACGAACCGCCGGAGTCCACTGATCGTACTGGTTGAGCGAAGCGGACCAGATCTGATCCCCGTTGATTGCATTGAATCGATAAGCGCCGTCGTAATAGCCACCCGCCATATAGAGCGCGTCATTCACAATGGTCGGGGCAAAATAGTGAGACCATTGGTTGCCGTAGACACTGCGGAACAACGGGTCTCCTGAATCGGCGCTGAAACACCACACAAAAGAGTCAGACTGCCCGCCGGTTGTTACATAGACCCGGCCGTTACTGTAGGCAGGAGGGTTCACCGAGTGGATCGCACCAAAGTCGTACGACCACTTGATGTCTCCGGTATTTGCATCCAGTACCGCGAGGAGTTGTTTACCGAAATAGGAATTGGTCGAGACGAACACCTTGCCGTCACCCGCGGTCACCGGGTTGAGCGGAGTGCCGCTCCAAACGGTTGCTACCCAAGCCTCGCGAAATATTGTGGAATCCAGTGTAACGGCAACATAACCGGTGTGGCTGGCGTTACCTTGATAGGTGACCCACTCAGGTGCCAGCAGCCATTCATCCCCACTCGATTGATCCGCTTGCGAACCGCAGCCATTGCAGACCAGAAGTAACAGCCCAATGCACAACAACAAGAACTTTCCCTGAATCTTTGGGGGCATGTGTTTCCTTTCAATGGTGCCGGGTTTCAGAGTATTATTCTTATTCATCCATAGTTCCCATGATCCAGTGTGGGAACGATAGAAATTATTTCGAGTCAAACTTTTCAGTTCGCGGAAATTCTGAGTAAATTTCTATTTTTTCAATATCAGCTAAAGCTATTTCTCTTGTCATACCGGGGACTAAGCGTGAACGTAAGCCAACCAACTTGTTGCCGTCGAAAAATACCGTGTCAAAATACATTTTAATTACGTCTTTTGTGGACTTTGACGTTAGCTCTAACTGGGTATTGCGATCTGGATACAGATATAAAAGGTTTCCATCCTTATCTCGACATAATATTTTCCCTATATTATTTGCGCCATACTTATGATTGAAAAATAGAGATGCGAGCGGTGAAACAACATAAAAACCGGTCGGGTTTTCCGTCATATATTGCTTCTCCGCGATCTGGTTTGCAAATTCATCTGGTGTTACGTAGTAATTTGCAGTACACCCTGTCATCAGAAGGATTAATGCCGGAATTGCGATAATTATTTTTCTGATCATATTTCCTCGCATAACGGCAATGAGGCGCACCAGCGGCGTGGGGATTTATCCATGCCGACTGAGTGCCGCCGAGTGTTGAGCCTACTTGCAGTTAGAAACTTTCTTACGGTTGCCAATGAAGTCGTCATAGCTGCTGAAACCTTGTGGTATCTCGGCTTTTGAATTTGGATTTTCTGCCGTGTAGCTATGATAATTCTCAAGCGAATCGCTGAACGCTTGGCAAGCTAGCTCATCCTTCTTTAGAAAATGCAACATCGTGCCAATATTAAGTGAAACATCCGTCAGGCGGTCATGCCGATTGTTCTTAAGATAGATTTCTTTGGCCTTCCCATAATACTCCATCGTCTTTTCATATCTGTTGTCATATGTAGCTGTTTTATCAAGGAACCCATCACGTCGATAAAGTGGCTCCCACTTTGGTGAGCCTGGATATTTGAAGAACTCTGCATATTCCGTATAGGCATCAGCTATCCCAACGGGGTTATTTTCTGTTTCAAAAATAGTAATCGCCTCCCTAATCAGTCTTTCAGCCGGCAGAGGGCGATCCTGATTGTTAACTAGTTCTTTCGCCCAAGCTAGTTTTTTGTAAGGATCTTTTGTCTCAGGAACAAACATAGCTGCACATCCGGTAAGAATTAGTGTGCATGATAAAAATAAAATCAGTCTATTTAAGATTTTCATGATTTCTCCTATGGCTCAACGTCATAAGGCTGACCAGTTAGCCCAGTCTTTTCGGGCAGGCTGGTCGTGCCGCTAGTTGGCAATTTACTAATTATTCGATGATGCCTTCTCGCTCTAGTACCCTTCGAATTTTCTCGAATGCAGCAGAAATGTGACCTCTCGGGAACCTTATTTGCGAAAGACCTATAATGTTTGAAAACTCTGAGCAGCCATCTTCGAGGAGAATAATGGCTCTTTTCGGTCCCAGGCTTCCTTGAAATAGACCAACTTCATGAACCACATTCTCACGTGCGTGAAGCGCCTGATCCATGTGTTCATCCTCAGCAGTCATGATTAGAAAAGCGAATTTAGCTTCAGCAAGCATTTGAGACAGTCTTTCAAAAGTTGTAAATCCGGCCACTGCTTCTCTATTAAATTCATCCCAGGCGAGACCAAGCCTGTCGGATAGGAAGTCCTTTAACTCGCGCCATAGGGGAGACCGCCCATGTCCAATGAATACTTTCCCCGAAGCGCGTGGATTGAAAGCTAACGGTGCTGCTTGATTAAGATAACCGAGATAGCTCTCAATCCGTGTATAGATTATAGACGTCTAAAGGCGCCAGCGGCGGAGTGTCAGCGGAGACCGCTGTCGCCGCTTGTTGTGCTTTGAATCCTAAGTCTATTCCTTACTTTTGTGAAGGCTCAGTGCCTTGCATTTCAGTCTCTTCTCTCGACGTAGCCTCCCACCATGGGCTTCTGCCGTTGAAGATTTCAAGGACTTCATACAAGTGCTTAGTTGCTGGTCCTCTGACGAAAACGCGATATCCTGGTGCTACCTCAGGGGGAAACATAATAGTAGAAGCAAAAGCTGACATGAGATTATTACACGATTCTATAGTGTTAACTACTATGCTTGCTATCCAAGGAAGTATTGAAACGATATTCTCATTGTACTTGTGAGAGTCATTCCAACCACCAAATTTGCTAAAGGGTTCGTCATTTGGCGAAACACAAAACCCCTTATCAGTGTCGAAGATTGTTATCATCCCACTGCCACCATGTACTATACGATCACGGATGTTTCTTAGCTCAGCAAAAAATCCAGCACTTCTTTCATATTGGACAGCTATCACATGTGGAATGCCATATTGAAGTTCAATTTCAGATGCTGTCTTCAAAAATTTCTTTTCCTTTAGAACCAACTTTGAGAACGTTTCTGGAATGCTACGTCCACGTCGGCGACTCTCTGCCTCTACGTCAGTAAGTTGAACGTACTTCGACCACATTCGAGAAATGGTTTCCTGTAAGAGATCAAATATTGTTCTTGCCAGTATTATTAGATATTCAACCTCCGTTACGGCAAAATTCGACGTAAATCCGCTATCAACTCCGTGCCGAGAATCGAAAAACAGCCTTAATTTTGCTAAAGAAGTTCCCATATTGTGAAAATCATCACAGATAGCAGATATTAAGGGGCAGATCTCTGGCCAGCTGGCTCGTTGCCACATTAGATCCACAAAAGGGATGAAAAGGTCAGATTCACGTGCTGGCTGCCTTGCAACATAATCTATCTGAAGTGCATCAATTGGCATTGTGTTTATCAATCCATTTGGTGTTGGCAGCCATAAGTGCCAACGTTCGCCATCCCAAAGCGGCATCAAGTTGACGGTTCGATTGCCAAGGTTCTTGGTATCAAGATAGGAAACGGCTGTCAGGTCCTCTATTGTGATAGTTCTCATTTTATTTCCTGCACAACGGGGTGGGCCTTGACCCGCACCGGGGCGTTTCTTAGTCCCGGTCGGCGTCAAAGGCTCTGGTTATGCGCCCTCTTTTTCTCTCTGTCTGTTCTTGATGCTATACCAGTACTGAAGCCCTACTACGGTGCCGACAGCGGAGGCAATGAAGATTCCATTTTGGACTTTATCTTGAATTTTGAAGTACCAGTCAGGGCAACTGTCGCCCCATCCAAGGATTACTGCGTGGAAGAAATACCAAATATAATTTGATAAGACACCAACTATTGGGCTCAGAACAACAGCAATCACAAGCAGGATTGTTCTCGATCTCGTTGTGATTTTCATCTTTGCCTCTTCATATATATTCTCGCATAACGTCATAAGCCTGACCGGCGGTTTTAGGCCGGTCTTGGCGCATGTTGAACATTGCCCTTTTATTTGCTTCCACAGCAAATCTTCATTATTTAACGGGTTCGCAGATAACTGACTGTAATCTGTGTCGCCGCAACGATACTTCTTGCACCTTTGGCATATTCATATATTACTTGGTCGAAGCGTCTACATGATGAAAATGATTGTGATTAGGATCATATCTCCATCTTTCATTTACTTCATAGATGTCTTTTGTGGCTCCTCGGTATTTGATATCAATAACAACATCAAGTTTATGTTTACCACTTATAATATCGTCATAATAAGAGCCAGTTTTCAACCGAATGTTATGTATGGATTGAGGAAATAAATTAGATTTACTGTCATCAAGTTCAATATTGGAGTGATTGCCAGGATTGCCATCTAATAGCATGTCGTAATTAACTTTAACATTGCTGGCAGGGACAGTCCCGAAGTTCTTGTAGTGTACATTTATTAATATGTGTTTGTTGTCATCTTTGTTAACTTCAAATGATTCAATACCAATATAGGGGCGATTTGACGCGTTATAGATGTTTTTAGTGATTTCAGTGTACTCACTTGTTTTGATGCTCACCCAAAGTGCAGCGCCAACATTAATCACTGTTGCAGCAGCGATTACGATTGTAGCGAGGGTAATTGGGTCATTCCATTTTGGTTGAGAGTTTTTGTTGGTCATTTTTTTATCCGTATAACGGGCGCGGCCTTGACCGGCGGCGTCAGCCGTCCGCGTCTAAGGGTTGGCAATAGGTCATCTCAAGGGTCAGGTCTACATTCTAAGGTCATCTCAAGGGTCAGGTCTACATTCTACACTTTATCCAGTCTACTCTTTATCCTTTCAACCTTTTTCCTCAACTCTCCGTCCGCCGCCAATTTCCGGACAATCCTTCTGTTCGCTTCACTAATTGCCGTATCTCGCACATCGAACAAATCTCCTATTTCCCTGAGCTTCAACCCACTAAATTTATGACATAGGTGGATGCCTACTTGACGCGCCAGTTTCTCGTTATCGGCAAATCCGGCTTTTGCCGCGACAAGTATTTCTTCCGGTGTCGGCCTGCTGATAAATTGCCTGAGCGCCGGAATATTCGTATCTTTCTTCCCCTTTAAGTGTGTCGACGAAATTTCGTCCACAAAGCCAGGGCTTCCCAATATTGATGAGCCGATTGTCCCTGTGAGCGGGCTTTCGTATTCTTTGCCACTCATATCTTCGACAAAGCCCCGGTACTTTTTCTGCGCGACCGCCTCTTTCGTTGCGAAACAGCCCCAAATAAAGCCTGTCTTAAGCCATTCCGGCGCTTTGCATTGTCCTGTGAAGCCCTGATAGCTGGACCACTTGTGTTGCTCTGGCTTTTCAACCATTCCGGCCTTCACGGGATTCAAGTGTATGTAGCGCGAAAGCTCCACCAAGTATTCATCGGCCTCGATAAGTATCGCCTTGTATCTCCCCTGAAACAGATGCCCTGATCTCTTTCTCTTGATATTAAAGTAGGTCGTGTATGCCCCGTTGATATGCCGCATGATCTCGGAGAGGTTTCCCTCCGGCGTCTCCAGTAACAGGTGATAATGGTTGCTCATCAGGCAATATGCATGAACTGCCGCTCCGTATCGCTCCGTCGCCGATGACAGATAGTCAAGAAACTTCTCCCGATCCCTCCGGCTTTTGAATATATCCTTCCGCTCATTCCCACGCGACGTTACATGGTAATAAGCTCCAGGGTACTCGATTCGTAATGGCCGTGCCATCGCTCTCTCCTGGGACTTTGACAGAGTCGACTAACTGTAGCTTCGTGTAGAATGTAGACCTGACCCTTCAGCTTTTTTCGTAGCTTCGTGTAGAATGTAGACCTGACCCTTCAGCTTTTCTTCTTCAGCTTTTCTTCTGACCCTTCAGCTTTTCTTCAGCTTTTTGCTTATCTCAACCGGCCGAGGTCGGTTAATGACACAAACTTCTTTTGAAGTCACAAGGGTATCTGTCAGCGTTTCCATTTGCCAATTACGATATTTGTTGACTAGCTTTTCCAACCATTCCACCCTGCAACTATGCAGCACTGTTTTTTCAGCACATTTGATAATAAGCTTGTTGAACTCCTTAACATATTTAGGTTTAACAAGCCCGAATCGATCATGAGGGTTCCCTGCCTTTAGAACATCGTCCAATTCAACATCGGTCTGTCCGTCAGTAGGAGAAATTAGAATGGCTAGACGTGGTGTTAGCGGGACAACAGTCTCGCCGAATTGAACATTGTCGTTATGGAAATACATCACAGCAGGATTGTCGCTGGTAATAAAGGGAATATCTGTTTCATTTCGCATAATAAGCCAAGGATATCGGCATAGATTCGTCGCCATGTCGGTAAGAATTTCAATGCCTATCGCGTGAGAGAACATTTTATCAACTTCAACCTTCAGCCCCCACGTTTCCAGACACCTCTTAATATCAGCCAAATCTAATTCACTGTAATCTTTTATTTTGCCTTGTTCGCGTCGAAGCATATTGTCAGCAACAGGTTTTAATATGCCAGATATCGACCTTTGGCCTAATCGTTTTGCTGTAGGATTACAATTCTTGAGATATGATATGTAACCTGCTAGTTCAAATTTGATTTGGATATCAATTATGCCTTTTTCCAAGCTTTCAATATTCTTATTCCAAACATTTTCAAATATTCTCAGATAGTCATCCAATATCCTGACATTGTCGAAATATTCGTTTGTGTCGCCGTTAATTTCACAGCATACCGATTTAGTCTTTTTAGTTTTACCTACAATGACATTTCCGCTTTTGTAATATGGGAATATATCACCATTGCTATCGGTGAAACTTCTCAAATATGTCTGTGAAACGTAATGATCGCTTGGCATATCTCTAAACCATCTCACTTATCCTAGTTCTTCATTTCTTCCGGCCAACGGGGCAGAGGCTGACCGGCCCGGGTTTCAAGGGCCGGTCGTGCCGATGGTTATACTATCACCGTTTCCAAGGCTCAATGGGATCAACACGGTGCTGCGGTGACGGCGAATCCTTTTTTATCTCTTTCCCAGGCGTAGAAGCTGGTGGTGTCGGTCGTGGGGTTGGTGTCGGCTTGGGAGTAGGCTGGGAAGGCTGTCTTGGTTTGTCTGAATCACGTTTCATTTCAATCCTCCGGAATATAAAATTTTTCTGCTGGTAACTCGGTATCTACCTCCCTTTGACAGCAGGCTATAAGCTTTTTATCAATCTTCTCTCCTGGTTCTTTATTTACTAAAATGCCTTTCCTTTTAATCGCTTTTTTTAAGTCATTTTGCATTTCTTTGTCATATTTCTGCTTCTGTGCGATCAATTCCTTGATCTCAAACAAATCATGTTCAAGGCCTTTGTAACCCGACAGTACTTCTTCATATTTCTTGATTTTTTTTGTTAAAGACAGGGCAGGTTTTATAACGGCAATAATTGCAGAGGCAATTCCTAAATACTTCCACATCTGCTGTCCCATAGGTGTTTCCCAAAACCACAGTCCAGCAATTGCTGAAGATGGAGCGGTAATCAGTAAAACAACCTCCATATAGAAATTTGCAGATTCGACTCTGCTGAGCTTGCAGGTGTAATACTTAACATTCAGTTTTGCAGTCCGATACAAGTCATATACACCCCAAACTGGATGTTCTTCTCTTGCAGTCATTTATTTAGCTTCTCCTTTATTTGTATAACTCGTAAATCACCGGTTAGTGTGTTCTGTCTACATGTATATAGAACTTTATGGATGTATATAGATCCATCTACATCTATATGGTGCGTAGCTATATACATTTATATGGAAACTGGTTTTTTGCCACTTATCAAAACCATCTATATCTATATACTTTTCCAGCGCTGTCCCAATGACATTGCCGCAACTGACGTACCAGAGTTTCTTTTCAGGATTCCAACGGCTACCAGCCGCCTTCGCCTCGGCGCGGTCTCGCGACACGGCGGCTCCATCATGCGGCATTGAAAAACGCAGAGCGTTCAAGGCTGTGTTCCCACGCCGGAGCGTGCGAACGATGGATTTTGGCCATTCTCCCCCAGTGCAGTGCTGCCGATAAACTTGCCAATATCGTCCCAACCAAAGTGCCCGGTCAGGATGCTATTTGCCTCCAGCCCATCCGACCTGCCTAAGGAGGCCGGTTTCATTGCCTGCGACTGACTGCAACGAGAAACCCGGCAGCGGCCTCTACCGGCGGTGGCTCCCGGCGATTACCCCTTCGTGTCCGATCCCGAAGTGCGATCACCGATCATCACCCCAGCCTCACTAAGCTGCCTTTAACTATCCATTACCAAATATTCCGCCGCAGACAAAGAAAATTGTCAAAATTTCGCACGTATTTTTAAAAAGTTACTATATGTAGTAACTTTTAGGGAAACCGCCGGAGCCCGCTGACAATAGCACTTTCCGGGCGGCGGTGTTGTGTGCTATGAGGGTAGGGCAGATCACTACCACCTCAAGGAGACCACCGGATGAAAAAATTCCTCGTAACCGTGCTTTTTTTGACAATGGCCGCGACCAGCCTTGCCGCCGAGCCGGCGGAGGAGAGCAAGCAGCCGTCGCCCGAGGAGATGCAGCAGCTGATGGAGATGTCGCTCGGGGCGATGGTGCCGATGATGGGGAAGATGACGGAGGCGATGATCGACGCCCAGCTGAAAAGCGCCGAAAAGCCGGAAACCGCGGCGAAACTGGCCGCTTTCAAGAAGAATCTCTACACTGCGCTGCTCAAACAGGGGTTCTCGAAGAAAGAGGCATTCCAGATCATGCTCAATACCTCGCCGCCGGCGGCGATGCCGGGAATGAAATAGGCGGCTCCCACGCCAAGCCTGTCGAGACAACAATGCCGGGAGGAGCGTCTTTCCCTGCTCTTTCATGCTCTTTCCCCGCCGCTCTGCTCACTTCCAACAATTTATTCATCACCCTGTAACCTTTTCCCCGCTGCTGCGATATATACTCTATGACGGTGCCGCCGGCAGACCGGCCGCGGCACCGGCTATTCCAGATGCGGAGCGTTGACGTGGTCGGTGACGAAACCGGAGACCATGAAATAATCAGCGGTATTCTCGCCGGTCGGCCGGACGATTTCGCGCTGCTCCTCGCAAGGTACCGCGGCTACGTCTTCAAGATCGTCTCCGGCAACGTTCCGCCCGAGGCGGTGGAGGACCTGGCGCACGAGGTGTTTGTCGACGCCTACCGGTCGCTGGCCGGCTTCGACGTCCGGACCTCGTTCAAGAAATGGCTGGCCGGCATTGCGGTTCATCGCTGCTATGACTACTGGCGGGAACGGTACCGGAATCGGGAAGTGCCGATGAGTGCGCTCACCGAGGACCACCTTGCCTGGGTGGACGGGGTGCTGGCCGACCGGGCGCGTGGTGCGTTCGCCGGCGCGGAAATGCGCCGGGAGGCCAGGGAGGTGCTGCAGTGGGCGCTGGCCGGGCTCTCCGCCGAGGATCGGATGGTCCTCACCCTGGTGCATCTGGAGGGACTGCCGGTGAAGGAAGCGGCGGCGCTGCTCGGCTGGAGTGTGATATCCGTAAAGGTGCGGGCCCATCGGTCGCGGGAGAAAATGCGGCGACGGATCGTGGCGATGCTGGAGGAAGGGGGATGACGATGGCACAAGACAAGGAACGGATCACGATGATTGAAGAGACGCTGGTGGCGGCGCATCGGGCGCGGCCGGCGATCAGCCCGGGCGGCGGCTGGGAGGGGCGGGTGATGGCCCGGCTGCGCCGCGAGGCCTTGCCCGGGGGAGAGGCGGAATGGCCGGCGTTCGTTCAGCGGGCGGTCTGGCGCTTTGCCGCCGCTGCCGGTACGTTTGCCCTTATCCTGTCGGTGTATGCCCTGAGCCGGGGGATTACCCCCGAGCGGCTGGCGGCAAGGCTCTTCCTCGACGATCCGGCGGGGATTGCCGCATCGCTGATCGTCCCGCTGTAGTGGTGGCGACCCGGCGGCGAAACGGTTACTACGTTCCTGAGGTGGCACAATGAAGAAATGGCGGCTTTGGTGCGGTATCTCCCTGGTGTTTCTTGCCGGCGTCGGCGTCGGCGCGGCCGGCACCGGTCTTTACGTGCGACACGCGGTCCAGTCAATCGTCGAGGAGGGGCCGCCGGCCATGACCAGGCTGGTGATGAAGAAACTGACCCGCGAGCTGGAATTGTCCGGGGCGCAGCAGGCCGAGGTCGGCCAAATCGTCCGCGAAACCCAGGCCCAGCTCCAGGAGCTGCGGCGACGCAACCGGCCCGAGACGAGCCGGATCATCGCCGCCGGGATGGCGCGGATGAAGGCCGATCTGTCCCCGGCGCAGGGGGCGAAGCTCGACGCACTCTATGAAAAGCTGACGGCGCGCTGGAGCGTCCGCGACAACACAACGGGGCGCTGAAATTTTTTTGTCTGCCGGTGTAACCTTTCGCCGCCGGCCGGCGATTAAGGAGAACGAGGCGGCCGGTTCGGCCGACCGATGGGGAAATCACCATTCAAAGGAGCACGACCATGAGACAGACAAGCTACTCCCCCCGTTCTTTCCGTAATGCGTCGGTGGCACTGCTGGCGCTGGCGTTCCTGGCGCTTCCGCCGGAGTCGATGGCCTGGCAGCGCAAGGTGAACCGGACGTTTGCCGGCGGCAGGACATCTTCCCGAACTATCGCCGGCAGCGCGAACAGCGGCGGTTACACCCGGGATACCACCTATGCCGGCCCCCGGGGAAATACCGCCAGCCGTAACGCCCAGGGCCAATGGAACCCGGCGAGCAAAACCTGGACGAAAAACGTGACCGCTACCGGTGCCGGCGGCCAGAACGCCAGCCGCAGCTCGACGACGAGCCGGACGGACAACGGCTATAACCGCAGCACGACCGTTACCGGCCGGGAGGGGAATTCGGCCACTCGCAACGTCCAGGGGCAGTGGGACCCGGTAACTAAAACCTGGACGAAAGAGGTCACCACGAGCGGGGGCGCCCAATGACCCCGTTCGGGAGGCGGTGGTTCTCCCGCCGGCGTGAACCCGGGCCGGTGGGGCGGGTGGTGATTGCCCTCCTGCTGCTTATCCCGGGGCTGTCGGCAGTGCCGGCACTGGCCTGGCAACGGCCGGCCGAGCTGCTCTTTGCCCGGGCCGATGCCGATCACGACGGCCTGATCAGCGGGGCCGAGTGGCATGCCCTGATGACCAAGCGGTTCGCTGCCCTCGATGCCAACCGTGATGGCGCCATTTCCCGTCAGGAGTTTGCAGCGGCGCGGAGAATGTGGCAGCAGTCGGCCGACCAGCTGTTCACGGCGGCCGATAGCGACCGGAACGGCTCGCTCGATGGCGGTGAATGGCAGGCGGTGATGACCAAGCGTTTTGCCGCTCTCGATGCCAATCATGACGGTGCCGTTTCCCGCGACGAGCTGGCGCAGGCGAAGGAGACCGCGCGTCGGGTGAGCGGCCGCGAGACGGCGCGGTTCTAGCGGAACGGAGGGGCTTTCATGGATACCGGTTGGAGGTCGGTTGTTGTCCGGCGTTACGGCTACTTGGTGGTGCTTCTCGTGGCGGCGGCTCTCCTTTCGGGGTGCCTGCGCCTTGTGCGGCACCAGCTTCAGGCTGCCCGGGCGAAGGAGGCGTCCCGCACGGCGGTCGTCAGCGGCGGGGAAGCGGTGCCCGCCGCGGTGCGTGCCGAGCTGGAACGCATCGTCGGGATGGGTGTGCCGGGGGTGACGGCAATCGTTATGCGGGACGGCCGGCAAATGTACCGGATCGACGTGGGGGATATCGGCCCGGCAACCCGGTATCCCGTCGCCTCCGCTTCCAAGTGGCTGACGGCGGCGCTGGTGATGACCGTCGTCGACGAAGGGAAGCTGACGCTGGACGGGCCGATCGGGAACATCCTGCCCGAGTTCCGCGGCCCGGCCGGCCAGATCACCGTCCGCGAACTGCTGGCCCAGACAGCCGGGACCGGCAGCCTGCAATCGCGGTTCGACATCAGACAGGACCCGCGGATGACCCTGGCCCAGTCGGCGGCGGAAATAGCGGCGCGGCCGCTGGAAGACCCGCCCGGCCAGGTCTTCAGATACGGCGGCCCCGGCTTCCAGGTGGCTGGGGCTCTGGTCGAGGCGGTCACCGGCAAGCGCTGGGCGGAGCTGTTCGCCGAGCGGCTCGCCCGGCCGCTCGGGATGACGCAGACCTCTTGGGAACACCTGCCGAACCACGGCGTTACGCCGGCCGAGACCCTCAATCCGCTGCTGCAAGGTGGCGCGGTGACGACGGCGGACGATTACCTGCGCTTTCTGACCATGCTCGCCCAGGGCGGGAGCTTCGCCGGCCGGCGCATCCTGTCGCCAGCGGCGGTAGATGCGCTGGAGACCGTCCAGACTCTCGGCAAGCCGCTGGCTTACCTGCCGCGGGGCGTGCGCCCCGGCATGCAGTATGCGCTTGGCAACTGGTGCGAGCAGTGGGACCCTGCCGGTCGGTGCACCCTGGTATCGAGCCCCGGCGCCTTCGGCACCTATCCCTGGATCGACCGGCAGAGCGGCCTTTACGGCATCTTTTTCCTCCGCGACCGTCTCCCGCGGGTTGTCGATGCGCTGCTGAACGCCCGGGCGGCGATCATCGCCAACGGTGGCGCCCCGGCGCCGGCCGGCGGCGACTGACGGCGTTATCTCGCGGTGCGTTCATGACGGTGGTTTGCGCTTCATCGTAGTTGACTCGCCGACAATATAGTTGTATTGTACAACTAGTTATGCGCTCATCCTCCGGCTACAACCTCGAACAATCACTCGGTCACCTGACGAGCCGCTTCTCCCGGCTACTCCTGCGACGGATCAGTGCCGCTTTCGCGCAACACGATTTTCCGATCACCGCCGATCAGTATGCCTTCCTCGTCCAGCTGTGGGCACATGACGGCCTTCCGCAGGGCGTTCTCGCCGAGAAGACCTCGCGGGACAAGACGACCATGGCACGCCTGGCCGCCGGGCTGGAAGAGCTTGGCCTGATCGTTCGGCAGCAAGGGCCGGACGACGCCCGGGAACGGTTGATCTTTCTCTCCGAACAGGGAAAAGCGCTGATGGCCGAGGCGACGGGGCTGGTCCAGGAGATTCTTACCGTGGCGCAGCAGGGGATCGAGCCGGCGCAGCTGGAGATCTGCCGCGAGGTGCTGCGCCGCGCCTATCGCAATCTGCAGCAGTAAGGGTTCCCTGAATTGTATCATCTGCCGCCGCATGTTCTCTCCCCTCCCTTGATGGGAAGGGGTAACGGGGCGGGTTATGGGTGGGGTGCGGAAGGCCTGCGCTCGTTTATAGTGTTTTTACCCGGATAGTGATAGACAACACCTATCCGGCGATCGGGAGTAACGTGTTCTTATGGAGATGACCACAACCGCGCCGGCCATTCAGCCGGCCGAAATGACCCGCGGCCAGCTGGCCCGCATGGTGCTGATCCTCGGCGCCTTGACCGCCTTCAGTTCGATGTCGATCGACATGTATCTCCCGGCCTTTCCGCAGATCGCCGGGGACCTCCGGGTGCCGCTCGGCACGGTGCAGCTCTCCGTCTCCGCCTTCCTGTTCGGCTCGGCGGCGGGGCAGCTGTTCTACGGGCCGCTGGCCGACCGGTGGGGACGGCGCCGGCCGCTCCTCTGGGGGCTGGCGCTCTATGTCGCCTCGACGATCGGTTGCGCCACCGTCCATACGGGTGGGGGGCTGTTGTTCTGGCGGGTGGTGATGGCGGTGGGGGGCGGGGCCGGGATGGTGATCTCCCGGGCGGTGGTCCGCGATCTCTACGATACCGCCGAGGCGGCACGGATGTTTTCGCTGTTGATGCTGGTGATGGGGGCGGCGCCGATCCTGGCGCCGATCTTCGGCGGGCAACTGCTGTTGGTCACCGGCTGGCGGGGGATTTTCGGCTTTCTCGGCGTCTTCGGCGTTGCCTCGATCATTGCTGCGGCGCTCGGGCTGCCCGAGTCGCTGCCGGCGGAGCGGCGCAGCCGGCGCGGCTTCGCCGAGATGACCGCCATTTACGGCCGGCTGCTCCGCCACCGGCGTTACCGGCGCTATGCCGTCGCCCTCGGCTGCGTCGCCGGGATCAACTTCGCCTACATCTCGGGGGCACCGTTCTTCTTCATCGAGCTGCACGGGGTCACCCCCCAGCAGTTCGGCCTCTTCTTCGGCGCCAACGCCTGCGGGCTGATCGGCGCCTCGCAGGTCAACCGCCGGCTGCTCCGCCGTTTCAGCGCCCAGCGGATCCTCCACGGGGCGTTCACCGTCAACGTGGTGGCGGCACTGCTGCTGACGGGATCGGTATTGAGCGGCGTCGGCGGCTTTCCGGCCCAGGTGGTGCTGATCTTCGTCTGCCTCAGCATGACCGGGCTGCTCTACCCGAACGTCACCGCCCTGGCCCTGGCCCCCTTCGATCAGGCGGCGGGGAGCGCTTCGGCGCTGCTCGGCACGATCCAGTATGCCCTCGGCGCCACGGCGGGGGTGCTGGTCGATCTGCTGGCCGGCGGCACGGCGCTGCCGATGATCGTCACCATGGCGCTCTGTGGCGGGGTCGGCTGGCTGGCGCAGCGGCTGCCGGCGGAGCGGGGCGCCTAGGCCGGGATCTTTGCCGATCCCGGCGCACGTTTGTGCGCCTGACTGCTGCCCACCTCGTTTGATCCCTGTTTTTTCCCCGTATCATTTCTTCGGCACCGTGCCCGTCACGTTTGTCGGCGACTGGCGCGGCCGCGCCCGCCCGGTGGCTTTAGGGCGTCCGGATCAGCCGGCGGACCGTGACATTGTAAGAACAGATCTGCCAGACGATCAGGCCGAGGATGACCGCCGTGCTGGAGACGGGCAGTCCGTCGTAGGTGAAGATGTCCCGTTGCCGCAGGGTCTTGTCGGCGCTGCCGGCCCGGTTGGGGCGATCCAGCAGGTTGCAGCTGATGCCGAGGGAGACGACGCCGGTTTTGCCGTTGACCGCTTTCTCCGGCGGCACGCGGTAGATCGAGACCTGGAAGCAGGAGAGGCACAAGAGAAAAATGAGGATCGCCAGGGAGGTCAGGTAGGCGGTCTTGGTTGCCTTTCCGGTCAGGACGGTCTCCCGCTCGTCGCGCTCGCGGATGAAGGCGAGCCGGGCGAGTATCCGCTCCCGCACGGCGCCGGACGTCAGCAGCCGGATGCTCAGCGCGATGGACAGCAGCATCCATGACGCATAGACGAGGCCGGCCGTGTTGTTGAGGACCGACACCACCCCGGCGGTCCGGTCGAGGCCGCCCGTGTTGTAGGCGTACGAAAATACGGCGAAGACCACCACAGCCGGCAGGCCGTAGAGGAAGACTTTTACCAGGATGGCATCGATTCTGTTCATTGTTGCTCCTCCTTGATCGAAAAGATCGCGTTGATGTCCGTTTCGAAAAAGCGGGCAATCCGGAAAGCCAGTTCCAGCGAGGGGTTGTAGCCGCCTCCTTCGATGGCCACAACGGTGGCGCGGGTAACGCCGACCTCCCGGGCAAGCTGTTCCTGGGTCAGTCGCCGCTCGGCCCGCAGGACATGCAGGCGGTTGACAATGGTGAGTTGGGGGCGCTCTTTGGCCATCTGCTCTCTCCGACGGTTGAATGCTGGCACTGTACAGTTTATTTGACATAGTGTCAAGTCTATTTGACTGAGGCGGGGAAACGGCCGCCGGGGCGGCCGTCTGGCGGCCGTCTGGTGGGCGTGGCGACGTCCGGCCACCGGCGATGGTCCGGCCGTGACCGGCGGTTTCGGCTAGCTTCCGGGGGGAGGGGTGGGTCTCGTGCCGCTAGTCGTAATGCTGATGGGCCGTGCGAATCCTTGAAAGCGCCGGGCCGAGCATCCGGAGTCGTTGCAGCATTCCCCACGGGCCGAAGCGGGCCAGGGTCGGGATGACCCGGTGGAACGGCACGGCCTTGGCCCAGAGTTTCGCCAGTTCGTCGTAAAAGACCGGCAGCGGCAGGGTGGTGGGGAGCAGGGCGTGGATCATGTCGTAGAGCTCCGGCTTGCGGCTCAACAGCTCCGCCTCGCGCTCGGCGTGGAGCCGGGTGCCGGGGAGGGGGGTCATGACGGTGAAGGTGGCGTAGGTGTGCTTCATGCGCCGGACGTGGGCGAGCAGGTTGCGGAAATCCGCGGCGCTGTAAGCCGGGTCGACCATGTAGGAGGCGTACATCATGATCCCGAGTTCGTCGAGGATCTGTACCGCCCGGGCCTGCTGGGCGATGGTAATCTCCTTGTTCATTGCCCGGAGCCGCTCGTCCGAGTAATCCTCCATGCCGACGAACACCTGGGCGAGGCCGATCTTCGCCCAGCGGGCGAACAGTTCCGGGTGCCGGACGATGGTATCGACCCGGCCGTAGAGGAAGTAGTTCTTCTTGATGCCCGCCGCCTCGATCAACCCGGCCAGCCGGTCCATCCGCTTCACATCGCACATCGACTCGTCGTCGCAGAAAAAGACGTTCGGCTCGGCAATCGTCTTCAGCTCCTCGACCACCGCTTCCGGTGCCCGGCGGAGGTATTTGCCGCCGGTGATCGACCAGAGCGCGCAGAAGGTGCAGCGGGCGGTACAGCCGAGCGAGGTGCGCACCGAGGCGAGCGGCTTGAACCACTCGCTGAAATAGCGGCTGCGGTGGCGAGCGGTCAGGGTGCGGTCGGGGACCGGCAGGTCGTTGAGATCGGTGTAGGGTCGCGGCTCGCTGAACCGCATCCCGGCGGGGTCGGGGAGAGCGAGCCCGGGGATCGCCAGAAGCGGCGTGCCGGCGGTCACCGCCCGGGCGATCTCGCGGAGGGTGAAGACCCCTTCGCCGATCACCACTGCATCGATGGCCGGGTCGTTGAAGTCGGTCGGCCGGACCGTGGCGTGGTGCCCGCCGACGACCACGAACAGCTCGGGCCGGTCGTTTTTCAGGCGGGCGGCGATCCCCTTGACGATGGTGAGGTGGCTGGTGTAGCCGGTCAGCCCCACCAGGTCGGGCTGGAAACGGCGGCAGGCGGCGGCGATGTCCGGCTCCAGCCGGGCGTCGAGGAGTTCCACCTCGTGGCCGTCCAGCCGCAGGCCGGCGCCCAGGTACTCCAGGGCCAGCGGTTCGAAGAGAAAGAACTGATCGGCAAAAGGGTCGTGGCTGGGTGGTTGGATGAGGAGTACACGCATGACGGTTCCCTCCCGAGCAATTAGAGTATTTACTCTAAACTAGACTGAATGCTCTAATACCGCAAGCGATTTTTCACGTGACCCTGCCGGTTGCCTTGCCAGCGGGCAGGAAAGCCTCCCCTGACAAGGGGATGTTTGGAGGGGGGTGCCGGCGGGATTTCCCTGCAAAGGGCGAAACATTTTTCGCCCCTCCGGTCTGCCGTGGCTACCGATCGTGCCTTTGCTCCTCACCTCTCACGCCTCACGGCACCCCCCGTCCGGTCGCAATCGCCGGGAGACGCGGTATACTCACCATAGCGAAATACCACCCTGCGGCGGCCCCGGCCACCAGGGCGACCAAGGCGGCACGCCGTGAAGAATTTCGAACTTGCCCGCATCTTTACCGAGATGGGCGACATTCTGGAAATCAAGGGGGATAACCCCTTCAAGATCAGGGCCTACCGGCGGGCCGCCCTGAACCTGGAAGGACTGGCCCAGAGCGTGGAGACCCTTTCCGACGCCGAACTGCGGGAAATCCCCGGCATCGGCGAGGAACTGGCCGCCAAGATCGAGGAATACTGTGCCACCGGCAGCGTTCATGCCCACGAGAAGCTGCAGGAGGCGCTGCCGCCGGGGCTGCTGGATATCCTCGCCATCCCCGGGCTCGGGCCCAAGACGGTGAAGCTCCTCTACGATCAGGCGGGGGTGACCGATCTCGACGGGCTGGAGCGGGCTGCCAACGACGGGAAACTGCTCGGGATCCCCGGCATCAGGGCCAAGACGGTGGAAAACATCCTCAAGGGGATCGCTACGGTACGGCGGGGACGGGAGCGGCGGCCGCTCGGGCTGGTACTGCCGCTGGCCCGGGAGCTGATGGCGGCATTGCAAAAGCAGGCCCCGATCGAGCGGCTTGAACTGGCCGGCAGCATCCGCCGGCGGCGGGAGACGGTGAAGGATATCGATCTCGTTGCGACGACGGCGGAGCCGGAACGGCTGATGGAGGCCTTCGTCCGGCTCCCGCTGGTGACGGATGTGGTGATGCACGGCCCGACCCGCTCCAGCGTCACCATCCGCGACGGCATCAACGTCGACCTGCGGGTGGTCGCGGGGGAATCGTTCGGGGCGGCGCTGGCCTACCTCACCGGCAGCAAGGGGCACAACATCCGCCTGCGCGACCTGGCGGTGCGCCGGGGGCTGAAGATCAACGAGTACGGCATCTTCCGCGAACCGGGCGGCGAGCGGCTCGGCGGCGCGGCGGAAGAGGACGTCTACCGGCTGCTGGAACTCCCGTTCGTCCCGCCGGAGCTGCGCGAGGATGGTGGGGAGGTGGAAGCGGCCCTGGCGGGGCAGCTGCCGCAGCTGGTCACCACCGCCGACATCCGCGGCGAGCTCCATGCCCACTCCCGCTGGAGCGACGGCGCCCACTCCCTCGACGAACTGGTCGCCGCCGCCCGGGCCCGCGGCCTCTCCTATCTGGCGCTCACCGATCACTCCCGGGGGCTGGGGGTGGCGAACGGCCTCACGCCGGAGCGCCTGCGCGAGCAGCGGCAGGAGGTGGCGGCGCTGAACGGGCGGCTGACCGGCTTCACCATCCTCCACGGCACCGAGATGGATATCCGCGGCGACGGCAGCCTCGATTTCCCGGACGAGGTCCTGGCGGAGCTCGACCTCGTCATCGCCTCGATCCATTCGGGCTTCCGCCAGTCGCGGGAGCAGCTGACCGGCCGGGTTTGCGCCGCCATGCGCAACCCCTACGTCGATATCATCGCCCATCCCACCGGCCGGTTGCTCGACGAGCGGGACCCCTACGAGATCGATCTCGCGGAGGTGGTGCGGGTGGCGCGGGAAACCGGGACCGCGCTGGAGATCAACGCCTATCCGCTCCGGCTCGATCTTGCCGACGTCTGGGCCCGGCGGGCGAAAGACGCCGGGGTGATGCTGGCGATCAATACCGACGTCCATGTCCTGAGCCAGTTCGAGACCCTCGATTACGGGGTGGCCGTGGCCCGACGGGGGTGGCTCGAAAAAGGGGATATCCTCAACTGTCTCGATCTTGCCGCGCTTCGCGCCTGGCTGGCCGCCAAACGTCGGCAGGCAAAGGGCTGACTACCGTTGCGGCGCACGAGGAGCATGCCGATGAAGAGCGTTTGCTGCCGGTTGCTGGTCATTATCCTGGTGGGGACCGCGGCCCTTGCTGCGCCGGCAGTGGCGCGCGCCGCAGCGACGACTGCGGTGCCGGCGGGAAAGGGCAACGAGGCGCTGGAGACCGAGAAGCTCGCCCAGGAGGTGGCCAACCTCAAACTGCAGAACGACAGCCTCAGGAGCCCCTGGACGAAGCTCTCGGCCAACGCCGCTTTCATGACCGCGGTGGTGGCGCTGTTGGGAGTCTTTGTCACCATTCGCAAGCAGCAGACCGAGAACCGCCGGCAGCGGGAGCTGGATCGGGAGCAGCGGGAGCGGGACCGTGAGCAGCGGGGACGGGAAGAGCAGCAGGAGATCGACCGGAAATTCGCTTCAATCCTGGCCGATCTCGGCGCCGAACGCGAGGCCATCCAGGCGGGCGCCGCTGTCTCCATCGTCACCTTTCTGGAGCCCGAATATCGGCGGCTGCATGAACAGATCTTCGCCGTGCTGCTGGCCAACCTGAAGATCGCCCACAGCGAGGCGGTCAACCAGCTGATCGTCGCCGCCTTCGAGAAGGCGGTGCGACAGAAGCTCGCCCGGACGACGGAGGCGGCTGAGCCGTTCGTGCCGGACTTTGCCCGGGCTACCCTCAACCAGGCCGATCTGGCGGACCTGGATCTGACCGGCGCCGATCTGGGGTTCACCCAACTGCGACTGGCGAATCTGAGCGGGGCGGTGCTGTTTCGGGTACGGGGGTACGAGGTCAACCTGGAAAAAGCGCGCCTGTCGCGCGCCAACCTCAACGAAGCGCGGTTGCAGCATGCTCACCTGAACGATGCCTATCTCCACGAATGCAACCTGGTGGCGGCGGACCTGAAGGGAGCGGAATTGCGGGGGGCCGAGTTCCAGCAGGCGAAGTTGCAGGCGGCGCACCTGGAAGGAGCCGATCTTACCGGCGCCCGGTTCGAACAGGCCAACGTCAGTGACGCCTATTTCCTCGGGGCGAAGTTCGATGCCCGGGCCCTGAAAAGCCTGAGCCGGGCGGTGAACTGGCAGAAGGCCCACTTGGATGGGCCGGTGAGAGAACAACTGGAGGAGTTGGCCCGCGGCTAACACGCGTCGCACAACGCGGCACCCGCTTGCGCGGACAACGCGTCACGCCGACGTCACCAGCCGCAGGCCACTGAAAGTGTAAGTGAAAACCGGCGGTTGTCAAGGGTGCTGCCGGGCGTCACGATGAAGAATATGCGCCGCGGGCGACGTCCGTACGCGAAACCCGACGGGAATATCTCCCCTGGAGGGGTGATCACATGACCACGCAACCATTCTCTTTGCCGGCGCTCTTGATCGCGGTGGCGGCGATCCCCCTGATCGGTGGGATGGTTCCGCCGAACCGCTGGTACGGCATCAGAACGGCGAGAACGTTGGCCGATCGGCGGGTCTGGTATCGAGCGAACAGGTTTGGCGGCTGGGCGTTCCTGCTGGCGAGCGTCGTCTATCTGCTGGTGGCGGTGATTTGCCCGACGGCGGGAGCCCACGATGCCGATTTTTCCCGCTGGCTGCTTCACCTTGCCGCTTTCGCGCTGCCGTTGCTCGCCGGGGCGATCGCGACCGGCCGGCATATCCGGCAGCTTTGAGCAAAACAGGCGCCGGGGCGCGTTGGCGAGCGGGTACGGAGGTGCGGCTGATATGAACAGTGTCGGCGAGGAGTGGCGGCCGAGCGTCAACCCCTGGATCATTGCCGCTGCAGTGATGCTGGCCACCTTCATGGAGGTGCTCGACACCACCATTGTCTCGGTGGCGCTTCCCCATATCGCCGGCAGTCTCTCCGCGACCACCGACGAGGCCACCTGGACCCTGACCAGCTATCTGGTCTCCAATGCCATCATTCTGCCGGCCAGCGGCTGGCTTGCCAAGTATCTCGGCCGCAAGCGCTTCCTCATCGGCTGCATAGTGCTTTTTACCACTTCGTCGCTCCTCTGCGGTCTTGCTACCTCGATGGGGATTCTGATCCTCGCCCGGGTCATCCAGGGGGTCGGTGGCGGGGCGCTGCAACCGATTTCCCAGGCGATCCTTCTGGAAAGCTTCCCGCCGGAGCAACGGGGAATGGCCATGGCGGCCTTCGCCCTCGGCGTGGTGGTCGCGCCGATTCTCGGCCCGACCCTCGGCGGCTGGCTGACGGACAATTACTCTTGGCGATGGGCCTTCTATATCAATGTCCCGGTGGGGATCCTGGCCGCGATGATGATTCGGGCCTTCATCGAGGATCCTCCTTATATCCGGGCGGCCCGGCCAGGGCGGATCGACGGGATTGGCTTCGGCTTGATGGCGGTGGCGCTGGCTACCCTGCAGATCATCCTCGACCGGGGGCAGCAGGACGACTGGTTTGCCGCCGACTGGATCCGCTGGTTCGCTGTCATCAGCCTCGTCTCGCTGATCGTCTTTATCGTCCGCGAGTTGCTGGTGGCGGAGCCGATCGTCAATCTCCGGGTGCTTCAGGACCGGAATTTTGCCATGGGGATCGTCTTGATCACCATGGTCGGGGTGGCCCTCTACAGCGCCATTACCCTGCTGCCGATCTTTCTCCAGACCTTGATGGGGTATTCGGCGCTGCAGAGCGGCATGGTGGTCGGGCCACGTGGCCTCGGCGCCCTGCTGACCATGCCGGTGGTCGGTTTCCTTACCGGCAAGGTCGACTTCCGCAAGCTGATCGGCGTCGGCTTTATCATTGTCGCTTTCTCCCTCTGGTGGTTCGGTGCCATCAACCTGGAGATCGCCATGCGCAACCTGATCTGGCCGAGTATTCTGACCGGAGTGGGGTTGGCGATGATCTTCGTTCCCCTCTCTGCCGTAGCGATGGGGACGCTTCCCCAGATGGAGATCGGCAACGCCAGCGGCATCTTCAATCTGATGCGTAACGTCGGCGGCAGTGTCGGTATTTCCGCAGTTACCACCATGCTGACCCGGGACGCCCAGACTCACCAAGCCAATATGGTTGCCCATCTGACCCCCGGCGATCTCGCCTTCGGTCTTCGCAGCCAGGCGCTGCAACGTTATCTTGCCGGCCATGCCGATCAGGCTGATGCGGCCCGTCAGGCTCAGGGAGTCATCTACGGCGAGCTGCAGCGGCAGTCCACTCTGTGGGCTTTCGTCGACAATTTCCGAATGCTGGCGCTGATCTGTCTCGTCTGTGCCGGGACGGTCTTCTTTTTCAAACGGGTAAAAGGGAAGAGGGCCGGCCCGGCCCATTGATGGAGCGGGGTCGGGCACATCCCATCGCTTGCCCTGGCGCCCGTTTTATGGTTGTATTGGTATGTCTGTAATTAGGTGGATAGGTAAGTAGGTAATAGAAAAAAAGGGGGGGTGCGTGGAGCAGTATCTGGCAGTAAGTGAAATCATCGACTGGCAGCATCCGGAAATCCTGGCTCTGGCGGCGGAGCTTGCCACCAATGCCCCTTCGCCGGCCGCGGTGGCGGAGCGCTGCTTCACCTGGGTGCGGGACAGCATTCGCCATAGCTGGGATTACCAGCTCAATCCCGTTACCTGCAGTTCCTCCGAGGTGCTGCGCCACCGGACCGGCTACTGCTATGCCAAAAGTCATCTTCTCGCGGCGCTCTTGCGGGCGAACCGGTTGCCGGCCGGTTTCTGCTATCAGCGGTTGAGTCTCGGGGGGAGCGGCCCGCCGTATTGCCTCCACGGCTTGAATGCCGTCTACCTGCCGAAGCATGGCTGGTACCGGATCGATGCCCGGGGGAACAAGGAGGGGATTGACGCCGGCTTCACTCCGCCGGTTGAACGGCTTGCCTTCGCAATCGGCGACTGGCCGGAGGGCGATCTGCCGGAAATCTGGCCCGCGCCGCTCCCCTGCGTGGTGGCCGCCCTGCGCCGCTACCGCGATGTCCGCGAGCTGTACGATAATCTCCCCGACATTGAGCTGGTGACTGTCTCGCCCCGCTAACCCGTCGGGGTGCCTTCCAGGCCGATGTCAGCGGCTGCCGTTCGCATCCCGTCGATGGTGTCGGCAATCAAGTCGTTCAGTTCAACACCGAGCATTGCCGCTCCCCGTTCGATGATCGACCGGTCGACACCTGCGGCGAATACCTTGTCCTTCCACTTCTTGGTCACGCTCTTCACCGGCAGGTCGAGGACGCTCTTCGACGGCCGCACCAAGGCCGCGGCGGCGACCAGACCGGTCAGTTCGTCGATGGCATAGAGGGCCTTTTCCAACGCCGATTGCGGCTCTACGTCGCTGCAAATTCCCCAGCCGTGGGAAACTACCGCCCGGATATGCGCTTCCGGCCATCCTGCCTGGCGGAGGATTTCCGGGGCATGCCCGCAATGCTCGTCCGGATGCTGTTCGTAGTCGATATCGTGGACCAGGCCGATCACTCCCCAGAGTTCCTGGTCTTCGCCACGTTTTTTCGCCAGGTGGCGCATCACTGCCTCAACGGCCAGGGCATGCCGTCGAAGGTTGTCGCTCGTTACGTAACTGGTGAGGAGGTGCCATGCTTCATCGCGGGTCGGTCCGTTCATCGGTGCTCCTTTACTGGGGTGTTGGGTGAAGCCGGCGGAAGGTCATCGTCTCGCCGCAGCGCAGCGGAGCAGTTCCTCGGCCCGGGGAATATCCTCTTCGGCGACATGAATCTCTTTCCCCGGCGGATTGATCCCTCCTTCGCGCAGAAAGTATTCGATCGCCCCCCCCTTTGAGGATACTCTCAACTCTTGCCAGATCGGTTTCGTCCTTTGGATCGTAGAACCGTGCCATGTTGAACACCTCCTTTTCCTTGCCGGGATGGCGCAGCAGGTAGCTGACCGGCGTTACCCGTTTCGCTGCACCTGGCAACCTCTGGGTACGTCCATTCTATCATGAATCGTCCGGCGGGCGCGATCGGTGCGCGGCGCGGCCCATTTTCCCCGCCGTTGCCTCCCGCCCCTGCCGGTCGATTGATGGTATACTCAGTTACAGCTCACCCATTTCCGTGCCGGAGGATATACCCATGGTCCGATGGCTGATTTTCGCCGCCCTGTTCCTGCTGACCACCACCGCCTGCACTGTGTACCGGAAAGAACTCGACACCAACCCGGCCTTTGCCCCCCATCATTTCCGCTATTTCGATCTGGCGGTCGACTGGCGGGCCGAACGGACGGCCGAGGGCGTGCGTTTGAGCGGAACGGTAACCAACCGGCGCGACTATTACCTGCGGTTCCTGGAGCTGACTGCCCGGCTGCTCGATCAGGGAGGGACGATCGTCGCCCGGGGGAGCTTCTCCGACTTCCCCACCTATCTGCCGCCCGGGAAAAGCGAACCGTTCCAGTTGGTGGTGCCCCTTCCCGCCGGAACGACCGCGGCGCGGGTCCATTTCACCTATGTCTACTGGCTGGTTGAGGCACCACCGGCATTCAGAGGGGAGAGCGACAAGCCGGAGTTCGGCAGCTTCGTCTCACCGCTGTGAGCGGCTGGGGTTTGCCGTCGGTCAGGGGAACTCCCAGCCGGCGCTGCCGATCAGCGGGACGAATCTGACGTCGAGGAGCTCCTCGCGTCGGTATTCGTCCGTTCCCAGCCGGCGAATTCGGACCAGGGTCTGGAAACTTGGATGGGGTCCGACGGGAATGACCAGTCTTCCCCCTTCGGCAAGCTGCTCAAGGAGCGGCCGGGGGATATCCGGTGCCCCGGCGGTGACGACGATCGCCTCGTAGGGGGCATGGTCGGGCCAGCCGAGGGTCCCGTCGCCGAGATGAACGACGATGTTGCGATAGCCGAGCCGTTCGAGCCGGTTGCGGGCAGTCCGGGCTAGTTCCGCCAGCCGCTCGATAGTATAGACCTGCCCGGCGATCCGGCTGAGCACGGCGGCAGCGTATCCCGAGCCGGTGCCTATTTCGAGTACCCGGTCGCCGGCGGTCAGCTCCAGAGCCTCGGTCATGTAGGCGACGATGTACGGCTGGGAGATGGTCTGCTCTTCGCCGATCGGCAATGGCCGGTCCGCATAGGCGATGGTCGCCAGTTCCGGAGGGACGAATTCCTCGCGGGGGATTTCCCGCATTGCCGCCAGCACTGCCGGGTCGCGGATGCCCCGCCACTTCAGCTGCTCTTCGATCATGGTGTCGCGCAGGACGGCCAACTCGTGCATGGCTCCTCCTCGTACTGCGGCAATGTCGCCTCGACACCCTCAAGTGTAATCGTTCCCCGGAGGATTACAATTCCGGTCGCCGACGGTCGCCTCGCCATCTTCTTACTGAAGAAACTCAGCTTTGCGCCGATAGAGATAACAAGGTACGGGGCAGGGGACCATCGGGCAACAGAGGGATTACGGGAGCAGGTCCGGGAGGCGAACATGGGTACGGAATATCTGGCACTTGGGATCGAAATGATCGACAAACAGCACGCGGAACTGTTTAAAAGGCTGGAAATGCTGCTGGACGCGTGCGTCAACGGGAGCTGCCGGGAGGAAGCCGTCAGGATGCTGAAATTTCTGAACAGCTACGTCGATATTCATTTCGCCGCCGAGGAGGAGTTAATGCGGGAGTACGACCATCCCGAGTACCGTTATCATCGCTTCCAGCACGACGATTTTCTCCGCCACCTCGACTATGTCAAGCGCGACATCGATGCCCGGGGGATCACTACCGACCTGGTCCTTCATATCAACCAGATGCTGATCGATTGGCTCAAACAGCATATCCTTGAAGTCGACAAGGCGATGACCGATTACCTGAAAAGCCGGCTCGCGGCGCAACCGGCCGGCTGAAGCACGTTCCTTTTCCCACCGGCTGCCATTTCCCGTGCTGGCCGTCATCCGGCGCGTTGCGCCGGGATCCCGTCAATAGATCACGATCTTTGTCGCCACCCAGCTGGTAATGCTGTCGTATTGGGTGGGTGTCAGCGCCGAGCCGAACGATTGCGAGCCGCTGGTGGTGGCGAGGGCGTACGCGGTCGTATCGATCAGTCCCGAAAAGATTCGCTGATTCAGGCTGTTTACCCCGGCGACGGTAATGCCGATGAATTTGTTGCTCGCACTGGTGCTGGTCACCGCGTAGTCGATCGAAAAACTGACTGCCGTCGAGGTCCGGTTGTTGACGGTTCCGGTGAGTGAGTCAACGGTGATCTGTCCGGTGGCATCGGTGGTAATCGGGCTGACGGTGGAGTAATTGTTGAAGCCGCCGGAGCTGCCCGACTGCGCTTTGGTCATGCTGGTGAAGGTCCCGCTGGCAGGGGCGCTGCTCGGGCCGACGGTGAGGGTGGTGGTAACCAGGGCGTGGTAGCCGGTGGCCGAAGTGTGGCGGAGGGCAACGGTCTGCCCGGGGTTGATCAGGCCGCTGGCGCTGGTGAAGGTGCCGCCGTCGAGCGAGTATTCGCCATTTGTCACGCTGATCGACGTAGCCGCGCTGTTCCCCCTGATGGTAATGCTGTCGGAGGTGACGGTGGTGCTGACGTCGACGTCGAGCTTGGGGGCGAAGGTGAACGACGAGATGTTGCTGAAGACGGCGGGAGCGCTCATTGTCACGCTGGAGAAGGTCGAACTGACGCCGCCGATGGTCAGGGTCGTCGTGGTGGTGGTGCCGTAGGGGATGGCCGAGATGTGGCGGACCGTGACGGTCTGCCCGGCATTGACTTTGCCGCTGGCGCTCGTATAGGGGCCGTTGTCGAGCGAGTATTCGCCGTTGCTGATGCTGATCGGCGCGGCGTAAGAGTTGCCGCTGACGGTAATGCTGTTCGAGACGATCGGTGTGCGCCGGTTGACGCCGCTCTTGGCGGCAAAGCTGAAGTCGTTCGGTTTGGTGCCGTCGGGGAACCACTCGAAGTCGCCGCAGCCGGCAATGGTCAGAGTGATGAACAACAGCGGCAACAGCCTTGTAATCATGATTACCTCGTTTTGACCGACAGGATGAAAATCGGCTTTGTCAGGGGGAGCCGTCTGGCGGTTTCGTCTATTGTTTGGTGTTTACTAATTTTTTACAAAGAGGTCAAGCGTTAAGCTGTGCCGGCCGGGCTACGGCTCAACCACCACGGTCGTCCGGTCGACGCCGGTGTTGCCGGTGGCCGGATCGAACGCGTAGACGGTGATGTCGTATATCCCCGAATCTTTCAGGGGGAGGGTGCCGGAGAATTTGTCCGGTTCGCCGGCGTAGGCGAGCGGAAATTCGCCAAGTGGCGCGCCGTTCCGTTTGACTATCGCCCGGACCTCAAACCTGCCGGCATCCCAGAGCCCACCCTTCGTTACCGGGCAACCGCACATCATCACCAGGTTAGCCCGGAGTTCCACCGTGGTAGGCAGCTCTTCCGCCGCCAGGGTCGTATGGACCGCCGGCGTCAGGATGTCGAGGACCAGCCCCGGGAGTTCCAGGAGCACGCCGTCGCCGCTGTTGAGATCCTTGCCCGGCAGCAGCCATTGGGTGACCGACGCCGCCGCGGCGGCGTGCGTCCGGGCGAGCGGGCCGACAGCCTTGATCTCCACCAGGGTCGGCTCGGTGATGTCGATGGTGGTGCTGAACCGCGCCGCGGCGGTATCGGAGAGCACTGCTCCCCGGGTGACCGGGTGGCGCATCAGCCGGTCGGTGTTGCCGGTCGTTCCGCTGGTGACCCCCTTGGCCAGCAGTTCACCGGTCCCGGCGTTGCGAATGGTGATCAACGCCCCGCCCATCGTCGTGCCGATGAATTTGGCATCTTTGCTCTTCACCCGGACGGTGATGCCGGTCGGTACCGCCAGGACCGGCACCGCCCAGGCAAGGACAACCATCGCCAGCAGGCTTTTCCATCGGTTCATCGGTTACCCCCTCCCGCATGCGTCGTTCGTTTCTGAACTGTATCACAAGAGCACGGTGTTTGCCCGGCGCGGAGGCGTCACCGGGAGGATTGCGGGGCGGACGGCGTGTTGCCGATCAGTGGTTTTTATGCACGGTGTCAGTAGTGAGCCGGGTCGGGCCGGTTGTTATACGGCTGGAGAACGGTGTCGGCCGTGAAGGGGGGGAGGCAGACAGCAAGATAATCGGCCCCGCCGGGGAGCGGGGTGCTGTACTGGACCCATTCACCGGCTTGGACGATGATTGCCTGGCCGACGGTAACATCAACCTCCTCGTCAAGGAGCCGGACGCGCAGCGTCCCGCGCAGGACCACGGAATATTCGTCGAATTCGGGGACGTGGCCCGGTTTGCTCCAGCCAGCGGGACTGAGCATCCGGGAGATGCTCACCTGGGCGGCCTGACTGTTGACCTTGCCGATGAGCTCCTCGACCCGCTTTGCCGCACTGCTGGCGGTATTGGCAACGACCGGTGATGAAATGAGTAATGCCATGCGCGCTCCGTCTCAGGCGCCGGTATGTTTTACCGACATCCTTATTTTTTCATAGCACACAAACCTACAACATGAAAGCGTCTTTTGGGGGGTAACTGCTTGTAAACACGAAAGGTTACTATATGTAGTAACCTTTTTCGTTCATGAGGATATTTTTTTTATCGAGTGGTGAGACGGGACATGCCGTGCTGCAGCTGTTTGGTTGGATGGAGGGACGCTGGCGGGAAGGTCACCCCACCACCGCGCCGCTTGGGCGAAGTGGTGAGGAGACGGTTGTCATCGTGCCGGGAAGGGGGAGGACAGGGTGACGCTGAATGTTTGGCCGCCGCGGGAGAATTTGACCCGTCGCTCGCCGATTTCGACGATCCGGGCGCCGGCGACCTCGGCGCCTTCACCGAGCAGTGCCCCGTTGACGACCGCCCGGCGGAGGCTCCGCTCGTCCTGCCAGGCGATGCCGGAGACCGAGATGCCGTCCCCTCCGGCAACGGCCGGGGCGTTGTCATTGGCATGGCGCTGTACCGGCTGGGGCGCGGGACGAGGCGGCGGGAGAGGGGCGGCGGCCACCGCCGGTGCGGGTTCCGCTGTCGGCGCCGGGGCAGGCATTGCCGCCGGTGGTTGGGGGGCCGGCATGACGGGAGCGACTGGAGCCGCTACCGGCTGTGGGACGGTGATGGCCGGGCGGGTGGCCGACTGATTGTCATTGCGGGCGACGAGGTCAGCCGGTGGGGTCGGCTGCTTCCCGCCCTTCCAGAGGAAAAGGCCGAGGCCGACAGCCAGCAGCAGGCCGCCGCCGAGCAGGGGGAGTGCCCGCCGTTTCGCCGGTGCGGCACTCCGCCGGTGGCCGAGCACTTCGGGGCGGATATCGAGAGTCCCTCCCTGGCGGGCTTTCCGTTCCTGCTCCATTTTGCGCAATGCGTCGAGAATCAGGCTCATCCCTGTTGCTCCTTGGTGGTGATCGTTGCCGGCGTCAGCTGCCCGTTCTTCCCGTTACTGCCGGCGCTGTGGGCCAATCCGGGGGGGAAGAAGCCACCTCCCCGCCGATAGAGGAGCAACAGGGTCCGTTCACCGGCCCGCCCGTCGGGAGCAAGCCCTTCCGTCTGCTGGAATCTTCGGATCGCCTCCTGGGTGGTTTTGTCATACACCCCGCTGGTTCGCCCTTGGTAGGCCCCGGCACCCCGCAACAGCTCCTGCAGCGGTTTGACTCCCTTGTCCCGGCTTCCCTGCTTCAGCCGGGTGGGGATGGTGAGGAAGTTTTTCCAGAGCAGCAGAGCACGGCCGTTCCAGAGTAACTGCAGCTCCTTGGCGGTCAGAGTGGTGCGGCCGGCAATCGCCGGGGTCACTGTAGCCCGGCCATCGACCAGCCCGGTCAGGGCAACGAAACGGCGGTTGCCGGCGGGAAGGGGAATCTGGAGGAGTGCCGGCGCGTCGAGCCGGGCCAAGCTGTCGAGAGTGCCGGTGAACTCGCTAACCGCCAACCCCCGCTGCTGAACGAGCCCCTGTGGGTCGAGCCGACCTTTGCCCGGCGAAGCGAGCGGCGGTGCCTGCCAGGTCGCCAGCAGCGCATTGACCGCCGTAAGGAGGTTGTCCCGTTCCGGAACGGCAGCCAATTCTCTGATTGCGGTCGGAAGACTGAAGGGGGCGACGGCGGTGGCGGGCGGCGGGGCCGCTTCGCTCCGGGCCGGGGGAGGAACCGAGTTGCCGCGCTTCTCCCGTACGAGGGCGCCGGCGGCTGCGGCGGCCACGAGGATGGTGCCGGCCAGGACGGCGTAGCGAAACCGGAAGGCTGGCCGGGCCTCGTCCTTGCGCAGATCGGCAATGGCCAGTCGGACCATCGCCGGGGTGACGTGCCGGGCTTCCCGGGTGTAGGCGAGCAGCAGCCCTCGGTCGCAGACTCCATTGATCAGCCGGGGGAGGCCGCCGGAGTAACGATAGATCCGCTTGACGGCGGCCGGGGAAAAATGTACCGGCTCACGGCCGCCGGCGGCGATCCTGATCCGGTGGCGGATATATTCGCCGGTATCTTCCAGCTCCATCGGTTCCAGGTGATAGCGGACGGTGATCCGCTGGTTGAGCTGGCGCAATTCGTCGCGGGCCAGCAGCAGCCGCAGCTCCGGCTGCCCCACCAGCACGATCTGGATCAGCTTGTCCCGATCGGTTTCCAGGTTGGAAATGAGCCTGATCTGCTCCAGCACCTCGGCAGAAAGGTTCTGGGCCTCGTCGATTACCAGCACTACGGTGTGGCCGGCCCGGTTTTCATCGAGGAGAAAGCGGTTCAGCTCGTCGAGCAGGTCCCCTTTTTCACTGCTTGTCCCGGGAAGGCCGAATTCCCGGCTGATTCCCTGCAGCAGGCCGAGGGGAGAGATGGTCGGGTTGAAGATCAGCGCGGTCCGGTAGGTGTCGGGATCGAGCTGGCTGAGGAAGGTGCGAATGACCGTCGTCTTCCCTGTCCCCACTTCGCCCGACAGCTCGATGAAGCCGGCGTGGTTGTCGATGCCGTAGAGGAGATGGGCGAACGCCTCTTGGTGATGGGTGCTGAGAAAGAGGAAGCCGGGGTTCGGGGTCAGGGCGAACGGCGGTTCGCTGAAGCCGAAATGTTCACAATACATAGCTATCCGTTGGGGCCGGCGTGGCCGGCGCTGGTTGATGCTTCTGACCGGGAGTGCGGTACGGACACCGCCGGCTGGCCCGACGACGGTGCCCGTCTTCCCGGATAGTCGCGGTTCCGGTGCGAAATGTCAAGCCGTCACTGTTCGAGGATATTGACGATCTCCGGGACGGCCTGGGTCATCACTTCCTGCATGGTCGAGCGGAGAAGCGAGCCGGCCAGCAGTTCCCGGTCCTTGATGGCGTAATCGGTGGTCTTCGACTCGTAGTGGAGCTTTTTGACCATGGCCCCTTTTTTCCAGACGTTGATACCGATGGCCAGCCGGCATTTCGCCTCGACATCGGTCAGGCTCGACAGCTGGTTGAGGGTCAGCTGCACCTGAACCACGTCGAGCATTTTGCCCGGTGCCTGGGGCGGGGTGGTCGTTGAAATAATATTGTAGCCGGCGCGCCGCAGCTCCTGGGACAGGGCGTCCTGGACCATGCCGGCGGGAGGCATGGTACTGAGGAGGTCGTCGATTTTTACCCCGTCGCGGTTGGTGACACTGCCGATGACCCACCTGATGGCGGTGGCGTCGGTGGCGGGGTTGGCGGCCGAGGTGACGAGGTACAGGTCGCCCGAACCCTTTTTGGTGAAGGTGACCGGGTCATAAAGCATGGCTATCTGGCTCGAATAGGCAGCGCAGCCGGCGTTGGTCAGCAACGCCAAGAAACAGAGTAGGATGGCTAATTTCCCCAAGGGGTGGCGTGTCATAGAGACTCCTTTCATGGTCGGGCCGGTTTCGGGAAAGCTTACCGCTGCCGGCGCCGAAGATCAATCCTTTCCACTGGGACGACAATTTTCGCTGTGACCGTGCGGCGGGGGCGCCAACCGGTCAGGCCTCGGCCGGCAGGCTGATGGTGAAAACGGTCCCCGTTTCCCGGCTGCTTGCGACGGTGACCCGGCCGTGATGCTCTTCGACTACCTGCTGGGTGATGGAGAGCCCCAGGCCGGTGCCGGTCCCCTTGCAGGTGAAGAACGGCTCGAAAATCAGCGGCAGGTCCGCCTCGGCGATGCCGGGACCGTTGTCGGCAATAGTAACGGTAACCGCCGTGCCGGCGGTGGCGGTGCAAATTTCGACGTTGCCGCCGTTCGGTACCGCTTCCAGGGCATTCTTCACCAGGTTCAGCAGCGCCTGCTTGATCTTCTCCACGTCGAAGCGGAATGGCGGCAGTTCGCCCGCCGTGAAAGTCATCGTCACCCGTTGCCGCTCCCCTTCCCGGCGCAGCAGAAGCAGCGTGTCCTGGATCACCCGGTTGAGATCGCCGGTCCGGAAACAGGCCTTGGGAGGGGATGAGTAATTGAGCAGGGCGGCAACCAGCCGTTCGACCCGTTCGAGTTCCTGAAGCGCCTTACTCATCATGGCCTGGTTTTCCGGGTCGAGTCCCGGGCTGTCGTGGAGGTCGTCGAGGAGCAGCGCGACGCCGGTGAGGGGATTCCGCACCTCATGGGCGATTCCGGCGGCCAGTTTACCGAGGGAGGCGAGCCGGTCGAGCCGGGCCATCTCTTCGCGGAACCGCTCCCTTTCCGTCTCGTCGCGCATGGTGACGGTGGTTCCGCCGCTCCCGCCGCTCCCGATCGGGAAGAAGCCGATTTCGAAGTGGCGCAGCTGGTCGTACCGTTCCACCGTCAGCGGCGTCCGGCCGTATCCCCGCCGTTCCGTCAGCACCTCGTCGAGTCTCCTCGCCAGGGCGCCCCACGGGGCGAAAAGCTGCCGGCAGTCGACGCCGGGGGTCGCCCCCTCGCCGAGAATGGCCCGGCCTGTGCCGTTGACCGAGGTGAGCTGACCATTCGGCGAGACGGTCATGATGGCGCTGGAGATGCTTTCGAGGATGCTTTCCTTGAAGTTGCGTTCGTCGAGGATCGAGCGGCGGGAGAGCTCCAACTCGTCGAGGGTCCTGAGCAGGCTGTTCTTGCGTTGTTCCAGCTCTTCCGCCATTCGGTTGAACGATATGGCAAGCTCGCCGACTTCATCCCGACCGCTGATTTCGACCCGGCTGCCGGTATCGCCGGCAGCCAGACGCCGGACGCCGTCGGTCAACTGGGCGAGGGGACGGGTGATCCCCCGGGAGAGAAACCAGGCGCAGATTGCCACCAGCAGCGAGGTGGCGGCAACGATCACCGCCGAGAGCCGCAAGTGGTCCCGCAGCTGCCGGTTGATCAGCCCGGCGCCGGTCCGGGCCGATTCGTGGAACTGGTCGACCTGGAAGCCGATGGTCACGCCGCCGAAGATGCCATACCGGCGATAGTCGCCGGTATGGTAGCGGATCGGCGCGAACGCCATGATTTTTTTCGCCCCGCCGACATTGGTGATGTCGACAAAACCCGATTTGCCCTCCCGGACCAGTTCGGCCACCCGCGGGTAGTTCGGGTGAATGAACCCGGCATCATCCAGATTGAAGGGGATTCGTCCGGCGGAGATGTCGTCGGGCGACGAATGGCTGGTGTAGGGGGGAACCAACCGTCCGGCCCGGTCGACCCCCCGGATGTCCCAGTATTTCGGATGGGTGATGATCCAGCCTTCGTCGTCGAACAGGAAGGCGTAGTTGCCGCTCTTGTAAGAAGGGAAGACGGTGGCCCGGTTCTGCCCCGGATTGATGTGCTGGGTGAATTCCATCAGCTGCCGGTGGTCGAGGGAGAGCACGACGATACCGGCAAACGTGCCGCGCCGGTCGAAGAGCGGGGTGGCAAAACGGATCACTCCCCGGTATTCCTGGCCGCCGTAGGCCGATTCCGGGTCGGGGGCGCCGGCCAGCTGCTCGTTTCGACTCAGGTGATAGCCGGTAAGGTGGGAAACGTAGATTTCCCCGCGGGCCAGCCGGCGGGTTTTCTTGAAGTACTCCTCGCGCCGATATTCGGTGCCGGCCGGGGTGGCGACGTTGCGCAATTCCGCCGGCGCGACGACCCTTCCTTCCCGAATCGCAAAGGTCTCCCGGCCGTTTCGGTCGACGATGGCCAAGGCGCTGTAGCAGGGGAGCAGTTCCCGAACCTCCCGGGGGGCGGCGGCGCTGCCGGCACGGTGCCAGACCTCGCCGCGGCGGCTGTCGTAGAAGGCGGTCAATACGGCGGGGGTGCGGGGGAGTGCGGCACAGAGCAACAGGTCGGCCTCGCATTGGCCGAGGAAGGCGCTGATCGAGTCGGCCACCTGCTCTGCCTGGAGACGCAGGCTTTCCGACGCTCGCAGGTCGGCCGCAGCGTTGCTCCGCTCGACCAGTTCGCCCCGCACGCCGCGCAGGTTGAGCGCCAGGATCAGCGAAGAGACCAAGAGCGGCACCAGCGAGAGGACCAGCATGGCGAGGAGAATCTTACGGAACAGCGGGAACTGTTTCATTGGCGTCCCCCGGCCATCCGGCCGCTTTCCGGGCAGCGACGGAGCAGTAGCATGAACACCGGCCCCATCAGGGCGCCCAGTCCGGCGGTGGCAAAAGCGATCCCCCATTCGCCGGAAATCCCGGGCAGTGGCTCCCAGCCACGGCAGAGGTCAAGTGCCCAGCCGAAGACCGTCGGCGAGATCATGCCGAGGGAGTAGCCGACCAATGACTGGAGGCCCATTGCCGCTCCCAGGTAGCCCGGGGCAACCAGTTCGGTCAGCCCGGTAGAAAAGACCGGCGATTCGGCGACGATCAGATAGCCGTAGGCGAGGCCGACCGCTACTGCCAGCAGCGGCGGCAGGTTGACCAGCCAGCCGAAGGTGAAGGAGAGGAGGGCACTGCCGAGCATGACGAAGGCGATGGTCCGGGTCCTGCCGAGCCGGTCGGAAACGGTGCCGGTAATGGCGGTGGCGAAGGCACCGACACCGATGATGCCGGCGGCGGCGGTGGCAGCCCAGCCGGTGGCGATCCCCCGGGCCACGCCGTGACTGACCAGGGAGGCGGTGAAAAAGGGGGCCAGCCAGCTGCGCATCCCGTACATCTCCCACATGTGACAGCCGTAGCCGAGGATCATCAACAGCGCCGGTTTGTTGTGGACGATCTCCTTCTGGAAGCTCTGGTCCGAGCGGTGGTGCTGCGGCGGCCGATAGCCGCGGAAAACCGGCCAGGCAATGGCAGCTCCGACGTAGACGCCGAAGGAGCATACGATGATCGCCTGACGCCAACCGGCCACCGTCGCCACGGCGCCGGTGACGGCCAGCGACAGCGAGGCGCCGAGCACCAGCGCTCCGACGTAGATGCCGACGGCGCGGCCCCGCTCTTCCGGGGCGAATTTTTCCGCCACCAGCTTCAATCCCGGCATGTAGGTCCCCCCCATGCCGATGCCGGTCAGGGCACGCAGCACCAGTGCCGACAGGTAGTCGTGGGCGAACAGGGCGAAGAGAAGATTGGCGGTGCCGGACCAGAGGGCGGCGATGAGGAAGATATGCTTGGTGTTGAGGCGGTCGGTCAGGGCGGAGAGAATCACCCCGGAGGCGATGTAGCCGAGCTGGTAGACGGAAAAGATCGAGCCGGCCATGGTGTTGTTCATCCCCCATTCGGCCTTCAAGAGCGGCAGGACGGCCGAATAGTTGATGAACACCAGCATGATGAAGAGCTGCGCCAGGCAGAGAAGTGTGAGCCAGCGGGATTTCTCGGACATGAAAGTTCCTGTTTGCGGTACCGCCGCGCCGGGCGGACCGTTGTCGCGTCAGGGAACGTGCCGGGATGACAGGGAATTATAGCGGCTTTTCCCCGGTGGGGCAATCTTTTAATGAGGATGTGGCGGACGAAAAAAAGCCCCGCTTGGCGGGGCTTTCCGGTTGCGAACAGGGAGAGCTGGCCGTGGTTAGCGACCGGCGCTCCGGGAGGTGGTGGGGGTAAAGCCGAGCAGATCGGCCCAGCCGCGGATGAAGCTGGCCAGGAAGAGACCCTGAGGGGCGGCTTCGCCGGTAACTTCGGTGGCCGGTGCCGACTTGCGGGCCGGGCGGAGCGCCAGGGTCATCACCGCACCGGCGATCAGCATGCCGCCGGCCAGGAGGAACGAGGCCCGGAAACTGCCGGTCTGGTTGTTGAGCATTTCGGAGGCGCGGCCCATGACGAAGCCACCGACGCCCCAGGCGGTGAAGAGGATGCCGTAATTGAGCCCGTAGTTCTTGAGCCCCCAGTAATCCTTGCTGAAGGATGGGAAGAGGGAGAGGTTGGCGCCGTAGTTGAAGCCGATGAAGGTCGCCAGGAGGACCACCAGGACGGCGTTTGGTTCGCCGGCGCCGACAATGCCAATGGCGGCGAACATCAGGCAGGCCTGGAAGATGAACATGATCATCAGGGTGGCCGTCCGGCCGATCTTGTCGGAGAGGATTCCGGCCACTACCCGGCCGCCGGCGTTGCCGAGGGCCATGATCGCCACGGCCAGGAAGGCCATTGCTCCCATGCTTTTCTTGGCGATCCCGGCAACGCTGCCGATCACCATCAGCCCGGCGCCGGCGCCGATGAAGTAGGTGATCCAGAGGATGTAGAATTTGCCCGAACGGAGCATCTCGCTGGCCGTGGCGTTGACCGCCGGCTTGGCCGGAGCGGCTTTGGCGGTCGTAGCGGCTGCCGCCGTCTCGGCGGGAACGTAGCCGGCAGGCGGGTTGACGAGCAGGAACGACAGGCCGCAGACCACCACCGCGAAGGCCGTGGCCAGGATCAGCATTGCCGTGCCGATCCCGACGGTCCCGAGCAGGTAGGTGGAGAGCGGCGCGATGTAGACCGGGGCGAGCCCGAACCCGGCCACGACGATCCCGGCAATGAGTCCGGTTTTGGAGGAGGGGAACCACTTGAGGGCCGGTGGGGTGGCTGCCGAATAACCGAAGCCGAAGCCGGCGCCGGCGAGGACGCCGAAGCCGAGTACCCAGGCGGCATAGCTGGTGCTCTGGGAAATGATGACGAAGCCGGCACCGACGAGGACGCCGCCGATCAGGGCGGTGCGGGCCGGACCGATCTTGTCCTGGCATTTGCCGGCCAGGATCATTGCGAAGGCAAAAACCAGGCAGCAGACGGCATAGGGGTCGTTAACCGACGAGAGATCCCAGTTGAATGCGCCGGGCCCACCCTTGGCAATGGAGGTCTTGATGGCCCCCTTGAAGATGCTCCAGGCGTAGAGGACGCCGAGTGCCAGGTTGATCCCGGTACCGGCAAGGGCGACTTGCCACCCTCTGTTCTTGGTCGATTCCGTCATTATTGCACCTCCTGATGAAAGTTGCCTCATGTATTGATGGTGTTTGTTGAGGAAAGAGCAACTTGCATACCAGTGTTATAAAAATGGTTTAAAATTTTATAAACGCAACAAAAACAAATATATAAAGGCATGGAACCGGTAAATTTGTTAAGCCGCAGTTGAGCTGTTATTTGCAGTTATGCAAAAACAGGTTATAAATTTAGCGAAAATAAATGACGATTTGGCCTGGTTTTGCTTGTAAAAATTAAATATAAATAATGTCTTGCGAAAATATTTCGCAAGTTTGATAACCGGTCGCATAAATGCAAAACTAAGGTTTGTGATTTTAATACCTTGAAATTACTGGGCGGCAAAGTGTTGGTGGAATTGTTTATTTATTGCTGGTAAAAATGTGATGGCGGGCGGTTCTGTGGGGGGGGGAGACGGTGAGCGCGCACGGGATAGCGCCCCGGCGGCCGAACCGGCTGCCGGGGCGCGGCAGGCCGGTTAGCCGACTTCGGCGTATTCCCGTTCGCGGAATTCGACGCCGAGCGATTCGGCAACGCGCCGAACCGCCGCGATATCGATGCCGGGGACGGTAACGGCGGTGGCAATCACCTGGGGGATGCACTTTTTCGCTTCGGTGAGGAAATTGCAAACGCCAGCAAAGCCGGCAATGCCGAAGGGGGTGTGGCAAAGCTCGGCATAGCTGGCGGCGTTGGGGGTGTTGAGGCTGACCGAAATGCAGTCGATCAGTCCGGTCAGTTCCGGGAGGACGTTGCGGTCATAGACCAGGTTCGCCTGACCGTCGGTATTGATCCGAATCCGGTAGCCGCGCTGTTTCAGCACACCCGCAACCTCCTTGATCAGATCGAGACGGAGCATCGGTTCGCCGTAGCCGCAAAAGACCACTTCGTCGATCGGTCCCGGATCGCCGATCGCCGCCAGCACTTCGGCGGCGGATGGTTCATGCTCCAGGCGGAGGTTGTGCCCCTTGACGGTGAAATCGCTGAATTTCGCGCAGAACGAGCAGCGGTTCGAACAGCGGTTGGTGATGTTCAGGTAGAGGGAGTTTCTGATCCGGTAGGCGATCCGGGTCGCTTCGCCGCCGGTATCGATGCCGAACAGTCGCCGGGCGTTGAGCGAGGTGATCCGCCCCACGTCTTCCACCGACAGTCCTTTCAACTCCGCTACCTTAGCGGCGGTAAGGCGGACGTAGGCCGGCTCGTTCCGCTTCCCCCGGTGGGGAACCGGCGACAGGTAAGGGCAGTCGGTTTCCACCAGCAGGTGTTCGGTTCTGATCCCCCGCACCACTTCCCGCAACTGTTCGTTGGAGGGGTAGGTGACGGTGCCGGGGACGGAGAGGTAGAAGCCGAGTTCGACGCACTCCCGTGCCATGGCCAGGTCGCCGGAAAAGCAGTGGAGCACTCCGCCGACTTCGGCTGCCCCTTCTTCGCGGAGGATCGTCATCACCCGTTCGTGGGCGTCCCGGTCATGGACGATGATCGGCAGCGCCACTTCCCGGGCCAGGCGGATAAAGCGGCGGAAGACCTCTTCCTGGAGGTCGCGGGGGGCGCGGTCGCGGTAGAAATCGAGGCCGATCTCGCCGATCGCCACGACCTTCGGATTGACCGTGGCCAGTTCGCGGATCACGTCGTAGCAACGGTCGGTGACCCGGGCGGCGTCGTGGGGGTGGATGCCGACGGCGGCGTAGATATGTTCGTGACGTCCGGCCAGCTCGACGGCGGCGCGGCTCGATTCAAGGTCGGCGCCGACGGTGACGATCTGGGAGAGGCCGGCTGCCGCGGCCCGGGCGAGCATTTGGTCGAAATCGGCGGCGAATTCGAGGCCGTCGATGTGGGCGTGGGTGTCGATGAGAAAACCGTGGCTGGTCATGTGCTTTCCTTGACAGGGTATCTTCCGCGCCGCGGGTGGTTCGCCGGGGCGCGGTCCTCTTCTGAAGGTATCATGAACCATTTTCTCCTGGCAAGGGGGACGTGTACGGGGCTCAGAGCCATTTCTTCCGTTTGAAATAGATCAGCATGCCGACACTGATCAGCGCCATCAGGATCAGCACTGCCGGGTAGGCCCAGCGCCAGTCCAGCTCCGGCATGTACTTGAAGTTCATCCCGTAGAGCCCGGCAATGAAGGTCAGCGGCATGAAGATCGTCGCGATGACGGTCAGCACTTTCATGACTTCGTTGGTCCGGTTGCTGATACTGGAGAGGTAGACGTCGAGCATCCCGGAGAGCATGTCGCGGAAGGTTTCGATGGTGTCGATGACCTGGACGGTATGGTCGTAGACGTCCCGGAAATAGACGACGGTGGCCGGGCGAATGAGACGGGAGTCGTGGCGCTCCAGGCTGCCGATCACCTCCCGGAGCGGCCAGACCGCCTTGCGGAGGAAGATCATGCTCCGTTTGAGCCGGTGGATCTGTTGTTGGGTCCCCCGCCCCGGATTGGCGACAACCTCCGCCTCCAGGTCGTCGATCTGCTCGCCGAGGGTTTCCAGCACCACGAAATAGTTGTCGACGATGGCGTCGATCAGCGAGTAGACCAGATAGTCCGCCCCCAGGGCCCGGATACGTCCCTTCCCGTCCCGCAACCGCTCGCGGATCGGCGCGAAGGGGTCGGCGGCGAGTCCTTCGCGGAACGAAATGACGAAGTTCTTGCCGAGAATCAGGCTGACCTGCTCGGTGGCGATCTCGGCGTTCTCTCCGAGACGGAGCATCTTCAGGACGATGAAGAGGTAGTCGCCGAAATCCTCGGCTTTCGGCCGCTGCTCGGTGTTGAGGATATCTTCCAGGACCAGTGGGTGAATCCCCTGGCAGTCGCCGAGTTTGCGGACCAGTTCGATCTCGTGGAGCCCGGCCATGTCGATCCAGCTGCTGGTTGTGGCGTCCATGAAATAGAAGCATTCATTGAGGGCGGCGATCTCTTTTTCTTCATAGCTGGTGGGACCGTAGTCGATGACCGAGATCTTGATCTCCCGGTCGCTCCGTTCGCCGATGTGGACCAGGGTGCCGGGGGGCATTCCGGCCTTTGCCGACCGCTTTCGGCCCGGCCGGCTCGGGTCGGGATTCGTCTGACTGGTGGACTGGCGGCTCTTTTTCATCGTTTATGCGCTGACCTCCAGCCGGTTGATGACCCGGTCGACGCCGAAGACATACCAGCTGTCCGCTTCGGCCATCTCCAGCTCCCGGGGGTATGGCACCGCCCCGTCCAGGGTGACGATCCGGTTGCGGCAGCTCACCCGGATCTGGGCGGCGTTGACGAAGGGGTCCTTTTCCAGGACGAGCCGCACGGCGTCGATCACTTCGTCGTCGGTGTCTTCTTCCGGCGGCGAGACCTCCAGGCCGTTGACGACGTCGCGGCTCCCCGGCACCCACCAGGCGAGCACTCCGGCCAACCGCTTGTGGGAGATGCTGCCGACCCGGCCGTTGAGGGTGACTACGCCGTCGGCCACCTCCACTTCAAGGTCGCCGGCCGGCGGCCGCGGCGGTTCCCGTATTGCTGCCAGCCGGCCGAAGATCCAGGCTCGAACGGCGTAGTCGGCAAAGGCCGGTTCCTGGATGAAGGCATCGCCGATATGGTCGCGAATCTCCCCATCCTCCATCGCCTCGGCGGGCGGGATGCGCAGCCGGTCGGCGATCCCGGCCACCCCCGGCACCGCTGCCGCCAGCTCCAGGGCCAGCTTTTTCGCCGCGATCTCCGCCACCTCGCCCTCCATGGTCAGGATTCCTTCGTCGAGGGTCAGCCGGAGCGGATTGCGGTGGAGATTGATTCGCGGCTCCCGCTCCAGGGCCGCGCCGATTTCTTTCAGGATCTCATTGCTCTTGCCGTCCATCGCCTGCCTCCTTGCCAGTAATTTTTTACGTGGGCTTTACCGGGGCGAAACGTCATCCCTTCTGATTATAATGGGCAACGGCGGCCGTTCAAGTGCCGGCCCGCCGAAGCGGGGGAGCGTGGCGCGGATTGTTGACAGCTTTACTGCTTTCGTGGCATAATTCATAAAATTTTTTAGCGAAAATAAAAGGGAGTTGCCGGGCCGGGAGCTCCCTTCTTTGTCAGGGTCTGCCGCTGTAACCGTCCCCCTTTCCCGGAATATTCGAACGGATTGTACGCCATGAGCTTTGTCCATCTCCATCTCCATACGCAGTACTCGCTGCTGGACGGTGCCATCCGCCTCGGCGATCTGATCAAGAAGGCCAAGGATTATGAGATGCCGGCGGTGGCGATCACCGACCACGGCTGCATGTTCGGCGCCCTCGAATTCTATCTCAAGTGCCGTGACAAGGGAATCAAGCCGATCATCGGCTCCGAGGTCTACGTTGCCCCCGGTTCCCGTTTCGACAAGAATCCGCCCTCTACCCACGACGGTACCTCCAGCTACCACCTGATCCTCCTCTGCGAAAACCTGACCGGCTACAAGAACCTCTCCCGGCTCGTCTCGGCCGGCTACAAGGACGGTTTCTACCGGCGGCCGCGGATCGACAAGGAGATCCTCGCCGAATATGCCGAGGGGCTGATCTGTCTTTCCGCCTGTCTCAAGGGGGAAGTGGCCTATCTCTGCGAGCGCGGAAAGATGGAGGAGGCGCTGGCGGTCGCCCGCTGGTACGCTGAAACCTTCCCCGGCCGGTACTATCTCGAGCTCCAGGAAAATACCCTGCCGGAACAGGACAAGGCCAACCAGGGGCTGCTGACGGTGGCGCGGGAACTGGGGCTGCCGCTGGTCGCCACCAACGACTGCCACTATCTGAACCGGGAGGATGCCCGGGCCCACGAGGTACTGCTCTGCATCCAGACCGGCAAGACGATGAACGATCCGAACCGGATGCGCTTTTCCGCCGACGAGTTCTACTTCAAGAGCCCGGCGGAGATGGCCGCCGCTTTCCATTACGCCCCCGAGGCGATCACCAACACCCTGGAGATCGCCGAGCGGTGCAACCTCGAACTCGACCTGAAGACCTACCACTTCCCCCGCCACGAGCCGCCCGAGGGGAAGACCCTCGACGAGGTCCTGGAAGCCGAGGCCCATCAGGGGCTGCAGTCGCGGCTCATCGCCATCCGCGCCAAGAATCCCGATCTGACTCCGGAGCAGGAGCAGGCGTACTTCGCCCGGTTGCGGATCGAGCTCGACTGCATCAAGCAGATGGGGTTCCCCGGTTACTTCCTGATCGTCGCCGACTTCATCAACTGGGCCAAGGACCACGGCATCCCGGTCGGGCCGGGCCGCGGTTCGGCGGCCGGTTCGCTGGTCGCCTACGCCATCCGGATCACCGACCTCGATCCGCTCCCCTACAACCTCCTCTTCGAACGCTTCCTCAACCCGGAACGGATCTCGATGCCCGATATCGACGTCGACTTCTGCCAGGACCGGCGCGAGGAGGTGATCCAGTATGTCACCGAGCGCTACGGCCGCGACAAGGTCTGCCAGATCATCACTTTCGGGACCATGTCGGCCCGGGCGGTGATCCGCGACGTCGGTCGGGCGCTCGATATGGCCTACGGCGACGTCGACAAGATCGCCAAACTGGTGCCGGAGGTGCTCGGCATCTCCCTGGAAAAGGCCCTTCAGCAGGAACCGAAGCTGACGGAGCTGGCTAACGCCGAGCCGCGGGTCAAGGAGCTGCTCGACATCGCCATCTGTCTCGAAGGCCTGGCGCGCCACGCCTCCACCCATGCCGCCGGGGTGGTGGTGGCCCCCGACGTGCTCGAAGAGTTCTGTCCGGTCTACAAGGACCAGAAGAGCGGCTCGCTCACTACCCAGTACTCGATGAAGTACGTCGAGAAGATCGGCCTGGTCAAGTTCGACTTCCTCGGGCTGAAGAACCTGACCGTCATTCACAACGCCGTCCGGCTGATCCGCGTCGGCAAAGACCCGAACTTCGACATCGCCGCCCTGCGCGACGACGACGAGGAGAGCTACAAGCTGCTCCAGGCGGGGAACACCACCGGGGTCTTCCAGCTCGAATCGTCGGGGATGAAGGAACTGCTCACCAAGCTCAAGCCCTCCTGCTTTGAGGATATCATCGCCGTCTGCGCCCTCTACCGGCCGGGGCCGCTCGGCTCCGGGATGGTCGACGACTTCATCGACCGCAAGCACGGCCGGAAAAAGGTGGTCTACGACCTGCCACAGCTGGAGCCGATCCTCAAGGATACCTACGGGGTCATCGTCTACCAGGAACAGGTCATGCAGATCGCCCGGACCCTGGCCGGCTACTCCCTCGGCGGCGCCGACCTGCTCCGCCGCGCCATGGGGAAAAAGGATCCGGCGGAGATGGCCAAGCAGCGCGACATCTTCATGGCCGGCGCCGAAAAGAACCGGATCGACCTGCAGAAGGCCGGAGCGATCTTCGACCTGATGGCCAAGTTTGCCGAGTACGGCTTCAACAAGTCCCATTCGGCCGCCTACGCCCTGGTCGCCTACCAGACCGCCTACCTGAAGGCCCACTATCCGGTGGAGTTCCTGGCGGCACTCCTCACCGAGGACATGGGGAACAGCGACAAGGTGGTCAAGAACATCGCCGACTGCCGGGAGATGGGGATCGAGGTCCTGCCGCCCGACATCAATGCCTCCGACCTGTCGTTCCGGGTCCTCGGCAACTCGATCCGCTTCGGTCTCGGGGCGGTCAAGAATGTCGGCGAATCGGCCATCGAGGCGATCATCGAGGCCCGCGGCGACGGACCGTTCAAGGAGATGTTCGACTTCTGCGAGCGGGTCGATCTGCGCAAGGTCAACAAACGGGTGGTCGAGTCGCTGATCAAGTGCGGCGCCTTCGATTCCACTGGCGGCCGGCGGGCCCAGCTGATGGCGGCCCTTGAGGACGCCATGGCGATCGGCCAGAAGATACAGCAGGAGAAGGAGAGCGCGCAGGTGTCGCTGTTCGGCACCGAGGAGATCGTTCGGAGCAACGGCAACGGCAGGGGAGGGCACCAGCTCCCCGAGATCCCCGAATGGGATGACAAGCTGCTGCTCAACCTGGAGAAGGAGGCGCTCGGCTTCTTTATTACCGGCCATCCGCTCGGGCGCTACGAGTCGGAGATCAAGCGCTTTGCCTCCACCGATACGGCGTCGCTGGACGAGCTGTCCGACAAGGCCGAGATCAGGCTCTGCGGGGTGGTTGCCGGTCTCAAGGAGATCATGACCAAAAAAGGGGACCGGATGGCCTTCGCCACCCTGGAGGACCTGGTCGGTTCCGTGGAGGTGGTGGTCTTTGCCGACGTCTATGCCCGGGTCGTCGAATTCCTCAAGTCCGACGATCCGCTGCTGGTCAGCGGCACCCTCGACAGAGGGGAAAAGAGCATCAAGATCATGGCGAACGACGTCGTGCCGCTCCGGGAGGTTTGCGCCCGGGAAACCAAGCGGGTGATCTTCGCCCTTTCCGGGACCGGCCTCGAACGGTCGCAGCTGCTGACCCTGCGGGAGATCATCGGCCGCCATCCCGGCAGTTGCCGGCCGGTGCTGACCATTAATATCCCGAGCCAGTGCCGGGCGACCATCGCGCTGCCCGACTCCTACCGGGTGGCCGCCAGCGAGGAACTGTCGCAGGAAGTCAAAAATCTGTTCGGCTATCATGCCGTTTCGTTCGAATAGTGCGCAGCGTCGGTACCGTCTCGCAGCCCTGTCCGCCGTCCGCCGTTCTGCACCTCAACCTGGAGTGAAATTTTCGCACAAGGAGCTTTGATACATGGCTGCACACTACTCTCTCGATTTTGAAAAACCGGTGGAGGAGCTGGAGAAGAAGATCCAGGAACTGGCCGCCATCGCCGGCGACAATGAAGCGTTGAGCACCGAGGTCGCCAAGCTGGAAGAGAAGGTGGACCAGATGCGGGAAGTGGTCTTCGCCAATCTCTCCCGCTGGCAGATGACCCAGGTGGCCCGCCACATCAACCGTCCCTTCACCTTGGACTATCTGAAGCTGATCTTTACCGAATTCACCGAGCTGCACGGCGACCGTCAGTTCGGCGATGACCATGCCATCGTCGGCGGCCTGGCCAAGCTCGACGGCGAGCCGGTGATGGTCATCGGCCACCAGAAGGGGCGGGACACCAAGGAAAAGGTTTACCGCAATTTCGGCATGCCCAACCCGGAAGGGTACCGTAAGGCGCTGCGGCTGATGGAGATGGCTGAGCGGTTCCGGCTGCCGATCATCACCTTCGTCGATACTCCCGGTGCTTACCCCGGCATTGGTGCCGAAGAGCGGGGCCAGGCCGAAGCGATCGCTCGCAACCTGCGGGAGATGGCCCGCCTGACCGTGCCGATCATCGTCGTTATCACCGGCGAAGGGGGGTCCGGCGGGGCGCTGGCCATTGCCGTAGGCGACCGGATCTTGATGCTCGAGTATTCGATCTATGCGGTTATCTCGCCCGAAGGATGTGCGGCCATTCTCTGGTCGGACGGCACCAAGGGGGAGCAGGCGGCCGAAGCGCTGAAGCTCACCGCCCCGGACCTCAAGGAACTGAACGTCATCGACGACATCGTCAAGGAGCCGCTCGGCGGCGCCCATCGCAACCACGAGGCGATGGCCGCGTCGCTGCATGAGGCGCTGTCCCGGCATCTCAAGGAGTTGCGGGCGCTGCCGGTGGAACAGCTGGTCGAGGAGCGCTACAACAAGTTTCGCGCCATGTCCCGCTTTGCCGAGTAGCGGCGGGAATTGCATCGGGAAGGGCTAACGGCCGGGCCGGGCGGATTTCGTCCCTCAAGGTTGTTAGCCCTTCTTCTTTTTCGAGGTGATATGGAAGAGCGATTGCAGAAAATTCTCTCCCAAGGGGGGGTCGCGTCGCGCCGTGAAGCGGAGCGGCTGATCAGTGCCGGGCGGGTAGCGGTCAACGGGGAAGTGGTCACCGAGCTGGGGAGCAAGGCCGATCCGGCCAAGGACCGGATCACCCTGGACGGCAAGCCGGTGTCGGTCGGCGGCACCCGTTACTATATCCTGCTCAACAAGCCGGTCGGTTATGTCACTACCCTCAAGGATCCGGGGGGGCGGCCGATCGTCACCGACCTCCTCAAGGGGGTCGGGGCACGGGTGTTTCCGGTCGGCCGGCTCGACTACAATACCGAAGGGCTGCTGCTGTTGACCAACGATGGCGAGTGGGCCAACCGACTGGCTCACCCGCGTCATGAAGTCGACAAGGAATACCTGGTCCGGGTCCGGGGGCGGGTGAACCCCGAACAGCTTCAGCGGCTTTCCGGCGGGCTCGAACTCGACGACGGCCCGACCGCCCCCGCCCAGGTACGTTCCCAGCGGGAGAGCGACAATAATACCTGGCTGTCGATTACCATCCACGAAGGACGCTACCGGCAGGTGCGGCGGATGTGCGAGGCGGTGGGGCTGACGGTAGTCCGGCTGCGGCGGATTCGGTACGGCGCTCTCAAGCTGGGAGAACTCAAGCCGGGGGAGTTTCGGTTGCTGACCGGCGCCGAAGTGGCGGAGCTCGTCCGGCCATGCGGGGACGGGCGCGGCCGGCCGGTCCGGCCGGTCAGACGTTGACATGGGGCAGAATGACCCGGTTGAAAGGGAGGGACATTCTGCCCTTTTTTCGAGCGGCGGCTACCGGTTTTGCGGCAGCGTCCGGCAACAAGCTGCACGGTCATCGAGGAGTGAAGGCCGGTGGAGTGGCTTCCTGCACGATCTTGGCCGGTATTTGTGCTTCTCATTAAAATAGTGGCAAGCGATTTGCAGGGAGGAGGGTGAGGTCACCGAATGCTTGGCAGCCAGTCAACAAACAGTCTTTGAAGGAGGTTGAACCATGTTTGTGAACTGCTACGACGGATACGGACTTTGCCTTTTTTCAGTCACCGCGGAGGAAGAATACCGCGCCCGGCAACTCGGGACGCAGATTTCCTCCAGTCACGAGTTGATCGATCACTGGATCGTCTCCGACCACCCCGAAGGGGCGGTAGTGCGCTACTAGCCGGCTGGATGCCCTTTCGTTCAGAAGGCGGCCCAGACCAGATAGCCGCCTGCCAGGGCGATGAGTACGCCGGCGATTTTTTTCGACCAGACGGAGACTTGCCGGGCCCTTCGCGCTGCTACGAACGACTCGACGAAACCGGTGGCGGTCCCGGCCAGCAGCAGGAGCAGGCAATGGCCGACAGCGTAAGCGAAGAGCAGGCCGATGCCGTACAGAACTTCACCCTTGACGGCGACGACAGTGAGAATGACCACCAGCGCCGGGGTGGCGCAGGGAGAAGAAACGGCGCCGAAAAAAAGCCCGAGTAGCAGTGCACCAAACAGCCCCCCCTGCTTCGGTCGAAAGTCCCGCCGGATCGGCAAACGAAGCTCGAAAAGCCCGAATAGCTGCATTCCCATAACAATGGCGACAAGGCCGGCGGCTCCATACCACCAGCCGCCCAGCGTGCCGAACATGGTGCCGAGCAGCCCTGCCGCAGCGCCAAAGGCGGTAAAGGTCAGGGCGATGCCGAGGACGAAGGCGCAGGTATAGCGAAATGCCTTGAACCGGTCGCTGCCGGCATAACCGCCGACAAAACCGATGACCAGCGGGACGGTTACCAACACGCAGGGTGATGCCGATGAGAGGACGCCGGCAAGAAAGACGGCACCGAAGGCAAGCAGCGGATATGCCGCGACAAGCTGTTCGATGTTGTCGAGAAGCGTCACCGGACCCCCAATTGCTGCAGTTCCTGCACGATTTCACGTTGCTCCAGATAGCCGATGTGCCGCTTCACCTCTTTTCCCCGTGAATCGAAGAATATCTGGGTCGGGATCATCTGGACCCGGAAGTTCCGGGCTGCCTCCTGATCCTCGTGGACATCGATGAACAGGATATTGGCCCGTCCCCGGTACATCTTCGCTAGAGACTCCAGAATTGGCGCCATCTTTCGGCAGGGAATACAGGTTCGGGCCCCCAGATCGATAACGGCCGGTTTGCCGGAGCTGAGCGCCTGGCGAACGGTCGCTGCCGAAGCGGCAGGAAGTTCGGCCCGGGCGATGCCGGTGGTAAGCAGCAGGGCGGCGAGCGCGGTGATCACTGATCTCATGGATCGTCCTTTCTGATGGAAAAGTGAGCGCTGTACTATCATCGCCCAAGAATCCCGACAAGCTCGGCGACAGTGGCGACCCGACCGGAGAATTTTACCTGCCCGTCGATCGCCAGTGCGGGGGTGCTCATTACCCCGAATTTCATGATCGAAGGAATATCTTCCACCTTCACCACCTCGGCGCTTATCCCGCTCTCTTCGACCGCTTGCCGGACGTTGTCATAGAGAGTTTTGCATTTGGCGCAGCCGGTCCCCAATACTTCGATTTTCATCGCTGTTCTCCTTGTCGGATAGTTGTATTCCATCCGGCAGCCGGATGGACGTTCAAGATGCTGCGTATCGCCGGCGGTCTGCCGGCTTGGAGAATATTGGTACGCGGGCAGCCACTCCCGGCGCGGTCTGGGCTGCCCGCGCGCCTGCTATCGTCGCCAACCCGCCCAAACGGGAACTCCATTGTCGTCCCGAAGTTTCAGGGTCGACTCTCCTTTTTTGACCTCTGCGGCAATGAGCACCGGTTTCCCTTTGACCATTATTCGCGAGCCCTTGATTTCCACCTGATCCCCTTTGACAATTTTCGTGTCGAGCCGCTCGATGTACCAGCCAGGGCCGAGATGAACCGAAACATCCTGATCTCCCGCCTTGACTACCAGGTGGACGCCATAATTCATCCCCCGCATCGGCGTCACTTTGTCTACGGCCTCCACAATACCGGTAATAGTTTCCACTGTAGTGGGGTTGTAAAGTCGCTGGTAGGCGCCATTTGCGCCCCAGCCGCCGCTCCCCCGCCAGTTTTGCCAGGGCGCGCCGAAAGCCGTTGCAGCCAGGACGACGGTGCAGAAAAGAGCGGCAAGAACTCCTGTTTTCTTCATTGCGTTCATCGTTTCCCTCCTTGCGCCGGGAGCTGGTAGGGTTACAGTATGGCGTTGAACAGATAGCCGACCATGACGATTGCGGCAGCGACAATGGCGAAAAATGTTACCAGGAGGCGCGTCTTGAGGACATTCTTGAGAATCACTGCCTCCGGAAAGGAGAGGGCGGTCACTGCCATCATGAAAGCGAGGACGGTACCGACCGCCATCCCTTTTTCCATCAACGCATGAACGATCGGGATCACTCCGGCGGCATTCGCGTAAAGCGGGACGCCGATCAGTACCGCCAGCGGCACGGCAAGTGGATTGGTGCGGCCGGCATACTGCAGAAGAAAGTCGGCAGGGGCGTAACCATGGATGAATCCGCCGATGCCGACGCCGATCACCACATAGGGCCAGATTTTTCGCAGCAGTTCGCCGGTGTATGTCCGCGCGTAGACGAGTTTCTCCCGGAAAGTCTGGTTGCCGATTTCCCCGTTACCCACCTGCATTTCCCAGACGTAATCCTGGACGTACCGCTCCATCTTCAGCCGGCCGATAGCAATCCCCGCGATAATGGCAACCAGGAGCCCCGTGCCGATGTATATCAAGGCAATGCGCCAGCCAAAAAGCCCCCAAAGCATGATCAGGGCGACCTCGTTGACCATCGGTGACGAGATGAGAAAGGAAAAGGTAACACCCAGCGGCACGCCGGATTCAACGAAGCCGATAAAAAGCGGTACGGCCGAACATGAACAGAAAGGGGTGACGATTCCCAACAGCGCTGCGAGCCCGTTGCCAAGATATTCGCGGCGGTGGGAGAGGATGCGTTTGGTTCTTTCCGGCGGGAACGAGGCGCGGATGACGGCCACGACGAAAATGATCGTGACCAGCAGCAGGAAAATCTTGATCGTATCATAGATAAAGAAGTCGAGCGCTTCTCCCGACCTGCTGCCTGGGGTGAGACGAAATAGATTGAATGTCAGATAATCGGCGAAATCTTTCAGCATGAACTACTCCATGATTACGTGATTGTTCAGTCATGGGATCGGGCGGACAACTCCGCCTGCGATTCGATGTGCCGCCGCTCATCCAACCTTGAGCAGTCGCTGCCGTCCCGTAATCTCCTGGGCCAGAATCCGTTCGGTCAGGGCAACGATCTCGAGGACCTCGGGGTGCTTTATTCCATAGTAGATCTTCAGGCCATCCTTGCGGCGGCTGAGGATGCCGCTTGCCTGCATCAGATTGAGATGACGGGAGGTGTTGGATTGTTCTTCGCCGATGGCGGGAAAGATTTCGCAGACGCACCGTTCGCCGTGCCGCAGGAAATCGATTATCTTGAGTCTGGTTGGCTGGGCCAGCGCCTTAAGAATCTCTGCTCGATAGATTGCGTGATCGCTCATGGCTTGCCTCATATCGTATGATTATATACTCATACACTCTCCGGACCGCTTCGTCAACCTGAATATATTCCGCCAAGGCGCTCGATCAATGAGTACGGTGATGCTGCAGCTGGTCAAGCTAAGGAGATCGCCAGTCGTGCTGGCAACACTGGTGGTGAGTGAAAAGCTCGCACCAGGATACCCGGATGGGCAGTTGATGAGATTTATGGTGTGGCGTATTTGGGGCGGTGTACGGCAATTTTCTGTTTCGCTCGGTTAACACATTGGTACCCGCGAACAAGATGGTTATTAGGGACAATTAGGGGCAGATAACGTTACATATCCCGTTGCAGAGCGTATTCAGCTCATCGGGCGAGATGACGAACGGCGGCATGGTATAAACCAGTTTGCCGAACGGTCGCAACCAGATTCCCTGGTCGACAAAGCGTTGCTGGATTTGCTCCATATCCACCGGCTCCTTCATTTCCACCACGCCGATAGCTCCCAGCACCCGGACTTCCGCCACCGACTCGACGCTTTGCAGCGGCAGCAGTCTCTCCTTCAAGGTTTTCTCGATACCTAGGACGCTCTCTTGCCACGGACTGTTCAGAAGAAGTTCGCAGCTTGCCAATGCCGTGGCACATGCCAGAGGGTTAGCCATGAAGGTGGGGCCGTGCATGAATACACCGGGAAAACCGTTTGAAATGGTATAGGCCACGTCTTTGGTGCATAACGTGGCGGCGAGGGTGAGATACCCCCCTGTGAGTGCTTTTCCCACGCAGATGATGTCCGGAGAGATGCCGGCGTGTTCGCATGCAAAAAGCTTCCCGCTTCGGCCAAAGCCGGTCGCGATCTCATCGGCGATGAGCAGGATGTCGTATTTTGTGCAGAGCCTGCGTATATGTTTCAGGTAGTCGGGATGGTAAAAGCGCATGCCGCCAGCGCCCTGGACAATCGGTTCGAGGATGAACGCCGCGATGTTGCCGTGGTTTTGCTGCAGAAACGCCTCGACCTCGCTGATTTCCGTCTCGTCAAACGCCTCGTGGAAGCCGGAACGTGGTGCGGGCAAAAAGTACTGCTTTGCAAGGTTCTTGTTGAAAATGGCGTGCATGCCCGTGTCGGGGTCGGAAACGGACATCGCATGCCAGGTGTCGCCGTGATACCCGTTGCGAATGGTGACAAACATGTGTTTAGTGGTGCACGAGCGAGAATGCCAGTACTGAAGTGCCATCTTCATGGCAACTTCTACGGCCACCGACCCGGAATCGCTGAAAAAGACATGCTCCAGGCCGGCCGGCACGATCTTGATCAGCAGGCGCGCCAAGTCAATGGCCGGGCGGTGAGTCAGCCCGCCGAACATAACGTGGGACATGCGATTGATCTGGGCGGTCATGGCCGCATTGATCGCCGGGTTGTTGTAACCGTGAATGGCAGACCACCAACTCGACATGCCGTCAATCAGGCGCCGCCCGTCCAGTAATTCAAGGTAGATTCCCTCGGCCATTGCCACCGGATAGCACTTCAGGGCTTTAGTGGCTGAAGTGTAGGGGTGCCAGAGGTGTGTTCTGTCAAAATCAAGAAGCTCTTGTTCCGTAGTCACAAAACAACTCCGCAGATGCCGTGAAGCTGGACGTAACGCGTAAGGGCGCTCGGTGGCGGTTATTCTGCTCTCCCGCATCGCTTTTCGCTTGGCGGCGTGGCGCTTGAGTGCCGTCTTTCATTCCATGAAAGGGCTTTATCGCTAAGGATGCATCCCCGTGATGCGCTGGTTCCGCCGATGTGGCTGTGGCGCGTTTGCCGTGGCTGATCGATGAAACACTATTTGCTATAACTGCGGGACTTATCAGCAGTTCCAGTTGATTGACGGCGAGATTTTGCTGTTCGGATAAATGGTTCGAATTAGTTTGGACAAAACGGAAAGGGGTTAGCCGCCGCAGCTGCTAACCCCTTGTTTTTGTGGTGCCGAAGACTGGACTCGAACCAGCACGGGGGAACCCCCACTAGAACCTGAATCTAGCGTGTCTACCAATTCCACCACTTCGGCATCGGGTCTTGAATAGATAGCACTGATGCGTATCGATTGCAAGGTTTTTTTCGGCGGTCCCGGAAATTGTATCTATCCAGCAGATCGGCCTCATTTGTGGTGCGGAACATTCCATACCGTTTTGATCACCGTCTGGTGAATCTGATTGCCATCATGCCAATGCCTTGCAGATGAGCCGAAAGATGGTTTCAATTTCGAATGGTTTGCCGATGACTTCACTGATTCCGGCCTGTGCCGCTTGTTCGTGTATCCCCCGCGAGAGGTGGCCGGTGCCCAGGATAATCGTCAATAGTGGCTGGAGACCGCGGGCTTGACGGGCCAGTTCGAGTCCGTTCATCCCCGGCATGTTGAGGTCGGTGAGCATGACGGCAAAAGGGCGTGTTGCAAGCAATGACAGGGCCTGCTCGCCATTCCCGGCGCAGGCGACGGTCATCCCCATGCATTGAAGCGCATGGACTACAAAAAAGAGGATGTCGGGTTCGTCGTCGACTACGAGGATGGCGGTGCTTTTCCCCTCCGTATCGATGCGGTTGACTGTTGCGTGTTCTGTGGTCATGGATTTTCTCCTGAAATCGTATCCTGGTCAGTCGGCGCGCTCGCTTCGGGTGCTGTCGGAGTCGGCACGAGTATCCGGTAGGTGATCCAGTTCCCCTGTTGCAGCAGGTTGGTCTCGATGAGGCCCAGGTCCTGCAGTCGGCTACAGGCCGCTGCAAGGTGTCCCGGAACGATGAAAAACGGAACGGATTCGCCAATGATGCTGTGCAGAATTGTGCCGCAGTAGTCGTCGGCTGCTGCGGCAAGCATTAGCAGGTACAGTCTGAGTTCGTTATCCGACAGCCTGTGGCTGATCTTGTTCAGACCTTTGATAATTCTGAGTTTATCCACAAGAGCCTCACTGCAATCGTTTAGACGATAGGATAAATAATTATCATTGTCAAAAGAAAATATGCCAGCAGGGCATATTTCAAATCACGTTGACAGTTACGTGGGAAAGAGGGTATATCAAACTACCAGCCAGGCAGCAAAATGGCGTACTATCGGCAAAAAGCGGCAGGTCACAGGGGGGGCGGTTGCAAAGCGATGTCGGACGTGCATTGAAAAAGTTGAGAACCGAACGCGGACTTACCCAGAAGGAGCTGGCTGCCCGGGTGAGCGGCGGTCTTGATTATACGTACATCGGGAAGATCGAACGCGGCGAGCAGTTGCCGTCGCTCAAGATTCTCATTGCCCTTGGGGATGCGCTCGCCGTGCCGGTCGGTTCTTTTTTCCCCCCAGCCGCAGCCGCGACCAGCTCTCTCCGCCCGGCATCCAGCGGTAAGGAGGAAGAGCTGCAGAAAGAACTGCGTCTGCTCGATCCCGCAGATCTCCCGCTCCTCGTCGAAATTGTGCGGGTCCTCAATCGGCAGCGGAAGGCTGCCCGAAAGATGGGCCATTCCCTCCCTGCCGAAGAGCTTCCCCTAGCCGCTGAAGATGGACCTTCTTACGAATAAGTTTCTATGAACCAACCTTCTTCACCTCCATCGAAAGGGCGCGAACGGCTTGATAAGTTACTGGTCGACCGCGGCCTTGCCCAGTCGCGTGAACGGGCCCGGGCGCTGATCATGGCCGGCCAGGTAGTGGTTGACGATCACCTGGCGGACAAGGCCGGGATGCCGGTTGCCGTTACCGCCGAAATCCGGCTGAAGGGGGAAGATATCCCCTATGTCAGTCGTGGCGGCCTGAAACTGGCACGGGCGCTGGACGAGTTTGCCCTCGACCCGGCCGGGATGGTAGCGATCGATGTCGGCGCCTCCACGGGAGGCTTTACCGATTGCCTGCTGCAACGGGGAGCCCGCAAGGTCTTTGCCGTTGATGTGGGCTATGGCCAGTTGGCCTGGAAGCTGCGCCAGGACCCACGGGTCGTCAACCTGGAAAAGACCAATATCCGCTACCTCGACCCGGGTACGCTGGGCGAACTGCCCGAGTTGGCGGTGATCGACGCCTCCTTCATCTCCCTCGACAAGGTGCTGCCGCCGACGCTGCAACTGGTGCGCCCCGGCGGTCTGATCGTCGCCCTGATCAAACCGCAGTTCGAGGTGGGGAAGGGGGAAGTGGGGAAGGGGGGGGTGGTGCGCGACGAAAGCAAACATCGCGAGGTGATCGCCGCGATTACGCATCTGGCGGGAAGTCTCGGTCTGACGGTGCTGGGGGTGACCGAGTCACCGATCCTCGGCCCGAAAGGGAACCGGGAGTTTCTGATCTGCCTCCGCAAGCCGGCCGATGTGCCGCTCGCCGGCGCCCCGGTTCCGTAAATTCGAAAGGAACTGTCAACCGTCGTCATGAGTATCCGCTTCCTCCATACTGCCGATCTCCATCTCGGGTCGCCGCTGCGCAACTTCGGCGAACTGGCGCGCGACCGGCGCCTCGATTTCCTGCGGACGTTCGACCGGATCGTCAATCTGGCGATCAAGCGAGAAGTGGACTGTCTGCTGATCGCCGGCGACCTGTTCGACAGTTACAATCCGGACGCCGAAACCGTCGGCCGGGTACAGGAAGGCTTCTCCCGGCTTGAGGGGCGCGGCATCCGGATTGTTCTCATTCCCGGGACCCATGACAATGTGGTCTTCGCCGAGAATGTCTATTCCCGCTTTACCTTCCCCGGCGTTACCCTGCTGGCGGAGGCGGAGGTTTCGGCGCCGGTACGGCTCGAAATCAGGGGGGTGCCGGTCTGGTTCTACGGCTTTGCTTTCCGCTCCGACCGTTCCGCGGCAGCTTTGGCGTCGCTACGGCGGCGGGAGGGGGGTGGCATTCATGTCGGGCTTCTTCATGGTTCCCTGACCGGCAATCCGGAATGGGACCTGCGGAAAAAGGATATCCCTTTTTCGCTTGCCGACCTGACTGGCCTGGGGCTTGACTACCTGGCCCTCGGCCATTATCACAATTGCGCCTGTCTGGAAGTGGAAGGTCGGACGATCGCCTGTTATTCCGGATCGCCCGAAGGGAAGAAGTTTGGCGAAAACGGGCCGCGCCATGTGCTTGTGGTTGAAGTTGGGGAGGGACAGGCGGTTGCCGAGCGGGTGGAAGTGCAGAGCCGCGTTCTGCAGGAACTGACCGTCGACGCTTCGCTCTTTGCCGAGCTGGCAGCGCTGGAAAGTGAATTGGCCCGGCTTTCGTTTCCGGACCTTATTGCCCGGATCCATCTCACCGGGGCAGTGGAAGAGCCGCTCGATCTTGCCAATCTTGCCGGGCGATTGCAGGGGCGGTTTGCCTGGCTGGAACTGCTCGATGAAACCGATCTTTACGACAGCAGCCAGGTGAAGCGACTGGAGCGGGAAGATTCGATCCGCGGCCTGTTCATCCGCAAGGTGCACGAACGGTTCGAGCGGGCCGATTCCGCCGTCGAGCGCGAGCTCTGCCGCGAGGCGCTGAAACTGGTCATCGGCCGTTTCGGTCGTGGGGGGGGCGCCTGATGCTCTGGATCAGCGGCCTGCATCTGCCGGCATTCGGCCGGTTCCGCGGGGCGGACTTAGTTTTCCAGCCGGGGATGAACCTGGTCTACGGCCGGAACGAAGCCGGCAAGTCGACAATTCTGGCGGCCATTGCCGGGACCATCTTCGGCATCCGGCGGGATAAAGAGCGGTACGTCCCCTGGGACGGCGGCGAGCGGTGCGAGGCTCAGGTCAGCTTCGTCTACGACGGCCGGGAGATGACTATCTGGCGTGACTTCCTGACTGACCGGGTCCGGGCGGTGGAGCGTCGGGACGGAGAAGCGCTCTGGCGGTTCGAGGGGAAGGTTTCGCCGGCCGGCCGCAGCAGCGAACGTGAGGAGTATCTGGCCAAGATCGAAGAAATCTGGGGGTTTGCCGAGGGAGATATCTTTCGCAATTCGATCCATGTCGGCCAGCAGGATCTGAAAATCGAGGAAGACCATGGCCTTGCCACCAGGATCAAACAGCTTCTCTCCGGCTATGCGGAGCTGGATTACGATGCGGTGGTCGACAGCCTGGAAAAGGAGCTTTACGAGTTGACTCGCCGCCCGGGGGGGCGGGCGAAGGATCGGGAGCTGGAACTGGTCCGGACGCGGATTGCCGAATTGGCGACTGCCTGGCGTGAGGGGAGCCGGGTCTTGGCGGAAATTGCCACGCTGGAATCGGCCGTGGGCGAACTCCGCTCCGCTGTTGCCGCCGGCCGGGCCGATCTGGACAAAGGGGCGAAGTACCTGCAGCGGGTGAAGATCTATCTCGAAGCGACGGCGCAGGAAGAGCAGCTGAAAAGGGGATATGACCGGCTGGAGACGGAACGGACGAAGCTTGAGACGCTTTTGGCGCGTAAAGAGGCCATTGTCGCCCGTCTTGCGGCACTCGGCCCGGCAAGTGAGCTGACCGATGATGATGTCCGGACCGTTGAGGCGTATCTGGCCGACGTCGAGCGCCTCGACCGGGCCGAGGAGGCACTGGCAGCGCTCGGTCCGGCACCGGCGGCGCCGCGGCTGGTTACCCCGTTCCTGCTGGTCCTGCTCGGCTGCTGGCTTGGCGCGATCATGGGCTGGTTTCTCCTGCCTGCCGCCGGCTATGCGCTGGCGATAACAGCCCTCGTGCTGACGGTGGGTTACGGATTGAGAGCGGGACGAGACCGGCGCCGGCTGGAAGCGGCCGCTTTGCGCCGCCAGGGGCATGCTGATGGCTTGGCGACGGAGGTCGGGCGACTGCGGACCACGGTGGCGCACGTTGCCGCCGAACTATCGGCCCGCGCTGGTGTGGCGGCCCCTGACAATGCCCGTGAACTTCTTGCCGCCTTGGCGCACGTCGCCGCGGCCAGGAGCGAGCTTGCCTCGGTGACGGGTGCCCTGGCGGTCCTCCCGACTCATGAAGAGGCGTTGGGCCGGATTGGCGAAGTGGCCCGGGAGCTGGCCATAGTCCGGGCCACGGCGGCAGAAGTGGCGGGGAAAGGGTTCCCGGTCATCAGCCACGAGGAGTTCGTTGCGGCCGAAGAGAAGATGCGCCGTTTGGAGGGGGAGGTCCGCGAGCAGGAGCGGTCATGTCAGCTTCAGGAACAGCAGCTGGCGATCCTTGCCCAGAAACGGATCGACCTTGAAGCTATCGAGGACGAAGGGGAAGAACTCAAGAATCGGGAGGTGCGCCTGGTCCGCCGGATCGGTGCCCTGCAACTGGCCGTGGAAGTATTGCGGGAGACCCTCGACGAGTATCGGGCCACCTATCTGGCCCGGCTGAATGGGGAAATCAACGGCAAGCTGTACAATCTTACCGCCGGCAGGTATCGGGACGCGGCCCTTGACGACCGGTTCAACCTGACCATCGGTGCGGATGGAGGGGGACGGCCGGTAGAACATTACAGCTGCGGCGTGCGGGATCAGGGGTATCTTGCTGCGCGGCTGGCTCTCGGGTCGATCCTTTCCCGGGGGCGAAAATTGCCTTTTCTTCTCGACGACCCTCTGGTAAATTTCGATGACGAGCGGAAAACTGCCGCCCTGACGGCACTCAGTCTCGGCTCCCGTGAACACCAGGTGATTCTTTTCGTCCATGACGAGCGGTACCTGCGCCTCCGGGGGGCCGACCAATGGCACAAAATCAGACTTGACCAGAAAGGAAAGCAGGATGGACAGTTGCATCTTTTGTAAAATTGTCGATGGCACTATTCCGGCAAAAAAAGTCTACGAGAACGAAGACCTCGTTGCCATCGAGGATATCAATCCGGTAGCACCGGTCCATCTGCTGCTCATTCCACGCAAACATATCGTCAACGCCCTTGACCTCGAGAGTGGTGACGATGCGCTGGTCGGCCGGGTTTTCCGGGCAGCGGCGGCCATTGCCCGGCAGCGGGGGGTGGCCGAGAGCGGCTTCCGTTTAGTACAGAATACCAATGCCGATGCAGGACAGTCGGTATTTCACATTCATTTTCATCTGCTGGCCGGCCGCCATCTCGGCTGGCCGCCTGGATAACAGGGTGTTTTCGGGCGGGATCTACCATCTGTTACGGGGGACATCATGATTCGTTATTTGATTGCATTACTCGTACTGTTGATTGCCGTGCCGGCGTTTGCCGATATCTATCGTTGGGTTGACGAGCGGGGGACGGTGAATTTTACCGAGGATTTCAGCAAAATTCCCGCAAAGTACCGGAAAAGGGTGAAGGTCATTCCCGATCAGGGCACAGTGGCTCCTGAGGTGATTGAAACATCCGGCGAAGGAAAAGCTGAGGAGAAAAAACCGGCGGTGGCTGAACCGGTCGGAAATAGTCCGGCGGCCTCCAAGCAAGCGGTCGAAAAGAAGAAAGAACTGTACGGCGGCAAAGACGAGGATACCTGGCGGACGGAATTCGAAAAAATTCGGGCCGAGATCAAGTCCTATGAAGATGAAATATCCGATCGTAAAGCCAGACTGGCTAATCCAGACAATCTGAGCCGGGCGGAATACCTCGGCCTCCAGCTGGGGATGAAACGACTCGATGAAAAAGTTGCCTCCTTGAAAGAAAAACTGGCTGCTCTGGAAGAGACTGCGCGGCGTGCCGGCGTGCCGCCTGAGGTGTGGAAGTAACGATTAACCTTGGTTTGGTCTGTGAAAGGAAAAAGCCCGGAAGAGTAAATCTCCGGGCTTTTTCTGTGGTAATTGACGTACAGCGGGATGCTTTTGCAGTTCCGTCGGTGGGAAGTGCCGTGTTGCCGTGTCGTCCGCTCTTTGGCGACCGGACGGACGATCAATCACTTTGAAGTCCCCCTTTTTGCGGCGGTTGTGACGCGCCTGACGGAATGACTGTACGCACTGTGCGACATTCCCTGTACGTCAATTATAAGGTTGCTCCAGGAAACCGTATTACCGCTGGACCTCTGACCTTTTGTCCAATCATCCTTCGAGAGATCGCATCAGGCTTCCGTTTATTGATAACGGTTAGCTCACAGCGTCCGGGCTCGAGAAGGGTTGTCGTAAAATTATCCGCCAGGTCCCTCAACCGGCCAGTACCTGATTCCCAGAGCAATTCTCAAAGAACACTCATCTTTTGCTGAAATTCTACAGCTGCCGGAAAGGTTGTCAACGGCCGGTGAAAAATTTTTTCGTGGTGATTGATGGCATCCCGGGCGGCGATCAATTAGCTGCCGAACATCCTGCCGAAGATGCCTGGGACCATCATGTCAATCGTCATGATAGCGGTAAGAACGATCATGATGATAACGGTCAGCCAGGCGACTATATTGAAGGTCGGGCCATTGGTGTAGGGTCCCATCAGGCGGCGGTCATTAATCAGGAAGAGCATGAACACCAGGACGAAGGGGAGCACCGCGCCATTGACCACTTGGGAGACAAACATGATCGTAATGAGCGGGGCATTGGGGAAGAGGATAATCAGCGCGCTACTGATGATGATGACGGTGAAGAGCCAGAAGAACTGGGGTGCCCGGCGAAAATCCTTGTCGATTCCCGATTCCCAGCCCATCCCTTCGCAGATATAGTAGGCTGTGGAAAGTGGCAGGATGCAGGCGGCAAAGAGCGATGCATTGAACAGTCCGAAGGCGAACAGGGCGGAGGCATGCTTTCCGACCAGCGGTTTGAGGGCAAGGGCAGCGTCGGCGGCCGTTTCGATCTGGAGCCCCTGGCTGAAGATCGTTGCCGCGCAGGCTACGACAATGAAGAATGCCACGACGATTGCCATAATGCAGCCGACGACTACATCGAGGCGGGAAAAGCTGTACTGGTCGATGGTAATCCCTTTTTCAACAACGGCCGATTGTTGATAGAACTGCATCCAGGGGGCAATTGTTGTCCCGACCACCCCAATCATGGTGATCAGGTAGCCGCTGTCGGCTTTAAATGAGGGAGTGATCGTTGCCGTGAGGATCGTGTTCCAGTGAGGGGTGGCCATGAAAGCGGCAATGGGATAGGCGATGTAAACCATGCAGGCGACGAGGAATACCTTTTCCACGACCTTGTACGAGCCTTTGACGATGAGCAGCCAGACGAGCAGGGCGCTGACCGGAACGGAGAGATATTTGCTGATGCCAAAGATTTCCAGACTGGCAGCGATCCCGGCAAATTCGGATACCGAGTTGCCCATGTTGGTGAGAAACAGGGCAATCATGACGTAAAAGGTCACTTTAACGCCGAATGATTCCCGAATGAGGTCGGAGAGCCCCTTGCCGGTGACCGCCCCCATGCGGGCGCACATTTCCTGGATAACCACCAGTGCCACGGTGGTCGGCAGCATCAGCCAGAGCAGCGAATAGCCGTAATGGGCGCCGGCCAGTGAATAGGTGGTAATGCCGCCGGCGTCGTTGTCGACATTGGCGGTGATGATCCCCGGCCCGAGAATGGCCATGAACATGAGGATATTCCGCAGGTTGACCTTACGGATTGGTTTGAAGAGTCTGAAAATGCTGATGCCGGTGAACATGGCGGTTCGTAACTCTCAGTGGTGATAACGCCGGCGGCGCAGGGCAAAGGGCAGAAAGAGTTCCAGGATGTCGTCGACGGTGACAATCCCGGCCATTTTCTCTTCCTCATCAAGGACCGGCACGGCGACCAAGTTGTATTTGGCGACTATTTCGAGGATATCTTCCGGGGTTGCCTCGACGTCGACGGTTTTCAGGTTGGTGGTCATAATCTCGGCGATCGGCATGTTTCCTTCATTGAGCAGCAGTTCCTTGAGGCTGACGACCCCTTGCAGCCGTTCTTCGCGGTCAATGACGTAGGCATAGTAGACCGTTTCCGTTTCAGGAGCCAGCCGTCTGATTTCCGCCAGCGCTTCATCGACGGTCAGTGCTTCGCCGATGGCGATGTACTCGCTGTTCATCAACCCGCCGGCGGAGTCTTCTTCGTGTTCTAGAAGTTCCTGAATGTCCTCGGCTTCCTCCTCATCCATCAGTTCGAGGAGTTCTTTCGCTTTTTCTTCCGGGAGATCGCCAAGCACGTCTGCCGCCTCGTCCGGGGCCATTTCCTCCAGGATGTCCGAAGCCTGCTCGCTGTCGAGCTGGCTCATGACCCGGGAGCGGAGTTCGGGTTCCAGTTCGTGGATCGCTTCCCCGGCGGTTTCGGTGTCGAGCGAGGTCAGGACCGTCTGGATATGGGTGTGTGATAGTTGGGAAATGATGCTGGCGATATCCGCCGGATGCATGTCCGCCATCTGGTCCCGGGCCATGGTGAGTGTCAGTCGAGAAGCGTTCGTTTCCAGCGGCTGGACGTACTCCCAGCTGATCTCCTGGTGGCGGATTTCTTTACGCAGCAACCGCGCTGCCTGCTCCCAGAGCCGCTCGTGGCCGAGCCGACGCAGCAGGCCACGAAAGCCGATATCGACAGTGAAGATGCAGAGAAGGTCTTTCCGGTTTCCCAGTTTCAGGTCGTTGACGCGCACCACCTTGGCACCATCAACGTCGACGATCTGTTTGTCGAGAATGTCGCGTTTGACGAGAATATCTGCTTCGCTCGGCGTATATTTGCCCTTGATGATCTCACCAAGCGGGGCGGAAGCCGAGATGACGAAGGGCGTGAAGAGGGTAATCCCCTGCCAGGGGATCGAATAGAGCTGTTTCCGGTCCTTTACCAGCAGGTGAGACACTTCGGGAAAGACTTCCCCCGGGATCATGATCATGTCCCAGAGCCGCCCGACTTCGTGGCCCTGGTCGTTGATGACGGTCCGGTCGAGAACTTCGCTGAGATATAGCTCGTTGACGAGAGCTGTCGCACTCATGCCGGCTCCTCCACGAAAAAAGGCCCTTTGCGGAGAAAGGGCCTTGCGGACAAGGTCGCAGCTTTCCCCCTGGTTGAGTTTCGGCAGGGTACAACGTAGGTTCAGGCGAATGCCGCCGTTTGGCTGCTCGCCGCACCAGCTACCTTGGGTAAAGCCTTAAGCCGGCCAGACCTGTTCTACCACATTGGCGTCTTTCGACGTTTCTGGGCAGTAGCCTTTGTTTGTACCAACGCCTCTTCCTAACGAGGAATACCACCCTTTATAGTCCGTCGGAATTGTTTTGTCAATCGTGCGGTTTGGCGTGATGGAGCGTGCTGTCGGGCGGTCTCCCTTGATTGACACTTGACCGATTTGTTGCTACCGTAGGAACACTTTTGTCCCGTGAGGAGCACCATGCAGTTTCCAAAAATCGATCCGGTTTTTCTCCGTCTGGGGCCGCTTGAATTCCGCTGGTACGGCCTGATGTATATCGTTGGATTTATTTGCGCCTATTTTCTCGTTTTGCGGGGTGTCAAGCGGAAGCAGCTTCCCCTAAGTACCGATGACGTCGCCGACCTGATTTTCAGTCTCGCCCTCGGCGTCATTCTGGGTGGGCGTCTCGGTTATGTGCTGTTTTACAATTTTTCCTATTATGTTTCCCATCCGTTGAAAGTTTTTGCCGTTTGGGAAGGGGGGATGTCGTTTCACGGGGGGCTGATCGGGGTTATCCTGGCGGGATTGTATATTGCGCGGCGGAAGAAGATCGGCTTCTTTACCCTGGCCGATCTCTGTGCACCAGCCGGGCCGATCGGGTTGGGCCTGGGGCGGCTCGGTAATTTTATCAACGGTGAGCTGTTCGGCCGGCCGACCGATCTCCCGTGGGGAATGATATTCCCCGGCGGCGGAGGGGTTCCCCGGCATCCTTCACAGCTGTATGAGGCTGTGCTCGAAGGCCCCGTCCTCTTCTCCCTGCTCTGGCTGCTCCAACGCAAACCGCGCTCGACCGGGGTGGTTTTCTGGGCTTTTGTTTCAGGTTACGGCCTGTTTCGCTTTTTCGTCGAGTTCTTTCGCGAGCCCGACCCGCAACTTGGTCTGGTGTTCGGCCCCTTTTCCATGGGGCAACTGCTCAGTTTTCCGATGTTTCTGTTCGGGGCGTTGATGGTTGCCCTGGTGTCGATGCGCAAAAAATGATGCGGCAGTGAAATCTTGCGCGGTCCTTTTACGAGGGACAGCGGAAGGTTTTGCACATTTCCAGAACGTTGCCGCCATTGATCTTGTCGTATCTGACGCTATCCATCAACGACTTGATGATGAATATCCCCCGCCCGCGATCTTCGAGCTTGTCGAAGTCGGGAGGAGGGATGGTGCTGATGTCGAACCCCTGCCCATCGTCGTAGACTCTGATCACCAACTCATGTTCCGAGAGATTGATGTAGACGTGGACCATCTTGTCCGGGTCTCCGGCATTCGCATGTTTGATGGCGTTGACCATCGCTTCCGTAAGCACCAGGTTGATGTGGTAGGCCAGCGTTTCCCGGTCGCCGTCATAGCGGTCGAGTTCTTTGGCGAGATCTTCGCCGATCCTGCCGATGAGGCTCAGGTAGCGGGTCTGATTGGGAACCTTGATATCTACCTCGATTTCATTCTTGTCCATTGCCCCCCTCGCTTCCCTAGAAGTTTTCCAGTGCTTCCGCCGTTGACCCGAATATCTCGAACACCCGGTGCAGCCGGGTCAATTCGAACATCGACCTGACCTGCGGCTGCAGGCTGGTTAGTTTCAGGCTCCCCTGGTGCGAAATGGCGTTCTTGAATCCGGAAACGAGGGCGCCGAGGCCGGAGCTGTCGATGAAACGGACATCGTTCATATCTACCAGCAGATGCTTGTTGCCATTCTCGAAAAGCTCCTGCATCTTTGTTTTCAGATCGTTGGAATTGTGCGCATCGAGTCGCTCCTCTTTGACAAAAATGATCATGATGTCGTTTTTCTGCTCAACGTTCAGGTTCATGGTTTCTCCTTCCGTGTCGGGGTCTGCCGGAGAAGAACGCGGACTGCATCCTCTTCCAGCATGAGATATCTTACACTAAAGTGGTCTGCTTCGCTTGTACTTTCATGAGTCCTGTTCCGTCGTCATGGACCTTGAAAACGACCATTGAAACGTCGTCGTTCAGGGTGGCGGTACCGGTGAATGCTTCAATGGCATTCAAGATGGTTTCAACGATTTCGTCGACCGATAGTGAACTGGCAGTATCGAGAAGGTCGCACAGTCTGCCGGTGCCGAAGAATTCGCCATCGGGCGCTTGCGCTTCGGTGATGCCGTCAGTGTAAAGAAGGACCAGATCGCCTTTTTCCAGGGCAATCAATTTCTCTTCGAATTGTACTTCGCGCTTGATACCGAGGATCAGCCCCTCGGCGTCGAGTTCGATGCAGGCGGGATGCCCCCGCCGGAAAATAAGTGGCGGATTGTGACCAGCGTTGGCGTATGAGATCGACTGGCTCATCCCGTCGTATCTGATGTAGAACATGGAGATGAACAGCTCGGCGTTATTCAGGTCGTCGAGCAGGAGTTCGTTGAGATTGGCGAGGATGTCGGCCGTACTCTTGTCTGAACGGGCCTGAGCCCGCAGGACACTCCGGGTTTCGGCCATGATCAGTGCTGCGCCGACACTGTGCCCGGATACGTCGGCAATTACCATGTCGATGCAGCTGCCGCCATGACGAAAGAAGTCGTAATAGTCGCCCCCGACATGGGTAGCCGGCTTACAGCGCCCGGCAAGGGTTATTCCGGGGAGAACCGGCGGCGCCGAGGGGAGCAGTGACAGCTGGATCTGCTTGGCAATCTCCATCTCCTTTACCACCCGGGCATTTTCCAACAGCGCCCGTTCCTTTTCTTCGCGCTCCCGCCCCTTTTCCTCCATTTCCCTAACTATTTTGACGGCCTGGGCCAATTGGCCGGCCAGGCTTTCGAGCAGATTGAGAAACGGCTCGTTGAACAGACCGACGATTGTTTTGGAAAAGACCGACAGCATGCCGAAGGGGGGTTCGCCCTTGCGGGCGATGGGGATATGGGCGAACGATTTGATCCCCTCCTGCTGCATCAGTTCCCGGGTATACGGCTTGGTGATGTATTGGGTGTCGTTTATGAACTGCACCCGGTTGGCCATGAATGCTTCGCCGATATAGGTTTCGCTTTCCGGTTCCCAGTTCTTGCCGGTAATTCCAGCTATTCCCTTGCCGCTGTAACTTCTGATCCGCAACACGCCATTCTCGTCAATGAGTCGAACTACTGCCAGGTCCAGGTTGAATTCCTGAAGCAGCAGGTTGAGCAGGTCGTCCATGATGATCTGGAGGTCGAGGGTGCGGTTCATCAGTTCGGATGCCCGGAGCCGGACGTAGAGGGCTTCGCGGCTTTCCGCCAGTGATGCCTGGACGGTGCTGAAGATATCGTAGACCGGCTCCATCCGGGAGCCGAGATCGGAAAGGTAGCTTTCGACGATGGCGCCGGCGGCGGCGGCGCCGACAGCTCCGGCGAGAGTCTTCTCCGTAAAGCGCTTGAGCTTGGGGAGTTCGAACTCGGATACCCCTCCCTGTTCGTTGATCTCCCGGTTGCCCAGGTATTCGGCGATGGCGTCGTGCGCCTGCCGTTCACCGATGAATTTCGACATCAGGTTAACGAACTGGACGATCGTTACCGGTTTAGACATTCGCTTGGTTTCCCACGGGACACCGTTCTTCTTGGTTGTGAACACGTCGACGAACTTCCGTACCTGTTCACGCTCCCGGTCGCCCTGGGGGAAGAGGATGGAAAATGCCAGGTAGGCCCCCACGTTGAACAGCATGCTCCAGAATAGCGAGTGGGTCCAGATGTCAAAGCCGGTGAGGTAGAACAGGGCGGTCGGCTTGAGGAATTCCAGGCCGAACAGCCCCTTGTCCATGAGATCGGTCGGCAGCTTGCCGGACATGATGATTGAGGGGAGGAGCAGGGTGTAGAACCAGAGAATGAAGCCGAGGACGATGCCGGCAATGGCTCCGGTTTTGTTCCCCCGGCGCCAGTAGAGTCCACCGAGCAGGGCGGGACCGAACTGGGCGGCCGCGGCGAAAGAGATCAGCCCCATGTTGACCAGCATGAAGGTTTCGCCGACCAGAGTCTGATAGATGTAGCCGAGAAAGATTACCACGAAGATGCAGAGCCGCTTCAGGTTGATCAGCATGGCCGGAAACCAGGGGCGGGAAGGGAGCTTGACGACGATAGGCATCAACAGGTGATTGAGAAACATGGTGGAAATGGCCACCGATTCGACCATTACCATCCCTGCTGAGGCGGAAAACCCACCGAGGAACGTCAGGAGTGCCAGCCAGGAGTGGCCGGCCTTGAGGGGGAGGGTGAGGACAAAGAAGTCGGCACCGAGAATGTCGCCGGTCTGGAGGATTCCGCCGAGAGCGATCGGCATGACGAAGAGGTTGATCAGGAACATGTAGGCCGGGAACAGCCACATGGCTTTTTTGATATGCTCTTCGGCGGAGTTTTCGATCACCATGATGTGGAACTGTCTCGGCAATAGCAGGATTGCACCCATCGAGAGGTAGAACGTGGTGAACCACTGGGGGTAGGAGGTCGCCCCCGTTACCCCGAGGGTGGTCAGATGCTCCAGATGCTTCCCTTGGGAGTCGATCCGGGAAAAAATGTCGCCGAAGCCATCGAACAGACCATAGGTGACGAACATGCCGACCGCCAGGAAAGCCACCAGCTTGACGACCGATTCGATGGCGATGGCGGCGACCAGCCCTTCGTGGCGTTCGGAAGAGACAAGGGTGCGGGCGCCGAAGATGATGCTGAAGGTGCTGAGAATGATGGCGGCGAAAAAATTCGTGTGGAGCGAGAGCGGGTAGTTCTTGTGCAGCAGCGGCACCTGGACGTAGGGATAGCCGCAAAGGATATCGAAAGTCGTCGAAACCGCCTTGAGCTGCAAGGCGATATAGGGCATGATCCCGAGGATGGCGATGACCGTGATGATGGCGCCGAGCCATTGTGATTTGCCGTAGCGGGAACTGATGAAGTCGGCGATCGAGGTGACGTTGTTCTCTTTGCTGATCCTGACGATCTTGCGCAGGAGAAACCACCAGGAAAAGGCGACCAGGGTGGGGCCGAGATAGACGAGCAGGAAATCGATACCGGTTGTCGCTGCCTTGCCGACGCTGCCGTAAAAGGTCCAGGAGGTGTGGTAAACAGCGATAGAGAGCGCATAAACGAGAGGGTTGGCGATGATACTTTTCCCCTCCTCCCGTTTCTTGTCAGCATAATAGGCCACCGTGAAGAGCAGAACGATGTAGAGAAGTGATACCCCTACCACCAGTTCAATGCTGAGAATCAATGGTGATCTCCTTCGCTGTCCCGGTCATCGGGAGCGTCGATTGCCTTGCTGAACAGGTAGATCACGAAAATTGCTACGGCCCAGCCGACCTGAAAATAGAGAAACAACAGCGGGATATCGAACAGTCGGAGCGGTTTGTTGAAAAGCTGGACGAACGGGTAGTTCATGAAGATGATTCCGAGGATGAAACTGATCACCCACGTTTCTCTGTAGCGAACCCGTTTGAGCAGGCCGTTCTTCAATCTCTGCCACACGATGCTATCCCCATGGCGGTCAGGACCGCGTCAATGTTTTCATCCGCCGTAGCTGACGTGTCGATTGCGATGATATCCCCCTCATCTGCCGTGGGCGGTTCGAAATCTTCGCGCTGGCGAAGATAGATCTCCCACCTTCCGTCCGATGGTTCGTCGGGGTCGGCTATCCTGGCTTCGAGTCGTTTCCTGACCAGTTCCTCCGGGCACTGGATATGGAGAATGCGGAGCGCCGTCCCATGGCGGTATGCCAGATCGCTGAAGCGGTGGCGGACGGCTCGCTGCCACATTGTTGCGTCGACGATAACGCTCTGCCCGGCGGTCAGTGCTTCTTCGGCGGTCAGCAACAGTTCGTCGTAGGTCCGACCGGTGATTTCCCGGCCGTAGATTCCCTCATTGTAACCGGCCGGGCATGGGGTGGAAGGTGCGATGCCGACCAGTTTCTTTCTTAACACATCGGAGCTGATTATTTCCAGTCCCAACTCGAAAGCCAGCCTGCGGGCTACGCTGCTCTTGCCGGTCCCGGTCAGCCCGCAGGTCAGGATCAATGAAAGCGGCAACTGCCGTCTGGCAATATAGCCCCGACAGAGGCGAAAATGGTGCATGGCGTTCAACTGGGCTCGCTGCCGCGCCTCTTCGTCGAGTTGACCGTCTTTAAACCGCAGGCTTTCCACCTTGCCGCGAATGAAGGACCGGTAAATTTTGTAGAAATCGAGGAGCTGGGTGATAGAGGTATCGCCGGTTGCGGCAATGTAGGTGTCGAGGAAAACCGTGCCTAGTTTCGGACGGCCGTGGTAGTCGAAGTCCATCAGCAGGAAGGCGATGTCGGCTGCCGTGTCGCCGTAGCGAAAGCGGGGATTGAATTCGATGCAGTCGAAAATCCAGATCTCTCCGGTTTCCCCGAGACAGATATTTTCGGTGTGCAGATCGCCATCGCCGTCGCGGATGAAGCCGTCAGCGATCCGCTGCTCGAAGAGGGGGGCATGCAGTTCGGTAAAACCGATAACCCAGTCACGGATGCAACGGAAGTCCTGTCGCCGCAACGTGATATCCTGGAACTCCTCGGTCTGCTGAAAATTTTCCTCCCAGTTGAACCGAATGGCGGCAAGCGTGCCGCCGGCATTGATTTCGGCGCTTCGTTCGGCGTGCTGATGGAATCTGGCGACCGTCCCGGCAATGTTTCGGACGTCCTGTGCCGAAACTCCACCCTGATCGAGGAGCTGGTCGAGCATGCGGCCGGCGGGAAGTCGTTTCATTTTTACCGCGTAATCGATTACCCTGCCGCTACCGAAAAATGCTGCACCGTCATTGGTTTCGCGGATTTCCACCACATCCAGATACATGTCGGGGGCGAGTCGGCGGTTGAGTCGGATCTCTTCGTCACAATAGAAGCGCCGACGGTCCAGGGTTGTGAAGTTCAGGAAACCGAAGTCGACCGGTTTTTTCACCTTGTATGCGTGGGTGTCGGTGAGAAAAATGTAGGAAATGTGGGTTTGGACGAGCTCCACGGAACCGGTAGTTTCCGGATATGCGGCCGGTTTGAGAAGTGCCCGTATGACTCGCTGTTCCATACCGTTTCCGTCCCGGGGGAATATCTGAAACAGTATCATAAACAGTACGTTGCGCAAGGTTTCCCGGTACAGATAATTATTTGACGGGTATAAGGAATTGTGTTAGCTTTCTTAGATGGTTAGCCGGGGCTTTTGCCTGGCTCCGCCATTTTGGATGATAAACGGAGCAACAAACCCCCAATCTGTCCCGGAGTTGATTTTCCGTGAGTTGGCAACTGTCCGCCGGAGACTCCGAGCCTTGGTTTTTCTTCCCGATCCACTATCTCGATAGGTAACGCATGAAAAGATCAATTGTCGCTGCACTTGTCCTTGCCGTTTCTTTTCTTTCCGGGTGCGCTACAAGCGGTGCGGGAATCCGCCCTCATACCGCGGAGCCGACGTTTAAGCCGACCGTCGATATTGCCGGTTCGCGAGCGCTTTACATTTATTCGCTGTCCCGGCTCCGCCTGCTGGATGGTGATCTGGACGGCGCTTTGACGCTTCTCAATGGAGCGATTGAAGCGGACCCTGATTCGGCTTTCCTCCATACAGCGGCCGCTGAAATCTACCTGAAGATGAATCGGTTGGACGATGCCCTGAAGGCGTGTGAAACAGCCATCGATCTCGATCCGAACTATCGCCAAGCGCAGATCATTGCCGGCACCATCCTGGCCGGGATGAAACGGGACAAGGACGCCGTGCCCCACTTGAAGAAGGCGATCGAGCTCGCTCCCGACAAGGAAGACGCCTATCTGCATTTGGCAGTCTCGTATGTGAAGCTTTTCGATTACGAGCAGGCGGTTGACACCCTCAAGGCACTGATCAAGATCCGGCCCGATTCGGCTCTTGGCTATTACTACCTCGGCAAGACCTATGAACAGATGAAACTTGGCCGTGAGGCGATCAGCTATTATCGGAAGGCCATCGGTCTGAAGCCCGACTTCGAGCAGGCGCTGATCGAGATGGGGGTGACCCAGGAAAGCCTCGGCTTGGTCGACGATGCCATCGATACCTACAAGGAACTTTTGGCGGTAAATCCTTTCAACCTCAACGTAACTCAGCATCTGGTCCAGCTCTACCTGCAGCAGCAGCGTTTGGAGGATGCCCTTCCCCTGTTGCTGGATATGAAGGCCAAGGGGGTCGGCGGCCTGGAAACCTTCCGGAAAATCGGCCTGATCTATCTCGAATTGGAACGTTACGACGAGGCGATTGCGACCTTCAGGGAGATTCTCGACAAGGAGCCGGCTGCTCACCAGGTCAGATTTTATCTGGCGAGTGCCTATGAGGACAAGGAGGATTATCCCCGGGCGATTGAGGAATTCGGCAAGATTCCCGTCACCGCCTTCAACTATCTCGAGGCGGTCGGGCATATCGCCTTCATCTACAAGGATATGGGCGAAGGGGATAAAGGGGTCGAAGTCCTGAAGCAGGCGATCGCGTCCCAGCCGAAGCAGCTCGATTTGTACCTTTATCTGGCCGGGCTTTATGAATCGATGGGCAAGTACACGGATGGCGTGACGCTGTTGCTGGGGATCGAGCCCGAATTCCCCAAGGAGCCCCGCCTCCAGTTCCGCCTCGGAACGCTCTACGATAAAATGGGCAACCGGGACGAGTCGATAGCCCGAATGAAAAAGGTTATCGAACTGGCTCCCGACGATGCACAGGCCCTCAATTATCTCGGCTATACCTATGCGGAAATGGGGATCAAGCTCGACGAGGCGCTTCAGTACCTGAAAAAAGCGGTGCAGCTCAAGCCTGGCGACGGCTTCATTCTCGACAGCCTCGGCTGGATTTACTACAAAATGAAACGCTACGACGAAGCGGTCCCGGTGCTGGAGCGTTCGTTGAAGCTTGCCAACGATGACCTGACCATTACCGAACATCTGGCCGACGCCTATGTCGCCATCCGGGAATTCAGGAAAGCGGTGGAACTGTACAAAAAAATCGTGGCGGCGGAGCCTGAGCGCAAAGATATTCAGGAGAAAATGCGGAAGGCAAAGGCGGAGATCCCTGACAAATGACAATGCGGCTGGTCGGCTGTCTTCTGGTCTTGCTGCTGGTCGTCTCCTGCAAGGGCGGGAATAGGGCTGTCGAGGCCGTCCACCGAGGACCGGGAGTGCCGGCATACGGCGACGCCCTGATTGTCGGCAGTATCGGCGAGCCATCCACCCTGCTGCCGCTGCTTGCTTCCGATACCGCCTCGCTCGACGTGGCGGGCAATATCTACAATGGCTTGGTCAAGTACGACAAGAATCTTCAACTGGTCGGGGATCTGGCAAAATCGTGGGACGTCTCGCCCGACGGACTGGCCATCACCTTCCATCTCCGCCAAGGGGTCAAATGGCACGACGGCGTCGAGTTCACCTCGCACGATGTGCTCTATACCTACCGGGTGACCATCGATCCGAAAACTCCTACCGCTTACGCCGAAGACTTCAAGCAGGTAAAAACCGCCACGGCTCCCGATCGCTATACGTTCCGCGTCACGTATGCCAAGCCGTTCGCCCCGGCCCTCGCCTCGTGGGGGATGAATATCCTGCCGGCCCACCTTTTGGAAGGTAAGGATATCACCAAGAGCGAACTGGCCCGCCATCCGATCGGTACCGGTCCTTATCGCTTCAAGGAATGGGTTGCCGGTCAGAAGATCGTCCTGGAATCGTTCCATGACTGCTTTGAAGGCCGGCCGTACATCGACCGCTATATCTACCGGATCATTCCCGACAGCTCGACCATGTACATGGAGCTCAAAGCGGGGGGGATCGACATGATGGATCTGACGCCGGTGCAGTACGCCCGGCAGACCGATACGGCGGAGTTTGTCCGTCGCTTCAATAAATACCGTTATCCGGCTTCCGCCTATACCTATCTCGGCTATAACCTGAGAAATCCCTTGTTTGCCGACAAGCGGGTCCGCCAGGCGCTGACCAGTGCCATCAGCAAGGACGAAATCGTCCACGGCGTGTTGCTCGGGCTCGGCCAAGTGGCGAAAGGACCCTATAAGCCGGGGACCTGGGCCTACGACCCCGCGATCAGGGACTTCGACTACAATCCCGCCCGGGCCAAGGCACTGTTGGCCGAAGCCGGCTGGCAGACGGGGGGGGACGGCACTCTCCGCAAAAACGGCCAGCCGTTCCAGTTCACCATCCTGACCAACCAAGGGAACGAGCAGCGGCTGAAGGCTGCGCAGATTATCCAGCGCCGGCTGGCCAAGATCGGCATCGAGGTAAAGATCCGGGTGCTGGAATGGGCATCGCTGTTGACCAATTTCATCGACAAGCGGAATTTCGACGCCCTGCTGATGGGCTGGACCATTCCACCAGACCCCGACCTGTTCGACGTCTGGGATTCGAGCAAAACCGGCCCGAAGGAGCTGAATTTCATCGGTTACAAAAACAGTGAGGTCGACCGGCTGATCGAAGCGGGCCGTCGCACCTTCGACATCGAGAAGCGCAAGCGCTGCTACTACCGCATCCAGGAAATCTTTGCCGACGAGCAGCCCTATACCTTTCTCTACGTTCCCGACGCCTTGCCGGTGGTCAACGCCCGGTTCCGCGGCATCGTTCCGGCCCCGGCCGGCATCGGCTACAATTTTATCAAATGGTATGTCCCCAAGGAGGAGCAGGTCAACTAATGCTCAACTACCTCCTGAAACGACTGATCATGATGATTCCGCTACTGCTCGGCATTACGCTGATCACCTTTGCGGTCATCCGCCTGGCGCCGGGAGAGCCGGTACAGGCCCAGACCGCCATGAGCCCGAAGATCACCGCCGAAACCCGGCAGCGGCTTCGGGAGTATTACGGTCTCGACAAACCGCTGCATGTCCAGTACCTCACCTGGCTCGGTCGGGTCGCCCGCCTCGATTTCGGCCGGTCATTCGCGCCAGACAACCGGCCGGTGCTGGATAAGATCAAGGAGCGGATTCCGGTTACCCTGGGCCTCAATCTGATTGCGCTCGTCTTGGAGTTCGGACTGGCGATCCCGATTGGCGTTTTCGCCGCGACCCACCGTGATTCGCTCTACGACAAGGGCATCACCCTGTTTGTCTTCCTTGGTTTTGCCGTGCCGACCTTCTGGCTGGCCTTGCTGCTGATGTATTTTTTCGGAGTCAAACTGGGGTGGCTGCCGATTTCCGGTCTTCATTCCCTGGGGAGCGACAGGCTACCGGCGCTGGCCCGGTATCTTGACCTGGCAAAACACCTCCTGCTGCCGGTATCGGTTGCCACCTTCGGCAGTCTCGCCGGGCTGTCGCGCTACATGCGCTCGAATATGCTGGAGGTGATCCGCCAGGATTACATCACTACCGCCCGGGCCAAGGGTCTGGCGGAGCGGACGGTGATCTATCGGCATGCCTTGCGCAATGCGCTCTTGCCGGTCATTACCCTCCTCGGTTTCTCGCTGCCGGGGCTGATTGGCGGCAGCGTCATTTTCGAGACTATCTTCGCCATCCCGGGGATGGGGCAGCTCTTTTACCAGGGGGTGATGGCCCGCGACTACCCGCTCGTTATGGGAATCCTGGTAATCGGCGCGTTTCTCACCCTGATCGGCAATCTGCTGGCGGATATCAGCTATGCCCTGGCAGATCCGCGAATCAGACACGGACAGGAGGGGTGATGGCGTCCGGCAGAAACCGGCTCTTTTTTGAGTTCTGCGGGCGGTTTTCCCGCAACCGGTTTGCCGTGGCCGGCGTGCTGGTGGTGTTGCTGCTGTTCGTCGTGTCGCTGCTGGCGCCCTATATAACGCCCTGGGATCCCGATGCCATCGATGCCTACCACGTGTTGCTCCCGCCATCGTCGGCCCACTGGTTCGGGACCGACGGATTGGGCCGCGACGTTTTTACCCGGGTTATCTACGGAGCGCGGATTTCGCTCAAGGTCGGTTTCGTGTCGGTCGGGATTGCCGTGGCTATTGGCACGTTGCTGGGGTTGATCTCCGGTTATTACGGCGGCTTTGTCGATAGCGTGCTCATGCGCTTCGTCGATATCATGCTCTGTTTCCCGACGTTTTTCCTGATACTGGCGGTCATTGCCATGCTCGAACCGTCGATCTGGTATATTATGGCGATCATCGGTCTGACCGGTTGGATGGGGGTGGCACGGCTCGTCCGGGCCGAAGTTCTTTCGTTGCGGGAACGTGATTTTGTCCTGGCGGCACGCGCCCTGGGGGCGTCCGACTGGCGGATTCTCTTCCACCATATCCTCCCCAATGCCCTTTCGCCGGTGCTGGTTTCAGCCTCGCTCGGCGTCGCGGGGGCGATCCTGACCGAATCGGCCCTGTCATTCCTCGGCATCGGCGTTCAGCCGCCGACGCCGAGCTGGGGAAATATGCTGACGTCCGGCAAAGATTATCTGGAGTTCGCCTGGTGGCTGTCGCTCTTTCCGGGGCTGGCCATTCTGATTACCGTTCTAGCTTATAATCTGGTGGGGGAGGGGATCCGGGACGCACTCGATCCTCGCTTGCGCCGCTAATTCCTTTTGAGGTGAATGCAGCCATGTCACAGTCAGTGACCACTGTTGGCGACCGGCCGGATGAACTGGTCGTCAACAAAGAGGAGTTCAACGCCACGTCCGTTGACGATGAAATCCGGGCAGACCGGCTCTGCCAGAAGCTGTTGCGTCGTTATTACGACTCGCTGCTGGCCGAAGGGTTGACACCCGGCGATGCTACGGCCCTTGCCAACGGCGCCGATTACTTCGTGCGCGATTTCCTGGTCGGCTTCAAACACCGCAACCTGTTCGACGAACAGTCGGGAATTGTCCGGCAGTTCGCCGGCAACTGGTACATCGCCAACACCCTGGAGCCTTCCCTTGAGGAACTGGCCGGCCATCTTCGGGGAGTATCGTCGTTTTACGGTTTCCTGGCGAGCCGCGGTCTGATCGCTCCCTCGTTCCTGGCGGCAATTGCCGGCGAGTGCGCGAACCTGGCCTATTACGAGCGGCGGATCGCCACCTTCTGGGAGATCGAGCAGGATGGCTATCTGGCCTGGGAACGCGACTGCTCGCTCAAGGATATCTGATTTGGCAGGAGACTGAGGATGCGGATCGCTTTTGTGCTAGTGTCACTGCTGACCGTTTTCTTGGCCGGCTGTGCCGTGTCAATGACCGATATTCACGGCTTCAATCTGATCACCCTCGACCAGGAACGGGAACTGGGCAACAACTTTGCCGTGGAGATCGAGAAACAGCATCAGGTGGTCAACGACCCGGAAGTCACCCGCTACGTCGATCGGGTTGGTCGCCGGCTGCTCGGCGGCGCCCGTGAAGTCAATTTCGACTATGTCTTCAAGGTTGTGAAAGATGACAGTGTCAATGCGTTCGCCATCCCCGGCGGCCGCGTCTACGTGAACACCGGGTTGCTCAAGGCAGCGGATAGCGAAACCGAGCTGGCCGCGGTCATGGCCCATGAAATCAGCCATTCGGTAGCCCGCCACGGGACCAGGCAACTCACCCAACAGTACGGTTACTCGTTGGTTCTCTCCCTTGTACTCGGTGACAACCCCAACCTGCTTGCCCAGCTTGCTGCCCAACTGTTCGGGCAGGCCGGGATGATGTCCTACAGCCGGGAGTTCGAGAACCAGGCTGATTACCTGGGGGTCGAAACCATGAGCCGGGCCGGCTATAATCCCCTGGGGATGGAAACGTTCTTTCAGAAGCTGGCAGCCATCGGCGAACGGAATCCGAATGCGCTGGCCAGTTTCTTTTCTTCGCACCCTCTGACCGCGGAACGAATCCGGCGGGTCGACGCCGAGATCGCCAAACTGCCGCCTCGCCAGTATCCGGCAATTGACAACCTGGAATTCCGACGTATCAAATCCCGGCTTTAACCGAAGAAGGAGTTGGACAATGAATGATCGCTGGCAAACTCTTGCCGACAGATTTGCTCTGCTGCTCGACCGCGTCGATCTGATGCTTGATGACCACCTGCCGTCGCCGCCTCCTCCGGCAGAGTTCTTCCATGGTCATCTGGCATTTCGCTGGCGACGGGCCGGGGACGGAGGGCGGTTCCTGCCGATAGAGCATCCCCATCTCCCCGATTTGTCCGACTTGGTCGGCATCGATTATGTCCGGGACGAACTGGTCCGGAACACTGCCCAGTTCGTTGCCGGTCACCCGGCTAATAACGTGTTGCTTTGGGGGGAGCGGGGAACCGGGAAATCGACCAGCGTCAAAGGCGTTCTGGGCCGTTTTGCCGCGCGGGGGCTCCGGCTGGTGGAAGTTCTGCGCAGCGACCTTCTGACGCTACCGGCCATCATCGCCGCGCTGCGGCCGATTCCACTTCGTTTTATCCTCTTCTGTGACGATCTTACCTTTGCCGAGGGGGAGGGGGGGTACCGGGAACTCAAGGTGCTGTTGGAAGGAGGGATCGAGGAGCGTCCGGCAAACATCCTCTTCTATGCGACATCAAATCGTCGCCACCTGATGCCCGAGCCGATGAACGACAATCTGGGGGGAGAAATTCATCCCGAGGAAGCCGTCTCCGAGAAACTTTCCCTTGCCGACCGTTTCGGTCTCAATCTGAGCTTTTATCCCTTCGATCAGGCAACCTATCTGACGATTGTCGATCGCTACGTAGAAAAATTCGCCTTGAGTGTGGCCCCCGAGGAACTGCGCAAGGAAGCGTTGCAGTGGGCATTGCTCAAAGGCAACCGATCCGGCAGGGCGGCCCGGCAGTTCGTCGATGATCTTGCCGGCCGGATCGGCCTGGCGGCGTCGCCCTAAGAGAATGTGGAACGAATAAGGACGCTGATTATGGAAAATTGTCAGGAAAAACAGGGTGGTAACTCGCCAGTGGAGCGTGGTGCCACCAAAGAACCCTGCTGAGGCCCAAAAACTCCCGCGGTCAGCGGGACCATCGACGAACATGTCCCCGGTTTTCTTGGCTGGCTCGATACGCCGACCGGCAAGGTCCCGGTAATCTCTTCCCGGCTGTCGATTGCCGATCGTGTCGGGGCATGGAAAGCGCGGTGGGGGATCGGCCGATTCTCGTACCTCGTACCTCCCGGACTTTACGCCATCGGCGCTCCCGATGCCGATTCCCCCGTCGTGGTAACGGCCAACTACAAGATGAGCTACGATCTGGTTCGCCGGGCGCTTGCCGGCAGAAGCGTCTGGCTGCTGGTACTCGAAACCTTTGGCATCAATGTCTGGTGTGCGGCCGGGAAAGGGTCGTTCGGTACCGAAGAGGTCATCAGGCGGGTTCAGGCTGCCCGGCTCCACGAGGTGGTGAATCACCGCCTGCTGTTGTTGCCGCTGCTCGGAGCTCCCGGGGTGGCTGCCCATCTGGTCAAGCGCTTCAGCGGCTTTCAGGTCCGTTATGCTACTGCGCGGGCTGCCGATTTGCCGCTTTTTCTCGATCGGGGGATGGAAGCTACGCCGGTGATGCGTGAACTCTCCTTTTCCTGGTATGAGCGACTGGTACTGACGCCGATTGAACTGGTGGCCGCCAGCCGGTGGGCCGTGCCGTTGACCCTGCTGCTGGTTGCTGTCTCCGGGCTGGCGAAAGGGACTTTTGCTCCGGCGGCGCTGCTGCCGTTCGCTGCCGTTGCCGCCGGGACCGTGCTGTGCGGGACGGTCGTGGTACCGTTGGCATTGCCGCTGCTCCCCGGACGGAGCTTTGCCGGCAAAGGCGCGGTGGCAGGGCTGTTGTGGGCGGGGGGGTGCTCCTGGCTAAGCCGCGGCGGATTGACCCGGCTCGATCTCGTGGCGCTCTTTCTGATCGTTCCGGCCATCACCGCCTTTCTTGCCCTCAATTTTACCGGCAGCACCCCTTTTACCTCACGTTCGGGCGTCAAAAAGGAAATGCGCCGCTCGATGCCGGCAATGGCGGTCGCCCTGGTCATCGGCATCGGCTGTTGGGCGGCCTCATTGCTGGCCAATTCGGGGGGGCGGCCATGAACGGTTTCGATTATCTGGCCAACGTGTCGACCCTGCGGCTGGACAAGGATATCTGCATCGGTTGCGGCACCTGTCTGACGGTTTGTCCTCATCAGGTATTCATCCTGACGGAAGGCAAGGCGGCGATCCAACTCATCGATAAATGTATGGAGTGTGGCGCCTGCGCTGTCAATTGCCCTGTTGCTGTCCTCACGGTGGATGCCGGCGTTGGTTGTGCTTCCGGCATGATTAATGAGTGGTTTTCATCGTTGCGCGGCAAGCGCCCCATGGGGGGCGGCTGCTAAGTTGACGAGATTTTATGATCCTGACCGGTTGACATGAATATGTAAAAATGCTAATTAGAACTCCCAAATAAAAATGGGAGGTCTTGAGCATGAACAATCTGGGGAAAAGAATCGCAAAACTGGTAATCGGGGCGGCGGTTGCCGTTTCTGCGGCGGTCGCCTTCGCTTCCGGGGGGGGCGTAGGCGTTACGGCCGAGGAGGCACTGCAGAAGCTGCTTGATGGCAACAAGCGATACCTTGACGGACAGATGGTGAACTGCCGGGAGAGCAATGCCGCAACAAGGGCCGGTCTGGCCAACGGCCAGAAGCCTTACGCAATCATCCTCTCCTGCTCCGATTCGCGGGTGCCGCCGGAGGTTATCTTCGACCAGACGCTCGGTGAAATTTTTGTAATCCGGGTTGCCGGTAATGTCCCTGACCCGATCGTCCTCGGCAGCATCGAATATGCAGCGGAGCATATTGGTACGCCGTTGGTGATGGTCCTCGGCCATGAGCGTTGCGGTGCGGTTACGGCCACAGTCGATGCCAAAGGGAAGCCCGAGGGGAACATCGGCAAGATCGTCAAGGCGATTGCACCGGCAGTAAGACTGGCGAAAAAGGAAAATAAGGGGAAATCGAAAGCGGAACTCATTGAAGCCGCGGTGGACATCAATGCGAAGCTGGTGGCAAAGAACATCACCAAACGGTCGTCGGTGTTGAAACAACTGGCGGCGGAGGGGAAATTGAAGATCGTCACTGCCAAGTACGATCTGGACGATGGGAAAGTGACGCTGCTTGATGACAAGTAGCAAAGCGCTTCAGTGCAGTTACCCAAAAAAGCCCGCTTTGGCGGGCTTTTTTCATACTATAGGGTCATTTTTCGCGGAGAGTTTCCTGAACCTTGGCCAGTAATTCATCCGGCTTGATTGGTTTGGAAATGAATTTTATCCCTTCTTTCAATACACCCTTCTTGCTGATGATGTCCTGGGTATAACCGCTGATGAATAAAGCCTTGACCGCTGGGCGGAGCTTCTTCATTTCTTCACAAGCCAGTTGACCATTCTTTTTCGGCATTACCACATCGAGGAGCACCAAGTCGATGACCGAGGAGTTCTGTTGAAACAGGCTGACGGCGTCGGCGCCGTCGACGGATTCGATGACGGTGTACCCGTTGCGTTCCAACACGTGCTTGGTCAGTTTCCTGACCGCTTTGTCGTCCTCGGCAAGCAAGATGGTTTCCCGGTTGCCCCGTCCCACAACCTTGATGTCCTGTTGATCATTACTTGTTTCGCCGGCGACGAGCGGGAGGCAGATGGTGAATATGGTCCCTGTACCGTGTTTGGAATCGACGGTGACAAACCCGTCGTGCTGCTTGATGATTCCGTAGACCATCGATAGGCCGAGTCCGGTCCCCTTGCCGACTTCCTTGGTGGTGAAGAATGGATCGAATACCCGCTCTTTCGTCTCCTCGTCCATCCCCATGCCGGTATCTGCAACAGTGATGGTTGCATAGTTTCCCGGCTTGCTCCGTTCCACCTGACCAAAATAACTTTCGTCGAGGACGATACGGCCCGTTCTGATACTTAGCGTTCCGCCGTCGGGCATCGCATCGCGGGCGTTGGTGACCAGATTCATGAGAATTTGGTCGATCTGCCCGGAGTCGACATGGCAGATGAGTGGCGCGTCGTGCAGATTGATTTCGAAGTCGATATCTTCGCTGATCAGCCGGGCCAGCAGTTTTTCAATGCTTTTGATGATCTCGTTCAGATCGGTTGGCCGGGGATTGATGACCTGCTTCCTGCCGAAGGCCAGGAGGCGTTTCACCAGATTGGTCGCCCGATCGGCAGCATTGAGTATCTGGTCGACGTACACCTGATAGGGATTATCCTGCTTCAAACTGCGTTGCAGAAGCGTCCCGAAACCGACGATGGCGGTGAGGATATTGTTGAAGTCGTGGGCAACTCCACCGGCCAGCGTGCCGATAGCCTCCATTTTCTGGGCATGGCGAAGCTCTTCGGCAAGGTGCTCCTTTTCCGCTTCACGCTTTTTGATCGTTTCCGCCATATGATTGAATGCCTGGGCAAGCCGGCCAATCTCATCGTGGGTTTCAACGGTTACCGGCTCAAAAGAGTTCCCGGATTCAAGTGACTGAATCCCTTCGGTAAGCCGGTTGAGCGGTCGGGTGATCCGCCGGACAATGAAATAGGAGATGAACGTGCTGAGGAGCAGAAAAGCTAGGGCCATGCCGACGCTGATCATGAGCAGCGAATCGAGTTTTTTGTTGAGCGGTTCCTTGTCGACGATGATCCGCACATAACCGATGATTTTCTGGGTTTCCGGCTGGTTGCGGATGAAAAACAGTGATTCGGCGGACGGATAGGAGATGCTAGAAAAAACCGGAGCCCAGAATTCGAAAATATTCCGTCCTTCGAATACCCGCGGGGCTGTCGACTTTTTAATCTCTGGCAGGCGGCTTTGCCATGTCGGGAAGTGGTATTGCCGATCGTTCTTGAAGTCGAGGTTGGTTTGTTCGCGCAGGGGCTTCCCTTCGGTGGTGAATACGGAGACAAAAAGAACGCCTTCGTGTTGGAGAATGCCTTCCACGGCATCCTTTAGCAGTTCCTCGTCTTCGGCAAATACTCCGAGTCGGACATTGTGCGCCAGCAGTTTCGTGAGGAGCATTCCCTCTCCGGCAATGTTTTCTTTCAGGGCTTTTCGCTGCTGCTGAAAGAACAGAGCCGTAAAGGAGATAGAAATGATAACGATGAAAACTGTAAAAAACAGGAAGAACCTGAGGCCGAAGCTGTTTCGTTGGGTTTTTAAGGTGGATACGATGGTCATTCCTGTCCCTATCGGATGAGCTTGGCGCGGCTCAGGGCTTCCTCGCGAAGGGGAATACCCAGTTTGCGGGCGATCTTCAGATTGACCGTCAGCACGGCACTGCGCGGTTCGGAGTGGGGGATAGTATCAACGGGAGTACCGGCAAGTACCTTTTTTGCGATTTCGGCAGCCTGTCTGCCCAAATCGATCGGGTCGATGTCCAGTGCCATCAGGGCACCCATTTCGGCGTATTTATCGGAAAATGTCAGTACGGGAATTCTGTTGTTGAGAGAAAAGAGCAAGAGAAATTCGACGGTCTCGGGGGTAACGACCGTAATGTCCGGGAGCATCCAGAAGGCGTCGATTTCACCTTTCATACTTTTCAGGAGAGGGAGAACTTCGCGGGAATTCCGGACTTCATGGATAAGGAGTTCGATGCCGAGCCCCCGGGCTGCCGCTACCGCTCTTCTGGCAATGGCGCCGGTATGGGCGGGATTGTAGAGAAGGCCGATTCGCTTGATTCTGGGAACGGTACTTTCCAGCGCTGCCAGCTGACGCTCGGGAGGAATAACCATGCCGATTCCCGTCATGTTATTGCCGCTTGTCAGGCCGTTATGCTGGTCCAGAACCATCAGGTAGACAATGGGAGTATCTTTGATCCGCCTTAGCTTGACCAGCGCTTCCGTGCCGATCGCCAGAATGACGTCTGGTCTTTCGTCCCGGACCATCTTGGCAACATCGATCCCTTCGAGGTCGGAAAGTACCAGCTTTTTCAGGCTGACGCCGTTCAGAGAACTCCTGATGCCCCGATATGCCTCATCATAAGGCGTTACCCTGACTCCCTGGAGAACGAGAACCCGTTGTACGGCGTTCGCAGGGGAGGCGAATGGCATAATCAGCAGGATTATGGCGAGAAACAATCGGTGCATTTACAGACCAGTATAGACAAACCGTAGTGATTCTGTTAGCTTGTGATCAAAGGCGTTGGGGGAACCGTTTGATGAAGCAAACAGGAGAACCGCGTGGCGTGAAAGAACCGGGAACAGGTGGATGTCGATAAACTCCCAAAAATTCGTTCCGCTGACTTTCCCTGGTGATGCCGGTCGATATCCGTGCTACTCTTGGGCAAAACTTACCGATATTGGTCGAAGAGCTGAGAAAACAATAGCGATATTGCCATATTGAGTGTCAGCAATTGTCAGAATTTTGTAAATCCCGGTGTCTTCCAAGGTGCAAACCGCTTTTCTCTTTATCATAGTACGTTAAAAAAATCTAGCAATGTCTGCGGGTTAATTGATATACCTCTAGCTGGGGCGGTTGAGTGGCGTAACGCTTTGATATGTCTGGGGATATTGGAACTGATTTTGCATGAAAGTGCGGCAAGCTTGTTTGCTTAAGGGCGATGTAGGAGACTGAACGGGGAAATTTTCTTCTGCAAGGGGTGGCTTAGTGATTTTTCCGGGAAGTGTTACGCGAAGATGGCTGATAGGCATCGGGATCGTCCTCGGGGGACTCGTTGCCGGAATGGGGCCATGGATCAGTCTGGCGCAGGCGCAATCGGAAGATGATTTGAAAATCCTCGAAATGTTCTATGAAGACAAGGATCTCGTGGTTACTCCTTCCCGCGATCCCAAGCCGATCTCGCAGGTAGCGGAAAACATTACCGTAATCACCGCCAAGGAAATCCAGGCGATCAACGCTCACACCCTGGCTGACGTGCTCCGCTTCGTCCCAGGAATCCAGGTGGATGTGCGCGGCGGCTTTGCCAGTGTCGACAATGTCTCGATCCAGGGGTCGAGCCCCCGCCATGCCCTGGTGCTGATCGACGGAGTTGCCCAAAACTATCTCAGTTCGAGTGTGGCCGATCTCGGCGGGATTCCAGTGCAGCAGATCGAGCGGATCGAGATCATCAAGGGGCCAGCCTCGTCCACCTGGGGGTCGTCGCTTGGAGGGGTGATCAACATTATCACCAAGTCTCCCGACGAGAATCGCCGGTTCGGTGGAACCGCTTCGGCCTCCATCGGTGAACGGACCACTGGCGATTTTCGCACGGACCTTTCCGGTACGGTAGGCGGCTTGGGGTACTATCTTTACGCCGGCGGGTTGACCTCCGATGGCCTGCGGTCGGGCATGGCAGTGGACCGGGGCGATTTCTACACTAAGTTGAGTTTTGAGCCGACCGATGAACTACGATTGCTCTTTACCCTCGGTTACGGCAAGGGGAGTCGTGATGAGGGAGTCGTCCCCACCTACGACGCCTTGTTGCGCGATGAGACTAGAAATCTTTTTTACACGTTCTCATTGAATAATGCATTATCTGACAAAGTTGATCTCGATATGTCGATTCGCGGTGCAGAGCGGCGTTTCGATCAGGCGCAACTGGCTTTAAAGAGTGGCGTTGAACAGTCTGATTCTTTTAAAGATGGATCTGTCGGTGGCAGCGCCAAGATGACGGTGCGCGATGGTATCCATCAGCTTGTGATTGGCGCTGATTACGACAACGGGGTCCTTAAGGCTGACAGTATCTCCGGAGGCAGGCAGCGGTTGGAAAAATGGGCTGTGTTTGCCAACGATACCATTGTCGTTGGCAATTTTTCACTGACTCCTGGCCTGCGCTACGACTGGACCAGTACCAATGGGGATTTCATCAGCCCCAGCATTGGTGCCACTTATACCCTTTATGATAAAACCATCCTTCGGGCTTATGTTGCCCGTGGTTTTAGTATTCCACCTCTTTCTGCCACTTATGCCGGTGGTTCATTTCTTGTTCCCAACCCCGGGTTGGGGGTGGAAAAGGTTTGGTCATATGCAGTTGGTTTTGAAACAACGGCGCTCAATGCCTTTTGGCTTAAATCGACCGTGTTTCGGCATGATGTGTCAAATGGGTTGAACACTGAAAGCTTGCCGAATGGTAATTTTGTTGCTGTCAATAAGGACAAACAGCGTTTCCAGGGTGTCGAAGCGGAAATTAAATCGGTACCCGTGTTTAATACTTCGGTTCTCGGTGGCTTTTCGTTTGTCGATGCCCGGGATCGAGGTACCGATGAAATCCTGCAAGGGATTGCCAGGTACACGATCGATTTTGGGGTAGACTATGACGATCGCAAAACGTTGAAAGGAACGTTACGCGGTCATTACATCTGGTGGAACGCAGCCCAAGACTCAGGCGGTGATTATTCGACCATTATCTGGGATCTGACCTGTGCAAAAAAAATCTTTGAAAATAGTAGCGTTGCGGCAGATTTCTTTTTTACTGCCCATAACCTGTTCAATGGCTCCCAGTATCTTGATAAAAATTTTCAGAATGCCCGTCGCTGGTTCGAAGGGGGGCTGCGAGTTGCATTTTGAAGTTGATTTTCGATCTTGTTGTGAGCCATACCGTCTTTGTTGTTGACGTTGCCGAATGATTTCAATATCTTTGTGTAAGCGGTTTATTAATACAGGATGGAGGTGCATGATGAATCAAGAAAGTCAAATGGCGGTGAGTGGGGATGAAGTTATTGTGATTCTTGATGCTGATAACGAAAAACCCCATTATCCTGCTTATTGCTGTATGGGTGCTGTCAGCTTTTTGCTTCCGACCTGGTAGTTTTGGGCAACTGGGAAAACCAGTCGTGAAGGGGAGAAGTTTCTCCCCTTTTTTTATCTATCGTCATGAAACTGTCTCCTTACGTCAAAATTTATCCTTATCCGGACAAGCCGGGATATTTGCTGTTGTATGCCACGCGGCGCGGCGCTTCGATTCTCGTGAAGGAAGCGGTGCTCCAGGCAATTGAGGACGGGTCTCTTGCTGAGGCTGATCGCGAAACGCTCCGCAAGCTTGGCTTTCTGACTGCCGATCCTGCCGAAGAAAAGGCGGAAATGCTGACCGTGCTGGAGGAGGCCGACCGGCATCGCCAGACCTTCAGCGCGGTGGTGATCCTCAATCTCGACTGTAATCTGGCCTGCACCTATTGTTATGAAGGGTCCCTGAAGGGCAAACGGTACATGGCGGCCGAAACCGCCGATCGGCTGGTGACTTTTCTCGAACAGAAGCACCTCGCGCGTGGCATGGATTTAAACATCCATTTTCATGGTGGCGAGCCGCTTCTCGGGACAAGGCTGATCGAATCCATCTCGACACGTCTAGGCTCCGCTGCTGCAGCCGTGCAGCGGCGTTTCGGTTTTACCTTGATTACCAATGGCACGCTGCTCAGCCGGGAGACTGTGGAATTGCTCCGTCCGCTCGGTTTGAGCGGTGCCAAAGTAACTATCGATGGCCCCCGCGAAGTCCATGACCGCTTTCGTCCCTTCCGCTCCGGTAAAGGGAGTTTCGACCTTATTCTCGGCAACCTTAAAGACGTCTGCGATCTCATCCCGGTCCAGATCGGCGGCAACTATACGCAGGAAACGTATCGGGAGTTTCCCCGCCTGCTCGATAATCTCATCGAAGAAGGGCTTACCCCGGACCGGATTTCGCTGGTGAAATTCGACCCGGTGAACAAGGTTGTCGATGACCGTTTACCTCCTGATTTTAATCAGGGGTGTATTTCTCTGTCCGAGCCATGGCTTGTCGAAGCCAGCCTCTTTTTGCGGGAAGAGATTCTCAAGCGTGGGTTTGCCACCCCGAAAATGGAGCCGCACGCCTGTATGATCGGGTCGTCCGAGGAATTGGTAATCAACTATGACGGGAGTTTTTACAAATGTCCTGCTTTCGTCGGTATGGATGGATTTGCCGTCGGTGATCTCTGGTCGGGCGTGCAGGAGTGCAGGGAATCACATTGCCTGGATTCCTGGAAGAATGACGAGTGTCTGGAATGCGCCTATTTGCCGATCTGCTTTGGTGGCTGCCGGCTGTTCAGGTTGCTGAAAACGGGGTCCATCACCGGCGTTGATTGCAAAAAAGAGTATTATGATGCTGCTTTGGGGGAGCTGCTTCAGCAGGATATCCGGCACCGACCTAAAACGGACAAGGGGCGCTAACGACCGGCAGCCTTTCCCATTTATGGCGCAGTAACCTGGACGACGGAACTGGCTTCCCCATTGGGGTTTATTACCTGGAGGCGGAGATCCTTGTCGGTGGGGTCGGCCGGGTAACGTTGGTAAACCAGTTCCGAACAACTGACATACATGAGCATCTCCCGTTCTCCCGTACTCGGGTTTCCGGCTGTCAGACGTTTGGCGGCCCCTGCGTTGAGCCCGGCCTGAAAGTACCTCTCATCGACCGCGATGGTCGATCCTGGCTGAAAATTCTTGCCGTCGATAATCAGTTTGTAATAGTTGACCGAACTTTCACCGATGCTGACACTGGATATTTCCGGAGTGGCGGTGATGGCTAGCGTTACCGGAGTGGTAATTGATTCGTCAGGGTTTTTGACCTGGACCTTGTGCAATCCGCCCGGGGCCGGCGGAACGGAAAACGAAATCGATTCCTCAGAGTTGTAGCTGCTCTTTACGACGGCTCCATTGAAGAGGACCTGGCAACCTGGCTGGAAGTTTCGGCCACTGATGGTGATTGCCCGCTCGCCGGTCGCGGAGCAGATGTCGACAGTATCGGGGGAAACGCCATCGATAAACGGCTTGGGGGCGAAGATCGAAAAGTTGTAGGTTCTGCTGACGGTGCCGTCTTCCCGTTTGAGAAACAGGGCATAGAGTCCTGGGGCGAGTTTCGGGATGACAAATGTGAGCACTTCGTTTCCCTGGACCGTGGTCGGAATTTCGTTGGTGCCGAGGAACGCGGCCGTTTTCCCTGTGAAGCCGGTGCCCGACAGGGTTACGGTGATATTCGGTTCGCCTTGGGCCGGAATGATGCTCAGGATGTTGAGCGGCTCCGTTGCCGGCGGCTTTTCAATGGTTTTTTTGAGGGGTTTCATTTGCTTGCCGGCGCCGTTCGTTGGGGCCGCACCTACCGGCAGGGCGATCGCCAAGGCCAACAACGACATAAGGATGATGGTTTTCATCGGTGCCCCCAGTCTCCGGATATAATTGACACGAGGAGTGCGGCTTCTGACAAACGGTTATTCCGCCGTCAGGGTGTGCGTCAACGATCGAGTGTCATCGCCAGCCAGATGCCGGACAGCGCAAAGATCAGATTGGCGGCCCATGCAGAAACGACAGGGGGAAGAACTCCCGTCTGCCCAAAGGATACAATAATTGAGTTGGTAATAAAATATGCAAATCCGATCCCGATGCTGGCTCCGATCCCCAGGGCGATGCCGCTGGATCTGCCGCTGCGCAGGGCAAAGGGGATGCCGAGAAAAGCCATGATCAATGAGGCGAACGGTAATGAAATCTTGGCATGCATCTGCGCTTCATAGCGGGTGGTTTCGTAACCGCCCTTTCTCAGTTTGTCAATGTAGTCTCGCAGTTTGAAGAAACCCATGTTGTCCGCATACTTGTCTACCACCTTCAAATCGTCGAGCTGGAGGTTCAGTGTAACCGGCATCCGTGAAGTTTTGCTGGCCGTTGCAATGGCGGTGGGGCCAAGCTTTCTGATGGTGACGTTGCGGAGAATCCACTGCTTGCCGTCCCAGTCGCCTTGGTTGCTGTCGATGCGTTCGATTGGCTTCATCCCACTGGAAAAATACCAGAGGGTTATCCCTTTGAGGAGTTGGTGGGTCGGGTCGAAGGCTCGAGCCATCAGAATCACGTTGTTGTCGCGATGCCAGATATTGTTCTGCCGGAAGAACGTATTGGCGCTTTTCTTCCTGATCAGGACTTCTTCGATATAGCGCATCTGTTGGTATGTTTCAGGGAGTATCAGTTCATTCGATACGATTGTCAGCAGGCTGATCACACAGGCGATGACAATGATTGGCATGCTGATTCTGCCGAGTCCGATGCCGCAGCCGCGCATGGCAATGATCTCGCTGTTGCGCGATAACATGCCAAGCGTGAGTAATGTCGCCATGAGTACGGCAAGCGGCACGACCTGGGTGACGATTTCCGGAATTTTGTAGAGAAAAAACTCGACGATATGGAGCCACTGGGGTTGATAACGGAGGAATCTGCCGATCTTTTCCAGAAAGTCGATCACCAGATAGATCACGACGAACGACGCAAGACAGAGCGTGAATATCTTGAGATAGGCAGCGGTGATGTAGCGGGTCAAAATGTTCAAGAATCTCTCCTCTGTCTGCCCAGATGCGTTTTGGCCCAGTGGAGCAGGTCGCTGACCGTCTGGACGAGAGGGATCGGCTGTTCGGTGGCGGCCTTGTGGAGCAGATATAGGCCGAACGCGATGAACAAGCCGTTGGGGAGCCATGCGCCGACAGCCGGATGAACGATCCCTTTTTCGCCGATGGTCCTCCCGGCCGACATCAGGATGTAGTAAAGCATGAGCAGCAGCAGTGCGGCGGAGAAGCCGCCTGCCTTACCCGATCGCTGATTCTGGATTCCAAGCGGTACGCCGATCACCGCGAAAACAAAGCAGGCAAAGGGGAGGGCAAAACGTTTATTGAGCTCGATCAGTACGTCGCGGCGGAATTTTGGATCTTCGCCGGGCTTGTGGAGGTGCGCCAGGAGCTCTGAGAGCGTTAGGTCAAGCTCGTTGCGATAGTCTTTTTTCTGTTGCTGCAGGGTCACGAGAAGATCGTAACTGGAAAATTCGATGAGCCGGTAGATGTTGCCGCCCTGACTCCGATGGATGCTGCCGTTCTCCAGATGGAGGCGAACGGTCCGTTCCTCGGGGATCGTGATCAGTTTGCCTGAGGAGGCGAAAATGGTTGATGGCTCTTCGGGATTTCGTTCGTCGTGGATCAATATTCCGGTGATCTCGTGGGTCCGCTGGTTATAGTTATCGACATAAATTACCAGCCCCGGGAAATCGTCGTTGAAGACCTTCTCGTTGATGCTCATGGCGGCCCTGGTCTCAATTACTTCGTAGAGGAACTCTTTGAACGAGGTATTCCCCCAGGGGAGGGCGTAAACGGAAATAAAGGTGGTTGCCAGATAGGCTAAGGCGGCAAAGGTCAACACCGGTGGCATCATCGCCGCGGTACCGACTCCGCCTGCCTTCAAGGCGATGATCTCGCTGTCTGCCGACAGCCTGCCGAAGGCGAGGAGGACCGCGAGGAGAAAAGCCATGGGGATTGTGATAACTAGAAACGAGGGGAGCATGAAGAAAATCAGCTTGCCGACGTCTAAAATGGGCACCCCTTTGGCAAAAACGAGCTCTGCCAATTTAAGTAAGCGGCCCATCAGGAGGACAAAGGTGAATATCGCCATCCCGAGAAAAAAGGGGACGGCTGTTTCTTTGAAGATGTACCTGAAGATGATTCTGGACATGGAAGGGACATGATACACGAAGGCGGAGGGCGTGTAAATAAATGAAGGGGAGCGGAATCACTTTGCCCTTGCCAAGAACCAGCAGCTGTGATATATGGACAGGCTGTTTCTAATTCGCACGCTTCCTGCCCGGCCGGTGGTGTCTGCACCCGCGGATTCCGGCTTTCGGGGGAGCGGAGGAAAAACCAAAAGGAGATTAGAGTATGTCGAACATTACCATGAAAGAACTGTTGGAAGCAGGGGTACACTTCGGTCACCAGACCAAGCGGTGGAACCCGAAAATGAAGCCGTTTATCTTTGGCGCCCGGAACGGCATTTATATTATCGACCTGCAGAAAACGGTGCGGTTGTTCAAGAATGCGTACAACTTCGTCCGCGAAAATGCCCAGGCCGGGGAAACGATGCTTTTTGTCGGGACCAAGAAGCAGGCCCAGGATGCCATCGGTGAAGAGGCGCAGCGTTGTGGTATGTATTACGTCAATCAGCGCTGGCTCGGCGGCATGCTGACGAACTTTGCCACGGTCAAGCAGAGCATCGACCGGCTGAAGCGCCTTGACGCTATGATCGCCGATGGCTCCATCGATGCCTACACCAAGAAGGAAGCGCTCCAGCTTGAAAAAGAGCGGCAGAAACTGGAGAAAACCCTCGGCGGCATCAAAGGGATGAGCAAATTGCCCGGCGCCCTGTTCGTAATTGATCCGAAAAATGAAACGATTGCGGTGAACGAGGCGAAGAAGCTTGGCATTCCGGTTGTTGCCGTCGTTGACACGAACTGCGATCCCGACCCGATTGACTACGTAATCCCGGGGAACGATGATGCCATTCGGGCAATTCGGCTGTTGACCTCCAAGATGGCTGAGGCTGTTAACGAGGGGCTACAGGTCCGTGAAACCGAGTTACAGACCGAAAGCGAGGGCGAAGAGGCGGTAGTAGCCGCCGAAGCCCCGGTCGCCGAAACCGAAGAAGTAGAGGCATAGTTTTCCGTATCGCAAATCCAATAAAAATTCAGAACAGCATGTTCGGCGCAACTAGTTGATGCGCCGGCCATGTCCGGGAGGATACAGTGAGCATTACAGCTGCACAGGTAAACGAGTTGCGTAAAGTCACCGGCGCCGGCCTGATGGATTGCAAGAAAGCCTTGACCGAAACCGGTGGCGACCAGGAAAAAGCCATTGACTATCTGCGGAAGAAGGGGCTTGCCGCTGCTTCCAAAAAAGCCGGGAGAATCGCCTCGGAAGGGATGGTCGGTTCTTATATCCATGCCGGCGGCAAGATTGGCGTGCTGATCGAAGTCAATTGCGAAACCGATTTCGTGGCCAGGAACGAAAATTTCCAGGCATTTGTGAAAGATATTGCGATGCATATCGCTGCAGCATCTCCGCTTTATGTCAGACGTGAGGAAGTTCCGGCCGACGTCATTGAGCGGGAGAAAGATATCTATCGGGCCAAGGCGAAAGAGTCCGGCAAGCCCGACAATATCATCGAGAAGATCATCGAAGGCCAGGTTAATAAGTTCTTTGCTGATATCTGCCTGCTGGAGCAGCAGTACGTCAAGGACTCCGACAAGTCTGTCCAGCAGTACCTGAACGAGACGATTGCTGCGATCGGCGAGAATATCTCCGTTCGCCGGTTTGTCCGGTATGCGCTGGGCGAGGGCTTGGCGAAAAAGGAAACGGACTTTGCTGCCGAGGTTGCTGCAGCAGCAGGGCTCTAGTCAGTCTTGGCCGGTCATGGAGCATGGCCGGCCTTTTTCATGTGACCGGGGCAAACTGCCATCGGTTCCAGGGGCGAACATACCATGGGAATCCCGTACTACAAACGTGTGTTGCTGAAATTGTCGGGAGAGGCGCTTGCGGGTGATCAGGGGTATGGGATCGATCCGCAGACGATCAAGGCAATTGCCGCGGAAATCAAGGAGGTAACCGAGACCGGCGCAGAGCTGGCTCTGGTTATCGGCGGCGGCAATATCTTCCGGGGGCTTGCGGCGTCTTCAAAGGGGATGGACCGTGCCAGCGCCGATTACATGGGGATGCTGGCCACCATGATCAACTCCCTCGCCATGCAGGATGCTCTTGAGAAAATCGGCGTTGATACCCGTGTCCAGTCGGCAATTGCCATGCAGGAAGTGGCTGAGCCGTACATCCGCCGGCGGGCGATCCGCCATCTCGAGAAAAGTCGTATTGTGATTTTCGGTGCTGGTACCGGCAATCCGTATTTTACGACTGATACGGCGGCAAGTCTCCGGGCGATGGAAATTGGGGCCGATGTCATACTCAAGGGGACGAAAGTTGATGGGGTCTATTCGGCCGACCCGATGAAAGACCCCAATGCCTCGAAGTATCCGCGCCTGACTTACCTTGAGGTGCTGAAAAAAGGGCTCCAGGTCATGGATGCCACCGCAACCTCCCTTTGTATGGACAATAACCTGCCGATCATCGTTTTTGACGTTACCACCTACGGAAATATCAAGAAGGTCGTGTGTGGCGAGGAGATCGGGACCATCGTGAAAGGAGAGTGACATGACCAAAGACGTCATCGCCAATATGAAGAATCATATGGATAAATCGATAGAGTCGCTTCGCAAGGAGTACCAGAAGGTCCGCACCGGCAGGGCGAGCACCGGTCTCCTTGATGAAGTCAAGGTCGAGTATTACGGCAACCCCTCGCCGCTCAACCAGGTTGCGACCCTCTCGGTGCCGGAGCCGCGGACGATTATTATCCAGCCCTGGGAAGCAAAATTGATCCCGGTCATCGAGAAAGCGATCATGAACGCCAATCTCGGGTTTACTCCGGCCAACGACGGGAAGACGATCCGGATCAGCATCCCCCCGTTGACCGAGGAGCGGCGGAAAGAGATCGTCAAAATGCTCAAAAAGCTTGCGGAAGATGCCAAAATTGCCCTTCGCAATATTCGCCGCGATGCGATTGACGAGCTTAAGAAACTCGAGAAGGACAAGCAGATTTCCGAAGACGAATTGAAACGGGGTGAAAAAGACGTTCAGGACGTCACCAACAGTTTTGTGGCGAAAGTCGATGACGTTCTGGCGCACAAGGAAAAAGAGGTAATGGAGGTTTAACGGCGTCCGACGATAAGGGCGGATAACCGAAACCCCTTTTTTTCTTGCGTGTACCATGGTTTTATGGTTTAATCCCCTTTAACCCCTCAATTAAAGGGGATTTTTTGTTTTTAGGGATTTTATGCACGGGCTCAAAACTGACAAGTTGCCACAGCATCTGGCCATTATCATGGATGGCAATGGCCGCTGGGCACAGGAGCGGATGCTCAAGCGGATTATCGGGCATCAAAAGGGCGTAGAGACGGTAAGGGTCATTGTCGAGGAGTGTTCCCGACTTGGAATCAAATATCTGACGCTGTTTGCCTTTTCCGCGGAAAACTGGCTGAGGCCGAAGACGGAAGTCAAGGCGCTCATGTCATTGTTGAAGAAATACATTTCATTCGAAACCACTCGGATGATTGCCGACAATATCAGGTTCAACGTTATTGGCGACCGGGATGAGCTTCCCCCTGATGTCAACGCCGCCGTGCAGCAGGCTATCGACCGTACGGCGGGCAATGATGGCATGGTGCTGACCCTGGCGCTATCCTATGGCTCCCGGCAGGAGATCGTCAGGGCGGCGGCACGATTGGCCGGGGATATCGCTGCCGGAACCGTGGCGGCTGACCGCCTCGATGAGAACCTATTCTCTTCGTATCTTTTTACCGGAGATATGCCGGATCCCGATTTTCTCATCAGGACCAGCGGCGAGATGAGAATCAGCAATTTTCTCCTCTGGCAGTTGGCTTATACGGAGCTTTACTTTTCTGATGCAAACTGGCCGGAGTTTACTGCCGCGGAATTGCATAAGGCCTTGAAGGTCTACCAGGCGCGTGAGCGCCGTTTCGGGCGGACCAGCGATCAAGTCAATAAGAGGAGCTGACAATTAAAAGAGTCATCACCGGAGCAATTGCCCTGCCGTTGCTGATTCTCCTTATTCTGAAGGGGAGTCATTTCCTGTTCGTCTGCTTCGTCGCGCTTCTCTGTCTGCTCGGTCTTGGCGAGTTTTATCGGATGGCTCTGCCGGACCGAAAGATTGATGGGGTTATGGCGGCACTGTTCGGTGCCATGATCCCCCTTATCCTCGCCGGTCCGGGATTTCCCCATTGGGTGTCACTGCCTCCCGATCGCCTGTCGCCCGTCACATTTTTCCTTACTGCGTTCCTGCTGCTCTTTGGTATCCGCATTCTGTTCAGCATCCGCGACATTAAGGCCTCAGCCGCCGAAGCAGCGCTTTTGGTAATGGGTATACTGTACGTACCAATACTGCTGGTTCATCTGGTGTGGCTCCATGGTTTGCCGGATGGCGTCAAATGGATTTTCCTGCTCCTCATTATTGTTATGTCCGGCGATACTGCCGCCTTCTATACCGGCTCCAATCTGGGGAAGCGGAAGCTCTATCCGATCGTCAGCCCCAATAAGAGCGTCGAAGGGGCAATCGGCGGTCTGCTGGGAAGTCTTGCCGGCACCTTGATTGCCAGGGCCACCTTTTTCCCGCAGCTTGCCATTGTCGATTGCATCGTGACGGCTCTGGTTGCCGGGGCTTTCGGTCAGGTTGGAGACCTGTTCGAGTCGCTGCTGAAGAGAAGCTTTGGTGTGAAGGATTCCGGGGTGATCGTTCCCGGCCACGGCGGAATTCTCGACCGTCTCGACAGCATTCTGTTTGCCGCGCCGGTCATCTACTATTATGCGCTTTTCGTCGTTACTGAACGTTTGGGGTAGGGTTTGCTGATGACAAAAAAATTAACTATTCTCGGATCCACCGGTTCAATCGGGGTAAGTACGCTTGAAATTGTCGCCGCCCATCGCGACCGTTTTCAGGTAGTTGCGCTTACCGCTGGAAATAATCTCGATTTGCTTTGTCGGCAGGTGGCGCTATTTCAGCCGCGCATCGTGAGCGTGCTGACGGACGACCTGGCCCAAAAGCTCGAGCGGATGCTTGAGGGCCCAAAACCGGAGATTCATTACGGTGTCGAAGGGATGATTGCCGCCGCCACTGCCGCAGAGACGGAGATGGTGGTTGCCGCGATTGTTGGGGCGGCCGGCCTCGTCCCTACGGTTGCGGCAATCCGTGCCGGTAAGGATATTGCTCTGGCAAACAAGGAGACCCTAGTCACTGCCGGTCGTCTGGTAGTGGAGCTGGTCAAGCAGCACGGGGTCGAGCTGTATCCGGTTGACAGCGAGCATAGCGCGGTTTTCCAATCACTGGAGGGACAGAGTCGCAAAGATGTCAAGCGGATCATCCTGACTGCTTCGGGCGGACCGTTTCTGAATCGTCCTCTGGAAGAGCTGGCGCATGTTTCGGTGGCCGATGCTCTGAATCATCCAAACTGGAGTATGGGGCAGAAAATTACCATTGATTCGGCAACCATGATGAATAAGGGACTTGAGGTTATTGAAGCCCGCTGGCTTTTCGATGTGCCTGCAGAACAGATCGCTGTCAATATCCATCCCCAGAGCATCATCCATTCGATGGTTGAATATGCCGACGGTTGCGTTATGGCCCAGCTTGGCGTCCCAGATATGAAGGCACCCATTGCCTACGCCCTGACCTATCCCGAACGGGTTGCCACCGGTGTCAAGCCACTCGATCTGACGGCTCTTTCGGGACTGACATTCCACCAGCCCGACTACCGGCGCTTCCCTGCGTTGCAGCTGGCTTATCGGGCGCTTGCCGCCGGCGAAAGCATGCCGGCGGTGATGAATGCTGCCAATGAAGTGGCCGTCGAAGCATTCCTCAAGGGAAAAATTGGTTTCACCGAGATATCATCCTACATCGAAAAAACCATGGATGCCCATGAGCCTCGTGCTTTTACCACAATCGAAGACGTGCTGTCGGTCGATCTGTGGGCACGGGCCAAGGGGCGCGAAGTGATGGGGCTTTCCTAGTCCGGCGGTTTTCCCGGCTGTCCGAAAGGGGTACCATGCTCAGTGTAGTTTCCGCCATTGTTGTCCTCGGTATTCTAATCTTTGTCCACGAACTGGGCCATTTCATCTTTGCCAAGCTGGCCGGGGTCGGGGTCGAAAAGTTTTCTCTCGGCTTCGGCCCGAAGGTCGTCGGCAAGAAGATAGGCGAAACAGAATATCTGATTTCCGCGTTCCCTCTTGGCGGCTATGTGAAAATGGTCGGTGAAGGAGGCGAGGAGGGCGAGGCGGAGTTGAGCGAGGAAGAAAAGGCCCGCTCTTTTGCCGGGAAACCTCCCTTGAAGCGGATTGCCATCGTTGCTGCCGGTCCGTGCTTCAATCTTGTCTTCGCCTGGCTGGTCTTTATCGTGATATTCATGATCGGGGTGCCGGCAACAACGACCAGGATCGGCGAAGTGGTAAAGGACAAGCCGGCGGCCCGCGCCGGAATTGCCACGAACGACCAGATCCTGTCGATTAACGGTAAAAAGGTTTCCCGATGGGATGACATGGCGGCTGTTATCGCCGAAAGTAAGGGTGCCCCGCTGGAAATCGAGGTGAAGCGCGGGGAGCAGGTCAAAACGTTTCGCGTCGTCCCGGAAAGCCGAACCGGCAAGAATATCTTCGGCGAAACTGTAACTTCGCCGGTGATCGGAATCGTTGCCGCAGGCGATACCGTTATTGACCGGTTCGGACCGGTCGACGCTCTGCTCAAGGGGAGCGGGCAGACCTGGAATTTTATCGAGCTGACAGTTGTTTCGCTGGTAAAGATCGTTGAACGCGCCGTTCCTCTCAACACCATCGGTGGACCGATAATGATTGCGAAGATGGCCGGTCAGCAGGCAGAGGCGGGTGTAGTCAGCTTCCTTGCGTTCATGGCGCTGCTAAGTATCAACCTGGGAGTTTTGAACCTCCTGCCGATTCCGATTCTCGACGGCGGTCATCTCGTGTTCAATTTCTGGGAACTCGTCTTTCGCCGGCCGGTTAGCATGAGGGCCCGGGAAATTGCCCAGCAGGTCGGTCTCGCCCTGTTGCTGGGACTGATGGTACTGGCATTTTACAACGACATCGTCCGTTATATCGTGGGACAAGGATAACGTGAACGTACTGACGGTCGACACTTCGACTGCAACCTGCAGTGTTGCGCTCAGCGTTGCGGGCCGAACCCGGGCCGAATATCTCGTCGAATGCCAACGGACACTGTCGGAACGTTTGCTGGCGGCGACAGAGTTGGTCTTGACCGACTCGGGTTTGTCCCTGAAGGATCTGGACTGCTTTGGTGTGGCACTTGGTCCCGGTTCATTCACCGGCGTTCGCATCGGCGTTGCGACGGTGAAAGGACTGGCACTTGCCACCGGCACACCGGTAGCTGGTTTTTCCTCGCTGGCACTCCTCGCCATGAATCTTCCCCTGTCGACCCTCCCGGTCTGCCCGATGTACGATGCCCGGAAAAATGAGGTCTATGCCGGCATTTACCGATGCAATCCGTTGCCGCAATCGCTTGTTCCCGATACCGTCGCTCCCCCCGAGCGGTTTTTGGCGCAGATTTCCGAGCCGACGATCTTTCTCGGCGAGGGGGCGCTTCGTTATCGTGAACTGATCGAGGCGATGTTGGGCCAGCGGGCAATTTTTGCGCCGGACTGTTGCCACCAGCCACGTGCCTCTGCCGGAGGCGTTCTGGCACTCGAAGAGCTCCGCGCCGGAAACTCGATCCCCTTGCCGTTACTCAATCCCGCCTACATCCGCCCGTCCGAGGCCGAACTGGCAAAGCAGCGGAGCGAAACGCTATAACGCCATTTTATAGAAGTTGACAGCTCTGACTGAATGTATTATTTTCACACTTTACCTTTGTCGGCATGTTCCCGGCGATTTTGACCGAACATGCCCGGATGGACTCAGGGCTAATCTGGATGGCGAGGTTTATTATGCGGAGCGATACAATCAAGAAAGGACTGGAAAGAACTCCCCACCGGGCTCTGATCAAGGGGACGGGGGTTCCCGACAGTGCACTGGAAAAGCCCTTTATCGGGGTCGCGACCAGTTTTACCGATCTGATCCCCGGCCACGTCGGGATGCGAGATCTTGAGCGTTTTATCGAAAAAGGGGTCCATTCCGGCGGCGGTTACGCGTTTTTCTTCGGTATTCCCGGCGTGTGTGACGGTATTGCGATGGGGCATAAGGGGATGCATTATTCCCTGCCGACACGGGAATTGATCGCCGACATGGTCGAATCGGTCGCTGAGGCGCATCGGCTCGATGGATTGGTGCTCCTGACCAACTGCGATAAGATTACTCCCGGGATGCTGATGGCGGCGGCCCGGCTTGACATTCCCGCCATCGTCGTGACGGCAGGCCCCATGATGGCCGGCCGCGGCGATGCCGGCCGGCGCTTCTCCTTTGTTACCGATACATTTGAGGCGATGGCCCGTTACAAGGCTGGGGTCATTGATGATAAAGAGCTGAAGGTTTGCGAAGATAATGCCTGCCCCGGAATGGGGTCTTGCCAGGGGCTCTTCACCGCTAACACGATGGCTATCCTGACGGAAACTCTTGGGATGAGTCTGCCACGTTGTGGTACTGCCTTGGCCGTGTCGGCCCTGAAAAGGCGGATCGCTTTTGCCTCGGGCGAGCGGATCGTGGATCTGGTAAAGAATAACGTTACGCCGCGACAAATCCTCACCCGAGATGCATTTGAAAACGCGATCCGGGTTGACCTGGCTCTCGGTGGTTCATCGAATACGGTTCTGCATCTGTTGGCTATCGCCCGCGAAGCCGGGGTCGAACTGCCGCTCGAAACCTTTGATCTGCTGGCAAAGGAGACGCCGCAGCTTGCGTCCATGAACCCGGCCGGCGAGTATTTTATGGAAGACCTCGACGCTGCTGGTGGGGTCCTCGGGGTGTTGAAGCAGCTTGACGGTTTGATCAAGGACAGTCCGACGGTGCTGGGCCTGTCGACGAAAGAGCTCATTTCGACGGTCGAAAGGGTGGATGACCGGGTCATCCATCCCCTGACCGACCCGGTTAAAAAAGAAGGGGGCATCGCGGTCCTTTTCGGCAATCTGGCGCCGAAAGGTGCGGTTGTCAAACAGTCCGGTGTCTCACAGGCCATGATGAAATTCGAAGGGAACGCCCGCTGTTTCGATTCTGAAGAGACGGCGATGAGTGCCCTGATGGGGGGGAAAATCGTCGCCGGCGACGTGGTAGTTATTCGCTATGAAGGGCCGAAAGGGGGCCCCGGCATGCGAGAAATGCTGGCTCCGACGGCCACCCTCATGGGGCTGGGACTCGGCGATTCCGTGGCGCTCGTTACCGATGGTCGTTTCTCCGGGGGGACGCGAGGCCCCTGCATAGGCCATGTTTCTCCCGAGGCAGCGGAAGGGGGGCCCATCGCTCTGGTCGAAGAGGGCGATAGAATTCTGCTGGATATTCCGTCCCGGCGACTCGAGCTTCTAGTCGATGACGCTGTGCTCCTCGAGCGGAAAAAGCGCTGGAGTCCTCCCGAGCCGAAAATCAAGACGGGGTGGCTCGCCCGGTACGCCAAGGTTGTTACCTCGGCTTATACCGGAGCCGTCACGACCGCCGACTAAGTTCTTTCCTAGATTTCTCCCGAGGGAGGTTTTTTATGAAGATGACAGGAGCGCGCATCCTCCTTGAATGCCTCAAGCTTGAAGGGGTGGATACCGTATTTGGCTATCCCGGTGGTACCGTCATTAATCTGTATGACGAGTTGTTCAATTTCAGGGAAATCCGGCACATTCTGCCTCGTCACGAACAGGCCGGGGTTCACGCTGCCGACGGCTATGCGCGGGCAACGGGACGGGTAGGCGTTGCCATCGCTACTTCCGGGCCGGGTGCCACCAATACCGTCACGGGTATTGCCACTGCCTACATGGATTCAATTCCGCTGGTCGTGATTACCGGCCAGGTGCCAACGGGGCTGATCGGCAACGATGCATTCCAGGAAGTGGATATCGTCGGGATCACCCGTCCCTGCACCAAGCACAATTTCCTGGTCAAGGATGTGAAGGATATTCCGACTATCGTGAAAAAGGCCTTCTATATCGCCCGATCCGGCCGGCCGGGCCCGGTTTTGGTTGACCTCCCCAAAGATGTGCAGATTGCTACCGACACTTTCCACTACCCCGATAGCATCGAACTGCGCAGCTATAAGCCGACCGTCGAGGGGCACCCGCGGCAGATTGAAAAGGCTGTCGCCATGCTGTTTGCCTCACGGAGGCCGGTGCTGTATGTCGGGGGGGGAGTGATTTCCGCCGATGTCTCCGAGGATCTCTGTGCTTTGGCCCGCCAGATGGGCATCCCGGTTACGACGACGCTGATGGGGCTTGGCGCGTTCCCGGAAGATGACCCGCTTTCACTCAAGCTGTTGGGGATGCATGGTACCTATTTCGCAAATATGGCAGTCACCAATTGTGACCTGCTGATAGCGGCAGGTGCCCGCTTCGATGACCGGGTAACGGGGAAAATTGCCACCTTTGCCCCGCATGCCAAGATTATCCATATAGATGTTGACCCAACTTCCATTCGTAAGAATGTGCGGGTCGACCTGCCGATCGTTGGCCAGCTGAAAGACGTGCTGAGTAAGATGCTCAAAGCGGTTGAAGAGCATGGGAGCAAGATCGAAGAGTATCGGGCCGGGTTGAAACCGTGGCATGCGGAGATTGCGGCCTGGAAAGAGAAGCATCCCATCGGTTACAAGCAGACCTCGTCGATCATCAAGCCCCAGTTCGTCATCCAGAAACTCCGCGAACTGAGTGATAAAGATGCCATAATTGCCACTGACGTCGGTCAGCACCAGATGTGGACCGCTCAATTCTTCACCTTCACCAAGCCGAGGACGCTGCTCTCTTCGGGAGGTCTTGGCACCATGGGCTTCGGCTTGCCCGCTGCCATGGGGGCGCAGGCAGCCTTTCCCGACCGTCAGGTTATCACTATCTGCGGCGATGGCGGTTTCCAGATGAACATGCAGGAATTGGCGACATTGGTCCAGAATCGGCTCCCGGTCAAGATTTGCATCCTCAACAATAACTTCCTCGGGATGGTTCGGCAGTGGCAGGAGTTGTTCTTCGACAAACGGTACTCCCAGACCTGCCTCGAACTTCCCATCGATTTTATCAAACTGGCCGAAGCCTTCGGCGCGAAGGGATTTCAGGCAACGAAGCCCGATGAAGTGGAAGAGACGATCAAAAAGGCCTTTGCTACGCCGGGGCCGGTGATCATGGAATTCAAGATTGCCCGGGAGGAGAAGGTGTTGCCGATGGTGCCCGCCGGCGCATCGTTGAATGAAATGGTGCTGAACGCCTGATACGTCGGACCGACTCTTAGCCGCAGTGATCTATGCAGCGCTGCGCCAGATAATATACGAAGCCTCCGGAGGTTTCCTTAATGAGACATACGATCACCGTCCTGGTGGAAAATGAGTTTGGGGTGCTGTCCCGTGTCGCCGGTCTTTTTTCCGGCCGCGGCTTCAATATTGACTCGTTATCAGTGGCCCCGACCAACGATGAGACAATATCCCGCATGACGATCGTGACCCGCGGCGATGAGCAGATCCTCGAACAGATCAGCAAGCAACTCAACAAGTTGATCGATATTATCAAAGTCATTGATTTTACCGACGGCAGCGCGATCGAACGGGAGATGGCCTTGGTGAAGGTCACTGCCGAAGAGGCACATCGTGCCGAAGTCCTGAGGATCGCCGATATTTTCCGGGCCAAGATTATCGATGTAACTCCCAAATCATACACGATCGAAGCGACCGGTTCCCCTTCGAAGATCGATGCGATCCTCGAACTGCTGCGGCCGCTCGGCCTGAAGGAGTTGGTCAGAACGGGGCCGGTTGCCATCGGCCGCGGGGCCAAGGGTTGGAAGGGGTAGGATTGATGCTGTTGCCCGCGTTACCGGGTGCAGGTTGCAAACTATAAAGTCAGGAGGAAGGTAATGAAGATTTATTACGACAAGGACTGTAATCTGGGCGTACTCAAAGGGAAGAAGGTCGCCATTATCGGCTATGGTTCCCAGGGTCATGCCCATGCCAATAATCTGAAGGATTCGGGGATTGACGTGGTGGTTGGTCTTCGCCCCGACTCGACTTCGGTCAGCAAGGCGACCAACGCCGGTCTTACGGTGTTGCCGACCATCGAGGCGGTCAAGATTGCCGACGTGGTGATGATTCTCCTCCCCGACGAAATCCAGGGTGACGTCTATCGCGAGGAGATCGGCCCTTACCTGAAACAGGGTGCCTATCTTGCTTTCAGCCACGGGTTCAACATTCATTTCGGGCAGATCGTTCCTCGTCCCGATGTCAATGTCATCATGATCGCCCCGAAAGGCCCGGGCCACCTGGTTCGCCACGAATACACCAAGGGGGGCGGGGTGCCGAGCCTGATCGCCGTTCATCACGATCCTGCCGGCAATTCGAAAGACGTTGCCCTCGCTTATGCTTCGGCGAATGGCGGTGGTCGCGCCGGCGTCATTGAAACTTCCTTCAAGGAAGAGACGGAAACCGATCTTTTCGGTGAGCAGGCCGTGCTTTGCGGTGGTATTGCTGCCCTGATCCAGGCCGGTTTCGAAACGCTCGTCGAAGCCGGGTATGCGCCGGAAATGGCCTACTTCGAGTGTCTTCACGAAACCAAGCTCATTGTCGATCTGATCTATGAAGGTGGTATTGCCAACATGCGGTATTCCATCTCGAATACCGCCGAGTACGGTGACCTGACCCGCGGCCCGCGGGTGGTGACCGACGCGACCAAGGCAGAAATGAAGAAAATTCTCTCCGAGATTCAGGATGGCGAGTTCGCCAAGGAGTGGATGTTGGAGAACAAAGCCAACAAACCGGTTTTCAACGCCCTGCGCCGGAAAGGGGCGGAGCATCAGATCGAAGAGGTCGGTGCCCGGCTTCGTTCCATGATGTCGTGGATTGGTGCTTCGAAAATCGTTGACAAGACGAAGAACTGATCCCCCGTTCTGAACAGTAGGTGAGGCCGGATTCGGAGCGCTCTTTTGTCGTCGCCGGCTCCGGCCTCTTTATAGTTTGCCCTGCCGAAGCCTTTCGGCAGGAATTATATCGAATGAGGTTGCCTGATGCGTAATGAGAAGTCGCCTATTGCGGTGGAAGGAATTCCCTTTCTTGCCGGAACCGGGCTTGTAACCGTAGTGCTGGTGCTTCTCGCCGGAGCAATCCCTTTTTGCTGGATCTTTGCCCTCGTTTCGCTCATTTTGACAGGGTTTGTCGCCTTCTTCTTCCGGAACCCGGTGCGGAATGCCCCGGCCGATGACCGGGCAATTATTGCTCCGGCGGACGGGGTCGTGATTTACCTGGGGCCGGCCCGAGAGGAACACCTTGGCGAAGAGATGACCAAGATCAGCATTTTTATGTCGGTCTTCAACGTCCACATTAACCGGGTACCAATGACGGGCACGGTTGAGGATTCCTTCTATGTGAAGGGAAAATTTCTTGATGTGCGCGATCAGCGGGCCTCTTTTGAGAATGAGCAGAGTGGTCTGATCGTCAGAAACGACAGGGGGACAAGAATCGTCGTCGTTCAGGTCGCCGGTCTGATTGCGCGGCGGATCGTCTGCTATGTGACGAAAGGCGACCGTCTTGTCAGAGGAAAGCGCTACGGCCTGATTCGTTTCGGCTCACGCCTTGATGTTTACCTCCCCCGTGAGGTTGCCGTCCAAGTGAAAATGGGCGATAAAACGATTGCCGGCGAGACCATTTTGGGGCTGTTGCCATGAACGGTGAAAAGATCGACATGACGGAAAGCATGCGGAAAGGAATTTACATCCTTCCCAACCTGTTCACGACGGGCAGCCTCTTTGCCGGGTTCTACGGCATGGTTGCCACGATGAACGGTGATTTCAAGTCGGCGGCATTGTGGATTCTGGCCTCTTCCATTTTCGATGGTCTGGACGGGAAGGTGGCACGTCTTACCGGTACGTCGAGCAAGTTCGGGGTCGAATACGATTCGTTGGCCGACTTGGTCTCTTTTGGCGTCGCCCCGGGCCTGCTTATGTACAAATGGGCACTGCAGCCGTTCGGTCGGCTGGGCTGGCTTGCGGCCTTTCTGTTCGTAGTCTGCGGGGCTTTGCGTTTGGCGCGGTTCAACGTTCAGGTCAATACTGTTGAGAACAAGCGTTTTGTCGGGCTGCCTATTCCTGCGGCAGCCAGCATGGTGTCGGCAACAGTCTTGCTTTTCTATCATTTCGGCTGGCCCAGCTCTTACAAAAAGGTTGCGATCCTGGTCTTGATCTACCTGCTTGCTTTTCTCATGGTATCGAATTTTCGCTATTATTCTTTCAAGGATCCCGAACTGATCAAACGGCAGCCTTTTGCATTTCTCGTACTTGCCGTCCTGTTGCTGATTGTTATCGCAGCAGAACCGGTCAAGATGTTGTTCATCATTTTCCTTTGTTATATTGCCTCGGGGATCGTTGGTTTCGTCATGACATGGCCGCGACGGCGGCGCCTTGAAAAGATGATCCACAATAAGCATCATCGCGAGGACCGTTGACCGTCGCTAGCAAGCGTCCGCTGCTTTGGTTATGGCAAAAATTGTTTGAAGGCTTGGAAAATGTTGAAATGAAAAAGATATTTTCTTGACAGCCCTCAGTTATCTATTTATCATCAAACAAATGTCAAAGGCTGTGAAGAGGAGTAGTAGTCCCGATCCTTATTCTCAGAGAGCCGGTGGGTGGTGCGAACCGGTATAAGGAAGGATGAACTCGCCTCGGAGCTGCTCTGGTGAACGGTGCTGCTGCCTGTTAGCTAGAGACGTCGCCCGCGTAAAGGGATAAAGAGGTCCGCTTCGGCGGATGAAAAAGGGTGGTACCGCGGAGATAAGCCTTCGCCCCTTGTTCGGGTGGAGGCTTTTTTTATTCCCCAGTCGCCGGCTGGCGTGACCTGCAGTAGCGTCGGTGGGTGATGGCAATTGACACGAGAAGGAGGTCAACTATGGCAGAATTGCGAACAATCAAGGTTTTCGATACAACACTTCGTGATGGCGAACAATCGCCGGGCAACAGCATGAATATCGACGAAAAACTGCGGGTAGCCAAGCAGTTGCAAAAACTCAACGTCGACGTTATTGAGGCTGGCTTTCCGATCGCGTCGGAAGGGGACTTCGAAGCGGTCAAAAGGGTTGCTCAGTCGATCAAGGGGCCTGAAATTGCGGGCCTTTGCCGGGCCAACGACAAGGATATCGATCGGGCATGGGAAGCGCTCAAGTATGCGGGTGAGAAGGGGCGGATTCATACCTTTATCGCCACATCTGACATTCATATGAAACACAAGTTGAAGATGTCCCCGGCAAAAGTGTTGGAGGCCGCCGTAAAGGCCGTTCGTCGCGCCAGTTCGTACACCCCCAATGTCGAATTTTCGTGTGAGGATGCGGTCCGTACGAACCTCAAATTCCTGGCGGAGGTGGTAGAGGCCGTTATCGATGCCGGGGCGACAACGGTTAATATCCCTGATACGGTGGGGTACACGATCCCCTTCGAGTATTTCAATATCATCAGCCATTTGAAGCAGAATGTGCCCAATATCGAGAAGGCGGTAATATCCGTCCATTGCCATAACGACCTGGGGCTGTCGGTGGCCAACTCGATTGCTGCCATTCAGGCCGGCGCTGGCCAGGTCGAGTGCACGATCAACGGGATCGGCGAGCGGGCAGGAAACTGTTCGCTGGAGGAGTTCGTCATGGCAATCAGGACCCGGCACGACATTCTGCCATTTAGAACCAATGTCGCTACCGAGCAGATTGTGCCGGCCAGCCGGCTCCTGTCAACGATCACCGGGATAAGTGTCCAGCCGAACAAGGCAATTGTCGGGGCAAATGCCTTTGCCCACGAGTCGGGAATCCATCAGCACGGTGTCTTGATGGAAAAATCCACTTACGAAATCATGACTCCCGAATCAATCGGCCTGAAGACGAATATCCTCGTGCTTGGTAAACATTCGGGCCGTCATGCGTTCAAGAAGCGGCTGACCGAACTTGGCTATGAATTTTCCGACGATGACCTGAACAAGGCTTTCGAACGGTTCAAGGCGCTGGCCGATCTGAAAAAAGAAGTGTATGACGAAGACCTCGACGCCATTGTCGCCGATGAAGTGATGCGCTCGGCCGAAAAATTCAAACTAAGCCATATTACGGTAACCTGCGGTTCCTTTGCCGTGGCGACCGCTACCGTCCAGATGGAGATTGACGGCACCTCGGTGAGGACCGCCGAGCTTGGCGACGGCCCTGTCGATGCGACCCTTAAGGCGATCAAGAAGCTGAGTAAATCAAAGGCTCGGCTGATGCAATACAATGTCGGGTCGATTACTGGCGGGACGGACGCCCAGGGTGAGGTCACCGTCCGGGTGAGTGAAGGAGATCAGACGGTTGTCGGCCGTGGCTCTTCGACTGACATCATTGAGGCGTCAGCCAAGGCATATATCAATGCCCTGAATCGCCTTCATTTCAAGAGCGAGCGTCTCCACGAGAGCTTGTAAAGGGGGGTGGGGCGGAAAACGGGGATGAAAAAACCCGCTGGGATTTCCCAGCGGGTTTTCATTTTTAGCGGAATCGCTGAAAAGCCAATTAAATCTTTCTGACGTTGGCGGCCTGCAGCCCTTTGGGGCCGGTGACCACATCGAACGTTACTGCTTCACCTTCGGCAAGGGTTTTGAACCCTTCCGACTGGATGGCGGAGAAGTGAACGAAGACATCTTCGCCGTTCTCCTGCTCGATGAAACCAAAGCCCTTGGCATCGTTAAACCACTTTACTTTCCCTTGTGCCATTTTCCTACCTCCTTTGGGTGCCTCCGGAGCCAAGCCGGAACTTCGTGTGATGCGGCTTAAGTTTCCGGAGTCTTGAGGCAGGAAAACCGTGGAGCGCTTGTGCGGCTTTGTCCAGTTTTCATTTGCTGCGTAAAGCTTCCGAAACTTGCTGCAGTTATCACGTTAACATTGAGTAATTAAGCTGTCAAGGAGTTTTTGCTTTTAAAACGTGTTCAGTTTTCGGATGAACGCAATCAGTAAGCCATAGTGTTTGTGGTCGAACTGCAGACAGATGCGCGGCAGCTGGAGCAGGTCAGGCTCGTCTGCTTCCTCTGGTAATGGCGGACAACGGACTATGTGAGTCTCGGGATGCAGCATCTCTGGAAACTCGCTTTCCAACTCAAGGATCTGCTCGTCAGTCAGTTCCTTGTTGAGTCGGATGATTAAACGTTCATGAGAAAAACGGAGCGAGTGGTAGTTGCGGTAGAATTCCGTAATTGTGCGAACTGCCTCGTCCTCGTCGCGGGTTATCGTGAAAATGGAGAAATCTTCTGCCGAGATAAAACCTTTGCCGAGGATGCAGGAGGTTACGAAATCAAACCAGTGATCCCAGTAGCCATCATCGTCGTCGATCAGTACTAGTGGCTTGGGGGACGTTTTGCCGGTCTGGATCAGGGTGAAGACTTCCATCGCTTCGTCGAGGGTGCCGAAGCCGCCGGGAAAAACGGCGATGGCATATGCTTCCTTGACGAAAGCGACCTTGCGATTGAAGAAATATTTATAATTGATTAGTCGCGGATTTTGCAGCATTACCGGGTTCGGTTTCTGTTCAAAAGGGAGCCGAATGTTGACGGCAAACGAGTTTTCACTTCCCGCTCCTTCGTTGCCGGCTTGCATGATCCCCGGACCACCACCGGTGATAATCATGTATCCCAGGTCAGCAAGCCTTTTGCTGAAGCGAACGCATTTCTGATATATGGGTTCGTCGGTTTCGGTGCGGGCAGATCCAAAAATGGTTACCTTGCGCTTTTGACGATACTGGGCGAAGACATTGGTCGTGTATCGCATTTCCTTCATAGTATTGTTGAGAAGCTTCAGGTCGGCAAGGTAGCTGCACTCCTGGCCGGACTTGAGCGCAGAGATGATCATTTCTCTGATCAATTCCGGGTGGTGAACGGTCCCTACCAAGCCGATCAGTGTGTCGATCAGCCGGTCCGCTTCGCCGTTGGTGCGGGAAAAGCTGAGATTCATGGGCAGATAATGCTCCTCTCCTCGATAAAAAATTTGCGCATTATAGCATTAGCGCTGAAGGTGGCGCAATTGTTAAACCCCGTCGAACAATAATTAAATTGATTTGTCGCAATGGTTTGATTACAGTGACAAAACATCAATCTCACTATGAGGGTAGTCGATATGGGTAAGACCACAGCAGAGAAAATTTTTGCCAGTCATCTGGTCGATGAACCGTTTCCCGGGACGAAGGTGCTGAAGCTTGATGTGGTAATGTGCCATGAAATTACCACGCCGATCGCCATTGCTGACTTGATGGCCCGTGGCAAGGATCGTGTCTTTGATCCGTCGAAGATCAAGGCGGTGATCGATCACGTTACCCCAAGCAAAGACACCAAGACTGCTACCCAGGCGAAGATGCTGCGTGACTGGGCGCGCCGCCACAATATCAAAGATTTTTTTGATGTGGGGCAGAATGGGGTCTGTCATGCACTGTTTCCGGAAAAAGGGTTTATCCGGCCCGGTTACACGGTGATCATGGGCGATTCCCATACCTGTACCCACGGTGCTTTCGGTGCCTTTGCCGCCGGCGTGGGGACGACCGACCTGGAGGTCGGCATCCTCAAGGGGGTATGTGCCTTCCGTGAGCCGAAAACCATTCGCGTTAATCTGAACGGTTCTCTTCCGGCCGGGGTTTTCGCTAAAGATGTCATTCTCTATGTGATCGGGCAATTGGGCGTCAACGGGGCTACGGATCGGGTTATTGAGTTCCGGGGGCCGGTCGTTGAGGCAATGACCATGGAATCGCGGATGACCTTGTGCAATATGGCCATTGAAGCTGGAGGGACTTCCGGAATTTGCATGCCCGACATGGTAACAGTCGAGTTCCTCTGGCCGTTCATCAGTGATCAGTATCCTGCCAAAGAGGCGGCGCTGGCTGATTTCCACCGCTGGTGCTCCGATGATGATGCCTGTTACGAGCAGGTCTTCGACTTTGATCTGTCGGCACTGGAGCCGATTGTCACCTTCGGCTATAAACCCGATCAGGTCAAGTCGGCCCGGGAACTGGCCGGTACTCCGGTCGACCAGGTATATCTCGGCTCGTGCACCAACGGCAGGCTCGAAGATCTGCGGGTGGCCGCCAACATCCTCAAAGGGAATAAGATTGCTCCGAATGTCCGCGGCATCCTTTCTCCTGCCACGCCGAAGATTTACCGTGATGCCCTGGCAGAGGGAATTATCGATATTTTCATGGAAGCCGGTTTCTGCGTCACGAACCCCACCTGCGGCGCTTGCCTCGGGATGAGCAACGGGGTTTTGGCGGAGGGAGAGGTGTGCGCTTCGACGACAAACCGCAATTTCATGGGCCGAATGGGCAAAGGGGGGATGGTTCACCTGATGTCGCCGGCAACAAGCGCTGCCACTGCCCTTGAGGGTGTGATCGCCGATCCGCGCAAATATCTGTGATCCAGTAGCAAGCGGCCGCAGACGCCGCTTTACCATCTTTACACGAGGAGTTGACGATGAAATCTTTCGGCGGACCCATTCTTTGTCTCGACCGCTCAGATATCAATACCGATGAAATAATTCCGGCCAAATATCTGACCGAAATTACCAAGGAAGATCTGAAACCGTACATCCTGGAAGATCTCAAGTTGCCGGGATTTGATCCGAAGGGTGAGAAGACCCTGACTGCCCGGGTTATTGTTTCCCGGGGGAACTTCGGCTGCGGTTCTTCTCGCGAACATGCCCCCTGGGTATTCGAGGTCAATGACATTACCGCTGTCATCGCCGAGTCGTTTGCCCGCATTTTCCGCCAGAACATGTTCAATTGCGGGATGGCCGCCATCGAGCTGCCTGCAGAGCAGATTGACACGCTGATGAAGTACGCCGCCTTTCCCGATACCATCATTGCCATCGATATAGAGCGGCAGCAGATAACAGTGCGGGGCGGGGGGCAGGAAGAGCAGTTTGCTTTTGATGTTTCTCCCTTCGACAAGGCGCTGGTCCTCGCGGGGGGGTGGGTCGATTACGCGGATCAAAAGTATTGAGTGGCATGTTGCCGGCTGCTGCACCCGACGGGGGCCTGCGCTTTTTTGTGCAGACCCCCGTTGTCTTTAGGGGGCGGTTTCCCACCCCTTTTTTGTTGACTCCCAGGCGGTTCATGTGGTTATTAAATGTTCTTACATTTTTTTGACACGCAAGGCTCCCGAATGTTGCAGCGATCCGTATTCATCGTAACCGTAATTATCACGCTGCTGACGGTCTCTCCGCTCCGTGCCGAGGAGCAGCCAGCTGAGAAAGGCACTGTTTTTACGTTCTGGCCGCTGGTTGATTACCGAACGAGTCCTCGAGAACATTTCAGCAACCTGTCGCTACTTGGGCCGCTAATCAAGGTTCAGCAGCAGGGTGACGAACGGACCGTGGCGGTTCGGCCGCTCGTATACCGTGAAGCCGATCGTCAAAGCGATTCGTCGACGACCGATTACCTCTATCCGATCGCCTCCTCGGAAAGTTCTCCAGCTGTAACTACGCTGCAGGTGCTGAAACTGTACCAGGCGAACATCTACCGTCGGGATGAAGGGCCGGCGGCCGAAAAATCGACGATGCTGTTCCCGTTTTATATCAGCGGTGTTTCGAAGAAATACGGGCCGTACACATCGGTTTTTCCGATATATGGTGACATTTACGAGCGTTTCTGGCGTGATGAATATCATTATGTCTTGTTTCCCCTTTATGGACGGACTGTCAACAAAGGGACCACTACCCGTAACTACCTGTATCCAATTTTTTCGCTGATTTCCGGTGATCATGAGTGGGGCTTTCAGTGCTGGCCCCTCTATGGCCAGGCGGAAAAGGATGGAGTCTATCGCCGCCGTTTCGCGTTGTGGCCGATTTTCATGCAGGAAGAGCGGGGACTTGATACCGACAATCCGACCAGAAAGCTGATGGTGTTGCCTTTTTATGCCGCTACCGATTCTCCGGAATTGACGAACCGGTATTATCTCTGGCCGTTCTTCGGTTATGCCAACGACCGCCGGAATAAAGTGGATGAAACCTACTATCTCTGGCCGTTCATCATGACGGCGCGGGGTGAGAGGACAGTCAATCGCATTCTCCCCTTTTACGATGAGGAGCGGGGGAAGGAAACGCTGAAGTACTGGTATCTCTGGCCCCTCTACCGGCACGACGAAATTACCTCGGCTAGTTTTGTCGAAAAAAACGACCGGATTTTGTACTTCCTCTTTACTGATAAGCGAGAGCAATGGCCGGTAGATGGAAAAGAACGTCGGCAGATGGCTTTGTGGCCGCTGTTTACTTTTGACCGCGATGAGCACGGCATCAAGAATTTTGCTTTCCTGGCGCCGTTGGAACCGATCGTGTCCCGGCCAGGGATTGAACAGAGCTGGTCGCCGTTGTGGCGGATATACGTCCAGCGGTGGAACGATGCGGGTGATTCGGCCGTCTCTTTCCTGTGGAATCTCTACTGGCACGAGCGGCGGGGGCATGACCTTGCCTATGAATTCTTCCCGCTCCTTGCCTATCGTTCCGAGGCTGACGAAACCGACGTCCGGTTGCTGAAGGGACTCGTCCGGTACCGGGTAGTTCACGGCAAGGCCACTTTGAGTTTCCTCTGGCTCCCCTTCGGCATTAGTTGGCAGAAGGCTGCCGGAACTGCTGCTCCGGTTGCCACTGAAACAGGAGGCGAACCATAAATGGGTGCCTTTGAGAAGATCGGGAAAAAGGTCATTTCCTTTCATGAGATTGTCGGCGAGATGTTGGTTCTTCTGGGCCAGACACTCTATTCGTTTCGCGAGGCGCCGCGAAACATCCAGAGCATCTTCACCCAGATGGCGATCATTGGCTATGAAACGCTGCCGATTGCATCGGTGATGGCCTTTTTCGTCGGGATGGTTCTGGCGCTGCAGACGGGTGGTGAGCTCCAGAAATACGGCACCCAGACGATCATTGGTGGAATTGTCGGGTTATCGATGGTCCGGGAGTTAGGGCCGGTGATGACCAGTTTTCTTGTCGCGGGCCGGGTCGGTTCCGCCATGGCCGCCGAAATCGGCGTCATGACCGTCTACGAGGAAATTGACGCCTTGCGGACTCTCGACATCAACCCGGTACGCTATCTAGCCATGCCGCGGCTTATTGCTTGTCTCATCTGTGTGCCGGCCCTCGTTGTCTATGCCGATGTCGTCGGTATCATCGGTGGTGCCCTGATCAGCCATCTCCATCCAAAGATTTTTATTTCATATTCGACGTATTACGATAGTATGAAGACGGCGCTGAAACTGAACGAAGTCGGCGCCGGACTGTTCAAATCAACGGTGTTCGGCGCAATCATCGCGCTGGTTGCCTGTTATACCGGATTCAAGACGTCGGGCGGTGCCCGGGGGATTGCCCAATCGACCACTAGAGCTGTCGTGCTTTCGTTCATGCTGATTCTGGTGGCGGACTATTTTCTGACTCGCATCCTCCTCTGACGGGAGGAGATTGAGAGGCATTGCAGATGGCTTTGCCGCTGCGGTCCTTCGGGCTCCGCAGTGGTGACAGGAGGCGATGGAATGGCATTTTCAACGGAAAAGAAGGTAGGTTTCTTCTTTGTGATCGGGTTCGTGCTCCTCGGGATCATGCTGGAACTGGGTGAGCGATGGAATCCTTTCGAAAAGAATATTCCCTACAAGACGTATCTAAAGAGCACGACAGGGCTGAAAATCGGTGATCCGGTGCGTTTGGCGGGGGTTGAGGTCGGCAAGATAACCGGTATCGGTATCGATGACAGCCGGGTGCGGGTCGATTTTGATGTCAAGCCGGGAACGACCATCAAGACCGATTCGGTGGCGACCATCCGGTTGACAAATCTCCTTGGTGGCCAGTTCCTCGGGATTTCCTTCGGCTCGCCGACGGCGACGGCTCTCCCGCCGAACAGTGAGGTGCGGAGCAGGGAAATCGCCAATATTGACGTCATTGTCGATAATGTCAGCGATCTCGCCAAGGATGCCAAATCGTTGATTAATGATCTGAATACCAACCAGCACGAAGTACTGACGAAAATTTCCACCATCCTCGACGAGAACCGGGCCGGTTTGCACGGTGCCATTCTCAATATGAACAGTATCACTGCCAAAATGGACCATGGTGATGGTTCGCTGGCCCTGCTGCTGAATGACAAGTCATTGTATAACAATACCAACCAGTTGACCGCCAGCCTGCGTAATATCTCGACCAAGCTTGAAAAAGGCGAGGGGACGCTCGGGAAACTAATCAATGACGACGCTTTCTATCGTGATGCCAAGGGGGCGATGGCGAGCATCAACGACGGCGCCAAGGATTTCAAGGAGATCGCCGGCAAGATCAATCGCGGCGAAGGGAGTGTCGGAAAACTCGTCAATGATGACAGCCTGTACGTAGAGATGCGGGACGCTTCGAAAAATCTCAAGGAGGTCGCCCAGAAGATTAATGACGGGCAGGGAACTCTCGGGAAACTGGTGAACGACGACAAATTGTATCGGGATACCACCGCGGCGATGAAGAAGGTGGAAAAAGCGGCGGATGGTCTGTCGGACAGTGGCCCGATCTCGGTTTTGGGGAGCGTGATCGGCACTCTCTTCTGACCCGGCTTGACGTGCGCGGGATTGCTGCTAGCTCCCGCATTTATTATCCTGGAGCGCGAAGTTGCCGGTAACGGCCTTCGCGCTCCCTGTTTAAGGAGGGAGCACGCGATAATGGAGGATTTCGCCCGTATTGCCGTAGGGACGCTGACGATGCGACCCTATGTGTTCGCCTTTTTCGTCGCCTACCTCGTGGCGGCGGTTCCCCATCTTGGGTGGCGAAGGACATGTCTCTTCACTCTCTTCGGGTATCTGATCTCCTTTACCTCGGAGGTCTGCTCGATCAATACCGGCATCCCCTACGGCTGGTATTATTACATCGACACCACCAGCATGCGGGAACTCTGGATCGCCGGTGTCCCTTTCTTTGATTCACTTTCCTATGTCTTTCTCGCCTACTGCAGCTACACTACTGCGCTGTTGTTCGTGTCTCCCGTCAAAGCGTGGCGCTGGGACCTGGTCACCCTGGAAACCCGCTCGATCCGTCAATCTGTGGCGGTGTTGCTGCTAGGATCGCTCTTTCAGGTGTTTCTCGATATCATCGTTGATCCGGTCGCTTTGCAAGGCCGGCGCTGGTTTCTCGGCCAGATTTACGGCTATCGCGAGGTGGGAGTGCATTTCGGGGTGCCGTTGTCGAACTATCTTGGGTGGTGGCTGGTAAGTATGGTGATGATCTTCGTTCTGCAACGGCTGGCGGCCCGTCCCGTGAAAGCGGATAAGCCGGCCGGCGTGGCGGCGCTGCCGTTTCGCGCCCTTTACGGTCCCCTGTTATATGTTTCGGTGATCGTGTTCAATCTGACGGTGACGGTGGTGATTGGCGAAAAGCTCATGGCGATGACCGGAATCTTCATTTACGTGCTGCCTTTGGTTATGGCGGTCGTTACCATCGCCCGCCGGACCAACCGCTACCGTAAGGAGGAGTTGGCGGAGCATCTGCGGGATTATCCCTATTCCCCTGCCTTGCGCAAGGGGTGATTTCCCCCCTGCGGGTCTTGTGAGTCGAGATAGAGAACGGTTTCCCTAACCGCGAGGGCCAGTTTCTTCCCGGCCAGTTTGCTGTTGCGGGCCAGTCTGATCAGCTGGGGGATGATCCGCGGCTTGCGGATGATGGTGGCGAGTACTTTGCCCGGCCGGATATTCAGTTCTTCGTCGGTAAACTCCTGCAGTGAGAAACCTAGCTCTTCGCCGGCGTCGTCGCTGATCGCCCGCAGCGCAATCAACGGCAGACCGTGACGGTGTGCCAGTTCTGCCAGGGCGGCGGTTTCCATGTCGAGGACCGGGGCAGACATGCCGCCCGGCAGTTTTCCCGCCAGGTTATTCTTGACGAGTATTTGTGTTGAAGTGATGATCTCGCCGACGGTAAGTCGTCCGGTGCCTTCGCTTGCAAGGGCGGCGATCACCGCCTCGTTACAGGGGTGCGCCCCTCCGGGCTGCAGTTGGAAGCCCGACTGACTGTAACGCCAGCTCGAAACGCCGATGACGATGTCGCCGACGTGCAATCCCTTTAGAACCGCCCCCCCAAAGCCGAAGGAGATAATGACGGATGGTGTCGCGGTGGCAAGCAACTGTTCCATGGCGGCGGCGGCATGGTGCTCTCCCATCCCCGACTGGACAAGCCAGACGGTCGAGTCGCCGAGTTGAACCCGGTAGGTGGTGAAGCGACCGACCGACACTTTTTCGACCCGCTCGGCCGCTTTCAAAAGCGGTGCTATCTCTTCGGCCATTGCGGCGATCAGGCCGATGGTTGTGGTGGTCATCAGAAGTCATCTCCAGGAGCTTGCCGGTTAATCTGGTTGTCGCCCGGAAACGGATAGTGTCCCATCCGGAGAGTGCGAACTGGCACTAATCTAGCAGAGCGGCTCCCCGCCGGCAATGCATTTCACTCCTTGACACGGTCAAGCCTTTGCGGTAGCGTAGTACGTCCCACCACAAAGGGACACGTTCTGCAGTAAATCATTCTTCTCAATCATGTACAACCTTGTCGACAGCATTGCTACGGGCGACCGCGTGCGGGGCGTTTTTCGTGCTGGGCGGCGCTGTACTTTTATGGTGCTGATGCCGCCAGACCAGAGAGTAATATGAAAATTACTGCTATTATTCCAGCCCGCTTTGCCTCGACACGTTTTCCGGGTAAGGCACTTGCCGACATCATGGGTAAGCCGATGGTGCAGCATGTCTATGAACGGACCGCCCGGGCTTCGCTGGTTTCCAACGTGATCGTCGCGACTGATGACGAGCGGATTGCCGAAGCCGTCCGTTCGTTTGGCGGTTGCGTGGAGATGACCGCCGCGGACCATGAGACCGGGACAGACCGGCTGGCGGAGGTAGCGTCGCGCATTGATGCCGAACTGATCGTCAATGTGCAGGGAGATGAGCCGCTCATCGATCCGCGGATGATCGACGAGGCGATTGCGCCACTTGCCGAGCGGGACAGTATCCTTATGGGCACATTGAAGAGCAGGATCAAGACTCTTCATGATTTTCTCAGCCCCAACGTGGTCAAGGTCGTGACCGATCGGGAAGGATATGCACTCTATTTCTCCCGGTCGCCTCTGCCCAATTTCAGGGACAAATGGAACGATCTGAAAGACGAGGCGTTTATCTCCGGAAAGCTGCTCTGCTTCAAACATGTGGGACTGTATGTCTATCGCCGGGACTTTCTCCTCGAATATGCCCGCATGGCGCCGACCCCCCTTGAGCTGGCGGAGAAGCTCGAGCAGTTGCGCGCTCTGGAAAATGGTTATCGGATCAGGGTCGTCGAAACTGCCGCCGAATCAATCGGTGTCGATACCCCGAGCGATCTGGAAAAAGTTATCGAGAATCTGACACGGCCCGTCTCGGAACGTTGAGATACTGGCAGCCGTTCTTCATTCACCAGCTATTTGTCTGAGTCAACCAGGAGTATCCAACATGAAAACCAAGTTCATTTTTGTGACCGGTGGCGTGGTGTCGTCCATCGGCAAAGGTCTTGCCTCGGCATCGCTCGGCGCGCTTCTCGAGGCGCGCGGGCTGCGGGTTACCATGCAGAAGCTCGACCCGTACATCAATGTCGATCCCGGTACTATGTCGCCTTTTCAGCACGGCGAGGTGTTCGTGACCGACGATGGCGCCGAGACGGACCTCGACCTAGGTCACTATGAACGTTACACCACGGCAAAACTTTCCAAGCGGAGCAATTTCACTACCGGCCAGGTTTACTTTTCGGTCATCGAGAAAGAGCGGCGGGGAGATTATCTCGGCGGGACCGTTCAGGTGATTCCCCACATCACCGATGAAATCAAGCACAAGATCCTGGAGAACGCCAAGGGTGCCGACGTTGCCATCGTTGAAGTCGGCGGGACGGTCGGCGATATCGAATCGCTGCCGTTTCTGGAGGCGATCCGCCAGTTCAAGGCGGACCGGGGGGCAGGGAACGTCCTCTATATCCATGTTACCCTTGTGCCGTACATCAAAACTGCCGGCGAGATCAAGACCAAGCCGACCCAGCATTCGGTCAAGGAGTTGCGCGAAATCGGGATTCAGCCCGATATTCTGATTTGCCGCTGCGAATGCGATCTGCCGACCGAGATGAAGGCCAAGATCGCCCTTTTCTGTAACGTGGAGGAAAAGGCCGTCATTACTTCGACGGATGCCGAGCATATCTACGCCGTGCCCCTTGCATTGCACCGGGAGGGACTTGACGAACAGGTCGTCGAGAAACTCAATATCTGGACCAAGGCTCCGGATCTGGTCCATTGGCAGAGTGTGGTCGAAAAGCTGCGCCACCCGGAAAACGGCGATGTGCGGATTGCCATCGTCGGCAAATACGTCAACCTTACCGAGTCATACAAATCGCTGGCGGAGGCTCTGACCCATGGCGGGATTGCCAACAACTGCCGGGTGATTCTGCAGTATCTCGATTCGGAAAAGCTTGAAAGCGAAGGACTTGATGGCGTTTTCGACGATGTGGATGCGGTTCTCGTCCCGGGCGGGTTCGGTGAACGGGGAACCGAAGGGAAGATCAAGGCTATCGAATATGCCCGAACGCAGAAGATCCCGTTTTTCGGTATCTGTCTCGGCATGCAAATGGCGGTGGTCGAATATGCCAGGAATGTCTGCGGGCTTGCCGAGGCATTTTCGAGCGAATTCAGGCCGGATTGCACCAATCCGGTCATTCATCTCATGGAAGAGCAGAAGGGGATCAGCCGCAAGGGGGGGACCATGCGTCTCGGGGCGTACCCCTGTAATTTGACCAAGGGAACCTTTGCCCAGAAAGCGTACGGGGCGCTCGATATTTCGGAACGACACCGCCATCGTTATGAATTCAACAATGCCTATCGGGAACTCCTGGCAGGGAAGGGGCTGGTCATCTCCGGCCTTTATCGGGAGGGTGATCTGGTAGAGATTGTCGAGGTTGCCGATCATCCCTGGTTCCTGGGTTGCCAGTTCCATCCCGAATTCAAATCGAAGCCGCTCAGCCCGCATCCGCTCTTCAAGGCGTTTGTCACGGCAGCGCTTGAGCAGCGGAAGCGGCGGGGATAGATCCGGAAGTTCGCTCTGCACGGTCAGTTCCGCCTGGAGGCGGGAGGGAAACAATTATGACGAAGGAAATTTCGCTCGGAAGTGTGAAGATTGGCGGTGATCGACCCCTGGTGCTGATTGCCGGCCCCTGCGTGATCGAAAGCGAAGCGGCGACCTTGCGGTGCGCCGAACGGTTGATGACGCTGTGTAACGGCCTTTCCATCTCACTGATCTTCAAAGCCTCGTACGATAAGGCAAACCGGACATCGCTCACCGCATTTCGCGGGCCCGGCATGAAGGAAGGGTTGCAGATCCTCAAAAAGGTCAAGGAGTCGCTCGGCATACCGGTTCTTTCCGACATCCACTCCATCGAGCAGGTCCAGCCGGCGGCCGAGGTGCTCGACATCCTCCAGATCCCTGCTTTCCTCTGCCGGCAGACCGATCTGATCGTCGAAGCCGCCCGGAGTGGCAAGGTCGTCAACATCAAGAAGGGGCAGTTCCTTGCTCCCTGGGATATGGAAAACGTCGTCGGCAAGGTGGTGGCCACCGGCCACGACAAGATCATCCTGACGGAGCGTGGGGTCTCGTTTGGCTACAACAACCTCGTTTCCGACATGCGGAGCCTGCCGATCATGCGTCGCTTCGGTTATCCGGTAGTCTTCGATGCCACGCACAGCGTGCAGTTGCCGGGTGGACAGGGGGGCTCGTCCGGCGGACAGCGCGAGTTCGTCGAATATCTCGGCCGGGCGGCGGTTGCCACCGGTGTCGATGGAATTTTCATGGAGGTCCACGAAGATCCGGAAAAGGCCCTCTGCGACGGGCCGAATTCAGTGCGCCTCGATGATCTGCCGATCCTTTTGAAAAAGCTCAAGGCAATCGATGCCATCGTTAAGGGACCGGCGCCGCGAACCGACCGGTGAATGTCCGTCATGCAATTGCCCCCGCGGTAGTTTGCCGGGTACGCCGCATTGTCGGCGCGGTGAGACGGTTGCCCGCGATGGGCGTGCAGCAAATTCATTTGATAAAGTGGATGTGTCATGATTCTTGAGGAAGCACGCAAAGTTATACGTATCGAAGCAGAAGCGCTCCTGACCCTGGCCGATGCCATCGATGGCGATTTCGAAAAGGCGGTCCGGTTGATCCTTTCCACCAAGGGGCGGGTGGTGGTCACCGGCATGGGAAAGTCGGGACTGATCGGACAAAAAATCGCCTCGACCATGGCATCGACCGGCACTCCCGCTTTCTTTCTCCACCCGGCGGAAGGAATCCATGGCGATCTCGGGATGATCATGAAAGGAGATGTGGTCATTGCCATCTCCAACAGCGGCGAGACCGAAGAGGTGGTGCGCATTCTGCCGATCATCAAGCGCCTCGGGGCATCGCTCGTCGCGATGTCCGGCAACCGATCTTCCACCCTGGCAAAGGCCGGCGACGTATTCCTCGATATCTCGGTCAAGGACGAAGCCTGCCCTCTGGGCCTCGCCCCCACGGCGTCGACAACGGCAACCCTCGCCATGGGGGACGCCCTCGCTGTGGCGCTGCTCATCGAACGGGGATTCCGGGCCGAGGACTTCGCCCTGTTCCATCCGGGTGGTGCACTCGGCAAGCGGCTCATCCTTCGGGTGGAGGACCTGATGCACACCGGCACGGCCATCCCCCTGGTTGATGCGGCAACGCCGATGAGTGACGCCCTGTTCGAGATAACCGCGAAGGGGCTTGGGGTTACCGGGGTAACGGCTGCGGACGGTGCGTTGGCCGGAGTCATTACTGACGGCGACCTGCGCCGGGCCCTCGGCAAAGGGCTGAATGTCCTTAACCTTCCCGCCAGGGAACTGATGTCGCCCAATCCCAAGCGGATCAATGCCGGAGAACTGGCTGCCAAGGCCCTGCAGATGATGGAACAGCACTCGATAACTTCACTTTTTGTCTTTGGCGATGCAGGCGGTGAGCAGCCGGTCGGCATCATCCATCTTCATGATCTGCTCAAGGCGGGTATTGCGTGATGCGGGAACGTCTCCGGAATATCAGGTTACTCCTCCTCGATGTCGATGGTGTCATGACCGACGGCCGGATCATTTTTGATTCCAATGGCATCGAGAGCAAGTTTTTCAACGTTAAGGACGGTCACGGAATCAAGATGGTGCAGCGCGCCGGCATCGAGGTCGGCATCATTTCCGGTCGTGAGTCCCAGGTCGTTACAAATCGGGCTGCCGAACTCGGCATTTCCCTCGTTTATCAAAAGTCCCTCGATAAATTGACCCCTTACCAGGCGATTCTTACCCAGACGGGACTCAGCGATTCCCAAGTGGCGTATATGGGCGACGACATCATTGATCTGCCGCTCCTGCGCCGGGTGGGAGTTGCCGCTGCTCCGGCCGATGCCGTTCCCGATGTCCTCCCTCACGTTCATTTCGTAGCCAAGAACCGCGGTGGCTGGGGAGCAGTCCGGGAAGTCTGCGACCTCCTCCTTAAGGAGCAGGGGCGCTGGGACGAAATTACCGCCCGTTACTTCCGTTAGGCCAACACCCCTTTTGCTCTCCGCCTCCCTCCCCGGGGCAGTTGCTTGATCCGGCTGTCATTTTCCTAAAGCCATCCTCCCCTTGGTCGAAAAGATACTAGGTGCAGCCACCGCCAGGTGGCCGGGCGCCGCTCGTGGCAGGCACGATTGCCTGCTTCCGCGCTGGTGGAGTGCCGGTAGTTGTGCCGTTACAAAGCGTGCTTGCCGGTGTTGCTCTCAGGTTAGTACGCAGATAATGCTTGTGCCGATGTCTAACTTGTTGATATTATTGTGCGTGTTTGAGCGTCTCTCCCGCATCTCGTCTCCTCAGGCAGCCAAAAAGGTACAAGGTAGGTGTGCTTATGATGAACAAGACAAGCGGTAATCTTGTTGTGGTGGATGACGATCCCTATGTGCTGGAGAGTCTCTCGTCGCTCCTGATGAATTTCGGGTACTCGGTCCGGGCCTTTCTCCGGGGTGGCGATGCGGTCGCCTATTTTGCCAAGAGCGGCGGCGATCTCGTCCTGACCGATATCAACATGCCCCAGATGACGGGGATTGAGTTGCTGGAAGCCGTCCATCGCCATGACCGGGAGGTGCCGGTAATCCTCTTGACGGGGTATGCGGAATTTTCCGTGGCGGTCGAGGCAATCAAAAAGGGTGCCTTTGATTTTATTATCAAGCCTTACGATCCGCTTTACCTGTTTCACGCCATTGAGAAAGGGATCAACTACAAGCGGCTTCTTCAGATCGAAAAGAACTACAAGGCAGAGCTAGAAGAGACCGTCAAGCAGAGAACACAGGAGCTGGCGGATACCCTCCGCATGCTCACCGAGATGAGCACGGAAGTGGTGAAACGTTTGACGGCAGCTGCGGAACTGCGCGACGAGGAAACCGGCGCCCATATTTCGCGCATCGGCATGTATGCGAACCGGATCGCCCACTTCTTGGGAATGCCCGATGGGTTCGTCGAGAATATCACGCTCGCCAGCGCCATGCATGATATCGGCAAGATCGGCATTCCCGACTCGATTCTGTTTAAACCGGGGCCGCTTAATGATCTTGAATTCGCGACGATTCGCAAGCATACGGTGATCGGGGCGAAAATCCTGCAGGGGTCCGCTTACGCAATGCTCCGGATGGCCGAGTCGATAGCTCTCAACCATCATGAACGATGGGATGGCTCGGGGTACCCTAACGGGCTGCGGGGGACGGATATCCCTGTCGAGGGGAGGATCGTCATGCTGGCTGATCAGTATGACGCGTTGCGGAGCCGGAGAGCCTATAAACCCTCCTTTGACCATGAGACGGCGTACAAGATTATTGTCAGCGGCGATGGCAGGACACTGCCGGGACATTTTGATCCCGAGGTGCTCAGGGCCTTCAAAGAGCTTGCTACCCAGTTCGATGACATTTACAGCGGTTTGCTGGATGCTGCCGATAAAGATGTCCCCGAATCGACTCCTTCCTGGCTCAGGTCGACGAATTAACTTTTCAATCTCCATGCCAATTTGTCGTGTTGGCCGCATAATCCCCTTTACAGGGGTGGGGTGAGATGGTATACTGCCCCCGGCAAATATGGCAAAGATCAATAAAATCAGGCATGTTCTTGCCACAATCATAATTCTGGCAATTCTCTATCTTGCGGTATCCTTGGTGCTGAAACTCACCCAGACTATGCCACAAGACACGCGATTGCCGGTGCTCCCACGGAACATCGAACTTTCACTTAATAATATCCACTATTCTGAAGTGAAGGATGGGGTCAAAAAGTGGGAGCTTTTTGCCGACAAAGGCGAATTTGACAAAGCGAAAAATGTGACTCTGTTGATGGCGGTCCGCTTTGTACTTCCCGATACCGGCAGGAACGGCACTATCACCCTGACTGCCGATCATGCCGAGTATCAGAACGAGACGAAGAACGTGACCCTGTCCGGGAATGTGTTTGCACGCAGTGATTCAGGAATGGAATTTACCACGTCCCGGGTATTTTACGATGCCTCCCGCGCCCTGGTCACTTCACAGGATCGGGTGCGCTATACCGATGGTCGCTTGACCGTCGAGGGGATCGGTATGGAGCTAGCCGTGCGAACGAAAAATGTCAAAGTTCTCAGGGATGTCCAGGCAATCGTCACTACCGGTAAAAAAGGGTAATATGAGACGGGTGTTTTTTGTCGTTTTGCTGCTGTCGCTGCTTGGCGGTGAGGTCTTTGCCGCCCAGCCGTTGTCCGGCGACCGTGGTGGGCAACCGATAACGATCAAGTCGAACGAACTGGCCACCGACAGCAAAAGCAGGACTGCGACCTTCTCTGGTAACGTGACGGCGCGGCAGGGAGATCTGACCATTTACGCCGACCGCCTGACGGTTTATTATCTCGCCAAAGGTGGCGAGGTCGAAAAGGTTGAAGCCTCCGGAAATGTGCGGGTAGTTCAGGGCGACCGCCTGGCAACCGCGCGCGAGGGGGTTTATCTGAACAAAGAACAGAAAATTGTTCTCACCGGTGAACCCAAGGTCTTTCAGGGAGAGAATGCCGTTTCCGGCAAGGTCATAACGTACTACGTCAACGAGCAGAAAAGTGTGGTGACCGGTGGTGCCGATGCACGGGTAGAGGCCGTCATCCATCCAAAGGAAAAAGGGAAGGATGACGGGAAAAAGCGCTGATGATATTGTTCTCCGGGCGCAGGGGCTCAAAAAGGGGTTCGGCAAGCGCATCGTGGTAAACGGTGTCGATCTCCGGGTTGCCGCCGGTGAAGTCGTTGGTCTGCTGGGGCCCAACGGGGCTGGCAAAACCACTACGTTCTACATGGTAGTGGGCCTTTGTCGACCCGATGCCGGACACGTTTTCCTCGGCACCGAAGAGATTACGGGGCTGCCGATGTACCAGCGAGCCCGGCTCGGCATCAGCTATCTGCCCCAGGAGCCGTCGGTGTTCCGAAAGCTGACCGTTGAGGAAAACCTCCTGGCCGTGCTGGAAACCATGGATCTGGCCCCCGTTGAGCGACGAGAGCGGGTTGCGGAGCTTTTGGGCGAATTCAAGATTACCCATATTGCCCGAAGCAGAGGATATGCCCTTTCCGGTGGGGAGCGACGGCGAGTGGAGATCGCCAGGGCGCTGGCCACCAACCCGTCGTTTATTTTGCTTGACGAACCTTTCGCCGGGATCGATCCGATAGCGGTGCTCGACATTCAGGGCATCATAACCGAACTCAAAGAGCGGGGGATCGGCATCTTGATCTCGGACCATAATGTTCGGGAAACTTTGGGCGTTTGCGACAGCGCCTATATTATGAACTCGGGGACGGTCATCGAATTCGGCGACCCGGCGACGATAGCCGAGAGCAAGACAGCGCGTGAGATATATCTTGGGGAGAAGTTCCGGTTGTAGTGCGAGGGAGCATCCTTTTCGACTCCCTCGGCGATCTGACCACGTGGGATTCTGTAACGACTTTTAGCTTTTGAGGGTAATTCTGCCATGGCCATCGAAATGCGCCAACAGATGAAAATGACCCAGCAGCTGGTGATGACTCCCCAGTTGCAGCAGGCGATAAAGCTTCTTCAGCTTTCCCGGCTCGAACTTCAGGATCTCGTGCGCCAGGAAATGGAGGAGAATCCTGTTCTTGAGGAGACTCTGGAGGTTGAAGAGCCCAAGGAACAGGATCAACTTGAAGCCGCCGAAAAGGAAGAGCCGCCGGTCAGCGACGATAAGGAATTTCATGAGGTGAAGGCCGGCGAGGAGACGCTTCGCGACACCGATTGGGACAGTTATCTCGAAGGCTACAATTTCACCGCGGGCGAACAGTATTACGACGACGACGAACGGCCGTCGTACGAAAACATCCTCACCCGGAAAGGTACGCTGACCGATCACCTGCTGTGGCAGCTTAACCTGACCAGAATTACGGAGGAAGAACTCCGGATCGGCACCGAAATCATCGGCAACATTGATGAGGACGGTTATCTGCGGGCGTCAGTCGATGAACTGGCGCTTGCCTGCGGTATTGACGGGGCGATTGCCGAAGCGGCGTTGAAGAAAATCCAGGAATTCGACCCGATGGGGGTGGGTGCCCGGGATCTGAAAGAGTGCCTGTTGATCCAGATCGAGCAGCTCGGGATGACAGGGAGTGTCGTCGAAGGGATCGTCAGCAACCATCTGCAGGATATGGAAACCCGTAAATATCGCCAGATTGCCAAGGCGCTGGGTGTCGAGATCAACGATGTGCTCGTTGCCGCCAAGGTTATTGCCGGGCTCGATCCAAAACCCGGTCGTCTTTACGGCTCCGAAGAAGTGCATTATATTTCCCCCGATATTTTCGTCTACAAAATTGCCGACGATTATGTCGTCGTGTTGAATGATGAAGGACTTCCCAACCTCCGGCTGAGCCCGTTCTATGCGAGCGACCTGAAGAGTGGCGGGCAGATAGATGCGAAGGCGGAAGAGTATATCAATGATAAGGTGCGCTCCGCGATGTGGCTCATCAAGAGCATCCATCAGCGGCAGCGGACGATCTACAAGGTTGCCAAGAGCATCGTCAAATTCCAGCGCGAATTTCTTGATCGCGGCATCGAGTATCTCCGGCCGCTTGTCCTCCGTGACGTTGCCGAGGATATCGGCATGCATGAGTCGACGATCAGCCGCGTGACAACGAACAAGTACATGCAGACCCCCCAAGGGCTGTTCGAAATGAAGTATTTCTTTAACAGCGGGATCTCGACAACCGAAGGCGATTTTATCGCCTCCGAAAGCGTCAAGAACAAGATCAAGGAGATCGTCGAGGCCGAAGACCCCCGCAAGCCTTACAGCGACCAGCGGATTGCCGAACTGCTCTCAGCGCACAACATCAATATCGCCCGGCGGACGGTGACCAAGTACCGCGAGATGCTGCGGATCGGCTCGTCATCCGAGCGTAAACGACATTTTTAATCGCCGGACAGTTAATTGTGATGTGTCGGGTTGAAGGATCGCTTTTTCGTGATTTAACTTGAAGAAGAAGAGTACTGCCCCCGGTACATATTTACCGTAAGGAGGAAGTTATGCAGATCGCAACAACATTCAGGCATATGGAACAGAGTGACGCGCTGAAGAGCTATGCCGCCGAGAAACTGGAGAGGGTAAAGAAATATATTGATGAGCCGATTGCCGCTCAGGTTTTTCTGACCGTCGAGAAAATTCGTCATATGGCAGAAGTTACCCTTACCGCCAAGGGAATTACCATCAAGGCCGCCGAAGAAACCAATGATATGTATGCGGCGCTCGATGCGGTGATTGACAAGATTGAGCGCCAGCTCCGCCGTTACAAGGAGCGGCTCAAAGATCACAAACCGTCGACGGATACCCGTTCCATCGAGGTTCAGAAGAGCATCGTTACCGCCGAAAGCATCGAGCAACAGATTGCTCCGGTCATTATCCCGAGCAAAACCATCTCGATCAAGCCGATGTCGGTGGAAGAGGCCGTTATGCAGATGGATCTCTTGCATAAGGATTTCCTCGTGTTCACCGATTCATCCACCGAAGCGATCAACGTTGTTTATCGTCGTAAGGATGGCAATTACGGGCTGATCGAGCCGACCCGCAAATAAATCCGCCGCCGCGCCGCCGCCGGGCGGCGCGGCCCCGCAATCTCCATACCCGTGGTGAGGATGTCCGTCTTGAACACCATCAGCCTGTCAATTGAAGATCTCCTCAAGGATACGGAGTATGGCCTCGAACTTACGCTGCTTGCCGGAGCCGCCGGAATCGGGCATCGTGTTTTCAGCTCCCGGATTCAGAAGCCCGGCCTCGCCTTGACCGGCTATACCGAACATCTCCACCCAGACCGGGTGCAGGTGCTCGGGAATACCGAGATATCCTATCTTCGGGCGATTCCTGCATCTCAGACGGAGCAGAACGTTGTCAAGCTCTGCCAGTTTCCCATTTCCTGTTTTATTGTCACCAAGGGGCTGGAGCCTCCCGACATCCTCAAGCGTGAGGCGGAAAAGGCAGGCATACCGTTACTCGTTTCACCCCACCAGTCGTCGACATTTATCTCCCTGATCACCAAGTTCCTCGAGGAACGGCTGTTGCCGACAACGCATATCCATGGCGTTCTGGTTGACGTTCTGGGGGTTGGGGTGCTGCTCGTGGGGAAAAGCGGAATCGGCAAGAGCGAGTGCGCTCTCGACCTGGTCATCCGTGGACATCGTCTCGTTGCCGATGATGTCGTCTATGTGAAGAAGAAGATGCCGGCCGCCCTAGTGGGGCAGGCTGCCGAGGCGATCCAGTACCATATCGAAGTTCGCGGGCTTGGCATCATCAATATCAAGAACCTCTTCGGGGTTTCCTCGATTCGCGAAAAGAAGATTATCGAGATGGTGATCGAGCTGGTGGAGTGGGATGCCGAGCAGGAGTATGATCGTCTTGGCCTTGATGACGAAGTGTACACGATCCTCGACCTTGAACTTCCCTACCTGAAAATCCCGGTTCGCCCCGGACGCAACCTCACCTCGATTATCGAAGTGGCGGCGCGAAATCATCTGCTGAAAGGCATGGGGTATCATTCTGCCCGGGAATTCCACGAAAAGCTGCTGGCACGAATGGATGTGCGCCCGCTCGGGGACGAGGTTGAATAGCCGATGCGCGTTCTGATCATCACCGGTCTTTCCGGCTCCGGTAAATCAACGGCGGTGCGGGTTCTGGAAGATGAGGGCTACTTCTGCGTCGACAACCTGCCTGTATTGCTGTTCCCGACAATTATCGATCTGGTGCAGAAGACCGGTGAAGGCGTGCCGGGCGTTGCGCTGGTGATGGATATCCGCGGCCGGGATTTTAGCAAAGGGTACGAAAAAGTCTTCCAGGAGATCGGCGAATCCGGCCACTCCATCGAAATCATCTACTTCGATGCAACCGATGAGGTTCTGATTCGGCGTTTTTCAGAGACTCGCCGCCGCCATCCCGCCTTGGAAAGCGGGTCGGTGCCGGAAGGAATCCGGTTCGAGCGCGAACAGCTTGCCGGCTTGCGGCGCCTGGCCACCCAGGTGATCGATACGTCGGAGTTGAATGTCCATCAACTCAAGGAATTGGTGCAGATGCGGGTGATGGACGGCAGTGGCCCGCGGCGAATGACGATTCATCTCCAATCGTTCGGTTATCGTTTCGGGATACCTCTTGAGTCGGATCTGGTGATGGATGTTCGCTTTCTGCCGAATCCCTACTTCGTGCCGGATCTGCGTTCTTTACCGGGGATCGATGCCCGGGTACGGAATTTTGTGCTGCGGCAGGAGGCTACCAGCAAGTTCCTGGAGAAATTCAAGGAGCTGTTGGCATTCCTAGTCCCGGCTTACGAGCGGGAGGGAAAATCGTATCTGACGATCGCCATCGGCTGCACCGGTGGTCGTCACCGGTCGGTCGCCCTGGTCGAGGAGCTGCGCGAATCGTTTGCCGCACAAGGTGTAACGGTTAAAATCACCCACCGTGATATGGAAAAAGGATAAAGATTATGGTTGGTTTAGTGCTTGTGACCCATGCGAATATTGCCGGCGAACTGCTGCGGGCTGCCGAGATGATTGTCGGCCCGATCGATCATGCCGAGGCTGTCGGAATCAGTTCCAGCGATCAGGCCGATTCGATCATGGAGGAGATTGCGGCGGCCGTCAGCCGGGTGGCCGAGGGGGGGGCGGTCATTATGACCGACATGTTTGGCGGTACCCCGTCCAATATGAGCCTTTCGCTGCTCGAAAGCGACCGTATCGAGGTGTTGACCGGCGTTAACCTGCCGATGGTAATCAAGTTTGCGGCCGAGAGAGGAGAGGGGAACGTGACAGAACTCGCCAAATCGCTCAAAGAGTGCGGCCGTGAAGCAATTGCAGTAGCTGGAGATTATCTCAGGTAACAAGGGGAAGTGGCATAATGCTCGTTCGGGAATTTACCATCGTCAACAAGCTGGGGCTCCATGCACGAGCTTCGGCATTACTGGTGAAAACCACCAGCAGATTCGGTTCCGAGATCAAGATCGCCCGCGAAGGCGTTGAAGTTAACGGTAAAAGCATCATGGGGATCATGATGCTGGCAGCGGCGATGGGGACTGTCATCACGGTCAAGGTCGACGGTGAGGACGAAACTGAGGCGATGGCCGCCCTGGAAGAAATCATAACCAATGGCTTTGGCGAGGAATGACAAGATATCTCTCTCGGGGATAGGGGCTTCACCCGGCATTGCCATCGGCACGGTCCGGCTGACTGATCGGAGTCGTGTTGCGGTAGTGGAGAGTGCCATCTCCCCTGAGCAGGTGCCGGTGGAAATCGAGCGGTTCAGAGCGGCACTTGCCAAGGCCCGGCACGATCTCGAAGCGCTTAAGGAGCAGATTGCCGCTACCAAGGGCCATGAACATCTCTACGTCATTGATACCCACCTGTTGATTCTCGAAGATTCCATGCTTGTCCAGGGGACTGTTGACCTGATCGGGGTGGAACGGATTAACGCCGAAGCTGCACTCAAAAGAAACCTGCTTAAATTCAAAGATTTTTTTGCCAGCATAGAAGATGAGTATCTGCGTGAGCGGGTCGTCGACGTAGAGACGGTCATTGAGCGGATCCTGCGGAATATGGTCGGCAAACGCCACGAACCGATCAGTGCCATCGACGAAAAGAAGGTGGTTATTGTCGCCCACGATCTGTCCCCTACTGATGTCCTGCAGATTGACAAGAGCAAGGTCGTCGGCTTCATTACCGATCTCGGCGGCCGGACTAGTCATAGCGCCATCCTGGCCAGGGCCCTGGAAATCCCGGCTGTCGTTGGCTTGGAAGACCTGACCGGCGAGGACCTCGATGGATTGCCGGTCCTCATCGACGGTACCGATGGCACGGTAGTGATCAATCCCGACCAGGAGACGTTCCGTGACTATCTACGCCGCAAGCAACATTACGAATATATCGAGCAGGAACTCAGAAAACTGAAAGATCTTCCTGCCGAGACGACCGACGGTTATCGGATCGCCCTGCTGGGCAACCTGGAGTTTCCCGAAGAAGTCCCCTCGCTCAAGGAACATGGCGGGCAAGGCGTCGGCCTTTACCGCACGGAAATGCTGTTTCTGAATCGCGCCGGCGGAGCCGACGAGGATGAGCAGTTTCGTGCCTATGCCGCCATGGTTGCTTCGCTGGCTCCCCTTCCGGTGACCATTCGGACGCTCGATATCGGCGGTGACAAAATTGCCGCCGATCTGCATCTCGAAGATGAGATGAACCCGGCCCTCGGATTGCGGGCCATCCGCCTGTCGCTGCGCCGGCCGGAGCTTTTCAAGACCCAGTTGCGGGCGATCCTGCGGGCCAGTGCCCTTGGCACAGTCCGCATCTTTTTCCCGATGATTTCCGGGATCGAAGAGATTCGCCTGGTCAAGGTGTTGCTGGCAGAGGCCAAGGACGAACTGCGCCGCGCAGAAATCCCTTTCGACGAGGCTATCGAGATCGGCATCATGATCGAGATCCCGTCGGCGGTGGTCATTGCCGACCTGCTAGCCAAGGAGGTTGATTTCTTCAGTATCGGGACCAATGACCTCATCCAGTACACTCTGGCCATCGACCGCACCAACGAGCATCTGGCCCACCTGTTCCAGCCCCTTCATCCCGCGGTGCTCCGGTCGCTGCGGTCGGTTGTCGACGCGGCACATAACGCCGGGATCCGCGCCTGCATGTGCGGGGAGATGGCCGGCGAGCCGGCGTACTTGCCGGTGCTCCTCGGGCTCGGTTTCGACGAACTGTCCATGAACGCTGCGTCCATTCCCCGGGTCAAGAAGATCCTGCGCCGCGCCGCCAAGACTGACGCCGAGCGTCTCATCGCCACTCTCCTGACGTTTTCCACGGTGGCTGAAGTCGAGCAGTTCCTCAAGGCGGAAATTGCCGCCCGTTTTTCGGAGAGTTTCGACTGATTTTTTCGCCCCTTCCGTCCCTTTCTCCCTTGACAAAACGGGCTGGCCGCCCGTACAATTCCTCTTCTTTGAGCCAGAAAAAGCGTAAAAATGCGTGAGGAGGAATAACGTACGATGGAAATGAAAGATTACATTTTCACGTCGGAATCCGTTTCCGAAGGGCATCCGGACAAGGTTGCCGACCAGGTATCGGATGCGATTCTCGATGCGATTATCTCCCAGGACCCCCGTGCCCGGGTCGCCTGTGAAACCCTCGTGACGACCGGGATGGCGGTGATTGCCGGTGAAATCACCACCAGCGCCGTTGTCGACTACCCGAAGGTGGTTCGCGAAACCATCAAGGATATCGGTTATAACGACTCCGCTATGGGGTTTGACTGGGAGACCTGCGCCGTCCTCGTTTCGATTGACAAGCAGTCCCCGGATATCTCCCAAGGGGTCACCGAAGGAGAGGGGATGTTCAAGGAGCAGGGCGCCGGCGATCAGGGATTGATGTTTGGTTATGCCTGCGATGAAACCCCTGCGTTGATGCCGATGACCATCATGTATGCCCATCAGCTTACCCAGCGGCTGGCTGAAGTGCGGAAAAACGGCGTACTCAACTTCCTCCGTCCCGACTCCAAGTCGCAGGTTTCGATCCAGTATGTGGATGACAAGCCGGTACGGGTCGATACGGTGGTCATCTCCTCGCAGCACACCCCCGAAGTCTCCCATGAAACCATCAAGGAGGGGATTATCGAGGAGGTGGTCAAAAAGATCATTCCGGCGCAGCTGATGGATGACAAAACCCGCTTCCTGATCAACCCGACCGGCCGCTTCGTCATCGGCGGCCCGATGGGCGACTGCGGCCTTACCGGCCGAAAAATTATCGTCGACAGCTACGGTGGGCACGGCGCCCATGGTGGTGGGGCTTTCTCCGGCAAGGACCCGTCCAAGGTCGACCGATCGGCTGCCTATATGGGCCGTTACGTGGCAAAGAACCTGGTGGCCGCCGGCCTCTGCAGCAAGTGCGAAGTCCAGGTCGCCTATGCCATCGGGGTTGCCGAACCGGTGTCGGTGATGGTCGATACGTCGGGTACCGGCAAAATCCCGTCCAAGCGGATTGCCGAGATCGTCCGTGAGGTCTTCGATCTTCGTCCCCGGGCGATTATCGAGCAGCTCGACCTGCTCCGGCCGATCTATCGCAAGACTGCCGCTTACGGCCATTTTGGCCGGGAGCTGCCGGAATTTACCTGGGAGCGGACCGACAAGGCGGAGATTATTCGTCAGAAGGCGGGGCTGTAGGCCGCTGGCGATCAGGATAATTGACGGTACATGCCGTGCGACGGGCCGGGGGAGGTGTTCCCTGGCCCGTTTTACTTTCAGGAGGGGTGGCGGTTTAGGACGGTACTTTGTCAGCTCCCCCGCGGGTGAAGCGGTAGCCGACGCCGCGGACCGTCTGAAAATAGACCGGTTGCGCCGGATTGGGCTCGAAATACTTGCGGAGGCGCACAATAAAATTGTCGAGGGTCCTCGTTTCGGTGTCGGAGGTATATCCCCAGACGTTTTCGAGGATATCTTTCCGCGTGATTGCCTGCCCCTCGCGCTGGAAGAAGAGGGCGAGCATCTTGACTTCGAGTTCGGTCAGGTCGATCTCGCCCTGGGCGGTCCGGGCGTGGTACGAAAGCAGGAATATCTCGTTGTCGCCAAAACGGTATCCCTCTTCGATGGGTTCGGGACGATACCAGGAAGAGCGGCGGAGCATGCCACCGACCCGGAGCAGGAATTCGCTGAGACTGAAGGGCTTGGTCAGGTAATCGTCGGCACCGCTCTGTAGCCCGATGACCCGGTCGCCTTCATCGGCCCGGGCAGTGAGAATGAGGATCGGCACCCTGGCATCCATGGTGCGGACCCTTTCACAGACCGTGAAGCCGTCGATACCCGGCAGCATGACGTCAATGATCAGCAGGGCAAAGCGGTCGATAGCCAGCCGTTCGAGCGCTTCCTCGCCGCTCTCGACGTGGCTGACCCGATACCCCTCCTGCTCCAGGTTGAAGCAAATCCCCCGGGCGAGATGCATTTCGTCTTCGACGAGCAGGATATGCGGTTGCTCTTCCGCCATGGCCGTCCTCTCAATCGACCAGCGGGATGGCCAGGTGAAAGCTGGTCCCCTTGCCGATTCCGCCACTGGTTGCGGTGATGGTCCCCCCGTGTTCCCTGATGACCGTCTTCACGATGTACAGCCCGAGGCCGGTGCCGCGGATATTTTCCCCCTGGCGCCGCACCCGGTAGAACATTTTGAAGATTTTCTTCAGCTCATCCGCTTCGATCCCCTTGCCGTTATCGCTGAAGGTCAACAGTCCATACCGCCCTTTGCGCCGCAGCACGACCTGGATTTCCGGGGAGGTGGGGCTATAGAGGATGGCGTTCTCGAACAGGTTGCGCAGAGCGGTTTCCATCCCGTCCGTGTCGATCGCCGCCCGCAATCCTTCCTGGATGTCGAGACCGATGCTCCCTCCCTCGGGAAGTTTACTCCGCTGCTGCTCCAGATAGCGGGTGAGGAAAGCTGAAAAATCGATCACCGGATACTGGGGAGCACGCCGGCGCTGCTCGATCTTGGCCGCCATCAGAAAATTGCTGATCAGGTTATCGAGCCGCTCGATGTCTTCCAGCATGGTGTCGAGAAAGCGCTCCAGTTTTTCGGGCGGCGGCTTGCGCAGCCTGATGGTTTCCAGATGGAGCTTGATGGAGGCGAGGGGTGATTTCAGTTCGTGGGTGACCTGGGAGATGAACTCTTTCTGCTCCCGGTAGAGGGTCGACTGGCGGCGCCAGAAAAGGAAGATCACGTAAACGCCGGCCAGAATGATCACCAGCAGGATCAGCCCTTCGACCAGGACCACCCAGTCGAAGCCGCGGCCGAGCAGTTCCGGGCGGTAACGCTCCGCCAGGGCGCGAAACTCCTTGTGCCGGCCGACAAACCAGTAGATCCAGAAAAAGACCAAAAGCCCCCAGACAACCTGGATGCCGATCAGGGCGTAGAGCGGAGTGAACAGTCTCTTGAGCCATCTCATGGCTTTGATGTAACACCCCCCCGGCGAGTTTGCAAGCGGTTTCCTTTTACATAACTATTACACCGGCCATGTTCGCCTTTCTGCTATCTTTACTGGGACGATATCCACTCTGGCAAGGGGATCGAAATGATCGGACCGTTGAAGATCGGTAAACATGAAGTACAGTATCCGCTCATTCAGGGCGGGATGGGGGTACGCATCTCGGGGTGGCGGCTGGCTGGCAGTGTGGCTGCCTGCGGTGGCGTCGGGCTGGTGGCCGCGGCGGGGATTTCCCTGAACAGCGGGCTCTTTACCGGCGACAACTTCCTCCAGTCCAATCCGGCCGCTCTGCGGGAGGAGTTACGCAAAGCCTATACCCTGGCTCCCGCGGGGGTTATTGGCGTCAATATCATGGTGGCCCTTACCGATTACGAAGAGCTGGTCCGGGCGGCTATCGAGGGTGGCGCCAAAGTCATCGTCTGTGGTGCCGGCTTGCCGCTCTCGCTCCCCGAACTGACCGCTCACGCTCCCGATGTTGCCCTGGTGCCGATCGTCTCGTCGATCCGGGCCGCCCAACTGATCGCCAAAAAATGGGAAAAAGGTTTCGCCCGGCTCCCCGATGCCGTGGTCGTGGAAGATCCCGATACTGCCGGCGGCCATCTGGGAGAGAAGCTGGAGAACATTGGCACCGGCAGCTACGACCAGTATGGGACGGTACGTGCCGTCAAGGAATTTTTCCTGGCCGAATACGGCCGGCAGATGCCGGTGATTGCCGCCGGTGGCATCTGGAGCCGGGAAGATCTTCACCATGCGCTGGCGGAGGGGGCTGACGGAGTTCAGATGGCCAGCCGCTTTGTCCCGACGGTTGAGTGTGATGCGGATGACACCTATAAGGAAGCCTATCTTCGCTGTCGTAAGGAGGATATCGGCCTGATCATGAGTCCGGCCGGACTGCCGGGCCGGGCGATCATCAGCAATCAGGAGCAGATTGTTCTCCACGACCAGTTGCAGGGGACAATGTGCAACAATGGCTGTCTGAAGAAGTGCTCGTACAAAGAAACCGGGGAACGGTTTTGTATTGTCAGTGCCCTTGATCGAGCGCAACGGGGCGATGTCGAATCGGGACTGGTATTTTGTGGCTCCAATGCCTGGAGGGCTGAACGGATCACCACGGTTCGGGAGGTCTTCGACGAGCTTTTTGCCGAACAACAGGTTGGCGAGGAGGCGGCATAACGACCGATAATGCTGCACGTTGCTGGTATTTTACCGCGATGATGTTATTCTCTTCCGTAACCGGCATTTGCTTGGGACGAAAGTCTGTCATTTATTTCGCGTTCGGGTAAGGGGGGGCTATGAAAAGATTCGTGTCGATCGTGGTTGCAGGGCTCTTGTTGATGATGACGTCGGCGGCGATGGCCGCGTCGGACGGAAAGGGGACGAAAGCCGAAGCAAAGGCACTGGTGGAAAAGGCAATTGCCTACGTCAAGGCCCATGGCAAAGAGAAGGCCTTCGTCGAGTTCAGCAATCCGAAAGGGCCGTTCGTCAAGGGCGATCTCTATATCTTTGCCGTTGGCTTTAACGGGGTCTTTCTTGCCCATGGCGCCGACCCGTCGCTGATCGGCAAGAATCAGCTTCAGTCCAAGAATGAGAATGTCCGGCTCGTGACCATCGGCCTGATCGAAACCGCCCAGAAAGGCGGCGGCTGGTACAATTACAAGTGGCCAAATCCGAAAACGCACGTCATGCAGCGCAAGTCCTCGTTTATCAAAAAGGTTGACGACTCGGTCTTCATCGGCTGTGGTGTGTATTATTAATCAGTCAATCTCCGCTGTAACCGCCCTCCGGCATGCTGCCGGAGGGCTTTTTTGTGTCGGGGCCGATTCTCTTTTGACCGTCACTGACGGACATGATATATAAAACAGTCAATCTGCAGAGCAACGGAGGATAAACAATGGTTTCAACGGTAAATCCGGGTGCCGCAACGGCGGCCGGGGATTACGTGGTAAGCGACATTGCGCTGGCCGGCTGGGGACGGAAAGAGATGACCATCGCCGAGACAGAAATGCCGGGGCTGATGGCGATTCGCGAAGAGTACGCGGCTGCGCGGCCGCTCAAGGGGGCCCGTATCGCCGGGTCGCTCCATATGACCATCCAGACGGCGGTATTGATCGAAACCTTGGCCGCTCTCGGTGCCGAGGTCCGCTGGGCATCGTGCAACATTTTCTCCACCCAGGACCATGCGGCTGCCGCGATCGCGGCCAGCGGCATTCCGGTCTTTGCCTACAAGGGTGAGTCGCTGGAAGAGTACTGGGAGTTCACCCACCGGATTTTCGAATGGAATGACGGCGGTACGCCGAACATGATCCTCGACGATGGCGGCGATGCGACGCTGCTGGTGCACCTCGGGAGCGCGGCGGAAAAGGATTCAACCGTCGTGGCCAATCCGACCTGCGAAGAGGAAGAGTATCTCTTCGCTGCCATCAGGAAGCGGTTGGCGACTAAGCCCGGTTGGTACACTAAGCTGGCGGAAAACATCCGCGGCGTCACCGAGGAGACTACCACCGGTGTTCACCGTCTCTATCAGATGCACAAGGAAGGGCGGCTGAAATTCCCGGCGATCAACGTCAACGATTCGGTCACCAAGTCCAAGTTCGACAACGTTTACGGTTGCCGCGAATCGCTGGTCGACGGTATCAAGCGGGCCACCGACGTGATGGTGGCCGGCAAGGTGGCGGTGGTCTGCGGTTACGGCGAGGTCGGCAAGGGGAGCGCCCAGGCGCTGCGCGGGCTGCAGGCCCAGGTCTGGGTCACCGAGATTGATCCGATCTGCGCCCTGCAGGCAGCCATGGAAGGGTACAAGGTCGTGACCATGGAGTACGCCAGCGACAAGGCGGATATTTTTGTCACCACCACCGGCAATATCAACGTCATTACCCATGAGCACATGAAGCGGATGAAAAACAACTCGATCGTCTGCAACATCGGCCATTTCGACAACGAGATCGAGGTTGCCTCCCTGCGCCAGTACCAGTGGGAGAACATCAAACCGCAGGTCGATCATATTATCTTCCCCGACGGCAAACGGATCATTCTGCTGGCCGAGGGACGGTTGGTCAACCTGGGATGCGCAACGGGGCACCCCTCCTACGTGATGTCCTCCTCCTTCGCCAACCAGGTGCTCGCCCAGATCGAACTCTTCTGCAATCCCGGGGAGTATCCGGTCGGGGTCTACATCCTCCCCAAACACCTGGATGAAAAGGTGGCCCGGCTCCAGCTTTCCAAACTGGGGGCAATGCTCACCGAACTGACTGATCAGCAGGCGGCGTATATCGGCGTGCCCAAAGAAGGCCCGTACAAGCCGGAGCATTATCGCTACTAACCGTTTTCGTGACAATTGAGCAGCACAAAAAAGCCGCCGCGGTGTAAGTCGCGGCGGCTTTTTTGTGCCGGAGCGGCAGCGAGCGGAAAGTTCTCAAGCTTTGCCGCCGCCGGTCGATAGGAAAAGGGATTGCCTGCGCGGGCCGATCCCGTGCGGCACGATTCTGAATCTTGAGGGAGGAACGGATGGGAATGAGAACATTGATCGGGAGCATGGTGCTGCTTCTGGCGACGGCAGCTTCTGCCCGGGCGATGGGGATCGAGGCGGCCGTCGGGGTCTGGAACCAGTCGCCGCGGGGAGATATTGCCTATCAGGGGACCAGTCTCGACCTTAAGAACGAATTGAAGTATGGCAGTGAAACTCGCCTGATGGGGCGGATCAAGGTGGAGACGCCGTTCTTTCTCCCCAATCTTTATCTGATGGCGACGCCGATGGAGTTTAAGGAGCAGGGAGAAAAGAGCGGGACCTTCGATTTCGGCGGCACCACTTTTTCCGGCAACGTTCCTTTTACCTCGAAGCTGCGCCTCGATCATTACGACCTGGGACTGTACTGGGGGGTGCCGTTCCTGAAGAGCGCTACGGCCGGCATATTGAATGTCGACCTCGGCGTCAATGCGCGGCTTGTCAATCTGAAAGCGGAGATCGTCCAGGGGACGACCGCCGAATCGAAATCGTTGATCGTGCCGGTGCCGATGGCCTATGCCGCTGTCCAGGTCAAGCCTCTCTCATGGCTGGCTGCCGAGGGGGAGGCCCGGGGCGTTGCCTATGGCAAAAACCGTTATTTCGACCTGATTGCCCGCGGCAAAGTGATCTTTTTCAACCATCTTTTTGCAGCTGCCGGCTACCGGTACGAAAAGCTGAAAATCGACCAGAGCGACGTCCAAGCCGATACGAATTTCGGCGGACCGTTCGGCGAGGTCGGCTGCCAGTTCTGAAGCTATCTCCTTCACGTGGGAAAGGCCGCCCGACAGTATCGGGCGGCCTTTTTTTTCGTCAGAATCTGGTGAGTCGCTCTTGACTATATCCTCAGGCGTTTCCGACCAGCTCCTTCAGTTCGACAATCAACTCTGCAAGGAAATCATACCCCTTCTGCCAGAAGTGGGGATCGGCCAGGTCGATGCCGGCAGGACGGACCGTGTCGGCCGGTGATCGGGAGCCGCCGCTGGCAAGCAGGTCGATATAGGTGGGTATGAAGGCCGCTCCCTCGTCCAGGTACTTCTGGTAAAGGGAGAGGACGAGCAGTTCGGCGAAGGTGTACGAATAGCAGTAGAACCGGGCGTGGATGAAGTGGGAGATGTAGCTCCATCCCCAGCGGTACGGTTCGATCATTTCCACCGCGTCGCCGTACAGTTTACCGTTTTCCTCCCACCAGAGGTCGCCGAGCCGGCCGGCGGTGACCAGCCCTGCCTGCCGTTCCAGGTGCAGCCGCTCTTCGAAACGGGTGAGCACGTTCTGACGGAAGGTCGTGGCGATGATATCCTCGATCTTGGCGCAGAGAAGGGCGATCTTTGTCCGGTGCTCCGGTTCGCGGTTCAGCAGGAAACGGGTGAGGAGCATCTCGCCGAAGACTGAAGCTGTCTCGGCCAGGGGGAGCGGCGCATGGTAGTTGAGCATGGTCTGCCGCTGGGCGAGGACGAAGTGGAGACCATGCCCCAGTTCGTGGGCCAGTGTGGCGACGTCCCGCAGGTTGCCGGTGAAGTTGAGCAGCACGTACGGGGGGAGGTGCGGAGTCATCCCCATGCAGAAGGCCCCCCCCGATTTGCCGGGACGGGGGAGGACGTCGATCCGCCGCTCGGCGAAGAAGGCGGCGACGATCGAGCGGAAGTCAGGATTGAATTCGCCGTACGCCGCGAGAACCAGTTCCCGGGCTTCGTCAAAGGTGAAGCGCCGGCCGGTTTCGCCGACCGGCGCGTAGATGTCGGTGTTTTTCAGCTTCGGCAGGCCGAGCAGCTGCGCCTTGAGCCGGAAATAGTCGCGGGCCAGGCCGTAATTGGCTTCGGATACTTCCATCAGCCGGTTGACGACCTCTTCGGGGAGCTCGTTGCCAAGGTTGGTCGGCTCCATCGGGTGGTGGTAGGCGCGGAGCTCCAGTTCCTGGCCATGGTCGAGGGCGATGGTGTTGAAGATGGTGGCAAGAACGATCCCTTCTTCTTCGTGGCGCCGCAGGAAGGTGGAGAAGGCCTGCTCCCGTACCGTGCCGTCAGCATGATGGAGCAGTCCCAGCAGCTCTTCGCCGGTGAATTCCCGCTCTTCTCCCTCCAGTTCCATCCGGTAGCGTAATGAGGAGGTGAGCTCGTCGAACAGCCGGGAGAACGCCTCGGCACCGGTCAGGTTCTTCAGCTTGAGCAGCTGCTCTTCCCGCTCCTTCAGGGTGTGGCGGCGAAAGCGCCGGACACTGTCCAGGTAGTGACGGTAGGGAGCGAGCTCCGGAGTGGCTGCCAGCTTCGCATAGCGCTCGTCGGGGATATCCATGATCTCCAGGTCGAAAAAGAGCAGTTCGCGGCTCATTCGGTTGCCGAATTCGGCGGTCCGCTGTGATAGTCTCTTGTTGTCGTCGTCCTCGGCATCGGCGGCGAACAGGAGATGGGCATACAGTTGGGGTTTGAGCAGCAGTTCGTTGAGCCGCTCGTAGGCCGTGAGCGCCGCCGTGAGCCCGGCGTCGTCGAGCAGGGTGACCTTCCCCTGGTACTTTTCGCGGAAGGCGCCCGCCTCACGGGCCCCGGCGGTCAGGTCGTCCGCCAGTTCCGGGGCGGTTGGAGCGGTATACAGTGCAGTGGTGTTCCAGAGCAGGCGGGTAATGTCGGTCGTCATCGGTTCCCTCGCAAAAAAATGGGAGCACGGTGAAGTGCTCCCCTCTGGCTTATCATAGATGGCGGGTAATCAATAGAGTTTTTCGATGAAGTTGGCGATGTTTTCGCCGATACTTTTCGCCTGGTGGGGGAAAAGGTCCTCGTAGCTTTCCATCCCCATGGCACCGCGGTAGCCGGTTTCACGATCCTCGAAGGTTGCCAGTTCCTTGCCGCTCTGCCCGTCGATCAGCCGCCCCTTCACTTTCAGGTACGCCTTGCCGGCGCCGAAACCGACAAAGAATTTCAGAGCCCGGCTGCCGGCGTTGAATTCGGTGATCGCCCCTTCGAGAACGACTGTTTTCCCCGGAAGGCCCTGGTTCCTGGCTACCTGTTTGAACAGTTTGCGTTCCTTCAGCTGCATTGCCAAGCTTTCGGCGATCGTCGAGACGAGCAGTGGTTTCATCGCGTCGATCTTGGTTTTTTCCTCATCGTCGACCCGCGAGTATTCGGCGCCGTCGGTGGTGAAATCCTTGATGACGATGTTGTCATAGCTGGAGAGTTTATTGGGGGTGAAGATCGCCTCCTCGGTCAGTACGTCGGGTTTCGGCAGGGGGGCTTCCTGCGCCACTGCCCGACCGGTGGCAATGAGCAGGATGGCGAGGGCGAACAGGGTGAGCCAGCTTTTTCCGTGCATTGTTTCCTCCTGAAAGAAAAATGACTTCATCTATCCGTTATCGGCCAAAGAGAGACGATAATAAAGAAAAAGTGTACCACACTTCGGGAGATGCGGTAGGATTGGCGTCAGGGCGCGCATTCGCCAGTGGCGCCCGAAGGAGTTCCCATGGAAGACAAGCCGGTAGTGGTGCCGATCGACGGCATCCTGGATTTGCACATGTTTATCCCGCGTGAGGTTCGCGACCTGGTGCCCACCTACCTGGCCGAGTGCCGGAAGAGGGGCATCCTGTCCGTCCGGATCATCCATGGCAAGGGGACCGGGACGCTGCGGGCCACCGTCCATGCCGTTCTGGCGCGGTTGCCGCTGGTTGCTTCCTACCGGCTTGCGGGAGAAGACGCCGGCGGCTGGGGGGCGACGCTCGTGGAACTTCGGCCGGCTGTCCTGGGAGAGGACGAGGGGGGGCAGTAGACCTTCTTGTCGTCGGCCGGCAGATTTCGTTTGCACCAAATGACTTCATGGAATATATAAATATCTTTATGGCCGGCGGGCTTTTCGGGTGCTGCCGCCAAATCGAGTGTTGCCGTTGAGGAGTTGATCCATGGCCCTGTCGCTGACCATCAAACGCTTATTGTCCAACCAGCCTGCTGAACTGCTGGTTTTCCATCCCGTGGCGATGAAGCTGCAAGAGATGCTTGCCGAAGAAAACTTTACCATCGAGGAGGTTATCAGGCTCATCAACGACGACCCCTCACTCGCCACGCAGATCCTGAAAATGGCCAATTCGAGCTATTACGGGGGGCGGGCCCGGGTCGAGACGATCAAGGACGCCGTGGTCCGGCTCGGCGCGCAGCAGGTATCGAACCTCGCTCTGGCGGTTTCCCAGGCTTCTCTCCATGCCTCCGATAACCCGGTGTTGGACCGGTTCATGACCGATCTCTGGCATCACAGCCACGCCTGCGCCGTCGGTTGCCGCTGGGTTGCCGAACACGCCGGGATGCGTCATCTTACCGAACAGGCCTACATGTCCGGGCTGCTTCATGACGTGGGAAAGCTTTATCTGCTGAAGGCAGTAGAGCGTCTGACGAAAAACGGTGTCGCCACGGTGGCGCTGGAAGGGGAGATGATGCTGGAGATCTTCGCCGAACTCCATGCCGAACAGGGCGCCCGAATTCTCCGGCACTGGTCGCTGCCGGAGCTCTATTGTAGCGTGGCCGCCGACCACCACCTTGCGTCCTGTGCCCCCGACAACCAGGTTCTGGCAATCGTCCGCTTGGTCAATGCCGCCTGCCGCGAGGCAGGGTTGAGCCTGAGTAGTGAGCCGGCGGTACCGCTGACGACCCTTCCCGAACTGGCCGTCGTCGGCCTGAGCGATCTCGAATGTGCCGAACTGGCGGTGGTACTGGAAGATACCCGGGGGGACGAGTTGTAACTGTCGGGGCATTGCCCCGTCAGAGAAGAGAAAACACGAAAGGCCTGCCAATCCGGCAGGCCTTTCGTGTTTTCAGGAGCAGAGTCAGCTCAGGCGCATTCGCTGTAGCCGCAGACCCGGCAGACCATGCAACCACCTTCGTGCTCGACGATACCGCCGCACTCGGGGCAGGCCCCCCGTTCCGGCGCCTGCAGTTCCAGGCCGGTATCGTAGCCGGCAGCCTGCATATGGGCCTGGATCGCCTTGGCCACGGCATCGGCACAGGAAAGGACCTTGCTTTCGCCGAAGCCGGCCGGGCAGTGGCAGGAGATGCCGAGGAGCTGCTTGATTACCTGGCGTGCTTGGACGCCGCTCCGCCACGCCAGCGAAACCATCCTGCCGATCGCTTCGCTCTGGGAGGCGGCGCAGCCGCCGGCTTTCCCCATGGTGGTGAAGAGTTCGAAAAGACCGGCCCGGTCTTCGTTGATGGTGACATAGAGGGGACCGCAGCCGGTCTGCATCTGGTAGGTCCACCCCTTGAGCGCCCGGGGACGTTCCCGCTTGATGGAGCGTTTCTCTTCGGCATGGGCGGCCTTTTCCGGCTCTTCCTTCTTGCCGGTGGAGAGAACTTGCTCGTCGCGGGAGCCGTCGCGGTAGATGGTAACCCCTTTGCAGCCGAGCTGGTAAGCAAGGCGGTAGACCTTCTCCACATCCTCAATGGTGGCGCTGTTGGGGAAGTTGACCGTCTTCGAGACCGCGTTGTCGGTGTATTTCTGGAAGGCGGCCTGCATCTCGATATGCACTTCCGGCGTGATGTCGTGGGCGGTGACGAAGGCCCGGCGCACTTCCTCGGGGATTTCATGGATATCCTGGACGGTACCGTGCTCGGCGATCCGCTGCATCAGTTCATCGGAATAGAAGCCCCCCTCTTTGGCGATCTCTTCGAAGATCGGATTGACCTCGACCAGAATGTTCTTGTCGAGCACCTGGCGGACGAAGGAGACGGCGAACAGCGGTTCGACTCCCGAGGAGGCATTGGCGATGATCGAGATGGTGCCGGTGGGGGCGATGGTGGTGACCGTGGCGTTACGGATCGGTCCTTCGCCCGGCCGATCGTAGACGGAACCGGCGAAATTGGGGAAGGTGCCCCGGGAAGCGGCCAACTGCCGGGAGTAAATCCTGCCCTCTTCGTTGATGAAGTGCATTACCTTTTCGCCGAGCCGGATCGCCTCGACCGAGTTGTAGGGGATGCCGAGGAGGATCAGCATGTCCGCCCACCCCATGACCCCCAGGCCGATCTTGCGGTTGCTGCGGGTCATCTCGTCGATTTGGGGGAGCGGGTAGTTATTGACTTCGATGACGTTGTCGAGGAAATGGACCGCCAGCTGGACGACCTCCTTCAGCCGACTCCAGTTGACCTCGCCGTCCTTGACCATTTTCCCCAGGTTGATCGAGCCCAGATTGCACGATTCGTAGGGAAGGAGCGGCTGCTCGCCGCAGGGGTTGGTCGATTCGATCATGCCGATCTTCGGGGTCGGGTTGTCCTTGTTGAGCCGGTCGAGGAAGATGATCCCCGGCTCGCCGTTTTTCCAGGCCTGCTTGACGATCCGGCTGAACACCTTCCGGGCGTTCAGGGTGCCGCACGGCTGCCCGTCGCGGGGATTGATCAGGTTGTACTCCTGGTCGCGCTCTACCGCCTCCATGAAGGCTTCGGTCAGTCCGACGGAGATGTTGAAGTTGTTCAGCTGCTTCTGATCATCCTTGCACATGATGAAATCCATGATGTCCGGATGATCGACCCGCAGGATCCCCATGTTGGCACCGCGGCGGGTCCCCCCCTGCTTGATGGTTTCGGTGGCGGCGTCGAAGACCCGCATGAAAGAGATCGGGCCGCTCGAAATCCCTTTGGTAGACATGACCACATCGTTGGCGGGCCGGAGGCGCGAGAAGGAGAAGCCGGTGCCGCCCCCGGACTTGTGGATCAGGGCGGTGTATTTGACGGCGTCGAAGATATCTTCCATGGCGTCGCCGACCGGCAGGACGAAGCAAGCGGAGAGCTGGCCCAACTCGCGCCCGGCATTCATCAGGGTCGGTGAATTGGGGAGGAATTCGAAGGAGGTCATGATCCGGAAGAACTGATCGGCACGGGCCTTGGTGTCGGCCTTTTTGTCGAATTTGCGGTCGGCGTCGGCAATGGCCCTGGCGACCCGCTGGAACATGTCGACCGGGGTTTCGAGGACCTTGCCATCGCTGTCCCGTTTCAGATAACGCTTTTCGAGAACCGTGCGGGCATTTTTCGAAAGTCCGGGGATTTCAGTCATTTTCGTCTCTGGCATCGTTGTCTCTCCTTGGCGCAGCGAAATAACAAAACAGGGTTTGCCCATATATGTTGTGCTTGCTTGGGAAAATAACCACAATATCTATGGTCTGTCAAGGATTAAAAAATAATAGCGTAACAGCCTGATTAGACAAAAGTATGGCGGACTGAGCGCGCGAAACGACCGCCGGCAGGGTAGAGCGGAATTTACAAACCGATCTGTTTGTGATAAAAAATCATACTTTGCGCAAACGGCGAGGTGAGCGATGGAGCGTTGTCCTGAATGTGCCAAAGAGACTCTTGAAGCCGAAGTTGTTGCGTTAAAGGACCTGATCGAGGTCGCCCGGGCCGTCGTCTCCACCCTTGATCTCGATACGGTGCTCCAGGCGATTCTGAGCAGTGCCATGCGTTTCGCCGGGACCCCGGCAGGAAGTATCGCTCTTTACGATAATCTCCGGAACGAACTGACCCTCCATGCCCATGAGGGGCTGACCGCCGAGTTCGTCAAGAACGAGCGGTGGGAGGTCAAACCGGCTGGGCTCAACGAGCACGCCATTACCGGCGGCGAGATCCTATTCATCGATGACACCGCCAAAACCGGCTTCTTCAGAAATCCGATCGCCCTGGCGGAGGGGATCCGCTCGCTGATCTGCATTCCGCTCAAGATTCAGCAGCGCACAGTCGGTATCCTCTATCTCGACGATTTTGTCCCCCGGCATTTCGACCCGAACAAGCTGAAGCTCCTGTCGGTGCTCGCTTCGTTTGCCGCCATGGCTATCGATAATGCCCAGCTGCACATGAAAACCCAGATCATGGCGATAACCGATGCCCTGACCGGTCTGTACAACCACCGCTATTTCCAGCAGGCCTTCAATCGCGAGTTGAATCGCGCCAAGCGCTACGGCAAGCTCCTTTCCCTCATCATGCTCGATGTCGACGACTTCAAGAAGTTCAACGACACTTACGGCCATCCCAACGGTGACCGGGTGCTTGCCGCCATGGGCGATTTTCTGGGCGAGGCGTTGCGGGGGGCGGATCTCGCCTTCCGCTACGGCGGGGAAGAGTTTATCGTGCTCTTGCCGGAAACCGATTTCGCCATGGCCCTGCAGGTTGCCGAACGACTGCGCCGGCTCGTCGAAGAACGGAGCGGCAGCGTTCTGGACAACGTCGCAACGCATGGCGTGACCGTCAGCGTCGGCGTTGCCACCTATCCCCGGGATGGCGAAACGCGTGGCGATTTGCTGAAGCAGGTGGACGACCTGTTGTACCGGGCCAAGGAGTTCGGTAAAAACCGGATCTATTATCGGGAGGAACCCGCGTGAAGTCGGTGCCGATGTTGCTTGGAATTTCTCTTGTCGCGCTTTCACTTAACGGCTGTGTTGATTTGAACGGTCTGTTCGGCCGCGATCAGGCCGCCGCCACTGCGCCAGCGGCGGTCAAGGAAGCTCGGCACGAGAACAGACCGGCGTTGCCGGAAGGTGGAAAGCCGGCCGTGACCCCTGCAAGTGTTTCTTCTCTGCCGGCCGCGGCGCCGGTGCCGTCAGCGCATCCCGCCGTTCCCTTGCCGGGGATTACCCGCCTGGCGCCCGCTGCTATCGTCCCATCGTCGACAGCGCAGTATCGTAACGTCCTTCTTACCGAAGACACGACCTGGCGTGGCGAGGTGCAGGTGGAAGGTGCGGTAACCATCGCCCCGCAGACAACGCTGACGATCGAACCGGGAACGGTGATCCGTTTCCGGCGGACCGTCGCGGGAGCAGCTGCCGGCCCGTTGTTGCTTGTCGAGGGCAGACTGGTGGCGCGCGGTACTGCGGAGGCGCCGGTGCGCTTTACTTCTGTCTTCCCCGATCCGCAGGCCGGCGAATGGCGCGGCATCGTTCTCCTCGGCAGCGGAAAAAACAACAGTCTTGAATACTGTCAGATCGAAGGGGCAAGCGCTGGCATCGATGCGGCATTTTCCACCGTTACCGTGATGCGGAGCGACTTCGCCTCCTGCGGCTCCGGCTGTCGCTTCCAGGATTGTCTGGTCACGATGGAGGGAGGAAGCGTCTCGGCGTCGGCTCGCGGGCTCGAACTGCATGACAGCGAGGCTATCGTGCGGCAGGTCCGGATTCGAAGCAACGGGAAGGGAATAGCGGCGACGGAGAGCTCGTTGCAATTGGAGGGGCTGACGATCGTCGCCAACCGGGAAACCGGCATCGTTGCCGATGGCTCGCGGCTCAACCTGGCGGAATGTACGGTTGAGCAGAACGGTGATGGCCTCGTGTTGACCGATTGCCAGGGGATGGTTACCGGCGGGCGCATTGCCGGCAACCGTCGCAATGGCGTGATGCTGGTCCGCTCGCGGGTCCGGCTGACCGGCAATCTCCTGACGGGGAATGCGGTCGGCCTCCGGGTGGCGGACGGTAAGGGTATTGCCTGGGGAAACGTCTTTTCCGGCAACGAGCGCTACGATATCTATAACGACGGTCCCGAGGAATTCCGGGCAATCGCCAACTGGTGGGAAGCCGCTGACGGCAAGGTCGGCAGCCGCATCTTCGATCAGCGGATGGATGCCGGCCGCGGCCCGGTGGTTGCCGATCCTCCCCTTGCCGCCAAACCGGAGTTGCCGGCCATGAATTCCGTTGCCAAATAGCTAGTGCCATGCTAGGTTTTCCCCTCATGTCGATCTACCTGGACAATGCAGCTACCTCATTCCCGAAACCCGACAGCGTTTACAATGCGGTTGATCTGGCGTTGCGCGAGATTGGCGTCGGTCCGGGGCGTGGCGGCTATCGACGGGGGATGGCAGCGACCCGGCTGGTTTTCGAGGCCCGGGAGGAGGTCGCGGCGCTGTTCGGCATTGCCGATTCGTCCCGCGTCGTCTTCACCCACAGCGCCACTGAATCGCTCAATCTGGCGTTGTTTGGCCTGCTGCGGCCCGGCGATCACGTGATCACTACCACGGTGGAGCATAATTCCCTGGCCCGGCCGCTCCATCTGCTCGGCCGGCAAGGGGTGGCGGTTACCCGGGTCGAGGCCGATCGGCACGGCTTTGTCACCGCGGCGCAGGTGGCGGCCGCCCTTCGGCCGAAAACCCGCTTGGTTGCCTTGGCCCATTGCTCCAACGTTACCGGCGCCATCCAGCCGATCGGTGAAATCGCGGCCATCGCCCGCCGCGCCGGGGCGCTCCTTTTGGTTGATGCCGCCCAGAGTGCCGGGATGATACCGATCGATGCTCCCGCGCTGGGGATCGATCTCCTGGCGGCGCCAGGCCATAAAGGATTGCTCGGTCCACAGGGGACCGGGGTGCTTTACCTGGCCGAAGGGGTGGAGTTGACGCCGCTGATGGTTGGCGGCACGGGGAGCTTCTCGTCGGAGCTCGACCAACCGGCGGCGATGCCCGAGCGATTCGAGAGCGGCACTCTCAATACGCCCGGGATTGCCGGACTCAAGGCCGGCGTAGAATTTGTCCGGAAAATCGGTGTTGGACAGATTCGGGATCGGGAACAACTGCTGGTTTCCCGGCTGCTGGCCGGGCTGGCGGAAATCCCGGCCGTTACCGTGCACGGGCCGGCTGGTGATGAACCTCGCGGCGGCGTTGTCAGTATCACGGTGGCGGGGATCGATCCCCAAACCGTCGGCTTCCGCCTGGATAACGACTTCGATATCTCCGTCCGGGTAGGTCTCCATTGTGCGCCGGATGCCCATCGAACCATCGGGACCTATCCCGGGGGGACAATCCGGATCAGCCCCGGCTATTTCAATGCCGACCATGATGTCGATGCTTTGCTGGCGGCGCTGGCGCAGATTGCCCGGAGCAGCTGACGGTGGGAATATGCTCGTCTGACGGGAATAATTTACCGATTCGGTCCCGCCGGAGCGGGAGCGATGGAGGAGTGTGCAATGAAAAAGCGGATCATCGGGATACTTTGCCTGGCCGCGGTAGCCTGTGCCGGTTGCTCTCTCCCTCCCGAGCGGCCGGTAACCAAGGATGAGTTGTACAATACTGGCATCTACAACTTCTATACGATCAAGGAATCGCCCGAGAGCGTCCTGGCGGCCCTGAACCGTGAAGGAGAGGTGGTGCTCGATGCCAAATATCGCGATCGGCCGGTTTATATCAAAATTCTGGCCGTTTCCACCGGCCTGCAGGTGCACGTCATCGAAAAATAGCCGCCTTTTACGTCGGCTCCACTACTTTACCATGCGGAAGAAGGAACCATGATCAAGAACTTTGTGCTCGATACCAACGTCCTATTGTACGACCCCCAAGCGATCTACAAATTCAAGGAAAACAACATCATCATTCCGATTACCGTCATCGAGGAGGTTGACCGGTTCAAGAAAGACATGAACGAAACTGGCCGCAATGCCCGCCAAGTGTCGCGCTATCTCGACGAGATGCGGCAGATCGGTTCGTTGTCGACCGGCATTACCCTTGAAGGCGGCGGCATCCTCCGGGTCGACATGTACGAAGAGCGGATCATGAAGCGCCTCCCTCCCGAGCTCCGGGAGGAGCGGGGGGATAACCGCATTCTCGCGGTGGCCCTTCACGTCCAGGAACAGGATGAGTCGACGCCGGTGGTCTTCGTCACCAAGGACACCAACCTGCGCATCAAGGCTGATGCTTTGGGCCTTCGGGCGGAAGATTACGAATCGGACAAGGTCGATATCCAGGAACTCTACACCGGCTTTGCCGAACTGGACGTCGATGCCGGGCTGGTCGATCGCTTCCACGGCCAGGGGTGGGTCGAACTGCCGGACCAGAGCTTTTGGCCCAACCAGTTCGTGACCCTGCGGGATATGGGCAATCCGTCCCATACCGCCCTGGGCAAATACCGGGCCGACCAGAAGCGGGTGGTGCCGCTTTTGAAGACCGGCAAGGAGGGGATCTGGAACATTTTCCCCCGCAATCGGGAACAGGCTTATGCTTTCGACCTGTTGCTCGACGATTCCGTCAAGCTGGTGACCCTGGTCGGCAAGGCCGGGACGGGGAAGACGCTGCTTGCCATCGCTGCCGGGTTGCAAAAAACCGCTGAAGAGAACCAGTACAACCGACTGCTGGTTTCGCGGCCGGTGTTCCCCATGGGACGAGATCTCGGGTTCCTTCCCGGGGACATTGAGGAGAAGCTGATGCCGTGGATGCAGCCAATCTTCGACAACGTCGAGCTGCTACTGTCGGGGCACGAGGCGGAGAAACGGCACAGCAAGGGGTACAAGGAGCTGATGGCCATGGGGATTCTTGATATCGAGCCCCTTACCTACATCCGCGGTCGCTCGATCCCGCTTCAGTACATGATCGTCGACGAAGCGCAGAACCTCACCCCTCACGAGATCAAGACGATCATCACCCGGGCGGGAGAGGGGACGAAGATCGTCCTGACCGGCGACCCCTACCAGATCGATAACCCCTATGTCGACTCCGCCAGCAACGGGCTGACGTACGTCGTCGAACGGTTCAAGGAGCAGGCGATCGCCGGCCATGTGATTATGACCAAAGGTGAGCGTTCCGAACTGGCCGAACTGGCAGCCAACCTGCTGTAGCCGTAAGAATGATCAAGCTGCCCTCTCCACAATCTTGCTGCGCGGGAGATCGTGGAGAGGGCTATCCGACGCAGATTCCCGGTTCCCCAATGCTTCTTCTTGCTATCGAGACATCATGTGACGAAACCGCAGCGGCCGTGGTCCGTAACGGGAGAGAGGTCCTTGCCAATGTCATCTCTTCCCAGGTGAAAGTCCACGCCGAATACGGCGGAGTTGTGCCCGAAATCGCCTCCCGGAAACATCTGGAAGCCATCCCGCTGGTGATTGGCGAGGCGCTGGCGTCGGCTGCCGTCTCCCTTGACGAGATCGAGGGGATTGCGGTTACCCAGGGGCCGGGACTGGCGGGGGCGCTGCTGGTCGGGGTGTCGGTTGCCAAGGCGATCGCCTTTGCCCGCCGGTTGCCGCTGATCGGGATTAATCATATCGAGGGGCACCTGGCGGCGATCTTCCTGGAACGTCCCGTTGCCTTCCCTTTCCTGGCGCTGGCGGTTTCGGGAGGGCATACCCACCTCTACCGGGTCGAAGGGTTCGGCCGCTACCGTCCCCTCGGCCAGACCCTGGACGATGCGGCCGGCGAAGCCTTCGACAAGGTGGCCAAGCTGCTCGGGCTCCCCTATCCGGGCGGCATCGAGATCGACCGGTTGGCAGCGACGGGTAACGAGCTGGCGGTGGCACTTCCCCGGCCGCTCCTTCATGACGGCAGCTGCAATTTCAGTTTCAGCGGCCTGAAGACGGCGGTCTTGACGTATCTGCAGAAACACCCCCTGAGCGAAGGGGCCGTGACCATCAACGACCTGTGTGCTTCGTTCCAGCGGGCGGTCTGTGACGTGCTTGTGGCAAAGACCTTCCAGGCAGCCGAAGCGGATGGCATCGAGCGGGTGGTGGTGGCCGGTGGGGTGGCCTGCAACAGCGTCTTACGGCGAACAATGACGGAAATGGCGCGGCAACGGGGGGTGGAGTTGCTGATCCCGTCGCCGCTCCTCTGCAGCGACAATGCGGCCATGATTGCGGTGCCGGCTGACTATTACCTGGAACAGGGCCTTCGCGGCGATTTCTCCCTCGATGCCCTGGCATCCTGGCCGCTCGACAAGCTGGGCCGGTGGAGGGATAATGCCGACAGCCACTGACCGGATGGCCTCATGATCCGTGCGAAAAAATCGCTTGGCCAGAATTTTCTGACCGACCGCAATGTTCTGAGCCGCATTGCCGAATGCGTCGCGCTTGCCCCCACCGACCGGATTCTCGAGGTTGGCCCGGGGAAAGGGGCGCTCACTGAACTCCTCGTGCCGGGCTGCGCGCGGCTGGTGGCCGTCGAACTCGATTCCCGGCTGGTGCCACTGCTGCGGGAAAAGTTCGCCGGGAATCCTCGCGTGGAAATTGTCGAGGCGGACATCCTCGCCGTCGATATTCAGACCTTGCTGGCTCCCACTGTCGGCCAGCAGTGGAAAGTTGCCGCGAATCTACCGTACAATATCTCCACGCCCGTCCTGTTCGCCTTTCTTGAGCATCGTGCGCTTTTTTCCCGACTGGTCCTGATGCTGCAAAAAGAGGTGGGTGATCGGCTGGCAGCCACCCCGGGGGGGAAGGAGTATGGCGCCTTGTCGGTGCTCTTCCGGCTGTATTTCGACGTTGTACGCGAATTCATCGTCAAACCGGGCTCGTTTCATCCGGTACCGAAAGTTGATTCGGCAGTACTGTCGTTTGTCCCCTTGTCCGAACCTCGGGTTGCCGTGGGCGATGAGCGGCTGTTTCGGCGCGTTGTGAAAGGCGCCTTCGCCATGCGGCGGAAGACGATCTGGAATTGCCTGAAGGGCGCCTCGCTCGGCGTTGCCGACGAGGCGATCGCTGCGGCGCTGGATGACAGCGGCATTGACTTGCAGCGACGGGGCGAAACGTTAACGCTCGATGAATTTGCGCTGCTGACCCGGGCATTGCTGATGCGCCGCCTGCCGGAATGAAAGAAGCCGCCCGCGGAGTGCGGACGGCTTCGGAGAAACATCTGTCAGTCGGATGGTGGCTCAGGCCTTTTTCTTGCGAGGAGCCTTGGCCGGTTTCTCGGCAACAGCGGCCTTTTTCTCTTTGAGTTTGGCTGCCCGGACGGCACGGGCCTTGGCAAGATTATCGGCGAGGCCTCGCTCTTGGGCCATCTTCTTGCGGGCTTCGGAGAATTTTTTGGCGGTCAGGGGCTGGCTGCTCGGGATACCGAACTGTTTGCGGTATTCGCCCGGTTTCATGTTGTGTACCTGGGCCAGGTGACGGGTCAGGGTCTTCATTCCCCCTTTGCCGCAAATCATGCAACAGACCTGATCGGGTTGGAAAGCCTTCTTCAAGGTCATGGCCGGAGCTTTCTGTTCTTCTGCCTGTCCCGCTTCGGCAACGCCTCCTTCGAGTTGTTGCAGGGTAGAGTAGATCTTCTGGATCTCCTGTACCAGTTCCTCAGTAGAAAGCTCTGACACTGCTGCGTGGGAAGATACAATGCTTGCCGTCAGTTCCAATAGGGTCGGTGCCATTTTTCCCTCCTGTAATAAGTAAAACAGAACGTAACTGTGGTTATATTTAACTAGATAATTTTGCAAAATCAAGCGATAAATTCATTTGTTTCGTAATCCAATTATCGTTTGACTCTCTGACTTGAATTTTGTTAGCTTGGTTTTGTGTCCGTATACGCAAGAATTATGTGAAAAGGATAACGCACATGGCTACTATTGAGATAGATGAATTGCGCTGTAAAGGATGCGGTCTTTGCACGCTTGCCTGCTCCCGCAAGCTGATAGTAATGGGCGAAATCATCAACAAGCATGGTTATGTGACAGCACGTTTCACCCGCTGTGAACAATGTACCGGCTGTGCTCTCTGCGCGGAGATTTGCCCTGATGTAGCCATAACGGTTTTCAAGTAAGAATATCTGCCGATACTTCCGGTTGCCCCGGATTGTTATCTGACAGAGCGGAGGTTCTTTTGACGAAGCGATTGTTTATGAAGGGGAACGAGGCGTTGGCCATGGCGGCGATTGAAGCCGGATGCCGTTACTATTTCGGTTATCCCATTACCCCCCAGAGCGACATCCCGGAATACATGTCGCGTGAATTGCCCAAGCTTGGCGGTGAATTTCTGCAGGCGGAGAGTGAAGTAGCCTCGATCAATATGTTGCTTGGTGCCGCAGCTACTGGCGTCCGGGCCATGACCTCCTCGTCAAGCCCGGGGATTTCCCTGAAACAGGAGGGGATTTCCTATATGGCCGGTGCCGAACTGCCGGGAGTGATTGTCAATATCTGCCGGTCGGGACCGGGGCTGGGGGGGATTGATGCTTCCCAGGCCGATTATTTTCAGGCGGTAAAGGGGGGAGGTCACGGCGGCTACCATATTATCGTCCTTGCGCCATCATCGGTGCAAGAGATGTACGACCTGACCATGCTGGCCTTCGACCTGGCCGATCTGTACCGGATGCCGGCGATGATCCTCGGCGATTCGGTAATCGGCCAGATGAAGGAGTCGTTTGTCCCCAACACGCGTCCGGTGCGGGAGCTGCCGGTCAAAGAGTGGGCGGTGCGAGGAAAAGGGGCCGGCGAGCAGCGGGTGGTGAAGTCTCTCTATCTGGGCGACGGCGAATTGGAGGCCCATAACTGGAAGCTCCATGGTCGCTATGCCGAACTGCGGGAGAAGGAAGCCCGCTGGGAAGAGTTCTTGCTGGACGATGCCGAGTTAGCCGTTACCGCCTTCGGTTCGGCGGCGCGCATCGCCAAAAGCGCGGTGATGGCGGCTCGGGAAAAGGGGCTCAAGGTCGGTCTCCTCCGGCCGATCACGCTGTTTCCTTTCCCTGCTCAAGCATTTGCCGTCGCCACGCAGAACTGCAAGAAGGTGCTTGATGTGGAACTCAACGCCGGGCAGATGGTCGAGGATGTCCGGCTGTCGGTTACCCGCGACGCCGAGGTCTGCTTTTACGGCCGTCCCCCCGGGGCTGGTTCGCTGCCGACGCCGGAAGAGCTGCTGGTGCAGATTGAAAAGCATTATCCGGTGCCAGTGCCGGGACGATAGGTTTTACCCGCTCTATAATCATCGCCCATGCGAGGTTTTGCCATGCAACAGGTTTTCAAGAGACCAGTCAGTCTCAAAGATATTCAGACGCATTTCTGTCCCGGCTGCCATCACGGCACCTTTCACCGACTCGTCGCCGAAGCTCTGGATGAATTCGGCGTCCAGGGCCGGACCATCGGCGTCGCCTCCGTCGGCTGTTCCGTCTTTCTCTACGGTTATTTCGATATCGATGTCGTCGAGGCGCCCCATGGCCGAGCGCCGGCGGTTGCCACCGGCGTAAAGCGAGCCCGGCCCGATACCTTCGTCTTTACCTATCAAGGGGACGGCGATCTGGCGGCCATTGGTACTTCCGAAATCATTCATGCTGCCAACCGCGGGGAAGATCTCACCGTCATCTTTGTCAATAACACTACCTACGGCATGACCGGTGGACAGATGGCGCCGACCACCCTGGTCGGCCAGAAAACCTCCACCTCGCCCTATGGTAGAAACCGGACCAAGGACGGCGCGCCGATCAGGATGGCGGAGTTGCTGGCCCAGCTCGAAGGGGTTGCTTTTTCCGCCCGGGTGGCGGTCAATAATCCGAAAAATCTGTTGGAGGCCAAAAAGCAGATCAAAAAGGCGTTCCGATACCAGGTGGAGGGAAAAGGCTTTTCATTTATCGAAGCTCTGTCCGCCTGTCCCACCAACTGGGGGATGGACGCCCTCACCGCCAACGAGCGTGTCGGCTCGGAGATGATCGACTACTTCCCGCTCGGCGTCTACAAAGACGTGGCCGACGGCGGAAGGCGATAAGGAGCACTTATGCGTTACGATCTGTTCATTGCCGGATTCGGCGGCCAAGGGGTGTTGCTCGCCGGCAATCTGCTCGGCTATGCCGCAATCAATGAAGGAAAGAATGTCTCCTTTTTCCCCTCCTATGGTGTCGAAAAGCGGGGCGGGGCTGCCATGTGCACGGTAGTTATCGCCGATGACGAAGTCGGTTCGCCGGTAGTCGGTGAGCCTTCGGTGGCGGTAATTCTCAATCAGGCGTCCTTTGACAAGTTTGCCGGTCGGGTCAAATCGGGCGGGCTGTGTATCGTTAATACTTCACTCGTGGAGATGGGTGGGGTGTCGCGTGACGACGTCGAATTTCTCGGCATCCCGATGAATGACATTGCCATTGAGTTGGGCGATCCCCGGATGGTAAACATGGTGGCGGTCGGGGCCTATGTTACGAAAAGCGGTGCTGTTTCTTTTGCTTCCCTTGAAGCGGCGCTTCGAGAAACGCTGCCGGAACGGAATCACCGGTTCATCCCCGCCAACGTTCGGGCCATGGAGGCGGGAGCCGCCTGGGCCACTGGCTGAAAAAATGTGCTTGACGCCGCGCGGTGCTTTTGCTATAAGGTCAATTCTTGTTGGGGTGTAGCCAAGCGGTAAGGCAACGGACTCTGACTCCGTCATTCCAAGGTTCGAATCCTTGCACCCCAGCCAAACAGGTATGACGCGTCGTGCAAGGGAACCTCGGTCGTTCAGACTTTGTGCAGAAACGCAAAATACATAGTTTGGTCCCATCGTCTAGTGGTTAGGACACCGGCCTTTCACGTCGGTAACAGGGGTTCAAGTCCCCTTGGGATCACCATCGAAACGGCGCCGCTCATTGAGAGCGGCGCCGTTTTTTTTACCAAACGATTTTTTCATCGTCAGGCCATCTCCGCGGCATGGTAAAGCGGATCTAGTGTCATAGACCATGTTGGCAACGGAAGAGCATCAACTACTGTTGTGGCGCCTCGAACTGGCGAATTAGCGCCATTCCCCGTTAAATAACCCAGTTCTCAGCGAGAACTGGGTTGTCTTTGCCCTGTTTTGTCGCTATGACATGGCGTTTAAAATATTCCGATTATTGGAATCATTATTGCTAACGTAAACGGCACATTCGATCGTTTACAGTGAAATCATTTGGCGACGTTTCGTGATTCCCATATATTAGCCATTGGAGGAGGAAAAAAGAAATGGTCTTACCTGGTCGTATTTTTGGCAGGATATTGATTCTTTTGACGTCAGCCTTTACCCTGCTCGGGGCAACGGCTGCACTGGCCTTTAACATCTCGGGGACCGTCGTCAACAATACGGGCAAGAGTGGCCGTATATACATTACCGCCTTGCAGGGCGATCAGGGGCCCGGGGTGAGCATCAGCTCGGCCGGGTCCTTCACGATCACCGGGGTACCCTCCGGGAATTATACACTCCAGGCTTTTGTCGATACCCAGGGAAATGGCGTTCGTCACGCCAACGATCCGGCCGGTTCGCTTCCGGTTTCGGTCAGTTCGTCGGATGTCACCGGCCAATCCATTACCGTGACCACTCCGGCGACGGTAAATGCGGTGGCGCCGCAAATAATCGTTTATCGCGGTAATGGCGGCAATTTCGTGATGTGGGATGGCGCCAAGGATTCCAATGGGCGGCCGATTGCCGACAAGTATCGGGTTTCCTGGAGCGCGTCGAACGGCGGAGCGGTCATCGGTACAAAGGATATCCCTTCCGGCGATAACAATTTCTTTGCCCATTCCGGCGGGCTTTCCACCTATTGGTACAAAGTAGAGGCCATTGTCGGCGTGACCTCGGCAGCTTCCGGCTGGACGTCGGTTACCACTACCTCAGGCGTGACGGTGACCGGTACCGTTAATTTGACCGGCATAACCGCTACCGGGCCGCTGCTGGTGGCCCGGTAGCGGTTATGCCGGTCAATATCCCGGTATTCTGTACTGCCCTTATTCCGAGTCCGTCCGGTTCGCAAAGCTATACCATCAATAACGTTCCCACCGGTGTAACCTACCAGATTTACGTGGTGCTCGACATGAACAATGACGGTGTCTTGGATTATGGCGACATCGAACAGGCGAATGCCGATCGGGCAGCCCCGTCGATTACCGTTACCACGAACAATCAGGTGGCGTCGTCTATCACGCTTGCCGCGGCGAATGCCCAGGCTGCCATCACAACCAACCATGGTGTGGTGGAGGGGGGAAGCAGCTGGCTGAATCTCAGCCTGATTCTGAAGGGGATGCAGAAGCAGCCGGTCAACGTCACGGTTAACGGCCCCGGGATTTCCGCAACCACCCTCGGGCTGTCCAATTGGGGCGAATTTAACTGGTGGCTCACGCCGAGCGGTTCGGTGAACGTTGGTGATACCTATGCATTCACGACCTATTATGTCGATGGAAGTCAGGAAACGATCAACGCGCAGATATCGGCAATCATCGACAGTTATCCCACTCCTGTTTCACCGGTGGGGCTGGTCCCTTACAGCGGCAATGATAAACCAACCTTTACCTGGACGGCACCCGTCGCGCCGCCGACAGCCTATTCCTATCAGATTTCCCTGAATGGTCCCAACCTGAATTGGAATCCCTCTAGCGATAGCCAGATCCCGTCAGGGAATACATCCGTCGTTTATAACTATGATAATACTGCCAGTCAGAGTTCGCTGGTTGACGGTAATACCTATTACTGGACAATCTCCGTGGTTGACGCCAACGGCAATATGGGTGGGTACCAGACCCAGTTCACCCCGACGAGCCAGCCGGCCATCTCCGCGTTCTCTCCGGCATCCTCGGATGTCGGCGGCACTGTCACCATTCACGGTATCAATTTCGATCCGGTGGCAGCCAACAACAGCGTGACGTTTGGCAACAGTGTTTCGGTGACGGCTTCATCGGTGTCCCCCGATGGCACGATTTTGACTGCCGTTGTGCCGAATACTGGAAACGGGAATCTTACCGTAACTGTAGTCGGTAAATCGCCAGTTACCAGCTCTCAACCCTTCTACATTGGATCTACCGTTTCCTTTACTGGTAAGGTGCTAGATTCCGGCAATGCCCCTGTCGCCGGAGCCACCATAACAATGGAAAATTATCCGCTTGAAACAACTACTTCAGCTGCCGACGGGACTTTTACCCTTACGGGACTTCCGGGTAACAACACACCATTCAGGCTAATCATTGCCAAGAGCGGTTATCTTCCGGTCTATACCGATACCCTGTATACGTTTACTGCAAGTTTCGACTACAGCAGTATGCCCTACTATCTTTATACCGGCAGCGAACTGGGGCTTGGTTCCGGCAAGTCCGCCGTTTTCGCCCGGGTGCTCAATAGCCTGGATTTTTCGCCGGTCAGTGGTGTTACGGCGACAGCCTCTAGTTCATATCATCCGTCGTCGCCCTATACGGTCGGCTATCTGAATTCGGCGACCGGCAGCTTCACCGGGACAGCTACTGACGCAAGTGGTATCTTGCGGGTGCTTAACCTCGATGGAGGCGACTTTGTTACTCTGGCGGCTTCCAAGAGTGGCTGGTCGTTCTCTACGCCAAGTTTTAACGCCCCCGGTGATGCAGTGGTAGAACTCGGCATTATCGGTTCGCCGCCGCCATCTCCTTCTATTTCGACATTGTCGCCGACCAAGGCAAAAGTCGGCTCCCAGGTAACGATCTTCGGTGGCAATTTTGGTGCGACACCAGCCGATAACGTTGTAAAGTTCAATGGCGTTACAGCCAGCATCATCAGCGTTACTTCGCAATCACAGATTCTTGTTACTGTTCCCCAAGGGGCGACCACTGGTCCGGTGACCGTTACGACCATTGGCGGAACGGCTACCAGCGCTGATACCTTTACCCTGCAAAATACGTTGTCGGTCACCGTGGCCGGTACCGGCGGCGGTTCGGTGAACAGTATTACCAACGGGCTCTCGTTTTCCTGTGCCAGCGGTACCTGCAGCTCCGATTTCGATTCCGGGGCCTCGCTGACCTTGTCTGCCACTCCCGGTAGCGGTTCGCTCTTCACCGGCTGGTCCGGTGCCTGTACCGGTACGGGCAATTGTTCGGTAACACTTAACGGCAATCAGACGGCGACTGCCACTTTCGATATAATCCCGAATGTCCAGATGGGGTCTGTCTATTACGGCACACTACTCGATGCCTATAATGCTGCTGTGACAGGGGCTATAATCAAGTCCCAGGCGATAACCTTTCCTGCTTTCGATTTGAACCGGGATATCGCGGTAACGTTGGCGGGTGGGTATGATACGTCCATTAATTCTGTGACGGGCTATACAACGATCAGTGGTTTGACGATTTCCCTCGGTTCTGCGACCATCGACAAGATTGCTGTTCAATAATTTTGTCGGTAGGTTGCTTGCGCGGGGGTAAAGATATGGTAATCTAAAAAACAAAGTTATAATTGTGTAGCAACTAGTTGGTAACACTCTGAGACCAAAGGAAAAACAAGGGCAAGGATTTATTGCCTGGAATGCCACAAGAAGATGCTCGCTTTTTTCGATCGTTTTGCTGTAAACTGTTAAAAATGTGTCGCAAAACCGGTGCCGTCGTCAGGCGGCACCGGTAACGCAGTCTAACAGCAAGCGATTGAAGGAGCGGGCATGAAAACAAGGATGCTATTCCGGTATTGCAGGGAAATAGTGTGTGCGGCTTTGCTGATGATGGATTCGGTGGTTTTTTGTAGTGGGGTCAAGGCAGCTGTTGATCCCCTCGTTTCTGCCACTGTTGATGTGGTCCTTACGCCGCCGATCACGGGGCTTGCGGCAATGAATTTCAGCTTGGTTACCAGTACGGCGGGGACAACATTTCAAAGCGCAACGGCACTGAACGAAGCTGCGGCACCGGGGTACTTCGATGCATTTAATCCCGGGGCAGATCCTGCAGGCTATGCCTGGATCAACAATAATGGTATAACGACCAGTGGTAATCCGGTAGTCAGGTTCTCGTACACTATCGATAGTAGTTTGACCAATGGGCAGTACCCAAGGTTCAGTGTCCTTGATAGTGGCTTGGATTTTATTGATGTCAATACGAACACCTTATCAATAACCCCGGCGAATTTTATCCTCCTGCCGACCTATAAAACGGCATCGGGCGTTACGCAGTACATGCTGGACGTAAAATTCCCCGGAGCCGGCGGGGGAACGGTGGCAATCCCGGCGGCCAGCCTGACCTGTACTTCCGACTGTTACACGCCGTTTAACGCCGGTACGTCGGTAACCTTGAGCGCTGTCCCTGATGCCTATTCGGTGTTCAGCGGCTGGTCTGGTGGAGGCTGTAGCGGGACTGGTGATTGTGTGGTGCCGATGAATATCAGCACTACGGTGAGTGCGAGTTTTATCACCATGCCTCCGTTAAGGATCGCCGGGACTACGCCAGTTTATTATGATACAATTCAGGCTGCATACGATAATGCGCCGGCGGGTAGCAGCACCATCGAAGCCAAGGCCATGGTCCTTCCCGCAGGCGGCTTGACGATGAATGGAAATAAGACCATTACCCTTAAAGGAGGATTTGACGCGTCGTATTCAGCTATTACCGGGTTGACGACAGTAACTGGTGGAGTAACGATTGCGACAGGCACCTTGATACCGGATAATGTCGTGATAAATTGAGGATTGACGCAGAGTTTGAATTTGTTTACTATCCAAGGCACGAAAGGAGAGAGTATGAAACGTTCTTTTCACGGTGGGATGAAGCGGAAGGTTCTGGTCGGAATAACGGTTGCGCTGACAGGTTTGATGCCGGTGATGGCTCAGGCGGCGAATAAGTTGATTGTGAAGGATTCGACTGGGACTACGGATAAAATGGTGGTTACGGACACAGGAAGTATTGGGGTAAATATTAGTAGCCCAATATATAAGTTCCATTTGGTTGGTACGGGCGATCCAAGCACCTGTGCTTTGTTTGTGTCTAACCCGGGACGTGCGACAGGTTATCTTGCAACGGACTCCGGCGGGTTTAGTTTTATGAGAAATAATGACATATCTGTTAATAATGGTTTGCCGCGGGCTAATGACCGTCTTGGATATTTTGGGTTTGGTGCGAATATCGGAGGGAGTAATAGGTGGTTGACAATGGTTCAGGCGTATTCTGAAACAGATGCGAACGCTAGCACTTCGTCAGCCCCAACATATCTCTCTTTTGGGACTACTGGTGCTACAGGCTATAGTGCTGTTGAACGTCTCAGAATAACATCAGTAGGGAACATAGGAGTGGGGACATCCAGCCCTACTCAAAAAATTGAGGTTAATGGTGGCATCAAACTTAATACGGCGACGACCAAGCCTACTTGTGATTCGACTGTCCGCGGTACAATATGGTTTACCCGGTCTGCTACAGGGGTTGCAGATGCCTTGGAAGTCTGTGCTAAAGACGCAACTGATAATTATGCTTGGAAAGCACTCTTTTAATATATAACCAGATTTGATATCAGAATGCTAAAGGGTTAGCTATTAACCCTTTAGCATTTTTTTGTTGTTTATCAGTAACTAGTAATGCCGGTTGAATCAATATTACGCAGTGCGGTCAGTGTAAGCCGGGTTTTTACATCCTCCTGGAGACCTATGATTTTCCTCCTACATTGAAGTTAATTAATGCTAGATCGTGCAAGAGTTCAGACAATTCGTTCTATAATTATCGTATATCCTTGGAGTACTAAATGACTCAGCAGCAAAGCACAGAAACTAATCATGGTTTCTCAGACCCGTCTGAAACCCTGGACATTCTTGAATATTTAGAAATTATAGCTGCGCGTAAAAAAGTCATAATTTATACTACTGGGATAGCATTTTTACTTTCTGTCGTCGTGAGTTTTTCTCTCCCTAAAATTTATAGTTCTACAGCAATGATTCTTCCTCCCCAGCAAGATCCTGGAATGCTTGGATTGATGGTAGGGCAGATGGGAGGCAGTGGAATGGCTAACTTAGCAAATGATTTGTTAGGAGCAGGAAATTCTGCCGATACCTACGTTAGCATTCTTAACAGCAACGCTGTTTCAGATGCTATCATAGATCGCTTTAATCTTATGAAGGTATACGATGATAGATACCGCTTTGATACATATAAATCACTTGATAAAAATGTTGATATATCAGCAGGAAAGAAGGATGGAATTATCTCTATTACGGTTGAGGATGAAGACCCACAGCGTGCAGCAAATATGGCGAATGCCTATGTCGAAGAGCTAGAAAAGCTGACTGTTCAACTTAACGTTACCGGTGCAAGTGAGAATAAAAATTATCTTGAACAGCGCTTGGTGAAGTCAAAAGGAGACTTGTCGAAAGCTGAAGATGCCGTTAAGGATTTTCAATCCAAATATAAGATGGTTTCGGTTTCTGATCAAGCAGCAGCAACTATTGAGGGAATTGCTCAAATTAAGGCGCAACTGGTTAGTCAGGAAATGCAATTAGCCGTTCTTAGACGCCAATTTACGGATTCAAGTGATGAAGTGATAAGCACCAAGACATCAATAGCAAACCTTAAGTCACAACTTGATCGCTTAGAAGGCAGTAGGGCTGGTGGAGCCATTCCTGGGGTTGGAGCAGTTCCTGAATTAAAAGAACAATACATCCGTCTCATGAGGGAATTTAAAATCCAAGAAGCTTTAGTCGAATTGCTTACAAAACAGTATGAGATGACAAAACTTTCAGAGGCAAAAGATGTAACTAGCATTCAGGTGATTCAACATGCGCGAGTTCCTGATAAAAAAACAAAACCTAAACGACTCATAATTATTATGTCAGCTACTTTTTTGGGTGGGATTAGTGCGATACTTTATATAGTAATGCGAAACTGTTTTGCTAATATGCAATCTAATGATATTGAACGCTGGACCAGAGTTAAGGCACAACTATTTGGTTCAGTGTTGTTGACTAAAAATGTTAAATCAGATTTAAAGCATAGGCTTTAATGATATATTGTAGTTTTTTAAAGAGATTTATTGAAGATAAGCAGATTATTTATAAGAGGTTCTGGTTAATATGTTAAAAAATAAAGCCATACTTGTTACCGGCGGTACTGGCTCGTTTGGCAAGAAATTCGTAGAAACTGTTCTTACATCATACCCTGAGATAACCAGATTGGTTATTTATTCTCGTGATGAACTCAAACAGTTCGAAATGTCCCAGCAGTTTTCTTCTCTGGCGTATCCTCAATTGCGTTATTTCATTGGTGATGTCCGTGATCAAGCTCGTTTGATGCGTGCAATGGAGGGAATTGATGTTGTCGTTCATGCTGCTGCTCTTAAGCAGGTTCCGGCAGCTGAATACAATCCAATGGAATGTATTAAAACCAATGTGATGGGTGCCCAAAATGTAATTGATGCCTGTATGTCAAGTCATGTCAAGCAGGTAGTTGCACTCAGTACTGACAAGGCCGCGGCACCGATCAATCTCTACGGAGCCACCAAGCTTTGTTCAGATAAGTTGTTTGTTGCAGCTAATAACATGAAAGGGCACCGGGATCTTAAACTGTCGGTGGTGAGATATGGCAATGTCATGGGAAGTCGGGGGAGTGTTATCCCGTTTTTCCTCAAGAAACGTCAAGAAGGGGTGCTCCCAATTACTGATGAGCGGATGACCCGTTTCAATATCTCGCTGGATGAGGGGGTTGAAATGGTGCTGCGTGCTTTGCAGATTCAGTGGGGCGGGGAGATTTATGTGCCTAAAATTCCAAGCTATCGAATTACTGACGTTGCCCGGGCGATTGCACCCAATTGCCCGCATAAAGTTGTTGGAATTAGGCCTGGTGAGAAATTGCACGAGGAGATGGTAACAGAGACTGACGCTATAAATACGATTGAATTCAAGGATTATTTTGTAATCCTCCCCTCGATGAAGCTCTGGGATGTTAATGGATTTGCTAAGGCATTCGATGGGCAGTTCTGTTCTCCAGGATTTGCATATAATAGCGGTACTAACAATCAATGGTTGTCGGTCGAGGCGATTCGCAAGTTGATCACCCTCCACGTTGATCCTCTTTTTACCTGCGATGGTTTTTAGTATGAAGCCCATCCCCTACGGCCGGCAGGAGATCAGCGCCGCCGACATCGAAGCGGTGGTGGAAGTGCTTCGTTCCGACTGGCTGACCCAGGGGCCGACGGTAGAACGCTTCGAGCAGGCGGTGGCCGGCTACTGCGGTGCCGCCCACGCGGTGGCGGTCAACAGTGCCACCTCGGCCCTGCACATCGCCTGTCTCGCGGCGGGACTCGGTCCCGGCGATCTTCTCTGGACCACACCCAACACCTTTGTCGCCTCGGCTAACTGCGGCCGTTATTGCGGCGCCGCCGTCGACTTCGTCGACATCGATCCGCGCACCTACAACATGAGCGTCTCCCGGCTGGCGGAGAAGCTCGCGCAGGCCGCCCGGGACGGTCGATTGCCGAAGGTGGTGATCCCGGTCCACTTTGCCGGCCAGCCGTGCGAGTTGGCGGAGATTGCCCGGCTGGCGGAGCGGTACGGCTTCACGATCATCGAGGACGCCTCCCACGCGGTGGGGGGGAGCTACCGGCAGGAGAAGATCGGCAACTGCCGCTACTCCGCCATGACGGTCTTCAGTTTTCATCCGGTCAAGATCATCACCACCGGCGAAGGGGGAATGGTCCTTACCAACAGCCCCGAGCTGCACGCCCGGCTGAGCCGGCTCCGCAGCCACGGCATCACCCGCGACCCGGCGCTGATGACCGGCGAGGCCGACGGCCCGTGGTATTATCAGCAGATCGAACTCGGCTTCAACTACCGGATCACCGACATCCAGGCGGCCCTCGGGCTGAGCCAGCTGACGCGGCTCGACGAATTCGTCGCCCGGCGGCACCGATTGGCGGCCCGCTACGACGAAACGCTCCGCGACCTGCCGCTCGACCTCCCCTGGCAGCATCCGGATGGCCATTCCGCCTTCCACCTCTACGTCATCCGCCTCCGGCTCGAACGACTGGCCGCCAGCCGGCGGGAAATCTTCGAGGAACTGCGCCGGCGGGGGATACTGGTCAACCTGCACTACATCCCGGTCCATACTCAGCCCTATTACCGGGCGCTCGGCTTCCGCGACGGCGACTTTCCCGCAGCGGAGCGCTACTACCGCGAAGCGATCACCCTGCCGCTTTATGCCGGCCTCGCCGAGGCGGACCAGGAGCGGGTCATTGCTGCGCTGCGGGAGTGTTGCCGATGAACGTGGCGATTATCCCGGCCCGGGGGGGGAGCAAGCGGATCCCGCGCAAGAACATCAAGCCGTTCGCCGGCAAGCCGATGATCGCCTATTCCATCGAGGCGGCCCTCGAATCCGGTCTGTTCGAGCGGGTCATCGTCTCAACCGACGACCGGGAGATTGCCGACGTGGCCCGCGGTCACGGCGCCGAAGTGCCGTTTATCCGCCCCGCCGAGCTAGCCGACGACTTCGCCGGCACCGACGCCGTCCTGCTTCACGGGCTGCAGTGGTTGGAGGAGCATGCTCGCCGGCCCGATTACTGCTGCTGCATCTATGCCACCGCCCCCTTCGTCCGGAGCGAATATCTCCGCCAGGGGTTCGAACTGCTCTGCCACCACCAAGCCACCTCGGCATTCTCCGTCGCCACCTTTCCCGCGTGCATCTTCCGGGCGCTCAAGCTCAACGACCTTGGCCGGCTGGAGATGATCTGGCCCGAAAACCGGGAGAAGCGCTCCCAGGACCTCGGCGAAGCGTACCACGACGCCGGCCAGTTCTACTGGGTCGACACCGGCAAGTACCTGGCGGAGCGCCGGCTGTTCTCCGCCGATGCCGTGCCGGTACAAATCCCGCGCCACCTGGTCCAGGACATCGATACCCCCGAGGACTGGGAAACCGCCGAACGGATGTACCGGGCCCTCTGCGGCTAAGGGGAGCGTAATGAGCAGTAACGGCAGGCCATCGGTCGTCATACGCTGCGACGCCTCGCTCAGGATCGGCAGCGGTCATGTCATGCGCTGTCTGACCCTGGCCAACCAGTTGGCCCGGCAGGGAGCAACGATCTCTTTCCTCTGCCGGGAGCTGTCGGGGCAACTCGGCGAAGTGATCGCCCAGCACGGCTATCGGGCGATCATGCTCCCGCCGCCGGAGGCAACGCCGGGCTCCGCCGGGGCACCGGAATCCTGGCTCGGCGTCCCCCCTGGTCGCGACGCCGGGGAAACGGCGGCACATCTGCGGGAGCTCCGTCCCGACTGGCTGATCGTCGATCACTACGGGCTCGACGAGGACTGGGAAACACAGCTCCGGCCCCTGGTCGGACGGATCATGGTCATCGACGACCTGGCCGACCGGCGCCACGACTGCGACCTCCTCCTGGACCAGAATTACTACCGCGACGGCGCCAACCGCTACGCCGGGCTGGTTCCCGCACAGTGTCGGCTGTTCCTCGGTCCCCGCTTCGCCCTGCTCCGCGAGGAATTTTATACTGCCCGCCAAGCGCTGGCCGAACGGGACGGCACCATCCGGCGGCTGTTCATCTTTTTCGGCGGTGCCGACGATACCGGTGAAACCGCCAAGGCGCTCGCCGCCCTGGCCGACCGCACAGCAGGGGAAATCCGGGCCGACGTCGTCGTTGGCGCGGCCAACCGGCAACGGCAGGAGATCGAAGAGCGCTGCGCCCGCCTGCCGGGAGTCACCTACCATTGCCAGACTCCCGACATCGCCCGGCTGATGGCCGCAGCCGACTTCGCCTTCGGCGCCGGCGGCACAGCCACCTGGGAACGTTGCTTCCTCGGCCTGCCCGCCGCCGCCACCATCCTCGCCCGGAATCAGCTGGCGGTAGTCGAGGCGGTGGCCGCATACGGCGCCCTCCACAACCTGGGCTGGCATAACGAGGTAACCGGCGACCGACTGGCGACGGAGCTGGCCTGGGCCGTCCGCAATCCTGCCGCGGTCCGCGAGATGGGCCGCCGGGCCCTGGCGCTGATGGGCGACGCCGCCCGGCGGGACAACCCGCTGGTAGCGGCCCTCTGCAAGTAAGGAGAGAACCATGCTGGAACGTAACCGCTGCACCCTGCGGCCCGTTACCGAAGATGATCTGGCGAGACTCCTCGAATGGCGCAACTCCGAACGGATTCGCCTCAACATGTACAGCGACCACCTGATCAGCTGGGAGGAGCATCGGGCTTGGTTTGCCCGGTTGCAGGAATCCGACACGGCCCGGACCCTGCTCTTCGCCGTCGACGGCCGGCCGCTCGGGGTTGTCAACGCTGTCCGAATCGACCGGCGCAACGGCACCTGCTACTGGGGATTCTACCTCGGCGAAACCGATGCCCCCCGCGGCAGCGGCACCGCCATGGGCTACCTCGGCCTCGACTACATCTTCAGCGAACTCGGCCTGCGCAAGGTGATCGGCGAAGCGTTCGCCTTCAACGAGGCGAGCATCGCCTTCCACCGCCGGCTCGGCTTCGTCCAGGAGGGATGTTTCGTTCGCCAGGTGCTGAAAGACGGCGAGTATCACGACATCATCTCCTTCTCCCTGTTCAACGACCAGTGGGAAGCGCACAAACGACACTTCACCCCCTTCGCCCCGGAAGAAGGTACCCCATGAAGCAACAAACCGTCATCGGCAACCGGATCATCGGCGCCGACCAGCCACCATTCGTCATCGCCGAGATGTCAGGCAACCACAACCAGTCCCTCGACCGGGCCCTGGCGATTGTCGATGCGGCCGCCGCGGCAGGTGCCCATGCGCTGAAACTGCAGACCTACACCGCCGACACCATGACCATCGACCTTGACGAAGGGGCATTCCACATCGGCGATCCGAACAGCCTCTGGCAGGGGACCTCGCTCTACAAACTCTACCAGGAAGCCCACACCCCCTGGGAATGGCACGCGCCGATCTTCGCCCGCTGCCGGGAGCGGGGACTCATCTGCTTCAGTACCCCCTTCGACGAAACGGCAGTCGAGTTCCTCGAAACGCTCAATGTGCCGTGCTACAAGATCGCCTCCTTCGAGAACACCGATCTGCCGCTGATCCGCAAGGTGGCGGCCACCGGCAAGCCGATGATCATCTCGACCGGCATGGCGACGGTGGCCGAACTGGACGAAACGGTCCGCGTCGCCCGGGAAGCCGGCTGCCCGGGGCTTATTCTGCTCAAGTGCACCAGCACCTACCCGGCAACGCCGGCCAACACCAATATTCGTACCATCCCCCACCTGCGCGAGCTGTTCGGCTGCGAAGCCGGGCTCTCCGACCACACCATGGGGACGGGAGTGGCGGTCGCCGCCGTCGCCCTGGGGGCCACGGTGATCGAAAAGCACTTCACCCTTCGCCGGGCCGACGGTGGGGTGGACGCGGCCTTCTCGCTGGAGCCGGAAGAACTGCAGTCGCTGGTGGTGGAGACGGAGCGTGCCTGGCAGGCGCTGGGGGGAATCAGTTACGGACCGACCGAGGGGGAGAAACCGTCACTTGCTTATAGGCGTTCTCTGTATGTTATAAAGGATATGAAGGCTGGTGAGGAGTTTACTCGTGATAATGTTCGGGCCATCAGGCCAGGATATGGTTTGCCGCCAAAATTTATTTATATTTTACTTGGTAAGTCAGTGCAGAAAGACATTCAGCGGGGAACTCCCGTTTCTTTTGATCTGTTTTGAAAATTGGTAATCAAACATCCCTATTGGTACGAACGTAAATGTTTGGTTGCAATATTAAGTTGTGTAACATTAAAATATTTTTTAAGTGATAATATATGAATAGGTTTGACAGAAAATGTATTTGCGAAAGCATGGTTAATATAATACTTAGAGGGCTAACTTTAGTTAGCAAGTTCTTTTTGTTAGTATATCTTGCTAAGGTGCTAGATCCTATCGATATTGGAATTTACGGTTTATTTACAGCTACAGTCAGTTATTCACACTATTTGTTGGGTCTAGACTTTTATACTTATGCACAACGCGAAATGCTGTCTATTCGTAAAGATTTATGGGGTAAACTCATTCTAAACCAATTTGCTTTTTACGGAAGTGTGTATCTTGTTATGTTGCCGTTTTTATTGTTAGTGTTCTTGACAGGATTGCTTCCTTGGCATATCGCTGGATGGTTTTATTTGGTTTTGAGCCTTGAGCATATATCGCAAGAGTTATGTAGATTGTTAGTTATATGTTCAAGGGTTACATTAGCTAATGTAACTCTGTTTTTTCGCGGAGGTGCTTGGGTATATGTAGTGGTGACACTTTTCAAATTCAAGCACGAAACCCAAGGACTAACTGCTATCTGGATTGGATGGTCGATTGGTGTTGCTCTTAGTATTGTATTAGGTTTTTGGGGAGTTATTAATGTGGTTGGAAGGTCCCAAATAGGTAATCATATTGATTGGTCATGGATTAGGCGGGGTTTTAAAGTGGCTATACAATTTTTACTTGGTACGTTAGCATTGCGTGGTTTGTTTACATTCGATCGTTATTTCCTGGATTTATTTTCAGGAAAAGCTGTTGTTGGAATTTATAGTTTTTTTATGAGCATAGCTAATGCACTCCAATCATTTGCTGATGCTGGTGTAATATCCAGGCACTATCCTCTTATAGTGTCAGCATACCGTACCGATAGATTAGATGAATATAAACATCATTTAAAAAATTTGGCAGTTGGTATTGTTGTTTTATTTATTCTATTTATTGTGGGATTATTTTCAATTATACAGCCTATTCTTAATTATATAGGAAGGGAAGTATATTCCGAGCATATAACAATACTCTGGGTTCTTATAATTGCAGTTGGTATATACAGTATTAGTATGGTTCCACACTATGCATTATATTCACGTAAAGCAGATCGATCAATTGCAATTGTGAGTATTATATCAGTATTAATATTTATAGCATTTTCTATGTGGTTAACTCCTCAATATGGTGCGAATGGCATGGCAATATCGGTATTAATTGGCATGTGTTGTCTTTGCTTGTTAAAGATCGCAATTTTGAGTTTTCTAAATCGTAACAATGTTTATAAGGAGTTATGTAATGATTGAAATTATCATAAATAAAATAGCAATTGTATTGGTGATTTTAAGCATATCTTTTTATTCGATAACGTTGTGCTTAGCTGATGATTACCAATTAGAAAAAGTATCTGTAAATAGTTTACAAAGTTTAAAAGATGCATTAATGAACGAATCCAAAAAGAATAAAATAATAGTTATTAATACCAAAATTGATATTGATAATGTTACTATACCAGTAGATAGAATTGTTGAAGTTGCAAAAGATGGTTCTTTTACATGTTCTAAGCAAAGTAAATTTATAATTCTTGGGAAATTTTTAGCACCTATTAAACATATATTTTATGGGGAAGGGCAAGTAATTTTTGGGAATAATTCTATTTCCGAAGACTATCCTGAATGGTGGGGTGATGATAATAGTGCCAATCAAAGGGCTGTTAATTCATTTTACAGGACTAGATGGAGGAAAAACAAAGTTTACGATGGTATAAATATCTCTATTCCTAACGATAGAGAGCTTGTTATTGATGGTGTATTACAACTGCCTAGGAATTCTGTTTCTGGATCAGTTATTTTAAAGAATTCAGATCCTATCAATGGTAACAATAATATTAAGATTGTTGGGGAGGGGACATTAAGCGGGAATAAGTTACAGCAATATGGAAATGATACAAGGCATATGCTTGTACATTTCAATAACTGTACAAATACAGAGTTTGCAGTGAAGAATGTAGTAGGCAACTATTTTCCAATAAATATTTCAGCAAAATATACCGGAGCTCTAATATTAGTTGAAAATTCCAGGAATATTTCCATCCATGACTCTTCTGGCACGGATTATGGTAGGGAATGTTTTTGGTTAAAAAATTGTGATGACTCATATATGATAAATTTGAAAGCAATTGGTGGTAATGACAGTTGGAGTGGGTTCCAATTCTCAGGTAAAAATAATATCGCGCATAGACTTTATTCAGAAAACGCTGGTGCATCAGGAGTGTCATTTGATTGTAAGGATTCACAATTGGATGATGTAACAGTAAAAAATAACAGATATTTCCATGGGATTAATTTTGGGCACCCAAATGCACCCGCAACTAATGTGCTAGCGAAGAATTTAAATTCTTACAATGCTAAGCAATATGGTATTTCTATAGTTAATGGGTCATCAGGAATCGTATTGAATAATTCTGCTGTTTATAAGGCAGGATCGCATTGCTATAATATTTCAGCAAACGCAACAAATGTTAACATAGAAAATTGTATTGCCGCAAATTGTGGGGGGAATGGTATTAATGTTTATGATGCTTACGTGGTGGTTAGATCTACTACTATTACTAATAATATGAATTATGGGGTTAGCGTTGAAAATGGCACCGCGGTCCTTGTTGATAATTCTTTTAATGGTAATTTGAAAGGTCAGATTTTAAGGCGCAAAGCTGGAAATGTTGAATATAATTAGCTTGTTAACTGTTTGCAATCTAATAAGATTTTATGTTGGGGTTTGTTGTGTATGTTATTTAAAAATGGTTATATTGTTTTTGTAGTGCAAAATGAGACTCACCTACGAAATTTTCAGGCGATAATTGATGATTTAATTTTAAAAGGTGTACCACGCGACATAATCAAATATATATCTTTAGATTCGGTAACTGGTCAGTCAGTTTGCAACAATGTAAGCAATGTTGATGTAATAGGATTGCCCATTAAGCATCCTATTAATTTTTATTTGTCTGGCAAGATAAGGAGGATGTTGTGGTTAATATATAACTATAAATTTATTGCGGCGTTAGGAAAGAACATTAAAGTGCTTGTCATGGGGAATGATGGCGCTATTCAAAGAATTCTGTTGAGAAGAGTAAAATGTCAAAATGGTTTTTCTATATTGCTTTTGGATGGGTTATTGTTCCCATGGCAATTTTCATTCTCTATTAAATCTATATCAAGGTATTTAAAAAAATATTTATTTGTTTTAGGTGAATTACTTAATGTTGATTGGCTTTTACCTTCACACGTTGGGCATTCTTCAGTTGATCAAATTTATGTTATGGATGATTATGTTAAAAAAGTTTTAACAGCCCAGGTTAATAAAGAAATTCAAACTATAATCCTTCCGAGGATTCGATCGTTAGTTTCAGAGTACTGCCAATGTAGAGAACATAGTGGATTTAATGTGTTATACATAACAAGCGCTTTTATCTGGCATGGTGAAGTAGATCTAGCTAAAAAGCAATGGATGGATATTGTTGATCTGAGTGAATATGCGTATAACCACCCAGATGTAAATTTTAGAATACGAGTCCATCCACGAGAGTCACAAGATGAATATTTGAAATTTGCTTACCCGCCAAATGTTAATTTGAGTTTTAAAGAAAATTTACTTCTTGATGATTTATCATGGGCTACAGTGGTTGTCACATCTGTCTCAACTGTTGCGTATGAAGCTAAACAGTTAAATTTGCCTGTATTGATATATACTAAGAATATTGACCTTGCTCGAAACTCCATTTTTAGTGATGACGACTATTACATAAAGTCAAACGACATTAGTATATTGGGGCTGATTACACCAGACAGAGATGTAGTTATGCATTCATATGAAAATACTGACGGAGTAAATGTTGTGGTCGATAAGATTCTTGAAGGTTATTTTATGATTTAACCGGTCAATAACTATTGTGAAAAGTATTATATCTAGAACAGACCATATTTTTATTATTATATTTGCTATTGTTGTAGCACTGCCAGGTTATTTTTTTGTTAGCGTAAATGACGATGGGCAATCTGTAGATAGTGTTTTCAGGTTTATAGTGATATTGGTAATATTGACATTATTATTATTTAGATTGTTGTTAATTAGAAGAATTGCTATTCCAAAATTGATTGTACCAATATTCATTTTTGTTATATTTGGTTTAATAGTATCGATTATAAAAAACCCTTATATTGCATATACCCCAACAGGGGTACGTTGGTTTATTTATGGGACAATAGTGGTCTTGTTTTATAATATCAAAGAATCAGTATATTTGTTAAATAAATATTTTATATTGACATTTGTAATATATGCCCTTTCGGCACTTGTTGATTTATTAACTGGCCGTAGTATGAATATTAATTCTGCTATGCGAGTTGTTGGATCAGTAGGTAGTGCTCCTGGTTTGGCAAGTGCAATATATGTAACAGCAGTGGGTTGCATTTTCTTTAATTATAATAAGCTTGCTAGAACTATTTTAATTGCTTTTCTAGCTTTTGTGACAATACTGCTAACAAAAACTAGGTTTATATTAATTGTATTTGTTGTTTTTGTGTTAATATATTTGCTGACAGTGTCAAGAACTAGGCGTAAATCTATTGGCATGTTTATCGTTGTTACGATATTTATTTTGGCCGCTTTTTATATTTTTCGATTGTCTGATTTAAGTCACAGATTTATATTTAATTCAAATGAGTTGCAATCTGATTCATCGACTATATTTAGACTATTGATATTGGACACAGTTTGGTCACAGTTTCGTTTTGTTGATATTTTTACCGGATTGGGCCTAGGTGACTTTTCCTTATGGTTTGAAAAAATGACCGGATTTGTTGGTGTAGGCCCACACTTTGAGATATTATGGTTATTTACTGAAACTGGTATTGTTGGGATGTTGTTATATTTTGTTGGTTATTATATTTTTCTTGTAAAATCATACCAACGATGTGTCAATAATTTTGACAAGAGGCTGTTTTTTTTAACATTTGTTTTGATAGTTAGTATGCAAACAAGTTTACAGTTTTCAAATCCAACATATTTTTATCAAGTAATGATTCCAATTTTTATGACAATAGGTGCTTTTTTGAATTATACAAAAAAATCACAAGTTAATACAATAAGCGGTTAGTTTATCGTGATAAAATTGAATCAAGATGGGTGCCTATGAATTCTCAACATAATAAGAAGTCATATAAAGATATTTGTCCTAGCGGTGGAGATACTGGAGCTACTCTTAACCTTCATAAGCGATTGTCTATTCTGACTAAATATATTACTTTGCCAAATGCTAGAGTATTGGATGCTGGGTGTGGTAGTGGACAATATTTAGTTAGCTTACTTGGGTTAGGAGTTGACGCTTGGGGGGTTGAATATTTTGATAATAAAGTGAATATATTCAGGAAGGCTAATCCTGAGTATGCTTCAAGAATTTTATGTGGGGACATTAGTGTTCTTCCGTTCCCTGATAACAATTTTGATGTCGTTTTGCTGAATGAAGTATTAGAGCATGTTCCGAATATTGAGGCTTCTCTTGCAGAAATAAATCGTGTGTTGAAACAGGACGGCGTTTTAGTCGTTTTTTCACCGAACCGTTTTTACCCATTTGAAACACATGAGGTTAGATTGAAACTACTTGGAATTAAAATCCCTCATGCTTTTCCAGGAATTCCTTACTTACCGTTATTTATTGGTACGAAGTTGTTTGATTATGAAGCAAGAAATTTCTGGCCACATCAGTTAATTAATTTGTTGAACTGTAACAGTTTTACTGTTATTGACACAAATTTTATAGTTCAAACATTTGAAAACATCTCAGGCCACCAGCCGAAATTAGTTAAATGTGTAACTCCAATTTTACGTAAATTATTTTCTTTGATGGAATTAATCCCTTTTGTTAGAGCAATATTTAGCGTGTCGCAAATTTGCGTTGCTAAACGTTTTAATGATATTGTTGGACAGTGATATAATTGCAATGATTACCTTTAGACATTCCTTTGATAGAAATTTTAAGCTTCCGAGGCTTAACACGTTTTTAAACCCATATTCGTATTTGATTGCACGTAAATCACCAGAGTTATTTAATAAGTTCAATATTTATCCTGACGGGATCGCATTAGTTGTTTTTTTGCGTCTATTCCTTTTATATAAATGCGAACGTCAAAGTTTTGATATGACTTCGTTGGCACGCGTTGTTTTTGAATCAGCGGAGCAGCAAGGTAAATCGGTTTATTTGATAGGTACGGAAGATAGATATATTATCGAGGCAGTGAGTAATATTTCCCATATGTATTCTAATCTGAATATTTGTGGTTTTCGCAACGGCTTTTTTTACGATCAAAACGATAGGTCCGAGGCTTTAAACGACATTTATGTGATGTCCCCAGATATTGTCGTTGTCGGTATGGGAACTCCTGCGCAAGAGCAGTTTCTTTATGATTTATGGCGTATTGGTTGGAGAGGAATTGGCTTTACTTGTGGCGGATTTTTTCACCAATCAGCGAAGTCGTTAGATTATTATCCCTGCTGGATGGATAAGTTGCATCTTCGTTGGCTTTATCGGATATTTGATGAGCCGAAGCTCTTTAAACGCTATGCATTTCAGTATCCTAGATTTATTTGGTATTTTACGTTAGACTGTATCTCCTGTTATTTGCAAAATCGATAGCTAAGATTATTTTTTATTAGAATTGTTTTTAATTGGTTTTTTGTATGCTCAAGCAGCAAGCACGGCTGTTTAAAAAAATAGCGGTAACTCTTGATTTATGCGCTCTGGTAGTTGCCTTCGCCTTTGCTTACTATTTGCGAGCATTGGAGACGACGCTTCCTTCTGTCTGGCACTACCTGTGGGCGCTACTGATCATTGTTCCGGTATGGCTGTTCCTGTTGACCCGTTTTAGTATGTACGACTCCCTTCGGACGCTGACCTTTGGCCAGATCTTGTCCAAGCTCCTCCAGGTTCAAATTTTCGGCGGCATGCTAACTTCGTCGCTTCTGTTCCTCGCCCAACCACAAGATTTTAGACGCCGTTTCTTCTCGTACTTTCTTATCGTTTCCTTTTTACTCATCACTGGAGAGAAGGTTGGAATCAAGCTGTTGTTGGGCGCGATGCGCCGGCGGGGGTACAACACCCGGAATCTATTGATCGTTGGTACCGGTCGAAAGGGAATTGATTTTGCGGAGGTTGTTGAGCGTCATGCCGACTGGGGGCTGAAGATTGTCGGTTTTATTACCTGCCTCGAAGAGCGGCCGCAAGATGACAGCCCCAAATATGACGTCCTTGGGGGACTTGACGACCTTTGCACGGTGTGTAAGTCCCACTTCGTCGACGATGTAGTATTCTGCCTTCCTCACCGCTCTGAAGGGATAATAGAAACACATCTCAAGGATATGGGGGAAATGGGGATCAATGTCCGAATGGTGCTCGACTCTTTTATTGCCGACGGTTCGCGCCGGGAGTTGAGCCTGTTTCATAATACCATACCGATGATCACCTTTTACAGCCGTCCTTTCGATGCCGGCCAGCTTTTTTTGAAGCGTTGCCTTGATTTAGCCGGTGCCGCGGTCGGATTGTTGATTACCGGCCTGTTCACTCCTTTCATTGCGTTGGCAATCAAGCTGGAATCGCCGGGACCACTCTTGTTTGGGCAGGAGCGGGTTGGGATGAACGGGCGGGTTTTCACCTGTTGGAAATTCCGTTCGATGTACGTCGATGCCGAAGAACGAAAACAAGAACTGATGCATCTCAACGAGATGCAGGGGGCAATTTTCAAGATCAAGAATGACCCCCGGGTGACGCGGGTGGGGGCGTTCTTGCGCAAGACGAGTCTGGATGAGCTCCCCCAGTTCTGGAACGTGCTGATGGGGGAGATGAGTCTGGTCGGTACCCGGCCGCCGACGCCTGCTGAGGTGGCGGAATATGAAAACTGGCATCGGCGACGCATTTCGATGAAGCCTGGGATAACCGGTCTCTGGCAGGTAAGCGGGCGGAACCAGATCAACGAATTCGATGAAATTGTTCGTCTGGATTTGCGCTATATCGACCAGTGGAGTATCTGGCTCGATATCAAACTGATCTTTAAGACAATTTTAGTAGTCTTCTACGGCCGGGGAGCGTGCTGAACATGATGAGGTCCTGTTCGTATCTTGTGCTAGCGGCCCTGCTGCTGTTCGGTTTTGCTGGTACGAGCTGGGGCCTTGCTTCCAACAATATTCCTCTCGATAGTCCTGTCTACCAATATCTCGATAAACTCGCCGGATTTGGCCTGATTACGTCAGAGGTCAAAGGAATCCGCCCTTATGCCAAAGCGGAGGCCGCCCGTTTGCTTACGGAAGCGGAAATGAACCTGCCGCGACTGGAGGGGGGCGGTGCAGCTTTTGCTGGACAGTTGATTGCCCGCCTGCGAGAACTGATCCCGCGTGAGGCAAACTTGAGGGCGGCGCCGGAACGAGCCCCCTGGTTTGATGCTAATCCACTTGCTTCTGCCCGGTTACGCTATGTTTACCTCGATGGGGTACCGCGGGATTATACCCGTGATGTCTACGACCCCGCCAACCAGTCCGCTTTTGGCTTCATCGGTGGCAATCTGCGGCCACAAAGTCCTGCTATTGTTCATAAAAGCGGTTCCGAGGGAACCCCGCTGCAGGAGAACAACGAAGGGGTTAATTACGGCCGTGGGAACAACGGCGAATTCCGTTGGGATATGGAGGGGTTCGTCAAAGATAAAGTCTCACTCCTGGTTGAGCCGCTCCTGCTTGCCACTCCCGGGATGAAGCGACTGGCCCTCCAGAAAGGGTATGTAAAGATCGGCAGCGGGGGCTTGGAGCTTGAGGCTGGCCGTGATGCCAATTGGTTCGGCCCGGGGTACCGCGGCGCGCTTACGCTGACGGACAATGCGAAAAACTTTGATCTGATTAAGCTTTCCAGCCCGGAGCCGCTGGATGTGGCCTGGGTAAAAAAATATCTGGGTGACTTCAAGTATGCGGCAATTTTTTCCCGTTTCAATGAAACTGGTACTGGTGCCAATCTCCGTCGACCTTATTTTGTCGGCATCAAACTGGCGCTGAAACCGAAGCCGTGGTTCGAGATCGGCGCGAATTTCGTTCGCCAGGAAGGCGGGCCGGGATTTTCTGGCAGCACCAGTATTCAAGATCTCATTTTTGGCGGCGGCTATACCAACAAAAGTAATACCATCGCTGGGATCGATCTCCGGTTCAAGCTCCCGTGGCTGCGCGACTCAGAGCTTTACGGCGAGTACGTCGGGGAGGATTCAGCCCTGTTCTGGCCTTTTGTCGAGAGCTATCTTGCCGGCTTTTATATCCCGCGACTGACGGCGTCAGGCCAGGACGATCTCCGTTTCGAGTATTTCTGGGGGCATCAGTTGCTGTATTCTGACGGTAAATTTCCTGATGGCTATACCTACGATGGGATGAGTCCCGGTCATTCCCAGGGGGGCGGCGCCCAGGAATTTTTCGTCCGCTATTCCCACTGGTTTTCGGTGCGCAATAGCGTGGCCCTTGAATACATCCACGGCGATCGGGGGAAGGTTGGTAAGATTGCGCCACAGAAGACGGAATACCGGAACGGGGCGAGATTTTTCTGGGATTTACCGGTTTATGGTGATATTGATGCAGAGATTATGTACGGTTGGGAGCGGATTAACAATCTCAACTTGGTCGAGGGTGTCAACCGGAGTAATCAGCTGGTGAGATTCGATCTGCGTTATCGTTATTAATAAGACAAGGGCTGGCTGGCCACGGTCAGGTCGGGCCCGGATCCAAGTAATGTTGAGGTTGAAGATGAAGATCGTTTTGAGAATGATGACCACCGTTTACTGCCTGCTTTTCCTGGGAGCGTTGGCCTCGGCTGGCACATTCGACAACCAGGGAGCTTCCAATACCGGTAATGCAGGTTTTAGTGCTGATCAAACGACGTCAGGTTTTGCCACTGGAAACAGTACTGCTCTTATGCCGCAAGGGACCGACCTGACTTCTTCCGGGATGAACTATCCGGGGACGATGAATCTACTACCCGGTATGAAGGCTGGCGAAGGGCTTCTCCCTAGCGGGCTCAATATGCAGGACAAACTCAAGGCGCTCGGCCTGGGGCAACAGCCCGGCCAGGAGTTTAAAGCTCCCGAACAGAAGATCATCCTCCAGGCGCAACCTGGCGATGGTCTGATTACGCTCTCCTGGGCCGTCGTCGGCGCGCGACAGAAGCCTGACAATACGACGCCATTCCGCTTTGTCATCCAGTATGGCACGGAGTCAAACACCTATACCCGGCAGCTCAATGTCGGCACGGTCAACTCCTATACCCTACGCGGCCTGAGCAATAACCAGCTCTATTTCATCAAGGTCCAGGGGGGCAATCCCGATCAGCAGTTGCTGGTCTCTTCGGCCGAAACCCAGGCGATGCCACTGGCGACCGAAGATCTTGCTTCGCCCCTGGAACGGTCTTTTTCCCAGACGACCCCGACACTCCTTGACACGATCAAACCGACGCCGGTCGACCGCTCGCTCAAACAGTTCGGCTATGACTTCTTTAAGAACAGCCTGGCCAATCAGGCGGCCAGCGACAATCTGCCGGTGGGGGCCGACTATGTGCTTGGCCCCGGCGACTCGGTACGCATTGACGTCTGGGGAAGTCTCCAGGCCCGTTACGACCTAACCGTGGATCGGAATGGCGAAATCAACATCCCCAAGGTTGGGGCCGTCAAGGTCTGGGGCCTCAGCTATACCCAGGCGAAGGATATCATCAACCGTGCCTTTGCCACCTACTACAAAGGCTTTCAGCTCAACGTAACGCTCGGCAGCCTGCGAACCATCCAAGTTTTCGTTGTCGGCGAGGTTGAAGTCCCCGGCACTTACTATGTCAGTTCCCTGGCAACGGTAATCAACGCCCTGGCAGCGGCGGGCGGACCGTCGAAAAACGGCAGCCTGCGGACGATCAAGGTATCCCGGAACGGCAAGCCGGCCCAGGTGATTGACCTCTACGACATGTTCCTCTCCGGTGACCGAAGCCGCGACCTGCGCCTGGAGAACGGTGACACGATCTTTGTCCCGGTGATCGGGCCGGTGGCAGCGGTGGCCGGTGAGGTGAAACGGCCGGCCATTTATGAACTGCATGGGAACACCTCGCTCAGCGAATTATTGGCGATGGCCGGCGGGATCACTGCCGCCGGCGATGCGGGTCGAATCCAGCTGGAGCGGATCGAGGGAAACAGTACCAGGATCGTTCTGGATTACGAGCCAAAGGGGAAGGATCTCCAGAAAGAACTGGCTGCGGTCAATGTCCAGGATCGGGACATGGTAACTGTCTTCCCGGTATACGATGCGATGCGCGATGTTGTCACCCTTGCCGGCAATGTTGTGCGGCCCGGGAGCTACCAGTTCCGGAAGGGGATGCGGGTCAGCGATCTGCTCCCCGGCTACGGGGCACTGCTTCCCGACTCGTACCTGGGGGCGGCGGAGATCACCCGACTGGCTCTTCCCGACTATCACAAGGAAATTCTTTCCTTCAACCTCGGCAAGGCGCTGCAGGGTGATGAGCGGGAAAACCTGCCGCTTCAGGAACAGGACACGATCCGGGTCTTTGCCCGGAGCGAGATGACCGAGCAGCCGACCGTTTCCATCAGTGGCTATGTGGTCAGTCCTGGTGTCTATGACTACTATCCGCAGATGACGGTGCGCGACCTGATCACCGCTGCCGGGAGTCTGAAGCGGAACGCTCTGCTGACCCGGGCGGAACTGACCCGGATCGTGGTCGACAAGAATGGCGCCGAGGCCCACCATCTGGAGATCGACCTGGAGAAGACGCTGGCCGGCGATCCCGCCAACAATCCGGTGTTGATGCCCAATGACGCCCTGATTGTCCGGGGTGTCGAAAACTGGCTCGATGCCACCGACCGGTTTGTCACCCTCAAGGGGGAGGTTCGGTTCCCCGGCGTTTATTCGATTACCAAGGGGGAACGGCTCAGTTCGGTGATTGCCCGGGCCGGCGGTTTTACCGACAAGGCCTATCTGAGGGGGGCCAGGTTTTCCCGGCTCTCGGTGCAAGAGGAGCAGCAAAAACGGATGGACGAAGTAATCGCCCGCACCGAGCAGGATCTGCAACGCAAGCAGGCGGAGCTCGCCTCGCTGTCGGCGTCTAAGGACGAACTGGAAGCGAACAAAGCGGCGCTGGCCGGGTTGCAGAAATCTCTCGACAAGCTGAAGGCCTCAAAGGCCCAGGGACGAGTGGTGATTCACCTGACCCAGCTTGATGAATTCAGAAAAAGTCCATACGATCTCGAGCTGATGGGTGGCGATACCCTGGAGGTGCCCCAGACCCCGAGTGTGGTCAACGTTATGGGGTCGGTCTACAATCCCACTTCATTCATCCATCTGCCCGACAAGGATGTAGCCTACTATCTCAAGAGGGCTGGCGGGGCTACTCAGGATGCGGAGCAGGACAGCATGTATGTGATCAAGGCGGATGGCTCTGTTTTCAGCAAGCAGCAATCGTCTTTCGGTATCCGCTGGGACGACGAGAGCCGCCATTGGACCTTCGGCGGTTTCATGGCCACCCGGCTTGACCCGGGTGATACGCTGGTCGTTCCCCAGCAGCTCGAACAGACCGCCTGGTTGAGAAATTTCAAGGATGTTACCACCATCCTGTCACAGATCGCCCTGACCGCCGGGGTAGTCATTGCCGCGGGTCTCTGATGGCTTACCCGTTTCGTTGGCGACGGTTTGCTCCGCCACTCTGGGCGGCGCTGGTAGTGACCTGGGCCGGTACGGTGCTGGTGTTCTCGCTGATCCCCAATCCGCCTGTGCCGAAGACCGGCTGGCTTTCCTGGGACAAGCTTCAGCATGCCTCCGCCTATGCGGTGATGACATTTTTCCTCGGGATGCGGCTGGCCTCGACGGTGCGTTGGCGGCGGTCGCGCTGGTTCTGGGCGGCGCTGTGCGCCATCCTGTTCGGGGCATTGATGGAGGTTGCCCAAGGTGCCCTGACGACCTCCCGGACCGCCGATGTCACCGATGCCGTGGCCAACGCGGTCGGTGCGACGCTGGTTGCCGCGGCCGGCCGGTTGTTTGGCCGCCGCTACGAGTAATACCATTACCTGGGGAGTTCCTGCTATGCGGCTACTGTCGGTCCTGCTCATTATCACCGTGTTCAGCGGCCTTCTGCCGCTTCCCGTGTTTGCCGCCGATGACGGGGCGATCGGTTTCGTTCGGAATGAAACGGTCACCTTGGCCGACGAGGGGGCTGAGCTGGTTAAAACTCCCTTCCGGGTTGAGAATGGCGCCGTCCTCGGTACCCTGGCGGTGGTCGGGGCGGTGGGGCTCACCTACGTTTTCGACAACGATATCCGGACCAAGCTCCAAAATAGTCGGGGGAAAACTCTCGACAAGGCGGCCGACGCCGGCAGCCTGCTCGGTAACCCGTTCCTTCATCTGGGGGTCGCCGGTGCGGTCTGGGGCGGCGGACTCCTCGCCGACTCGCCCCGCTGGCGGGATACCGGCCTGATGATGGGCGAGGCGGCAGTGTTGGCCGATGCGGCCAGCTTCGTGCTCAAGGAGGCGGTCGGCCGGGCGCGGCCTCTGACCGGCAGCAGCAAGGGGAGTTTCCGGCCGTTCCAGTTCAAATCCGACTACGATTCGCTCCCGTCGATGCATACCGCCAGCTCCTTCGCTATGGCCTCGGTGATCAGCGCCACTTCGGAAAATGTCGGGGTGAGCCTGCTGTCGTACGCGGCGGCGACCTTCGTCGGCTTCTCCCGCATGTACGAGGACAAACACTGGGCGAGTGACGTGCTTCTCGGGGCCGCCATCGGCGAACTGAGCGGCCGGGTGGTGACCCGCTACCATGCTGGCGGGGGGCGTTACGCCCTGGTGCCGGCGGTTTCGGCCGATGCTGCCTCGCTGGCGCTGGTCGGCAAATTCTGAGCTGGGGGGAACATGCTGTCCGCAGTGATCTTTGATTTCGACGGTATCATCGTCGATACCGAACCGCTCCACTACCGCGCATTCCAACAAGTGCTCGAACCGCTGGGGCTCGGCTATTCCTGGGACGATTATGTGGCGATCTACATGGGGTTCGATGATCGCGACGCCTTTCGCGAGGCGTTCCGGGTCGCCGGGCGGTCGCTCGACGCCGGGATGCTCGAACGGTTGATCGCGGCAAAGGCGGCGGCGTTCCAGGCATTGAGCGGCGCCGTCGATCCGTATCCGGGGGTGGTGGAACTGATTCGCACCCTCAGTGACTCATTACCCGTGGCGCTCTGCAGCGGTGCCCTCCGTTGCGACATTTTGCCGATCCTGCAAGGCCTCGGACTCGACCGGGCATTTACGGTACTGGTTACCGCCGACGAAGTTGCTGCCAGCAAGCCCGACCCTGCCAGCTATTCCCTGGCGGTGGAGCGGCTTGCCGCCACCTATCCCGAACGGGGGATCAGTCCCGCCACCTGCCTGGCGATCGAGGACACCCCTGCCGGGATCGCTTCCGCCGCCGGCGCCGGCATCCCGGTGCTGGCGGTCACCAACAGCTATCCGGCCACCGTGCTGACCGGCGCGGTCAAGATTGTCGATTCCCTTGCCGCGCTTTCCTTGGAAACACTGCTGCCGCTTGTTTAATTCCGTTCAATGAATCGCCTTCCTGTCGATGAGGTTATCCCCCGGTTACTTTCCCTGCTGAACGAACAGCGGTCAGTGGTCCTCCAGGCTCCACCAGGAGCCGGCAAGACGACCCGGGGGCCGCTGGCACTCCTATCGGCGCCGTGGCTCGCCGGCAAGAAGATCGTCATGCTCGAGCCGCGACGGCTGGCGGCCAGCAATGCCGCCCGCTGGATGGCCGCCACGCTCGGTGAGGAGGTCGGGGCGACGGTCGGTTATGCGATCCGTTTCGAGCGGACGGTTTCGGCTCGTACCAGGATTGAGGTGGTTACCGAGGGGATTCTCACCCGCCGGCTCCAGGCCGACCCGTTCCTGGAAGATGTCGGAGTAGTGATCTTCGACGAGTTCCACGAGCGGAGCATCCATGCCGACCTGGCCCTGGCGCTCTGTCGCGATGTGCAGCGCAGCGTACGGGACGACCTGCGGATTCTGGTCATGTCGGCAACCCTTGCCGCCGAGCCGGTTGCCCGGTTGCTCGATGCTCCGATACTGGTCAGTGAAGGGCGCAGTTTCCCCGTGGTGACCCATTATCTCGCGCCGCCGCCCCGGGAACAGCTGGCGGAATCCGTCGCCCGCGCCGTGCTGCGGGCTTACGGCGAGACCGACGGTGATATCCTGGCGTTTCTCCCCGGTGCCGGGGAAATTCGCCACTGCCAGCGCCTGTTGGCAGCGGGGGGCGGTAAGCGCGGCCCGCTGCTGGTGGTTCCGCTGTACGGTGATTTGCCGTTCGCCGCCCAGGAGCGGGCCATCGCTCCGGCGGCAGAGCGCAAGGTGGTGCTGGCGACGAATATCGCCGAAACCAGTCTAACGATCGAAGGCGTACGGGTGGTGGTGGATGGCGGTTACGGGCGCCGGCTCCGTTTCGATCCGGCGACGGGGCTCAATCGTTTAGTCACCGAACGGATCTCCGCGGCGTCGGCCGTCCAGCGGACCGGCAGGGCCGGGCGGCTTGGCCCCGGAAGCTGTTATCGCCTTTGGAGTGAGCCGGTGCAGCAGACCCTGATCCCCTATGATCCGCCGGAAATCTGCCGCTCGGACCTGGCGTCGCTGGCCCTCGAACTGGCAGCATGGGGTGTCACGGACGCCGCAGCTCTCGCCTGGGTTGATCAGCCGCCTGCCGCGGCTTTGGAGGAGGGGCGGCAGCTCTTGCGCACGCTGGGCGCTCTCGATACCGAAGGCCGGATCACCGCTGCCGGTCGGGCGATGAGCGTCCTGCCGGTCCATCCCCGGTTGGCCCATCTTCTGCTGGCTGCCGGCCGGCGGGGGGAGGAGTGGCTGGCCTGCGACATTGCGGCCCTGCTGAGCGAACGGGATATCCTTCGTTTTTCGGCGGCCGAGATGGCGGTGCGCCACGAAAGCGACCTGCTGGCCCGCCTGGAAGCCCTTCAATCATGGCGACGCGGCGACCGCGGCATGCCCGGAATTGACGGCCATGGCTGCCGGATCGTCGATCGGACGGCGACCCAGCTCCGCCGGCTGCTTGGCGTCAACTCGTCCGCGCCGTCGGGGCTGCCGGCCGCTGCCGACGTGAGTGTGCTGCTGGCCCAGGCCTATCCCGACCGTGTCGCCCTTTGCCGGGAGCAGGGGACGCGTCGTTATCTGCTCGCCGGCGGCCGGGGTGCCCGGCTCGGCGAGCAGAGTGCCGTCCATGATGAGCCACTGCTCGTGGCCTACGTTCTGGAGCGTGGAGTAGGCGGGGAGGACCTGATCAGGCAGGCGAGCGCCCTGCCGGAAACGCTCTTTCGGCGGGAGTTCGCCGGGGAGTTGGTCCGGCGGCGGGAAGTGGCCTGGGATGAGCGGGAGCGAAAAGTCGTTGTCCGGGAAGAGGAACGGTACGGCTCGCTGGTGCTGAGAAGCAGGCCGTGCCGGGCCACGGACGACGAACTTAGGGCCGCCTTGCTCGACGGACTCGCCCGGCAGCAGGGGCTCGATTTCCTGAACTGGACGACCCGGGCCCGTCAATTCGTGGAGCGGGTCCGTTTCCTTGCCGACCTCTGCCCTGACGACGGCTGGCCTGATTTCTCCGCCGCCCGGCTTATCGCGACCCTGGCAGAGTGGCTTGGCCCCTATCTCGGCAAGGCGCGCAGCTCTGCCGACGTGGCGGCGATCGACCCCCTGCCTGCCGTCCAGGCGCTCCTTTCCTGGGAGCAGCTCCGGCGTCTCGACGAGGGGGCGCCGACCCACCTGACGGTGCCGAGCGGCTCACGAATCCCGCTGGAATATGGTGGGGGAGCCGGGCCGACCTTGGCAGTCAAGCTCCAGGAAATGTTCGGGTTGGCCGAAACGCCGAGCGTTGCCTGGGGGCGGGTGCCGGTCGTTGTCCATCTGCTGTCGCCGGCGGGGCGGCCGCTCCAGGTAACTGCCGACCTGCGGGGATTTTGGGATGGGGCCTACCGTGAAGTGAAGAAGGAGATGAAAGGGCGTTATCCCAAGCATCCCTGGCCCGATGATCCCTGGCTGGCGGTGCCGACCCGGCGGACGAAGCGTTCCGGCGAGCACTGAGCGCTGCCCGGGAAACGGGCCACCCGGTATTACTGGCGGGGGAGGTTGGTCAGGAGGATCGAGCCGTCGGGCTCGACGATCCGGCGGATTGGTTCGGGCAGGGAGCGTGGCGTGGCGTTACGCACCTGTTCGGCACTGCTACCGGCGAGGTAGTTTGCTGTTACGTTAACGCCATCCTTCCAGGCTTCGAAGTGGACGTGGGGCCCGGTAGAACGGCCGGTCGAGCCGGAGAGGGCGAGGGTGGTGCCGTGGTCGACCCGCTCGCCGACGGTAACGAGAGTTGCCGAATTATGCGCATAGAGGGTAATGGTGCCGTCGTCATGCTCGACCTCGACAGTTATCCCATAGCCGTGGCGGGAGCCGGAAAAGATGACGGTTCCCGGGGCGACCGGTCTGACCGGCGTCCCCTGGGGGGTGGCGATGTCGACGCCATTGTGCTCGCGCAACGTACCGTCGATCGGATCGTGGCGAAGGCCGACCGGTGAGGTGATCCGGCCATAGACCGGCAGGAGCCCGCTGCCGGTGGGGGGGGGCGAGGTCAGAGAGGATGGGCGGGGCAAGGCGGCGATCTGCTTGCCGCGGTGATGACGGGAGATGTGTGGTGGACTTTTTTCCTTGACGACCAGGGTGGCATTCCTCGTGACCGGTGCGTCGGTGTAGCATTCGACCCCGGCGCTGTTCACGTAGCGGTAAATGTCCGCCCGCAATGCCGGGACCGGTGTGAATAGCCAGCAGACGCTGGCTGTCACCAGGGCCCGGAGCGCTGCCCGGCGGAATATGCGATGACCTGTTCGTTTCATGGCGATGTTACTATACCTTTCGGCAGATGTGCTGACAAGTTTAACGGAGGTATTCAATGCGGATTGCAGTGGTGGGAGCCGGGGCACTCGGACTCTATTACGGGGCGATGCTCCAACGGGGGGGGAACGACGTGCGGTTTCTCCTCCGACGTGATTACGAGGCGATCACGGCCCGCGGGCTGACCGTCTATTCGTGCGGGGGCGACTTTCACCTGGAATCGGTTGCCGGTTTCCGCTCTCCGGCAGAGATCGGCATCGTCGACCTGGTGGTCGTTGGTCTCAAGGCGTTTGCCAATGACCGCTTTGCCGAACTGATCGGGCCCCTTGTCGGTGGCGGGACGCAGGTGCTGACGCTGCAGAACGGTCTCGGCAACGAGGAGGCCCTTGCCGCGCTCTTTGGCCCGGAGCGGGTGCTCGGCGGGGTAGCGTTCCTCTGCTCCAACAGGGGGGAGCCGGGCGTTGTGCATCACCTGGGAGCGGGGCGGATCCAGGTGGGGACATTCCTGCCGGAGCGGCAGGCGGCCGCGGAGCGAGTTGCCGCGCTTTTCAGCAATGCCGGCGTGGAATGCGTGGCGGTTCCCGATCTTCGGCGGGCGCGGTGGGAGAAACTGGTCTGGAACATTCCTTTCAATGGGAGCTGCGCCTTGACCCTGCAGCCCGTGGATGCTCTGCTCGCCAACCAGCGAAGCCGCCCGATCATCCGGGAAATGATGGTCGAGGTAATTACCGCCGCCAATGCCCAACCGTTGCTCTCGCCGATCCCGGAAACCTTTGCCGATCAGATGATCTCTTTCAGTGACGGGATGGGGCCGTATCGGCCATCGATGCTGATCGATCGTCAGGAGGGGCGCCCGCTGGAAATGAGCGCCATATTTTATCGCCCGCTCGACGCCGGCCAGGCAGCCGGAGTGCCTCTTCCCCGGGTTGCGACCCTGGCGGCGTTGCTCGATTGTGCCGTTACCGGATAGAATCAGTTTGTAGTTGGGTGGTGCGTATTTTTTGTGCAGTCGGTTGGATTGGGTGCTTAAATTTTAGGCCAGCAATCGGACGGTTGAGCGAGTAGCTGATTTCTTGTTTTGCAACAAATCGATTTTATTAGAATATCCAGGATGAAAAATTTGGGCAGGCAATTTGCTTCCGACAGTTCAATCTGCAGTCCCGATGCATTGTTATGCCTTGCTTTTTGGCAATGACAAACTTATAATTCTGATCTTTAGATCAAAACCCACAGGGGGGTGATGGCCTTGAAAAAAGTCGAAGCGATTATCAAGCCGTTCAAGCTGGATGAAGTAAAAGAAGCGCTCAACGAAATCGGTATCCAGGGGATTACGGTTGCCGAAGTCAAGGGGTTCGGGCGCCAGAAGGGGCACACCGAGCTGTATCGTGGCGCGGAGTATGTCGTGGATTTCATTCCCAAGATCAAGATGGAGATCATTGTCGGGGACGATATCGTCGGCAAGGTGGTGGAGACGATCGAACAGGCAGCAAAGACTGGTCGCATCGGTGACGGCAAGATTTTCGTGACTCCGGTCGAAGAGGTCGTCCGCATCAGGACCGGCGAGCGCGGTGAAGACGCTCTGTAGCGTCAATTAATTTAGGGGTATTTCGAAAGGAGATTGGTACATGACACCACAAGAAGTAGTGAGCTTTGCCAAAGAAAACGGCGCACTGATGGTCGATTTCAAATTCATGGATTTTGTCGGCATCTGGCAGCATTTCTCCGTGCCGATGAGCGAGTTCGGTGAGGATACCTTTGAAGAGGGGCAGGGCTTCGACGGCTCTTCGATCCGTGGCTGGCAGCCGATTCACGCTTCCGATATGATCATTCTTCCCGATCCGGCGACGGCGAAGATGGATCCGTTTACCGCCATTCCGACCCTGTCGCTGATCTGCAATATTTTCGATCCGATCACCAAGGAAGACTACTCCCGCGATCCGCGCAACATCGCCCGCAAGGCCGAGGCGTACCTGAAGTCGACCGGGATCGGCGATACCGCTTTTTTCGGTCCGGAAGCCGAATTCTTCATCTTCGACGACGTCCGTTACGACTCGACCTCGAACCAGTCCTTCTACATGGTCGATTCCGTCGAAGGCGCCTGGAATACCGGCCGTGAAGAGTTCCCCAACCTCGGTTACAAGCCGCGCCACAAGGAAGGGTACTTCCCGGTTTCCCCGACCGACTCCATGAACGATCTGCGTAACGAGATGGTGCTCGAGCTGCAGAAGGTCGGGATTCGCGTCGAGTGTCAGCATCACGAGGTTGCCACCGGCGGCCAGGCTGAAATCGACATGCGCTTCAACTCCCTGGTGGCCATGGCTGACGACCTCCAGTGGTTCAAGTACGTCATCAAGAACGTTGCCAACCGCAACGGCAAGACCGTAACCTTCATGCCGAAGCCGCTCTACGGCGACAACGGTTCCGGGATGCATTGCCACCAGTCGATCTGGAAAGACGGCACCAACCTGTTTGCCGGCGACAAGTACGGCGGGCTGTCCCAGATGGCCCTCTGGTACATCGGCGGGATCATCAAGCACGCCCGAGCTCTCTGCGCCTTCACCAACCCGACCACCAACTCTTACAAGCGTCTGGTGCCGGGCTTCGAGGCGCCGGTGAACATGGCGTACTCCAGCCGTAACCGTTCCGCTTCCATCCGGATCCCGATGTTTTCCACCAATCCGAAGGCCAAGCGGATTGAGTACCGGACACCCGATCCGTCCTGCAATGGCTACCTGGCCTTTGCCGCCATGCTGATGGCCGGCCTTGACGGGATCGAGAACAAGATCGATCCGGGGCAGCCGCTCGATAAAGACATCTACGGTCTTTCCCCCGAAGAACTCAAGGAAATCCCGTCCGCTCCGGGGAGCCTCGACGCGGCTCTCGAAGCCCTCAAGGATGACCACGAGTTCCTGCTCAAGGGCGACGTCTTCACCCCCGACGTTATCGAGAAGTGGATTGAGTACAAGATGGAGGCCGAAGTCAATCCGGTCCGGATGCGTCCGGTACCGCTCGAGTTCGCCCTCTACTACGACATCTAAGTCGAAAACCGCGATGTACGCCGGAAAGGCAGGGAGCGATCCCTGCCTTTTCTTTTTTCCGGCGGCCGTCTCCCCGCCTGCCGTTGACTTTCCCTGGTGTATCTGCTAGAAACAAGAGATTTCGCGCTATTCGAGACTGCCATCTATGGAAAATTTTTTTCTCAAATTGTCGATCATGCTAGTCCCGGCGCTAATGGCGATCACCTGCCACGAAGTTTCCCATGGCTTTGTTGCTGATCGGCTGGGCGACCACACGGCACGCTCGATGGGTCGACTGACACTGAATCCCTTGAAGCACTTGGACATCTTCGGTACGCTGATGGTCTTTCTGGTCGGCATCGGCTGGGCCAAGCCGGTACCGGTCAATTTCAACAACTTGCGGAATCCGAAACGGGACATGATCTGGGTGGCCGGTGCCGGACCGACCACCAACTTCACCCTGGCGATCCTCTCAGCGCTGGCAATGCGGGGAATCTTCGCCGTTACCGGCGGAGTTGGTGGCCCGCCGACGCAGTTTTTTCTCGAGCCGGTGGTGGAAATGCTGGCATTTTCGATCTACATTAATCTGCTGCTGGGAATCTTCAACCTGATCCCTCTGCCGCCGCTTGACGGCGGGCGGGTGGCAGTCGGCTTGTTGCCGTACCGCCAGGCGGCGGGCTTGGCAAAGATCGAGCCCTACGGGATGATTATCATTATTGTGTTGATCTTTTTCACCAGTATCTTCGACCGGGTTATTCTGCCGGTCGTTGATCTCTCCATCAGCCTTCTCGCGGGACCCTACAGCGGCATCGTCCACCGCGTTACCTTCTTCCTGATGCGTTAAAGCTCGGGGAGTAACCGGACGAAGAGCAGTAGCGTTTTCAATCCCGATCCGGACGACCGCCCGGGTAGCAAAGGAGCAGCAAGCATGAGCAACAAACGGATTGTCAGCGGCATGAGACCGACCGGCAAGCTTCATCTCGGCCATTTCCACGGCGTTCTCGCCAACTGGCGCGAACTTCAGGAAAACTATGAATGTTTCTTTTTTGCCGCCGACTGGCACTCGTTGACGACCGAGTACGATAATACCGGCGGGATCCGCGACAGTATCAGGGAGATGGTTCTCGACTGGCTGTCTTTCGGGGTCGATCCGCAGCGAAGTGTTATCTTCCAGCAGAGCCTCGTGCCGCAGCACGCGGAGTTGAACCTGATTCTGTCGATGATTACGCCGGTTTCCTGGCTGGAACGCAATCCCACCTATAAAGAGATGCAGGATAATCTGTCGGCGAAAGATCTTTCCACGTTTGGCTTCCTCGGTTACCCGGTGCTGATGGCGGCGGATATCATTCTCTACAAGGCCGCGAAGGTGCCTGTCGGTCACGATCAGTTGCCGCATCTGGAGATCACCCGGGAGATCGCCCGCCGCTTTAACTTCCTCTATCGCGAAGTTTTTCCGGAACCGGCGGCGCTCCTTACCGAAACTCCGAAGGTCCTTGGCCTTGATGGCCGCAAAATGAGCAAGTCCTACGGCAACGCGATTTTCCTCTCTGAGAGCGCCGAGGAGACCAGGAAAAAGGTGCAGTCGATGGTGACCGATACCCAGCGGGTGCGGCGGAGCGATCCGGGCGATCCCGACCGCTGTGTTGCCTTCTCCCTGAACCGTCTTTACATTCCCGAAGATAAAAAGGCGGAAATCTACGCTGGCTGCCGCGGGGCGGAGATCGGCTGCGTAGAGTGCAAGAAGCTCCAGGCGGAATATCTGGTTGAAACTCTGGCACCATTTCGCGCCAAAAGAGAGGAGCTGACGACCCAGCCAGGCCTGGTGGAGGATATCCTCGCGGCTGGGAGCGCCAAAGCCGCCGCCGAAGCGAGCCGGACCATCGCCGAGGTCAGGGACGCGATCCGGCTATGAGCGGTGAGGAGCACCTGCCGTTTTATCCAGAGGGGGGCGCAGCGCCTTACACGGTCAAGCTGGAGGTGTTCGAGGGGCCTTTGGATCTGTTGCTCCATCTCATCAAAAAGAATGAGATGGATATTTACGACATTCCCCTGTCAATCATCACCAAGCAATACCTTGAGTACATCAAACTTTTGAAGGAACTTAACCTGGAGGTCGCCGGCGAGTTTCTCGTCATGGCTTCCACTCTGCTGCAGATCAAGTCGAAAACCCTCCTGCCAACACCGGTTGACGAAGAAGGAGGGGAGGACGAGGAAGAGGATCCGCGTGCCGAGTTGGTGAGAAGGCTGCTGGAATACCAGCAGTACAAGGAAGCTGCCTTGACCCTGACCGGGCGTAATCTGCTTGGCCGGGAACATTTTGCCCGGCAGGTGCCGTTCTCCGAGGCTGAAGCCGCCGAGGGGGGGGATGATGCCCTGGAGGTCGAACTGTTTGAACTGATTGAAGCATTTCAGCGGATTCTCGACCGTGTTTCCCAGGAAAGCTTCCACGAAGTCGGCGCCGATTCGATCACTATTGCCGAACGGATCAGCGAGATTCTTTCGATGCTGGAAGGGAAGGAATCGCTGCTGTTCGACGAGCTGTTCCCCGAAACTGTCAGCCGCGATTATCTGATTGCCACATTTCTTGCGGTTCTGGAACTCTGCAAGCTGAAGGCGATCAAAGTCATCCAGGCTAACCGGTATGGCTCGATCTGGATCGCACCGGCCGTTATAGAAGAGGCAGAAGCGCCGGTCGAAGAAGGAGAACGCTGATGTCGACGCTCAAGTCGATTGTCGAGAGCCTGCTGTTCGTTGCCGAGGGTCCCTTGACCCTTGACCGGCTCTGTTCACTTCTGGAAGAGCATGAACGCAACGATATCCGTGCTGCACTGAATACGCTCCTGCAGGATTATGGCGGCGAAGGGCGCGGAGTTGAGCTGGCTGAGGTTGCCGGGGGGTACCAGTTCCGTACGGTTGCGGAAAACGCCGATTATCTGCGGCGCTTGACCAAGGTCCGGCCGGTCCGCTTTAGCCAGTCGGCCCTGGAGTCGCTGGCAATTATTGCCTACCGCCAGCCGGTAACCAGGGCTGAGATTGAGTATCTGCGCGGGGTCGATTCCGGCGGGGTACTGAAGACGCTTTTGGAGAAAAAGCTGATCAAGATTCTCGGCAAGAAAGATATCCCCGGCAAGCCACTCATCTACGGGACGACGCGGGAATTTCTCGAAGTGTTCGATCTGAAGGACTTGCGCAGCCTGCCGAGTCTGAAAGAGATCAGGGAGCTTTCCGAAACCAGCAAGTTCGAGCAGCAGGAGGAATTGCCGCTGCCGCTGCCGGAGAGCGAGACGTCCGCCGCTAACAATTCGGACGATACCGACGCCTGAGGCCTGCCGTATCGTTTCCCCCCCAGTCTGACTCCCTCGTCTTTTCATGCTATAGTTGATGTCGGGAATGGCAAGAGAAAACACGCCGCTGTTTTCGTGAGCGGAGGTGGGCGATGATACGTCATCCGGCGGTAGCAGGGCAGTTCTACAGTGATGATCCCCGGCAGCTCCGGGCCGAGATGGCGCGGTTGGTGCCGGTCGATGTGCCGAAGCGGAAGGTTATTGGGATAGTGGCCCCCCATGCCGGCTATCTTTACTCGGGAGGGGTGGCGGGAGCGCTGTACGGGGCGATCGAGCTGCCGGAAACCGTGATCGTCATCGGACCCAATCATCATGGTTTCGGTGCTGCCGTTGCCCTCTATCCCGACGGCGAGTGGCTTACTCCTTTCGGCACCGTGCCGGTCGGTGGTCATCTCGCCCGACTGCTCCGCGAACACCTGCCGCTGGTCGAGGTCGATTCGACGGCGCATCGCTTCGAGCATTCTCTGGAGGTACAGGTCCCCTTTCTCCAGTATCTCCGTAACGATCTTACCATTGTACCGCTCTGCCTCGGTTTCGGTGATTATGAACGGTGTCAGCAGTTAGGGGAGGGCATTGCCCGGGCAATCGGCGATTTCGGTGACGAGGTGCTGATCGTTGCCAGCTCCGATATGACCCATTACGAGCCGGCGGCAATGGCACGGCAGAAGGACCAGCTGGCGGTTGCTGAAATGCTGGCTCTCAATCCGCTGGGGCTACATCAGGTGTGTCGGCGACAGGGGATCACCATGTGCGGGGTCATCCCGGCGACCGTCATGCTGGTTGCCGCGAGAAGCCTCGGGGCAACCAAGGCCGAATTGATTCGTTATGCAACGAGTGGCGATGTGACGGGGGACAACAGCCAGGTAGTCGCCTATGCCGGGCTGGCCGTCTGGTAAATCGGCTGCTGGTTGGTGGCGGCGACCGCCCGGTCATTCCTCTTTGGCGATACGTACCACCTGATGGACCCCCGGCATTTTTTCAAGCTTCTCCTGATCGAGGCTATCCGTATCGCCGATGACCCCGATAATCGTCCGGTTGGCGCCAGTCGACTGGTGAATGTCGAAATTCCGGTTGATCAGGTATTCCTTGATCTGCACGAGCGCCTGTTCATCGGCGTTTTTCTTCATGATGATGAGCATTGCCGATCACTCCTTCACACGCTTGTCCCGATTAGTCATGATTCTTTCCAGCCGCCGCGATTCGTCGATAACCCGCTCGAACAGCCGGACAATGGCCCCGTCGTCGAGCGGGCCGCCGTTTTCGCTCTTCATCCGCTCGAAGATGAGTTTTTCCCGTCTGGGATCGTAAACAGCCATCCCTCGCTGTTTCTTGATCTCGCCGATCTGCAGGGCCAGACCGGCGCGTTGGTTGAAAATCCGTAGCAGTTCGCTGTCGAGTCGGTCGATTTCAGTTCTCAATTCGTCGATCGTCATGAGCGCCTCAGATATTTTTTCTGACGAAGGAGTCTTTCTTCCAGTGGATATCATCGCGCTGCGGGTAATCGATGGTGCAGTGCAGCCCACGCGATTCCTTGCGCTGTTGGGCGCATTTGACGATCAGTTCGGCGACGGTGGCAATGTTGCGCAATTCGATGAGATCGGAAGTGATGGTGAAGTTCCAGTAGTAATCCTCGATCTCTTCCTGAATGAGATTGATCCGGTGCAGCGCCCGTTCCAGCCGTTTGTCCGAGCGGACGATCCCGACATAATTCCACATGAAGCGACGAATCTCATCCCAGTTCTGGGAGACGACGACCATCTCATCGCTGTCGGTCGCCGTTCCGGCGTCCCATTCGGGGATTTCCGGGAAGGTAAAGGAGTTCGCTTCGATCTGGCTGACGGCATGCTTGAAAGCCCTGCCGGCATAGACGGCGGCCTCCAGCAGGGAGTTGCTCGCCAGCCGGTTGGCCCCGTGCAGGCCGGTAAATGCTACTTCGCCGATGGCGTAGAGGTGGCTGATGTCGGTCTGGCCGTTCGTGTCGACGGCAACCCCGCCGCAGAGATAGTGGGCTGCGGGCACGACCGGCAGTGGCTCCTTGGTCATGTCGAGGCCAAATTCCAGGCAGGTCTGATAGATATTGGGAAAGCGGTTCCGAACGTAGTCGGGGTCTTTGTGGGTAATGTCCAGGTAGACGCAGTCGTCACCATGAGTCTTCATCTCGTTGTCGATGGCCCGGGCAACGATGTCCCTCGGTGCCAGGTCTTTCAACTGGTGGTATTTATCCATGAAGGCGGTACCGTCCCGGCGGCGGAGGATAGCGCCTTCGCCGCGAACCGCCTCTGAGATGAGGAACGATTTGGCATGTGCGTGATAGAGGGTGGTAGGGTGGAATTGCATGAATTCCATGTTGGCGATCGTTGCCCCGGCTCGGTAGGCCATGGCGACACCGTCACCTGTGGCCACGTCCGGATTGCAGGTGTACAGGTAGACTTTGCCGGCGCCACCGGTGGCGAGCAGGGTTACCTTGGCGGTAAAGGTCATTACGGTGTTGTTATTGATGTCGAGAACATGGGCACCAAGACAGCGGTTTGGCTTCAGACGTTTGCGAAGCACTTTTGCCTCAGTGATCAGGTCGATGGCGATATGGTGCTCGAACAGTCTGATGTTCGGATTCTCCTGAACGGCTGCGACCAGTGCCCGCTCGATTTCCCGGCCGGTAACGTCGTCGGCATGAAGGATACGGCGCTGGCTGTGTCCGCCTTCCCGGGTGAGGTCGTACGAACTGCCGCTCTGGGTGAACTGGACACCCCACTCGATCAGATTGTTGATGATCTGCGGTCCTTCTTCGACCACCATCCGGACCACGTCTTCGTGGCAGATGCCCGCACCGGCAACGAGCGTGTCCTGAACATGCGCGTCGAAGGTGTCCTCTTTGGAGAAAACGGTGGCGATGCCGCCTTGGGCATAGTTGGTGGCAGATTCAGTCACTTCCCGTTTGGTGACGATGGCGACGGTGCCGTGTTCTGCAGCCTGGAGTGCAAAGGTGAGACCGGCGATGCCGCTGCCGATGACGAGAAAATCACTCTCAATTTTCATGAACGTGCTCCTCGGGTGGGGATAATGTAAACGGATTTAATCCGGCGATTATTCTCCCCAGCCCCTTGTTTGTCAAGGGATTTTGGGCGGTTGGCGAGGCAACGGCGCGATGGAGGTTGAAATGCACTGGCGATTGGTCTATATTTTGTATGTTTTTCCTGCAGTCGTCGATTTTATCCTTGTCGGATGTATCCATGTCCCGAAAGATCAGTCTGCTCATACTGCTCGCCGTAGCCGGAAGCCTGATCTGGTGTGCCGGAGCCAGTGCCGATATCTATCGCTATGAAGACAGCGATGGGGTCGTGCATTTTACCGATGCTCCTACGGACAAGCGATTCAAGGTCTATCTGCGGGATATCAAACGCGACCGGAAGCTTCGCACCACCTTCAGGCTTGCCGGTTGCATCCGCGATCCGCGCGAGTTTGAACCGATCATCGATCAGTGTGCTCTGGAATTTGGCGTCGATAAATCGCTTGTTAAAGCGGTCATTCATGCCGAATCGGGGTATAATCCCAATGCCGTATCGCGGAAAGGGGCCAGTGGCCTGATGCAGCTAATGCCGCAGACCGCCCGCGACTTGAAGGTTGGCAACTCCTTCGATCCGCGGGAAAATATCCGCGCCGGTGTGCGTTATCTCCGTTTTCTGCTCGATACCTTCAGAGGAGACGTCTCTCTTGCTCTGGCCGCCTACAATGCCGGCATGGCGAAAGTCGCCCGCTACGGCGGTGTGCCTCCTTACCAGGAAACCCGGACCTATGTCGACCGGGTGCTCAGCTATCAGAAGTCTTACCAGAACAATTAAGTTTTCCGGATCAAATCAACCAACAAGGGTGTGTGAAGAATGTCGACTGCCGAGAAAAACCCTATCTGGAACATTCCCAATATCCTGACCCTGTTGCGGATAGCGCTCATTCCGGCACTGGCGGTCCTGCTGCTTTCCCCATCGCGCGATGCCGGCTTCTGGGCTGCGGCGGTCTTTGCCGTGGCCTCGGTCACTGACTGGCTTGATGGTTATTTGGCTCGACGGATGGGGATTGTGACAATTTTCGGCAAGTTTCTCGATCCGATTGCCGACAAGCTGATCGTCATGGCTGCCTTGATCATGATCTTGCCGTTCGGCCGTGTGCAGGCGTGGATGGTCCTGGTGATTCTCGGCCGGGAGATCATCATTACCGGCCTGCGGGGAATCGCCTCTACCGAAGGGATCGTCATTGCCGCCAGCGATCTTGGCAAGTTCAAGACAATCTTCCAGATCGTCGCGATTCTCGGTCTGCTTCTCCATTACGACTATCACTGGCTTTTCGGTATCGATAACCCATATTTTTATGTCAATATGCATAATGTTGGGATGTTTTATCTCTGGATCGCCACGATCATTACTGTCTGGTCCGGTGTCGACTACCTAGCGAAGTTCATGCGGGTGATCGTCCGGTAGAAATTTTTGCCGTTGACAGACTGCTGAAAACCGGGTATAAACCAGAGTCCATTCCCGCTCTACAAGCGGCGGCGTAGCCAAGTGGTAAGGCAGAGGTCTGCAAAACCTTTATTCAGCGGTTCAAATCCGCTCGCCGCCTCCAAATTTTCTCCAAGCCGACTTCAGGTCGGCTTTTTTATTATCGCCTTTCTTTTTTTCTGTTAGTAATTTGCCGGTTTGGGGATTACATTCCGCGTTTTTTTCTGTTACGATACCTCGCTGAATCAACGTGCTGCAAGGGTTTTTCCATGTCTGAACTTACGCCGATGATGCGTCAGTATCTGGAGATCAAGGCTGATTATCCTGACGCGATCCTGTTTTTCCGCCTGGGTGACTTCTACGAGATGTTTCTCGACGACGCCGTCAAGGCGTCGCGTATCCTCGATATTACGCTCACCTCCCGCAACAAGGGAACCGACGGTGCCGATGTACCGCTCTGCGGGGTTCCCTTCCATTCTGCAACGCCTTACATTGCCCGGTTGATCGAGGCTGGAGAAAAGGTCGCCATCTGCGAACAGGTCGAGGACCCGAAGAGCTGCAAAGGGATCGTCCGGCGTGAGGTGGTTAAGGTGGTAACGCCGGGGCTGGTTGTCGAGGCGGAAAGCCTCTCGCCCAAGGACAATAACTATCTACTGGCGGTTTACGGTGAAGACGGTCCCCGCTGGGGAGTCGCCTATCTCGATCTCTCCACCGGTGATTTTCGGGCTACCGAGGTGGACGGGGAGGAGGGGGCATGGGGAGAGATTGCCTGCGTCAACCCCCGGGAGATCCTGGTGCCGACCGCTTCCCGCGATAACGGCATTGGCCGGGCTCGCACCGATCTGACCGCCGGCAGAATGATCACCTGCATCGACGACTGGGTCTATGATGCCGAGTATGCGGAACGTACCGTCTGCGGGCATTTCGGCGTTGCCAGCTCCGCAGCGCTCGGCTGTGACGGGTGGAGCAATGGCGTGCGGGCGGTTGCGGCAATTCTTCATTATCTGCTGAAGACTCAGAAAGGGCGGGTCGACCATATTCGCGAATTGCAGGTCTACCAGACCCAGGAGTATCTGCTGCTCGATGAAGCGACCCGGCGCAACCTGGAGTTAACCGCAACCCTAGCCGATGGCAAACGCCGTGGCTCCCTTCTCGGGTTGCTCGATCGTACTGTCACCGCTATGGGGGGGAGAAAGCTTAAGCAGTGGATTAATTATCCGTTATTATCTAATGAAAAAATAAGTGAACGACTTGAGGCGATTGCCGAACTGGTAGCAGGAAGCGATTTGCGAAGGGAGTTCCGGGAACAGCTCGATGGGGTGTACGATCTGGAGCGGCTGAATGGCCGGATCAGCTTGGCTAGCGCCAATGCGAAAGATCTGGTCGCATTGCGGACTTCGCTTGAGAAAATCCCTTCGTTACTGGAGCTGCTTGCCACAACGGAGGCGGAGCTGCTCCGGCAGCTGCATTGTGAAATCGACCCGCTGACCGAGGTGGCTGAACTGATTCGATCCGGCATTGTCGCCGACCCGCCGTTTATCCTCCGCGAGGGGGGCATTATTGCCGAAGGGTACCATGCGGAGCTTGACGAGCTTCGCGCCATCAGCCGGGAGGGAAAAGGCTTCATCGCCCGTCTGGAAGCAAAGGAGCGGGCCCGGACCGGTATCTCATCGCTCAAGATCCGCTACAACAAGGTTTTCGGTTATTACATCGAGGTGACGAAGACCAATTTGGCGGCAATCCCCGAGGATTACCACCGCCGGCAGACCTTGGCCAATGCCGAACGCTTCATCACCCCCGAGCTCAAGGAGTACGAAGAGAAGGTTCTGGGCGCCGAGGAACGGATAGTCGAGCTGGAATACTCATTGTTTCAGGAGATCCGCCAGCGGGTGGCCGTCCAGGGGGAGCGAATTTCCCGCACTGCTGACCGGCTTGCCACTCTCGACGTGCTGGCGGCGCTGGCGGATGTTTCCCACGAACGGCGCTATTGTCGGCCGGAGATCGATAACGGCGAGCTGATTACAATTAATGAGGGCCGACATCCGGTGGTTGAGGCACTCAACGCTTCGGAGCGTTTCGTTGCCAATGATCTGTTGCTGGATAGTGCCGACAACCAGATTGTCATGATTACTGGCCCGAACATGGCCGGTAAATCCACTTATATGCGCCAGGTGGCGCTGATCGTGCTGATGGCGCAGATGGGCTGCTTCGTCCCGGCAACGGCGGCACATATCGGTGTGGTTGACCGGATCTTCACCCGGGTGGGCGCTTCCGACAACCTGGCGCGGGGTCAATCGACATTCATGGTGGAAATGATGGAGACTGCCGCCATTCTCCGCAATGCGACCCCTCGCAGCTTGGTGGTACTGGACGAAATCGGTCGCGGCACCTCGACCTTTGACGGTGTTTCGATTGCCTGGGCCGTTGCCGAGTACCTGCACGATACCGAGCGATGTGCCGCCAAGACGCTCTTTGCGACCCATTACCATGAATTGACCGAACTCGCCGTAACCCGTAACCGGATCAAGAATTACAATGTGGCCGTAAAAGAGTGGAATGACCAAGTGATCTTCCTGCGCAAGATCGTCGAGGGAGGAGCATCCCATTCGTACGGTATTCAGGTCGCGCGGCTTGCTGGCCTGCCGGTTGAAGTAATCGAGCGGGCGAAGGAGATCCTGCGCAATCTCGAAAAGGGTGAGTATGCCGAGGAAGGTGTGCCGCGGATTGCCCGCGGCAAGAAGGGGAGCCCTCCGCCTCCCTCGGCCCAGCTGTCGCTGTTCGAGCGGGGCGATGACCTCCTCCGGAGCCGGATTGCTGGTTTGAATATTGCAGCACTGACACCCCTTGAAGCACTGAACATTCTTGATGAACTCAAAAGGATGGTCTGAAGTGATGAAGTACGGTCGGCATCTCATAGTAGCGGTGATTCTGTTGGTGGCGGCACTCTTGCTTTCGCATCCTGTTTCGGCAAAGGAGAAGGAAGAGGGCACTACGGCCGGTAAACACCATAAAATTGCGGTGAAGAAGAGTGGTAAAGCGAGTACGCGGGCTGGAAAAAAACAGGCAAAATCAGCTGCTGACGGCAAAGAGGCACACCGCGTCGCAGCTCAGTCGGACAGTTCGGTAGCGGAGCGTGAAAGTGCCGCAGCTCATTCAGTTCTCGGAACAGTTACCGAGATCCGGTCTTGGTCGAATCCGGATTACAGCAGGGTGGCAATTACCGTCGACCGGGAAGTCCGGTTTGCCGCCAACCAGATCAAGCAGCACCGTGACGATGCCTATCCCTCGCGCATTTACATCGACCTGGAAGGAAGTCGTCTCGGCGCTGGCGTGCATGACCTGCCGATCGGTGACGGTTTTCTCAAAACCGCCAGGGTCGGTCAGTTCAAGGCGGATATTGTCCGGGTGGTGCTGGATGTTGAACATATCAAGGACTACAAGGTCTTTGCCTTGTCCGACCCTTTCCGGATCATTGTCGACGTCAAGGGGGAACGTCCGCTTGAGTTGACGAAACTGACCCCCGTGCTGCAGCCGGCACCGCAGCGTCTCCCGGAACCGGTAGCGCCGGAAATCAAGTCCAAGCCAAGTCAGGAAAAACCCGCCGCGCCGTTCAAGCCGGGCAAAATCAGGCGGGTGGTTGTCGATCCGGGGCATGGCGGCCACGACCCCGGGGCAATCGGCGCTGGCGGTACCAAGGAAAAGGATGTGGTGCTGGCCATTGGCCTGAAACTGGCGGAAAAGCTTCGCGACGAACTCGGCCTTGATGTTGTGATGACCCGTTCCACCGACGTGTTCATTCCCCTTGAAGAGCGAACCGCCATTGCCAATAAAGTGAACGCCGACCTGTTCGTTTCGGTGCATGCCAACGCGTCGCTCAATCGCGCGGCGTCGGGCATCGAGACGTATTACCTCAATCTGGCCAAGACGGAGAAGGCTGCCCAGGTAGCGGCGCGGGAAAACAATACGTCGCTGGAAAAAGTAAGTCTGCTTCAGGCGATTCTTTTCGACCTGATGGCGAATTACAAGCTTAACGATTCAGCCCATCTCGCCGACGAGGTCCAGCGGGCTCTGAACAAAAAAATGCACGGCTCCTATTCAGGAGTCAAGAACCTCGGGGTAAAGCAGGGGCCTTTTTACGTTCTGGTCGGTGCCACCATGCCGAGCATTCTGGTCGAGTCGGCCTTCATCAGCAATGAAGCCGAGGAAGCCCGGCTCAAGGATCCTGCTTTCCAGGAAAAAACCGCTGAAGGGATTGTCGAAGGGATCAGGGGGTACATCCAGTCTCTCGACAGGAACAAGTAGCTTTTCGAATAACGGCAATGCTTCCGGTGCGGGGCGTTGTCCCTTGATCTTCTCGTTTCGATATAATTGAGGTCTTATGGAATTCGATATCGATCGTTATTTTCCCGACACGTCGCAGGAAGCGGGCGATGCCGGCCGCGCGTCCTTCGAAGAGAAACGGCCGCTTTACCTGGCAGCCTGCAAGCACTTCCTCAACCACTATCGGGAGGAGATCAAGCGTAAGCATCGCTCGGGAGCCAGTGGCTTGGTAGTGGTCCGTGATATTACCGCCATGACCGATACCCTGATCCGGAAGTTGTTCCGGAGCATAACCCGCGATCTCGCCCAGCCGGGGCGTGGCCGCGAGCACCTGACGCTCATGGCCATCGGTGGCTATGGGCGCGGGGAGCTGAATCCCTTTTCCGATATCGACTTGATGTTTCTCCATAACGGCAAGGATGCCGGCCGGGTTGAGGATATTGCCCAGAAGCTCCTCTATTTCCTCTGGGATATGCGTCTCGACGTGGGATATTCGGTCAGGACGCTTCAGGACTGCATCGAGATGGCAGCCACGGACCTGACGGTGCGAACGGCGCTGCTCGATGCCCGGGTCCTGAGCGGGAGTCGCTTTCTCTTCAAGGACTTTGGCAAGGTGATGCTGACCCAGATTCTGGCCCGGCGCAGCGATTCTTTCATTAAGGAGAAGGTTTCGGAGCTGAAGAAGCGTCGTGAGAAATTCGGCTCTTCGGTCTATTTGCTGGAGCCGAACATCAAGGAAAGCGAAGGGGGGCTACGGGACCTGCATACCGCCCTCTGGGTGGCGAAGATCAAGTATAAGGTCCATAGCGCCAAGGAGCTGGTTATCAAGGGAGTGCTGACCGAGGAGGAGTTGGCCAGTTACAATGACGCCTTGTCGTATCTGTGGCGGGTCAGAAACGAACTGCATTATCTGGCCGGCCGGAAGAATGACCAGCTGACATTCGATGCCCAGGGGAAGCTCGCCAAATTTTTCGGATATTCAGATGTCGGCAAGAGTCTGGCAGTCGAAGAATTCATGCGCGATTATTACCTCCATGCCACGAAGGTCGAGCATATCTCCTCCTCGCTGATTTCGAGTTGCGCCCGCAAGGACGACGGTGCGTTTAAAATCCTCGGTTATTTTATCCGCCGGCCGATCGGCGACGGGTTCTACATTATTCGCGGCGAACTGGCAATTCCTGACGAATCGGTCATTGAGCAAGAGCCGGCACGGCTGATGAGAATCTTCGAGTATGCCCAGAAACACGGAGTGGCACTCAGCCTGAGCGTCAAGGCGCTCGTCCGGCGCAGTCTCAACCTGGTGAACGACAAGTTCCGCCGCAGCCGCGAGGTGAACCAGTCGTTCTTCGCCATTCTCCGCTCCGACAAGGATGTGGCCGGCACTCTCAGACTGATGCACCATCTGGAGTTCCTTAACCGGTTTATTCCCGAATTCGACCATATCTATTGCAAAGTCCAGCACGACCTCTATCACATTTATACGGTCGATATCCACTCCCTGTTTGCCGTGGAAGAGATCGTCAAGCTGCTCAAGGGAGAGTATGCCAAGGACCTTCCACTGCTGACCAAACTGGGGCGGGAAGTCGATAAACGTGAATTGCTGCTCTTGGCGGTACTGTTCCACGATATCGGCAAAGGCGAGGGCGGGGGGCACGCCGAAAAGGGGGCGGATATGATTCCGACCATTGCCCGGCGGATGGGGCTGTCGAAAGAGGACAGTGAACGGCTCGAATTTCTGGTGCGCCATCACCTGCTGTTTGCCCATATTGCCCAGCGGCGTGACCTTCATGACGAAAAGATGATCATTCAGTTTGCCCGGCAGATGGAGAAGAGCGAAAACCTGAAAATGCTCTATTTGCTGACTTATGCCGACATTAGGGCGGTTGGTACCGATGTCTGGACCGAGTGGAAGGCTATGCTGCTACAGGAATTGTACGAGAAGGCTTTCAACGTTCTGGAACGGGGGGATTTCAAGCTGGAGGCCCGCAGCGAGCGCGTGAAGGGTGTCAAACGCAAGGTGCTGGCGACCCTCGGCGAAGAGTATCCGGCTGCTGCGGTCAAAGACGAACTGAAGGCCATGACTCTGCGGCATCTCCTCTCGAATACTCCCGAGGTGATTGCCGAGCATGTAAAGATTTTGTTGGCACTCAATCAAGACAGTATTATCGTCCGGGTTGGCCATGAGCCGGACGGGGGGTACTCCACCTATACCATCTGTACGTACGACATCCCCGGGCTCTTCTCCATGATCACCGGTGTCATGGCGGCCAACGGCATCAACATCCTCGGGGCCCAGATTCATACAAGCGCCAATGGTAAGGCGCTCGACATTCTCCAGGTCAATTCGCCCCAGGGATTCGTTATCACCGACGAGAGCCGCTGGAAACGGGTCGAAGATGACCTGCGGCAGGTGCTGAGCGGCAAGCAGCAAGTTGCGGCGCTGGTCGCCAAACGGCAACGGCCGAGTCTCCTCGCCGACCGACCCAAACCTCGCTTTGCTCCCCGGGTCGAGATCGACAACGATGTTTCGTCGGATTACACGGTCATTGATATTTATACCCACGACACGATCGGCCTGCTTTACCGGATCACCAGCACCCTCACCGAATTAGGGCTTTATATTGGCGTGTCCAAGATTTCGACGAAGGTTGACCAGGTTGCCGATGTCTTCTATGTTAAGGATATTTTCGGCCACAAGATTTCCAGTGCCGATCGGCTGGACGAGATCCGGACGCGGCTGCTCGCCGCAGTCGAGTGATAGGTTGTGGACCACTATCTCGATCTCTTCCTGAGCTATCTGCTGGTGGAGAAAGGGCTGGCGCGCAATTCGCTGGAATCTTACAGCCGTGATATCGTTAAGTACCTGGCGTTTCTCCATAAACGGGGCGTTGGCGAACCGGATGCGATACGTCCGCCCGATATCGCCGATTTTTTGGCGCAGCTGAAAGGGGATGGCCTTGGGGCTCGCAGTCGTGCCCGGGCGCTCTCCGCCGTCAGGATGTTCCACAAGTTTCTGATGATCGAGGGATATGCCACGGGCAATCCGACCGGTCTGATCGAGGCCCCCAAAACCTTGCGCCGGCTCCCCCAGGTCCTTATCGGTCGGGAAGTGGAACTGCTCCTGGCGGCGCCGGCTGGCGACGGTCCCGCCGCGCTCCGCGACCGGGCGATGCTGGAACTTCTTTACGCTACGGGGTTGCGGGTTTCGGAACTGGTCGGCTTGACGGTTCGGGATGTCAACATCAGCGCCGGTTATCTGCTGACTTTCGGCAAGGGGGGGAAGGAGCGGCTGGTCCCGATGGGCGAATCGGCTTGCGCCGCCTTGGAGCGTTATCTGGCGGCTGGGCGGCCGACAATGGATCGGCAGGGCGATAACCGGTACCTCTTCCTGACTAGGCTTGGCGACCGGATGTCGCGGCAGGCGTTTTGGAACATTATCAAAAAACGAGCCGGCGAAGCGAAGATCGGCAAAAACATCTCGCCGCATACGCTCAGACATTCATTTGCCACCCATCTGCTCGAAAACGGCGCCGATTTGCGCAGTGTCCAGGCAATGCTTGGCCATGCCGATCTTTCGACGACCCAGATTTATACCCATGTAACCCGTGAACGGTTGAAGAGAATTCACGAAGAATTCCATCCGCGCGGCTGATTGGGATAGCTACCGAAATTGCCATGAAAGGATCTGATCGATGAAGTACATTGTTTTGCTTGGCGACGGCATGTCTGATGAAAAACTGAAAGTACTCGATAATAGGACCCCGTTGCAGGCAGCGAAAACTCCCCATATGGATCTGATGGCCAGAAGCGGCAAGCTTGGGCTTGCCAGGACCGTTCCGAAGGGGTTGCCGCCGGGGAGTGACGTCGCCAATCTGTCGGTGTTCGGTTACGATCCCCGCAGCTGTTACACGGGGCGTTCGCCTCTCGAGGCTGCCAGCATGGGGGTCGAGCTCAGCCCGAACGATGTTGCCTTCCGCGTTAACTTGGTCAATCTTGAGCCGGCCCGCGGGACCTTGATCATGAACGACTATTCCGCCGGCCACATCTCTACTGAGGAAGGGAGGGAACTGATCGAGGCGCTGCAACGGGAGCTGGGGGACCAGGAATTCCAGTTCTACCCGGGGGTCGGTTATCGTCACCTGCTGGTCTGGCGCAACGGCAAGAGTGAGATCGTGGCAACCCCTCCCCACGATATCTCCGGGCAGAGCATCCTGGAGTACCTTCCTCGGGGCGACGGCGCCGATCGGTTGATTTACCTGATGAATGCGTCGCAGCTGGTGCTCAATAATCATCCCCAGTACCGGCAGCGGCTCGACGCCAATAAAGTCCCTGCCAATTCCATCTGGCTCTGGGGACATGGCAAGGCACCGAAAATGGAGTTGTTCAACAGCCGGTTCGGACTCAGCGGCGCGGTGATCTCTGCTGTCGACCTGATCAATGGAATCGGGGTTTGCGCCGGCCTGGACGTGATCAAGGTCGAGGGGGCCACTGGCTATCTCGATACCAACTATGAGGGGAAAGTCGCAGCCGCCCTGGCTGCCCTGGAGACGCATGATTTTGTCTATCTGCATATCGAGGCGCCCGATGAGGCGTCCCATTCCGGCAATCTTGATCACAAGCTCCAGGCAATCGAAGATTTTGACGCCCGCGTCGTCGGCCCGATCCTTGAGGGGATCAAACGGTTTCCCGCCTACCGAATCCTTTGCACTCCCGACCATCCGACGCCATTGCGGCTAAAAACCCATACAGCCGCTCCCGTGCCATTCATCGTCTATGGTGGAGAAGCACCGGGAACAGAGAGTAGTGTTGCCGGCTACGACGAGGAATCGGCGAAGGCAACGGGAGTTGTCATCGATGAAGGGTTCCGCCTGATGGATATCCTGCTGGGCCGGTAAATAAAAAAAGGGGCGTCATTGGACGCCCCTTTTGGTTCGTTCTCATCGGCAGCGACCGAATGGGAACTGGTTTGCGGTGGCTGGGTGTTGTTACCATCGACGGTAAATGGGACCGAGTGGCCGGTACCAGTATGGTCCCGGCCAGTAACCGTAATAATAGGGATCGTAATTGTAGTAGGGGCCTGGGACCGGGTAGGGATAGCCGCTTTCGTTTTCGTAACGTTTCCAGATGTGAATCTCCTTGATCACCAGTACCGGGTAGGTATAGTCGACTTCGTCGAGGGGCTGAACCCTTTTGCCATTCACTTCGCCGACAAGCGTCACCAACCGTCCCGGCTTGTAAATCATCCCGTCGAGAAAGTCGTGCGACAGCGCGAGGAAACGTCCCTCGGTGTGAAACACATCCTCTGGCATGCCGGAATCGTCCAGTTTGACCTGCATTATTTCCAGCTGGCTGCCTTCCTTGGTGTTCTTGACCCCGGCAATGACGCCGCCGAGCATCACGTATTTGCCGACAAACGCCTCGGGATTTTGCTTCAGCTGGGCGAATGTTAGCCGGCTATCGACGAGGCTGCGGGTCTTTTCACTGATGACCGGCGTCGCGCATCCGGCGAAGAATGCCACGCCCAGCAGCATAACGGCGAGAACAGTTTTCATGGGAACCTCCTCTCAGACAGCTGTCTCTAGTATACGATTTCTCCGGAAGATATCAATTTGCCGGCGGTCGTCGGTTCAGTCCCACCGTATTTCCGGTTCGGAAAAAGTCTGGAATTGACGGTTCCTTCCATGCTATAAAAATCCGATTGGTCATTGGCAGGAGGAGATAATGAGAATCTGTGTCATCGGTACGGGGTATGTCGGGCTTGTTGCTGGCACCTGTTTTGCCGAAAGTGGCAACAATGTCATCTGCGTCGATGTGGACGAAGCGAAAATAGAAGGGCTGCGTAACGGGGTGATCCCGATCTATGAGCCGGGGCTGAAGGAACTGGTGCATCGTAACAGTGCCGAGGGCCGTCTGTCTTTTACTACCGATCTGGCAGCGGCGGTCAAGGAATCGCTGATCAGTTTCATCGCGGTCGGCACGCCGCCGGGAGAGGATGGTTCGGCCGATCTTAAGCATGTCCTTGGTGTCGCCCGGGAAATCGGGCGTCATATGGAAGGATTCAAGATTATTGTCGATAAGTCAACGGTGCCGGTCGGTACCGCGGACAAGGTGCGGCAGGCCGTGCAGGGCGAGCTTGACCGGCGCGGCGTTTCTCTGGAGTTCGACGTGGTTTCCAATCCCGAGTTCCTCAAAGAGGGGGCGGCGATTGACGACTTCATGAAGCCGGATCGGGTGGTGATCGGTGCGGACAACGTTCGGACCGCCGAAATCATGAAGGAACTGTATTCGCCTTTTATGCGCAAGACCAACCGACTGATCGTGATGGACATCCGGAGCGCTGAGATGACCAAGTACGCGGCGAACGCGATGCTTGCAACGCGGATTTCCTTCATGAACCAGATCGCCAACCTTTGCGAACTGATGAATGCCGACGTTTCTGCTGTCCGTGAAGGGATCGGCTCCGACTCCCGGATTGGCTACGACTTCCTGTTTCCGGGGGTTGGTTATGGCGGCTCCTGCTTCCCCAAGGACGTGAAAGCCCTGATCAAGACGGCGGAGGAGTGCGGCTACGATTTTCTGCTTCTCAAGTCGGTGGAACAGGTAAATGAGCGGCAGAAGCGGCTCCTCCCCGAAAAAATCCTCGGCTACTTCGGCAACAACGGTGCAAGCCGGCCATTGGCCGGGAAAACCATCGCTGTCTGGGGCCTTTCGTTCAAACCTCGTACCGACGACATGCGAGAAGCGCCGTCGATTGTCATTATTGAACGGCTGCTTGAGCTGGGTGCCACCGTCCGGGCTCATGATCCGGAAGCAGTCAGGGAGGCCCGGAAATTTTTCGGCGACCGGATTACCTATTCGAGCAGCAATCAGTACGATATCCTTGCCGAGGCCGATGCGCTGGCGATCATTACCGAGTGGAACGAATACCGTAATCCGGATTTCGAGCGGATTCGCGCTCTTCTCCGCCAGCCGGTGATCTTTGACGGGCGGAATCTATACAAGCCCGCCCGGATGCAAGAGATTGGCTTCGAATATTTCTCGCTCGGGAGAACCCCGACCGGATCTGTCGAGAAATAGGAGCGTCCGTGAGAATCCTGGTGACCGGCGGTGCCGGCTTTATCGGCTCCCATCTCTGTGAACGGCTGCTGAAAGATGGCCACGATGTCCTCTGTCTGGATAATTTTTTTACCGGCTGCAAGACTAATGTCGCTTCCTTCCTTGGTGGGTCACGTTTCGAGCTGATCCGTCACGATATCACCGAGCCGATCCTGCTGGAAGTGGACCGGATCTACAACCTTGCCTGTCCGGCTTCTCCGGTCCACTATCAGTACAATCCGGTCAAAACGATCAAGACGAACGTCATGGGTGCCATCAACATGCTTGGCTTGGCGAAACGGGTCAAGGCCCGGATCCTCCAGGCGTCGACTTCGGAAGTCTATGGCGATCCGGAGGTTCACCCGCAGCCCGAATCATACTGGGGGCATGTTAACCCGATCGGTATCCGGAGCTGTTACGACGAGGGGAAGCGGGTTGCCGAAACCCTGATGATGGACTATCATCGGCAGAACGGCGTCGATGTTCGCATCGTCAGGATCTTCAATACGTACGGGCCGCGGATGGCAGTCAACGACGGACGGGTGGTTTCCAATTTTATCGTCCAGGCGTTGCGCGGTGAGGATATTACAGTTTTCGGCGATGGCAGCCAGACCCGCTCATTTTGTTACGTCGACGATCTGGTTGACGGCCTGGTTCGGATGATGGAGTGCGATGAAGGCCCCGGTCCGGTCAATCTTGGTAACCCAGCAGAAAATTCCATCCTGGAATTTGCCCGGCAGATTGTTTCACTTACCGGATCGCAGTCCAGGATAGTCTATGCGCCCCTGCCGGCGGACGATCCGAAACAGCGGCAGCCGGACATTTCTCTGGCCCGACATCTGCTTGGCTGGGAACCGGCTGTGCCGTTGACCGTCGGGCTCCAGCGAACGATTGAATACTTTGCCACCCTCGGATCGGCTCTTTAGGCTGCCTTGGAGGACGCATGCGGAAGCGGATGTATCTGATCCCCGCCGGTTGTATTCTGTTCATTCTCTACTTTACCGTGTTCGGTGAGCGGGGATTGTTGCGCATCTACCATCTTAGCCAGGAAAAAGAACAGATGTTGCAGCATGTCGATGAGACCCGTCAGCAGAACGAGAACCTGAAAAGGGAGATCGAAGCGCTCAAAACCGATAAGCGCTATTTGGAAAGTATTGCCCGGAAAGATTTCGGCTTGGTGAGGCCCAACGAAATAGTCTATCAATTCCCGGCTGCGGACAAACCCGGCCAGGTGACGACGCAGCGGCCGGTTTCGACGGCGGCAGGGAAAAAATAGGTAATGCCGGGAGGCATGCTCCCGGTTTTAGTCAAGCAGGAGATACCACGATGAACCGGTCAACGAGACAATCCTGCGCCGTCTGCGCCTGGCGCGCAACCTGCGCGAAGAAATTCTGTGTAACCGATGGCGGTGCTCGGTGTCCCGATTATACGCGGGATATTTCCGTCAAGGATCTGGATGATGAAAGTGAGGGGAAGAATGAATCCGCTTGAAGGATCAATGCGCGATAAAGTACGTCAGTTGATTGCGGAGAGTTTGCAAAGCTGTTTTGCCGATGGCTCGCTCGGCTCGGGTCAGATGCCGGCAATCGTGATCGAACAACCCGGCAATCCGGAACATGGGGATTTTGCCTGCAATATCGCCATGGTGCTTGCCAAAGCCGAGAAGAAGGCTCCCCGCGTCGTTGCCGACGCGATCATCAAGCATCTTGCAGACCCGGCAGGTCTGGTCGGCAGTATCGAGGTGGCCGGCCCGGGGTTCATTAATATCCGGTTGACCAATAGCGCCTGGTGCGGTTGTCTTGGGCAGATCGAGACTGCCGGTAACGATTATGGAAAAAGTTCAGTCGGGGCAGGGAAGCGGGTTCAGGTCGAGTTCGTGAGCGCGAACCCGACCGGGCCGCTCCACATCGGCCATGGCCGAGGTGCGGCTACCGGCGATGCGATTGCTTCCATTCTTGGCGCTGCCGGTTTCGCGGTGCAGCGGGAGTATTACATTAATGATGCCGGCAACCAGATGAACACTCTTGGCCGGTCGATTTTCCTGCGCTATCGCGAATTGCTTGGCGAGGCGGTTGATTTCCCGCAGGACTGTTATCAGGGGGACTACATCCGGGGAATTGCCCGCGACCTGCTCACCAAGCATGGCGACAAGTATCTGGCTCTTCCCGAAGATGAGTCGATTCGTTATTTCGCCAAGGTTGGCGGCGACATTATCCTCAAGGGCATTGATCAGGATCTGCGTGATTTTGGGGTTGTGTTCGATACCTGGTATTCGGAGCAGTCGCTTTTCGACCGGAACAAGGTGACGGGGGCGATTACGGCGCTGCAGGAAAGCGGCATGATTTACGAACAGGATGAGGCGCTCTGGTTCAAGACGACCGATTTCGGGGACGACAAGGATCGGGTGGTAGTGAGGAGCAATGGCGTCACGACTTATTTTGCGTCGGATATTGCCTACCACCGGGAAAAGTACGAGCGCGGTTTCGACTGGGTAGTCGATGTCTGGGGGGCGGATCACCACGGGTATGTCCCCCGTCTGAAGGGGGTGGTTCAGGGCCTCGGCCGGAGCGCCGACGACTTGAAAATTGTTTTGGTGCAACTCGTTGCCCTGTTGCGCGACGGCGTACCGGTCGCCATGTCGACTCGTAGCGGCGAATTCGTTACCCTCAAAGAAGTCGTCGACGAAGTCGGCCGCGATGCCGCCCGCTTCTTTTTCCTGATGCGCCGCTCCGACAGTCAGCTCGATTTCGACCTCGAATTGGCCAAAAAGCACAGCAGCGATAATCCGGTATATTATGTCCAGTACGCCCATGCGCGGATCTGCAGCATCTTCGACAATGCCATCGAGAAGGGCTTTACCGTGCCGACGTATGCCACTGCCAAGACTGAGCGGCTCGGGACAAAGGAAGAGCTTGATCTTGTCAAGACCCTGGCCTCCTACCCCGAGGTGGTCGAAGGAAGCGCCCTCAATTTCGAACCGCACCGGATCACCTATTACCTTCAGGAACTGGCCGGATCGTTCCACTCCTTCTACAACAAGAACCGGGTTATCACTGAAGATGCGGATCTGACCGCGGCACGGCTCTTTCTTTTGAAATGTGTGGCCCAGACGCTGCATAACGGCCTTACGGTGCTCGGAATTGCGGCACCGGAAAAGATGTAGCGAGCGGAAAGCATGGTAATCGATTATCGTGAACGAAAGCCGGTTAACAAAAACAAACCGAAATCAAAGCCGGTAGGCTTGATGCTCAGTGCGGTTGTTGTTGTTGCAATCTGTTCGTTTGGCGCCGGCGTTTTAGTGGATCGTTTCATCTTTCATGCAAACCGTCCTCAGGATGTTCAGATGGCCGGCCAGCCGGCAGGGGCGAAACCTGTCGATCCAGCGGCGCAGAAAGCCGCTTCGCCACAAACAACGGGTGGCCCGGCAGAACAGAAGAATTCTCCCCTTACCGGCGAGCCGCCGTTAACCTTTTACGAGACCTTGCCCAAGGGGGGGAAAGCGATCCTCGGCACCGGGATCAATGCCAGTAAAAGCGAGGTCCCCCGAAGCGGGGCTCCCGGCAAAGCTGCTTCGCCGGCTCCCGCTCCTGTTCCATCAGCTGCGGATAAGGGGGGGGCAGGGGATGTACGCAAAAACGAAAGCCAGCGGCCGGTAGAAGGTGAAGGCGCCAGGTCTGCGGAAAAATCCGACACCGGTCGAGAAAATCTCCAGCGGAAATCTTCTCCCGGCAGTACCTTCTCCGTTCAGGTTGCATCGTCCAAAGACCGCAAAGAGGCGGAAGAGATTCGGAAGTCCCTTGTCGGCAGGGGATACGCCGCCTATATCGTCGAAACCGAGATCAGCGGAAAAGGGACGTGGTTCCGGGTTCGGGTCGGCAAGACGATGGACCAGGGCACGGCATCGAGTCTCGCTACGGTGCTCGGCAAAGGGGCAATCGTCATCCCGGGAGAAATTAAATAGAAAAAAAGTTTGACATGCTCTGATTGCTATGATACTAATGGGATCTCTTTGACGCGGGGTGGAGCAGTCTGGTAGCTCGTCGGGCTCATAACCCGAAGGTCAGAGGTTCAAATCCTCTCCCCGCAACCAACATACGACGCCTCTTTGGGGAACCAGGGAGGCTTTTTAATAGTTCAGAAACGGCGGTGTAGCTCAGCTGGTTAGAGCATACGGCTCATATCCGTAGTGTCCGGGGTTCAAGTCCCTGCACCGCCACCATTATAAAGTCCGGCATCGTCCGGACAAGACCAGAAAGCCCTGAGAAATCAGGGCTTTTTTGTTATCTATTGTCCTATATCATCCAATCTGGTATGCTGAAATCCGTCAGTTTTGGAGTCATCCTTGGAGGCATAACTCCAAACTCCAAAACCGCATGACTCCAAAAAGGAGGAAGTGCCCATGCCAAAGCGGATTGCCCCTCTCTCTGAAACCCAGGTCCGAAACGCCAAACCCAAAGACAAAGAATACAAACTGATGGATGGCTTCGGGCTCTTCTTGCTCGTGACTCCAACGAGCGGAAAGCTATGGCGCTTTGATTATCGATTGGGTGACAAGCGCAAGACCATGGCGTTAGGCGCTTACCCCGAGGTTTCCCTTGCCGAGGCACGGCAACGCCGTGAGGATGCAAAGAAGCTTCTCGCCAACGGTGTTGATCCCGGCGAGATCAAGAAGGCACAGAAGGCCGCTGTCATTTCCAGTAACGAAAAATCATTGGAAGTGGTAGCCCGCGCATGGCACGCCGGAAAGGTTGAGGGATGGGCGGAAAGTCATGCAAAGACCACCATGGAGAGATTGGAGAAGAATATCTTTCCCTGGCTCGGCGCAATGCCTGTCAGCGAAATCAAGCTTTCAGACATAAAACCGGTACTCCACCGGATCGAGGAGCGCGCCCCCGAGTCAGCCCGGCGGATGTATGTCGCCCTCAATATGATTTTTCGCTACTGCGTGGCTTCCGAGTTTATAGGACGGAATCCCTTCGAGGGGCTGAAGCCAAAAGACATCATGAGACGGGAGCCGATAGAAAAACATTTCCCTGCCCTCACACAGCCGCACGAATTGGCTCCACTGCTGAGGGCAATCGACGACTTCAAAGGTTCGTTTGTCGTCAAGTGCGCACTGCAACTTGCTCCCCTCGTCTTTGTCCGACCAGGTGAGCTGCGTCATGCCGAGTGGTCCGAAATCGACTTTGATAAGGCAGAGTGGAACATCCCCATTGAAAAGATGAAGCTCTCCACAAAGGAGAAGATCAAGCGTAAGGGAGATTTTCACTGTGTTCCCCTGAGTCGGCAGGCAATGGAAATTTTCAAGGCCATTCAACCATTGACCGGAAGGAGTCCGTATGTTTTCCCCGGAGCGCGTTCATATTTCCGGCCCATGAGCGAGGCGGCGCTTACGGCTGCCATTCACCGCATGGGATTTCAGGGGGAGATGACCTGGCACGGCTTCAGGGCCGTGGCGCGTACCCTGATCGACGAGGTATTGCAGATACGTCCCGATTTCATTGAACATCAACTTGCGCATGCCGTTCGCGATGCCTTGGGCCGCGCCTACAACCGCACATCACACCTTGCCGAGCGGAAGAAGATGATGCAGCAATGGGCCGATTACCTTGACGGACTGAAGACAGGGGCAAAAGTCATCAGAATTTCCGACCGGACAGCCAAATGAATTATGCATCCCGCACGTGAAAAGTTCAAAGTGTTTCCAAATGTTTCCGGCTGTATCATGTTGAAATTATTACTGTTTTTATCTTGACACCTCATCTGAAATAGTATTATGAAGTCTCATACAGGATCATTTCGCCCGTTATGGCGGGATAAGAGACCAGCGTATGAGACTTCGCAATACTATGCATCCCGCCCCTTTTTTGCCCCCACCGAGTCGTGTTTATCTGCCAAGCCGCCATGCCATCGGCTGTGGAGATAATTCCCTCGTTTCATACTATCCAGTCACTCTCACAGTAGACCCCGCAACCATCCTGCGTCACTCATTCCTTTGGAACCTGCCAGTGACAGGATTGTTTCCCCTTGTCGAACTGTCGTCAATCATCACCCTAAAACCTATGGAGGAATATCGTATGCGCACCACCTTACCGGAAACCGGCTTTGTCCGGCTGTCCACCATTATCGGCGACCCCAAGGCCGATCCCCCTATTCCCCCTATCATTCCGGTATCCAAGAGCACCTGGTGGGCCGGGGTCAAATCCGGCCGTTACCCGCAGCCCGTCAAAAAATTAGGACCAAAAATTACCGCGTGGAAAGTTTCCGATATAAGGGCACTGATCGAAGGTCAGCCGGAATAAGGTGAGGCATCGTGGATATTGAGAGTTTTCACAATGCAATCCGGCAGACCACCGGCGGCGCCCCTTCCCCTTCCGAGATCATACCGGGCAAACTGGTCAGGTTTGCTACCAGCGACCGGAAAGGAAATAGGGCTGGCTGGTGCAAACTGTTCGAGGACGGAGAAGGAGGTGTTTTCGGTTGCTGGCGTTCAGGCGTTTCCGGGACCTGGCAGGCCAAGTCGGACCGGAACCCTGTAGAGCAGGCCGCTTTTCTCTTCCGGGTGAAACAGGCACAGGAAGAGGCCGCCACGTCCGAGCAGGCAATCCGGCAGGAATGCCGGGAGAAATCGGCGACCCTCTGGGGGAAAGGCCGGGATGTTGCCGCAAAGCACCCCTACCTGGCGGCAAAAGGAATCAAGCCCCATGGCATCAAGCAACTGCGGAACTCGCTCATGATCCCGGTTCGGGATCATGCCGGGGAGCTGCACGGGCTGCAATTCATCCTGCCGGATGGGACAAAGAGATTCAAAAGCGGTACGGCGCTCTCCGGCTGCTACCATCTCATCGGTAATCCCACCGGCAGGATTCTGATCGCCGAAGGCTATGCTACCGGCGCGACACTCCACGAGATCACCGGTCATGCTGTGGTTTGCGCCTTCACTGCCGGAAACCTGAAGCCAGTGGCAGAGGTATTACACCAACAATATCCGGATACGGTGTTGGTCATTTGCGCCGATGATGATCATCTCACCGAAGGAAATCCCGGCTTGACCAAAGCCATCGAAACGGCAGAAGCGGTGTCCGGGCTTCTGGTAGTCCCCTGTTTTCCTGCGACAAGGACTGTGGCAGATTCCGACTTCAATGACCTGGCCCGACTGGCAGGGCCGGAGGCGGTCAAGCGCTGTATCGAGGCTGCGGCCCCTCCTACCTCATCCGCTGAAAACGAAGCCTCCGATTTCCCGCTTGAAGCCGTCATCGAGCGGTTGTCGAAACTTACTCCGTTACAATACGACCAGGTACGCCGACAGGAGGCAAAGGTGCTCGGTGTTCGTCCTGCCACCCTGGATGCCGCCGTCAAGGATGCCCGCAAGGGAACCGTTGCTGACGATCTCCCCTTTGTCGAAGTGGAACCGTGGCCGGATGAGGTGGACCCGGCGCAGTTGTTGACCGATATTGCTGCCACGGTTCGGCGCTTCATCGTCTGCGAAAAGGAGACCGCTCACGCCGTCGCCCTGTGGGCTGCCATGACCTGGTTTATTGACGTGGTGCCGGTTGCGCCCCTGGCGATCATCACCGCCCCGGAGAAGCGGTGCGGCAAGTCGCAGCTCCTGTTTCTTCTGGGCCGTCTGTCCGCCCGGGCCATCACCACGAGCAGCATCTCACCGGCAGCGCTGTACCGCACCATCGACGCTTGGTGTCCCACGCTCCTGATCGATGAGGCCGACGCCTTCATGAAGGACAATGAAGAGCTGCGGGGACTTCTGAACAGCGGCCATACTCGCGAGAGCGCCTATGTCATCCGCACCGTCGGCGACAATTTCACGCCGACCAAGTTTAACACCTGGGGCGCCAAGGCCCTTGCCGGTATCGGTCATGTGGCCGATACCCTGATGGACCGGGCGGTGATTCTGGAACTGCGGCGCAAAATGCCCCACGAAGAGATTGACCGCATCCGCCATGCCGAGCCGAATTTGTTTGCCGACTTGCGGTCCAAGCTGGCCCGCTTTGCCGAAGATTGCCGCGATCAGGTGCGCCAAGCCCGGCCACCGCTTCCCCAGAGCCTCAACGACCGGGCGCAGGACAACTGGGAACCGCTCCTGGCTATTGCCCTGTCAGCCGGCAATGAATGGCTGCAGCTCGGGACCGTGGCAGCGCTGAAGATGTCCGGCAGCGAGAGTGCAACGCAGACGGTCGGAACGGAACTCCTTGCCGACATTCGGGAGATTTTCGGAGATGACCGGGACCGGATCACCACGGCAGAGCTGATCCGGCTCCTGTGCGCCGACGATGAGAAGCCTTGGGCCACCTTCAATCGGGGCCAGGCCATCTCGCCCCGGCAGGTGGCAAAGCGGCTTCGGGAGTACGGCATTCTTTCCCATACCATTCGTCTCGGCATCGAGACCGCCAAAGGATATACCCTGGAGCAATTCAGAGAAGCTTTTTCCAGATATTTATCTACCCTCCCTGAATTACCCGTAACACCGTCACAAGTCAGTATTCATGCGGCTTCAGCTGTGACGGATAAATCGTTACCGATTTTTTCCGTAACGGAAACCGTCACGCCATCCGTCACACCTGAACCCGCCACCAATGCGGTCTGTGACGGTGTTACGGATAAAATCCCCGGAGAGGGGGTACTATTTTTAACCGAAGATGATCTGGAGATGCCGTCTTGAGAGCGCTGGTCATCGAACCATTCCCTACGGCCAGAGGAATCATCCCCGCCGGGCGGATCATCGAGATCCCCCCGGCACTTCTGGAGAAACTCCAGGGTAAGGTGACACCACTTTCCCAACCGGAAGCCTGGCTGACCGAAACCGGGGAATTACGCACACGGGGAGTGGTCCCCGATCTGGTGGCTACGATTGTCGGACTGACCTCCGACAATCTGCCGTTGCAGCGGGAGCTGCTCACCCGGCATTGCGAGGCATATGACCGTCACCATATCGAGCACCTCTGGGCGCAATGGGCCGAGCGGACCGCCATCATGGAATGTGATGGCGGCCTGTCCCGGCATGAGGCGGAGTACCTGGCCGCGGAACGCCTGCACTTGCTGGCGTTCCTGGTTGTCCGCGCTGACGCGCGGAGCGGAAACTGAGGGGGCCATAGTAATTACCGGCGGCAGCGTTTGCAATTGTTCGGCATGTGCAAATTCTGCCGGTGCTTGTACCGCCCCCTCAGTCCCCGCGCTGTGTCAGCATGCGCGGACACAGCGCGGGGACAGCACCAGCGCAGCTTTGCCGGGATCGGCGCGACAAAACAGGGAGGACAGCCGAATGAGCAAGAGGGATGAGACATTTGATCCGCTGGCGGAGGTGGAGCGCATTCGCGCCCGCCGCGCTGAAGCACGGCGCAAGCTCTACCGCAAGAGCCGCCTCGACAAGTACCGCGCGGAGCTGGTCTCAATGAGACAGGCAGGCGCGTCATGCGCCGACCTTGCCGAGTGGCTGCGGGTGAACCACCGCTGCAAGGTAAACCGCAGCTCCATCGACCGGTATCTGAAGAAGCTGCCGGAGCTGCACGAGGCGCAGGCGGTCGCAGTAGAACCGCAATCGCCTGAGTCTGATAACGACAGGTAACGGGGGAATGCATGCCGAGCTTCCGCGCACCAAAGGCGCAGTCCGATCACGCCGTTTCTCAGAAAGTTGCCTTGGGCAAGGGGCGACACGACCACCGGGATGATGGCAAGATCCACAGTGTCGGCACGGCACGAGGATATGGAGAGTCCCTCAAGGGAGTTGCCGGGCACATGCAGGAACATCGGCTCGGCGATCTCCGCAGCCTGACCGTCGAGATTGCCCAACAGTACCTTGCCGACCGGGCCGCAGTGGTCTCACAGAAGACCCTCGATCTCGACCGCCAGGCGATGCAGATGCACCTGGGGGTGCGGCTCGAAGTCGTGAAGAGCGAGAGGGAGACCCATCTTTCCACTCGGAGCTACACAACCGCACAGGTGGATCGGATCGCCTCTGCCCAGTCGGAGCGGAACAGCCTGTCCACGCGGATCGCCCACGATGCCGGCCTCAGAGCACATGAGCTGTTGACGATCCGGCCAGCAACCGACCGCCAGGCCTCCACGCACCGGGAGTGGGGTGCAGAGCGTTTCGCCGGCCGTGATGGTGAGCGCTACACGGTGGAGGGAAAAGGGGGGCTCGTGCGGGAGGTCCTGCTGTCGAAGGAGCTGGCGGCGAAACTGGAGGCAACGCGCCTTGCCGAGCCGCGGCAAGTGACTGACCGGGGAGTGAACTACTCGCAGCACTACGACCTGGCTGGGGGGCGGGCCTGGAGCCAGAGCTTTTCGGCAGCAAGCCAGCGGGAGCTTGGCTTTTCCAACGGGGCGCATGGTCTGCGCCACAGCTACGCCCAGGAGCGGATGGATGAGTTGCAGCGAAACGGCATGAACTACGACGACGCCAAGGGAACGGTCGCCCAAGAAGTCGGGCACTTCGACAAGGAAACCACGGAGGCATATTTGCGATGAAAATAGTCCGTATTATGGTCGCCATGGTGCTTTTTATCCTATTATGCTGGCTGAACTGGTGGGTGTTGCCAGATCTGGCCATTGTCCGGTTCAAGGGGAAAGGAGCTCCCATTCCGCAGACCGGCTATCTTCTCCTGGGGGAGGAAAATGACAAGACAATCGGGTATCGCGTCGTAAAGGGCATCAAGATCGATTGGTCTGGTGTTCCGGCTGCTTGGCCCTATGTGGTGGTCGGCACTGTCTTGGGATTTGGGATTGGGTATGTCGTCGGTGAATTTGCAAGACGGAAATTCGCGATCGACGTGGCTTCTCAGGAAGCCATCGATAGAGCTGACAAGATAATGACCAAGGCTGTTATACGGGACGGGGAGGCCGAGGGTAAGCTGTTACGTGCTGCGAGTCTGGAGAAGGATACGTTGTATATGCAAAATACCCTGCGGAAGGAGATTGATGAATACCGAGCCGCTCGAGCAACCGCTGATGAGCAGATACGAATCTGTGAAGAAAAACTCCGTAAAGGAGAAAGCACCGAGCAGGAGCTGGACAAGGCCAAAAAAGCAATCGTGAAATTACAGCGACAAATCAAGCGTCTAAAGAATGAAAATGACATAAAGGATGAAAATGATTGACGTTGGAGGTCTCGAAAGGTAATATTCAGCGCATATGCAGCGTACCGTGACGCTTTGTCATATCGACACACGGATTGGCCCACAGAGCCGACCTAGATGGTAAATCTGTTCAGGTCCTACTCAGACCGGCACACGTTGCAAAGGGTAGCAGCGGCGAACAGTCCCACGCTGTAAATTCAGGGGGCGAATCGGGAAGGTGACTTCTCGCGGTGGTCAATGACCATCGGCCACGGCAGCTCAGGCTGACCGTATGGCAATCTAAAGCGACGCGACCCCAGGTAGTCCAAGAAAATTAACAAGAACAGCGAACTCCCGTATACTCAAGATACCCTCGAAGGCCTCCCCACAAAGGAGGCTTTTTCTTTTATTCCAAGCAATTACTACCGAAAGTAACCAAATCTGTTCCATTTTTGGAGACCTTTTCGCCGTCCAAAGGATTGTCCAAGTCATAGGGCACCGGAAGATGTACCCAAAAGGTAGCCAATAATGGAACCACCTATCTTTCGGATGAAGCCTATCCGCGACAATTTTACCTTGCGCCTGCCATGTCAGATGTTATATTATTAGCCCCATTTTAATGTCCAGTTAGAGCCAAGAAAAGGAAGAAGGCACAATGCCCATCGAGCAACGTAACCTCCAGAAAATAATCAGGGAAGTCCGTTCGCAACTTGGATTGAGCCAGGAGGAGCTTGCCCATGCTTTAGGCGTGAGTTTTGCTTCCATTAACCGCTGGGAAAATGGGAAGTCTTCACCGTCGAAACTGGCTCGGGCGCAGTTCGATGCGTTCTGTCGGAAAATGAAAACCCAAGGCAAACTTAAGGGGTGATGCGACATATTGTGTCGTATGTGTATGATAGGAAGGTAGGATGCCCCTGCGGCGAATGTCCGAAGCTTGACATGGTAGTTACTCCATTTTGCCTATGACCCTTATCAAGTCAAAAAAACGTGTTACTGACCACGGGGAGGTGTTCACGCCCGCCTGGATGGTCGATGCCATGCTTGACCTCGTCAAGGGTGAGACCGAGCGCATTGACTCGCGCTTCTTGGAGCCGGCCTGCGGAAGCGGGAACTTCCTCGTCCGGATTCTTCAGCGCAAGCTCGCTGCGGTTGAACTCAAGTTCGGGAAGTTCGACTTCGAAAAGCGGCACTATGCGCTTCTCGCGCTGATGTGCGCATACGGAATTGAGCTTTTGACGGATAACATCTCTGAGTGTCGAGGGAACATGCTGGAGGTCTTCGCCGACTACTTGAATATCAAGGAAGCTGATGACCTCTATCAAGCCGCTTCCTACGTGCTATCACAGAACCTCATTCACGGCGACGCGTTGACGATGCGCACCACGGACGACCAACCGATCACTTTCGCCGAGTGGGGCTACCTCGGCAAGGGCAAGTTCCAGCGTCGAGATTTTCGTTTGGACACCCTTTCTCAGATGTCGGCGCTAAGTGAGGAGGGTTCGCTCTTCGCACATCTCGGCAAGCATGAAATATTTGCGCCGACCAAGACCTACCCGCCGATGTCGGTGAGTGACATCGCATCCTCAGTGCTGGAGGAGTCCCCATGACCAGACAGGCAGGCTTTTCGCTCCATGGGAGGAATCCGGACGTGTTGACGTGCATTGCGAACCTCTCGAACGATGAGGTGTTCACGCCGCCCGAGTTCGCCAACAGAATGCTGGACACTCTTGCCGAGGCGTGGGCGGCCAACAACAACGGTGCCAACATCTGGGCGGACAGTTCGGTGAGGTTCCTTGACCCGTTCACAAAGTCGGGGGTCTTTCTTCGGGAGATAACCAGCCGTCTCACCAAAGGCCTGGAGAGAGAGATTCCTAACCTTGAGGGTCGTGTCGATCACATCCTGACCAAGCAGGTGTTTGGCATCGGCATAACCCATCTCACCAGCCTGCTGGCGCGCCGAAGTCTCTATTGCTCGAAGTACGCTAAAGGGGACCATTCCATCGCAAAGTCCTTTACCAACGACCAGGGCAACATTTGGTTCGAGCGTACTGAGCATACATGGAAGGATAGTAAGTGCACTTACTGCGGCGCAAGCCAAACTACCCTTGACCGGGGCGAAGATCTCGAAACCCACGCCTATGCATTCATTCACACCGACGACATTACAACTCGGGTTGCCGAGATGTTTGGAGGCAGTATGCAGTTCGACGTAATTATCGGCAATCCGCCGTACCAATTGGATGATGGCGGTTATGGCACAAGCGCAGCACCCATATACCAGCTATTCGTTGAGCAAGCAAAGGCGCTGGAGCCACGTTATCTGTCGATGGTCATTCCTGCCCGTTGGTTCGCCGGTGGCAAGGGGCTGGATGAGTTCAGAGAGTCGATGCTCTCCGATAACCGCCTGCGCTCAATTGACGACTATCTCAGCGCGTCGGACGTCTTCCCAGGGGTAGGACTCAAGGGCGGCGTTTGTTACTTCCTCTGGGACCGGGACAATCCCGGACAGTGCAGCGTTACCACTCATTTCAAGGATTGGCCTGACTCGACAGCCAATCGCCCGCTTCTTGAAGAGGGGGTGGACGTGTTTATCCGCTTCAACGAAGGGCTGTCGATCCTTAAGAAAGTCGTTGCTGTGGAGAGTGGAGAAACCGACTCCCTGTCGCTGCCTGAAAACAAGCGGTTCGACCAACTGGTTAGCTCCAGAAAACCGTTCGGGCTAGAGACAACGTTTAAGGGCAAGGTTGCCAAGGGCGACGGTGACTTACTGGTCTATCAGAACGGCGGTACGGGGTATGTCGCCAGAAGCACAATTTCGACTGGCGCGGAACTCATCGATAGGTGGAAACTATTCGCAGGCTACGCCGCGCCGGGGACCGGCAATAAGGACACCTACCCGCACCGAATCATCAGCACCCCATTCGTCGGGGAGCCGGGCTCCATCTCTTCGGAGACCTATCTCTGCATTGGTCCGTTTGACACCCGGACCGAGGCTGAAAGCGCCTTGTCCTACCTTTCTTGTCGGCTGACGCGCCTCTTGATTCTCCTGCACAAGCCATCCCAACACGTAACACGCAAAGTCTACACATTCGTGCCAACCCAGAAGTGGACGAAGCGGTGGACGGATGAAGACCTCTACGCAAAATATGGCATCTCAGCCAGTGAGATCGAGTTTATCGAGAAGGTTGTCCGCCCGATGGACCTTCAGTGGAGTCTCTTGGATGACTAAGACCATCGAAGAAATCCTCGCACCCAAGCCGGTTGCCCGACCGCGTATTTACGCCTACTCGATTGACGACCCGGCACACAATGGCCTCCTCAAGGTGGGGCAGACGACCCGCGACGTGAAGCAGCGCATTACCGAACAGGTCAAGACCGCCGCCATCAAGAACTACAAGATCGAGCTGGACGAGTCCGCCGCGCGAGACGATGGCACCATCTTCTCCGATCACCACGTGCGCGCCGCCCTCGTAAAGAAGGGGTTCGCGAACACCGAACTGGAATGGATGCGGTGCTCGGTTGCTGATGTAAAGACCGTACTGACCGAACTCCGTACTGGACAGAAACTCACCGGCACCCATCACGAGACGTTCCCGATGCGCCGGGAGCAGGCCGAGGCCGTGAGCAAGACCCACGCCTATTTCCACTCGGTTTGGAGCGAGGACATGCACGCGGTGCCGCGCTTCCTCTGGAACGCCAAGATGCGCTTCGGCAAGACCTTCACCACCTATCAGTTGGCAAAGAAGCTCGGGGCCAAACGGGTGCTGGTGGTGACCTTCAAGCCCGCGGTTGAAGATGCCTGGCAGACAGACCTTGAGTCTCATGCCGACTTTGACAACTGGCAGTATCTCTCCCGCAACTCAGATAATGACCCCACCAGGATCGATCGCCGAAAGCCTGTGGTCTACTTCGGATCTTTTCAGGATCTCCTTGGCCGTGATGATGCAGGAAACATCAAGTCTAAGAACGAATGGCTCCATGAAGTAAGCTGGGACCTTGTGGTCTTCGATGAATACCACTTTGGAGCGTGGCGAGAGACCGCAAAAGAGTTATTCGAAGGTGAGGAAGATTCGGTCGCCAGGAAGGAGACCAAACTCGAATATGCCGCCGGGCTGGAGGGAATGAACGAAGACCTCAGCGTGCTTTCGGAAAAGGAGACCGAGTTCCTTCCGATTACGACCAAGGCGTATCTCTACCTTTCCGGAACGCCGTTCAAGGCTTTGGCCACGGGCGAGTTTATCGAGGAGCAGATTTTCAACTGGACCTATACCGACGAGCAGCGCGCCAAGGAGGAGTTCGCCGCGAAGAACCCCGGCAACTTGAACCCCTACGGCGCGCTACCGCAGTTGCGCCTGCTCACCTATCAGATGCCGGACGAGCTGCTGGCAATCGCAAGCGGTGGAGAGTTCGATGAATTCGATCTCAACGAGTTCTTTGCAGCCACCGGCACGGGTGCTGGCGCGCAGTTCAAGCACAAGAGCGATGTGCAGAAGTGGCTGGATATAATCCGGGGCTCCTACATACCGCAAGCGGTGGAGAGTCTCAAAACCGGGACCCGGCCACCGTTCCCGTACTCGGATGTCCGCCTGTTGCCGTATCTCCAGCACGCCTTCTGGTTCTTGCCGAACGTTGCCGCCTGTCAGGCAATGGCGAACCTGCTGGCGGAGAAGCACAACACGTTCTGGCGCAACTATAAGATCATCGTTGCGGCCGGTGCTTCTGCAGGCATCGGGCTCGAAGCGTTGCCACCTGTGCGTTCGGCCATTGGGAGCGGATTCGAGACCAAGACGATTACGCTGTCGTGCGGTAAGCTCACGACCGGCGTGACTGTGCCGCAGTGGTCCTCGATCCTGATGCTCCGCAATCTCAAGTCGCCAGAGACCTACTTTCAGGCCGCGTTCCGGGTGCAGTCTCCGTGGTCCATCAAGAACCCCAACGGCGACAACCCGAACGAAGAAGAGATCCTCAAGCCGGTCTGCTTCGTTTTCGACTTCGCACCCACCCGCGCGCTGCGGCAACTGTCCGAGTACGGGATCGGGCTGTCGCCTAGCGAGCACAACCCGGAGCACGCAGTCAAGGACCTCGTGTCGTTCCTGCCCGTGCTCGCCTACGATGGCGCCAATATGACGCAGATTGACGCGGGCGGCATTCTCGATATCGCGATGGCGGGCACCTCAGCCACTCTCCTGGCTCGCAAGTGGGAGTCCGCAGTGTTGGTGAACGTGGACAACGACACCCTGCGCCGCATCCTGAACAATCCCGAAGCGATGGCGGCCGTGGAGCGCATCGAGGGTTGGCGCGCCCTTGGCAATAACATCATCGAGACGATCATCAACAAGAGCGATAAGGTCAAGGAACTCAAGAACAAGGCTAAGGACGGTTCTCTGACGGCGAAAGAGAAGAAGCAACTGTCCGACGAGGAGAAGGAGTACAAGTCCAAGCGCAAGCTCGTTCAGGAGAAGCTGATCAAATTCGCTACGCGTATACCCGCGTTTATGTACCTGACGGACTTCCGCGAAAACACCCTCCAGGATGTCATCACCAAGCTCGAACCTGAGTTATTTCTGGCGGTCACAGGCCTGGCTGTGAAGGACTTCCACCTGCTTGTGCGCCTGAAGGTATTTAACACCGAGCAGATGAACCAGGCTGTCTTTGCGTTCCGCCGCTACGAAGACGCATCACTCTGCTACACAGGAATCGAGAGCCACGAGGGACTTCGCCACTACGGACTCTACGACACTGTGGTGGCGAAGGAGTGAGAGGAATGCGATTGTGCAAGCTGCGCTCGAAGATTGACGCGCCGAAACCATGTGAGACTATATGCATCGCCGGGGGGGAATCTGGAAAGGCTGTGCGGGGAGAATCATGTGGAGAAACCGTTGCGGAGATTCAAAGATGATATCTGATTTCCAGCAGAGGAAGTTGAGGGTTACAAATCTGATTTCTTCATACCTTGAATTTAGAGGAATGTGCGTCGGCTTTCTTGCTCGTCTCCCTGAGGCACTGCAAAACAATGAATACTCTGCCATTGTCAAACTCGTGAACGATGACAAACTCGAAGTTTCAGTTCTTGGGGCGATTATTGAGGTGTATTTCGATTATGTAATCTTTAACGAAAGCATGATTGGCGCAATAAAATGTGACGAGATTCTTTCCCCTGAAAGGGAGAGAAGGACCCTTGTTGCCAATTATTTTGATTGGGAAGGCCGGGCGTACCTTACGCCTGATGGTGACAAGCAGATTCAAGGTTTACACAATCGCTATTATCCTGGAACACTTCTTTTCCAGATTTGCGATGCTCTTCTCGCGCACCACGTTATCAATAAACCGGAGGCCAACGATGCATAGGTACGAGATTGCAATATCGTTTGCTGGTGAAGATCGTAATGTCGCTTCAGCGATTGCCGACAGATTGACGGCCGAGGGCGTCCGAGTTTTTTACGACGAATATGAGCAAGCGGATCTTTGGGGAAAAGACCTTTACGAGTATTTGGCTGAAGTGTATTCCCAGCATGCACGTTATTGCATCATGCTTCTATCGGAGAATTACGCGAGAAAGCTCTGGACAAACCATGAAAGGCAAAACGCGCAGGCTCGGGCTTTCAGGGAACGGGCAGAATACATCCTGCCAGTCAAGCTGGACGATACGAAAATTCCCGGCATAAGGGAGACGGTAGGCTATATCGACCTGAGGGCAACCACGATTGATGACCTCATTCCAATGATACTGTTGAAGCTCGGCAGAAAAAGCGGAGACGCTGGAGGAACTGGCATTAGCGCCTCGGTTCCAGAAATTAAGATCCCTATCCCAAAGATCAAAAAGACGTTTACACAACTGGAAAAAGATCGCTTTACGAAAGAGGGATTCGGATTCATCTCGGCCTACTTTAAGAATGGGATTGAGAGGATTCGAACACTTGGTGGAGGCCTTGATGCTGATCTTCTCGCGATAGGGGAATTGAAGTTTGTTGCGAAGCTATACAGAAACGGGGATGTTGCCTCCCAATGTAAGATTTGGATGGGTGGAGCTTTCTCGCAGAATTCGATCTGTTATTCCGAAAGCTTTCACGATATACACAGCGATAACAGCTATAACGACTGGCTTACAATTGAAGACGATGGCTATCGCCTCTTTTTTAAATCATCAGGAATGTGGTTCCGATCCAGTGAGGACGCGGAAAAGGTGCTAGACGGGCAGCAGGCAGCGGAATACTTCTGGCGGAGGTTTACAGGGCCTCTTGAGAGATAATGATGAGCGATTGTTGGTGGAGGTGAAGAAATTCTATGTCGCTTTTATACGGAAATTCAGGCTTAGGAACCCTGCTTACCTTGCCGATAAAAAGAAAGATTTTTGTCAGCTATCACCACGATAGTGACCAGTGGTACTATAACGAATTTTCTCGTTTCTTTTCTAATCAATACGAAGTTGTTCAAGATAATTCTCTCGACCGACTCATTGACAGTTATGACTCAGATTACGTGATGCGAAGGATTCGCGAAAACTACATAACAGGGACATCATGCACGATTGTGCTTTGTGGCCCTCAAACCCGCTGGAGAAAATATGCAGACTGGGAGATAAAAGCAACTCTTGATAAACAACACGGACTCATCGGAGTAAAACTTCCGAATAACTCTCCTGAACCGATCAGTGGAGGATGCCATAAACCGGACAGGCTCCAGGATAATATTGATTCGGGATATGCTGTGTGGACAACATGGGAAACATTGACGGTGGACAACCTCCGTTCCTGCATCGAAATCGCTAATGGGAAGCCAAAGGGCTCGATTAAGAATGATCGAATAATGCGTTCGAGGAATGGGTGACTATATGCCAGTTCTTTCAAAAGGTTCGTTTACGCTTGATTTAAAGATCGTAAAACTAGGTGCCGACTTGACAGAAGACGACCGGCAATGTGCTTGGGAGCTTTACACTGAGATGTCAACAAGAGTCTCTGTTACAGGGAAACACATAGATCCAGATTGCACAGACTTCAACGGAGAGTTGTATATTGAAAGCCTGGATTCACTTTTCCGGTTTTTTCAAGAAGCTCGGGGGATTATGAGAAAATTCCCTGTTGGTAAAATCGGAGGGAACAACCAAGAACACCTTGGTGTCATGGTTAACAAGACAATGACAAATGTTCTCCGGCCATTTCTGGAAAAGTGGCAGGTTAAATTCCGCCATTGGTGGGAGAATCAAAGTAATCCAAGGCTAAATCCGATTGACCGCCAAATAGAATTCCCGGAGCTTGAAGCCTTCCTTACCGATTGGGCATCGGTGAGATGGCTCATGCGAGCATTCCAGAAAGAATTGGTAGACGTTTATGCATTGGTAGACGTGGGCGCACAAGAGGAGTGATTTCTGAGATTCTTGAACTTTGAAAATGTCCAATTGACATGAATGAATATAAGGAGTCTGTTTAAATGGCTAAATACTCAGGATCTGCTGATATTTACCGAGAACTGGTCGAGAATTCCAACGAAAATTGGTTATACCGGCTTGTGGCGTTTGCATTGGTTGAAGAGCAACGTATTGAGTGGATGAAGCACTTTGAAATCCACAACGGAAGAATGCCCAACAATGAAGAGATAAAAAGTTGGTACGAACAGCAGCCGGAAAGTGTCTTGTTGAGAGCGAAAGGTGAAGCTGAAAGCGCACTTCAGCGATTTTCTGGCGATGTCCTTGAGGTGGCTAATGAGGATATCCGTAAAGAAATTGAAGAAGGAATTGTTGTTAGAGAGATAAAGAAACTTGGGAATTTTGGACCTCAATTTCTTGTTAACCTTGCGGGAGGCTTCTGCAGTGCACTATTATTCGCGGCATTCTTAATCATAATGGCCTATTTCGTTTTGAATGATACATCCCCTGTTGAAATAGGAAAAAAGCTTAAACCACCAATAGAGGAGAAGAAACAATGAAAAAATCCGAGGTAACGAGCAAACGTGCAGCAACGGCAGCGTCAAAGGTACTCCGGAACGAAAGTTCAAGCAAGGCTGCCAAATCTGCTGCGGGCTCTGCACTTTCCCAAAGAAAGGCCCCTGAAAAGGTTACATCATCTGTGGCCGCGACAGCCGCATCTAAAACACTGCATAGTAGTAGTTCAAGCAAAAAAGCTAAGACATCTGCTGGGTCTGCTTTGACGCAGAAGCCAAAAAAATAAGGGAATTAAATCTGTTGCTCACTTACAACCCCACATATTCAAAGAACGACGGCCAAGTGATCTGGCACGGCAAGAGCGTTGACGACCAAGGAGAATTCAACGCTTTCCTGTCCGGGCCAACTCGTAGTCGTCTGTTCGATGAAGAGCAACATACTCGGTATGAAGCCGATCTGCGTGCATTGGCCACCACGGAAATGGCTTCTGACACGATCACTCGGCTACTAGCTTCTGAACCTGCCAAAGAACCGTGGGAAGTCGGCGAGGCCCTTACTGAGTGTATTCTTGAGCAAGAACGGGGGGTAAAGTTCCCGTGGAATACCGAGCGGGACAAACGAACGCCAAAGGCCAGCCTGCCAGGTGCCGACATTGTCGGCTTGATGGAGGATGGAGAAGAAGCACTGTTGGTCTTGGGGGAAGTGAAGACTTCGAGCGATGCGAATAGCCCTCCCCAAGTGATGACCGGCAAGAGCGGTATGATCCACCAGCTGGATAATCTTGCCACGGATATTTCGATACACAATTGCCTGCTGAAATGGCTGCATCCGAGGTGCAAGGATACCGATCTCTGGCCTCTGTACGAAAAGGCCGCGAAAAGATATCTGGCCTCCGGCGGTCGGGCGATCAAGCTGGTCGGCATGCTGATGCGCGATACGGCACCGAATGAGCTTGACCTGAAAAATCGCGCCAAGCACTTGGCTGCCAAGGTGTCGGCCCCTACGGAAGTGGAGCTGGACGCCTGGTACCTTCCTACCCCTATTGATGAATGGCCGGCAGTTGTCCAAGGAGGTGCGGTATGACTTCCTGGATACTGGACAGCCTTAATCCCGATCTGTTGCAGCGCGCTCGCACCGAGGCGTCACGCCGCTTGCTCGATACTGCGTTGGGATTGGTCGCAGAGCGGGAAGACGACAACAATCTTCTTTTTGTTGCAGAGGCCCTTGAGTTAGCCGTCATCGACCTCTTGGACAACGAAAGTGAGGTCGATTCACTCCGGCAGGTGAGCGCTGAAGCTTTCCAGCTTTTACGTGTCCTCCCGCGACCGGAAGCTCCCCTGGAGTCGGCAAAGACCTGTTTGCGTCTCGCCTGTCTGGGGGTAATCGGTGAGCGTGGCGTCGATGCCCGCCGCGTATTGAAAGAAGCACCATGGCCAGCTCTGCCGCTGGATTCCGACTCGTGGGGCGAACGTACCCTGGCAACGATCCTTGAGGTCTGGTTACGGATCATCCGCAAGGACGGCTGGCCTGACCTCGACGCCGTGCAGGCCCAGGTTGTTGCACTTCGACAGCAACAGGCAAACTATGAGGCCGAATATCTGGATGCCAGGCAGTCAATGGCGCGCACCGCCGCGTGGGAACTGGTTGCCCTCTACCATCTATCCAAGGCTGCCGAATTGCTGGCCATCTTCACCACTCAGGGGGAAATCGGCGGACGCTTCGATGCGCGGCAGCAGCTTGAGGCACAGTTTGACAGGGCTCTAACGGCCTGCGGTCGTGCCGAACTGGTCGAACTGGATGCCTTGGTGAGGCTCCTTGCCCGTGCGGCACAGCAGTTGGTGGACAACTGCATCTGGACCGTCACCCGTGCGGTCAACTCTCGGGTCACACGGTTTGTCCATCATCTTGTTTCCAGGGAGACCAGCAAACCGATCTTCGAGATGCTTCCCCCGCAACGGCGCACGTTGCGTGAGGCTGGTTTGCTAGGTTCCGGCCATCGTGCTGTCGTGGTCAATCTTCCGACCTCCAGCGGCAAGACCTTCATCGCCGAATTTCGTATCCTGCAGGCCCTTAACCAGTTCGACCATGAAAAGGGATGGGTCGCCTATCTCGCCCCCACCCGCGCTTTGGTGAACCAGATCGCAACCCGGCTGCGGCGTGATTTCGTCTCGCTGGATATCAATGTCGAAAAGGTCAGCCCGGCCCTTGAGGTGGACGGCCTGGAGGCGACCCTGCTCACGGACAGGCAGGACGCTACCCAGTTCCGTGTGCTGGTGACTACCCCGGAAAAGCTAGATCTTATGCTGAGAGGGGGCTGGGAAGAAACGATTGGACGCCCTCTCACATTGGTTGTCGTTGACGAAGCACATAACCTTGCACAGCCGGGACGCGGGATAAAGCTGGAATTGCTCCTGGCGACGATTAACCGCGAATGCCGTTATGCCCAGTTCCTGCTGTTGACGCCGTTCATTCCCAATGCCTCGGAAATAGCCCGCTGGCTCGCCCCGGACAGCAACAATGATATTGAGCTAGGCGTGGATTGGCGGCCGAATGACCGGGCTATTGTGCTGAGTCATCCGCGGCAGGGAGCAGGGAGAGGGCAATTTACGCTGGAATTGGAAACCCTTCACACAACGAAGCAGACCTTGAGCATCCCAGAGAACCTGCCGCTTCCTTCCGACAGGCCTTTGGGTCTGTCATGGTCGCAGGTGAAGGGAAATGCCAGTAAGGTGGCCGCAGCCACGGCGCAGGTAATGAAAGAACGTGGTCCTATTATCGTTCTTGCCGGAACTATTCCCAACACGTGGAATCTTGCAGAAAATTTCATGCATCCGGCCAACAGGGCCGTGACGGTAAATGAAGATGTGCAGCTGGTGCAACGCTATCTGAAGCGAGAGTTCGGAGAAGGCTTCGCACTTTGCGAACTTCTGGAATTCGGGGTTGGAATTCACCACTCCGGATTATCAGACGAAGCCAAGGCGCTGGTGGAATGGTTGTTTGAGCGTGAGTTGATAAACGTTTTGGTATCGACGACGACCATTGCTCAAGGAGTGAACTTCCCGGTTTCCGGGGTGGTCATGGCGGCGCATCAGTATCCGTATGGAGAAGACATGCCTCCAGAGGACTTCTGGAATCTGGCTGGCCGCGCCGGACGCGTCGATCATGGCAGCGTCGGCATCGTGGCGCTTGCGGCAACAGACGAGCAGAAAGCCACCAAGTTACGCGAATTCGTAGGTCAGCAGGTCACGTCGCTAAATTCGACACTGATTGCAATGGTCCAGGCGGTCATAGCTACAGGTGCTCCGCTAGAGTTGCACCGGCTTTTCCATTTACCGGAATGGTCAGCGTTCCTCCAATACTTGGCGCATACCTACCGCCAGATCGGAGATCCGCAACGCTTTGCCAACGAGATTGAGCAAGTATTGCGTGGGACATTAGGATTCCAGAACCTGCGCCGCACTCGAAGCGACTGGGCAAACCGTTTGGTTGCAAGTGTTCAGGCTTACGGCGAGAGAATTTCCGGGAAATCGCTAAAACTTGTAGACAGTACCGGATTTTCATGGGAGACGGTTAGCATTACCTTGGGCAAGTTGTCCGCTGAACGAATCACCGAAGAAGTATGGGACGCGGATCGTCTTTTTGGCAGGGATGGTAAGAATCTACAAAAATTGATGGGAATCTTGCTGGCAGTCCCCGAACTTCGTGATAATTTGGAAGCTGCCACCGGCGGCCGGGGACCGGATGGAGACCGTCTGGCGTGCATGGTCAGGGACTGGGTTAATGGTGCAAGTTTGCCTGATATGGCCCAAGCATATTTTGCGACAAAACTCGATGGTGGGGCAGTTGAGCCAACTAAGGCTTTGACAGATTGCTGCAAAAATGTATTCGGCAAACTCACCCAGACAGCTTCATGGGGGCTGGCCGCCCTCCAAACAATGACTTTTGGAGACAGGTTCGATCAATTGGCCGAAGCTGACCAACAGACGCTTCGCAATCTGCCCGCCCGTGTTTTCTACGGAGTTAATACCGACGAAGCTATTGCATTACGATTGCTTGGGGTTCCTCGAGGAGCGGCGCAACCATTATCTCAAACCTTGAGAACAGCAAGGAACCTCCCATTGCCACAATTGCGATCTCAGCTTGCTCAGACTGATGCACGAGTATGGACCCAAGCCTTGGGAGAGAGCGGGCAAGATTATTTCAAGGTTTGGAAGGTGCTGGAGGGGATTGGATCATAAATTTCCGGCTACATCCGGAGGAGGATTCAAATGTTTTACCATACACGATCAATTGGCCCCGATATGGAAGCGTTAAAAGCCGGATTCAAGAAATGCGGAGAATTGGCTCAGCAGCACGGTTACACACAGCTTGGATTGGCAACGCCCATGAAGGGAAACCTTGACGGTGTGATTAGTGACCTGATCGGCGAAGATGCCGTTAAAATCTTGCAACGCGATAATGTCCTCGATCTTAAAGGCATTACCCTTCACCTGATAACAAAGAGGGTTTCTCCGAGCCATAAGTTTTCAGGTCCTGTGCTGGCCGTTTATACACCGATTGATCAAGTTAGATTGCTTGCAAAGAGTAGTTATTGTAAGGGGCTGATATATGTCCCCTGGACACAGGATGAAGGGCCGAAATTTGAGAAGCTCTTTCAAACGACAGTAATCTACGAAGGCCAGTATGATCTATCCATGTGATTAGGCACTTCGATAAACATAGCACTTACTTTTGCAGACGGGAAAAATGGACCCCACACGCATTGTCAAATGGCTCAACGATATTCAGGGGTGGCTCGAACCCCCAGGATGTGAGACAGAGTTTACAGCACAACCTGGAAATGATTGTACTTGTTGTACCGTGGGCATTGTCCATGAACATCGTTTTGCCTTTTATTACTGGGCGCTCTACTCGTCCGAAAGGGATAAGCATAGACCACTTCCGGCTCTAATTACGCTTGATTCCCACGACGATGTAGGCGTTCCTGGTGAGATTGACGTTGAAGATTTGGATACTCTTCACCTAAGCAATCGGACTGAGCTTGGTCTATTTGCCTGGACGCGTCTTCGCAGGTTGAATGATGGACAAATTTTGCCGGCACTTTACCTTAATCTCTTTTCTGACGTCTATGTCTTGATGAATAACGAGGAGGATCGCGAAGAGTTCTTGTCATCATTTGAGGAGCAACAACTGAAGGATCGATATGGAAACGTGCATACTGTCAAATATTATCAGCAAGTTGACCAACTCATGCAAAATCTTCCGTCCGATATTCCGGTATTTCTAGATATTGACCTTGATTTCTTTGCTGTCGACAATCCTGCGAAGGATCGCTTGGGCTCTGAGATATTAAGGCCGGACGATTTCATAAAGTCATTCCTGTCAATAGACGGTCCATTTTTCGGGCCACTCCTGAAGAGAATAGTCGGGCTTACGATTGCACTTGAACCTAAGTATTGTGGTGGCCTGCTGAATTCACTACGTGTCCTTGACATTCTCAATCGTGAACTTTTTGACGGCACACTTTGTACCGATGACTGCAAATGGCGAACGCCATAACCCTCTGTCGGCCTTGCTGCGGAGTCTGGAGAGGCACTGGAAGAAACCGTTGCCTTTGACTACTGCCGGTATAATGTGGTATAGCTTATTCAACTCCGAAGAAGAGGGCAGCTTCCGATATTGGAGGTGTTTTTGGAGGTATGTCGGCAAATCTGAATTTTGAAAACACCGATATATTAGAGTGATGCGGGATCAGTTCAACGGACTGCACCCCATCCTTAACCCCTCTTGCTGCAAGAGGGGTTTTTTCGTTTACTGCCACTGGCTTATGGTTTCCGCTTATGGCCCCATTCACTGCTGAAGCTAACGTTTTAGGCGTGGTCAGGAATACTGTCCGGGAGTACGGGCTGCTCCAGTCCGGTGATACCGTGCTGGTGGCTGTCTCCGGCGGGATGGATTCCGTGGTGCTGCTCGATGTCCTATCCCGGCTTACCGAGTTCAATCTCCGGCTGATCGTTGCCCACCTTAATCACTGTTTGCGCGGTGAAGATTCGGCCGGTGACGAGCGCTTCGTTGCCGATTTGGCTGCTGTCTATGGCGTCCCGGTGGTCAGTGAAGCGATTGACGTCCGCGAGCTCTGTCGCCGGGAGCGGTTGTCCCTGGAGGATGGGGCACGGAAAGCACGGTATGCCTTTTACGGCCGGGCGGCATCGCGATACGGGGCCTCGGTAGTCGCTTTGGGGCACCATGCGGATGACCAGGCGGAGACAGTTCTGATGCGGCTGCTGAGAGGGAGCGGCACAGCAGGTCTTGCGGCAATGAATCCTCGACGGGGAGAGAGTTATATTCGGCCGCTTTTGCAGTTGCGGCGGGCTGAAATAGCCGCCTACTTCAGCGCAACGGGGCTGCGATGCCGAACCGATGCCTCGAACGCCGATGTGACGTTTTTGCGCAATCGCATCCGGCACGAGGTCATTCCTTACCTGTCGCATCTTAATCCCAGTGTTGTCGGCCGCCTGACAACTACTGCCCGGCTGCTTGCCGCTGATGAGGAGATCCTCTGTGCGGTTACGGAAGACGCTTTTCAGCGTCTCAGTAAAAGGGACGATTTGAACCGGCTCGTTCTGGATCTCGGCGGATTGCGTCGGGAAAAGGTTGGACTCCGCTACCGGGTGTATCGCCGGGCGATCAGTTTGCTCAAGGGCGACCTGACGCGGGTTGCTGCCTGTCATATCCAGCAGATTGACCAACTTGCGCTTGCCGGGAAACCGAATGCGTTGTTTTTTCTTCCCGGGAGGTTGGCGGTGGTCAGGGAATACGATCGGTTGACGTTTTCCGTAGACGTGCCGGACCTCCATTTTCCCGGTGAACTTGTTGTCGCCGGGCCCGGCGATTTTTCCCTCCCTGGCGGGGGGGTGCTCAGGGTGGCGTCTGTTGCCCCGTCTGTGGCATTGGCTGGAGATGGGGGGAGGCAACGGGCAATAGTTGATCTTGCTGCCGCACCGTTCCCGTGGTGTGTCCGTGGGGTCAGGCCGGGAGACCGGTTCAGGCCGTCCGGGATGTCGGGAAGCAAGAAAGTGAAGGACTATTTTATCGATGAAAAGGTGCCGGTTGCCCTCCGGTCGGCCATCCCGTTGATCTTCAGTGAAGGGAAGCTTATCTTGATCTGTGGTTACCGGCTGAGCAACGATGCGCTGGTTGGCGTTCACACTCATGCCGCCGTCGCTGTCGAGGTCTGTGGACAGCCCGCGAAGTCACCTTAAATCACTTGTCAACCATCAGTACTTATGGTAGCTTTTTCAGTCAATTACTTTGCTCACGCAAGCAGTGACTAGCGGAGTCATTCCTGCTCCTGATCAGTCCTGCATCCATTCCTCACGGGGGTTGTCTTGAACCAGTTCTATAAAAACCTTGCGCTCTGGTTGGTAATCAGCTTGATGATGATTCTTCTTTTCAACCTTTTCAACAAGCCGCGCACCACCCAGGAAAGGTTGAGCTACAGCGATTTCATCACCGCGGTCGATGCGGGAAAAGTCAGTTCTGTAACTGTTCAGGGCAACGATATCCTTGGGAAATACACCGATGGCAAGGAGTTCCGCAGCTATAAGCCTTCCGATGCGGCTCTTTCCGACAAGCTCATCGAAAAGAAAGTGACCGTTACCGCGAAGCCGGAAGAGGAAAAGGTTTCATGGTTTTCGATCTTCATCTCCTGGTTCCCGTTGCTCTTCCTTGTTGGGGTCTGGATATTCTTCATGCGGCAGATGCAGGGCGGGGGCGGCAAAGCCATGGCCTTCGGCAAGAGCCGGGCCAAGCTGCTGACCGAAGCTCAGGGCCGGGTGACGTTCGAGGACGTTGCCGGTGTTGACGAGGCGAAAGAGGAGTTGGAGGAGATTATCCAATTTCTGAAGGATCCGAAGAAATTCACCAAACTGGGAGGGCGTATCCCGAAGGGTGTCCTGTTGGTCGGCCCTCCGGGTACCGGGAAAACCCTTTTGGCCCGTGCCGTCGCCGGCGAGGCCGGCGTGCCGTTCTTTTCGATTTCCGGCTCGGATTTCGTTGAGATGTTCGTTGGGGTCGGTGCTAGCCGGGTTCGCGATCTGTTCGTCCAGGGGAAAAAGAATGCCCCCTGCATCATCTTCATCGACGAGATTGACGCCGTGGGCCGTCATCGCGGGGCTGGCCTCGGCGGCGGACATGATGAACGGGAACAGACGCTCAACCAACTCCTTGTTGAAATGGATGGCTTTGAGTCGAATGAAGGGGTGATTCTCATTGCCGCTACTAACCGGCCGGATGTCCTTGACCCGGCATTGCTGCGCCCTGGCCGTTTCGACCGCCAGGTAGTGGTGCCCCAACCCGACGTCAAGGGACGCGAGATGATCCTCAAGGTCCACACGAAGAAGATTCCCTTGGCGTCCGATGTCAACCTGGCGGTGATTGCCCGGGGAACACCGGGATTTTCCGGAGCCGATCTGGCGAATGTCGTTAATGAAGCCGCATTGCTTGCCGCCCGGAAAGATAAGAGTGTTGTCGATATGCGTGATATTGACGATGCCAAGGACAAAGTCCTGATGGGGGTCGAGCGCCGGAGCATGGTCATATCCGAGGACGAGAAGAAAAATACCGCCTATCACGAAGCGGGCCATACGCTCGTTGCCAAGCTCATTCCCGGCACCGACCCGGTGCACAAGGTTTCCATTATCCCCCGTGGCCGGGCCTTGGGGGTTACCATGCAATTACCGATTGAGGACAAGCACAGCTATTCACGCGAGTCGCTGTTGAACCGCATTGCGGTGCTCATGGGTGGCCGGGCGGCCGAAGAGATCATCTTTGGCACGATGACGACGGGCGCTGGCAATGACATCGAGCGGGCCACCGAAATTGCCCGCAAGATGGTCTGCGAATGGGGAATGAGCGACAAGATGGGACCCGTCACGTTCGGCAAGAAAGACGAGCAGATTTTTCTCGGTCGGGAAATGGCAACCCACAAGAATTACAGCGAAGCCACCGCCGTGGAGATCGACGCCGAATTGCGCCGGATTATCGAAGAGAGCTACAGCCGGGTCCGCACTCTGCTTTCGGATAACCTGGGCGTACTGCACAACCTTGCCACGCAACTGATCGAGAAGGAAAATCTCAGCGGTGATGAAGTTGATCGGATCATTAACGAAACGGTCGCTACCGCTGCTCCCGATGCTCAAGAACCGCCCGCAGCTCCATGAATTTTTCGGTGAGGGAGCTATCGCCAGCTACCCTGCGGGCCAGCGACGGTTGCATATTCTCCGGTAGTGAAATCCCGGCCGAGCTGCGCGAGTTTGCAGCCCAGGCGCTTACCCGGCTGTTATTGGTCGAGGGGCCTGCTGGTGAGTGGGAAGGGCTGCTCCGCGCCGGAGTGTCGGCGGCCGGTGGTCGGGCATGTTTCCTGGCAACAGCACCTCGCGTGAGGATTCTTCTCGCCCTGTCCGAGATCGGTCTTGGCTGGCTTGATGCCGATTTTTCAGGGCAAGCGGCTGTTCCGTCCCCCCTCTCCGCCGAGTTACATCGTCTCCTTGTCGACGATACTACCTCCTCAGGCCACTGGTCGTTTTCCGGGCGTACCATGGCTGTCTCTGCTCGCCCCTGTATCATGGGGGTTCTCAACGTTACTCCCGATTCCTTCTCTGACGGGAACAGATTCTTTGATCTCGACCGTGCCCTGGATCACGCCCTTGAAATGGTAGCCGAAGGGGCTGACATTATCGATATCGGGGGGGAAAGCACCCGCCCCGATGCCGCTCCGGTTGCCGAAGACGAAGAGTTGCGCCGTGTCGTGCCGGTGGTTGCTAAATTGGCCGAGCAGGTCACTGTTCCCCTGTCGATCGATACATACAAGGCCGCCGTGGCCCGAGAATCCCTCCAGGCCGGAGCCTCAATTATTAATGATATCAGTGGGTTGACGTTTGATCCGGAAATGGCGGCTGTTGTGGCGGCTGGCAACGCCGGCCTTGTTGTCATGCATACTCGCGGCCGGCCGCCCGAGATGCAGTATAATACCGTTTATGACGACCTGATCAGCGAGGTGATCGAGGCGCTCAAGACATCGTTGCAGTGTGCCTGTTCAGCGGGGATTCCGGCAGAACGGATTGTTGTCGATCCGGGGCTCGGTTTTGGCAAAAGTCTTGAGGGCAACCTGGCGATCCTGAACCGACTCGACGAGTTTGCCTGCCTTGGCAGGCCGGTACTGATCGGCACGTCGCGCAAATCGTTCGTCGGGGCGGTGTTGAAGCGAAACAGTAGTGATCGGCTTTTTGGCACTGCCGCTACGGTTGCGCTCGGCGTTGCGAAGGGGGCCACGATCTTCCGGGTCCACGATGTGAAGGCAATGCGGGACGTTGCCGATATGGCATTTGCCGTGACACAGTCTCGGACTGGAGAATGGCGGTAACAGCCTCCCGGCTGATCTGCCCGGCACAACCTTACAGATGTGATGACTATGGCGACCGACCAACTCCAATTGTTCGAATGGCGTGACTTCGTCGATATTGCGATTGTTGCCTATCTGTTTTACCGGGCAATCCTGCTGCTGAAAGATCGGCTGGCTTTTCGATTCTTTCTGTTCATTGCCGGCGGCATAGCGCTCTTTTTCTTTTCCCGGCTGGCAGGCCTCGATGCATTTCATGCGATTCTTTCCGCTCTTTTCAAGTCACTGATTCTCATTCTGGTTGTCTTGTTCCAGAGTGACCTTCGTCGTGCCTTGATCACCTTCGGCAAGCGAAACCGGCCGGCAGGACAGGAGCATGAAGAGGCGTCGCTGGTGATTGACGAACTCGTTACCGCCCTCACTGGGCTGGCCGAGCGGAGGATAGGCGCCCTGATTGTCATTGAGCGGGAAATGGGGGTCATGTCCCACGTGGAAATCGGCACCGAAATCGATGCCAAGATCACCAGCGAGATTCTGAATTCGATATTTCTTCCCTACTCACCTATTCACGACGGTGCCGTCATCATTCAACGTGGCAAGTTAACGAGGGCCGGCTGTTTTCTCCCGCTAAGCCAGAACCCCACGATCAGCAAGTCATTGGGAACCCGCCATCGTGCCGCCATTGGCTTGACAGAGCTGGTTGACGCCATTGTCCTTGTTGTGTCCGAGGAAACCGGGATGATGTCGTTTGTGGCTGACGGAAAGATTACGTCGCCGGTGGATGCCGGTTCGATGCGTAAGGTACTCAAACGGTCGTTGGAGCCCCAATGGTTGACCTGATTCGCTCAATGGCACGTAACTGGGGGATCAAGGTGCTTGCACTGCTCTTTGCCGTAGCTCTTTGGCTGGCTGTCGCCGGAGAACGGAAGGGGCGTCTCGAGCTGACCATTCCGGTCACGGTGCGCAACGCCCCGACCGATTGTGCCGTGATCGTCGATCATCCGGTTCTCGCTGTGTCGCTTGTCGGGCCGAGAATTCTTCTGTTGAAGCTCCGTGGTGAAAATATTATCATGCCGCTCGATATGAAGGGGGTTGGCGCAGGGACCACTTCCTTCTCAAATCTTGCTCAACAACTCGTACTGCCGGACGGTGTTGTCGTCAGCCGGGTTTTCCCGGCTGACGTATCTGTGACTGTAAAGCGTAAATTTCCGTAACCTGTTTGACAAACCTGCAGGAGTTACTATGAAAAAACTGTTTGGAACCGATGGCGTTCGTGGCGTTGCCAACGTCTATCCGATGACTACCGAACTGGCGATGCAGATCGGTCGGGCGGCGGCCTATATCTTCAAAAATGGCAGCCGTCGCCACCGTATCGTTATCGGCAAGGATACCAGACTCTCTGGATATATGCTCGAAAATGCCCTGGTTGCCGGTATCTGTTCAATGGGCGTCGATGTTCTGGTGGTCGGCCCACTTCCGACTCCCGGTATCGCCAATATCACCTCGTCGATGCGAGCTGACGCCGGGGTAGTGATTTCCGCGTCGCACAATCCTTTTCAGGATAACGGGATCAAGTTCTTCTCTCAGGATGGCTTCAAGCTTCCCGATGACGTGGAGCTGAAAATCGAAGACCTGATTTTTTCGAAAAAGATTGACTCGTTGCGGCCGATCGCGACCGAAGTTGGTAAGGCCTACCGCATTGATGACGCGGTGGGGCGTTACGTGGTATTTCTCAAGAATACCTTTCCCAAGGATCTTGATCTTGCCGGGATGAAGATTGTGCTCGACTGCGCCAATGGCGCTGCCTACAAAGTTGCGCCGGCGGTCCTTGAAGAACTTGGTGCGGAAGTCATTACCTACGGCATCAAGCCGAACGGGACGAATATCAACGCCGGCTGCGGTTCGCTTCACCCCGAAGTGATCAGCGAAGCGGTGAAGGAGCACCGGGCCGATCTTGGCATCGCCCTGGACGGGGATGCTGATCGGGTAATTTTTGTCGACGAATTCGGCAACGAGGTCGATGGTGATCATATCATGGCAATCTGCGCGATCGATATGCTTAAGCAACGGCGACTGCGCAAGAATACGCTGGTTGCCACGGTGATGAGCAACATGGGCCTTGATATAGCGGTCAAAAAGGCAGGGGGAAAGGTCATTAAAACTGCGGTCGGTGACCGCTATGTCGTCGAAGAGATGCGCAAAGGGGGATACAATCTCGGCGGCGAGCAGTCCGGGCATCTTTTGTTCCTCGATTATAATACGACTGGCGATGGCATTCTTTCGGCGCTCCAGGTGCTGGCGATCATGCGTCGTACCGGGAAGACGCTTGCCGAACTGGCAGAAGTGATGATCCCGCTTCCTCAAGTCCTGGTTAACGTCCGGGTAGCCGAGAAGAAAGATATCATGACGATTCCCGAGCCTGCCCGTCTAATCAAAGATATCGAAGGAAAACTGAAAGACGAAGGGCGAATCCTGATCCGCTACTCCGGGACCGAGCCGCTACTGCGGATCATGATCGAGGGACAGGACAAGTATCAGATTACGGGGTGGGCGAAAGAGATTGCCGACCTAGTTGAGAAGCAGATCGGAGGGAAATAGGTGGCCAAGCTGGGAGTTAACATTGATCATGTTGCAACGATTCGGCAAGCGCGGGGCGGGAGCGAGCCGGACCCTGTCGCGGCAGCTGTTATTGCCGAATGTGCCGGTGCGGACGGGATTACCATCCATCTGCGCGAAGATCGGCGCCATATCCAGGACCGGGATCTCAAGTTGCTGCGCCAGACGGTTAATACCAAGCTCAATCTGGAGATGGCGGCCACCGACGAGATGGTGGGCATTGCCCTGTCGGTGAAACCGGACATGTGTACCCTGGTGCCGGAAAAGCGCCAGGAGCTGACTACCGAAGGAGGCCTAGACGTCCGTCTCAACAGTCAGGGCCTGGGTGAAAAGATTGAACAGCTGCAGGATGGGGGGATTATCGTCAGCCTGTTCATTGATCCCGATCCCGACCAAGTTAAGGCCGCGAGCAAAGTACGGGCTGACTACATCGAGGTCCATACCGGTCGTTTTGCCGAAGCCGGCGATTGGCCGACCGAACGGGCTGAACTCGAGCGGATTGAAAATGCCGTGAAGCTGGGGCGTAAGCTTGGACTGGGCGTCAATGCCGGCCATGGGCTCAATTATGCGAACATCAAAAAGGTCGCAGCACTGGGCGGTATAGAAGAGTTCAACATCGGTCATTCCATTATCTCCCGGGCGGTGCTCGTCGGGCTCGACCGAGCGGTTCGGGATATGGTTGATCTCATCAAGTATGCGTAAGGTTGCGCATGATTTTCGGTACTGGCGTCGATATCGTCGAAATTTCACGTTTTGAGCGCTTCCTCGAAGAGGGGAACGAGCGGCTCTTCGAGCGCCTGTTTACCGTTGCAGAGCGGGAGTACTGTGCCGCGAAGCGGCGTTCTGCCCAACATTATGCGTTGCGTTTTGCCGCCAAGGAGGCGTTTCTCAAGGCGTGCGGGCTGGGACTCAGAGACGGGCTGAGCTGGCATGATGTCGAAGTAACCAACGATGCGCTGGGAAAGCCTGAACTGCGTTTGCAGGGGAGGGCGGAAAGCCTGTTCGTGGAGAATGGTCTGGAAAATAGTTTCGTTTCACTTTCCCATGATGGCAACTATGCCATTGCGATGGTGGTTTTGGAGCGAAGATGAAAATCGTCACCGGAGAAACGATGCAGGGGCTGGACCGCCGGGTTATCGATGAATTTGGTATCCCCGGGCTCCAGCTCATGGAGAATGCGGGCCGTGGTTGTGCTGTTGCTATTACGGAAGCGTTTCCCGCTGCGGCACGGGCAGTTGTTGTCGCCGGCAAGGGAAACAATGGCGGCGACGGCTACGTGATTGCCAGGCTGCTCAGGGAAAGTGGCTGGGAGGTGCGGACGATCGTGTTGGCCGCCAGGGCGGAAATTGGTGGCGATGCACTGACGAATCTGCAGCGGCTCAATCCGGAATCGCTCATTTTTTCCCCGGCGCCTGGCGGGCTTCTTCCTTATCGGCAGATCCTTGACGAAGCGACGGTGATTGTCGACTCTCTACTCGGCACCGGCTTGAAAAACCCCGTAAGCGCCGTTTATGCCGAGGCAATCACGCTGATCAACGGAAGCGGCAAGCCGGTCGTGGCTGTGGACATTCCTTCCGGCATTGCCGCCGGATCTGGAGAAGTCCTGGGGGTGGCTGTACGGGCTGCTATGACCGTAACGTTCGGGTTGGCAAAGATCGGCCATGTTGTTTACCCGGGCTGTGAATATTGCGGCTCGCTGAAGATTGTCGACATCGGCATCCCTGCGGAAGTCTCCTCGTCAGCCGAAGGGGTCGATTTTGTCGATTCCGTCACCGCGAGTCGTTTGCTCATCAGACGTGAACGTCGCGCCCACAAAGGCGCCTTTGGCCATTGCCTGATCATTGCCGGTTCCACTGGGAAGACCGGTGCGGCGGCGATGGCTGCCAACAGTGCGGTGCGTGCCGGTTCCGGCCTGGTTTCGCTTGCCGTACCGGTAGTGCTTAATCCCATCCTCGAGGTGAAAACGACAGAAGCGATGACGATACCTCTTCCCGACGACGGGCAAGGTTTCCTGGGGTCCACTGCGCTGCCGGCCATTGTCGGGGCTTGGGAGGGCAAAGACAGCATTGCCATCGGTCCCGGGATGTCGTGGAATACCGCCACGGCCGAACTTGTCCGTCAGGTGATCAGGCTGGTCACGGCGCCTCTCGTCGTCGATGCCGATGGGCTCAACGCTCTTTCCGAGGAGGTTGAAGCGTTGGCGAACAAAAAATCGCCGACGGTCGTCCTTACTCCTCATCCGGGAGAGATGGCCCGACTGACCGGAGCCTCAATCGCCGAGATCGAGGCAGACCGGCTCGGCGTCGCCCGGGCTTTTTCCGTGCGCTATGGGGTATATGTGATACTCAAGGGGGCGCGGACGGTCGTGGCGGCTCCGGATGGTAGGCTGTCGATCAACGGGAGTGGCAACCCGGGAATGGCCTCGGGTGGGATGGGGGACGTCCTTACCGGCATTGTCACCTCCTTGCTTGGTCAGGGCTATGAGCCATTTACCGCCTGCCAGCTGGCGGTATTCATCCATGGTTACGCCGCTGACCTCGTAGCCGGCGAAAAGGGAGAGATCGGCATGTCCGCCGTTGATGTTCAGGAACATTTGCCCGTGGCATTTCGCAGTTTGAACTGACTTTTCAGGAGACAATTTATGCTTAAAGTACGAGACATAATGACAACCACCCTCGTGACGGTAAAGAGAGAGACTTCGATTCGCGAGCTTGCCGAGCTGTTCACTGCCCATCGCATCGGCAGCATTCCGGTTGTCGACGATGCCGGGAATCTTATCGGTATTGTCACCGAATCGGATTTGATCGAACAGGACAAGAGCCTCCATATCCCGACGGTAATCTCGCTTTTCGACTGGGTGTTCTACCTTGAGAGCGAGAAAAAATTCGAAAAAGAGCTGCAGAAAATGACCGGTCAGGCGGTTGGTGATATTTTCAACGCCGATGTCCAATCAGTGACGGCTGATACAACGGTCAGCGAAGTTGCCGATATCATGACAAACAAAAAGATTCATACCTTGCCGGTCGTTGATGGGGAAAAATTGATTGGTATCGTCTCGCGGATCGACCTCATTCGAACCATGATCGGTTAGGCGGGATTCTTGGTGAATCGATTCACTGCAAGCGCTGATGAGACAGTCAAGCTAGGCGAAGAATTGGGGAAACAGTTGGGACCGGGCAGCTTCATTGCCGTGTATGGCGATCTCGGTGCAGGGAAAACCCAGTTTGCCCGTGGTGTAGCTGCCGGTCTTGGCGTTGATCGAACGCAACCTATCACCAGCCCGACCTATACTTTGGTTAATGAGTATCAGGGGCGGCTCCCCTTTTATCATTTCGACCTTTATCGGCTGCACGACCATTACGACGTCGTAGAACTTGGTTTTGAGGAATACTTTTACGGCCAGGGGGTTTGCCTTGTTGAGTGGGCGGAGCGGATAACTGACACACTTCCTGCCCTACGACTGGATATCACCATCAGTCGAAGCGGCGAGAATGCCCGTCGATTCGAGTTTCAACCGTTCGGTTCTCTCTATGAGTCGATATTAAAAAAATGTTTTGACCACCATGGTGATTCCTGATATTAAGGGACGATGTTTGGCGTTTGTATACGATTGATGCACAGTTTGGAATTGTAAGAACAGCATAAAGGAGGGACGGTAGATGGCTCTGGTGGTCCAAAAATATGGCGGCACCTCAATGGGGACAATCGAGCGGATCCGCAATGTTGCCAAGAGGGTTGCCAAGACCTATGACGCTGGCAATGACATGGTAGTCGTTGTCTCGGCGATGTCGGGTGAAACTAATAAGCTGGTCGCGCTGGCCAATGAAGTGTGCGAGTTTCCTGATAACCGCGAATACGACGTCTTGGTGGCGTCGGGCGAGCAGGTTTCCATTGCTCTTCTTGCCATGTGCCTCAAGGCGATGGGCTATAAGGCCAAATCGTATCACGGCTGGCAGGTGCCGATCGTTACTGACAGTTCATACAGCAAAGCCCGGATTGAAAAGATCGAAGACGAAAATATTCGCGGCGATCTCAAAGATGGAACCATTGTTATTGTTGCTGGCTTTCAGGGGGTCGACAAGGGCGGTAGCATCACAACCCTTGGCCGTGGCGGTTCCGATACTTCGGCCGTTGCCTTGGCAGCAGCCTTGAAGGCCGATGTTTGCGAGATCTATACCGACGTCGACGGTGTTTATACGACCGACCCCAATATTTGCAGCGACGCCTGCAAGATCGACAAGATTTCGTATGATGAGATGCTCGAACTGGCCAGCCTCGGGGCGAAGGTTCTGCAGATCCGTTCGGTCGAGTTTGCCAAGAAGTACAATGTGGACATTCACGTCCGTTCCAGTTTTAATGATAATCAAGGGACAATGGTTACCAAGGAGGATAAGGATATGGAAGCAGTTCTCGTTTCGGGGATCGCCTACGACAAGAATGAAGCAAAGATTGCCGTCATGCATGTCCCGGACAAGCCGGGGATCGCGGCTAAACTGTTGTCACCTCTTTCCGATGCAAATATTTCCGTCGATATGATCGTTCAGAATGTCAGCGAAGACGGTTTTACCGACTTCACCTTTACCGTTACCAAGGCGGATTTCAAAAAAGCTCTGAATATTACCAAGGAAGCGGCTAAAGAAATCAACGCCAGCAATGTGACGGCGGATGAGAACATTTCCAAAATTTCCGTCGTCGGTGTTGGGATGCGTAGCCATGCCGGGGTCGCGACCAAAATGTTCCAGTCGCTGGCACAGGAAGGTATCAACATTCAGATGATTTCAACCTCGGAAATCAAGGTTTCCGTGGTGGTTGATGCGAAATATACTGAGTTGGCAGTGCGGGTGCTTCATGATGTATTTGGCCTCGCCGGTACGGCGGCCAAGGCCGAATGATCCTTACTTGCGTTAGCAGGCACGACAATGAACCGTTACTTGAAAAGGTGATCAGATGAATCTTGTAAAACTCTACGACACCACCCTCCGTGATGGAACTCAGGCAGAAGATATTTCGTTTCTTGTAGAAGACAAGCTGCGCATTGCCCATCGTCTCGACGAACTCGGTATCCAATATATCGAAGGTGGGTGGCCAGGAAGTAACCCGAAAGATGTCGCCTTCTTCAAGGATATCAAAAAAGAGAAGCTTTCCCAGGCGAAGATCGCTGCGTTCGGTTCGACACGTCGTGCCAAGATTACTCCCGATAAAGATCATAACCTCAAAACTCTCGTTCAGGCTGAACCCGATGTCGTTACCATTTTTGGTAAAACATGGGATTTCCATGTACATGAAGCGCTCCGGATTTCTCTTGAGGAGAATCTCGAGCTGATATTCGATTCGCTTGAATATCTGAAGGGGCGTGTCCCTGAGGTATTTTACGACGCCGAACACTTTTTTGACGGTTACAAGGCAAATCCCGAGTATGCCATCAAGACCCTCAAGGCGGCGGAAGAGGCAAAGGCCGACTGTATCGTTCTCTGCGATACGAATGGCGGGACGATGCCATTCGAACTCGTCGAAATCATCAAGGACGTCAGAAAGCAGATCAAGACGCCGCTCGGCATCCATACCCATAATGATTCCGAGTGCGCCGTTGCCAATTCCTTGCATGCGGTGGATCAGGGGATCGTTCAGGTGCAAGGGACCATCAACGGTTTCGGTGAGCGCTGCGGTAATGCCAACCTCTGTTCGATCATTCCTGCCTTGAAGCTGAAAATGGGGCTGGAGTGCATCAGCGACGATCAGTTGAAGAAACTGCGGGCCCTGTCCCGCTTCGTTTACGAACTTGCCAACCTTTCTCCCAACAAGCATCAGGCCTATGTCGGCAATTCGGCCTTTGCCCACAAGGGGGGCGTGCATGTCAGTGCCATTCAGCGCCATCCCGAAACCTACGAACACTTGCGTCCCGAGCTGGTGGGCAATATGACCCGGGTGTTGGTTTCCGACCTGTCCGGTCGGTCGAACATCTTGGCCAAAGCCGAAGAGTTCAATATCAATATGGATAGTAAGGATCCCGTCACTCTGGAAATCCTTGACAACATCAAGGAGATGGAGAATCGGGGGTATCAGTTCGAAGGGGCGGAGGCATCGTTTGAACTGCTGATGAAAAGGGCACTCGGCACCCACCGCAAATTTTTCTCGGTAATCGGTTTTCGGGTCATCGATGAAAAGCGCCATGAAGACCAGAAGCCGTTTTCAGAGGCTACCATTATGATCAAAGTCGGGGGCAAGGTGGAGCATACTGCCGCTGAAGGAAATGGCCCGGTCAATGCGCTCGATAACGCATTACGAAAAGCACTTGAAAAGTTCTATCCGAAATTGAAGGAAGTAAAGCTGCTGGACTATAAAGTCCGCGTCTTACCAGCTGGCCAGGGAACCGCATCGTCAATCAGAGTTCTCATTGAATCAGGCGACAAGGAGAGTCGCTGGGGGACGGTGGGCGTTTCAGAAAATATCATTGATGCCTCGTATCAGGCCCTTATCGATAGCGTTGAATACAAGCTTCACAAGTCTGAAGACGGTGAGGCCGTTTTGAAATGAATGGCCGTGCCAAGCGGCTGGCACTCACTTCGTTTGCCGCCTTGGCGCTCTTGCTCCAGTTGTACGATAAAAGCCACGGACCGTCCCCGGCAAAAAGGGATGCCGTGGCTTTTCTACATCGAACGCCCGGCAAGGCACTTGTAAAAGTCGCCGGAATACCAGAATTCTCAGGGATTTACCAAGTTTCGGTCCCGGCGACAATTGGTAGCGTCATGAAATTGTCGGTCCCTGCCGATTCATTGATTCTCCTCGACGATAGCGTTGGCCTACAGCGCGTTTGTGAAGGGGATGTTATAATATTCGATGTACAACATACCGGATATACACATGTTTCATGCGAGAGAATGTCGGCGCATGAACGTGTTACCCTTGGCATTCCGTTGGATCTGTCCAGCATGTCGAGGGCAGATTGGGAAGCTCTCCCCGGGATTGGTCCGGCAACTGCTCAATCAATTTTGGAGTACCGTCAACAGATTGGCGATTTTACCTCGTTTCGCCAACTCGGATTGGTTCCCGGGATCGGCCCGGCGACTATGTCACGACTTAAACCATATTTTTTCGGTTATATAACACCTTGCAATTATTAGACAATTATGTGTTGCTGGCGGCGTTGTGTATGATGAGCTTTTTGTCAAGTAAGATTGGCATATATGGTGAAATCCCCCAAGCACTTCTGTTGAATTTCAAATATGGGGGGATACCTTATGAAATGCCCGAAATGCAAAGGCCGGATGTTTGCGGAAAAATTCTACGATTTCGTGAGGTCCTTCGATGCGTGGAAGTGCACCTGTTGTGGCGAGGTAATCGATCCGACCATCCTTGCGAATCGTGCGAGAAACCAGAACGTGTTTCTTGGCTGATTAATAGTAGTTTGCGGTCGTAAAAAGAGGGGAAAGTCTACTTTCCCCTCTTTTTTTGTCTGCACAAGTCTGATACGAATCATGAGGCTGAGCGGCAGTTCTACTGGGTGGCTAATACTGGACTACTGGTGAGATTGATGGTTGAACAACGTTCGCTACAGACTACCAAGAAATTTGTTGATGAATTGTTAACTTGGGCAAGAGGGCGTGGGAAGATTCTGATAGTTGTTCATGATAACCCCGATCCCGATTGTCTTGCTTCTGCAATGGCATTACGGCATCTCTTCGTGATGAAGCTCAACCGGGAGGCAATCATCGCTTTTTCTGGGATGATCGGGAGGAGCGAAAATATCGTGATGGCCAAGGAACTCGAAATACCGTTGAAACCACTCACCATCTTGAATCTCCAGGATTTCTCCGTCGTGTGCATGCTTGATACTCAGCCCGGTACGGGCAATAATTCGCTCCCCTCTGGAACCAGGGTAGATGTCGTGATCGACCATCATCCCTTGCGTGAGACCAGCACGTTGTGCCACTGGGTTGATATCCGCGAAGATTATGGGGTGACAGCGACTATTTTGTATGAATACCTAGTTGTCCAAGACGTCCCGATCAGTACCAAGTTGGCTACCGCAGTCTATTATGCCATCAAGTCCGAAACACAGGATTTGGGCCGAGAGGCAAACAAGCCTGATCGGGATGCATATCTCCGGTTATTTCCGCTCGCCAACAAGAGACTTCTCTATGAGATTACCTATCCGAAACTACCGGTAGAGTATTTTCTTACGCTGAACCGTGCCATTGAAAACACTAGGCTTTATTCAAGCTTGTTGGTGACCGATTTGGGTGAACTTTCATTCCCGGAAATTGTTGCCGAAATGGCTGATTTGTTTCTCCGGCTGGAGAAGATTGAAGTCGTATTCGCTTCGGGTTGCTATAACAACGAAATCATTCTCTCTCTCCGCACCAATCGCTCCGATATCAATGCGGGAGAGCTCAGCAGGCGCATCGTCGCCGGTCTCGGACTTGCCGGCGGCCACGGCATGATGGCTGGTGGCAAGGTTTGTCTGGCAATGGGACGCGATGAGGTTGCCGAGCACCTTCTGCATCGGCTGCTCGCCGAGCTTTCCCTTGAAAAGGAGATTCCCGTAGCACTGGATGCCTCACACTACTCTCTTGGGGAAGACGCCGCCGCTAATCGGCTGGAGAGTTGACAGCCTAGCTTTGATCGTTTAACGTATAGCGCCCAATCCTGGTCAAGAGAGGTGAATTATGCGTGCGGATGGACGTGATGCTGCAAGTCTCAGGGATATCAAAATTGTCCGGAACTATATTAAGCATGCTGAAGGTTCGGTGTTGGTATCGTTTGGGGATACGAAAGTAATTTGTACCGCGTCAGTTGAGGCTAGTGTCCCGCCTTTTCTTCGGGGTAAAGGGAGCGGATGGGTAACCGCAGAATACTCGATGCTTCCCCGGGCTACCCATTCACGTTCGCCGCGTGAGGCGGTCAAGGGTAAAATCGGCGGCCGGACCCATGAAATTCAAAGGCTCATTGGTCGATCACTGCGGGCCGTCACAGATTTGACGCTCTTGGGAGAGCGAAGCGTTTTGGTTGATTGTGATGTCATTCAGGCCGATGGCGGGACACGAACAGCGTCAATAACGGGAGCCTATGTAGCTCTGGCCGATGCCTTGCGGGGGCTGGTCACTGAGGGGGCCATCGAAGCGATACCGCTACGTGAATCTGTCGCTGCTGTGAGTGTCGGCATTGTGAATGGCGAGGTTTTGCTCGATCTTAATTATCTTGAAGATTCGTCGGCTGAAGTAGACATGAATTTCGTGATGACATCCTCCGAGCGTTTTGTTGAAGTTCAGGGTACCGCAGAGCTCGAACCGTTTACGGTAAGCCAGATGGATGAGCTGCGTAACATGGCGATGCGCGGGATTCGTCAGCTGATTGCCATCCAGAATGAGGTTCTTGCAGAATGACACATCTTGTTATTGCCACGCGCAATAAGGGGAAAATGCGAGAGATTGCCGAACTCCTTGCCGGGATGGAGATTACGTTGCTGTCTCCCGATGACTTTGCCGAGTTTCCAGAGGTTGCTGAGGACGGGGAGACATTTGAAGAGAATGCAGTCAAAAAAGCCCGAAGTGCAGTTGTAGCTACCGGTCTTCCTTCTCTGGCCGATGATTCGGGTTTGATAGTTCCTCTCTTGGGCGGGCGCCCTGGGGTCTTTTCTGCCCGCTTTGCACGGGAAGGTGCATCGGACGGAGAGAATAACGATAAACTCCTCGCGGAACTGACGGGGTTTCCTTTAGCTGCGAGAAATGCGTCATTCTGTTGTGTAATTGCACTATGTTTTCCCGGTGGCGAATGCCTGATTTTCCGGGGAGAGCTTGCTGGGATGATTCTTGACCAACCGCACGGTAACGGGGGGTTTGGCTACGATCCGCTTTTCTATGTTGCCGATCAAGGGAAAACCCTTGCCGAACTGCCCAGCGAAGTTAAAAACCGGATAAGTCACCGCGGCAAGGCACTCGCTGAATTGAAAAAGTACTTGTTTTCTCCGTGATCGTATAAAATGCTTGCATGCCACGCACGGGTGTGTTAATTATACAAATTCCGACGGGGTGTAGCGCAGTCTGGCTAGCGCACCTGCCTTGGGAGCAGGGGGTCGGAGGTTCGAATCCTCTCACCCCGACCAGAACTGCGCCTGTAGCTCAGCTGGATAGAGCAACGGACTTCTAATCCGTAGGTCAGAGGTTCGAATCCTCTCAGGCGTGCCAAAAGAATAATATGGTGGCTATGGTGAAGGGGTCTAACACACATGACTGTGACTCATGCATTCGTGGGTTCAAATCCCACTAGCCACCCCATTTAAGACAAGCCCCGTGATAAACGGGGCTTATTCGTATGTGGCGCAGTTTTTTGCGAGAGTGGCGGAACTGGCAGACGCACTGGACTTAGGATCCAGCGGGCAACCGTAGGGGTTCGACTCCCCTCTCTCGCACCATTCTTAATCGTTTAGGGACCCCGCCGTTGCTCCTTTACTGCCTTCCGACGTAATTCCCCCAGGGGCTATAGACAAAATAAATCCATAAGAGAGGTTAACGATGACCAGTACCATCGAGACACTGAGCAGCGTCAAAAAGAAAATTTCCTTCGAAATCAGTGCAGAGCGGGTAGCATCCGAGATTGATAAGGTCTATGAGCAAATCCGGAAGCGGTCGGCGATTAAAGGGTTTAGAAAAGGGAAAGCTCCCCTCTCATTTATTGAAAAGCACTACAGTTCGGTTATGGAAGGGGATGTGCTGAAAAACCTTTTTGATGAGACGTATTTCAAGGCGTTGGCTGATCATAAGATTTTCCCGGTATCGCATCCGGTCATTGAGAGCGATGATGTGAAACGAGGCGAGTCTCTCAAGTATTCGGCAACCGTGGAAGTTATGCCCGAAATTGAGGTGAAGGATTATCTCGGCCTGGAAGTGAAAAAGGAGTTGTTTGTTGTCGATGATTCAGTTGTCGAGAAGCGTCTCGACGAAATGAGGGAAAATATGGCCCAGGTCGTGCCTGCAGGCGAAGGGGCACAGGTTGAACAGGGCCAATATGTAATAATCGATTTCACCGGGTATGTCGACGATAAGCCCTTTGAAGGAGGGAATGCTGAAAGTTATCAGCTGGAGATCGGCTCTGGGCGCTTTATTCCGGGGTTTGAGGAGCAAATCGTTGGTATGAAGTGCGGCGAGCAGAAGACGATCACCGTCCCGTTTCCTGAAGATTATTGGAACAAAGATCTTGCCGGGAAAGATGCCCGTTTTGATGTTACGGTCCGGGAGATTAAGGTTAAGGAATTGCCGGAACTCGATGATGAATTTGCGGCACAGTTCGGTGAGTTTGCCTCTTTGGCCGATTTGCGGGAAAAGATTGGTGAAGTGTATGAAAAACAGGAACTTAGCCGGATTCGGGCCGACCTTCAGGATAGGATTGTAAAGGCGATTATCGAAAAGAATGAAATTGAGGTACCGACGACATTTGTTGATAAGCAGCTAGAACTAATGCTTTCCAACACCAAGAACAGGCTTGCCGGTCAACGGCTTACCCTTGAGATGATGGGAATGGACGATGATAAATTCAAGGTACAGTATCGCGATGTTGCGGAAAGCCAAGTGAAGGGCTCGTTGCTGCTCGAAGCGGTGGCCAAAAAAGAGGCCGTTAAAGTCGAGCAGGCAGATATTGAGAAAAAGCTGCTGGAGATCGCGCAGGAAAGCGGCCAGGATATTGCTCGCATGAAGGAGTATTATGAGCAGAACCGTTCTGCCAAGGAAAATTTGGAAGCTCATCTGGCGGAAGAAAAGGTGATGGAATACCTCTTGCAAAATGCTGTCGTAACTGAAGTGCCTAAGGACCAACTTTAGAGACGGGGGAGAATCATGCTCGTACCGATTGTTGTTGAACAGACTGGCAGAGGGGAACGTTCCTACGACATATATTCGCGTCTGCTCAAGGATCGCATTGTTTTTCTCGGTGGCGCCATTGATGATTCCGTTGCGAATCTTGTTATTGCCCAGTTGCTGTTTTTGGAGGCAGAAGATCCCGATAAGGATATCCATCTGTATATTAATTCTCCCGGCGGTGTCGTGACGTCAGGATTGGCCATTTATGACACCATGAGGTATATCAAGGCCCCTGTTTCGACCATTTGCGTCGGGCAGGCCGCGTCAATGGGGGCTCTACTCCTTGCGGGCGGTGAAAAAGGAAAGCGTTTTAGCCTGACTCATTCACGGATTATGATTCACCAACCGATTGGCGGTTTCCAAGGCCAAGCCACGGATATCCACATCCATGCTCAGGAAATTCTCAAATTGAAGAAACGGCTCAATGAGATCCTTGCCGAAAGCTCCGGACAACCTCTGACCAAGGTGGAAAATGACACCGAGCGTGACTATTTTATGTCTGGTGAAGAGGCGAAGAACTATGGTATCATTGACGACATAATCGAGCGCAAGACGATCAGTGGAGGTCCTCGTTGAGTAGAAGAAATGACAGTAGCGATAACCTGACCTGCTCCTTCTGCGGAAAGAGCCAGGATGAGGTGAAGAAGCTCATTGCCGGCCCGACAGTATACATTTGCGACGAGTGTATCGAGTTGTGTAACGATATCATTGCCGAGGAGACAAAACTCGAAGAGGCAATGGGGCCGGATGTCAAGAAACTGCCGAAACCGCAGGAAATCAAGGAGGTCCTTGACGAGTACGTCATTGGCCAGGATCGGGCAAAAAAGATACTCGCTGTCGCGGTTTACAATCATTACAAACGCATTGAATCGATGGGCAAGCCTAGCGATGTCGAAATGCAGAAAAGCAATATTCTTCTCCTTGGGCCGACAGGTTCAGGCAAAACGTTGCTGGCCCAGACTCTGGCACGGATTCTTAAGGTGCCATTTGCCATGGCAGATGCAACTAATTTGACTGAAGCGGGTTACGTCGGTGAGGATGTTGAAAATATTATCCTTAATCTGCTTCAGGCAGCAGACTACGATGTAGAGCGGGCTCAGAAAGGGATCATCTACATCGACGAAATCGATAAGATTGCACGAAAATCCGATTCGCCATCAATCACAAGAGATGTCTCGGGAGAAGGGGTTCAGCAAGCACTGCTGAAGATTATCGAAGGAACTGTCGCCAGCGTTCCCCCCAAAGGCGGCAGGAAGCATCCGCAACAGGAATTTTTGAAGGTAGATACTACCAATATCCTTTTTGTTTGCGGTGGTGCCTTTGCCGGGCTTGAAAATGTGATTCAGCAGCGGATCGGTGTCAAGACGCTTGGCTTCGGCGCTGACGTGAAGAAAAAAATCGAGAAGCGTGCCGGTGAATTGCTGGCGGAAGTTACCCCGGAAGACCTGCTCAAGTTTGGCTTCATTCCGGAATTTATCGGTAGGCTCCCCGTATTGGCCACCCTTCATGAACTGGATGAAGCGGCCATGGTACAGATTCTCAAAGAGCCTAAAAATGCGCTTGTGAAACAGTATCAGAAGTTGTTCGAGATGGAGCATGTCAAGTTGAAGTTTACCGACGGGTCGCTGGTGGCGATTGCCCGGGAAGCGCTGAAACGTAAAACCGGGGCGCGGGGACTTCGTTCAATCCTAGAGAATTCCATGCTGGATATTATGTATGAGATTCCCTCCCAGACGATGGTGAAGGAAGTTGTCATTAACGAAGATGTAATTTACAACAAAGAAAAGCCGATCATTGTCTATGAAAACGTGGCTGAATCAGCCTAGATAGAGTCAAGGATATACATGGATTTTATTGAAGAGGATAGCAGCATGGCCAGAGGGGATCTGCAAAGATTCCCTCTTTTACCTTTAAGGGATATCGTTGTCTTCCCCCATATGGTCGTTCCACTTTTCGTTGGCAGGGAAAAGTCCATTTCCGCCCTCGAAGCAGCGATGAATGGGAATCGACTCATTTTTCTTGCTGCGCAGAAGAATGCAAAGACCGAAGAGCCAAAACGCGAAGATATCTTCGGTGTCGGCACTGTTGCTCAGATAATTCAGCTTCTCAAACTCCCTGATGGAACTGTTAAGGTTCTTGTAGAAGGGAAAAGACGCGCCGAGATCATTTCTTACGTGCAACATCAAGACTACTTCGTTGTTGATGTCCATCCGTTTGATGATCAGGGGGATGCCGGCGTTGAAGTTGAGGCGCTGATGCGGAGCGCCCGGATGACATTTGAGAGTTATGTCAAGCTGACCAAGGGTGTCCCGCAAGATGTTCTCAATACCTTAGCCAGTATCACTGATCCGGCTCGGTTGGCCGATACCCTTACTCCGCATCTTAATCTGAAGCTTGCTGACCGCCAGCTCCTGCTGGATTTGCGTGATGCCGGCCAGCGGCTGGAGCGCCTTTTGGCTTTCATGGAGGCTGAAGTCGAGATTCTCCAGCTGGAAAGCAAGATCCGATCCCGGGTTAAGAAACAGATGGAGAAGAACCAGAAGGAGTATTACCTCAACGAGCAGATGAGGGCCATCCAAAAAGAACTTGGTGGTAAGGATGAGTTCAAGCAGGAGCTTCTGGAACTCGAAGAACGGGCAAATAAGGGAAAACTCTCGAAAGAGGCAAAACAAAAGGTTACCGCAGAATTGAAGAAGCTCAGGCTGATGTCACCGACGTCGGCCGAGGCCACGGTCGTCAGAAATTACATCGATTGGTTGGTATCGTTGCCTTGGGGGAAGTTATCGCGCGAAAATCGAGATATTGGTCGAGCTGAAGAAGTACTTGATGCTGATCATTACGGCCTTGAAAAAGTTAAGGAACGGATTCTCGAATTTTTGGCCGTTCAGACGTTGGTCAAAAAGTTGAAAGGGCCGATCCTTTGCCTGGTCGGTCCTCCTGGGGTGGGAAAAACCTCGCTGGCTCGTTCCATTGCTACGGCAACCGGCAGAGATTTTGTTAAGATGTCGCTCGGGGGGATGCGTGACGAGGCGGAAATCCGCGGGCATCGGCGGACATATGTCGGTGCCATGCCGGGGAAGATCATTCAGAATCTGAAAAAGGCGGGAAGTAACAATCCGGTTTTTCTTCTGGACGAGCTTGATAAAATGAGTTCCGATTTCCGGGGGGATCCTGCTTCTGCGATGCTCGAGGTGCTTGACCCGGAGCAGAATGCCCATTTTTCTGATCACTTTCTGGATATTGAATACGATCTTTCTCGGGTTTTCTTTATAGCTACAGCAAATTCAATCCATTCGATTCCCAGACCTCTTCTTGACCGGCTGGAAATTATTCGCCTAGAAGGGTATACCGAGCACGAAAAACTGGCGATTGCTAAACAGTATCTCGTGAAAAAGCAGATCGAACTTAACGGTATTACCCTGAGTAACGTGAGTTTTACCGACAATTCCCTGTTGGAGATCATTCGCTATTATACGCGTGAAGCTGGTGTCAGAAACCTTGAACGGGAAATTGCTTCTGTCTGTCGTAAGGTCGCCTACCGGGTTGTCAAGGGAGAGAAAAAAAAGATTGCCGTACAACCAAAGCTCTTGAATGACTTTCTTGGCCCTCATCGTTTCAAGTTCGGTTTTACCGAAGAGAGTGATCATGCGGGGACGGCGACCGGCTTGGCCTGGACTGAAACAGGCGGTGACCTGCTTACCATAGAGGTGACGATTGTCCCTGGTAAAGGCACCTTGCTGGTCACCGGCAAGCTGGGAGAAGTAATGCAGGAATCGGCGCAGGCAGCGATGACCTACGTACGTTCTCGAGCGCAGTTGCTCGGCCTAGACAAGGATTTCTATCAGAAATTCGATATTCATATCCATGTCCCGGAAGGCGCCATCCCGAAGGATGGGCCGTCGGCCGGGATTACGATGGCTACGGCCCTCACTTCGGCGCTCACCGAGCGGGCTGTGCGTCACGATATTGCCATGACTGGAGAGATTACGTTGCGTGGCAATGTCCTGCCGATCGGAGGACTTAAGGAAAAGCTGCTTGCAGCTCGCCGTGGAGGAGTAAAGCAAGTACTGATTCCCCATGATAATGAGAAGGATTTGGCTGAAATCCCTCGTGAGGTTTACGCGGGGATGAAGGTTCTGCCGGTTCAGCATATGGATGAGGTTCTTTCTCTGGCACTTCTCGGCGATAGTGTCACCACGATGGCTCCGACGCCCCCATCGTCGCTTGACACATCTGGTGAGCCACGGGAAGGCTCGGTTACCGCCCATTAGGTGGAAAAATATTCTTGACATCGAAACTGTTAGTCTGGTATATAGTTGGTCCGCTTGTGATTGGCTGATCAAGCATGTAGCTGAGTAATTACAGATGGTTATGGATTGCCAGAATTGACGATAGTTTTTGAAGTTGCGGGGTCGTAGTTAAGATGGTTATAACGCCGGCCTGTCACGCCGGAGGCCGCGGGTTCGAGCCCCGTCGACCCCGCCATTTTTAGGGCGAATAGCTCAGCTGGGAGAGCGCCAGCCTTACAAGCTGGATGTCGGGGGTTCGATCCCCTCTTCGCCCACCATCGTTTTTTTTCGGGAAGGACAATCCCGAGTCGGTCGGTTCAATTGAATAGCTTTTGGGGTCGTAGTTAAGATGGTTATAACGCCGGCCTGTCACGCCGGAGGCCGCGGGTTCGAGCCCCGTCGACCCCGCCATCTGGAAAGAGGTCATGCATTGCATGACCTCTTTCTTTTTACCGATAACTCTAGCAGAGAGGCCCTTTTTCTTGACGCTTGCGCTAATAATGGTCTATCATTCATTAGAAAATTGGCCTATTTACGACACAGTGGCTTGAAACCGCTTTCCATAGTGCGATAAAATGAGCTGTTTGGATGGGAGTTCTTGGTGAAAATAGTAGCAGTTATCCCAACCTACAATGAATACGACAATATTGCCCGACTGATCGGGGAAGTCTTGGCACAATCGCCGGATCTGCAGGTGTTTATTGTCGATGATAATTCGCCCGATGGCACCGGTGAACTTGTTGAATCGCTGGCCCGCAAGAACAGCAGGATTCATATACTGCGTCGCCCCGGTAAAATGGGGCTGGGATCCGCCTATTGTGATGGTTTTCGCGCTGCGATCGACTACGGCGCTGATTATATTGTCGAGATGGATGCTGATTTCTCCCATGATCCGGCGACGATCCCCCGTTTTCTGGAAATGATGTCAGACTATGATTTGGTTATCGGTTCCCGCTATCTCAATGGAATCAGCGTGGTGAACTGGCCGTTGCGTCGCCTGATGCTCAGTTACTTTGCGAATGTGTACACTAGGATTATCACTGGGTTGCGAATTGCGGACTGCACGAGTGGCTTCAAATGTTTTCGCCGCCAGGTTATCGAATCAATTGATTTGAGCAGAATTCGCTCCGACGGCTACTCATTTCAAATCGAGATGAATTTCCGTTGTGTTGAGATGGGGTTCCGTGTTGGAGAAATTCCGATCATATTTATTGATCGCCATTCGGGGAGTTCGAAGATGTCAAAGCGGATTGTTCGGGAAGCCGTTTTGATGGTCTGGAAATTGAAGCTAGGTTCGCTATTGAAAAAGTTATTCCATTGACGGGAGGTTGGTTGTGCTGCATGAAGGGTGGGCCTTACTCTGCCAACTTGGTCTCTGGGGGTGGATTGTTTCGGCTGTCGGATTTATCATGAAAGCATTTCCTTCACGGAACGTATTCGACAAACGGTCGGCTATACGATGGGGTGTATGTCTGCTGGGCGGCTATGTCGTCTGGATCGTCGGGATGGTTATGGCATGAAAAAATTGTGCCGTTGTGCGGTGCGTTGTGTTGTCCCCTTATTGCTGGTGGCGTCATTATCCGGCTGTTCACTTTTTCGCGGAGAAGCATTGCCGTTTCGCGATCCCACTCTCGATCTTGTCTGGCCTCCGCAACCTAATCCTCCCCGCATCCGCTTTCTCCGCGAAATAGCCGGCCCCGATACCGTTATCCCCGAACAGGGCAAAGTCGGCAGGCTTCTCAGTATGGTTACCGGTGAACATCGGGCGTATCTACCCCTTGTTGCACCGTACGGGATTGTGTCCGATGGCCGGGAGGTCGTTTATGTAGCCGACAGTGCTGCCGGGGTTGTTCACCGTTACGATTTGGCTAATCGTGAAATTTCCTATATTTATCGGGCCGGCGGGGAAGATTTGGCGAGCCCTGTCGGAGTTGCTCTCGACAAGGACGGCAACCTTTATGTCAGTGATTCGGTAAATGCCAAGGTTTACGTCTTCTCCGCGACTGGACGTTATTTGCGTTCTCTGGGAGATGGGACTGTTAAATTTCTGCGACCGGCGGGAATTGCCATTGACGGCCAAGGCGATATTTACGTTGTCGATGTGCTGGCACATAAATTGTATGTTTTTGCCGGAGACGGCCACTTCCAAAGGGATTTCCCCCGGGCAGGAAGCGCTGAGCCTCTCAATTTTCCGACCAATGTGGCAGTGGACCGGGCTGGGAATGTGTATGTTACGGATTCGATGAACTTTACCGTCAAAGTGTATGACCACGACGGTAATTTCAAGCGGAAGATTGGAGAAGTCGGCGATTCAACCGGTTCATTCGCCAGGCCGAAGGGGGTTGCCGTCGATAGTGACTGCCATGTGTATGTCGTCGATTCCACCCATGCCAATTTCCAGATATTCGATCAAGCCGGCAAGCTGCTCCTTTTCGTCGGAGCTAACGGCAAAGGGCCGGGGGAGTTTGATCTACCAAGCGGCATCTTCATTGATAGCAATGACCGGATCTTTATTGCCGACAGCCACAATCATCGCCTGCAGATTTTCCAGTACCTGAAGGTAGGGAAACCATAATGTTTCGAAAAATCCTCGCAGCGGCAGTTATCATCACCGTGCTGCTTGTCATCGGCATGAATTGCGGCGCTGCACCTAAAGTCAGCGAGTCCGGCAACAAGCACAACCTGTCGTCAACCAATAACGGTGTCGGGATTACGTATAAGGCATCGAACTCCTCAGATCCGCGCGGTAACCAGATCTGTATTTTCTGCCATACCCCCCATAACGCCAGCCCCCAAACCGTCTTATGGAACAGGGTTGATCCCCAAGGGGGGCCTTTTGGCCATTATTCCTCGTCATCGTTGCAGATTCAGATTGACCCATCAGCTAAATCGCTTAGCGATTACCCCGATGAACCAAACGGCTCATCCCGCCTCTGTCTGAGTTGTCATGACGGTGTGACGGCTCTGGGTAATGTCCTTAGCTATGGCGGAAAAATTGAGGTGAACGGCAGCCTTGATACTGCCATGCAAGGAACCCATGTTTTCGACCGGAATAAGATTACCAACGCGCATCATCCCGTTTCGTTCAAGTATAACGCCGATGTTGTTGCGCGCTTGAAAACCTTGGAGAATGGGGGCGGCTATGACTATTGGATGCCGAGTGATGCTCCATCCCAGGAGACTCCAGCCACTCCGGGTACCAACAAGGCGCGTAACGTTGTCCGACTGGATCGTGAAGGGCGCATGCAGTGTGCTACCTGCCATGACCCCCACCAGACGCACTTCGAGGATACGATTAACGATCCTCCGCTCACACCGTTTTGGGTATTCGACGGTACAGGATTGACCGCTCCTCTCACAGCGGCTAAGGTCCATGACGAGGTTTGTTGGGCGTGTCACAATTTCAACGTCGGTCCGTGACAAGGAATATGATAATGCGTCGACTTGCAGTTATGGTTTGTGGCGTCATGTTTGCTTTATGCCCGGTGTTAAGCCGGGGAGAGACGTATGATCAGCAGCAACCGACAAACAGTACGCCTATTCATCTCGACCCTCAAAACATTCCCGCCGGATGTTCAACCTGTCACCTGACGTTCAATTTTAAAAATGGTGGTGGTCCTGATACCTGTATCGTTTGCCATGGCGATCCTTCGCGCCTTGCCAAGGTATATCGAACAATGCCGAAAGGATTTGCTCCGGCGGGGAAGTCTTTGAAAAATATCGAAGCCGAATTCAAGAAAACCTACCGGCATCCGGTTTTTGATGTGCGTGGCGTTCACCGCGCCGACGAGGTTCTTCCTGAAACAGATTCTCAGCAGCCCCGTCATGCCGATTGTGTTGACTGCCACAATCCTCACCAACTGACATATTCGAACAAGTTTGCCGGTATTAAAGTACGTCGGGTTGGCAATGTTGTCTCATCGGCAACCAAGGAGTATGACCTTTGCTTTAAATGCCATGCCGAGAGCGCGAATCTTCCGGGTCGTTTTGCCAACAAGCGGTCTGAATTTGCACTGACGAATCCTTCATTCCACCCAGTTGAAGGGGAAGGGAAGAATACGGCGGTGGTAAGTCTCCTCAAACCGTACAAGGAGAAAAAGGTAAACGCCAGCGATGTGTCTACGATCTCCTGCGATGACTGTCATGGCAGCGAAAGCGCTTCGTCTCCCCGTGGGCCTCATGGTTCGATGAACGAGCATATTCTGGTCGACAATTTTTCCACTCGGGACAACCAGCCTGAAAGCCCCTTTGCCTACGCGTTATGCTACCGCTGCCACAACAGGGATAGTATTTTGGGAAATGAAAGCTTCAAATTCCATTCGCTTCATATTCAAGGGACCGGGGGGACAGCTGGTGCGAACGGCACCTCGTGCTATACGTGCCATGATTCCCATGGCAGTGTCGATAACAAGTATCTCATCAAGTTCAACCAGACGGTGGTTTTCCCCAATTCCGCCGGGATGCTCAAATTCGTTGAGAAAGGGATAGCGACCTTTCACGGTGAATGCTACCTTTCCTGTCATGGGGTTGATCACAACCCCAAATCATATTGACCTCCGAGGTTGAAGTGACTCGCACGCTTCTTGTTGCCATGACGGTCAGTGTTCTCCTTGCGCTCTGTCCTTACGTTTCCAGAGGGACGGTTTCCTTGTCTGCGACAACGGATAACGGTACTGTTAACCCCCATGCCGATACCGATCATTGCGGTAGTTGTCATATCCTGGTGAAGGATGATCTGTTACGCAATGATGTGGCAACTATAAAGAAATCCGAACTGAAAGGGGGGCCGGTAGAGGTTTGCCGGCAATGTCATGGGATCGGCTTTGGCCATGGCGTGGGCAAGAAACCGGCGATGAACCGGGAGAACCTCCCTCTTGATGCGGCGGGGGTGATAACATGCGCTCTGACGTGCCACGACATTCATCTCGCCGAGGCCAAAGACCCCCGTCAAAAGCAATACTTTCTCCGTCTGCCCTCTGATACGCTCTGCTACTCATGCCACGATAAATAACCATCTGCCATATCAAGGGGCTACCGTTGCTGGAGCCCTCTCGACAGAGAGGCTGCTTGCTGTTTTTATTTCAACTTTTCATCCGTTTGTGCTAAGAATTTTCTATGGCCCTCTTTACCTGTAAGCTTGGCTCGGCAGATGGCAAGATCATCGTGAAGGACATCGAGTCTGCCAACCCTGATCTTCTTCGTACAAGCTTGGTGGAGCAGGGTTATTTTATTTTTACGATAAAAAAAAAGCCGTTCCAGTTTTTATGGGAGCAGGGAACGGCGCGGCGCAAGATCGACAACAAGGGGCTGCTCACCTTTAATCAGGAACTCCTGACACTCATCAAAGCCGGCCTGCCGATCATCCAGGCACTGGATACGATACTTGAAAAGGCTGATCGCGGCTATTTGGCGGAAACCCTGCGAGAGGTGCGGGAAGATGTGAAAGGAGGGATTGCCCTTTCCGATTCCCTTGAGCGGTATCCGAGAGTCTTTCCCCATCTTTATGTTGCTTCAGTCCGGGCAGGCGAGCGGACCGGTGACCTCCCTCTGACCATCAGACGATACATTGCTTTTTTGAAGCGAGTTGAGGAGGTGCGGAAAAAGTTTTTTTCCGCGCTGGTCTATCCGGCAATTCTCGTTACAGTTGCCTTGCTGGCGATTTCTTTTCTGTTGGTCTATGTCGTCCCGACTTTCAGCCAGGTATATGCCGATGCGGGGTCGCAACTGCCGTTGCCGACCCAGATTCTGATTGCCTTTTCAACCACGTTGAAACGGTATTTTCTGGCTGTGATCGCCGTTCTTGTCTTGGGGGGGATCGCTTTTAACCGGTGGAGCAGTACTTACAGCGGCAGATACTGGGTAGACACCTTCAAAATCAGATTCCCGTTTATCGGCGAGGTTTTCTCCAAATTTTCCATTGCTGCATTCACCAGGACCCTTGCAACTGTCATCGGCAGCGGGATTCCGATCGTAGAAGCCCTCAAGATGGCGGTCGGCACTCTCAATAATGTAGTTCTGGAAAAGAATATCCTCCAAGCGATTGTCCGGGTGGAAGAGGGCAGCGGTCTTTCCGTTGCCATGGAATCGACCCATGCTTTCCCGCCTCTTGCTTTGCGTATGCTGGGAGTTGGAGAAACAACCGGCTCTCTCGAACAGATGCTGACCGATATTTCGGAATATTTCGAAGCGGAGATCGATACCCGGCTTCATCTCCTTACAACGGCGATAGAACCGGCAATTATGCTTTTTATGGGATTGGTCGTCGGCGTAATTATCATCACCATGTATCTGCCGATCTTCAAGATCGCCGGGACCGTCGGTTGATCCACCTCCGACTAAGTGTGCGCGACGAGCGCTGCGGGATAGAGTTATGATGGCACATGCGTTCAGACGGAAAAATATCGGCGAAATTCTGGTTACGCAGGGGAGTCTGAATCCGACCGATCTTCCTTATGTCATTGATCGCTTGAAATCGACAAGCAAGCGTTTTGGTGAAATTTGCCTGGAAGAGGGGCTGATAACGGAGGAGGCATTGGCAATTGCCCTTGCCGAACAGTTCGGAATCGACTATGTCGACGCTCGGGGAATCAAACTTGATGAGTCGCTTCTCAATTCCCTGCCTCCCGATTCGGTATATCGCTACCGATTTGTTCCTTTAGAGGAGCAGGGTGCCAATCTGGTAATCCTGATTTCCGATCCCACTGATGTCATCAAGCTTGATGATCTGGAACTCCTCCTCGATCGGCCGCTTACGATCAAACTGGCCACGGAATCGGCGATTGCCGGAATCCTCAAAAAAGGGGAGGCGGCCAGCAGGGTATTGCGCGAAGTCTCGGAAGACTTCATGCTCCAGTTGGTGCAGGAGAATGAAAAGGGTGAAGAAATTCTCTCCATGGAGAAGATTTCCGCCGATACCAGCCCGATCATCAAGCTGGTTAATTCAACGATTCTTGACGCCTTGAGCCGGCGCACCAGTGACATCCATATCGAAACCGCCCTTGAGGGGGTGATCATCAAATACCGAATTGACGGTGTGCTCTACCGGGCTACAGAACCTCTCGACATTCACTTCCAGGCGCCGATTATCTCCCGGCTCAAGGTTATGAGTGAACTCGATATCTCTGAACGACGAATTCCGCAGGATGGCCGCTTCAAGGTGAGGCTTAACGACAAGGCCATCGACTTCCGGGTTTCGATCATGCCGAGTGCCTTCGGCGAAGACGCTGTTATTCGTATCCTCGACAAAGAAAGCATAGCCTCGGATCTTAAAGGACTGACCCTTGAAACTCTCGGCATGAATCCCCGGGAAATGAGGCGGCTTCGAAAAAAGATCCGCGAGCCGTATGGAATGGTGCTGGTGACCGGGCCGACCGGCTCGGGGAAAACGACGACCCTTTATGCTGCCCTGACAGAAATACATACTGGTGAAGAAAAGATCATTACGATCGAGGACCCGGTTGAATATCTGTTGCGTGGAATTGTGCAGATTCCGGTCAACGAAAAGAAGGGACTCACTTTTGCCCGGGGACTCCGGTCCGTGCTACGACATGACCCGGACAAGATCATGGTTGGTGAGATTCGCGACCCGGAAACGGCTCAAATAGCTGTCCAGTCAGCCCTGACAGGCCACCTGGTGTTCACGACCGTTCATGCCAACAACGTTTTTGACGTGCTGGGACGTTTTATTCACATGGGGATTGACCCGTACAATTTCGTTTCCTGCCTGAATTGCGTTATGGCACAACGATTGGTTCGAAAACTTTGTAATACGTGTAAATATCCGATAAAGCATTCGGATGCCGATCTGCTCGAGTCGGGAATCAATCCTGACGAATGCCGCGAGGTGGTTTTCTACGATGCCCATGGTTGCGAGGAGTGCAATGGCACCGGTTATCGCGGGCGTTCTGCCATTGTTGAATTGCTCGACCTGAATGATACGGTCCGGGAACTGATCATGTCACGGGCACCGGTGGCCCAACTGAAAACGGCCGCCCGCGATGCCGGGACTATTTTCCTGCGTGAATCGGCGCTCGAAAAAGTCTATGCTGGGGAAACCAGCCTCAGGGAGATCAACCGCGTCACCTTTGTCGAGTGATAGTCTGGTGAAGCATAATGGGTGAGCATGATATTTTCTCATGATACATTAGGGATGGAAATTGCCCAGCACGGTGTGAAGATGGTCCGGGTCGGTGGTCGGCTGCGCGCCCCAAAGCTTCTGGCACAGAGTTGCGCCACGTTCCCGCCCGAAGTCTTGCGGGTACTGCATCGAGAAGCGAATGTCCTCCAACCCGCTTCTTTCGTAAATATCGTGAAGGAGACAGCCAATAAGCTGCTCTCCTCGACGGGGCGTGTCTCTGTTTCCCTGCCGGATGCAGCCGGCCGTGTCATGATTCTTGATTTTGAGACCCGGTTCAAGAGTAAGGATGAAGGCCGGGACATGATTCGTTGGAAATTGAAGAAAAGCCTTCCCTTTGATGTCAGTGATGTCCATCTCGATTACCAACCGTTGCGACAGAAGGATAATGGCGAGTTGTCGGTATTAGTGGCCCTGATGGCAAAAAACGTTGTCACCCAGTACGAGGATTTGTTGCTTGAGGCCGGTCTTCAACCGAACAAGATCGACTTTTCCACATTCAACCTCTATCGGCTTTTTTCCCGCCGGTTGGAACTCAGCGAGAGCCCATTGTATATCGCCTTCCATCATGGTGTGCTGAGCATCCTTATTTTTACCCAAGGGGTTCTTGATTTTTACCGTACTAAAGAAATCAGCGATGTCGATCTCGACATAAACCGGATTTTCATGGAGATCAACAATTCTCTGGTATTTTACCGGGACCGTAATCCAGGGTGCGAATTTAAGGAAATCTTCTGTCATGTGTCGCCAGCACGGGAAGAAACTTTTGCCACCGTACTCCGTGAGGCCTGCGGTATCGAGCCGGTAATCCTCCATCCGGATTTGGTCGTCTCCAGCGCTGAACCCTCCCTGGGAAAGAACGACATCCTCTGTGACCTTGCTGCCGCTTTGGGAGCAGCTACGAGGAACTTGTGATGGACCTGAAGATCAACCTCGCCACCCGTTTCTTTATCGATCAACGAAAGCTTTCGCTGGCGACGGTTGGCGTAGTCTGCGTTCTGCTGGTATTGGCCGCCTATAATTTTGCCGTGCTGGGCGGGAACGCGGGGCGTGCGAAACGGCTCAGAGCAGACCTCGCGTTGCTGCAGGCTCGCTTCGACGCTTCCGCAAAAGGGGTTTCGGCCACCGAATACCAACGGTTGCTGAAGCATATCACGGCTGTGAATGGTATCCTGGCGGCCAGAGGCTATGACTGGCTCGTTTTGCTCGATCGCGTGGAAACCGTTATCCCCGATGGAGTAACCCTCACTTCGATTGACCCGAACCTGGCGGATGGCACCCTTAAGCTTTCCGGGCTCGCCCGTAATTTTTCGGCACTGCGGAATTTGATGGAGAATCTGGAGGCTGCTCCCTACGCTTCGTCGGTTTTTCTGCAGAACCAGGCGCAGATTTCTGTTGGTGCCACACAACAGGGGCTTTCCTTTACGGTGACCTGCAAGGTAGATCTCTCATGACAAAGCAGCAGTTTCTCGATCTGCTCGGTTCCAGGAAAAAGTCTGTTGGCCTGGTGCTGGTGCTGGTGGTGCTGAATATAGCTGTTTCGCTTTATGTCCACATCGTCCAGCAGCCGCAGCTGGACCGCCTGCTTGACGAATGGGCCGCCAAGAGGGCCTTGAGTGCCGGAGGGAAAAATGATATTGCCTCGATTTACCAGCGGGGTGAAGCCGATCTGAAATCATTTCGCGAACGGATTCCGCTGAAAAGGGATTTTTCCCGTGTTATGATGGAAACTTTTGAGGCAGCAGCGGACAACGGCCTGAAAATCGCTAACATCACGTACAAACCACAACTTGTGCCGGACGAGAATCTGGTGCTCTACGCTGTAACAATGGACCTTAATGGTAAATATGCTGCGACCAAGAGTTTCTTGGCCGATCTCCAGTGCCGGAAATCGTTGCTTGTTATCGATGCGCTCTCTCTTGCCAACTCAAGTACAACTGATGAGGCTGTTGACTTGAAGCTGCAATTGTCTGCCTACCTGCGTCCGGAGGAGAAATGAACCGGCAACGGCTGATTCTTTTCATCCTGCTGGCAGTATTGGCACTGTCGATAGGGTATAGTTTCTGGCGAATGCCGCGTCAGGAAAAAGCGCCAGCTGGCACTGCGGTTCATCCTCAGCCTGTTACGAAGACGAGCGCTCGGCAAAAAGGAGAAAAGGGGGCAGTACCACAGGATAAATTCGTCCGACTCGATCTGTTGGAATGTCCGAAGGGTGGATTTACCGGTTTTCGCAAAGATATATTCAAGCCGATTTTCCGTGATGAATCGAAAGTGCCTCCACCACCGCCGATGTTGCCGAAACCTGTGCCTCCTCCGCCTCTTCCTTCTCGTCAGGTGATAGTTCCCCCGCCTGTAGCGAGCATCGAGCCGCCACCTGTGGTTCGGGATATGGCCAGGTTCACTTTTCTCGGCTATTTGAAGAAAGATAACAAGAAAACGGTTTTTCTCACCAAGGAAAAACAAATTTTGCTTGTTCATCAGGGAGACAAGATTGAAGGAAAATACGAAGTGACAAGTGTGACGGACAGTGCTCTTTCGATCCGCGTGCTTGGCGATGGCAGCGAAATTGTCATCCCTCTTGTGGAAAACAAGCCGTTGAATGTCCAGATGCGATAGGTGAGGAGTCTTCTCATGCGAATCATACTGAAAGTTTTGGCTGTCGCTCTCCTTGTGGGAGGGCTTGCCGGTTGTGGGGCGGGGCTGACCGCCTTCAACAAGGGCGAAAAACTGGAAACCGATGGGAAGTTTGATGAAGCAGTATTGAAATATGCGGAGGCGACTGCCGCCAATCCTACCAACTATGAGTACCGTTTGCGGCTCCTCAAGGTAAGTGAGAAGGCTGCCCGGCTCCACCTCAACAAGGGTGAGGAGTACTTCAATAAGCATCAATACGATGATGCACTGCGGGAATATCAGGAGGCGGTGGCTCTCGACAATTCGCTCGACCGTGCCCGCCAGCAGAGTGAAAAGCTGCTCAAGATTCGTAATGCTCAAACTTACTTCAAGGAAGCGCAAGAATTCGAAAAAGGCAACAAACTGAGAGAGGCGCTCCAGTCTTATCGCAAGGGCCTGGCCATTGATCCTGACAACAATGAGGCGAAAGATGCCCTTGAGCGGCTGCTGCAGACTCGGAAAACTCGCCTTGAAGGGTACGAACTGAACCTCAAATCGACTAAGCCGATTACACTCAAGTTCAAGGATGCGAAGATTAAGGATGTCTTCTATATCCTGACCCAACTATCGGGGATCAATTTCATCTTCGACGATGCGGTCAAAGACCAGAATGTAACCATTTTCCTGGAAAATGCCACTTTCCAGCAGGCACTTGAAATCCTCACCGGGATGAACAAGCTTGGGAAAAAGGTGCTCAATGAAAGCACTATTATCATCTTCCCGAAAACTCCCGAGAAAACAAAGCAATACGAGGATCTTATCGTCAAAACCTTCTACCTGAATACCCTGGATGCAAAGAAAGCGGTCAACCTGTTGCGGACAATGCTGCAGGTTCGCAAGATATACGTGAACGAGGATCTCAATGCCATTGTCATTCGGGATACGCCGGACGTGATTGACGTGGCACAGAAGATCATTGAGGCAAACGATGTCCCTGATGCCGAAGTCGTGCTTGATCTGGAAGTTATCGAGGTGTCGAAGAATAATGCCGAAAACTTCGGCCTGGGTCTGTCGAGCTATTCGTTGACCATGAATGCGCGTACCCCTGGCGGCGAGTTCTTTTCCGATACGTTCAGCCCGACGACCACGACTACCAGCTCCGGAACTACGACTACTACTACCCAGGTGACGGCGAATAATTTACTCAATGTTTTTAATTGGAGCGGTTATAACGGGTTTGTTACCGTTCCGAGCGCCACATACAATTTCAGCAAGCGGGTTGCTCATGCCGAAGTCTTGGCGAACCCGAAGATTCGCGTCAAGAATCGGGAAAAAGCGAAATTTACCGTCGGCACCAGGGTCCCGATCACGACTACCTCAACAACGGGGACTACCGGCGGATTCAGCGTTAACGTCCAGTATGTCGATGTCGGGGTGAAACTCAATGCCGAGCCGACGATCCAGATCGATAACGATGTGTCGATCAAACTCAGTCTTGAGGTGAGTTCGATCATCAGCAAGGAAACGGTTGGTGGAACGGATTCGGCAACCACCGTCGTAACGATCGGCACCCGAAATCTCGATACGGTCCTGAATCTCAAAGACGGCGAAACGAGCCTTATCGGTGGTCTGATCCAGGATAACAAGTCCAAGAGCAACCAGAAGATCTTCCTGTTGGGTGATATTCCGCTGCTGGGACCGCTTTTTTCGAACAACGTGGGTACGGATGACAAAAACGAACTGGTCCTGGCTGTGACCCCGCGGATCGTCCGTGCCGTGACTATCCCTGACAGTGATGTCGCTTCGTTCTGGTCCGGGAAGGAAGATGAACCGTCGACGGCGAAGCCGTACTCATCTTTTGTCGAAGAACCGGAGTTCCCGGCAGTTCCTCCGGCGGTGCCGGCCAAGCCGGCGCCGGTTACTGGTGCGATTCCGCATCCCGCATCGTCCGGCTCCGTCCCCGCAATCCCGGCCCCTGCGGCGGGAAACCCTGCTACCCCCGGAGTTACTCCTCCTGCCGCAGTATCCCAGGCTCCTGCGGCGAAACTGTCGCCGGCTGCGGTAGCTGCCGGCGCGACGGTGCCGCCGGCGGCTACCAATACCGCTGCCGCGGCAAGGACGACCGTTCCCGTCGCGGCGGTTGCCGCTGTTCCTTCAATTCAGGCGCCGCTACGGGGCAGTTTGAATATAACCGCCCCTTCGGCAGTAAATTCCGGGTCTCAATTCAAGGTTGATATCAAGGCTTCCGATGTGAAGGGGCTTGCGCGAGCCACTTTTGTACTGCTCTATGACCCAATTTTTGTAGAATACGTAGGGGCAACGGAAGGGAACTTCCTGAACCGGGACGGGAAGCCGACCACATTTACTGCTCAAGCCGACAAGGGGACGGGACGAGTCACTGTTACCATGGCGAGAACCGCAGTCTCTGAAGGAGCGATCGACGGTACGGGTACTTTACTGACGGCAACCTTCCTTGCCAAGAACAAGGGGCCGGCGAGTTTGGGCCTGCAGAACGTCAAATTTGTCAATCAAGCCAGCCGACCGATCGAGATTATCCCGTATAATACGGTCGTTGAAGTGAAGTAGCCGTATGTTGTCAAGAATTTCCGTGCGACCGGCAATGAAAGATCAGCGGGGCCTGACCCTGATCGAGCTGATTATCACGGTCGCCATTCTTGGCGTGCTCGCCAGTGTTGTTGTCCCGTCAGTCCAGATGACGGTAAAACGGACCAAAGAGCTTGAGCTGCGTCGTGATCTACGCTTGATCCGCACGGCAATCGACGACTACAAGAAAAGTTATGATGAGGCGGTTAAAGGGGGAAAAATCCCGTCGGTCCAGAACAAGTCGGGGTATCCGGAAACACTTGATGAACTGGTCGAGGGGAAGGATTTCGGCGGGCTTTATTCATATAAGAAGAAATTTTTGCGGAAAATCCCTCCCGATCCGTTCAATCCGCCTCTCCCGGGGGAGAAGCCGCAATGGGGAATGCGCTCATATAGTGATGATCCGGAAAGCACCCAGTGGGGTGGCGAAGATGTCTATGATGTCTATTCCCTGAGCGAAGGAACAGCCATCGACGGGACGAAGTACAAGGATTGGTAACCGAATGCTGCTGAAGGTGCTGAAAAATCGAAAGGGATTTACGCTGATCGAGCTGATGATCGTCTTGACGATTATCGGCATCCTGGCGTCTATCGCCGTTCCCAATTACCGGATCAGCCTGATCAAGGCGCGGGAAGCAGTGTTGAAGGAAGATCTCCATACGATGAATAGTGCCATCGATCAATACTGGGCCGATCAGGGCAAGTACCCGGATTCGCTTCAGGACCTCATTGACAAGAATTATCTGCCTAAAGTTCTTCCCACCGACCCGATCACCAGAAAGAATGACACTTGGCTCGTCGATCCACCGCCGGAACAGTCATCGGGAGGAGAATCGGGAACCAAGGATCTGGGAAATGTCTATCGGGTCCGGAGCGGGTCTGACCTGATCGCCACCGATGGTACCCCCTATCGGGATTGGTAAGGCGCACATTGTTCGAGCGGCGTTACACACAACTAGTTTGAGACAACGAGGAGACGATGATTCAGTTTCATAATGTCTGCATGTCCTATCAGCGCGATTCCGCAGCGTTGAATGATATCACTCTCAAGGTCCCCAAAGGGGACTTTGTTTTTGTTACCGGGCCATCTGGAGCAGGGAAATCGACGCTGCTCAAGCTGGTTTACGCTGCGGTAATGCCGAATCGAGGCCAGATTCTGATCGATGGCCAGAATATCGCCCGGCTGACCCGGTCCCAGATTCCGCTGTTAAGGCGGAGTGTTGGAGTGGTATTTCAGGATTTCAAGCTTCTGCCCAACAGAACGGTTTTCGAGAACGTTGCCATCACTCTGGAGGTGCTCGGCTGGGGCAAAAAAGATATCGGGAAGAAAGTCTACCATGTTCTAAAGCTGATGGGGCTCGAGCACAAAATTGCCGCCACCCCGCTACGTCTCTCGGGAGGCGAGCAGCAGCGGGTCGCTTTGGCCAGAGCGCTGGTGAACGATCCCAAAATCCTCCTTGCCGACGAACCTACCGGCAACCTTGACGACGAGAACAAGGAGCAGATCCTGTCTATTTTCAAAGAGGCAAACATTAGAGGAACGACCGTTTTGGTTGCAACTCATGATCGGCGGGTGATTGAGAACAGCCATAAAAGGGTAGTGGTGTTGAACAGGGGACAGCTTGTGGAGGATAGCAATGTCGCGCAATAAACAGACAAAGCGGCCGAAACTTTCCGGCGATGGCGCGGCGGGCCGTCTTTCATATTTTGTCGGCAGGGCGGTCCTAAACATGCGTCAGAATACTCTTGTAAATATCCTGACCGTCGGGACGATAACCCTCGCGTTATTGATCGTTTCGCTATTTCTCCTGGTGTATGTGAACCTCGAAACAACTGCCGACGAGTGGAGCGGCAAGATCCAGGTTGTTGCATACCTGGATAAAGAGCCGCTTCCCCAGGATTTATCGGTTATGATGAACAGGATCAAGGCGATCGACGGTACGGCAGGAGTTGCTTATGTCAGCAAGGTTAAGGCGATGGAGCGGTTCCGCTCGCGACTGAAAGGCCAGGAATCGCTGCTTGACGGGGTGCCGGCCGATGTCCTGCCCGCTTCGCTGGAAATTACCCTGAAGCGCAAGACGCGCGAAGATGTGGCGATGGATGCTTATGTGCGCCAGCTGAAAAAAGTCCCTGGAATAGATGAAGTCCAATATGGTGAAGAGTGGGTGCGCCGTTTTAATGCCTTCATGAATTTCGTGCGGTTCGCCGGGGCACTATTGGGGGCGTTTCTGCTGCTGGCGGTGTTGTTTATTGTCTCCAACACGATCAAGCTGACCATTTATGCCCGCAAGGACGAGCTTGAAGTAATGGAGCTAGTGGGCGCCACTTCTCTCTTTATCAAAACCCCTTTCCTGATTGAAGGGGCTGTTCAGGGGGCGATAGGGGCATTGCTGTCCCAATTGATTCTGGTGGCTTCATATTACGGATTTCTCCACAGTGCGAACAATTTCCTCAATTTTTCCGGAGCAGTGTCGGGTTTGTCGTTCCTGCCGCCTTCGTATGTCGCTGGCATCTTCGGGGGAGGGATCGCCCTCGGATTTCTGGGGAGTATTTTCTCCCTGAAACATTTTATCGGCAGTCAATCATGAAAAAAATGCTGTTCGTCGGATGTCTGGGGATGCTCCTTGCCGCATCGCTTGCGCAGGGTGCGGATGTACGTGATCAGCTGCAGGGGGTCAAAAAGGAGATCCGGGAAAAGAAGCGGCTGCTGAAAAAGACGACCAAGGTGGAGAAGCAGGTTTCCGGCGAACTTCAGGAGATTGATAGTTCGCTGCGCGAAAAACAGTCGCAGTTATTATCATTGAGCCGTGATCTGCAGCGCGTAGAACAGAACATTTCCCAGACCGGCAAAGACATCGAGATCGCCAAAGGTGAGGTTGAACGAAAGAAAACCGAAATTCAGCACCGGCTCGTTTCTATCTATAAGGCGGGAGAAATTAGCAATGTCAGAATGTTTTATTCATCCGAATCGTTTCCGCAAATGGTCGAGAACCTGCGCTACATGCGATCGGTTATTGATAACGATCGGCGGCTTTTTGCCGACTATAACCTTAAGATTGCGGAATTGTCGAAGCTGAAAGGGAAGCTTGAAGGTGAGGCAAAACGTAAGGAAGTCCTGGCCTCCGGCATTGAGCATAAGAAACAGGAGATTCAAACCGAAAAGCAAAGGAAGGTGGCGTACCTAAGCCAGGTACGACAGGATAAACAGTCCTATTTGGCGTCTCTGCGCGAGCTGCAGGCTAATGCCCGGCGGCTTCAGGTCATGGTGGAAAAACTTGAAGCGCTGAGTAGAAGAAGTTATACTCCGAAGGGAGAAAAAGGCCGCCCGAAAGGGCGTTTCCCCGAGCTTCCCCTGGTAACCGACAAGGGGTTCGGCGCCCAACGCGGCAAGCTTGCGATGCCGGCCGGCGGCCAGATCGTTGACACCTTCGGCCGCCATAAGCATCCGGACTTTAATTCGTACACGGTCAGTAACGGCATTTCCATTGCTGCTCCGGCTGGGGCGCCGATCCATGCCGTGTACGAAGGCAAAGTGATTTTTGCCAACTATTTCAAGGGATATGGTAACATGGTGATCATTGATCATGGTGGCGGTTTTTTTAGTCTTTACGCCCATGCATCACGGATTGCCAAAGGAGTAGGGGCGGAAGTCAGCCGTAACGAGACAATCGCCAGTGTCGGAGACGTCGATTCTTCCCGGGGTCCGATGCTCTATTTCGAGATCCGCTATCAGGGACGGCCGATTGATCCGTCGCCGTGGTTCAGGTAATATTTCAGCGCGAGAGCGGGAGGCATGATGTTCAAAAACGGAAGAGGAAAAAAGATTGCACTTCTCGTAGCATCATTGATGACCCTGATGATGCTGGGCGGCGTTGTTGTTCAGAAACAATGCGCTGCTGAAGGGAGTAATGACTACGATTCCATTGAGCTGTTCACTGACGTACTGGCCATTGTGAAGAAGAGTTATGTCGAAGAGGTCGATACCAAGAAGCTGATTTATGGTGCTATAAATGGGATGCTCGCCTCGCTTGATCCCCATAGTTCGTTTATGCCTCCCGATATGTATAAAGAAATGAGGATCGATACCAAGGGTTCTTTCGGCGGACTCGGGATCGAGATTACCATTAAGGATGGCCTTTTGACGGTCATTTCACCCATCGAGGACACCCCGGCATTCCGCGCCGGGATCAAGGCCGGTGACCAGATTCTGAAAATCGAGGACAAGTTCACCAAGGACCTGACGATCATGGATGCTGTGAAGCGGATGCGCGGGCCCAAGGGGACAAAAGTGACCCTTACCATAATGCGGGAGGGCTTCGACAAGCCGAAGGAGTTCACCCTTGTCCGCGACATAATCCAGGTCAAGAGTGTGCGGTACAAGACCCTGGATGACGGGTACGGCTACGTGCGGATCGCCCAATTCCAGGAGAAGACCGATGAGGACCTTTCCAAGGCTCTTGCCAGCCTCAAGCAGGAGAACGGTGGAAGTTTGAAAGGGCTTATTCTGGACCTGCGCAATGATCCCGGCGGGCTTCTCGATCAGGCGGTAAAAGTTGCCGATCATTTTATCAGCGACGGCCTGATCGTCTATACTGAAGGAAGAGAGAAGGACTCACGGATGCAGTTCTCTGCCCGGGCAAGCGGAACAGAACCTAATTATCCACTGGTAGTTCTGATCAACAGTGGGAGTGCCAGTGCTTCCGAGATTGTCGCCGGAGCGCTGCAGGATCATAAGCGTGCGGTTATCATGGGGACGCAGAGCTTCGGTAAAGGTTCTGTCCAAACGATTATCCCTCTCTCCGATGAATCAGGGTTACGCTTGACGACGGCGCTGTATTATACCCCGAGCGGTCGATCGATCCAGGCTAAAGGGATTACCCCGGATATCGTTGTCGAGCGTGCTGAAATTCAGGCGACCGACAGGAAGGAAGGGCATATCCGGGAGAAAGATCTGGAAAATCATTTTGAAAATGAAGGCAAGGACAAACCGGAGAATCAAGCTGGAAAGGATAAAACTCCGGTACACAAGATTGACGAACAGCTGAAAGGTGATTACCAGGTGCAACGAGCGCTTGATCTGCTAAAAGGTTGGGAAATCCTCAAAAATATAAATAAGGATTAATTCGCCCTGATTACAGGTTATTTTCCGAGGAGGGCAGAGTAGTGCCCTCCTTTTTTTGTTGAAGTTTCAGATTGTTTGCGGTCTTATATTGACTCCGTAATTTATTTGTAGTACAAACGAGGAATAATCTAGAATAAAAAGTGGTTAATAAATATGTCTACACAAAGCAAAGAAAACATGTCGGAACAATTGAGCGTCCCGGAAGAGATGGTCCTGATCAAAACCTTTGGCGGCCTGTCGCTTTCGTATCAGGGGAGCCCAATATCCATTGTCTGGGAGAGTCAGAAGGCGAGAATCCTTTTCTGCTACCTGCTCATTTCCTATGATCAGTGGGTGCATCGCGATAAGTTGATTGAGATGATCTGGCCCGGATGCGATATGGTTGCCGGGGCGAAGAACTTCAAGACCACTCTTAGCCGGTTGCGTAAATCATTTTCCGGTGCCCGCTCTGTAAATCCGGTTCTCAGCCTTGGCGAAGCGATACGGCTCAATTATAATATTTTTTCGCTTGATTCGAGCCAGTTCAAGTATCATGCCTCTTCCGGCATCAAGATGCTTGCCCGGGGTGAGATTGCCGCTGCCCGCAAATACCTGGAAGCAGCCCAGGATATTTACTTGGGTGATTTCCTTCCCGAGGAGCCTTTCGATTCTTTCATCAGTGCTGAAAGGAGCGAACTGGAGCAGCTTTATCGGTCGGTGCTTACTTCACTGGAAAAGGTATACCATCTGGAAGGAAATTCGGACGCCGTCGAGGCGATCACTATTCTTAAAAAAGTCTCCGCTGTCGTGCAAAATATCTGATCGGTTTTATTAGGTCGGTTAATGCTCCCAAGCCCTGTCTGGTTCGCGTGGCCAGGCAGGGCTGTCGCGGGTTCTATCCCGGACTCCCCACTGTTCTGCGACGTTTTCTTCTCCTTTCGGCTTTTCATCCCTATTCGCCCGAAGTTTGCTAATGGTAACACATTGGCAAAATTTCTATAGATTATTACCGTACAAACGGTACAATAGACTCGCACTCTACCTTAGGCTAGAAGCGCTCCGATCAGATGGCAATCTATTCCGGTGGGTTTTTGTTGTCTGATCGGTCTATGGAGGCAGGCTGATGAAATTGAAGCTTATTTTGTGGGCCGCTGCCCTGATGGTTCTGTGGCTCGTTGTCCCTGAGGCGCGGGCACAAAGCAGCGGCTCCCTGTCTTTAGTTGAAAATGGGCAGGCGAATTCCGTTGAATTCACTGTTTATGCAAATGGATTTGCCAATGTGCAAGGGGTACAATTCACGTTGTCCTATGATGCGGCGGTCCTTTCTAACCCCCAAGTAACAAAAGGTTCATTTGCGGGGAGCGCCTTCCTTGAATCAAATACGCGATCTTCTGGAACTGTCACTGTCGCGATGATTCAAATGACGGCCTTGTCCGGCAGTGGCCCGGTGGCATTTGTTACGTTTGACCGAAAGACAACCAGTAAAGCGACCGTTGCCCTGCAATATATGATAGTCCCGGCAAATGGTCCCGAGGAATCTTCGAGTACTTCCAATACGTCGGAAGGGTCACAGGGGGAGTCAGCGACAACTACGGACAGCTCTTCTTCCACCGGATCATCCACTACTGGCAGTGAGGCGGCGACCAGTACCACAGGTACCACAACCCCTTCATCGTCGGGTTATCAGGAGTATGGTACGTCCACGATCACCGGTGTCGAAACGGGGACAGCGGCATCAGGTGGAGGGGCTGCCGCGCCGGGGAATGCCACTGTGCCGGCAGAGAACTCGCAGGAAGTGCCAGGGCCTGCGTTGACTGAAGAGCCAGCGCAATCGCCATCTCCCGCCGCTGAAGGTGCAGTGACTAACGAGCCCCGACCGGAGCGCAATTCTGCGTCGCCCGAAGAGCATGGTGAAGGCAAGTACGTAGCGTACGCGAGTGTCCTCGATCGTTTCAAAGCGTTTGTCGGAGAGCGGACTCCTCAGGCGTTGATGGCGCTTTTCCAAAAACCTGTCTCCGAAGCGATTAGTCAAGAGCCAGCAATCTGTCTGACCGATGGCAAGACGACAGCCAAGGTCTTGGTGGCACTTGCCGAAGGGGAGAAAAACGCCCCGAATTTCGCGCTGCGAGGTGCCACTCTCAAATCGTTGAAAAAGGACGCCCGGCATTGGGTCGTCGAAGCGTTACCGGCGGCCGGCCGGCATGATGCATCTTTGACGGTCGTCTACGGTGCGTATATGGTTGATTACCCGCTGACCGTCGCCCCGCCAATCGAACAGCCGAACGATCGAAAGCTCCTGACAAACGAGGCCGGATTTATTCAGTTTATTGCGCAGAGAGGTTCTGACAAGAGTCCGCTATTTGATTTGAATAAGGATGGCAAACGGGATTACCTGGACGATTTTATTTTTACGGCGAACTATCTTGTTATCCACGGCAGTGGCAAAGGCCACAAGGCAAAGTAGTTATCAGCTGACAACGACTGATTGAAAACCCGCCCCTTCTCGGAGGCGGGTTTTTTGTTGGGTAAGATTCGGATGTCTTCGATCTCGGGAATATGGTATATCACTACTTCCAGTCCTGAAATGCGGGAGAGAGCCGGTGGCTAAACCAAGGAAAAGCGTCAAATCAAATCGTCGGGTCAAACAGAGACGCCTGTCGGGATCGCTCGTTTTGGCAGTGGTTATCGCCATTGTTGCTGCCGTAGCGTTTTTCACCTCCGAGCGTCCTCGAAAAGTCGGGCCGGCCAAGACGATACCGCCGCCGATTACGGAGCACCATAAGCTCCCGCCGCGCGATGAAGCTCGTGTACCCCCTATTGTACACGAAGACTACACGGGGATAGTCGTTCATCCTCCCTCACGGCATGCTTTGCCTGCCGCTGCCGGGCGGGGGGGCGTGGTGGCGATCATCATTGACGATATGGGAAAGCGTCTCCAGGAAGCCAGGTCGCTGGCGGATATCGGGGTTCCGCTGACGTTTTCAATTATTCCCGGCTTGCCGAAGGACCGCCAGGTCGCTGCCGAAGCCGAGCAGCGCGGGATTGAACTGTTGATTCACATGCCGATGGAGCCTAAGGGCTATCCTGCCAAGCGCCTTGAGGAAAACGGGTTGCTCTTAGGGCAGAGCGATGAGGAGATCAGGGCGCGGGTGGGGAAATACCTGGAGGCACTTCCCCAGGCTGTTGGCGCCAACAATCACATGGGATCCAATTTTACCGAAAATCGGGAGAAGATGGCGGTGGTGCTTAACATCCTGAAGAGCAGGGGCCTGTTCTTCATTGACAGTAAGACGTCACCGGCCTCCATCGGTTATGATCTGGCCGAAGAGATGGGAGTACGGAGTGCCTCGAGGAACGTTTTCCTCGACAATATTCAGCAAGCGGATTACATCTCGAAGCAATTAAGTCAGGCCGTTGACATTGCCCGCAAGCGGGGGAGTGCCATAGCGATCTGCCATCCCCACCCGGTGACGATCCAGACCCTGGCGGCCGAATTGCCTCGTTTGCGGGAGGAAGGGGTTACCTTTGTGCCGGTGTCCCGGCTCGTGCACTGAATGCTTTGACTGACCGGAGATAATGGCGTGTGGTTATGAAACGAGTTGGCGGGCGATGCGCTGTTTCAGGCGTGTCAGCCCCCGGTAATTCTCCTCCCGCAGGATGGCTTCCGGCTGCTGACCGTTGACCGGATGGACGAGCAAAAAGTTGTCCGTCGAACCGGCCTTGCTGCCGAACGTCTCAACCACCATCCTGTATAGTTTGCTCTCTTCCCGCCTGAGGAGCCCTCCCTCGTATTCCCGCAATGGATAATTCTTTTTCAATAGATGGATCCCTTCAAGATCGAAGCGATGGAATTCGACCGTCGCATCCGTGCCGTTGGCAATTGGTCTGAAAACAAAAGCAGATTCACGAGAGGCGTCGCGCATGATGTGGAAGGTGGGGTCATCGTCTGCACGGGAGACATCAATGTTGTAAATGTTGGTCATCAGGAGGTTGAAGAAACATTCCTCTTCGAAAAAACCGGCAGCGCTGCCATCGGAGACTTCAAAATAAAACGAAACCCGACCGGGTTCCTGGTTGGAAACCGGTCGGCGGCAGAGGATGCATTCCGTCTTGAGCCCCGACAATCGGGCGAAAAATTCTTCCTTTTTCCGGTCCTCTTCGGCTTCAAGCCATTGGTGGAAAAGCGCGGCGCGCAGGTCGGAGGTGGCGCGGTACTCTTTCATGAGGGTTTGAGCCAGTTGGGCAAATTGGCCGTGGACCTCGGTCCATTTGGCATGGGTGAGAATCGGGTAAATCTTGCCGTCGGGGTTGGTGTTCAGGCTTTCCACCTTCGGGCTTTTGGAAATATAGCAATCGAAGCAGCGATAGCCACGGTTGATGGCATAGGCCTTAAGCAAGGTTTTCTGGTCGCTGAATGGCCCATCGTACTTGATCCGCTCATCGACCAGGCAAGGGATCAGAGCTAGACTCTTCCGGTCAAGTCCCCGCTGGTCGAAGAGGGCAAAGATGTTCCGGCAATTTTCGAGACTCGGCATATCTTTGACGGGGATGATCGCCCGGTCTGCGGCAAAGAGGGCGTTTTGGGTCAGAACGTCAAGGTCGGGACGGGTATCGATGATCAGAATGCCGGGAATGCGGGAGAGGGCCAGCAACCGGGCAAGAACCATCGGTCCCTTGACAGATGCTTTCAGGTCGGTGAGTGCCGTTGACGATGGGATGTAGCCGACGCCATACTGACCAATGCGGACAAGATTCTTTCCCGGTGTTTCCGTCAGCAGGTCGGCGACCGTGCCTTGCTGCGACTGCCCTTTGATCTCGAACATCCGATCGACGGTGAAGTGGTTATCGAAGGAAAAAATGGTAATCGGAAGATTTTCGTCGAGCGCCTTGAGGTATATGGCCAGGTTGGTGGCGAGCGTCGTTTTGCCAACCCCTCCCTTTTCGGAGGAGACGGTGATAACATAGGGGTAACTGTGCATGACGCCATACTACACTGTCGCCAGGGGGCCGGTCAACCCGTTTGACAGGTGTGGCGCTATGTGTTAGAAACGTTGAAAAAACAGGGTGTTGAATTCTTGTTGAGGCTCTTGTGGATCTATTCGGCGAAAAACGAATTCTTACCGTCAGCCAGCTTACCACACTGGTGCGGGGAGTTCTCGAAGAGAATTTCGAACATGTTTGGGTCGAAGGGGAAATCTCCAACGTGGCGATGCCTGTTTCCGGTCATCTCTATTTCACGTTGAAAGATGCCGGCGCCCAGATTCGCTGCGTGATGTTCCGCGGTTCGGTGCGGGCACTCCGGTTCAAGCCGCGGGATGGTATGGGGCTGATCGTTCGCGGCCGGGTGACCGTCTACGATCAACGGGGCGAATACCAGTTAGTGGCCGATTACCTCGAACCCCGGGGGCTCGGGGCGCTGCAGCTTGCGTTTGTCCAGCTGAAGGAGGCTCTGGCCAAAGAAGGATTATTTGCCGACGGGCATAAGAAATCGCTGCCGCTGCTTCCCCGGCGCATCGGCGTTGTTACCTCGGCTACCGGCGCCGCTATCCATGATATCCTCCAGGTATTGAACCGGCGGTTCGCCAATGTCGAAGTCCTGCTTCGCCCGGTTAAGGTGCAGGGAGAAGGGGCGGCGGCGGAAATTGCCGCGGCGATCGACGACTTCAACCGTTATGGAGCTATCGACGTCATGATCGTCGGCCGGGGCGGCGGTTCGCTTGAAGATTTGTGGGCCTTCAACGAAGAGGCGGTCGCCCGGGCAATATATCGTTCGAAAATCCCGGTAATTTCAGCTGTCGGCCATGAAGTCGATTTTACCATTGCCGATTTCGCTGCCGATCTCCGGGCGCCGACTCCGTCGGCTGCTGCCGAATTGGTCATCAAGAGCAAGGAAGAGCTGACTGCCCGGGTGGAGTTTTTGCGGCATCGTTTGATCCAGGGTATGGAGCGCTATCTGGCTGAGCAGGGGGCGGCGCTGGATGCCCTGAGCCACGCGCTCCGTGATCCGGGGATGCTGATCGGCCATCTCGGTCAACGCGTCGATGATTTGATGGAGCGCCTTGATCATGCCCTGCGAACCACAGCGCATCACCGAGCCGCTAGTCTGGCCGCACTTGGGCTTCGTTTGCAGTTGGCCAATCCGTCGTTGCGGGTAGAGCGGGGGCGCGAACGACTGCTGACGTTAAACGGCCGGCTGCTGACGGGGATCGGGGGGAGGGTTGACCAATGGCGGCAGTCGCTGGCGGTTGCCGGTGCTCGTTTGCAGTCATTGTCGCCGCTATCCACTCTCGAGCGGGGCTACAGCATCGCAACAACGATCCCGGCCAAGGTGGTGATAAAAGATAGCTCTATTCTGGCGGTAAGCGATCGACTTGAACTCCGTTTCCACCGGGGCAGCGTTATCTGCCGCGTTGAGTCGGACGAGGGCTGATTGCTGCCACCCCCCCGGCCAGAAGTGGCTCCTTCGGCCATATTGACGCTGCTTGACTCGGCGTCTTCATCCTGTATAATGCGCATTTCATTCGTAACTCTCGAGGAGTACTCCCGATGGCCGTCGAAAAATTCGAAACCGCCCTGAAAAAGCTCGAAGAGCTGGTCAAAAAACTTGAAGGGGGCGAACTTCCCCTCGACGAATCGCTTAAGGCTTTTGAAGAAGGGGTCAAAATGGCGGCATTTTGCAGCAAACGACTGGATGAAGCCGAGAAAAAGGTCGAACTGCTGCTCAAGAAAAAGGACGGCTCGTTTAGCCGTGAACCATTCCTCGAAGAGGACAACTAGACTACAATTTTTCCAGCAAAGGATATGGCATGGATTTGAAAGGCTATTTGAAGGAACGTTGTGTATTGGTAGATAACGCGCTCGAAAAGCTCCTTCCCGGGGAGAACGATCTGCCCTCGTCTATCCATCGGGCGATGCGCTATTCGGTTTTTGCCGGCGGGAAACGGGTGCGACCGGTCTTGATGCTGGCTGCCTGCGAGGCGGTCGGGGGCGTGCTCGAGGACGCGCTGCCTGCAGCCTGCGCCATGGAGATGATCCATACCTATTCGCTGATCCATGACGATTTGCCGGCAATGGACGATGACGATTTCCGGCGGGGCCGTCCGACCAATCATAAGGTGTTCGGCGAAGCGATCGCCATTCTTGCCGGGGATGCTTTGCTCACCGAAGCGTTTATTGCCCTGGGTGCTCCCGAGTATGTTGCCCGTGTCGGTGCCGAGCGTCTGGTTCCGGCGACGCGCGAGATCGCGTTTTGTGCCGGTTCACGTGGCATGGTCGGCGGTCAGGTAGTTGACATGGAGAGCGAAGGGAAATCGGATATCGACTTGGCTACGGTCCAGTATATTCATACCCACAAGACGGGGGCGCTCATTAAAGCCTCGGTCAAGTCGGGCGCGATTCTCGGTGGTGCCGATGACGCTGCCCTTGCCGCCATGACGAAATTCGGCGAGACGATTGGCCTGGCATTTCAGATTGCCGATGACATTCTCGATATCGAGGGGACGACCGAGCAGATTGGTAAAGACGCGGGAAGCGATCAGGCCCGGGGGAAAGCGACCTATCCGGCAGTGATGGGCCTCGCTGAGTCGAAACGGCGCGCCCGGGAATTGGTTGAGATAGCTCTCGATGCGCTGTCCGCGTTTGGCGAAGAGGCGGAGCCGTTGCGGGAGATTGCCCGGTATATCGTTGCCAGGGAGTCATGATGTCACCTCTGCTTGACACCATAGCTTCACCCGATGATCTGAAAGGGCTTTCCCTGGCAGAACTGACTGCACTGGCGAGCGAGCTGCGCGAGCGGATCATTGCGACGTGCGCCCGGAATGGCGGGCACCTGGCGCCCAGCCTTGGCGTTGTGGAGCTGACCTTGGCGCTGCACCGGGTCTTTTCGTCTCCTGACGACAAAATCGTCTGGGATGTAGGACATCAGGCCTATGCCCACAAACTGCTTACCGGCCGGCGCGATCAGTTCCATACCCTCCGGACCCTGAACGGGATCAGCGGTTTCCCCAAGCGGGCCGAATCGCCCCATGATGCGTTCGATGTCGGTCATTCCTCGACGTCGGTGTCGGCAGCGCTCGGTTTTGCCGTGGCTCGCGATCTCGACCACCGGACCAACAAGGTGATAGCGGTGATCGGCGACGGTTCCATGACCGGCGGTATTGCCTACGAAGGTCTGAACCATGCCGGACACCTTAACAAGGACCTCGTAGTGGTGCTTAACGACAACGAGATGTCGATTGCCGAAAATGTCGGGGCTCTCTCTAATTTCCTCAGCCGAACCATTACCAGTGAATTTGTTCACAAGATGAAAAAGGATGTCGAAACTTTTCTCAGCGGCCTTGATCGCGTGGGAAACCGCGTGCTCAAGGTTGCCAAGCGGGCCGAGGAATCGCTCAAAGGGCTCTTTACGCCAGGCATGCTGTTCGAGGCGTTCGGCTTCGAATATATCGGCCCCATTGATGGTCACGACATCGCCATGCTCACGGAAACCTTCGAGAAGGTCAAACGTTTCGATGATGCGGTATTGATTCACGTCCTGACGAAAAAAGGGAAAGGATACCGGCCGGCTGAAGAAAATCCTTCGCTGTTCCATGGCGTCGGCCCGTTCGAGGTCGATTCCGGGAAGGTGCTGAAAGGGAAGGGGGGCGCTGCCTCCTATACCGGTGTATTCGGCGAGGCCCTGAAAAAGGTAGCGGCGGATGACGAGCGGGTGGTTGCCATTACTGCGGCCATGCCGGACGGTACGGGGCTGGCGGGGTTTGCCGCTGCTTTCCCGAAGCGGTTTTTCGATGTCGGTATTGCCGAGCAGCATGGCGTAACGTTTGCCGCCGGGCTCGCCGCCGAGGGGTACCGGCCGGTATTCGCGGTTTATTCATCGTTTCTGCAGCGGGCTTTTGATCAGGTCTTCCATGATGTCTGCCTGCAGAACCTGCCGGTTACCTTTGCCATTGACCGGGCCGGGGTGGTGGGGAGCGACGGGCCGACCCACCATGGGGTGTTCGATCTCTCCTATCTCCGTAGCCTTCCCAACCTGGTACTGATGGCACCTAAGGATGAGAACGAGCTGCAACATATGCTGAAAACCGCGCTGATGTACGACGGACCTTGCGCGCTCCGTTATCCGCGCGGCAACGGCATCGGCGTTTCGCTCGATCAGGTGTTTTCACCCTTGGCCATCGGCAGGGGAGAAGTCCTGCGTCGTGGCGGGGACGGGACCATCCTGGCAGTTGGTTCGAGAGTTCAACCGTCGCTGGCTGCAGCCGAACTCCTTGAGAATGAGGGAATCAGCCTGGCGGTGGTTAATGCGCGCTTCGTCAAGCCGCTCGACCGGACGCTGATTGTCGAACTGGCACGGGAGAGCGGCATCCTGGTTACCGTTGAGGAGAATGCCGTTCAGGGAGGGTTCGGTTCGGCGGTACTCGAACTGCTTGAAGAGGAGGGGATTGCGGGGAAGCGCGTTTTGCGGCTCGGCTATCCCGACCGTTTTGTGGAACAGGGTGAGCAAGCTGAGCTTCATGCCGCTTACGGTCTCGACACCGCGGGAATTGTTTCGCGCATAAAGGCTTTCGCGACTGTCTAGACTTGCCTGAACCCGGTTTTTTGCGAGCGACCTGCCGAGACTTTGCCCGGAGATCGATGCCCGGGGCTCTGTTGCATCGTCTGGCCTGGGAGGACTGATGAGGTATCGCGAGCTGCGGCAAGCGCTGGAACTGTTCGGCCTGCCGGACAGGATCACCCTGAAGGAATTGAAGAAGCGCCACCGGGAGCTGGTCAGGAAACATCATCCGGATGTGGGTGGTAATGATGATGGAAGCGCGATTCGCCAGCTCAACGCAGCGTACCGGATTCTTCTCGAGTACACGGAAAATTACCGCCTTTCCTTTGCCGAGGATGAATTCTACGAGCAGAATCCCGATGAGCGCCTGCGGATGCAATTTGAAGATACAGCGCTCTGGGGAGCACGATGAATTTGCCGTTGCCGTCGGGATCGGTGCCGCCTGATGTTGAAACGGCCAGCCGGTGGCGCTTTCGGCTTTTTCCTGCCGTTGCCTGTTTACTATCTCTGTGGATGATCGGGGTGGTGGGGCTTGGCGCGGCCCGAGCCGCCGACCCGTTGCTGCACAATGATTATGCGGCCGCACTGATTGACCGGGGGGAATACGAGCAGGCCATCGAACAGCTCGAAAAGGCCTACAGTCTCTTCTCTTCGGATCGGACACTCAAGGAAAACCTCGCTACCGCCCACGCTCTCCTCGGGCAGAAACTCCTCGACAAGAAATCGTACCCCCAGGCTGCCGAGCAATTCGGTAAAGCACTCGAACTTTCTCCCGACACCCCCCGCTTTCATCTATTACGAGGCATCGCCCTGACTTTTGCCCGGGACTACGATGCCGCCCGCTATGAGCTGGAGACGACGCGCACCTTGGGGGGGGATAGCGCCGATGTCTTTTATTTCCTCGGTAAAACTTTTTATGATGTTGGGGAAACAGCACAGGCACTTGACTTCTGGGAGAAGGCCGCTGCTCTCGCCCCCGGTGACGCCCGTTTTGCCGGATTGCTCGAACGAATGAGGCGCGAGCAATCGGCGGAAGGGAAAATGGATCGCGGTTACAGCTCCCGTTTCATCGTCTCCTATGATACCGAGGTCCAAAGCGGGAAGGCGCTTGATATCCTGGATGCCCTTGAACGAGTTTACAACGACGTGGGGGCCGACCTGGACTTTTACCCGGAGGCAAGAGTGCCGGTCATCCTCTATACCCTGAAAGATTATCGGGAAGTGACCCGCTCTCCTCACTGGTCTGGCGGACTGTACGACGGCAAGATCCGTCTCCCTATCGGCGGGGCGACCGAACTGACTCCCGAACTGCGGGCAACCCTGCGGCACGAATACACTCATGCCGTTGTCCGCGAATTGACCAGGGGGAATTGCCCGACCTGGCTCAACGAAGGTATTGCGGAACTGCAGGGGAGGCAGGAGTCCAATCCGCCGTTGATTGAACTTGCTCAAGCGATCAAAACCGGGGCATTTATTCCCCTCCGCTCGTTGGAAGGGAACTTCAGTGCCCTTGACGAGCAGAGAATCCGGCTTGCTTATGAAGAGAGCTATGCAGTGGTCAACTATCTAGTAACAAATTATGGTTGGTACCGGGTCAAGGCGATTCTGGCCAACCTGGGAGAGGGAGTGCCGTTTGATCAGGCCGTGACGCGGGGGCTTGCCGATTTCGCCCTGTCATATGATGATTTCTCCCGCGAATGGCGCGACTCTATGCAACAGCAATACCGTGACCGCAAGAACTGACGGGCGGGAGAATGGAGGCGGATACAATAAAAGGGCCTGCCGGAGCAGGCCCTTTTATTGTGGCTAGCGGACGATGTTTCTAGTTCGCGTTCAGGAATGCCTGAATATTGGCGATGTCCGTGGCACTCAGGGTGAAGCCGTGATGACCGGCGACACCGGGAGTGAATTTCGTCGTAACCAGACTGCCAAGGCCCGACAAGTTGGGGGCTGACCCTGAGGTGTCGTAAGTGCCGAGACGGTGACATCCCGAACAGTCATTGTCGTAAATTGCCTGCCCGGCGGCCAGGCTAGGGGTCGGAGTCGGAGTCGGGGTCGGGGTCGGGGTCGGAGTCGGAGTCGGAGTCGGAGTCGGGGTCGGGGTCGGAGTCGGAGTCGGAGTCGGAGTCGGAGTCGGAGTCGGAGTCGGGGTCGGGGTCGGGGTCGGGGTCGGGGTCGGGGCCAACGCATTGGCTATCGCTTGGATTTGGGCCGTGGTCAACGAAGAGAGTGAACCCATGCCGCCAATGTTGCTGGAAATCCCCGTCTGGATCAGGGCCGCTGTGGCGCCTGCCTTATCGGAATTGGCGAGGCTGCCGTGGCAACCGGAGCAATAACTGGCATAAAGTGCCGTACCGTCGGGCTGGGTCGGCCCAGGTTGGCCCATGCCGGGTTGCATTGGCATATTGGCCGAGGTAAAGGTTCCGGCGCCAATGTTATTCATTGGTGAAGTAAAAATCGGTGCCTGCGACTGTTTGTTGACGATGGTGATGTTTCCCGCCCCCATCTGGAAGGTGACCGCGTCGAACATGGCATCCATCCCGGTATGGTTAGCAGTATACGGGGCGGTAATCGGGTTGGCGGTAGCATTATAAAGCGCGAGGAGGGGCTGTAGCTGGTTCTGCAGGGCCGAGATGGCTGTCGGCAGGTTGGCGGCGATGGATTGCATTGCTGCCGCGGAAGGTGCCGCAAAAATGCCAGCTGGATCGTTACCCCCGTCGGCATTGGCTACGGCAGCGTTGGAGAGCGGATTGATATTTGCCGTCCCTGCATTGCTGGCAAACGAGCAGAGGGTGGTGGTCGTCCCACCGGTAGTGCTTTGTGCCATTAGAATATACGGGGGTGTCATGCCGGTTACGTCGATCGAATACGAACCATCCGCCTGGCTGGTAGTGCTCCTTTCCGCCGCAGCGGCATCTTTGAGGTGGATAGTGCCAACCATTGGTGCTCCCGTAGCTGCAACTCCGCTTACCGTGGCCGATGACGAGACCGTTGTCCCCGTGCCGCTCGACGAGCCGCCACCGCCGCAACCGCCCAGAATGAGCCCTGCCATTGCAAGTGCAAGCCCAATGCTCGCCGAAATCCGTTTCTTCATGGTTGCCTCCTTGGTGTTGATGGTGTTTGTCGCGCTGTTGTCCATACTGTCTGTACTGGTTTCCGTCACCAGATGCAGGCCTCCGCTTCATGTGGCAAGCGCATTGCGATACAAAAAAAGCCGGGACGGAATATCAGCAAGATATTTCGGCGACCCGGCTGTCTCAGAGAGACCCTGTAGGCTTTCCGCCCCATCCTCGCGGATGGTTTAGTATTGTCGTGTATCCAACAGTTGCGATGTTTGTGATTACATTAATTGCATAATCGCAGTAATCAAGTCAAGAAAAATGTTACCAGCGTGTATCTGCGGAGAAATTTAGTTTGTGTAGGAATAAAAAAGACGCGATAAAAATCTTGACATGTCCGCTGGCGTGAGCTAAAAAGAGATAAAAATGGTCCTAAAGGTATTTTTATGATGGAACTGACCCGCAAGGGTGAATATGCAATTCGTGGCATCATCTATCTGGCGCAGGTCCCGTCGGGGAAGGTGGCGCTCATTAGCGAGATCGCCGACGCCACTGATGTGCCGCAAACCTTTCTTGCCAAAATTCTGCAAAGTTTTGCCAAAATTGGCATCGTTAAGTCCTATCGTGGAGCTGGCGGCGGTTTCGTGCTCGGGCGACCAGCGGCGAAGATTACCCTCCGCGAGGTAGTGGAAGCAGTGGAAGGGCCGATTATGCCCAACCGCTGTCTGATTGGCAGTGGGAGTTGCGACCGGGAAGGCTTTTGTTCCGTTCATGGCGTGTGGCGCCAGATCCAGGGCAAGGTTGAAGAAATTCTCGATGACGTGACGATTGCCGAATTGGCCGAGCGACAACGATAAATTTTTTTTGCCTGTATACAGGACAATATTTGTCTTGTATGTTATGCTTAATAAGAATTTTCTACGCTGCAAGGCGTTGTATTAGGTGGATTTACGCGGGATCGACCGCTCAAAGACAAGAAATTTCGGGAGGAGGCAAGCAATGGACGTATTGAATCTGAGTAGGCTGCAGTTTGCGGCGACGGGGATGTTTCATTTCATCTTTGTGCCGTTGACCCTGGGCCTCTCCATCCTGGTGGCTTTCATGGAGACACGCTATGTCGTCACCGGGAACGAGACCTACCTCAAGATGACAAAGTTTTGGGGGAAACTTTTCCTGATCAACTTTGCCCTCGGGGTTGTCACCGGGATTACCATGGAGTTCCAGTTCGGAATGAACTGGGCGGAATACTCCAAGTACGTCGGTGATATTTTCGGGGCACCACTGGCAATTGAAGCGACCGTGGCGTTTTTCCTCGAATCGGTGTTCATCGGGCTCTGGATCTTCGGCTGGGACAAGGTGTCCAAGGGCGTGCACGCTCTTGCCATCTGCCTGGTAGCTCTGGCGACCAATCTGTCGGCACTCTGGATCCTGCTGGCCAACGGCTGGATGCAGAAGCCTGTCGGGTACATCCTGCGCAACGGCCGGGCGGAGATGGTCGATTTCATGGCGCTCATCACCAACCCCTATGGGATTATCAAGTTCTTTCATACGGTCTTCTCCGGGTATATGGTGGCCGCATTCTTTGTCATGGGTATCTCTGCCTGGCATCTTCTCCGCAAGAATCGCATCGACTTTTTTACCACCTCCTTCCGGACAGGGGCGGTCTTCGGCCTGCTTGCCGCACTCTTGGTGCTGTTGACTGGCGATTTCCATGCTGTCGAGATTTCCAAAACCCAGCCGACCAAGTTTGCGGCAATGGAATCGATCTGGGAAACCCAGAAGGGTGCCGGCATGAACCTGATTCTGCTGCCCGATGAGAAGAATGAATGCAATGCCGTCGAGCGTCTCTGTATCCCTAATCTGGTCAGTCTCCTGGCTACTCATACACCGAATGCCGAAATCAAAGGGTTGAAAGATTTCCCCAAAGAGCTGCGACCACCGGTCATGGGGACGTTCCTCAGCTTCCGGTTGATGGTCGGCATGGGAACGTTCATGATTCTGGCCGCACTGGTGGGGGTCGTCCTCTCGATGCGTAAGAATCTGGAAAATCAGCGGCTGTTCCTCAAAATCATGGTTCTGGCTATCCCCATCCCTTACCTGGCAACCCAACTTGGCTGGCTAGTGGCCGAACTGGGACGGCAGCCGTGGATCGTCTACGGGGTGCTGAAAACCTCCGATGCGGTGTCGAAGTCCATCGATACCGCACAGGTCCTCGGGTCGCTCGCCGGCTTCACCCTGCTGTATGGCCTGCTTGGGGCCGTCGATATTTACCTCCTGGCGAAGTATGCCCGGAAGGGGCCCGACGACGATCTTTCCGGTATTATCAAACCTGTTGCGGGGAGGGGTTAACATGGAACTGCAGATTATCTGGTTCGTATTGTGGGGTGTGCTGTGGGCGGTCTATTTCATGCTCGACGGTTTCGTGCTGGGGGCTGGAGTGCTCCATAACATCCTTGGTCGGGGTGACGGGGAAAAGCGGGTGCTGATCAATACAATTGGTCCGGTCTGGGACGGTAATGAGGTCTGGCTGGTTACTGCCGGTGGCGCAACCTTCGCTGCGTTTCCGACCACCTATGCCCTGATGTTCAGTTACCTCTATACCGCGCTGCTCCTGCTGCTCTTTTCGCTGATTGTGCGCGGTGTCTCCTATGAATTCCGTGGCAAGATTGATAGCGACGGCTGGAAAAAAGTCTGGGACGTGGCTATTCAGGTGTCATGCTTCCTGCCGGCACTGCTCTTCGGTGTTGCCTTCGGTAATATTTTCGAGGGATTGCCGATGGATGCCGCCGGCTACCACGGCTCGCTCCTGTCGCTGCTCAATCCTTACGGCTTGCTGACCGGGGTGTTGTTTGTCCTGTTGTTCGTCGTCCATGGGGCGCTTTATGTCTCGGTGAAGACAGTCGGTGATCTGAGCAACCGGGCCAAGAACCTGGCGGATAAAGTCTGGCCGGCCCTTTTGGTAGTGGCAGTCGCCTTCCTCGCCTACACCAAGTTTGCGACGAAACTGTTCGACAACTACCTGGCGACGCCGGTGCTCTTCGTTGTGCCGCTGGTGGCGGTGGCAGCGCTGCTCGGGACGCGGCTGTTTTCAGCCAAGGGGAGTACGCTGGCGGCTTTTGCCGCGTCGTGCGTAACGGTCCTGACCGTTGTGGCCACCGGGGTGGTGGGGCTGTTCCCAAATCTGATCCCCTCCAGCATTGATCCCAATTTCAGCCTGACGATTTACAACTCTTCGTCAAGCCCCTACACGCTGAAATTGATGACAGTGGTTGCCTTCATCTTCGTTCCGATCGTCATCCTCTACAAAATCTGGGTGTATCGCATTTTCAGAGCTCCGGTGGTCGAGGAGGATGTTGTGAAAGATACGCACGCCTATTGATTGTTTCCGACTCATAACACTAATAAAACGAGAAAAGGGTGCCTAATGGCACCCTTTTCTCGTTTCGGGCATGCCGGAGCAGGAATTATTCGCGGACATAAATGTCCATGTCCGATTCGTGTACCATCGCCATGATACGGGCATACTCCGATTCGATCAGCTCGTAGTGGTTGTGAGTCTCCTGGGCGTTCAGTTCGAAAATTGCCCGGACCTCGGCGGATTTGATCTGGGCGGCGGTTTCCCGAAGGGCCTTTTCTAGGTTCAGTTCTTTCTCCATGGCGAGTTCCATGGCTTTCTGCTCGTTGAAATCCGAATTGATCGATTTCGCCAGTGCGGCAAGCCAGCTCGACTGGTGATCCGGGGGCGTATCCATCAGTTCGTCGAAATCGGCGATGTCGCTCCCCTGGTATATTTTATAGAACTGACCGGCGTGTTGCCGTTCTTCCCGGGCCAGCAGCTGGAAGAATTTGACCGCATCCGGATCTTTCATCTGCAGGGCGCCCAGTTCGTAAAAGTTCATGGCGTTCTTTTCCGTTTGAATGGCTTTCTTGATTGCATCGTCGACGTCGATTTCTTCAAACATGTTTCCGACCTCCGTTTTCCGGGCGTAATTAACGTTACGGAGTAAACCTTAGCGAAGATTGGGACGATGTCAAATGGCCTCTTTACCGGCAATCGGGGGTTGTCTCCCATCGTTTCTCGGGGTAGACTCTTTGCTGCCGATTGCCTGGAATCTTGGGAGTACAGGGGAGGTACAGATGACGGATAGAGATATACCGACCAAGGGGCTGTGGCGGGCGCTTGCAGGCGAACGGCCGCTCCAGATTGTCGGCGTGATCAACGCCTATGCGGCGATGATGGCCGAACAGACCGGTTTTCGAGCGCTCTATCTCTCGGGGGCAGGGGTGGCGAATGCCTCCCTTGGTCTGCCCGATCTGGGGATGACGACGCTGAACGAGGTGCTGGAAGAGGTGCGGCGAATCGTCGGTGCGTCTTCGCTGCCGTTGCTGGTTGACGCCGATACCGGCTGGGGAGGTGCCCTGATGATCGGCCGGACGGTCCGCGAACTGATCAGGGCAGGGGCCGCCGCCATGCATATCGAGGATCAGGTGGCCGCGAAGCGGTGTGGGCATCGTCCCGGTAAGGCGTTGGTCCCCGCTGCGGAGATGGCTGACCGGATCAAGGCGGCTGTCGATGCCCGGACCGACCGGAATTTTGTCATTATGGCGCGTACCGATGCCATGGCCGGGGAAGGGGTCGAGGGGGTGATCGACCGGGCGGGTCGCTATCGTGAGGCCGGTGCGGAGATGCTTTTTGCCGAGGCGGTCACCAACATCGACCAGTATCGTCTGATCACCGCCGCCGTCGGTATGCCGGTGTTGGCCAATCTGACCGAGTTCGGCATGACGCCGCTCTATTCCCGTGAAGAACTGGCGGCAGCCGGTGTTGCCTTGATCCTCTACCCGCTTTCCGCCTGGCGCGCCATGAATGCGGCAGCTTTGCAAGTATTCCGGGCCATCCGCCATGATGGCACCCAGGCGGCTCTGGTTGACTCTATGCAGAGCCGGGCGGAACTCTACCGGTTTCTCGGGTATTATGCTTACGAGGAGCAGCTTGACCGGCTGTTCGGAAAGGACAAGCCATGACCCGCATGCGAACCGTCGACGACAACCTGCGTCCTCCCTACGATCGGGAAATTGCCGCTATCGCCGATTACGTGGTCGATTTTCCTCTCACGAGCGAGGAAGCCTTTGCCACTGCCCGGGCGGTACTGATGGATTCCCTTGGCTGCGCCATGCTGTCGTTCCGTTATCCGGAATGTACCAAACTGCTCGGCCCGGTGGTGCCCGGAACGGTAGTGCCGAACGGTGCCCGGGTGCCGGGGACCAGATTCGAGCTCGATCCGGTCAAGGCCGCTTTCGATATCGGGATACTCATCCGCTGGCTGGACTTCAACGATACCTGGCTGGCGGCCGAGTGGGGACATCCCTCCGACAATCTGGGGGGAATTCTGGCGGTTGCCGATTATCTCAGTCGCCAGCGCCGGGCTGCCGGAAAAGCGCCCCTGGCGATCCGTGAACTCCTGGCGGCGATGATCAAGGCCCACGAAATCCAGGGGGGGATGGCGCTGGAAAACTCTTTCAACCGCGTGGGGCTCGATCATGTGGCGCTGGTCAAGCTGGCCACGGCTGCTGTCGTTACCAGACTGCTCGGTGGCGGTAAAGACGAAGTGATGGCCGTTATTTCCCAGGTATGGGTGGATGGCCAGAGTCTCCGGACCTATCGGCATGCCCCCAACACCGGCGCTCGCAAGTCGTGGGCTGCCGGCGATGCCTCCAGTCGCGCGGTCAGGTTGGCAATGCTGACCATGGCCGGTGAGCAGGGATATCCGAGCGCCCTCTCGGCAAAACAGTGGGGACTGTACGACGTAACCTTCGGCGGCGAACGGTTTCGTTTCCAGCGGCCGTACGATTCCTACGTCATGGAGAATGTCCTGTTCAAGATTTCCTTTCCGGCCGAATTCCATGCTCAGACCGCCGTCGAATGCGCCTTGCGCCTGCATGGTCAGGTAGCATCCCGGCTTGACGAGATTGCCGAAATCGTCATTACCACCCAGGAATCGGCAATCAGGATCATCAGTAAAACAGGGCCGCTTTACAATCCGGCCGATCGCGACCACTGTCTGCAGTATATGGTGGCAATTGCCCTGATCTTCGGTACCCTGACCGCCGATCATTACCAAGACGATGCAGCAGCCGATCCGCGGATCGATCGGCTGCGGGAGAAGATGCGCGTCGTCGAGGACGAACAGTTCAGTCGCGATTATCTCGATCCGGAAAAGCGTTCGATTGCCAATGCACTGCAGGTCTCCTTTACCGACGGTACCTGCAGCGAGAAGGTCGAGGTTGCCTATCCGATCGGCCATCGTTGCCGCCGTACCGAAGGGTTGCCGCTACTGCACCGGAAATTTGCCGACAATCTCGCCGCTCATCTGCCGGCAAATCGCTGCCGCCTGATTAAGGAGATTGTCGACGACCAGGAGCGGTATGAGACGATGGCGGTCGACGAATTTATGGAGTTATTTCTTGTCTGACCCTCTGTCCGGCTGATATAACGGAATGACTTCCGGCTCTAGGTGGCCTCTGCGGCCCGACGACCGAACGATCAGCGAGTGCGACCCATGACGACCGACAACGACCGTTCCGATACCTTTCCCTATCCAATCCTGATTGCCGAAGACAGCGGCTTCCTGCGTAAAGTACTGGAAGGCAATCTGCGGGAGATCGGTTATGACGTGGTGGCCACGGAGAATGGCCGGCAAGCGCTGGAGTCTTTCTCCGGCGGCCATTACCCGATCGTCGTTACCGATCTGGTGATGCCGGAGATGGACGGCTTGCAGCTGTGCCGGGAGATTCGCGCGTTGCCGCGCGACCATTACACCTACATCATCCTGCTGACGGCCCAGGACTCGAAGGAAAGTATCATCGCCGGCCTTGCCGCCGGCGCCGACGAGTATCTGATCAAGCCGGTGGAATCGGCCGAACTGACGGTTCGTCTGAAAACCGCGCGCCGGATTCTGGAACTGGAGGCGAATCTGAAGGGGAGCCTCGAAGAGATCAAGCGACTGTCGATGCGTGATCCGCTGACCGGCGTCTACAATCGCCGCTACCTCGACGACCGCTTTCCCCAGGAGGTCAAGCGGGCATTCCGCTATGAGCACCGAATCTCGGTCATCCTGATGGATATCGATCATTTCAAGCTGGTCAATGACACCTATGGCCATCATGCCGGCGATATGGTGCTCCGCGCCTGTGCTGCCTGCATTGGCGGCTGCATCCGGGAAAATATCGACTGGCAGGCGCGGTATGGCGGCGAAGAATTTGTCATCGTCCTGCCGGAAACCGATCTGAGCGGTGCCCTGGTTGCCGCCGAGCGCTTGCGGCAGCAGATCGCCGCTCTGGTCACTACCGTTCGCGGCGAAGAATTGAAAGTTACCGCCAGCTTCGGCGTTGCCAGCTTCACCCCGCCGGATCAACAGGAAGATCTTGAAGTTGCCGAATTCCTGCTGGCCCAGGCGGATCACTGCCTGTACCAAGCAAAAGGGGAAGGGCGCAACCGGGTAAGAGGGCGACAGCTGGATGTCAGTGGCTCGTGTGGCGATGGCCAAGCAGCCCCCTAACGGTGCGATCGGGGAAACGGCAAGGGAATGCGGCCGGCGGGGTGACCTGTCCGGCCGTTGTCGTTTTTTCTGAGACGCGGGGCTCTCGCCGGCATTTTGTCCTGTTGACAGGCTCTTTGGGAAAAGGTTAAAAAAGAACGCTACTTATCATGATAAAGAGATGGGGAGGAGTATGAGCAACGAAGGAAACAAAATCATTTATACCATGATGAAGGTCAGTAAGTATTACGACAAGAAGCCGGTCATCAAGGATATTTCGCTATCGTATTTTTATGGCGCCAAAATCGGCGTGCTCGGCCTGAACGGTTCCGGGAAGAGTTCCCTGTTGCGGATCATGGCTGGCGTCGACAAGGAGTTCAACGGCCAGGCGGTCCTTTCTCCCGGCTACACGGTTGGTTATCTCGAACAGGAACCGCTGCTCGATGATCAGAAGACCGTCCGCCAAGTCGTCGAGGAGGGGGTGCAGGAGACTGTCGACCTGCTCAACGAATTCAACGAGATCAACGCCCGCTTTGCCGAGCCGATGTCCGATGACGAAATGAACAAACTGATCGAGCGGCAGGGGGCGGTACAGGAGAAGCTTGACCATCTCGATGCCTGGGACCTGGACTCCCGGCTTGAGATGGCGATGGACGCGTTGCGTTGTCCCGAAGGCGATACGCCGGTCAACGTTCTTTCCGGTGGGGAACGGCGGCGGGTCGCACTCTGCCGGCTGTTGCTCAGGAAACCCGATATCCTGTTGCTGGACGAACCGACCAACCATCTCGACGCCGAGACGATCGCCTGGTTGGAGCACCATCTGCAGAACTACCCGGGGACGGTAATTGCCGTGACCCACGACCGCTACTTCCTTGACAATGTTGCCGGGTGGATTCTCGAACTTGACCGGGGCGAAGGTATTCCCTGGAAAGGGAACTACTCTTCGTGGCTCGAACAGAAGCAGAATCGCCTGGTCCGTGAGGAAAAGAGCGAAAGCGAACGGCAAAAGACCCTGGAGCGCGAGCTGGAGTGGATTCGCATGTCACCAAAGGGGCGACACGCCAAGAGCAAGGCACGTATTGCCTCCTATGAACAGCTTCTCGGTGAGGCAAGTGAGCGCCGGGCCAAAGATCTGGAAATTTATATCCCGCCCGGGCCGCGGCTCGGCGATATCGTTATTGAGGCTGATGGTGTGGCGAAGGGGTATGGCGAACGGCTGCTGTTCGATGGGATGAATTTTAAATTGCCGGCGGGTGGCATCGTCGGGATTATCGGTCCCAACGGCGCCGGTAAAACCACCCTGTTTCGGTTGATCACCGGCCAAGAACAGCCTGACAAAGGGACCTTCCGGGTTGGCGAGACCGTCAAGCTTGCCTACGTCGACCAGAGCCGCGACGCCCTGGGTGCCGACAAGACCCTTTGGGAAGAGATTTCCGGCGGACAGGATTCAATCATGCTCGGCAAAGTAACGGTAAATTCCCGTGCCTATGTCGCCCGCTTCAATTTTTCCGGGGCCGACCAGCAGAAAAAAGTCGGCATGCTTTCCGGTGGTGAGCGCAACCGGGTCCATCTGGCCAAAATGCTTAAGGAAGGGGCGAACGTTATCCTCCTGGACGAACCGACCAACGATCTCGATGTCAACACGATGCGCGCCCTGGAAGAGGCACTGGAGAACTTTGCCGGGTGTGCCGTGGTAATCAGCCACGACCGCTGGTTCCTCGACCGGATCGCCACCCATATTTTGGCATTCGAAGGGGATAGTCAGGTTGTCTGGTTTGACGGCAATTATTCCGAGTATGAGGAAGATCGGAAAAAGCGTCTCGGTGCCGCCGCGGAGATGCCGCACCGGATCAGGTACCGCCAGTTGACCAGGAGCTAGCCGGAAGCGGCAAATGCTCTACGGTGCATCGCGCCGCTCCGACCGACCATGCAGAAAAATCAAAGGGCGACCCACAGTGGTCGCCCTTGCTGCATTGAGCGCCGGCAAATTATTCCTTGCTGGATCAGCTATGTAAATGAGCGTTGGAAATGCAAAGACTAAAAACAGGAAACAAATGCGGTAATGCGAGGTTCGGGCAGGAAAGCCGAGCGCTTTTTCCATTCCGGTTGTCGGTTAACGGTGTCGATCCATTCCCCGGAACTTAGGAAAGATTTGACCACTCCATCTTTAATCAGTTGATTCAGGCTTGATTCAAGCGCTACGGTAATCGTGTCGTCCGCACATCGTACAAGTACTACCATTTCTCCCTCCTTTGCGGGAATGCTCAGAGGTAAGGGCAACGCAAGTATCCCTCACGAATGAGTTGAGATATCCTTCAACACTTACTCGTGAAATTCACCTCCGTTCCTTTCTTCAAGTACCAGCGCTTCTATGTATACACAAAAAACAGAAATCAGTAAAGAAAAAAGTATTAACGTAAGCTAATAATAACGTCGGGCCTGCATTGGCGGGCTTTCCCGTGTTGCAGGCAAATATGTTCGTCAGTACGGAGAGATTCGTTCCTTATTGATCGTAGGTTTTTTTGAGCAGATGGACGAAGAGGGCACCGATAAGAAAAAGCCCGGCAACAAGGCCGCCAATTATCCGCCGTTGGCGATGTTCGTTGTCAATCTGGGTCAGTTGACCGGAAATCTTCGCCAGCTCCTGATTGATCCGCCCGGATTCGCCTTGAACCTTGGCGGTGTTAACTTCATGGAATAACGCGTGGTAGCTGTTTCGCAGGGCAAACAGTCCTTTTTCGTAACGGTCGGTGTCGACTCCTTGCTCCTTGAGGTTTTGGATTGTGCTGCCAATGGCAGAGATATTCGCTTCGGTCTGCTGCATGGCGTTTTTGATGATCGCGGCCCGCTCATAGGTGTGGCATCGACTGCAGTTTGTCTGATTGATCAGGTCGAGGGTCACTTTATGGATATCGTGGGCGTGATGGCAGGTAACGCAGGTTGGCCCTCCTTTGCCGAGTGCTTTCCCATGGGCACTTTGGAGATAATCCTTCATGATGCCAATATGGCAGCGGCCGCAGAAGGCAGGAATAGCCGTCTCTTTTGGCGCACCGAGGAATCCCCGGGCGGGGCTCATGGCATTGACAGCATCGGTAGGATCTCCTCCGTGACAGTCGTTACAGGAAATGCCGTTTTCATCGTGGATGCTGTTTCGCCATTGTTTTACCGGAATGCCCCCTCTACCGGTCTGTGCTCCGTGGCACTGCAGACAGACTGTTTCCCCACGGGCAGCACAGGGGATGGCAAGGGAGAGTGCCAGCAGTGCGAAACAGAGGACGAACAGCTGAGAAATCGATGTCGGCAGTGGTGTTCTCATGAGAAGTGTCCCCAGATCATCATTGCAAAGTAGAGGAGAATCCCACCAACAAAACAGCCCATGAATACGGGCCTCTTGAGGGGGTGGCGTTCTTTGCCCCGGTCTATGAACGGTAGCAGCGCCAGAAAGGTCATTGCCACTCCTTGGACCAACAGTCCGATGACCTCGCTGGGAAACACCTTCAATGTCTGGTAGTTAGCCAGGAAATACCATTCGGGTTTGATATGGGCCGGGGTCTTGTACGGATCGGCGGGAATGAAGGCCGTTGTCGGGAAAAACAGGTAGGGGTCTATAAAAACGATCGCCGAAAAGATCGCCAGATAAATCAAGATGCTTGTTCCATCTTGGAGAAGATAATTGGGAAAGAAGGGGATGCCGTTGGAATGCCGGTCATAACGGAAACGATCGCCGGTCCAGGTGCTTTTCGTCTCCTGTTGGCCAAAGGGGGGGGAGGAAACGCCAATCCGCTCAAGGAGAAAAAGGTGAAGACCGACGAACGAGGCGATGATCAGTGGCAGCAAGGTGACGTGGACGGCAAAGAATCGTCCCAGAGTAGGTGGGCCGACCAGTTTGCCTCCGCGCAGAAATTCAACCAGATAGGGGCCGATGACGGGAATGGCTCCGGCGCTATTTGAGGCAACGGTGGTTGCCCAGAAGGAAAGCTGACTCCATGGCAGCAGGTACCCGGTGAGGGAGGTCGCCAGAACCAGATTGAAGAGAATGAAGCCGGTCAGCCAGTTGAGTTCCCGCGGGCTCTTGTAACTTCCCATAAACAATGTTGACAGCATATGCAGGAGGAGGACTGCTACCATCATGTTCGAACCCACGGCATGGCACATCCGGATCAGCCACCCGAACGGCACCTCGTTCATGATTATTGAAACGCTTTTGAATGCCTTGTCTGCGTCGGGAACGTAATAGACGAGAAGGAGTACGCCGGTAACCATCTGGAGTATGAAAATAACCAGCAACACACTGCCGAGCGAATACCAGGCGTTGATATTGCGGGGCAACAGATAGCCGGTGAGCCGCTTGTCGACAATGTCGTCAATACCGAGTCTGACTTCCAACCACGTGTGGATTTTCTTGAAAATGGCCATGCTATCTCCTAGCCAACGGTGATGGTGCCATTAGCGACGTGGAAAGGGAGTTTCGGCAACGGGCGGGGCGGCGGTCCGGAAATGACGATACCTTCGGGGGTATATCGGCCGCCGTGGCACGGGCAGAGAAAGTCCTGCTTGACGTTTTCCCATTGGACGATGCATCCCAGGTGGGTACAGACCGCTGAGAGTGCAACCAGTTCCCCATTCGTTTTTTTAATCACGACGCCGGTAGACCCCCGGAAGTCAAAAAATTTTGCGCCGCCGGGAGGGATGTCCGATTCCGGGAAGGAGACGGTTCCTTCGCCAGAAGTCTGCTTGCGGGGCGCCAGGTAGTTGAATATCGGATAGGCGGTCAGGGCGGTTGCTGCTGCCGCCAACCCCCCCAGGCAGAGTCCAAGAAAGGTGCGTCTGCTGTTAGTCTGCATGTAACCTCCACCAATAGGCGTTCGCGCTCTAGTATAAAGCCTTGTGGGAACTTTGCAACAGTGAAGGGCTGACCGGCTCTCATCCATGCATTTGCCGGAGTTTTCCCTTGATTTGGCATGATGATTCAATTAGTCTTGTTAAAATTTTGTATTTTATTGGCAAAGGAGGAAATGATGCCTTTTAGTGAGCCGGGCAAAACGAAATTCCAGGTTGATTTACGCCGACATCTGCGCGAACAGCAGATTGGCGATAACCTTGTCCATTTGATTTGTGAGATTGCCGAAGCAAGCAAGTATGTGATCAATGCCGTCCGAACCGGCGACCTCGGGGTCGCTGGTACATCTAATCTCTACGGCGAGGAACAGCTTGCCCTGGATGTGCTTTCCGACCGGATCATGAGAAAACGCCTGATCCATTCGGGGGTCGTCTGTAACATCGCCTCCGAGGAGATGGATGAGATTTTCCAGGCCCAAGCCGATGCTGCCGGGCTCTATTCCGTTGCCTATGATCCCCTCGACGGCTCTTCGCTGGTCGACGTGAACCTGGCCGTGGGGACCATCGTGTCTATCTACGAAGGCTGCAATCTGTTGCAGAAAGGGCGGAACCAGGTTGCCGCCATGTACATTCTCTACGGTCCGAGAGTTTCGCTGGTTTACTCGGTTGGCAAAGGGGTTCATGAATTTACCATGAACCACTTGATGGAGTACACGTTAACCCGGGAAAACATCACCATGAATTCCGAAGGTAACATCTATTCGCCTGGCGGTCTGCGTAACAAATATAATGCGGGAGACGAGAAGTTCGTTCGCTATTTGGAAGACCGGGGCGCCAAATTGCGCTATTCCGGCGGGTTTGTCCCTGATATCAATCAGGTGCTGATGAAAGGGAAGGGGATATTCATGTACCCCGCCCTGAATGGTTCGCCTAATGGCAAATTGCGCATTCTTTTCGAACTGAATGCGATGGCTTACCTGGTTGAACATGCGGGCGGTGCAGCCACCAATGGCCGACAACCGCTCCTCGATATCGAACCGGTTTCGCTGGACCAGCGAGCGCCGGTTTATATCGGCTGCAAGAACGACGTCAAGAAGGCGATGGAGTTCCTGGCCGAAGCGTAGCACCATCCCCAACGGGAATTGAGTGAGGTTTTCATGGAAGAGAACATCAAACAGTCAAGACTCTGTTCGGAAATTCAGCTGTTCGATCTTTGCGATAAGGGGGCAAAGGATACCTGCGGTCATCGCGATGGCCGATATTGTACAAAGGGAGATCTGTTAGCGAAATTCGAGGCGATTGCCGACGATGACCGTTCTCCCGAACAGTATCTGGCCGAGGAACTTGATGACACCGAAGGGGCTGATGATTTCGGCTATGATGATGCTTTTGGCGTCGATGAATACGAGGATGGTGACGAAGAATAGTTTTCCCCGAAATTTTGTTGTACAGGCCGTCCGTTATGGGCGGCCTTTTTATTTTATACTGGAAATAATTAAAGATAACCACCTGATCTACCGATAAAATTATTAATTATTGCTATCGGAGTTGTCATGGATATGAAACTTCTCATTATCGGCAACGATGCCGACCTGTTTGCACTGTTCCGGAAAGAATTCTCTGCCGAAGAAACGGACCTCGGTCTGACTGGCGATATTGCCGAGGCAATGAAGTTTATTGCCCAGCATCGTCCAAATGTGGCGGTGATCGACCTAGATGTCCAGGAGGGAACGGGGCTGGAGGCCTTAAGGCTTGCAAAGGAGGTTGATCCCTCGCTGTCCGTGATTATCGTGACCGGTTCCAAGGATACCCGTCAGGTCATCGAGGCAATGAAAATGGGGGCGTACGACTATCAGACGAGGCCCCTTAATATCCATAAAATTCGAAGTGTCGTGCTCAAAGCCGCCGAATGCAATCTGTTGACCCGGAAAACGGTCCGCTTTGCCGGGGGGAGAGAATCATTCGGGGCTGGAGACGGCCAAGGCGACGTTATGATCGGTGCGTCCCCGGAAATGCTTGAAGTTTGGAAAATGGTTGGGCGGGTGGCCGGCTCCAGTGCGGCGGTTTTGATTCAAGGGGAGAGCGGCACGGGTAAGGAGCTGCTTGCCAGGGCAATTTACAACTATTCCGAGCGTCATCACAAACCATTTCTAGCGGTAAATTGCGCGGCACTCCCGGAAAATCTGTTGGAAAGTGAGTTGTTTGGCCATGAAAAAGGCGCCTTTACCGATGCCCATACCCGGCGGATCGGCAAGTTCGAACAATGTAACGGGGGGACGATTTTCCTTGATGAAATTGCGGAAATGAGTTTGGCCAACCAGGGTAAGCTGTTACGAGTTCTTGAAAATCAGGAATTCGAGCGAGTGGGCGGCAATGAAACCATCAGGGTTGATGTCCGGGTTATTGCCGCTACGAACAAGAGTCTTGTCCAGGCGGTCAAAGACAAGTCGTTCCGTCTTGATCTCTTCTACCGCTTGCGAGTTATTTCATTCTTTCTTCCGCCTCTGCGCGAGCGAATCGAAGATATTCCCCTGCTTGTCGAGCTCTTCATCGGCAAGTTCTCCCATTTGCACGGCAAGTCGATTCGCGGCATTGCCCCAAAGGCCCTTGAACAGTTGATTGACCTTCCCTGGGAGGGGAATATCCGCGAGTTGAAAAATATCATCAATTCGGCTGTAGTCCTCTGCCAAGGGGATATACTGCTCCCTGAAGACTTCGCCAAGTTAATGCCGGAACGGGATGGCTGCCGGCATGTGGAGCACAGTGGCGCTACGGGGGATCTTGCGGCATATTTCCGGCAAATTTTGGAACCTGACTTTGATGTCATCTGCCGGAAAATGGCGGGAAAGGTCTATGATGCGCTTCAGGGGGAACTCGAACGGGTGGTGATCAGTATGGCTCTCGAACGGAGCGGCAACAACCAGGTCCACGCCGCCAAACTACTTGGAATCAGCCGAAATACCCTCCGCAGTCGGCTTGCTCGCGAGATGGCGTAAAACCGTGGCGTGCCGTGGCGGTCAGCGGGAGAAGAGACGCCGGCCAGCTTCTTCCCATCGATTTCGGGGAATGGTCAGGAAAACGTCGACGATTTCAGGGTCAAACTGACTTCCCCGGCAACGGGTCACTTCTTCAATTACTGCCGTAAAAGGCAAGGCCTTGCGATAAGGACGATCGGAAGTCATGGCATCAAGGGTGTCGACAAGGGAAAAAATCCTGGCGCCAAGAGGTATTTCGCCGCCTCGCAGCCCCTTTGGGTAACCATGGCCGTCGAACCGTTCATGGTGGGCATAGACGACCTCGGCCGGCCCTTTCAGGAACTTGATGCCTGATAAAATATCATAACCAAGTTGTGGATGTTTTTTCATTTCCGCCCACTCGGCTTCGTCCAGTTTGGCCGGTTTCAGCAGAATATTGTCAGAAATGCCGATTTTACCGATATCGTGGAGTAGGGCACCCCGTGCCATGATTCCCACTTCTGATTCGTGAATCCCCATGGTCGAAGCGAGCAGCGTCGTATAGTTCATTACCCGTTCCGAGTGGGAGCCCGTCTCCTTCTCCCGCGCGTCGAGTGCCTTCACGAGGGCGGTAAGGGTGTGGTTATAGGCAAGGTTGATATCTTCCATGGCAGCCCGGATTTGTCCGGTCTGTTCTTCGACCTTTTTCTCCAGATTGAGATGGTATTCCCGATTTTCAATCAAAAGATGCTGCTTTTCTAGAGAGTTGCGGATCGTCAATAACACCCGTTCAATATCGAACGGTTTGAGGATATAGTCATCGGCCCCCAAGTGGATGCATTTCATGGCTGTTTCCATGTCGCTGATTGCCGTGACCATCAGCACCACGGTATCGCTGCTGAGCCCTTTGATATCCTTTAGAACCTCAACACCGGAAATCCCCGGCATCATAATGTCCAGCAACGCCAGGTCAATTTTATTGTTGAGAAGAATGGACCGTGCTTCGTGGGCACTGCCTGCCTGGAAACAGGTGAAGCCTTCTCTGCTCAGAGCCGAGACAAGAAGTTCCCTGATCATTTCCTCGTCATCTACGGTGAGAATTGTCGCTTGCACGTTATTCCTCCCAGGGCTGGTGAAATGAGGGCATTTCGAGGACTTCCCGAACCTTGTCGGCCAGAGAATCAGGTGTAAACGGCTTCAAAATAAAGGCTGTCGGTTCACCGGCAACTCTGTGCGGCATAATCGTATCATCCGTATACCCTGACATAAACAGTATTTTTAAGTCCGGGCGAATTTCCCGGAAATTTTTGCCAAGTTGCAGACCACTTTTTCCCGGCATGACGACGTCGGAAAGCAGCAGGTCGATCTGCTCGTGATGCTGCGCGAACAGTTGCTCTGCAATGATCGGATCGCTGGTATGGAGAACGTTGTAACCTTGGCGGCGAAGTGTATGGAGCGCCAGGAGCAGGACCCCTTCTTCGTCTTCGACAATCAGGATTGTTCCGGACCCCTCCTTTGGTAGCGTTGTGCTCTGCTCGCCGTCGTCACTATTTTCTTCGTCAATACAGGGGAGGAACACCCGAAATGACGAGCCGGCATTGATTGAGCTGGTGACTTGGATATAACCATTACTCTGTTTAACTATGCCATAAACAGTCGAAAGTCCCAGTCCTGTGCCGCTCCCTTTGCTTTTCGTCGTGAAAAATGGTTCAAAAATTTTCTGCTTGGTTTCCTGTGACATGCCGACCCCATTGTCGTGGACAGCCAGCATCACGTAATGTCCGGCAATTGCTCCCCGGTTTTCCAGGATAAAGCTCTCATCGAGGTAAACGTCACCGGTCTCAATGGTGATGATCCCGCCGTCTCCCACGGCATCACGGGCATTGACCAGCAGGTTGATGATAATCTGTTCCACCTGGGTCGGGTCGGCCTTGACCGCCCCGATTTTTTCAGCGAGGCAGGTCTGCAGGACGATGTTTTCCCTGATGAGTCTCTTTAACATCTTTTCGACGTTGCGCACCAGGTGATTGATATTAATAACTTTAGGTTCGAGAATCTGCCGGCGGCTGAAAGCCAAGAGCTGTTGGGTCAGATCGGCTGCCCGTTCACCGGCGTGAAGGATGAATTCGATTTCGTTCCGGAATTGGCTGTCGCGAGGGATCTCGTGCAGCAGCAGCGAACTGTAACCGTTAATCACCGTGAGAAGATTGTTGAAATCGTGAGCGATACCTCCGGCCAACTGTCCGATTGCTTCCATCTTCTGTGCCTGACGAAGCTGGTCCATTGCCTGTTTATGCTCAAGTTCGGCCCGGGCGCTGTACAGGGCCAGCGCGGCCGTTTGGGCAAAGGCTTCGATCTCGCGACGTTCCTGTTCAGTAAATCCGTCCGGTTTGTTGGCGAGACCGATCATCCCGACTATGCTGGTTCCGACCCTCAACGGGGTGCCGAGGAATGAGGAGACCTGCGTGCAACTGAACTCTTCTTGGTTAAATAACAAGGCAAACTCTTCGCTGCTATTTACCAGCAGTGTGTCACCGGTCAGGGCTCGCCGGAAAAGGGGACATTCCCCCCGTTTAGCCAAATAGAAACCATCTCTGGCCAAATGGCCAATCATCGTCCGGTAGACGTTACATCCTTCTCGACCATGTGGCAATGAGGCCGAAACGGCCAAGACCCGTGCATCCCCCGATGGCAGCAGGTCATACAGAAAACCGAGTGCCGAATTGGTCAGAGAGACGCACTGTTCAACCAATACTTGGGCCATATCGTTAATGTTGCCGGTTTCGAGAAAACGAAGACTGGCGGTTGCCATCGTTTCCGAGAGTTTCCAGTTGCGGCGCTCGGATTCCTTGCTCCGTCGTTGCTCGGTAATGTCTTCCTTTACTTCAACGAAGTTCGTAATGGCCCCATGTTCGTTTTTGATTGCCGAAATCGAAACTCGTTCCCAGAACAGCTCGCCATCCTTTTTCCGGTTGCGTATCTCTCCGTGCCACTCTTTGCCGGCGGTGATGGTCTCCCACATCTGCCGATATTCTTCTTCGGGCATCAGTTGTGACTTGAGATTGTGCAGATTTAATTCGGTTGCTTCGGCGGCAGTGTAGCCGGTTAGTTGACAAAATTTGGGATTCACATACTCGATCAGACCATCCTGCTTGGTAATCACGATCGAAACTGGGCTCTGCTCTACGGCGTGGGACAGTTTGCGCAAATCTTCTTCGGTTTGCTTTCGCAACGTCACGTCGAGCAATGTGCCGATAATGGCGGGCCTACCGGTGAATTCCGCTTTTGTCCCCTGGACTTCGATAAAGATTGTGCTGTTGTCCTTGCGGATTCCTTCAATGGTGTACGGTTCCTGCGGAGGTTCCCCGTGGAGCCGCTTTTCGAGGTTTGCGGCGATGAATGGTCGGCTTTCCGGCGCTACGATGTCAAGGATTGAATCGAGAGACAGAATCTCGTCCTGGGTGTAACCGAAAATTTGCGCAAAGCGGGGGTTGATGTAGGAAAAATGATTCTCTTGGATGATGAAGATTCCCGAGAGGGACTGTTCGACCAGACTACGGAATTTGGTTTCGGCAAGTAACAGTGCATTTTCGATGGATTGTTGTTCGCGTCGGGCAGACGCTTCTTTCAGTTCCCGCCGGATGATCGGAACGAGGCGGCTTAGATGATCTTTGACCACGTAATCGCTGGCCCCGGCTCGCATGGTTTCCACCGCAACCTCTTCGCCCATTTTCCCGGATACAACGACAACCGGAATATCCAGCTGCAGACTCTTGAGCAGGTCGAGGGCCGCGAGGCCGGAAAAACGTGGCATGACGTAATCTGAAATGATTATATCCCAATTGCTTATGGCTAAAGCCTCATGTAGTGCTTCAGGTGTATCCACTCGCCTGAAGGTTGGCAGGAATGAGCTTTTGAGTTCCCGGACGATGAGTTCAGCGTCCGCTGGTGAGTCGTCGATGATCAGCACGCGGAGCGGAAAGAGATCGGTGGGTGTTGCCGGAGCAATTCCAGCGGGTGTCGTGTGGTGCTCGTTATTCATATGACTTCCGGAAGACGAATTAGGCCAGAACTTATTGTTATCATCATCGGCAGAAACAGGAGATAATTGAGCTGAATCTCTGTATTTGCGAAGGAAAATCGCTTTGGGGGACGCCATGGGTAGAGATCATGTCGGCAGGGCAGATGTTAATCCTTGGCCAAGGGGTGGGTTTTCATGAACTTGTTTTGGTACATTCTCTTGTCGGAAAGCTTGAGCGTTTCCTCAAGACGGTCACCCTTGGCGGCGGTTGCTGCGCCAAAGGACATTTTCAGGACAGGGCGGTGATCGTCGGCAGTCTGAGAAGCGATCTTGTTGGCAACCCTTCTGAGCGCCTCTTCTACGACTTCGGCGCCGGCCGAAGGAAGGAGGACGGCAAATTCGTCGCCGCCGATTCTGGCAACGACGTCTTCAGCGCGGAAAGCCCCTCTAAGGGTGAGGGCAGCCTTGATGATCAATTCGTCGCCAGCTGCATGGCCGAGGTTGTCGTTCACATATTTCAATCGGTCGATATCCGCCACGACAATGCTGACGGGAAACTGCCTACCTTGTTCCAGCCTTTCCAATTCCTCCTGGAAATAGGCCCTATTGTAAAGGCCGGTGAGCGGATCATGGGTGCTCATGTAACGCAGCTTCTCCTCCGCCTGCTTCCGCTCAGTGATATCGACAATGGTGCCGATCAGGCCGGCGAGCTTTTCGTCCATATCGTTGAAGGTTGCCATGTAAAGGATGACGTCGTGGACGATACCATCCGAAAAGGCGATGGAGCTTTCGTAAATTTTCGTCCCCCCGCAACTGAACAATTCATCATCGGCAGCTGTCAGACGTTCGGCAAGAAGGGAGGGGACGAAGTTGCGTACCGATTTGCCGACAACTTCTTCCTGGGAAAGGCCTGAAAACGTTTCGAAGGCTTTGTTGCAGCCGAGAAATATCCCTTCAACATTCTTGAAAAAGATCGGCGCCGGAATGGCATCGATGAGAGCCTGACGAAAGTGGAGCTGTTCTCGCAACTCTCGTTCGGCAGTTCTGCGCTGCTCACGCACGGATGCTTCACGCAACTCACGGCGGATCGCGGGGATCAGTCGGGCAAGATCGCTCTTCATGATATAGTCATGAGCACCTGCCTTCATGACTTTAACTGCCTCAAGTTCGCCAATTTTACCTGAAACGATTATGAACGGGAGATCGAGTCCCATTTCCTGGAGGATTGCCAGTGCCCTTACGGCATCGAACTGCGGCATGAAATAGTCGGACAGAACGATGTCCCATGTTTTCTCCAGTAAGGCATGCCGCATGGAGTCAGCGGTGTCGACCCGCTCATGGGTAATCTCGTAATCACGTTTCAGTGCTCGGACGAGGAGGAAGCAGTCATCCTCCGAATCTTCGATGACAAGCACACGCAGTGGCGGATTCAAATTGGGCTCCATAGGGTAGTGGATCGATTGCGCTGGGTTGGATGCCAAGTAGGATTGCAATAGAGTACTATTTTCAGTCACTATAGCATTGGAAATGGCAATTGGCAAATAGATGGGGGGTGTGTTATAAGGAGCCGACAGCCAAGAGATTTTTTGGGGGAAAGTGCAATGTCAACATTACGCAGGAGATTTTTCCTGACACTACTGATAGCTTTTCTTTGGACGACTGTTTTTGCCAGAAGTGGGGGGGCCGAAAACGCGGCGGCGAACACTGCGGTAACCGAAGGTGAGTTGGCCGCTTTACTGGTCAGAACGCTAGGTCTGGAGTCTGGACTTCCTGCCGATCCGAAACCTGCCGATTATCGTACCGTACTTAGTGGAAACAGGACGTACCATTTTGAAGCCGAGGATGTCTACGATACGCGGGGAGACAATACTTCTGTCCGCAGCTATCCTTTGTATGGCCCTTTTACCGGTTCCGGCTGGCTCAGCGGCCTTGCCGGTTCGACAAAGATCCGCTTTACGATTTTCCTCCCGCGGGCCGGTGAATATTCGCTGCATGTGGTTGCCCGGGGAGACGGCCAGCAGTGGCAGGCGGGCGACCGGATTTTCCGGGTCGATTCCGGCAGTTCTCTTCGGGAAGCCGTTGCTGGTAAGGTTGACCTGCCGGCAGGCAAGCAGACCATTACCCTGATACTTCCCCCAGAGGGTGCAGTGGATTCCTTTACCTTGAGCGCAGCTGCCGTCACGCCCCTTGAACCACTTGGCGGATGGGATTTTGCCGCAACCTTAACTTGGGGCCGGTTTGCGGAAGTGCTGGCATCAATGCGAAGCCTCGACTCTCAGCTTCCCGTTGACGGGCCCGGGGCGGTAAAAAACGTTAGCGTGGCGGATGCAGCGGTATTGCCGGCAACGGTGGAGACAACCGCTATCGACTATCTGGGTGCCCACACTGCTGCCCACTGGGTTCGGGCTGGAGTTGGTGGGGCACGCCTAGAAATCCCACTTCAGATTCCAACGGCTGGGGTTTACGGTGTTCGAATTCGGTTACTCGGGGAACAGGTGGCTGTATCCCTCGACAGTACCAAGGCCATCTGGCCGGGAAAGCCGTATTTTTCCTGGTTTGATCTTGGCCTGAAACGTTTTGCCCAAGGCAAACATTTGCTCGTTCTGGCACTGCCGCCCATGGGAGGAGCCGACGTCGTCGAACTGACCCGGTATAAGGCATCGCCTAGCGAGTATCTCAAACTGACGGGATTGCCGGACGCTGCCGGGATGCCCGTGCCCCGTTCCGAGTGTGTGAAGTATCTTAAGCTGGCCATTGACCTGATGCATGGCCAGAAGTAGAGTGCCGCCGGGTGGCTGATAAACCTTTTCTTCTCCCTTTGGCTGGGCTTGTGGCCGGCCTCATTCTCGCCCACCTGTTTGCTGTAACTTCTCCGCCAGCCCTTGTCTGGTGCGCATTGGCCGTTACCACGGTTGCTGCGTTCCAACGCGGCCGGGCCTTATTTCTCCTTGCCGTTGCGATCTTCTTTTTCGTCTGGGGTCTGGCCGCGCTCCGACCATTAGTCTCTCCTGCAATTCCAATTGATCACCTTCTTCGTTTTGTCTCTACTCAACCTGTCGTGGTGGAAGGGCTCATTGATCGCCGGCCGATGCTTGACGGCCGGGGAGAAACGCTGCAGCTGAAGGTGGAACGGCTTGTCAGTGCCGGTTCGGTCCGGAAGGTCAGCGGGGACGTGCTGTTAAAAGTGGCAGAGGGAAGCGGGGGCTTTCTTACCGGCGACCGGGTCAGATTCGTCGCCCGACTCAAGATTCCTGAAGTCTACGGCCTGCCGGGCGAATTTGATTATCCCCGTTATCTTGCCTATCGCGGAATCTCCGCTACAGCCTTTCTTCCTCGTGCTGCGGAGGTGGTGCTGATCAGGCAGGCGGTCGCGTACCCGGTCCAGCGGTTTTTCGATCGGACGGCACAGCGGCTCGGTAAGTACATCGGCGAATGCTATCCCGAGGAAGGCAGAATACTGCGGGCACTGCTAGTTGGCGATCGTGGCGGCATCCCGGAAGAAACCAAGGAGGCCTATTCGCTGGCGGGAGTCAGCCATATTCTCTCCATCTCCGGCTTCCATGTCGGTGTAATTGCCCTGACTGTCTACGGGATTCTCTTTCGGCTGCTTGTTCGATGCCGTTGGCTCGCCTGTCGCCTGAACCTGCGGCGCGTCGCCTTGCTGGCAACCCTGCCGCCCGTCGTTTTCTATCTGTTCGTGTCCGGGGCGGCTCCCGCAACCGTCCGCTCGGTGATCATGATTGTCGTCTGCACCGTAGCACTGTTTCTCGAACGGGAAAACGATCCGCTCAACAGCTTGGTGATTGCCGCATTCTTTATCCTGATTTGGACTCCGCAACTGCTTTTCGATATCTCATTTCAACTTTCATTCATTGCGTTATGGGGAATTCTTGTGTTGACGCCACTATTGCTGACACCATTCCACGGGATCGACAACCGCTTCCTAAAAGGAAGCTTGACTGTGTTGATGTCTTCCCTGGCAGCAACCGTAGTTACTCTCCTCCCGGTGATTTATCTGTTCCACCGTGCGTCGTTAGCGGGGATCATCAGCAACTTCATCGTTGTTCCGCTGCTCGGATACGGAGCGGTGGTTGCCGGCTTTGCCGCTCTCGTTCTTATTCCCCTTGCGCCGGTAATGGCATATCCTTTCCTGGTTTGCGCGGCCTGGACCGTCAGAGCCGCCGATTACGCAGTTGTCACTCTTTCCCGCATCCCTGTTCTGCCGTTCCATACCGTTTCGCCAGAGTCGCTGATATTGTTCGTGGTACTTTTATTTGCCATCACCTTTGTCAACGGCAGGTTCCGGGTCGTCTTGGGCCTTCTGGGGGCGGCCGGCCTGGTGCTGCTGAATTGGCCGCTTCCCGCGGCAACGGCTGGGGCATTGCGGATCACCTTTCTTAGTGTCGGTCAGGGCGAAGCGACGTTGGTCACGTTTCCCGACGGGAAACATATGCTTATCGATGGCGGCGGGACGCCGCGCGGCGACGGAAATGATGTCGGCAAGCGGTTTCTCGCCCCCGCCCTCTGGCGTATGGGAGTGACAAAGCTTGACTACCTTGTGGCGACCCACGACCATCCCGACCATATTGGTGGTCTCGGGTATGTTGCCGCGGTTTTTCCCGTTGGCGAGTTTTGGGAGACCGGTGCACCGTCAGAAAGTGAACAGTACCAAGCCCTGAAAGGTATCCTGCGGCAGAAACGGGTACCGGTTCGGAGTATTACTTCGGAATGCCGGCCGCTGACTATTGGTGGCTGTCTGATCGAGCCGCTCGCACCGTTGCCCGGTGACAACGAAGGGGCGGAGCGGGATAAGAATAATTCATCAATGGTGTTCCGGCTGACGTACGGCAAGAGTGCAACTCTCTTCACCGGCGATATCGGGGCTGACACCGAGGAACGGTTGTTGGCCGTTCCTGAAAAGCTGTGCTGCTCGGTTCTCAAGGTTGCGCATCACGGTAGCCGTCATTCAACGTCGCCGGCATTTCTTGCGGCGGCAGCACCACAGGTGGCGTTGATTTCAGCCGGCAGGGGGAATTCCTTCGGTTTACCGGCGGGGGAAACCCTTGCACGGTTATGGCAGCGAAGGATCGAAGTATATCGCACCGATCTGGATCAAACGATCCGGATTGAGAGTGACGGCTGCCGCGAGGTGGTCAAATCCTTCGCTGACGGGCATTTCCATTGACAAATTCATAAATTTATCTGATATTCTTCGGCAACTTTGCATAACCTCACGCCGGATTTCTGGCAGGAGCCTCATTCCATGGAACGGATTCTCGTCGTTGAAGATGATCGTTTTTTCCGTCAGATGTATGCCGATCTGCTGATGGAAGAAGGATATGAGGTTGATACCGTCGCGTCCGGCGTCGAAGCCCTCGATCTTCTGGAAAACAATGATTACCAACTGGTGATTACCGATCTGGTGATGCCGGGCATGAGCGGCATCGAGGTCCTGTCCCGGGTGAAACAGCGCTTTCCCACTGTTGACGTGATCATCGTTACCGGCCATGCCAATCTCGAATCGGCGATCTTTGCCCTGAAGAACGGCGCCCGCGATTATATCCTTAAACCGTTCAATCACGAAGAATTCAAACATACGGTGGCGCTCTGCTTCGAACAGCGCCGGCTGATCAATGAAAACTCCGAGTTGCGGGAGTTGCTCAACCTGTTTCAGATCGGTCAGAACATTGCCAACTGTATTGAAATTGACCGTCTCACCGCCGTTATTGTCGATGCCCTGGCTGCCGAAGTCGGCGTTGCCAGGGCAATCGGCGTTTTTCGGGACAAGAACGAAGTGTTCGGCTTGTGCGAATGGCGCGGGGTGGCGCCGGCGGCCGCTGAACAGCTTGCTGCCGTAGTATTGGGAATCATCGGCGATGCGACGCCGGACGTTGCCTCGACCATTCGGCGCCTTGGCGCCGACCAGCTTGCCGGGGTCACAGAGCTCGAAGACCAGGGGGGCTGCGGTGGATTGCTCCTGGTTCTCTGGTCGAAGAACATTCTCTACGGTGCGGTGCTGTTGCTGGGAGATCCGGCGGCAGCGGCGTTTCTGACCTACAAACAGCGAAGTCTCCAGTTCCTTCTCGAACAATCGACCTTGGCTTTGGAGAATGCCGCCCGTTATTCGATTGCCAAGGATATGCTCTACGTCGATGAGCTGACCGGTCTGTTTAATTACCGTTATCTGGATGTTTCTCTCGACCGGGAAACCAAACGGGCGGATCGTTTCGGTTCCGCCGTTTCGATGATCTTCATCGATATCGATTTTTTCAAGAAGGTCAACGATACGCACGGCCATCTGGTCGGCAGCCGGGTATTGCATGAAACCGGGCAACTGCTGAAGAAATCGGTTCGCGAGGTCGATATTGTTATTCGCTACGGCGGTGACGAATTTTCGATCATTCTCGTGGAAACGGGGGAGCGGGGGGCAGCAACGGTCGCGGAGAGAATTCGCCGTTCGATCGAGAACCATGTCTTTCTTGCCGGCGATGGTCTGGATATCCGGCTGACCGCCAGCCTCGGCTATGCCTGCTATCCCGATGACACCCAGTCGAAAATGGAGCTTCTCGAACTGGCCGATCGGGCGATGTATCGGGGAAAAGAAGAGGGGAAAAACTGTATTTTTCGGGCTACCGCTATTCGGTAGCCTTCAGCTAATTGTTTAGCTAAGTAAGGAGCGGCTGCAGGAATGATAACCGGTATTAAAGGGTTTAACGATATCCTCCCCGTTGAAGTCGGCGTATGGCAACACATCGAGACGACCGCCCGGCGCGTGTTCAGTCGCTATGGTTTTTCGGAAATTCGGATTCCGATCCTTGAAAAGACCGAACTTTTTGCCCGGTCGATCGGGGACGCCACCGATATCGTCGAAAAGGAGATGTATTCTTTTGTCGATAAAGGCGAAAATCAGGTCACCATGCGCCCGGAAGGAACGGCCAGCGTCATGCGGGCATACATCGAACACAAATTGTATGCCCTTGATTCGATGGCTAAGCTCTATTACATGGGGCCGATGTTTCGCTACGAACGTCCGCAGAAGGGGCGTTATCGGCAATTCCACCAGATCGGTGCGGAAGTCACCGGGGTAAACGATCCAAAGATCGATGCGCAGGTACTCACCATGCTCTGCCATTTCTTTGCGGAGCTCGGATTAACGGAACCACGCCTGCAGATCAATTCGCTGGGCTGTCCGGAATGCCGCCCGCGGTATCGCGAGGCGCTGAAAGCTTTTCTCAAGGAGCGGCTCGACCGGTTGTGCGAAGATTGCCAGCGACGTTATGAAACCAACCCCTTGCGGGCTCTCGACTGCAAATCGGCCCATTGCGCGGAGGCTACGGCCGATGCCCCGGCAATGATCGATTATCTGTGTGCCGGGTGCGCTGAGCATTTTGCCGCCACTCGCGGCTATCTGGAGCAGGTGGGGACCGAATACAGTATCAATAGCCGGATGGTGCGAGGCCTTGATTATTATACCCGCACCACGTTCGAACTCGTTACGGGGCTGCTTGGTGCACAGAGCGCCGTTGCTGCCGGCGGCCGTTATGATGGGCTCATTGCCGACCTGGGGGGGCCGGCTATCCCGGGAATCGGCTTTGCCATGGGGGTCGAACGGGTCGCATTGCTGTTGAAGGAGCGGGAATTCGTTGTCAGCCCTGATATCTATATTGCCGCCATGGGCGAAGAGGCCCAAAGCGAAGCCTTTCGATTGATGTGTGCATTGCAGCGTCTCGGATTGGCCGTTGAAATGGACTATGATGGGAAGAGTCTCAAAAGTCAGATGCGTCGTTCTGATAAATTGAAAGCTCGCTTTACTTTGATCATCGGCGGCGACGAACTGGCCAAACGAAGTGCAATGCTGAAGGCGATGGAGTCGGGGCACCAGGAGGAGGTAAACCTCGTACCGGCCGCGATTGCTTTGATTGTTGCCCGTTAGCGTATTCTTTTTTAAAAGTGTCTTGAAAGGCTGTCGCGCGAAGCGGATTCGTCGACAGCCTTTTTTGTTGCCGACCATGCGTTTGGGACGTGTCGTTTGCGTTCTATTCGAACTTTAATCCGCACTTAAGGAATTGACAAATCGGGACAATAATTGTATACAGTATCCACTAAGTATGATAAGCCCTTAAGGTCAACACTTCGTAATAACTACGAAATCAGGAGCAAATAAACGGGAGGGTATGATTATGATTGAAGCGTATCTCATGCATGAAGCCGAACGCAAGGCCCAGGGGATTCCCGCCAAACCGCTTGATCCGGAGCAGACTGCCGAACTGTGCAAGCTCCTGGAAAGTCCGCCGGCCGGCAAGGAAGAATTCCTGCTCGGTTTGTTGAAAGATCGGGTTTCTCCCGGCGTTGATCCGGCTGCCGAAGTTAAAGCCGCTTTTCTGGGCAAAATCCTTAATGGTGAGGCTTCCTCGCCGCTGATCAATCGTAAACAAGCGGTGCAGATTCTCGGCACCATGCTGGGTGGCTACAATGTGACTCCGCTTGTCGATGCTCTGAAAGATGGCGAGCTTGCCGATGAAGCTGCCAAGGCATTGAGCGGCATCACTCTTGTCTATGATGCTTTTGACCAGGTGCTCGAACTGTCGAAAACGAATGCTGCTGCTAAGAAGGTCATGGATTCGTGGGCGCAGGCCGAATGGTTCACCTCGCGGCCGGGGGTTCCCGAGACGATCAAGGTGAAAGCATTCAAGGTTGATGGTGAAATCAATACCGACGATTTCTCTCCCGCTGGCGATGCCTGGAGCCGGCCGGACATCCCGCTGCACGCCCTGGCAATGGGTAAGACCCGCTTTCCCGGCGGTCTCGATACCATTGCCCAGTTCCGTAAGGACGGTTACCAGGTCGCCTTTATCGGCGATGTCGTCGGTACCGGTTCGTCGCGCAAGTCGGCCTGCAACAGTGTCCTTTGGCATATTGGCGACGAAATTCCCGCCGTGCCGAACAAAAAACGCGGCGGCGTGATTATCGGCGGCGTCATCGCCCCGATCTTCTTCAATACCGCTCAGGACTCCGGCGCGCTGCCGCTGAAAGCCGACGTGACCAAGATCAAAACCGGTGACGTGATCGTTATAGATACGGTCAAAGGCGAGATCAAGACCGAAGGTGGCGAGGTGATCTCGACCTTCAAGATTTCTCCGAACACCCTGGCCGACGAATATCGCGCTGGCGGCCGTATTCCCCTGATTATCGGCCGTTCGCTGACCGACAAGGCCCGCAAGGCGCTGGGTATGGGTCCCACCGACGTCTTCACTCTTCCGGTCAATCCGCAGTCGAAGGCGGGGCAGGGCTATTCGCTGGCCCAGAAGATGGTCGGTAAGGCCTGCGGTGTGGAAGGTGTTCTGCCCGGTACGGCTTGCGAGCCGAAGATGACGACTGTCGGTTCTCAGGATACCACTGGTCCGATGACTTCCGACGAGCTGAAGGAACTTGCCTGCCTTAAGTTCCAGGCTCCGATGTTCATGCAGTCATTCTGTCATACTGCTGCTTATCCGAAGCCGGCTGACGTGAAAATGCACAAGACTCTTCCGGCCTTTATCGCCGAACGTGGCGGCGTTGCCCTGCGTCCCGGCGATGGCGTTATCCATTCCTGGTTGAATCGGCTGCTTCTCCCTGACACGGTCGGCACCGGCGGTGACTCCCATACCCGCTTCCCGATCGGGATTTCGTTCCCGGCCGGCTCGGGTCTGGTAGCGTTTGCCGGGGCGCTCGGCTTTATGCCTCTTGACATGCCGGAGTCGGTCCTTGTTCGCTTCAAAGGGAAGCTGAACCCCGGCATTACCCTGCGCGATGTTGTCAATGCCATTCCTTTCTGGGCGATTAAACAGGGGCTGTTGACGGTGCCCAAGAAGAACAAGGTCAACGTCTTCAATGGCAGGATTCTGGAAATGGAAGGGCTTCCCGATCTGTCGGTTGAGCAGGCGTTCGAACTGACCGACGCCGCTGCCGAACGGAGTGCGGCGGCCGGTTGTATTCAGCTCTCGAAGGAGAGCGTGGCCACCTACCTCCGCTCCAATGTTGCCCTGATGCGGAAGATGATCGCCGAGGGATATCAGCATGCTGACACGCTGCGGCAGCGGATCGCTGATGTCGAGGCGTGGCTGAAGAATCCTCAACTGCTTGAGGCTGACAAGAACGCCGAGTACGCTGCAGTCATCGAGATCGATCTGGCCGAGATTACCGAACCGATTCTTGCCTGCCCCAACGATCCTGACGATGTGAAGCTGCTTTCCGACGTAGCCGGAACGTCGATCCAGGACGTGTTCCTCGGTTCTTGCATGACCAATATCGGTCATTTCCGGGCCGCTGCCGAGATCTGGCGTGGCCGGAAATTTAATCCTGCCGTCCGGACGTGGATTTGCCCGCCGACGCGGATGGATCAGGCCCAGCTCAAGGACGAAGCGCTGTTTTCGGTGTACAGTGCCGTTGGTGCTCGCATTGAGATTGCTGGCTGTTCGCTCTGCATGGGTAACCAAGCCCGCGTTCCCGACAAATCGAACGTCTTCTCGACCTCAACCCGCAATTTCGACGATCGGATGGGGGATGGCGCCCAGGTATTCCTCGGCTCGGCCGAACTGGGAGCGGTGATCAGCAACATCGGTAAAATCCCGACTCCAGACGAGTACCTCGCCGTGTTCAAGGAGAAGATCGAGCCGAAGCGGGAGCAGATCTACAAATATCTGCAATTCGACGAGATGGATGGTTATAAGTAATAGGGCCTGAACGGTCTGCGGGCTGTTAGTTGTCGATGAATAAAGGGCCATCACCCGTAGGGGTGATGGCCCTTTACCGTTGTGATTATGATGTTGTTGTCGCTGATATTACCCTTTTGAATTTTCGTAAAAGAGAAAAACCAACAGTACGACAAGCGCCGAAGCAATAATCATCAGAATTAAGGCAATGATAGTGTTAATGATGTCCTTGATTTTTTCACCGGTAGTCCGCTCTTCCTTAACGTACCTGCCCATTATCCATCCTTAGCTGTGTTGTCCTCAAGCTGTTCCAATGAGGGGGCGCGCAGATCGTGCTGTTGCATTGAGAAAGGTCCGGGTGCTGATATGATAATATCATAGGCTGTTTAAACTGCACTACTGATAATTGTCGGCTGATTGGTTCTGACGTCTCGGTTATAGGGAACCGCGTATGCTGATCAAACGACTTATCCTCAAGAAACTGCTCAGTACCGGCGGAGTCGCCGAGTTCCTTCTTGTCAAACGAGAAGGGAATTACGAAGCGGCGTTGTTCATCAACGGCCGGTATATTCCGGGGCCGCCTCTGCCGGTGCCGCTTGATCCGTTAAAGGATGATCTTACCCACTGGATGGGAAATCGGCCCAGCGTTGGCTTGACCAACAGTGAAGCGGAACGCATTGTGGAAGAAGTTACATTCGAAAATGAGGTGTTTTCCCGTCGACAGTCGGCGGAGTGGAAGAAGCATTAGCACCGGCATTATTAATGACGTTGAAAAGGTTGGCCGATAATCACCCTGTGGTTAATTTATGGTTAATTATTGCTTGCTTGAGGAGTATGTTGTGTATACACTATAAGCGCATACTGGAATACGCCGGTACATTGTAGTGATCGATAAAGGCGTCGAGCACCTATGACCTGTATCTCCTCCAGAAAATTCATTGCTGCCGACAGTAACCTCTCCCAACTTCACTTCCTCCTTTTGACAAAGGTTCGACGTGGAGAACAACAGGCCATTATCTATAATGCGGGCCGGTTTTTCGACCACTACGAGAAAAAAAATCTCACCGAACTGCTGGATTATCGTTCCGATCTGATTGAAAATGCCGTTTCCCGTTTTCTTCTCCGGTTAGGGCTGCTTATTTTGATTGGCGGTTTAGCGGTAGTTGTCAAATCCGTCTATGCGTTTGTCGTGTTGGCGCCGATCATTTATCTCCTTAAGTCGGAAATCGGCATAGTGCGAACGGCGTGTCGTCATGATCACGCTCTAAAAGATTATATGCGGGTTCTCCAGGGAAGCAGCCCGACACGTCGCAGTACGTTTATCAAATCGATGGTTGAAAATGCGTCGCAGATTGCCGAATGTAACGGTTGAGCGCATATTGACTGAGCGACTGGGAACCGACCGACTGGTCGGTTTTTTTGTGTCCGCAATGTGGGTGCTTTGCCCTGGACCCTGTTTTCGATTGATTGGCTTGGACTTTACGATATCCGGTTGCGGCTGTTTCGGATATCTTTATACTGTAGTCGACCGATGACTGGGCCGCCGTAGTAGTCTCGTACATAAATTCTCCTCCCGGGACGATTATGAAAACGCTTACCGATCTCTTCCAGACTTTTCCTGCACGGGGTGATGCCACGGCATGTATCCATCGCACCGGCGTCCGACGGTTGTTGTTTTCCTATGCGAAAATTCACGACCTGTCGTTGCGAATGGCTGCGTGGCTGGGTTCGCAAGGGATAGGCGCCGGCGATCGGGTTGTACTCTGGGGGCCCAACTCTCCTTGGTGGATGGTGGCTTTCTGGGGAGTCTTGGCGCGGGGCGGCATCGTCGTGCCGGTCGATTTCATGTCCAATGCCGAGCGAGCCACGATGATCGCGGAGCTAACCCGTGCAAAACTGATTTTGCAAAGTAATGATAAGCTGGAACGGGTGCATCGTCTGCCCGCCCAGTTGATGGAAGAACTCGCATTTCTGCTGGAGAAGATCGAACCTCAGTCATCGGTTTTTAATGCCAGCCCCGATGAAACAGTTGAAATCGTCTATACATCGGGAACAACCGGTAACCCCAAAGGGGTTGTTCTATCGCACCGGAACCTGGTTGCCAATATCCTTCAGGTCAATCAGCATATCCCGGTTGTCAGTTCCGACTTCCGTTTTCTGTCCCTCCTGCCGCTGTCGCATCTCTTCGAGCAGATGGGGGGATTTCTGACGCCTCTCTACAACGGTGCCGCGATCGTTTACATAAGAACGCTCAAGCCGTCGGCGATACTTGAAGCACTGCGCGAAGAGGATATCTATGCGATTATCGCCGTACCGCGTCTGCTCCTGCTCCTGAAGGGGTCCATCGAGCGCAAGTTGGCTGCAAAAGGGCTGGATAGGACCTTTTCACGGTTTCTGACACGAATGGACAAGGTGCCGAAAGGATTGCGCAAAGAGCTCTTTTTGCCGATTCATCGCCAATTTGGCCGTCATTTCACCTTGTTCGTTTCCGGGGGGGCGGCGCTCGACCCCGAGGTTTTCCTTTTTTGGGACCGTCTCGGTTTTACGCTGCTTGAGGGGTACGGTCTGACTGAGTGCTCGCCGGTGCTGACCGCCAATCCGCTGGATCGGCAAAAGCTCGGCTCGGTGGGAACACCGTTGCCCGGTGTGACCGTGAGGATTGTCGGGGGAGAGATCCTTGTCCGCGGTGAAAATGTCTTTGCCGGCTATTTTCAAAACCCTGCGGCGACCGATGAAGTGCTCCAGAATGGCTGGTTTCGTACCGGCGACCTCGGCGAGTTCGATGGCAGCGGCTGGCTGAGGATCAAGGGCCGGTGCAAGGAACTTATCGTCACTGGCGCCGGCATCAATGTCTACCCGGACGAAATCGAGGCGTTGCTGAATCGGACGGCGGGGGTCAGGGAGTCGTGTGTGGTCGGGCTCGACCGGGGGGCTGGCGAAGAGGTCCATGCGGTAATCGTTCCTGACGGAGGCGGCAGGCCCCTCGACGAGATTATCGACGAAGTGAATCGGCAGCTTGACGACCTGCATCGGATTACCGGCGGTTCGGTTTGGACTGAAGCCGAATTTCCCAAGACAACCACCCTGAAGATCAGGAAATTCCAAGTCAAACAGCGACTTCAGGAAGGAGCCAATGCCTCCGCAGGGGGGGCTGTCGATCGCCTCGTCCTCCTGATCGGTAAGATCACCGGGATGCCGGCCGAGCGGATCACCGACGATGCTTTGATGGTTGCGGATCTCGGCCTGACCTCGATCGGTCGGCTGGAATTGGTCAATGCCTTGGAACAGGAGTTTCGGCTCGATTTGGAAGACTCGATCATCGGGCCTCAATCTCGGGTACGCGATCTGCGGGAGATCATTACCCGCCGGGAAAATATCTTGCTGCGCGAGCATTTCCGCCTCTGGACGACTTCCGCTCCGGCGATGGCTTTGCGGCGCTTCGGCGATGCGTTGCTCCATTATCCGTTGGCCAGCGCCTTTGCGCTGCTGGAGTCCCAGGGGAGGGAACATCTCGACGGGATAGCGGGGCCGGTCCTGTTCGTTTCCAACCACCTGAGTTACTTCGATCACCCGGCGATCATGTTCTCGCTGCCGGAACATTGGCGGTATGCCACGGCAACGGCAGCCTGGGAGGAGTTTTTTTTCAGGAACTTCAAAAACAGCGCACAAAAAGTCTGGAAACGTTGCGCTTTCGAATATGCCTCGCTCGCCTTCACCGTCTTTCCGCTCCCGCAAACGAGAGGATTCCGCGGCGCGTTGCGTCATATGGGGCGGTTGGCCGACCGAGGCAAGAGTATCCTGGTTTTTCCCGAAGGAGAGCGGTCGGTCGACGGGACTCTCCTCCCGTTCCGTTTGGGCCTGGGCATTATGGTCCGCGAGTTGGCGATACCCGTTGTGCCGGTAAGGATTTCCGGGTTGGAGAAGGTGTTCCCCCGCGGTGCCGCCTGGCCGCACCGTGGGGCGGTGCGGGTAGCGTTTGGCGAGCCGCTGTACTTTACCACCGAATCTCCGACCGAGATTGTTGCCGTAACACGAAAAGCGGTGGAGTCACTCTGAGCCATGGAATGGTATCGCCTTTCCCATACTGAAACACTGCGGGCGCTTGATGCGACAGCGACCGGGCTCACTATTGCCGAGGCCCGGAAACGCCTTGCACAGTTCGGTATGAATGAAATCCGCCATGAGGCCCAGCGTAAACCCCTCCGGATGTTTTTGGGCCAATTCACCGACTTCATGATTATCGTCCTGCTGATTGCCGCCGTAATCTCCGGGATAATCGGCAAGCCGGGCGATGCCCTGCCGATTCTGGCGATCGTCCTGCTCAACGCGATCATCGGGTTTGTTCAGGAATTTCGTGCCGAACGGGCGCTGATTGCCCTGCGAAAGATGGCCGAAAGCACGGCGATCCTGTTGCGGGATGGGGCCAGAATCTCGGTTGCCGCACGCGAGATCGTCCCCGGGGACATTGTCCTGCTCGAGGCGGGCAACATCGTTCCCGCCGATCTCCGCCTGCTCGAAGCCGTTCATCTGCAAGCAATGGAGGCGGCGCTGACCGGCGAGTCGCAGCCGGTGGAAAAGACCGTTGCGCCACCGGCCGACGAACAGGTCTCACTGGGTGACCGGCTCGATATGGCATATATGGGGACGGTGGTTTCCTACGGGCGGGGGATGGGGGTCGCGGTAACCACCGGCATGGGTACCGAACTGGGGCGGATCGCCGAGGCGATCCGGTCGACGAAGGCGGTTCAGACGCCGTTACAGCGCCGCCTCGCCCTGTTTGGCCAGCGGTTGTCAATAGCGATTTTTTGCGCCTGTCTGGTGATGTTTGTCGCTGGCACCCTTCATGGCGAGCCGCTGTTCATGATGCTTTTGACGGTGATTTCGCTGGCCGTGGCGGCAATTCCCGAGGCGTTGCCGGCGGTGGTGTCGATAACCCTGGCCTTCGGCGCCCGCCGGCTGGTGCGTCAGAACGCCTTGATCCGCCGGTTGCCGGCGGTGGAAACCCTCGGTTCCGTTACCTATATCTGTAGCGACAAGACCGGTACCCTGACCTTGAACCGGATGACGGTGGAAACGATCTGGGCCGGCGTGACGTCGTTTACGCCAGGCGCAGCCCCCCCGTGGCGGCCTGCCGCTGAAAGACCGCAATCTCCCGTTGCGCTCCTCTTGACCGCTCTGGCTCTCTCCAACGATGCCGCGATTGATGATCAGGGGGAATTGACCGGCGATCCGACCGAAGTAGCTTTGAGCGTTGCAGCCCGGGCCGCAGGATACGACCGGGCCGAACTGGAACGGCTTTTCCCCCGGCTTGCCGAACTCCCTTTCGATTCCAGCCGAAAATGCATGACCACCGTGCATCGTTGGGGCGAACGGGTAATTTCCTTTACCAAAGGTGCCGTCGAAGTGGTGGTTGGCTCTTCGGCCTCCGCCTTGGGTGATGGTGGCGTTGCTGAGCCATTGCGTGAGGAGGGCATAGCACGGCAGGTCGAGGCCCTCGCGGGGGAGGGGCAGAGAGTCCTGGCCGTTGCCATGCGGACCTATGATCGCCTCCCCGACATCCCTGGGAGTGACAACCTGGAATCGGGCCTGACCTTCCTCGGCCTGGTCGGGATGATCGATCCACCCCGTCCCGAAGCTCAGCAGGCGGTTGCCCAGTGCCGTACGGCGGGAATCACTCCCGTCATGATCACTGGGGACCATCCCCTGACTGCTCGAGCCATTGCCCGGCGTCTGGCAATCATTGACCATGACGGCACCGCGGTAATGACCGGTACCGAGCTGGCCGCGCTCTCTTTTGACGAACTTGTCGCCCGGGTGGAATCGGTCAGGGTCTATGCGCGGGTGGTCCCGGAGCAGAAGCTGAACATTGTCAACGCGTTGCAGCAACGGGGGCACTTTGTCGCCATGACCGGTGACGGGGTAAACGATGCTCCGGCGATCAAAAAGGCGGACATCGGCGTGGCGATGGGGATTACCGGCACGGATGTAGCCAAAGAGGCGGCGGCCATGGTTCTCCTGGACGATAATTTTGCAACGATAGTCAGGGCGGTGCGGGAAGGTCGGCAGATTTTCGCCAATATCCGCAAATTTATCATCTATTCCATTACCTCGAATACCGGCACTTTGATTGCCGTGGCGTTCGGGCCGCTCTTTGGCCTGCCGCTGTTGTTGCTGCCGATCCAGATCCTCTGGCTGAATCTGCTCTGCGACAGTCTGCCCGGACTGGCATTAGCCAGCGAACCGGCTGACGACGACATCATGAATCGACCGCCGATCAACCCGACCGAGGGGATCTTCGCCGGCGGGCGGGGGTATTTCGTCGTCGGGTTCGGGGTGTTGATCGGAGCCGGCGCCCTGGTATTGCAGGCGCTTACCATGCGGGCTGGCTGTGCCTGGCAAACAATGGTGTTGACGTTTCTGGTGGTCAACCGGCTTACGGTTGCCATGGCCGTTCGTTCCGACCGGCGGTCGTTATTCAGTATCGGCCTGTTTACCAATCGGCCACTGGTCGGAGCACTGTTCGTTACGCTGCTGCTGCAGCTGACGGTGGTATATTTCCCGCCCGGTAACAGAATCTTCGCTACCTGTCCGCTGACAATTCGCGAACTGTCGCTCACTATTGCCGTTGCCGTGGGGACATTGCTGGTGGTGTCGGAGTTGCAGAAAGCCCTGGTTCGCTCGCGCGCCCGGCGGGGTTAGATGTCGAGAATGACGGTTGCCCGCCAGCAGCCTTCACGGTATTCGACCAGGAACCGATGGAGGGTTACCGCTTTCACATCGACAATCATGGTATGTTTTCCCGGGTTGATCTCTTCGCCGCGGGCCACCGCTGTGAGACTGCTCCGGGCGGGGGTGCCAGAGAGCGCGATGTCAGTGATGCGCAAGAGCAGTTGCCGGGCGTCTTTGTGGTACACGAGCTCCTGGAGAAAGGCAAAAAGGAGTAGATCGAGCTGCTCGCCGGCCAGCTCGATCGCCACGGCAACGACCGGGGCTACCGTCGCCGGCTCTTCAACCATGACGCCCAAGAGGGCATCGGCGGCGGCGATAAACAGTTCTTCCTGTGTTGTTCCCCACGCCTCGAAGGCAATGTCGGCCGTGGCGATCTCTTCCAGGTAGCGATACGGCATGGGGCGTTCCCCGCCTTAGAGAAGAGCGTCGATCGCCTCGAAATCGATTTCGTTCTCGGCGTTGGTGGTGATCCAGGAAATCTTTTCCCGATCCTCGGCGGTGATTTTCGAGACGTCTTCAAGTAGTGTCGTGAAGACGTTGGCTGTCGAATCGTGGACCCTGATGTAGGGAATATTGCTGTCGTCGAGGATCTGCTGGGTGATCTCCGAAACGGGAACATGGCCGGCGATGGCCAGCCCGGCGATTTTCTCCTGGTAGGCAGGAATGTGATAAAGCGAGGAGAGAGTCACAATCAGTTCGTCGCGGGAGCTGGTCAGTACCATGAGGGTGGAATCCTCCAGCCCATCGGCGACCCGCTGTGACGAGGCGGCGCCCAACTGGATATGGTGGAGAATTCTGCTCCGACCGTCCGGATCGCCATGCAGCGGCAGGTTGAGCAGTTTGCCGATGTGGCTCAAGGTTGGATTAGCCAGAATCGGCGAATAATTGAAGCCGCCGGATACCTGGATGTTCCGCCCGGGAAAACCTTTGCGGAGAAAGCCAAGGACCGATTCCCGCTTATCGGCACGGAGTTTATTTACGATCACCATCCGGACGTCGGCGTCTTCTTTTTCGTAAAGGGCCAGGTTCAGATGTACCGCATCAATCGCACTGCCGATGCCGCTGTCGGTGACGATGATGACCGGGGCGTTCAGGCTCCTGGCAACACAGGCGTTGCTCAGACCGATCACCGACCCGACGCCGCAGTGGCCGGCGCCTTCTATGATCAGAAAGTCGTATTTCTCGTCGAGGACGGCGAATGATTCGATGATGTTCTTTTTCAGTGCATGGCAATCAAGCTTGCCATTCAGGTAATCGCGCGTGAAGCTTTTGTGCAGCGACACCGGATTCATCAAGCGGATGTCTTCTTCCAGGCCGAAAGTCTTGGCCATCAGGATGGCGTCCATATCGATGGTCAAATCCTGGTAAAGTTCGATCTTCGGTCCGATCGGCTTGATGAAGCCGACCCGCTCATATTTCTGTCTTGCCAGATGCATGAGCGACACGCTCATGGTGGTCTTGCCACAGTTTTGGCCTGTTGCGCCGATAAAGACTCGTTTCGCCATTATCCCCCCTGACTAAAACAATTGATCTCATCTACTTGATGTATTATGGTTAATGCGCTTCTCGCGGTGCGGGGTAGCTCCGGTTGATCAGTATACACTAATTCCCCGAGCCGGGCGAAAAAATGACACGCGGTAGGGTATGGCTTTCCAGTGCTTTTGAAGTGAGATGCAGGATGTGTGTTGGCGTACTTTGTGCTTGAGCTGAATCGTCCAATCCCTGGTGGAAAAAGGTGACTTGTGAAATCTGCCCGCTTTGCCTTCGTCGTCGCATTATTTTTAGCCGGGTGTTCTCCGGTTCGCCAACAGCTCAATGCCTGGCAGGGTGCCAGCCTCGAAGAGCTGATCGATCGTGTCGGTCCGCCGTCCACCGTCTCGACGGACGCCTCGGGGAACAAGTTTTATCACTGGTATGAGGACCGGGGCGGCGTTTACACCTACGGCGGGCCGGTAAATCTCAACTGCGAGCGGATTGTCGGCGTTGATTCCCGGGAAACAATCGATTCGATCACCTGGAGCGGCAATTGTATTGCGGTGCCGGATTCGCCGTGGCAACGCTCTGTCGGCGACGGCAAATAAGGGCAAGTCTATGCGCATTGACGACAAAATATCGTCGCGGGACGTCGGCAAGAAAACTAAAAAGGGGACGTTGGTAAAATCGGACGGCGGCAGCCCCTCGCCTTTTGTCAGGACTCTTTCGCGCCAGCAACTGGAGTTTGAGGGTTATGAGCAGGAACTCCAGGATTTGAAAGAGGAAATCGATCAGGCTGGAACCGATCTGGAGCGGGAACCGACCATGGCCAATTTCAGAGTGTTCCGTGACCTGATTGCCGCTCTTACCAAGAAAGTTACTACCCATGCCTATCGGTTGGAGCGGGTAGGGGGGACGACGCTTAATCCTCGCTGTTTCGAAATTATCACGGTGATCGATCGGGAAGCGGATAATCTCTATCGGTTGATCATGGCTGAAAACAAGGATCGGTTGGCGATAACCAACAAGATCATGGAATTGAAGGGGCTGGTTGTCGACTTCAAAATCTGAGCGTGCCTGTCAGCCTTTGACGTTGCCGATCGGCCGCAGCCTGGCCACCCGCCTGCTCAAACCTGCCAGTTCCGTTGCTTCCGCAACCGCATCGATGTCTTTGTAGGCAAACCCCGCTTCTTCCGCCAACCCTCCCCATGACGCCGTTCGTACATAGATTCCCCGCTCTTCCATGTCTCGCTGGAGTTTCTGGCCTTTGACCATTCTTTTCGCCTGGTGGCGGCTCATTGTCCGGCCGCTGCCATGGGCGGTAGTAAAGAATGTGTCGGTACCGCCGGGCTCGCCGGCCAGCAAATAGGAGCCGGTTTCCATGCTGCCGCCGATGATCACCGGCTGGCCGGTTTCCCGGTAGCGTTCGGGAATTCCCTCCTGGCCTGGGCCGAACGAGCGGGTGGCGCCTTTGCGGTGGACCAGGAGCTGACGCCGTTTTCCATCCACAAGGTGGGTCTCCAGTTTGGCGGTATTGTGGGCCACGTCGTAGACCATCCCCATCCCCAGGTCGTCGGGGTCACGGTGAAACAGATCGGAAAACACCTCGCGAATCCGGTGCAGGATCACCTGGCGATTGGCAAAGGCCATGTTGACCGCGCATTTCATTGCGGCAAAGTAATCCTGCCCTTCAGGGGAGCGGAACGGGGCACAAGCCAGCTCGCGGTCGTGCATCGTAATGCCGTATTTGCTGGTCATCACGGCCAGGAACCGCTGCAGGTAGTCCGTGGCGATCTGGTGACCGAAACCGCGACTGCCGCAATGGAACATGATCACAACCTGGTTCGGCCTGGTAATCCCGAACGTCCGGGCTGTTTCCCCGTCGAAAATATTTTCCGGGCGGGCTACCTGGATTTCGAGGTAGTGATTTCCCGAACCCAGGGTGCCGATCTGGTTGTAGCCGCGCTCGATCGCTCGCTGACTGACCTTGGTAGCGTCGGCCCCGGCAAAGCAGCCCCCTTCTTCGGTGAGTTCCAGATCTTCCGGCCAACCATAGCCATGTTTCAGGCACCAGCGTGAGCCCATTTCGGCAACGCGGCAAAATTCGTCATGGCTCAGTTTGACGAAGCCGTGGCTGCCAACGCCCGCCGGTACGCGCTGAAAGAGCGCGTCGACAAGTTCCCGAAGCCGTGGCCGAACCTCTTCTTCGACGAGATTGGTCAGCACCAGGCGCATCCCGCAGTTGATGTCGAAGCCGATCCCCCCGGGGGAAATAACCCCGGTTGCCGGGTCTATAGCCGCCACGCCACCGATGGGAAAGCCGTATCCCCAATGGCCGTCGGGCATGCAGTAGGAATATTTCTGGATACCCGGCAGGCAGGCGACGTTGGCTGCCTGTTCAAATACGCCGGCATCCATGGCATTGATCAACCGCTCGTCGGCAATGATACGGGCCGGGACCAGCATGCCCGCCTTATACGATACCGGGAGTTCCCAAATGGTGGCGGATATCTTTTTCAATGCTGCCGGTACTGCCATGGCATTCCCCCTGCGAGTCTTTCTGTGCTAACTATAGCACAAGATGGCGCGGGAGCCTCTATTGGGATTCTGACGGTGTTCGAGATGTGTAGGTAAGTAGGTGTGTGGATGACTATTTGTTGAAGTTCTGGTGCCAATTATCGAAAATTGCGATCTTATGTTCTCCAAAGACGCCCAGGTTCTGTCTGACTTCGGCCACGGATTTTTCCCTGCTCAGATTGTCGGGTTTCTTGGAGAAAAAGAGATCGGCATAACAGACGATCCGTTCTTCGGTGGTGAGTGGAACCATCTCGCGGTGGGGGAGGGGGAGGTTTTGACTGACGATGTCATCGACCGTAAGGCCGACGCCGATATGGCGTTCGCACAGTAGCGCGTGGCGTGGCAAGCCCTCGCTTTCGAGGATTTGCCGACCGAGAATGCCGTGGACAATGTAGGGGGCTTCGCCGGAGCAGCCAAGTTTTGCCGCGTTGGTTTCGCAGATGCCGATGTCGTGCAACAGGGCCGCTTCCTCGATGAATTGCAGGTCGAGCGGTTGTTTTTCGGCCAGTCGTCGGGCGACCTCTAACGCTTTTCGGGCAACAGCCCTGCTGTGTTCGAGAACGATGGCCAAGCTTACGCTCTCGGTGCCGAAGTATTTTTGCAGGAGTTCTTCACCATGCATGGCTGTTTCCTCGAAACAGGGGATGTTGCGGTTGTCGGGAGAGAATACCGGTTCAGTGTAATAGACTTTTATCAGTTCTGTAAAGAGGGCGTTCTGAACCGCTGCAGTGTCTTGCCGATTTCTGCTATGATAAGAATTAATCGCTGCTGGCAAAGGAGAGGGCCGGGATGGTTGAAATCAAGGAAAGTGATCTCCGTGTTGAATATTACCGCGGTTCGGGTCCCGGTGGACAGCATCGGAATGTGACGGAAAGCTGTGTTCGGATTCGCCACCTGCCGACCGGTATTGTCGTTCAAGCCTGTGAGCATCGCTCCCAGGCCCGTAACCGGGAACTGGCCCTGGCGCGTCTGCAGCAGGTGCTGCAGCGGAGGCAACAGCGGCAGAAAAGGCGGGTTGCTTCTCCGGTGCCGAAAGGAGAGAAGGAACGGCGCCTTAGTGACAAGAAACGTGTTGCCCTGAAAAAACGGCTTCGTTCCACTGCCGGCGATGAGTGATAAGTGGCTAATTCCTTGACCTTCCTGGGGCTATCGGGTATTCTTTGCCGATTATTGATTGAGGGAAGCTATGTCTCGACCAACATGGGATGAGTACTTTATGGAGATTACCCACCTTGTCGCCAAGCGGTCCACTTGTTTGCGGCGTCAAGTGGGGGCTGTCATCGTCAAGGACAAAAATATCCTTGCCACCGGATATAATGGTGCGCCGTCGGGTGTTGCCCATTGCCTTGAGGTCGGCTGTCTGCGCGAACGGCTCAATATCCCCTCGGGGGAGCGGCATGAACTCTGTCGCGGGCTGCATGCCGAACAGAATGCGATCATTCAGGCGGCCAAGCATGGTACGAACATTGACGGGAGTACGCTCTACTGTACCACCATGCCGTGCATCATCTGCTCGAAGATGCTGATCAATGCCGGCATTCGCCGGATTGTTTACGAAGAGGGGTATTCCGATCAGCTGGCTCAGGAGATGATCGCGGAGTCCGGCGTCCACGTCGAGAAGTTTACTGAACTACCCCAAGGTGACCAGCGATGAAATGCCCTTTTTGCGCCTTTTCCGACAGCAAGGTCGTCGATTCCCGCCCCGACAAAGGGGGGGCGGCTATCCGGCGCCGTCGCGAGTGCGAATCGTGCGCCAAGCGGTTCACCACCTACGAGCGGATCGAAGAGACGCTCCCGCTGGTGCTTAAAAAAGACGGCCGCCGCGAACCGTTCGATCGGCTGAAGCTCATTGCCGGGATTCAGAAAGCCTGCGAAAAGCGCAAGGTCTCCCGGGAGACGATCGAAAAGCTCGTTGATCGGCTCGAATCGCGGCTGCAGGAGTGGGGCGAAAAGGAAGTGCCGAGTACCACTATCGGCGAGTGGGTGATGACTGAGCTCCACGAGATCGACGAGGTCGCGTATGTGCGTTTCGCCTCTGTCTATCGATCCTTCAAGGATGTCAACGAATTCATGACCGAATTGCAGGATTTGCTGAAGAAGTAGCACTTCCGCTGTGATACAGCCCCTGCTGCCGCTGCCGGACGCTTTTCCCGGTGATTGCCCACCATGACCGACTTCAACGAACAGATGATGCATCACGCACTGAAACTGGCTCGCCGGGGCGTCGGCAAGACGGCGCCGAATCCGGCGGTCGGTTGTGTCATCGTCAAGGATGGTGCGGTGGTCGGAACCGGCTGGCATCGCCGGGCCGGCACTCCCCATGCCGAGGTGCATGCCTTGCGTCAGGCGGGGGATCGGGCACGCGGCGCGGATGCTTACGTTACTCTTGAGCCGTGCTCCCATTTCGGCCGGACTCCTCCCTGTGCCGATGCATTGGTCGAGGCCGGCCTCGCGCGGGTGGTTATCGGTATGGTCGATCCGAATCCCCTGGTCAGCGGCCGGGGCATAGCCCGGCTGCGGGCCGCGGGTGTCGAGGTGATCACCGGCGTGCTGGAAGAGGAATGCCGCGTCCTGAACGAGCCATTCCTGAAGCACGTCCAGACGGGGATGCCTTTTGTCATCTGCAAAAGTGCCATGACGATGGACGGTAAAATCGCCACTGCCAGTGGCGACTCCAAATGGATTACCAATGAACGGTCGAGACGTTATGTGCACCGCCTCCGCTCGGCAGCCGATGCGGTCATGGTCGGCATCGGGACGGTCGAGGCGGATGATCCGCAGCTGACGGCGCGGATTCCCGGCGGTAAAGATCCCCTGCGGATCGTCGTTGACAGTTCATTGCGGCTGTCTCCTGAGGCACGCCTCCTGCGCCAGCAATCGTCCGCCCGGACCATTGTCGCAACGGTGGCGCGGGATGCCGCACGGATCGGGGCATTGGACGCCGCCGGCTGTGAAGTCGTGACGTGTCGGTCCGTCGGGGGTCGGGTCGATTTGGCCGAGCTGCTGGCGCTTCTCGGCAAACGAGGGGTCCAGTCAATCCTTCTGGAAGGGGGGGGCGAGCTGGCCGGCTACGCTCTCCGCCACGGCCTGATCGACAAGTTTGTGCTATTTTATGCCCCCAAATTGCTTGGCGGCACCGGCGGCTATGGACCGTTCGCCGGCGAGTCGGCCGTGCGAATGGACGCCTGTTTTCGCCTTGGGCGGGTGTCGGTTCGCCGGTTTGCCGACGATGTGATGATCGAAGCCTATCCGGAGGGGATATGTTTACCGGACTGATCGAGGATGTCGGTTCGATCCGTAAATTCGAACGGTCGGCTGCCGCCGGGCGGTTGACTGTTGCCACCAGCCTGCCGGTTGAGGGGATTGCCCTCGGTGATTCGGTGGCGGTGAACGGCGCCTGTCTTACCGTTGTTGCCAGGCAGGCGGGACAGTTAACGTTCGATGTCTCTCCCGAGACCCTGGCGAGCAGCACGCTCGGCCAACTCGGCCCGGGCGCCGCGGTGAATCTGGAGCAGGCACTCCGGCTCGGCGACCGGCTCGGCGGCCATTGGGTTACCGGACACGTCGATTGCCTCGGCGAAATTGTCGAGCGCCGGTCTCTGGATGGCAACACTGTCATTCGGGTACGTCTCCCCCGGGAAAACTGCCGCTATGTCGTCGAAAAAGGTTCGGTGGCGCTCGACGGAATCAGTCTCACGGTCAATGCCGTTGACGGGGAAACCTTCTCCGTCAATGTTATTCCCCATACCGCTGTGATGACCACCCTGCACAACGGCAAAGTCGGCATGCGGGTGAATATCGAAACGGACATCCTCGGCAAGTATGTCGAACGGTTGCTGACCGGTGACCGGCAGCCGGCGGCAGCCGGCCGGATAACCCTTGATCTGCTTGCAAAGAACGGCTTTCTGTGAGATATAGGTGTGTTACATTTTCCCTAGATGGAGTAACCGATGTCTGTTGCCAAGATAGAAGACGCAATCGAGGATATTCGCCGCGGTAAGATGGTCATCCTTGTTGACGACGAAGATCGTGAAAACGAAGGCGACCTGACTATGGCGGCCGAAATGGTCACCCCCGAGGCGATCAATTTCATGGCCCGCTACGGTCGCGGCCTGGTCTGCCTGACCATGACCCAGAAGCGGTGCGATCATCTCCAGCTGCCGATGATGGTTTCCGAGAACACCTCCTCGTTCGGAACGGCTTTTACCGTGTCCATCGAAGCGAAAAAAGGGGTGACGACCGGCATCTCGGCTGCCGACCGGGCGCACACGATTCTTACCGCTGTGGCCGATGGGACGACGGCCGACGACCTTGCCCGGCCGGGGCATGTCTTTCCGCTGCGCGCCCGCAACGGCGGTGTGCTGGTGCGGGCCGGCCAGACCGAAGGGTCCGTTGACATGGCCCGCCTGGCGGGGCTCAAGCCGTCCGGCGTCATCTGCGAGATCATGAACGACGACGGCACGATGGCGCGGATGCCGGAGCTTAAGAAATTCGCCAAAGAGCACGACTTGAAGATCTGCACCATTGCCGACCTCGTTGCCTATCGACTCAAGCACGAATCTTTGGTCCGGCGTGCCGCGGATGTGCTGCTGCCGACGGAATGCGGGGACTTCCGGGCGGTGGCTTTTGAAAACGACGTAGATCGTCTGGAGCACCTTGCCCTGGTCAAGGGGGAGATCAAGGGGGACGAGCCGGTGCTGGTCAGGGTCCATTCGGAGTGCATGACCGGCGACGTTTTCCATAGCCTGCGCTGTGACTGCGGCAGCCAGCTTCACCGGGCCATGGAGATGATCGAAGCGGCCGGGCGGGGGGTCATCCTCTATATGCGTCAGGAAGGGCGCGGGATCGGTCTGTTCAACAAGCTGAAGGCTTATGCGTTGCAGGATCAGGGGAAGGATACCGTCGAGGCCAACCTGGCCCTCGGCTTCAAGCCGGACCTGAGGGATTACGGAATAGGTGCCCAGATTCTCGTCAATCTGGGTGTGAAGAATATCCGTCTGTTGACCAACAACCCGCGGAAGCTGATCGGCCTGCAGGGCTATGGGATCAATATTGTCGAACGCGTGCCCATCGAGATTCCGCCGACCAAGTCGAATATCGGCTATCTGAAAGCCAAGCGGGAGAAGCTCGGCCATCTGCTCGAAAATATCTAGTGTGATCTGGGGAGGATACTATGCCGCGATTTATCGAAGGAAAGCTTGATGCCTCCGGACTCCGGTTCGGCATTATCGTGAGCCGTTTCAACAGCTTTATCGGCGAACGGTTGCTGGAAGGAGCCCTGGATGCGCTGGTGCGTCACGGTGCGGATGCCGCGGAGGTTGATGTGGTGCGGGTCCCCGGAGCGTTCGAGATTCCCCTGACGGCGAAAAAGCTGGCCCAGGCCGGTGGTTACGATGCCGTCATCTGTCTTGGCGCGGTCATCCGCGGGGCTACCCCTCATTTTGACTACGTTGCCGCCGAGGTTGCCAAGGGGGTTGCCCATGTTTCCCTCGAAACCGGGGTGCCGGTAGCGTTTGGCGTCCTGACCACCGATTCCATCGAACAGGCGATTGAGCGGGCCGGGACCAAAGCCGGAAACAAAGGGTTCGACGCGGCGATGACCGCGATTGAAACGGCCCGCCTTTACCGGGAGCTGCACTAGTGGGAGCCCGTCGCCAAGGGAGGGAGCTGGCGCTACAGATTCTCTTCTCCCAGGATTTCAGTCAGAATGACCGGGGCGCTCTTCTCGAAATCGTCCTCGAGGATGCAGAGCCTGGAGCTGCAGCCGGCCAGGCGTTTGCCGACGGGATTGTTCGCGGCGTTCAGGAACACCGCCGTGAAATTGATGCGCTGATTGCCGAAAAATCCAAGAACTGGGCGCTCGGCCGGATGTCCAAGGTGGATCTGAATATCCTCCGGTTGGCCGTGTACGAGCTGCTGTTCCGGAATGACATTCCGAAAAACGTCACCATCAACGAGGCGATCGAAGTGGCCAAGAAATACGGCACCGAAGAGTCGCCGGCATTCGTCAACGGCATTCTCGACGAGGTCGCCTCGGGCCTGCCCGAAAAATAGCGCGAAGAACCGATTGCAAGGAGCAGCGAGAGATTATGAAGACAATCAATGTGGGTCTGCTTGGCTTCGGTACCATCGGCACCGGCGTTGCCAAGCTGCTGCTGACCAATAGTGCATTAATCGCCGACAAGGTCGGTACGCCGGTAGTGTTGAAGAAAATTGCCGATCTGGACGTTACTACCGACCGGGGAATTGAGCTTTCGCCCGGGTTATTGACCACGAATGCCATGGAACTGCTCGACGATCCGGAGATTGCAGTAGTCGTTGAACTGATCGGCGGCTATGAACCGGCTAAAAGTTTCGTGCTGCGGGCGATCGAAAACGGCAAGCATGTTGTGACCGCCAATAAGGCGCTGCTGGCGCTGCACGGCGAGGAGATTTATGCCGCTGCCGCCCGCAAGGGGGTGGAGGTCCTGTTCGAAGCGGCCGTCGGCGGGGGGATTCCCGTTATCTCGGCGATAAAAGGGAACATGGCTGCCAATAACTTCGGTTCCGTCTTTGGTATCCTTAATGGGACATGTAATTACATACTTACCTGTATGACTCAGGAAGGGGCTGATTTCGCTACTGTTCTGCACCGGGCGCAACAGCTTGGCTATGCTGAAGCCGATCCGACCTTCGATGTCGAGGGGATCGATACCGCCCATAAACTTGCGTTGCTTGTTTCGCTTTGTTTCGGTACGCGGGTCAACTTTGCCGACATCTATACCGAGGGAATCAGTTCGATCTCCGCCGTCGACATCAAGTTTGCCCGGGATTTCGGCTATAAGATCAAGTTGCTGGCGATCGGCAAACGCGATGGCGACCTGGTTGAGGCACGGGTTCATCCGACGATGATTCCGGTGAGCTATCCCCTGGCGGATGTCGACGGCGTCTTCAATGCTATCCGCCTGACCGGGGATTTTGTCGGTCCGGTGATGCTCTCCGGCCGGGGTGCCGGTATGGAGCCCACTGCCAGTGCCGTTCTCGGCGACATTATCGATATCTCCCGGAACCTCATGGCCGGCATCAACCGGCGGTGTGCACCGCTCAGCTTTCTCGACGGCTCGGTTGCCACCCTCAAGATCAAGCCGATGGGTGAGATCGAGAGCAAGTATTACCTGCGCTTCAGTGCCGTCGACCGGCCGAGCGTGCTGGCGAAAATCTCGGGTGTCCTCGGCGCCCATAACATCAGCATCGAGTCGATGGTCCAGACGGCCCGCATGATCGGCGGCTCGGTACCGATTGTCATCATGACCCACGAGGCTCGGGAAATGGACGTGCAAAAGGCGCTGCAGGAAATCGACACCTTCGACATCATCACCGACCAGAGTCGTTATATCAGGATTGAGGATAATCTGGAGTAGTTTTCGGAACAATAAGAAGCAGGACAAAGGCGGCCGTTGGCCGCTTTTTTTTATTTGCGGTCGGGAGTGGCGGGCTACAGCACGGGGATGAGTTCGGTAAAGGAATGGATGGAGGGAAACCGGGGAGAAGGTGTTGGTACGATTGTTGAGCTGTACCGGCTCATGTAAATCAGATGTCTGATTCCGTAGAGTTCGGCGGTGCCGAGATTGGTTTCGCTGTCTTCGCCGAGGAGGGTTCTGGCCGGTTCGTAGGTGATCTTCTCCTGCAATTTTTGCCAGAAGGCTTTGTCCTCTTTGGGGAGGCCCACCTCGTGGGCCGAAACGATCCCGGTGAAATAGGGGCCGAGCCGGGTCTTGCGCATTTTGAGCGCCAATGTCTTGCTATGGGCGTTGGTCACCAGCCAGATCGCTTTCCCCTGATGGCGGAGGAAAAGCAGGAATTCGATCACTCCGGGATGGACGGCGATCAGGTGATCCACTTCCTCTTTGAGCAGAGGGATGTCAAGACCGAGACGCTCCGACCAATAGTCGAGATCGGTCCAGTTGAGGGTCCGTTCCTGGGAGCGGAACAGACCATAGAGAAGTTCCTTGGCGGTCTCGACGGTGATGGCGTTTTTAGTCGCATACCGTTTTGGTACGTGCTCCAGCCAGAAATGATCGTCGAAATGGCGGTCGAGCAAGGTTCCGTCCATGTCGAGGAGCACGGTGTCAATGGTGTCCCAGTTGATAAGCATTTCGGAAATCCATGTGAAAAAGGCCCGCTAACGGGCCTTTTTACGAATCAGCTCCTTGATCGTTTCGCGGTCTGCGTCGAGGAGTTCGCAGCGGGTCGGCAACGCTTCGATTCCTTGGAGAGCCGCCGGGCGAGGAGGCTCCTGGCCGATCGCCCGTACCACCGCCTCGGCAAACTTTGCCGGATGAGCCGTTGCCAGGCAGACGGTCGGCGTGCCGTCGGTTACCAGTTCCCGGGCCGCCTGAACGCCGACGGCGGTATGCGGATCGAGGATGTAACCGGTCTGGGCGTGGAAGGAGGAGATGGTGGCGATGGTTTCTTCCTGGTTGACGGAGCGAGACGCAAACTCGGCCTGGACCGTTGCCAGCTCGGCACGGGAAACGTCGATCCGGCCGTTGCGGGCCAATGAGGCGAAGGCGTCACGAACCCGGGCGGAGTCGCCGCCGAACAGGTAGTAGAGGTAGCGTTCGAAATTGGAGGCCACCTGGATGTCCATCGAGGGGGAAACGGTCTGCACGACTTCACCGAGCGAGTAGTCGCCCTGGTTGATGAAGCGGGTAAGGATGTTGTTTTCGTTGGTCGCGAGGAGCAGCCGGCGAATCGGCAGGCCCATTCGCTTGGCGACGTAGCCGGCGAAGATATCGCCGAAATTACCGGTCGGTACCGAAAAATAGATTTCCTCGCCGCAAGAGGCCGTCACCCGGAAGTAGGCATAGAAATAGTAGACTACCTGAGCAAGCACCCGGGCCCAGTTGATGGAGTTTACGGCACCGAGGGCGTATTCTTCTTTGAAGGCGAGGTCGTTGAATAGGATTTTGACGATATTCTGGCAGTCGTCGAACGTCCCCCGTACGGCGATGTTGTGGACGTTGGGGTCGAGGACCGTCGTCATCTGCCGTTCCTGGACCGGCGACGTTTTGCCGTGGGGGTGCATGATGAAGATATTGATTTTCTCCTTGCCCCGAACGCCATAAATCGCGGCGCTGCCGGTGTCGCCGGAGGTGGCGCCGACGATGTTCATCCGCTCGCCCCTCTCTTCAAGCAGGTACTCGAACAGGTTGCCGAGCAGCTGCAGCGCTACATCCTTGAAGGCGAGGGTTGGCCCGTGAAAGAGTTCGAGAATGTACAGCCCGTCCTGCCGTACGACCGGGGTGATCTCCCGGTGGGTGAAGGTCGAATAGGAGCGGTCGATCAGGCTCTTCAGGTCGGCGGCGGGGATATCGGTGGCGAAGAGGGAGATGATCCGCAACGCCAGCTCCTGGTAGGGGAGGTCCTGCCAGGAGGACAGGGTCGTCCGGTCGAGTTGGGGAATGCTTTCCGGCAGGAGCAGACCGCCGTCATCGGCCAGTCCCATCATCACCGCCTCTTTGAAACTGATTGGCGCAATGCCGCCTCTGGTACTGATGTAATTCATGTCGGGTCCGTCTCGTGTAGGATTTGTCCGGCTATGGTCCGGCCTAGGCATCTTAGCAGCAATGGCGATAAATGGGAAGCCTTCCGCGTGAGGTCGGTAGTACAGCTCCCCGGTTCCCCGAATTGGGCACACTATGGTACTATTGTGAAAACTACGCCCGTAGTTCGGGTATGAGGATGGGAAGTCATGGATCTGCCTAAACGCGACACAATACTGCACGTTATTGACACCCTGGCGAGCAATTATCTCAAAGGAAAAATCCGTGCCGTCAGGATGGCAATGGTTGCTCTGCTGTCGGGTGGGCACCTGTTGCTGGAAGATATCCCCGGACTCGGCAAAACGACGCTGGCGCTTGCCCTTGCCCAGGCGCTCGGCCTCTCCTTCGGTCGAGTCCAGTGCACCAGCGACCTGCTCCCTTCCGATATCACCGGCCTCTCGATCTACAACCGCGAAGAGAATCGCTTTTCCTTCCTGCGCGGACCGATATTCAACAACGTGGTGCTGGTCGATGAGATAAACCGGACGATGCCCAAGACCCAGAGTGCTCTCCTCGAAGCCATGGAAGAACGGCGAGTAACGGTAGAGGGAACCACCTATCCGCTGCCCGAACCGTTTTTGGTTATTGCCACCCAGAATCCGGTTGAGCAGGTCGGCACCTATCCATTGCCGGAGTCACAGCTGGACCGGTTCATGGTGCGCAGCGGCATCGGCTACCCCCCTGAAGCGATCGAAAAGGCGATCATCAAAGGAGGGAGTATCAGGGATGAAATCAAGACCCTCAATCCGCTGGTGGCGGTTGGGGACATCCTGACAGCGCAACAGGCGATCAAGGAGAAGATTTATCTTTCCGAGAAGCTCGTCGACTATATATATGCCATCGTTGCCGCCACACGCCAGCACAAGGCGATCGCTTCGGGCATCTCGACCCGCGGAGCGATCAGCATGGCCGAGACGGCCAAAGCCCATGCCTATCTGGAAGGGCGGAGCTACGTCATTCCAGAAGATGTCAAGGCTATTGCCGCATCGGTGGGAGGGCACCGGCTGATTCTGTCGCTGGAGAGCGAAAGCTACGATAAGGGGGAGCTATTAAACGCCATCCTGCACACCATCCCGGTGCCGCTGGTCTGAAACTGACCCGTGCCGGGATTGCCTACATCGCCATTACCCTTCTGATCGGTTTTGCGGCGGTCAATACCGGCAACAATCTGCTTTTCCTAATTGTTTCGGCGCTGCTCGGTTTCATGTCCGTCTCGGGCATCCTCGGCTGGCTCAACATCCGGGGATTAAGCGTTGTCCCACAATTCCCGGCCGAGATATACGATGGGCAGCAGACCTTTGTGACACTCCAGTTGGAAAACCGAAAGAAATTCCTGCCGTCATTCCTGATCCGGGTTGCCCTCGCCGGCGGAACGGCAGATTTTCATCTCTTGGACCGGCGCTCGGTTTCCACGGAAACAGTGGCTATTGCCCTGGCGGGGCGGGGGTGGCATGAACTGACTCAGGTAGCTGTCATCTCCCGTTTCCCGATCAATTTTTTCGTTCGCAGCACCATTTTGCCGCTTCAGGAACGCTGCCTGGTTTTCCCTCGACCCAGGCGATGCCGGTTGCTGTCTGTCGCGGAAGGGGGCAATGCCAGAGGCACAAGTCTTGGCCGCGGCCGGGGAATGGAGGGCGAGGTCGAAAACATTGCCGAGTATTCGGGGCGGGAACCGTTGAAAAAGATTCACTGGCGACTGTCGGCTCGCCACGATACCTTGAAGGTCAAGGAGCTGTCGGCTGTGGTCGACGAACCGGTCGTGCTTGATCTCAATTCCTTGACCGGTGAAAGCCTGGAAGAAGTACTCGGCTGTTATGCCTGGCTGGTAAACCGGTACATCCGTGCGCAACGTCCCGTTGGCATGATCGTCGGCCGCAAGGTACTCTCACCGGACACCTCCGCTTTGCACCGCCTTAAAATGCTTTCCGAACTGGCTCTCTATGGTAAGCGTTAACAGTGTCGTTAGCCTTCTGGCCTCTTGTGTGGCGTTACTGGGATACCTGCCGGTAATGTCCTATCTGGACGTGGCTGCCAAGGCCGCTCTTCCGGTGGCGCTTGCCGGCGGTTACTGGTGCGATCGCCGGCGGTATTATCCGGCGTCCGGCTTGCCTTCGACCGTTCTGACGGTTATCTGTTTCTTGGTATATGCCGGACAGTGGAGCAGTGACAATCCAGCGACGCCGGTGGTCAACTTCCTGGCGGTGCTGCAGGCCGTCCGTCTGGTCAATGCGAAAACTCCGCGAAATGTTTTGCAGATCTTCGCCCTGGCGCTTTTCACTCTGGCCGGTTCGTCGCTGTTCAACCTGAGTGCGATTTTCGTTGTCTATCTGCTGCTACTCCTGGCTTTGATTGCTGTTTCTCTGGTTTTGCTGACGTTTCAGTCGGTTGATGATCGTCTCGTGCTCCCGACCAATGTCATGAGAAAAATTGTGGTTTCCGCCTTGTTGATGCCGATTGCCGCGATCCCACTCGTCCTGCTGTTCTTCGTGATTCTTCCCCGCACGCAGTATCCCTTGTGGAATTTCTCCCAGGCTTCGGCGGTTAGGTCGACCGGGTTCACAGATCGGGTCGAACCCGGGCAGTCGGCGACTGTTGCCGATGTGGCGACGGTGGTTTTCCGCGCCGAATGCATCCCGCTCGGCAGCAATGACCTCTATTGGCGCGGTATCGTCCTCAACGAGCCGGTCGGTTCCAGTTGGGTCAGAGGTCCGGTCCACGCCGGCGAGCGGCCGCTGCCGGGTCGGGGAAAAGTCGTCAAACAGGTCATCTATCCCGAGCCGTCGGTCAATCGATATCTTTTTGCGCTGAATCTGCCGCAACAAATCTTCGGGGTGCCCAACGAGCGATCCGGCGATCTGGTTTTTCAGCGAAAGGGCAGGGGAGAGTCGCGGGTGAGGTACGAAGTGCAGTCGGTTCTTGCCGATCATGTTGCCGTTGCTGCCGATATTGATCGGCCATTCTATCTCCGCCTGCCGCAAGAAATCTCGCCGCAAACAAGAGCGTTAGCTAGCGATCTTGCCCGGAATGCCCGGTCGGATCGTGCAAAATTGGACCGGATTTTGGGATTCTTTGCTCGACAGCTAGTTCCACTACGCAACTACCGATCTGCCGGTGGGGGCTGACCCGATTGCCCAGTTTCTTTTCGACAAAAAACGAGGGCATTGCGAACTCTTTGCCTCCTCTTGTGCGCTTCTGTTGCGACTTGCCGGCGTACCGGCACGGCTTGTCGGGGGGTATTATGGTGGCGAGTATCACGAGATGGGGGGGTATTACGTAATCACCGAAGCGATGGCTCATGTCTGGGTTGAAGCCTACATCGATGGGCAGGGGTGGGTAACCGTTGACCCGAGCTCATATGCAGTGAATTTCCGGCAGCAGCTGCGGGCGGGAGCCGGGCGGGCGATCGGCTTGTTTGCCAGGGTTTCTGACAGTCTGACCTATTATTGGAACCGGGCGGTCATAACCTATGACCTGCAAAAACAGCTCGAACTCGTCAGAAGGGCTGATCGTCGATTTAGCAACCTCCATCTGCCAACTACCGCCAACCGGCTGCTCGTTCCCGTCGGCGCACTCTTTATCGCCGCGGTAGCCTGGTTTTTGTTTCGGAGTGGGCGGTGGTCACGGAAGGAGCGGCTGGTTAAACGGTTTTACGCCCGCGTCGAGCAGGAATATGGCTTGAGTGTGGCAGAGGGGGGGCTTGGTCTTCAGGAACTGGCTGATATGACCGGCGATCCCGTCGTTGCCGAATTTGCCGTGCGCTACGGGGCGATTCTCTATCAAGACCGGCAGCTTGCGGGACGCGAGTATCGGCAACTGGCCGCCTTGCTACGGCGGATTGGCCACTGGAAAAATGATCGGCGATAACGTGCGGTGCCATCGTGGCCGCGCTGCCGGTAGCTCCATAGAACTTGACAAGGTTGGCTGATTGAATTAGTTTACAAACAGTAATTTATGGGCGGAATACAAAGAGAATATTTTGAGTACCAAGAAAGAAAAACTACTCGACAGTGCGCAGAAATTCCTTCTCAAGGGGCAGCTCGACCGCGCGATTAGAGACTACGAGCAGGTGGTTGCGCTCGACCCGAAAGATATTCGGGTCAGGCAGAAACTCGCTGAACTTTTCGTCCGTGGCAATCGTAAAGATGAAGCTTTTCGGGAATTCGAGGTTATCGGTAAATTCTATGCTGATAACGCCTTCTATCTAAAAGCTATTGCCGTCTACAAGCAACTTCAGAAAATCGATCCCACCAATCTGAGTATCTCTCTTACGCTCGCTTCCCTTAATGAAAAGCAGGGGCTGGTCGGTAATGCCCTCGCCGAATACAAGGCGGTCTTTGACTGTTACGAAAAGAACGGCCAGCTTGTCGATGGTGTCAAGATCCTTGAACAGATGCTGGCGATCGACAAGGAAAATTTCAACATCAGGTTGAAGCTTGCCGAGACTCGTTTCAAGGCGGGTTTTACCGATCAGGCCCATGACGATTTCGTGGCGATGGCCCGCGAACTGAAGGAGGCGGGGAATGATCCGGCTTTCGGACGGATTTGCGAGCGTCTCGACCAGCTGTTTCCCGGACGTGAGGAATTCCTTTTTTCCATAGCGGATGTGGAAATGCAGCAGGGGAAGCCACGGGGGGCTATTGCGATCCTCGAACGGCTTGCCGCAAAAGGGCAGTGGAACCCCAAGGCTCTGTACCTGCTGGGCGAGGCTTGCCGTGCGGCTGGCGATATTGATAAAGCCCGGGTCGTCTACAAACGGATTCTTGCCACCCACCCTGGTGAGCAGGATGCCTTGCGACCTTTTGTCGCCTGCCTGCGGCATGAAAAAGATGTTGATGAGGCATTGGTGCTGCTGCGTCCCTTTGCCGCCGATCTCGCGGTTACCGATCCCGATATGCTCGAAGAAATATACCGTGCCCTAGATACCTTGGTCCCGGGCCATTCCGCGGTAGCCGAGGGGTTGAAGGCTGTCGGCAGTGCCTTGTTCTCGAGCGATGTCGGGATGGTTGCGGAAGAAGATGATGACGAGGCAGCTCTTCCTGGTGGTACTGCGGCCGATGATGGTGACAATGCGCCGGCCGTTGAAAACGCCATGGTGCCGACTGGGGAGGAAGACGCAACCGAAGATATTGCCTGGGGAGATGAAATCGAGATTACCTTCGACGATGAAGAGGATGGCGATCCAGTTGCTGATAGTGACGTTACTCCTCAAATACCGAACATGGCTGCTGTGGCTGGTGAGGAAGCATCAATACCGGCCGATCTCGAAGATGTTGAGGTTGACGTTACGCAAGTCATCGTTGACGATTGGCTTGACGGTGACATTGTTGCGGAGACCACTGGCGTGGCAGGTGTAGATGGCGAGGGGCTGACCGTTGACTTTTCGGCGGACGAGCTTGATTCCATTCTTCCCGTTCCTCAGCAGGTTCCGGCGTCGAGTAGTCGCGACAAGTACGGTCTGGACGGATTGTTCTCCGCTTTCAAAAAGGGGGTGGGCGAACAGCTTGATCAGGGCGACACGGAAACTCACTACAATCTCGGTATTGCCTACAAGGAAATGGGGTTGTACGACGATGCCATTGCCGAATTCAAAGCTGCTTCACTCGACCCGCATCGGACCGCCGACTGTATTACCTTGCAAGGGATATGTTGCCGTGAAAAGGGTGATTATGTTGCTGCCGAGGAATATTTCCAGACAGGCATGGCCCTCCGGGAACAAATTTCCGAGGAAGAGTGGCTTTGCCTGAAGTATGAATTGGCACTGCTCCGCGAGGTGACGGGCGACGATGAGGCGGCCCTGGCGGGATATCGGGAAATTTTCGCGATCAACCGCGACTTCCGGGATACGGTGCAGAAGATCGCCCGCCTTCAGGCCGATGATGAGTCCCTGGATCTTGCCGATATCGAACTGGTTGATCTTGATCTTCCGGAAGAGGGGCAGGCCTAACCGGCGATTTGCCGAACTGTTGTTCTTGAGCCGATGACGTTGCTCCGGGCCGGTTGCTGTGAGAGCAAGCCGAGGGGGGCCACAAGGCGGAGCGGCGCCTGGAAGAACTCGCCCCGGTAGCCGTCCGGCACCGGCGGGAGCGGTGAGGCGCGGCGTACCGCATCGATGATCTTCCGGTCGTAATCGATGTTTCCTGATCCCTGCAGCAGGTTGATGCCAAGAATCTCCCCACTCCTATTCAACGTGACCGTCAGAAATATCTCTCCTTTTGCCGACCCGCTTGACGGAGTACCATTTTCCCACCATCGCTCGTTAATCTGCTGCAACATGCGCATATAATAATCGCGGATGTCGTTTCGTAAGGTCGTGCCATCCCCGATGGTCTGGAAATAGCCCCTCGACAGCCCTAAAGAGAATGGGTCGGCTGCCGGCCTGCTCGTTGGTTGTATAGCCTCGTCGGTTGGTTGAACAGGTTGTTCTGGCGGGCTGGTTTTTCCTGCCGCGTCGGAAGCGGCCATGGCCATTGGCTCCGGGCGGCTTGGAGCCACAATCGGCTTCGCTTGTGTGGGCGAGGGACTACCGGGAGGTGGCGAAGCGACCTGATTGCTCATGTCGATGAAAAGTGCTTGGGTGGTGGTTGTGCGGGAAACATGCTGCGACAGGACGAACAGCGAGGCGAAGATGGCCGTGTGAATTGCCAGGGAAGCAATCACTCCGCCGGCAAATTCCTTATGTGTCTGTCGTTGCGGAAATAAGAAATCGTTCATGGACGGTAGCTCCCTGCTGCTGCGCCATGGTGTGGAGGACGGTAAAAAGAGTGTAGCAGAATGGTAACCAGACGGGCAAGAAAAAGGAGACGTTAATGTCTCCTTTTTTCTTGCCCAAGGTTAATTAAAAAGGAAATCAGGAGTTTTGTGCGTCAACTACCGCGATTGCCGCCATATTGACAATGTCTGCAACATCGTCACCGCGTTGCAGGACATGAACCGGCTTCTGCATCCCCATCAGGATTGGTCCGATTGCTTCGGCTTCGCCGAGATGATGGAGCAGTTTGTAGCAGATGTTGCCGGCATTCAGATCCGGGAAAATGAGGACGTTGGCTGCTTCTTTGAGGCCGGCGAAGGGGAAGCTCTTCTGGAGAATTTCCGGTACCACGGCGGTATCGGATTGCATTTCACCATCAATCATCAATTCCGGGGCCTTCGCTTTGACAATTTCGACCGCCCGTTGCACTTTGAGTGTCTGCGGGTGCTGGACCGAGCCGAAGTTGGAAAAGGAGAGCATGGCGATGCTCGGCTCGATATCGAGCATTTTGGCTTTTTCGGCGGCAAGGATGGCGGTTTCAGCCAGTTCCTCGGCGGTCGGCTCGATGCAGACGGTGGTGTCCGCCATCAGGACAATCCCTTTTTTCAGGACCATCATGTAGAGGCCATGGACGCTGGATAGTCCCGGCTGTTTGCCGATGACTTCCAGTGCCGGCCGGATCGTCTCGGGATAATGGGTGTCGATGCCGGAGAGCAGGGTATCTGCGTCTCCCTGGTGGACCATCATGCAACCGAAATGGGTGCGCGATTTACGGGTCATGATCCTTCTGGCCTCGGAAAGGGTGAGCCCTTTCCGCTGGCGCAGGCGGAACAGTTCCTCAGCATACTCTTCTGCCTTCTCGAAGTTTGAAGGATCGATGATCTGGACGTTGCCGTTCAATTCGATTCCAAGGGCTTGCATGGACGCCCTGATTTTTTCCTGATTGCCGACGAGAATTGGTTGGGCAATCCCCTCATCAACCAGGATTTGGGCGGCACGCAGGATTTTCTCGTTATCGCCTTCCGGAAATACGATCCGTTTCGGGTCGCATTTCGCCTTGTTGATAATCATTCGCAATGTTTCCTTGGCTTTCCCTTGCAATGACTCCAGGTGTTCTACGTATTTGTCCATATCGCCGATCGGTTGCCGGGCAACTCCCGAATCCATCGCCGCTTGGGCGACGGCCGGCGCTACCCGCAGCAAGGCGCGGGGGTCGAACGGCTTGGGAATGATATATTCGCGGCCAAAGGAAAATTTGACATTGCCGTAGGCCCGGCAAACGGAGTCGGGGCATTCTTCCCGCGCCAGTTCTGCAAGGGCGACTACGGCCGCTTTTTTCATTTCTTCGTTAATGGTCGTCGCACGTACATCCAAAGCTCCCCGAAAAATGAACGGGAAGCCGAGCACGTTGTTTACCTGGTTGGGGTAATCGGAGCGTCCTGTGGCAATGAGCACATCGCCACGAACCGCCCTGGCCTCTTCGGGAGTGATCTCCGGATCGGGGTTGGCCATGGCGAAGATGATCGGGTTGACGGCCATGGTTCGAACCATTTCCGGGGTGAAGGCCCCCTTGGACGAAAGTCCGAACAGAACATCGGCACCGGCGGCGGCTTCTTCAAGGGTCCGGCAGGGGGTATCGACGGCAAACCGCTCCTTGTACTTGTTCATCCCTTCCGCCCGGCCTTTGTAAATTACCCCCTTGGTGTCGCACATGATCAGGTTTTCCCGCTTCAGGCCGAGCGATATGATCAGATTGGCACAGGCGATTGCCGACGCCCCGGCGCCGTTTACTACCAATCGAATCTCCTCGATCTTCTTGTTGACCAGCGTCAGCGCGTTTATCAGGCCGGCCGAGGCGATGATGGCTGTCCCGTGTTGGTCGTCGTGGAATACGGGGATGTTCATGGTTTTCTTGAGCTCTTCCTCGATGTGGAAACATTCGGGGGCCTTGATGTCTTCGAGGTTGATCCCCCCGAAAGTAGGCTCGAGTAATTGACAGACTTTGATGACTTCTTCCGGATTTTCCGAATTGACTTCGATATCGAAAACATCAATATCGGCAAAACGTTTGAAGAGGACTCCTTTGCCCTCCATGACCGGTTTGCCGGCCAATGCACCGATGTTCCCCAGGCCGAGAACGGCGGTACCGTTCGAAACGACCGCGACCAGGTTCCCCTTGGCAGTGTACTTGTATGCGTCTTCCGGGTTTTTTTCGATTTCCAGGCATGGTTCAGCAACGCCAGGGGAATAGGCGAGGGAAAGATCTCGTGAAGTGAGGCATGGTTTTGAGGAAATGACCTCGATTTTTCCTTTGCGACCGCTCGAATGGTAATCCAATGCATCCTGTTTTCTGCTCATAACCTCGGGATCTCCTTTCCCTCTTGACTGGATTTTATTGATGGTAAAAAAGTCGTCGGTGTGATGTTTGGTGATGTTACGGAGTTTTATTTATCTTAACCATCTTCATTCTGCAACCTTATGCTTTGTATTCGCTGCTTGTCAAGGGTAATTTATAGTAAGACTAAAAAATGATTTTATTGCCGGGGGCAGTGCACGGCGTTGCTAGAATGCTTGTATTTCATTTCGTTATCGTTAATAATTCCTCAAGCTAAGCATTAGCATGGAGGCAACATGGAACGGGTGTGGGCTCCCTGGCGGATGGAGTATCTTCTAAACGAAAAGTCGGAGGGGTGCATATTCTGTCTTGCCGGAAACCGGGGGGAGGAAAGGGATCGTCTTGTTCTCAAGCGAACACCGCAGTCCCTGATCATGCTGAACCGCTATCCTTATACGAACGGTCATCTCCTTGCAGCTCCCCTCCGACATACCGCAGACCTTGATTCTCTCTCCGATGAGGAAATGCTCGATCTGATGCGGGCCGTGCGATTGTGCCGCTTGGTTCTTGAAAAGGTGGCTTCCCCGCAAGGTTTCAACATCGGCTTGAATCTTGGGCGGGCAGCCGGCGCCGGTGTTGCCGATCATCTCCACTTCCATATTGTACCCCGCTGGAATGGGGATACAAATTTCATGACCGTGGTCGGTGATATCCGGGTGGTGCCTGAAGGCTTGTTGAGCGCCTATGATCGGCTCAAAGTGTGGTTCGACAACGAGTGTGAGTAGAATGGTGACGGCTCGACCCGGTTATATCGGCATTGACATCGGCGGAACCAACCTCCGGTTGGCACTGGTTGACGACCAGGGGCACATCATCTGTGAACAACGTCGAAAGACAGAGATCTATGCTGGCAAAGAGGTGTTCTTCCACCATCTTGACGAGAGTTTCCGGGTAATCCGAGGCGAAGGCGGTACAGCCGGCGTATGGCCCAAAGCCGTCGGCGTCGGAGTGCCGGGCCTGATTGCCAACGACGGACTCGTGCATGTATCGGTCAATTTACCGGCCCTCGACGGCGTAAATCTGCGTGATGCGCTGGTTGACCTGACCGGCTTGCCAGTAGTGGTGGCAAACGATGTTAATGCCTGTGCTTACGGGGAGATGCAGTTTGGCGTCGGCCGTTCGTTTGCTTCTTTCCTGATGGTGACCCTTGGTACGGGAGTCGGCGGCGGCCTTATTCTTAATAACCGGCTCTGGACGGGGGTCGACGGTGTCGCTGGAGAGTTCGGGCATATGACGGTTGAGCCGGGCGGAAGATCATGCGCGTGCGGTAACCGCGGCTGCCTTGAACAGTATGCATCAGCCACGGCAATTGTGGCGGTGGCAAGAGAGTTGATCGCTAACCGTCAGCAGTCGCTGGTTGGAGTTTCGTCGGGCGAGATCACTCCCGAAATCCTGGCGGAGATTGCTCGGGGAGGAAATGACGCAGCGCGGCGGATATTTACCGAAGCTGCCCGTTATCTTGGTATTGCCGCGGCTTCGGTGGCCAATCTGCTCAATCTGGAAGCAATCATCCTCGGTGGAGGGGTTGCGGGCAGTTTCGACTTGCTGCAACATCCCCTCGAAGAAGAAATTATCTCCCGTGCATTTCCGATCCCGGGCAAACGTCTGAAGGTACTCCGCTCGCAGCTTGGCAATGATGGCGGAATGCTGGGTGCGGCGGCACTGGCTATGGCTCTTGACGCTTCCCGGCTACCGAGTTTGCCTTCACGATAACTTCGCCACTCTGGAGGGGCAATGAAACGAAAAATTGGGATTCTTACCGGCGGCGGCGATTGCCCGGGGTTGAACGCCGTTATCCGCGGGGTGGTAAAAAGTTCGATAATACGGCGCGGTTGGGATGTTGTCGGGATTCAGGATGGTTTTGACGGGCTGCTTTATGAAAAGAACATCCGTTCGTTACGGTTGAACGACGTCCGGGGGATTTTGCCGCGGGGGGGGACAATTCTCGGAACTTCCAATCGGGGGAACCCGTTTTCCTATCCGGTGGAAGTCGATGGGACGATCGAGATGACTGACGTGTCCGATCAGGTTGTCGCCACTATCCGCAAGCTTGGAATCGACGCCTTAGTGGCAGTGGGGGGGGACGGTTCCCTGAAGATCGCCCTTGAGCTGATGAAGAAAGGAATTCCTATCGTCGGTGTACCGAAGACGATCGACAACGATTTGATGGAGACCGATGTAACCTTTGGCTACAATACCGCCTTGGAAACAGCCACTGATGCCCTCGATAAGCTACACTCGACGGCGGAAAGCCACCATCGGGTGATGATCATGGAAGTCATGGGGCGTTATGCCGGGTGGATTGCCCTTGAATCGGGCATCAGCGGCGGGGCCGACGTAATTCTTATCCCTGAGATCCCCTTTGATATCCGCAAAGTGTGCAAGGCTGTTGATGATCGGCGTCGTCGGGGGAGCAAGTTCAGCATCATCGTCGCCGCCGAAGGGGCGTTCCCGCGCGGCGGCGCGCGGATTGTCAGCCGGAAAGCCGATGAACTGAACGCTGTCGAGCGGCTTGGCGGAATCGGCAATTTTGTCGCTCGGGAACTCACATCCTGTCTTGATATGGATATTCGCGTGATGGTTCTCGGCCATTTGCAGCGCGGCGGTTCGCCGTCCACCTTCGATCGCTGTCTCGGCAGCCGTTTCGGAGTCAAGGCTGTTGAGTTGATTGAGAAGGAGCTGTTTGGCAACATGGTATGCCTTCGGGGCCGCGATATCAGATCCGTTGCCATTGAACGGGCCGTGAGAAAGTTGAAGCTTGTTAACCCGCACGGCCAGATGGTTGCAGCGGCTGAAGAATTGGGCATCTTTGTCGGCAGGTAGTTGCGATTGACATTGTCGGAGTGCCAAGATAGAGTGCGTAAGGTTTAAGTGGAGAAACTCTTTCAACAGCCGATGTTATAAGTATGTTCCCTTTTTCGGGAGCGCTTTCATGGAGGGTGTTCACTATGGATTTTGGGGCTGTCTTCAAGAGCAGGAGCAAGCTTTACGGTATTGCCGGGTGTGTCTTGGGAATCGGCGCGCCCGTTGCCTGGACTATCATCCGACTCATCTTTTTTGCCGACCAGGAACAGCCGTTTCTCACCCAGATAACCGGCGATATTACCAAAACCCCCCAACAGATGGCTCTCTATGCCTACATGGGGATCGGGACTGCCATGGTCCTGGCCGTCCTGGGACATTATATCGGCAAGACCAGCGACGAATTGCACAAGCGGGCTATGGAACTCGACGTGCTGCACAAGGAAGTCGCTTCACAAAAGGAAATCTTCGAGAACCGTTATCGGGTTCTAGATAGCAACATCAAGAATTTTCACCAGATCAGCAGCAAAATCCAGAAGTCGATCGATGTTTCCGAAGTGTTGCAGCTATGTGCCGAGGGACTTCACGATGTGCTCGGCTATGAACGGGTCAACATCCTGATGGCCGACGAGGCAAAGACTTCCCTGGATTTTATCGCGTCTACCGGCACCGCTGATTTTGATCCGACGAGTGTTTCCCTTCCGCTCGACGCCCGCAGTGGTGTCATCTACAAGTGCTTTGCCGACAAACAACTTTACATGGTGGATGATATTAGTGCCTATCCGGCCGATTTCAAGGTCCAGCCTCCCTATGACGCGATCAGGGCTCTGCGTTCGAAAAGTTTCGTCGTTTGTCCGATTATCGTCAAAGGCGAAGCCGTCGGCCTGTTCGGGATTGACAACCGGCTGTCGAAACGGGCGCTGAACGATACCGATGTTGATACGATCAAATTGTTTGCCGACCAGGCATCTTCGGCAATCGTGCGGATCAACCTGCTCAAGGCGATTGGCGCTCTGACCTCGGAGCTGGAAAAGTCATTTGCCGAGATTCTGAAAAACCGTGACCATTATTCGCGATATGTTCTCAATCTGAAAGAGGCGGTCAGTTCCGTTGCCGATGGAACCGCCCATATCGCCTCGGCCTCGGAAAGTGTGCTCTCGTCGGTTGACGAAACTAGTTCGGCGGTCAGTAATATCTATGTCTCGATCGAACAGGTTACCAAAAACCTCGATTATCTTTCCGAATCGATCGAGAAATCGGTGTCAGCCATGGAAGAACTCAATTCAACGATTAAGAACGTCGAACAAAGTGCTGCCATCTCTCACCAAGTCTCCAGCAAGGTAAAAGAGGAAGCTGATAGTGGCCGCAAGGTGGTCGAGGAAACCATTCTCGCCCTCGACAATATCCAGAAGTCGGTCGATCTTTCTTTTGACGCCATGAAGCGCCTGACCGAGAACAGCGGCCGGATCGAAAGCATTGTCGGCGTGATTAACGATATTACCAAGCGCACCAATCTTCTGGCTCTCAATGCCTCTATCATTGCCGCCCAGGCCGGAGAATACGGGAAGAGTTTCGGTGTCGTCGCGGATGAAATTCGGAACCTTTCGCTGCAAACGGGTCAGTCAACGGGAGAAATTACCGGGATCATCGAAGAAATCATGGACGAATCCCGGAGTGCTGCCCAGAATATCGCCGCATCGAAAGATCTCGTGAATAAAGGGGTTGAACTTGGCGGCGTGATGGGCAAATCACTTCAAGTGATCCACGAAAGCTCGATTCGTTCGATGGATATGACCCGAGAGATTAAAACGGCGACCGAAGAGCAGGTGCGGAGCGTTCAACTGGTAACCGATTCGATCGAGAATGTCAGCAGCATGAGTTCCCAGATTTTCAAGGCGGCCAAGGAGCAGTCCGACGCTTCGATGAGCATCGTGCGGTCGGTGGATACCATTAAGGAAATGGCCCAGGAGATGGTCAAGGCCACCGTAAAACAGGTTGAGGACGGAACGGAGATTAAACAGTCGGTTGATGCGGTCGGGAAGATGGTAACGAAGATTTTTGAAGATATGGAGATTCGTCGCGAGGAAAGCGGCGCGGTAGTTAACGAACTGGAAATGATGAAACAAATTGCCAGCTGAGGGGTTTTTGCTGGACAGTCGGACTTCAACTGTGGTAAGGGTGGCATTGTGTAGGGTCAGCCCGTTAAAACCAGGCGGAGCTGGCAAGCGCATTAATTGATTGATACTGCCTGGATTCGCAAGAACCGGGACGGATGGCGATAGCCGCACCGACAGGGGAAGGAGAATCCTCCCCGTGGTCGTTTTCGTGCGCCTCCGTAATCCCGGGGGCGCATTTTTTGTTTGGAGCTGCCACGTGAACCGCAAGAAGACCATCCTTGACATGCAGAGAATGAAGGCCGCCGCAGAGAAGATTTCGGTGTTGACCAGTTACGACTATCCCTTTACCCGCATTATGGATGAATGTGGTGTTGATGTGATTCTTGTCGGTGATTCCGTCGGTGTTGTTTTTGACGGTTATGACAATACGTTGCCGGTAACGATTGAAGAAATGATTTACCATAGCCGAGCTGTGGTCCGTGCCCGGCCGAAAGCGCTTGTTGTTGCCGACATGCCGTTTCTCTCGTATCAGGTTGACTTTCGCGATGCACGCCTCAATGCCGGTCGCCTGATTAAAGAGGGGGGAGCTGAGGCGGTGAAGCTTGAAGGCGGGAAGGGGGTTGCCGATATCATTCAGGCTATTGTAGAGATCGATATCCCCGTCATGGCTCATGTCGGTCTCACTCCCCAGTCGATTCACCGGATGGGTGGGTACAAGGTCCAGGGCAAGCAGGAAGAACAGGCCGAACGCTTGCTGGAGGATGCCTTGGCGGTGGAAAAGGCCGGCGCTTTCGCCGTCGTCCTCGAAGGGATTCCCCTGAAACTGGCGAAAAAAATCACCGAGGAGCTGACGATTCCCACAATCGGGATTGGCGCCGGTCCTTACTGCGACGGCCAGGTACTGGTAATCCATGATATCCTGGGGCTGTGTGAGAAGTATTCCCCCAAGTTCGTTAAAAAATATGCCGATTGTCAGGCTGTGATCCACGACGCGGTTGCATCCTATATTTCCGAGGTAAAGAAAGGCGAATTCCCGACCGAAGGGCATTCATTCAACTGATATGATGATCATCGATTCCATCGAGGGTATGCAGGAATTGGCGCGACAAGCACGGCAGGACGGCAAGACCATTGCCCTTGTGCCGACCATGGGGTACTTACATGAAGGCCACGCCTCCCTATTACGGGAAGGCAGGAATCGGGCCGACGTCCTGGTAACCAGTATTTTCGTCAATCCAACCCAGTTCGGGCCGAACGAGGACTATCAGTCATATCCCCGTTCTCTGGAGCGGGATTGCGCCGTTGCCGACGCGTCAGGAGTCGATGTCGTTTTTGCTCCGGGGCCATCGGCAATGTATCCCGCCGGATACCAGACGTACGTGGATGTGGAACAATTGACCTTGCCGCTCTGCGGTGCTGCCCGTCCCGGCCACTTTCGTGGTGTTACTACCGTGGTTGCCAAGCTGTTCAACATCGTCAAGCCGCATGTCGCCCTCTTCGGTAAGAAAGATTTCCAGCAATTGACGGTTATCAGAAGAATGGTGGCGGATTTGAATATGGATATCGCCATTGTCGGGATGCCTATCGTCCGCGAAGCGGACGGGCTGGCTCTCAGTTCTCGCAATGCCTATCTCAGTCCAGAAGAACGTAGCCGAGCACTTTGTCTGAGCAGGGCCTTGGCCGCAGTCGGTGCACTCTTTACCGAGGGGGAGCGGTCGGTGGCGGTATTGCGGACCAAAGCCCTCGACGTTATCAATGAAGCCGCGGGGATCATCGATTATGTTGATTTCCGGCATCGAGAAAGTCTGGAGGCCGTAGCTGCCGCCGATGAGAATACCTTGGTGGCTCTGGCGGTGAGAATCGGTTCGACACGGTTGATTGACAATCGCATCCTAGGGGAGGAGAATTGAATGGAACGGAAGATGCTGAAAAGTAAGATCCATCGGGCAACGGTGACCGGCGCCGACCTGCATTATGAGGGGAGCGTCACTATTGATCAGGATTTGATGGAAGCCGCCGATATCATTCCGTATGAAGCTGTGGCGATCTGGAATGTAACCAATGGGAGCCGTCTCGAAACCTACGCCATCGAAGGGGAGAGAGGGTCGGGAGTGATCTGTCTCAACGGTGCCGCCGCCCGACTTGTGGCACCTAAAGATCTGGTAATCATTGCCAGTTTCGTCAATATGGAGAATGAGGAAGCGATCGCCCACAAACCGAAACTCGTGTTCGTGGATGATCAGAACCGGATGTTGCCAACGCGCGAGGAAATTGCCGGCCAGGGCAATCTGAAGAAGGTTGCTTGGTAAGCCGTATCGAAATCGAATCTTGGCGACAGAGCGACTAACCGCCCCCTAACGGGAATGCCACCGACTATGGAACTTTTCTCCGCTTCATACCTGCTGCCGGTTTCCTCGCCACCCGTCGCCGGCGGGGCCATTGCCGTAGCCAACGGCAGGATTGTCGCAGTGGGAGCGTTGGACGAACTGCGTAAATCGTTCAACGCTCCCGTTCATGATTTCCCCGGTTGTGCCATCGTCCCCGGGTTGGTTAATGCTCATACCCACCTTGAGTTGACCCACTTCCCGTCATGGAAGCTTCGTAAAGATATTGATTATTCGCCGCGGACTTATGTCGACTGGATAATTCAGGTTATCAAGATTCGTCGGGCACTTACACCTCAGGAGTTACAGCTTTCTGTTGGGGAAGGGATCAGGATTTGCCTCGAAGCCGGGACCACTGCTGTTGGTGAGATTCTGAGCGATCCCTCGTTGCTGCCCCTGTATGCCGAAACGCCGCTTTCCGGTCGCATCTGCTTTGAAGCCATCGGCCAGGACCCTGCTACCTATGCGCCGCTGACGAAAAAACTCCATGGGCTCCTTGCCAGTTTCCCTGTAAACCGTGTCAGTCCTGCTCTGTCCCCCCATGCGCCACATACGCTGTCGGCAGATTTTCATCGCGAGATTTCCCGGTTGGCTGAGGAATTCAAGATTCCTCGTCTGCTCCATCTGGCTGAGTCTGCCGAGGAAGTCAAATTCTATTTCGATTCCACGGGGCGGATTGCCGAACTGCTCTATCCCCAGGTACGGTGGGAGCAGTTCGTTCCGGCGCCACGGCGAACCACTCCAACCGCCTGGCTTGAGGAACTCGGAGTACTGAACGACCGACTGTCGGCAGTGCATTGTGTTCACCTGACGCCAAATGATGCTGAAATCCTGCAACGACATGGGGTGCGGGTTGTTCTCTGCCCTCGGAGCAATGATAAACTGGATGTGGGCAAAGCGCCTCATTACCTGTTCAAGAAGCTTGGATTAATCCTTGCTCTCGGCACTGATTCGCTCGCCAGCAACGACTCTCTCTCGCTGTGGGATGAGATGCGATATATACTGAATAATTCAGCTGACGTGTTTGAACCGGCAGAAGTGTTCAGAATGGCGACGCTTGGTTCAGCCTCAGCTCTTCATCTCGAGAAGGCGATTGGTTCCCTGGAGCAGGGGAAATGCGCTGATTTCGTGGTGGTTCGGCTCCCCGGGGTAGTGCGTGCCGCCGATATTTATCCTGCAATAGTCCATGCCGGCGAACTTGTTTCCGTTTACCCGGGCGGACAAGAGCTCGTCTCGCTGACGTAATTCCCTGTTGTCCCGCTCAGTTCGCCCCTTTTATCCTTGTAAAGAATTAAGCCGATCTGCTACTATTTCTCTATGGGCGAAAAGCTGATCTGCAATAATAAAAAAGCATTCCATGACTATTTCATCGAGGAGAAATTCGAGGCGGGGATGGTGTTGAAAGGGACTGAGGTCAAGTCGCTCCGGATGGGGAAGGCAAACCTCAATGATTCCTTTGCCATTGTGAAAAATGGCGAAGCCTTTCTGCACAACCTGCATATCTCTCCCTATGATTTTGGCAACCGGGAAAACCACGATCCGGACCGGATGCGCAAACTGCTTCTGCACAAGAAGGAGATCGGTAAGCTCTTTGGTCGGATTCGCGAGCAAGGGTATTCAGTCGTGCCGCTGCGGCTCTATTTCAAGAATGGCATGGTCAAAGTAGAAATCGGCTTGGCCAAAGGCAAGAAACTCTACGACAAGCGTGAAGATATGAAGAAGAATGATATGCGCCGTGATATGGCGGTAGCTTTAAAGGAACGGAATAAGAATTAAGGGGGTGTAAAGGTTTCGACGGGGATAATAAGCAAAGGTTGCATGCCGAGGTCCGGGTGGCTCGTTAAACAATCCGGGACGCATTAAGCGCCGATAATTACGACTACGCTTTAGCAGCTTAATAACCTGCTAACGATCTGCCGACCCTCTCCCACGGGGAAGGACAGATCGTCATTTCAGTGGGATAGCCGAGGGGAGGGCTTGTGGCCCCGAAGCGAAATTTAAGCAGGATCGCTTCCTGAAGATCCCGGCCAGTGGAGCTTCGGGCGGCTAAATCAATAACTGGTATAAGCATGTAGACGCCTTCTGTGGATGATCTTCGGACGCGGGTTCGATTCCCGCCACCTCCACCAATTAAAGGTCCAATAAGGACCGGAGCAAAACAAAAAACCCCGATTTATCGGGGTTTTTTGTTTTTATGTGTTCACGGTAGGTTGGCTGCAACAACTCATTTCAGGTGTTTTTCCACAAGCTTTTCGATCAACTCTCCAATTGTGGTGCGTTGGTGTGCTGCGGCAATTTTCAGTTTCAAATGAAGATCTTCACGGATGTTGGCAGTTAATCTGACGTCCCCTTGCGGGACGAGGCCTGATAAAGAGCGTTTTTTGGGGGATTTGGCGGTGGCTCGCTTGTTCTGGCGGGATGACGGGGCTGCTTTTTCAACCGGGGCAGGAGAGGGGCGAGAGGCGCGTTTCGATTCCTTCGTAGCGGCCTTGGGGTGTTCCGGTGGATCGTTAGTATGTTGATTGCGGTCGGATGGGCTTTCGAAAAGCCCCATTTGACCTTCGAGTACGTCAATCATGGGCTTCGGCTCCTGAGTGATAGTGGCTGGATTATACACATATATACTTACCTTGCCAACCGTGAAACCATCGGAAAGGGGGTTTTGCATTTTGGTAAGGGGCATGTTACTATCTATCACTCAAATTACGGGAAAAGGATTGTCATGTATAAACTTAAAATTCAAACGTCTTTCGCTGCGGCCCATTGTCTTATCAATTATCAGGGGGAGTGCGAAAACCTGCATGGTCACAACTGGAAAGTCGAGGTTTCCGTGACTGTCCAGCAGCTCGATAAGGCGGGGCTGGGAATCGATTTCAAGATTCTCAAGCAGGAGACCAATGCGTTGTTGCGCACCCTTGACCACAAATATCTCAATGAATTAGCTCCGTTCCGCGAAGTGTCGCCATCCTCGGAGAATATTTCGTGCTACCTGTACCACGAGCTTTCCTTACGGCTCAACGACGGTAACGTGAAGGTCGATAGTATTACCGTCTGGGAGTCGGACAATGCTGCTGCCACCTATTATGAATAGTCCACCCGCTGAACTTGCCGAGGTTTTTTCGTCAATACAGGGTGAAGGCGAGCTGATCGGTTTGCGACAGGTTTTCATCCGTTTTCGCGGCTGTAATTTGCAGTGCGATTACTGTGACACGCCGACTGCACGCACCGGCGAGCCGTGCCTTATGGAGCAGACTCCCGGCCGTCGCGATTTTGTTCCGGTGACAAACCCGGTAGCGCTTGAACGGATACTTGCCTTGGTCGACGGATGGCACAGAGGCTGGACCGGGGTGCATCATTCCGTCAGTATCACCGGCGGCGAGCCACTGATGAATTATGAAATTCTCCACTCGTGGCTGCCGGAGCTGAGGGCGTTTCTTCCCATTTATCTTGAAACCAATGGTGTCATGCACACCGCTCTCGAAAGGCTCATCGGCCATATCGACATGATCGGTATGGATATCAAGATTCCGTCCACCTCCGGATGTACCGATTTATGGGATGATCACCGTCGTTTCCTTGAAATCGCTGCGACGAAGAAGACAGTCGTAAAGGTTGTGGTCGATGAGCAAACGGAAGATTGGGAAATTGAACGGTGCGCCGAAATCGTCAGAGCAGTCGCCGGAAGTATTCCTTTGATTCTACAGCCGGTCACCAACCCGGATAACAGGATTGGCATCAGCCCGGTCAAGTTGCTCGAGTTCCAGGAAATTGCCTGCCGTAACCTTCACGATGTCCGCGTAATCCCGCAAACCCACAAATTCATGGGGCAGCTCTGATCGATTTGTAACAGTAACAGTCCTCCCGAGAGAGGGGGGCAAGCGTGTTGTGAATGATTCAGAAGACGATGCGAATGGAGAGCTAAGGCAATTATAGACTTAGCTCTTTTTCCCGAATACAAATTTTAGAAGCTGATGCGAACTGGTGAGTTGGCACGCTCTGCCTTTAGTTTGTTACGCAGAGGTGCCGCTCACACATTCGGTTCAAATGCCTTCACCCCATATCTTGGCGCTATGATTGATCTTCTTGCGCACGGTCGTCCATGCACCATCGACGTTGAATACGGAGTCAGGCAATGCCTTCAGCATTTTTTGATACAGTGACCAGGGAACCGTAAACGTTAATTCGTCAGTCTTCATGTATTTTCTTGCTGACGGGTCAAAACCGCCCAACACTGCTTTTTCTATGCCTTGTTGCTGATAATAAAGAGGCCAGGAGACAATGTTGGTGCAGCCGGCTCCGAAGGGTGACGCCACACTGTCGGCCTCTCCGGTGGTGAAGGTGGTGTGGGTGAACAGGCCGCTTAGTACTTCAGGGCGGGCAAAAAAGATGACGAATTCAGGCACCTCGCTTCCCGAAAATAGCGATAGAGGCTTGAAGAGGCAGTATTTTGCCGGGGCTTTTCGGGGATTGACCGTGTCCAGAAATTTTCTCATTGCCTCGGGGGAAGGTAAGTACCGCTCACCATGAATGGGGGTTCCTTCAAACCCTGTGGTTACATAGTGCTCAATGAACCTGATGTTTGGCTTCATCATGGAACAGTAAAAAATCCCGCCGGGGCACCCATACTCTTCAGTAGAGATGTAGGCGGTACCCCGTTTCTTCCTTGCCAACCAGATGTTGCCAATGACGCAGGAAAAGTTTTGAAAGACCTCCTGCATGTTCAGTTGCCCTTGCTCTTCCAATTCGCGAGAAATAGGTGGGCCGGCCTTGGGGCCGAACGCATGTTCCGGTTTGGAGTCAGCGTAATAGACGCCGATCGGCTCTTCTGTCAAACCGAGATAGCCTAGGAACGTTTTGGTGTCTTCGAGGATTGATTGTTCAATCATGTGTTTACTCCTTTAATGACGTCTTGATGCGTACGATGTACATGAGGACCCCTGACATTAGAACAAACGTCACGTGGGTCTATCTTCCTCCTTCTCAATCCGACACAGCAGTGCCGAGTGTGGCCAGCTTCCAATCTCCGGGCTACAGAATTCCGGGCAATCCGGGCAAAGCATGTTGGCGTACTGGGCCGTGATTTCGACCCCGCTGGGATCAATCCGTCAGCGTGCCAGGCTGACAGACGTTATGGAGCCCAATACGGTTGATGTAGCTTTTCAGCGACTTCGTCCAGGGCCTGGTCCCAGCTGATCCGCTCCCAGCGGCCTTCGCCTTTTTCACCAACTCTTTTTAAAGGAAAATTCAAACGTTGCGGATGATAGAGGTGGTCCAGCATCAACCGGCCGCGTTCGCAGATAGCACCCCGGTTGATTGGATGATCCGGATCGCCAGTGACTTTCACCACTTTGTCATTCTCATAATGCAGCAAGGTCCCGCAGCGGGGATGACAAAGACCGCAATAGCTTCTACGAATTTCTGTCATTATTTCCTCCTGTGGTTGTTATCCTGCTTCTCAAGCCTATCAGGCTTCCAATCCGGGGTATGCAGAAATTTCCTAATGACCGCCTGTGGGGCGCTGTTGTTACCAGGGGAGCGGCTCTCCTGCCACAGGTATTCGCATGCCGGGCAAGATGCCATTGCCCCAGGACATGCAGATGCTGCAATCCCTTGTCAGGTCGGATTCCGGAAGTCGGAATCAGCCGCACCCCGGGGTGTTTTCCCGCGACAAGCCGAACTCACCTTCTTCATCAGTATGGAGCAAACCTGCATCGCCGTCGTTTAAAAAGTGGCGGCAAGAGTAATTGCCTGTTCGGTGGCCCTGCCGATGAACTCCTCGGCACGCTCCGGAATGGCGTCACCCCCCTCAACCACGACCGCTTCGAAGTCCTCAATGCCCATGAAACCCATGATCGACTTCAGGTAGGGAACCGAGTGGTCCTCCTCCTTGCCGAAGTGAAAGCCTCCGGAAGAGTGGATGTGTAGGCATTTTCGCCCCTGATCTTTCAGCAAGCCAACCGGGCCGGTCGGGGTATAGTTGAAGGTCTTCCCGACCACACAGACCGCGTCGATATACATCTTGAATTCCGCCGGGAACCCCAGGTTGAACATCGGGGTCACGAACACATACTTGTCGGCAGTCTTGAACTGGTCGGCGTGACTCCAGATGCGGCCGATTTTGCGTTGCTCATGCAGATCGAGGGAGGCAAAGGTTGAGCCTTTCGCCATCTTGCCCCAGCCGCTTAAGACGTCGGCATCGATGCGCTGAATGTTGTCGCGATAGAGGTCAAGAAACTCAACCTCGTCGGTGGGGTTGAACCTGAGATATTCATCCAGGAATTTCTTGCCCAGCGAAAGACTGCGAGAGCCCTCTTCCGATTTGAGGTTGCAGGTCACGTAAAGTAATTTTGCCATAATTTTCTCCTGTTTATTCGTAATGTTTGGCAAGGTATTGAGCTCATGCAGTGATTGTTTCCACCTTGCTTCCTTGTTTAGGTTTAGCGATAATTGTGCCAAGAATCTTTACTAGTAAAAACGAATACTTGTGACTGTTACATCTGGTTTATTAGCAAATAAGACATTTTTATCTTTTTGAAAATTTTTAAATACGATAATTTATCAAATACGACAATTTGTTGTCTGGCAGATAACCGTTTTAGGAGCAGTCATCATGACCATTAGCAATGATGAGTTTTTCCGGGGGGTCACCCGCAGGATATGCAGCAGCCTAGACATTCAGGTGGCGATGAAACGCTCTTTCGACTATCTGCAGGGGTGCCTGCCCCTGGACGAGATCTATCTGGATATCATGGATAGCCAACTTGGCGCGATTCGGCGCATCGTGCATCTGGCGAAAGCGGAGCGGGAGCCGGCGGAGGAGATCGTGCCCCTGCCTGAAAATATTTGGGATTGGGGGCAAAGCATGACCGAACCGCTGATTCTGGACGGAAGAAACCTGAGCGGTTCGAGCAAGACGATGGCAGCCATTGTCAAGCTGGAAGGCAATTCGGACCTGGCCATTCCGCTTTGGATGGAGAACAAACTGATCGGGACGCTGATTTTACGGGCCTATGGCGAGGGCCGCTATCATCAGGAACATGCCGAGTTGCTGTCCATCGTGGTGGAACCCTTTGCCCTGGCGCTGTCGAACGCACTCTCCTACCGGGAGGTCCTGCGCCTGCGCGACAATCTCATCGACGACAATCGTTTCCTGAACCGGGAACTCTTTTCCCAAGTAGGAGACGCGATCGTCGGCGGTAATTCCGGGCTGCGCAATGTTATGGAGATGGCGCGACAGGTAGCTCCGCTGGCCAATACGGTGTTACTGATGGGCGAGACCGGGACCGGCAAGGAAGTCATCGCCAACACCATTCACTTCAACTCGCCACGCAAAGAAGGGCCCTTCATCAAGGTCAATTGCGGCGCTATTCCGGAAAGCCTGATCGACAGCGAGTTGTTCGGCCATGAAAAGGGCGCTTTCACCGGAGCGACATCCATAAAACGCGGTCGGTTCGAGAGGGCCAATGGTGGAACCATCTTTCTCGATGAGATCGGCGAACTACCGTTCCAGGCCCAGGTGCGCCTGTTACGGGTATTGCAGAACCGTGAAATCGAGCGGGTCGGTGGGGAACGACCAATTGCGGTGGATATCAGAATCATCGCCGCCACTCACCGCAACCTCGAAAGCATGGTGTCGGAAAACCGCTTCAGGGAGGATCTCTGGTTCCGGCTCAACGTCTTTCCGATCATCGTTCCACCGCTCAGACAACGGAAAGAGGATGTTCCCGCTCTTACCCGGCATTTTGTCGAACTGAAATGTCGTGAGCTGGGGATCGCCAACCCACCAGGCATAGCCCCCGGCGCCTTGATCCGGCTGACGAACTATGCCTGGCCAGGGAATGTGCGGGAGCTGGAAAACCTGGTGGAAAGGGAGCTGATCAGGCATCGCGGGGGGCAACTCAGGTTCGACACCCTGTTGCCCGACGAGCAGAATGCTGTCACAGAGGCTGGGGGCGGCAATCTGGAAGAAGGCCCCCTGGGTCTTGACGAGGTCATGGCGGCCCATATCAACAAGGTCCTTGACATGACCGAAGGGAAAATCCATGGCCCCGGAGGGGCGGCAGAATTGCTAAACATCAACCCGCACACCCTGAGGGGGCGCATGAACAAGCTGGGCATAAAATATGGGCGCAGAAAAACTTCGTAGCCGGCCAAAGAGTGTCTGCGCTAAAAACGATGGTGGACTGAAGAAACAGAACTCTCTTTATTCAGGCAGTTAATTGTCAAAAATATTCCACTATTTCAGTTTCTTGTAGTCGTCACTATCCACCGGCTCAAGCCATTCATTCGACTTGTTCTCTCCCGGGACCTCGACCGAAATATGCACGAACCAACTGTCCTTTGCCGCCCCGTGCCAATGTTTGACTCCGGCCGGGATATTGACAACGTCCCCAGCATGCAGCTCCTGCGGTTCTTTGCCTTCCTCCTGGTACCAGCCGCGTCCTCCGGTAACCAGGAGAATTTGACCACCACCTTTGTCTGCCTTGTGGATGTGCCAATTATTAATACAGCCAGGCTCAAAGGTGACGTTGCCCATAACTACGCCTTCGAGGCTCAACATATTGAGATAGCTTGTGCCGGTAAAATACTTTCCGTAAGGATTCAGTTCTCCCCGCGCAAAAATCACACTATTTTTCAGATCGTCTGACATATACATCCCTCCCTTCTGTTTTATCTCAATGCTTTGGTGAAAAAGGACGTGAGCTTGTCCCAGGGGATCAAGTTGACCCGGTCGTAGAGATCTACATGCCCCGCACCCTTGACGAGAAACAGTTCCTTCGGTTCCGCCGCTCGCTTGTAAGCATCCTGGCTGAACTCGATGGAATGGGCATTGTCGCCAGTGATGAACAGCATCGGCCGGGGGGATATCGTCTCGATGTCATTGAACGGGTAGAAGTTCATGAACTTCACGGCACTTGTCAGCGTCGGATGCGTTGTCAGTTCCGGCGATGAACCTTTGGGGGTGTATTCACCTCGCGGTGTACGGTAAAAATCAAAAAATTCGCGCTGGATCGGATGTGTGTCCTTTGTCAACGCGTGCACCGTGCCACTGGTGTATTTGGTTTCACCGCCAGCAAATTCGACATAACGCTGCTGAGCTGCTTCGGCAATGATCGCCTTTCTTTGCTCAATGGTTTGTGAATGATTGAGTGCATTACGGACTGCCGCACCCATGTCGTACATGCTGACCGTAGCAACGGCTTTCATGCGGGGGTCAATCTTGGCGGCGCTGATTGCAAAACTCCCGCTGCCGCAAATCCCAAGCACACCAATCCGTTCGCGATCTACAAATGACTGGCTGCCCAGGTAATCAACCGCTGCACTGAAATCCTCTGCGTAGATATCCGGTGAAACAGCATTGCGCGGCTTACCTTCGCTTTCGCCCCAGAAGGACAGGTCAATCGCCAGGGTTACGAAGCCCTGCTCGGCCAGTTTCGTGGCATACAGATTTGAGCTTTGCTCTTTAACTGCCCCCATAGGGTGGCCAACTACTATCGCGGGGCTCTTACTGCCATGCTTTAAACCTTTGGGTACAAAAAGATTTCCTACCACCTTCATCTTGTATTGGTTGTTAAATGAAACCTTCTTCAAAGTAACCTTGTCACTCTTGTAAAAATTATCAGCTCCATTAGACATGTCAGCCCCCAATGCGATGCTGGCTGATAAAAATAAACCTGCCAAAATTGAAGTGACGATACCCCATCTGCGTTCAAAAAATGTGTATTTCATGTTCAGTCTCCTTTGAATGCTCTTGCGTCGTAATCTAGTGCTACTTGACTGCCAGGTTGAGGATTCCGGCAATTCTCTCTTTAGGGAATAGCTGGTCCATGCCCCAGAGCTTCGCATTGCCAAAGGCGTTCGCGGCAATGGGTTCGACGTCGTTCGCCGAGAGACCGGCTTGTGCAAAGGTGACCGGAGCTCCGATGGCGCTGAACCATTCGGTTAGCTTGGCAATCCCCGCATCGGCATCTGCCACGCCGAACACTTTTTGGGCGAAGCGCTCAAACCGCGCAGGATTTTCGTTTTTGATCGACTGCATCCATGCCGGAAGTACGACGGCCAGGCCTGCACCATGGGGGACGTTGTGAAGGGCCCCCATGGCGTGCTCGATCATGTGGGTGTCGAAGGTGTTGCCCGCAACCCCGACGAAGGTGTTGCCATTGAGTGCCATGGTCGAGGCCCAGGCAAATTCTCCCCGGACGTCATAGTCGTCCGGGTTTTTCATCAACACCTCGGTGGTGCGGATTACGGTTTCCAGGATGTTTTCGATCAGTGCGGCGGTAAATTCCGGAAATACCTTGGCGGTGAAATAGAGGTCGAGGCAATGGGCGAAAATGTCGACGGCGGAATAGGTCAGGTAAGCCGGAGTGACCGTGGACTGGAGTTCGGGGTTGATGACGGATACCTTCGGGAAGAGCAGCGGGGACCCGATACTGTACTTCTGTTTCGTCTCTTCATTGGTGACCACACCATAGGGATTCATCTCGCTGCCGGTGGCGGCCAGCGTCATGATCGAGAATACCGGGATGGCCTCTCCTATGGCGGCTTTGCCGATAAAAAAATCCCAGACGTCGCCATCATATTTCGCCCCAGCCGCAATCGCCTTGGCGGAGTCAAGCACCGAACCGCCGCCAACGGCCAGGATACCTTGCAGGTTGTGCTCCCTGATGACCTTGACGGCGTCGCGAACAAGACTGATCACGGGATTGCTGATAATGCCGCCCAGAGCTTCGTAGCTGATCCCTTGCTCTTCAAGCGATGCCGCAACACGTCCAAGTAGCCCATCCTTCCTGATCCGCTCCGACCCATACAGGATCAGAACGCTGCCGACGCCAAACCCATTGACGTATTGTCCGATGTTGGCCTCTTTCCCCTTGCCGAACTCGATTCTCGTGGGATTGTAAAAAGTGAAATCCTGCATTTCATATCTCCTTGTCAATGCTGTGCTGTACCTTATTTACAGGTGATATATTAGCTAGTTATAGCAGTGCATGAAATACACAGAACTCCTTGATATTTGCACAATCCTACAAATTGCATTGTCTTGTGTTATTAGTTGAATAGAAAAGGGCCAGCTCCTGTCATGAGCTAGCCCTTTGGGGGTGAATGGTTAAAGGGGATTTTTTATGTCTTCATTTATATCGTCTTGCATCAGTTAACAGTCACGACCGATTCCTGGCGAAGTTTCGCGACATCACGCAGAGGCGGTGCGCCGAACAGCCGGCTGTACTCACGGCTGAATTGTGACGAGCTTTCATAGCCGACCCGGAATGCGGCGGTCGTCGCGTCAAGATGCTCGGCAAGCATGAGACGCCGTGCCTCTTGCAGGCGCAGGTGTTTCTGGTACTGAAGCGGGCTCAGGGAGGTCATTGACCGGAAGTGGCTATGGAAGCTGGATGCACTCATGTGGGCCATGTCGGCGAGATCCTCGACTCGTAACTGTTCCGAGAAGTTCCCCTTCAGCCAATCAATCGTCCGCGCAACCTGGTGGCTCCGGCTCCCTGCCGATGCGATCATGCGCAGTCGTGCCCCCTGTTCACCTACGAGAAGACGATACAGGATCTCCTTGTGGATAGTAGGAGCGAGGATGGGAATGCTCTCGGGTTCGTCAAGCAGGCTGACCAGTCTTTGGAAAGGGCTGAGCAGAGGCAGTGTCACTTCACTTGTTGCCATGCCATGCTCAATCTGTTTGGTGTGCGGGGACGGTGCATTGCAGTCGATCATCAATTGCGACAACTCTTTCATGTCAAACTTCAGCACCAACCCCAGGTAAGGCTCTTCAGGGCTTGCTGAAATGACCTGATACGTTGTCGGTAGATGCACGGATGTGAGCAGGTAGTTGTTGGCATCATAGATAAATGTCTCGTTTTCAATGTGAACCGTTTTTGCGCCTTGTACGACCAGGCAGATGCTCGGGTCATACAACCCAAAGCTTGGTTCGGTCGGGTTGTCGTGGTGATAAAAGAACAAACCCGGAATCGGCGTTGTGAACTCTTCACGATTTATGGCCCATCGGGCAATGTCTGCGATCAGGGTATTGCGTACGGCAGCCGTGTCAGACGTTGTTTCGCTTCTGCCAATTTCCTGCTTTTTCATGGGTATTCTCCATTGTTCTGTTATTTAAACAATACCAGCAAAACCATCGAGGATGAAGGGTAAATATCGCATTTGCATGAATAGGCAAAAAGTCGATAGGAATGGTCTATTGGGGATAGCCCCTGGCTGGTATTATTGAACGTGAAAGATACGCTAATTTTTGAAATTTCAGAAAACGACTCCGTAGAGTCTGAGAAGGAGACTGAACATGGAAATTAAACGAAGCGGATCACAGGCATCTATCAAGGGACCAACCGACTGGTTTACCGGTACCGTACGCATCGACCCACTGTTCGGCCAGGCTGAAGCGCCGGCACGCGCAACAGGCGCCAGCGTAACGTTCGAACCTGGTGCCCGCACGGCATGGCACACCCATCCTTTGGGGCAAACCCTGATCGTCACCGCCGGTTGCGGACGTGTGCAACGTGAAGGTGGGCCAATCGAGGAGATCCATCCCGGTGATGTGGTCTGGTTCCCGGCAGGTGAAAAACATTGGCACGGGGCATCACCTACTACGGCCATGACCCATATTGCCATTCAGGAACAACTTGACGGCAAGGCGGTCGAGTGGCTGGAAAAGGTGAGCGATGAGCAGTATGACCGTCAATGACCGATCCCAGCAACAACTTCAGCCTGCTTCCCGCTGGTGAGAAGGCCACCGTCTCTTGTGGCCCACTATCAGGAGCGACAAAGGAGATAACCATGCCTCACGTGATCGTCAAGCTTTGGCCAGGCAGGTCGGAACAGCAGAAGATTCGCCTTGCCGAGGAAATTGTCAAGGATGTCGTCGGCATCCTGGGCAATGGAGAAGAGTCGGTTTCCGTAGCCATCGAAGAAATAGCACCGGAAAATTGGCAGGAAAAAGTCTACAAACCGGACATTCTCGACAAACAGAAAATGCTCTACAGGAAGCCCGGATATTTGATGTGACTCAACAGACGGCTATATGGTAGCTCGTTAACAAATAAGGAGATACGCCATGAAAGGAACAGTCCTCTACGGTCCTCGTGATATTCGTTTTGAGACGCGTGACGATCCCAAGATTCTCGAATCAACGGATGTCATTATAAAGATATCGGCTGCTTGCGTCTGCGGCTCCGACCTCTGGCCCTATCGAGGCATCCAGAAGGTTATCGAGCCGACACCCATGGGGCATGAATACTGCGGCGTTGTCGAAGAGGTCGGCAGCGCGGTCAAAACCGTCAAGCCCGGGCAGTTCGTCATCGGCTCCTTCTTTGCCTCGGACAATACCTGCCCCCACTGCCAGTTTGGTTACCATAGCTCCTGCCAGCATGCGACCTTTGTCGGCGATGCCCAGGCGGAATATCTGCGTGTTCCCCTTGCCGATGGCACCTTGGTGGCTACCCCTGAGATTCCCCCGGAGGATCTGATCCCCAGTCTCTTGACCACCTCCGATGTCTTCGGCACCGGCTGGTTTGCCGCCGACGCGGCCAACGTGAAACCGGGAAATACGGTCGTGGTCGTCGGCGATGGCGCGGTTGGCCTGAGTGGGATTCTCTCGGCCAAACAGATGGGTGCCGGGCGGATCATCGCCATGAGCCGCAACCCGTCGCGACAGGAGCTTGCGCGTGAGTTCGGTGCCACGGACATCGTGACCGCTCGCGGTGATGACGGCGTGGCCCGCATCAAGGAACTGACCGGCGGCATCGGTGCTGATTCGGTACTGGAATGTGTCGGTACCCAGGAATCCATGATGCAGGCGATTCGCTCAACCCGTCCGGGTGGGTTTGTGGGTTATGTCGGCGTCCCCCACGGCGTAGAACTCAAGGGAGAAGAGCTGTTTTATGCCCATGTTCACCTCCATGGCGGCCCGGCCCCGGTGCGACGCTATCTGCCCGACCTGATCAATCTGGTCTTGCGGGGTGAGATCAACCCTGGCAAGGTCTTTGACCTCGTTTTGCCCCTCAACCAGGTGGCGGAAGGCTACCGGGCGATGGACGAGCGCAGGGCAATCAAGGCGCTGCTGAAACCATAACGACGGTTATGAACAAAACAGAGAAATCGATTAACAAACCAAGTGGAAATCGCTATGAGAATCACAAAAACCTTTTCGAAACTGTGCCTGTTTCTTTTAATGGTAGTCACTTCAAGCCATGCGGTTGCCGCCGAAAGGAACCGCCCAGCTCAGGCAGTGTACCCCGCCGGGTCGCAAAAGTCATTCAAGGGTCCGGACAACCTGTTTACCGGTGATGTTCAGGTCGACCTGCTGTTCCCCGCCAACGAGACCGCTCATTACTCCGGGGCCTATGTCACCTTTCAGCCCGGTGCCAGAACCGCATGGCATCTCCATCCTGCGGGGCAACACATGGTCGTGACGTCCGGAGTCGGCTTGACCGGAACGCGAGACGGGAAGATCGTTACCATCAAGGCGGGGGATGCCCTCTGGTGCCCGCCCAACATCGATCATTGGCATGGCGCCACGCCTGACTCACCCATGACTCACCTCGTCATCACCGGTGATCTTGCCGGTAAGAATGTCATCTGGAAAGAAAAGGTCACCGATGAGCAGTATTCAGGGAAGTGAGGAGACCGCCATGAAAATAGCCAGCTTTTCACTTTTGCTCGTATCGCTGTTGCTACCTGGTTTGGCATTTGGATCGGATGGAGTCGCTATGGAAAAGCATCGGGTATTGAATCAAAAACAGGAAAGCATCATTACCATTGCAGCATTTACTGCCAATGGTGATATGCCCAGGCTAAAAACAGCGTTGAACGAAGGACTCGATGCCGGCCTGACCGTCAACGAAATCAAAGAGATCCTGGTGCAGATGTATGCGTACGCCGGATTTCCACGAAGCCTGAATGGCCTTGGCGCCTTTATGGCTGTCCTGGATGAACGACAGACAAAGGGGATCAAGGATGTCACGGGAAAGGACGCTAGTCCGATTCCCGCAGACCTGAATCGGGATGAATACGGGGCAAAGGTTCGTGCCCAACTGGGAGGACTGGACAAGGTTCCTCAACCTGCCAGGTGGCAAGAGTTTTCACCGGTTATCGACAGATTCCTGAAGGAGCATCTATTTGCGGATATCTTTGTCCGCGATGTATTGACCTTTCAGGAACGAGAACTTGCGACCATCGCCGCCCTGGCCAGCATGCCCGGGCTGGAGGGCCCGCTCAGTTTCCACCTGGGGGCTGCAATGAACACCGGACTGACGCAAGAGCAGATGAAAGCCTTTGTTTCGGTTATCAAAGCCAGAGTCGGAAGTAAGGAGGCCGACAGTGCCAGCAAATTCTTAAGGGATTTGTTGGCCAATAGGACGGCAAAATAGTTCAACGCATTGGAGGGCGCCCGACGAAAAAAACGATCCTTTCGCTCTTTTTCATATTCATCGGATTGACCATCTCGGCATTGGCCGCGGAGAGCAAAAACATGAAAATCAAAATTTCAAACGAGACCGCTGTGTTAACCGCAACGATGCACGACAATGCGACCACTCGCGATTTCATGTCGTTGCTGCCTCTAACCGTGACTCTCTATGATTATGCCGGGACGGAAAAAATCAGTGATCTCCCCCGGAGGTTGTCAACGCAAGGGGCGCCCCCGGGGAGCGACCCAGCGGTGGGGGATATCACGCTCTATGCGCCGTGGGGGAATCTGGCCATTTTTTACAAGGACTTTGGTTACGCCAGTGGGTTGATCATCCTCGGCCGGATTGACGCCGGCGTAGATAAGCTCTCTCAACTCAACGGCGAGGTTACTGTTGAGCGAGTGGAGTAGGGGCCCTGGTTAACGCTTCTAAGCGATTATGTCTTCGGACGGGTAGCCGTGAAAGGAGAATATAAAATGCGCGCTATAGGGTATTCGAAATATGGCGGACCTGATGTTCTGGCAATCTGTGAGCTTCCCGAGGTCCATGCCGTCCCAGAGGGGGGTGATGGCCTGGCCGATGGCGCCGTACTGAATGAACTCGTAATACCTACCGTCCGCGATGGTGGGGCCTTTATGTCACTACGTGGTTTTGAAGGCGAACCACGGAGAGACATCAGGTTCCTCAAAACCCTTGTCTTTAAGGATTATGACAAATTTGACAAGCTCGATCGACTGCGGCAGCACTTAACTTAACATAATATATCTTATGGGACGTAATGGAGAGATAAAGCGGGGGGCACTCAGCTGTGCCCCCTGATGTTAGCTGCAGGTTTTCCCCAGTCAAATCTTCCGGTTGTCGATTACCCTGAGAGCTTTCCCTTCATGCCGCGGGATGGTGTTCGGTTCGACCAGTTTGACAGTGACGCCGACACCGAGCACCGAATCGATCTTCTTCTCCACCATTTCGAGAAACGAGCGCTGCCGTTTCATTTCATCGAAGAAAATATTTTCGGTGACTTCAATCCGCACTTCGAGTACGTCGGTAGCCCCCTGACGTTCCACAACCAATTGATAATGCGGTTCGCACCCTTCGATGGCGAACAGCACTTCTTCGATCTGTGATGGAAAGACATTCACTCCTTTGATGATCAGCATGTCATCGGACCGCCCCATGGTCTTTTTCATTCGGACCATGGTTCGTCCACAGGCGCATGGTGCATAATCGAGACTGGTGATATCTCTGGTCCGATAACGGATCATCGGGAAAGCCTCTTTGGTCAAGGTGGTGATGACCAGTTCGCCGACGCTCCCCGGCGGTAAAGGCTCGCAGGTTTCCGGGTCGATGATTTCCGGGAAGAATGCATCTTCAAAGAGGTGCATGCCGCAGCGCTGTTCGCATTCGCCGGCTACACCTGGCCCGATCACTTCGGAAAGGCCGTAATTGTCGGTAGCTCTGACGTAGAGACGTTCTTCGATTTCCCGCCGCATTCCCTCTGACCATGGTTCGGCGCCGAACAGTCCGACTTTGAGGGAGAGCGATTTGGGGTCGATTCCCATTTTTTCCATCCGGTCGGCAAGGGTGATGGCGTAACTCGGCGTGCTGACCAAGGCAGTGCTTTTGTAGTCCTGCATGATCATGATTTGTTTCTCGGTATTTCCGGAACTCATTGGGATCACCGATGCGCCGATCAGTTCAGAGCCGTAATGGAGCCCGAATGCGCCGGTAAACAAGCCGTAACCGAAGGCAATCTGCACTACGTCGTCATGGGTTACCCCGGCGGCGGTCATAAACCGGGCCACTAACGACGACCAGGTTTTAATGTCGTTGCGGGTGTAGCCGACCACGGTCGGCTTGCCGGTTGTCCCCGATGAAGAGTGGATTCTGACCACTTCACGCAGGGGGACGGCAAACATGCCGTAGGGATAGTTGAGCCGCAAGTCTTCCTTGGTGGTGAAAGGAAGCTTGGCCAGATCATCGAGAGAACGGATATCCTCCGGAACGATTCCCAGCTCATTGAATTTGTTTCGATAACAGGTGACGTTCTTGTACGCTCGGTTGATGGTCGCCTGCAGTCGTTCCAGTTGCAGTTGTTCCAGTTCTTCCCGCGGCATGCACTCAAAATGCGGCTCCCAGATTTGCATAGGCACCTCGTTTAGCGCTCCCAGATTTCTTTCTTGTCCTTCCCAAGATAAGCACGTTGTACTTCTTTGTTTTCCAATAACTCCGAAGCTATTCCTTCTAGTATCACTTTACCAGTTTCGAGGACATATCCCCGATCTGCCATTTTCAGTGCCGCTTTGGCGTTCTGTTCGACCAGCAGGATTGTCGTCCCCTTCTCCTGGCGCAGCGTTGCAATGACCCGGAAAATTTCCTGGACTACCAGGGGGGCAAGTCCCATTGAGGGTTCATCGAGAAGCAGCAGTTGCGGGCGGCCCATCAACGCCCGACCGATGGCGAGCATCTGCTGCTCGCCGCCGGAAAGTGTGCCGGCGGCCTGCTTACGTCGTTCGTGCAGTCGGGGAAAGAGAACGTAGATATCGTCAAGGTCTTTGCCGATCTCCTTCCGCCCTTCCCTGTTCCGGTAGCGCAGGTAGGCCCCGAGTTCAAGATTATCTTCCACCGAGAGCGGCTTGAATACCTGGCGGCCTTCGGGAACTTGGCAGATGCCGTTTCGCACCACCCGGTCGGGGGGCATTCCGGCGATGTTCGCATCGGCGAAGAGTATCTCGCCGCTGGCTGCCGGCGTGACCGCCGAGATTGTATTGAGGATGGTGGTCTTGCCGGCTCCATTGGCGCCGATCAGGGTGACGATCTCCCCTTTCGCCAAGTGCAGCGAAACATTCTTCAATGCATGAACTTTTCCGTAAAATGTGTTGATATTCTTAAGCTTTAACATTGCTTTCCATCCGTCGTGTGACGCTGCTATCCTTCGCCGAGATAGGCGGCGATCACTTCCGGGTTTTCCTGGATCTCCCGGGGTGATCCCTCTGCCAGTTTGGAGCCGAGGTTGAGTACGACAATGGCATCGCAGATATCCATGACCAACTCCATATCGTGCTCCACCAGAGCTACTGTAATACCCGTCTCCTGGATGCGTTTGATGAGCCGGGCCAGCTCCATGGTTTCCCGGCTGTTGAGTCCCGCAGCCGGTTCATCCATCAAGATTAATCGGGGCTCAAGTGCCATGGCGCGGGCAATTTCAAGTAGCCTTCCCTTGCCGAACGGTAGCCCGCCCGCTTCCGTGTTGGCCAACTCGGCAATGCCGGCAAACTCAAGCCATTGCAGCGCTCCCTGGCGAAGCCGTCGTTCTTCGGCCCGTTGCCAGGGCATGCGGAGCGAACATGACAGCAAGCCGCTGGTGCTCTTGGTGTGCAGGCCGACCATGACATTTTCCAGTACCGTCATCTTGGCGAAGAGTTCAATGTTCTGAAAGGTGCGGACCATCCCCCGGCGGGCCAGTTTTTCCGGCGGCAGCCGGGTTACATTTCTACCGTCGAGGAGAACCGTTCCTGCGGTTGGCGTGTAAAGACCGGTCACGACGTTGAAGAGGGTCGTTTTGCCGGCGCCATTGGGGCCGATGATGCCGGTGACCTCCCCCTGGCGAACGGCGAATGAAACGTCGCTCAAGGCGGTAACACCGCCGAATTGCTGGGTAATTCCTCGGACTTCAAGCATTGGCGTTCTTTCTTACCTTTGCCAGCAGGAATCCTACTCCTGCCGGTACTCCGCGGATGAGCCCCCCCGGCATGAACATGGTGATGAGGATGAGCAACAGCCCGTAGACAATGATGTCGTAATCCTGGAACGTGCGCAAAAGTTCCGGCAACAGCGTCAAGAGTGCGGCGCCGAGGAAAGAGCCGTAGATGCTGCCGAGACCGCCGATTATCACCATGGTCACCAGTTCGACCGAGAAATTGAAGCCGAAGGAAGCCGGTGAAATGAAGGTCATGGTGTGGGCGTACAGCGATCCGGCGATCGAGGAAATTATGGCCGACAGAGCGAAAATCTGGACTTTCATCAAGCGGACGTTGATGCCCAGTACCCGGGCGGCCACTTCCGAGTCGTGGATAGCCCGGAGAGCACGGCCGATCCGGGAATTGACCAAGTTCAGGGCCAACAGCATGGTTACGAGGGTGAAACCCCAGATCAGGTAATAGTTCTTGAGGTCGCTGTCGAACGTGAACTCACCATAGGAGAAATTGGGGATGCCGGGAAAGCCCGAGGGCCCGCCGGTGATATCGATCGTTTCATTGAAGACGATATAGACGATGATCCCGAAACCCAGCGTGGCCATCGCCAGATAATGCCCCTTCAGGTTCAGGATGGGAAAACCGATGGCGAACGCCAGCAGACCGACCGCGCCGGCGGCGAACAGCATTATCAGCCATGGGTTGTACCCGTAGGTGGTAGTCAGCACGCCCGAAGCGTAGGCACCGAGCCCAAAGAACGCCGCATGGCCGAGTGATATCTGACCGGCATAGCCGAGCAGCAGGTTGAGCGCCAGGGCCAACATGGTATGAATGCCGACGAATATGAACACGTTGAGCAGGTAGCCGCCGGCAAGCAGCGATGGCAGGCACAGGATCGCGAGTGCAAAGGCGACAAATTGTACAGCCGGATGGCGTAAAAGGGATTGGAGGGTCATCATAGCGGTCCGAGTCAAACGCGCTCGGTTTCTCCTTTCCGGAAAAGCCCCTGGGGTCTGACCAGCAAGAGAAGCAGGAGGATTATGAAGGCAATGGCATCCTTGTAGCCCGAGGAAACCAGCCCGGCGCCCAGAGATTCCAGGATACCGAGGATCAGGCCGCCGAAAACGGTGCCCAAGCCGCTGCTCATGCCGCCGATAATTGCGGCGCAGAATCCCTTCAGCCCGAGCATGATTCCCACATCGTACGAGGTCATGGTCAGCGGGGCGATAATGATCCCTGCGATCGACCCCATCGCCGAACTGATGGCAAAGGAGAACAGGATCATCCTTTTGACGTCGATGCCGACCAACCCCGCTGCCCGGCTGTTGAACGCACAGGCCCGCATCGCCTTGCCGCTGACGGTGTAGTTGAAGTAGAGTTTGCTGCCGAGGATGGCGAGGGCGGTGAGGGCAAAAATCCAGAAGTGTTGCGGCAACAGGGTTGCCTCACCAAGATGGATCGGCTCGCTGCTCGAAAAGGCGGGGACGGCGTGCGTTTCCTTTCCCCAGAGCAGCATGGCCAGTCCGCGAATCAGGATACTCCCGCCGATCGTGATGATCACCATGCTGATCGGGGTGGCATTTCTCAGGGGGTGGATAGCCAGCCGCTCGAAGGTGATTCCGACCAGGGTCGCACAGCCGATTGCCAGGATGATCGCCAGGATAAGGGGAAGTTTCAGGGCCGTCAGAAAAAAGAAGGTGAACATGCCGCCCAACATGACGAATTCGCCCTGGGCGAAGTTGATGATACCGGTCGAATTATGGATGATGGCAAAGCCGATGCCGATCAGCGCGTAAATGGCGCCGGTCGCCAGGCCGGACAGCAGGTACTGGAGAATCTCTTGCGAAAAGTGCATTGGTATACGGTATCCGGTCGAGATGACGGGAGCGCAGGCCCGAGAACCTGCGCTCCGTGATTAATCATTCAGGTAGTGACTATCCTGCGTGCTGAAAATTATTTTACAAGTACCCAATCATGCTTTTTCACAGCTACCAGGACAAACGCATCCTTGGTCAGGCCGCTATGGTCGCGGGGGGAGAAATTGAAGATCCCACCGATGCCGGCAAAATTTCTCGTTCGCTCCAACTGGTCGCGGATAGCGGCCGGCTGGTCGCCGCCCCGTTCCAGGGCCCCTTTGAGCAGCATGATCGCATCCCAGGCGTGACCGCCGAAATGGTCGCCTTCCGTACGATAGTGCTTCTGGTAATCCCTGACGAAGGCCAGCAGCGATTTCTTCTGCCTGTCGGAATTGGGCAGCAGATCGGCAACGATGACTCGCCCGGACGGCAGGATGATTCCTTCGGCCGCCTCACCGGCAAGATCGATGAATTTCTTGGAAGAGACTCCATGGCTCATGAAAATGGGAATTTTCAACCCCAACTGCTTGGCGTTTCGGGCAATGATCGCCGGACCGGGGTTGGTCCCCCAGCAGATGAGCGCCTGGGCGCCGCTGCCGCGGATTTTGGTCAGTTGAGCGGTCATATCGGTATCTTTGGGGCCGTAAGTGTCGTCGACAACGAGCGTAATGCCGTATTTCGCTGCATGGTTTTTGAGTTGTTCCCGTCCCGAAGAGCCGAAGGAGTCGGATACGGTAAGGATGGCGACGGAGCGGACGTGGGTTTTCTGCAGATATTCGAAGATTTTCTCCACTGCCAGCCCATCGTTCTGGGCGGTCTTGAACACCCATTTTTTTACCGGCTCGGTGATTTTCACCCCTGCGGCCATCGAAATCAGCGGAATCCTGGCCCGCTCGGCGACGGGAATGACGGCCATGGTATCGCCGGTGGTGCTCGGCCCGATGATCGCGCAGACCTTGTCTTCCTTGATTAGCCTGTTGACTGCCTGGACAGCTTTCGTAGCGTCGCCCTGAGTATCATAGGCGACCAGTTCGAGCTTACGTCCCTTGATCCCGCCGGCCGCGTTGATCTCGTTTACCACCATCTGCGCCGTGTTGCGTTCCGGTTCGCCGAGGAATGAAGCCGGTCCCGTAACGGCAAACAGCCCGCCGATCCTGATCGGTGTGCCGGCGGCGCAGGCGGTGCTGGCGAACAGCAGCAGCGCGGCCAGGCCGGTCAGTAATCTCAAAGTCCGTTGCAACATGGTTTCCCTCCCCTTTTCACTTGATCAGTTCCCAATCGCCCTTGGTGATCCGGACCATTTCGAAGGCATTCAGGTCAAGGCCGTTATGATCCGCTGGCGACATTGAGAAGATACCGGAGACGCTGACGCGTTTCTTCGTTTTTTCGATCCCTTCGCGAAGCTGATCGGGTGTTGCCGGCCCTTTGCCAATGGCTCCCGTTAAGAGGAGAAAGCCGTCGTAGGCATAACCGCCGAAGGTCGACGCTTCGGTGCCGAAGGCGTTTTTATAGGCCTGGTCGTACTCTTTGAGCAACGTATACTGGGGATCCTTCCGCGAAAGGCGATCATAAACGGCAAGCTTCCCCGCCGGCAGCATAACCCCTTCGGCCGCGTCGGTGCCGGCCAGTTCGATGTACTTTTTCGAGGCGACGCCGTGGCTCATGTAAAGCGGAACCTTGATCCCGAGCTGCTTGACGTTCCTGGTGATGATCGCCGGACCGGGGTTGGTCCCCCAGCAGATAATCGCATCGGGTTTGGCTGCCCGGATTTTGGTTAACTGCGGGGTCATGTCGGAATCTTTCGGCCCATAGACTTCGTCGGCGACGATAGTGAAGCCTTTCCGTCCGGCGAGGGCCTTCAACTGTTCCCGTCCGGAGGAACCGAACGAGTCGGAAACGGTGAGCAGGGCAATGGCCCGGTATTTCATCCCGGCAGCGTGGTTGAGAATTTTTTCCGCCGCCAGATGGTCGTTCGCCGGCGTCTTGAAAACCCACTTCTTTACCGGCTCGGTGATCTTTATCCCGGCTGCGCAGGAAATGAGGGGAATCTTCTCTCTCTCCGCCACGGGGATCACCGCCATGGTTTCGCCGGTGGTGCTCGGGCCGATGATCGCCATTACCTTATCGTTTTTGACCAGTTTATTGGCAAGCTGCACCGCCTTGGTCACGTCGCCCTGAGTGTCATAGACCACCAGTTCCAACTTGTGCCCATTGATCCCGCCCTTGGCGTTTGCCTGTTTGACAAGCATCTCCAGGGTGTTCTTTTCCGGTTCGCCAAGAAACGACGCCGGCCCGGTGACGGAAAACAGGGCACCGATTCTGATCGGTGCGGCAGCCAGAGCGGTAATGGATTGGAGCATAACGGTACAGCATACTGCCAGCGTCGCCCAACGTCTCATCTTCCCTCCCCTCTTTGCTCTTACATTGCGTAGAGCCGTTCGCCCGCCAATACGTTAAAGCCATTATCCAGCAAGGTCTGAATCGCTTTGTCGGTCTCGTCGAAGCGGAAGATGATCACGGCATTTTCACCGCACCGTTCGACGAAGGCATACATGTATTCGACGTTGATTGCCTGTTTGTCCAGGGTCTGGAGGATTTGGGCGAGACCGCCGGGGCAGTCGGGAACTTCCACGGCCACCACTTCGGTCTTGCTGACGGTAAAGCCTTTTTCTTTCAGGACCCGTTTCGCCGTCTCGCGATCATTGACGATGAGCCGCAGGATGCCGAAGTCTGAGGTGTCGGCCAGCGAGAGGGCGCGGATGTTGACGCCGGACTCGCCGAGGATGCGGGTGATTTCCGCCAGCCGCCCCGATTTGTTCTCTATGAAAATGGATATCTGCTCAACTTTCATGGTAACCTCCGTCAAGACTGCCGGGAATAGCGCTGATGCGCTGCAACTGACCTATCAACCGAGCTGGCGGTTGTCGATAACTCTCTTTGCTTTGCCTTCGCTGCGGGCGATGGTCTGTGGTTCAACGAGACGCGCCTTGCAGGTAACGCCGAGCAGATCCTTGATCTCTTTTTCGATGTGGTGTGCCAACGCCTGCAGATGCTTGATTTCGTCGGAAAAGAGCCCTTCGTTGACTTCTACCTGGACCTCCAGGGTATCGAGGTTTTCCTTTCGCTCGACGATCAGCTGGTAGTGGGGCTCTACCCCCTCGATCCCCATCAGGATTGACTCGATCTGGGACGGGAAGACGTTGACGCCGCGGACGATCAGCATGTCGTCGCTGCGGCCGGTCATCCGGGCAATCCGGGCATGGGTCCGCCCGCAGGCACACGGTTCGTACGTGATGCTGGTGATGTCGCGGGTGCGATAGCGAATGAGCGGAATCCCTTCCTTGGTGATGGTGGTGATCACCAGTTCGCCCTTTTCTCCCTCTGGCAGGACCTCTCCCGATTCGGGATCGATAATTTCGGGAATGAAATGATCTTCCCAGATATGCAGCCCCTTCTTGGCTTCGCGGCATTCGATGGCGACGCCGGGACCCATGATTTCGGACAACCCGTAGATGTCGATGGCACAGAGATTCAGCTTCTCTTCGATCTCTCCCCGCATCGCTTCCGACCAGGGTTCGGCGCCGAAAATGCCGACCTGCAGTTTCAGTCCGCGGAAGTCTATTCCTTCTTCCCGGGCGGCTTCCGCCATAAAGAGCGAATATGAAGGGGTACAGGTCAGGACGGTGGAGCCGAAATCCTTCATGATCATGATCTGCTTCTTGGTGTTTCCTCCCGACATCGGAATTACCGACGCCCCGAGGCGCTCGGCGCCGTAATGGGCGCCGAGCCCGCCGGTGAACAGCCCGTAACCGTAAGCGTTATGGATAATATCCCCTCTGTGGACCCCGGCGGCGGCGAACGAGCGGGCCATCAATTCCGACCAGGTATCGATGTCCTTGCGGGTGTAACCGACAACCGTCGGCTTGCCGGTCGTGCCGGAGGAGGCGTGGATACGGACGATGTCATCGAGCGGGGTGGCGAAGAGCCCGTAGGGATAACTGTCCCGCATGTCTTGTTTGAGCGTGAAAGGGAGTCGAGCGAGGTCAGCGAGGGATTTGATATCGGTCGGGCCGATGCCGGCCTTTGCCAGGGCTTGCCGGTAAAAGGGCACCGAAGCGTGAACTCTGGCAACGGTTGCCTGGAGGCGCTTGAGCTGGAGTGCTTCCAAAGCCGGTCGAGGGAGGGATTCGAATTCTTCATTGAACATCATGGGTAGCCTCTCCGTACAATGGGAATGAGCTATGTCAGTTGCAGGGGGGGATTCGGTCGTCCATCTCAGATAGCCCTGCCGAACTGGAACGCCTTCTGGTTGACCGCCAGCGCCTTTGCCGGGACCATCTTTTCCAAGGCAGCCTGCCAGTATCGCTCGTCGATGTCGAGTCGCTGCGAGAGGGCTCCGAGCAGAACCGTGTTGGCCGCTTTGGGGTTGCCGGCTTCCGTCGCCAGTTTCAACCCGTCAACCAGGATCAGTTCCGCGCCGCTTGCCTTGATCCGTTCGGCCAGACCTCCCGGATACGGTTCTTTGCCAAGCAGTACTGAAGGTGGCGGGATGCGCAGGTCGTTGGCGATCACTGTTCCGTTCGGTTTCAGAAACGACAGACAACGGTATGCTTCAAGCAGTTCGAAGCCGAAGATAATGTCGGCATCCCCCTCGCAGATGATCGGCGAATGGACAACCTGGCCGAACCGGACATGGGAAACCACACTGCCGCCCCGCTGGGACATCCCATGGATTTCACTCTTTTTGACGTCGTAGCCCGCAGCCATCAGCGCTTCGGACATCACCTCGGCAGCCAGGAGGGTCCCCTGCCCGCCGACACCGACCAGGAGAATATTCGTAACGGTAGTCGTAGTCATCGTAGTGCCTTGATTGCAGAGAATTTGCACAATTGCGCACAGACCTCGCAGCCGGTGCAGAGCAGGGGATCGATCATCGCTTTGCCGCGCTCTCCTTCGCTCGGTTGCCAGATAATGGCCGGACAACCGAGCTTGAGGCAGGCTTTGCAACCGCTGCAGATTTCGAAATCAACGGCCTGGGATTCTCCGCGTTCGAATGCCCCTTCCCGTTTGATCAGTACGCATGGCCGCTGGGTGATGACCACGGACGGCTCCGGCCGGGCCATCTCTTCCTGGAGGACCCGCTTGGTGTCGGCAAGATCATACGGATCGACCGTCCGGACGTGCTGCACACCAAGAGTATTGCAGAGCTGGGCAAGATCGACCTGAAACGTCTCTTCGCCCATCAGGGTGTACCCCGATGCCGGATTTTCCTGCCGGCCGGTCATGGCGGTGATGCGATTGTCGAGAATGACCACCGTCGCGGGCGCCTTGTTGTAAACCATGTCGAGCAGGCCGGTGATTCCGGAATGAAGGAACGTCGAGTCGCCGATGACCGCCACGACCTTTTGCCGTTCTTCCGGCGAAACCACTTTGGTGATGCCGGTGGCGTTACCGATGCTGGCCCCCATGCAAACACAGGTGTCCATGGCCGACAGCGGCGGCATGAAGCCGAGGGTGTAACAGCCGATGTCACCCGTCACGTAAGCCTTGAGGCTGTTGAGGGTATAAAAAACGCCGCGATGGGGGCAGCCGGGGCACATGTTGGGGGGGCGGCCCGGAAGTCGCTCCGGTTCCGTTGTGGCCGTCTGGGGGAGATTGAAGGCGGTCCGGAGGATGGCTGGGGTAAGCTCTCCGCAGATCGGAATGATCTCCTTGCCGATGGCCGGGATTCCCATTGCTTTGACTTGGTCCTCAATGAACGGGTCGAGCTCTTCTACCACATACAGTTTGTCAACCTGGGCGGCAAACCGGCGAATCAATCCCGCGGGCAACGGCCAGACCATGCCGAGTTTCAGTACCGAGGCCTCGGGGAGCACTTCACGAACATACTGGTAAGCGACGCCGACGGTAATAACCCCGATCTCGGTGCTGCGCATCTCCACGCGGTTAATCGCCAAGGTCTCGCCAAAATCGGCAAGGCGGTCGGTTCGTTCCTCGACAAAGCGGTGTCTGATCCGGGCGTTGCCCGGCAGCATCACGTACTTGGCGGGATTGCGCTCCAGAGCTGGCGCGGGAAGCCCGCCAGCCGGCTCACCGAGCGTTACTACCGACTTGCTGTGGGAAATGCGGGTGGTCGTCCGAAGCATTACCGGGGTGTCGAATTGCTCAGATATTTCCACCGCTAGGCGGGTAAAATCCTTGCATTCCTGGGAATCGGCCGGTTCCAGCATCGGCACTTTGGCAAAACGGGCATAATTCCGGTTGTCCTGCTCGTTTTGCGAGGAGTGGAGTTCGGGGTCGTCGGCGGTCACGAAAACCAGCCCCCCTTTCACCCCGGTATAGGCTAGGGTGAAGAGCGGGTCTGCCGCGACGTTTACCCCGACGTGCTTCATGGCGACCAGCGCCCGGGCGCCGCCGAACGATGCGCCGATCCCCACTTCGAGGGCGACTTTCTCGTTTGGCGCCCAAGAAGCGTCGATCTCTTTGTACTGAACGATATTTTCAAGGATTTCGGTGGATGGGGTTCCCGGATAGGCGCTGGCGACCTTGATGCCAGCCTCGTAGGCGCCGCGGGCGATAGCTTCGTTGCCGGAGAGCATTTCCTTCATGATAACCTTGATCCCGATAAAAAAATAAGGGGATTTGCCTCCCCTAACAAGTTAAAGGAATATACAGAATCTGCCATTTCAAGTCAACTGCTTTATAGAACGTGTTTTTAAAGTGACAAGGCCGTTGCTTCGGCCACTACGTGCACTGCCAGTTGACATTGATCGGTGCTCAAGTAACATTTCAGGAACTAATTACATCGGGGAGGTACTCATGAAAGGTGTGCTTTGCTGGTCGGTTGTGGCAGCGTTGCTCATCGCGCAGTTCGCGGTTGCTGAAGAAGCATCCTTGGAACGAGGGAAGGCGTTGTTCGAGAATACCAAGCTCGGTAACAACGGAAAGAGCTGTGCCACCTGCCATCCGGGGGGGAAAAAACTAGAATGGGCAGCCACGTCATACGATGACGCCAAGCTGGTGTCAATCATCAATCGATGTATCAAGGGGTCTTTGAAGGGCGAGCCGCTGGACCCCGAATCGATCGACATGAAGTCACTGGCCATGTATATCAAGACATTCAGCGGGCCTGGCAACTGATCATTGTGGGGATGATGCAAAGGATTTCTTTTCATCCTTCTCAGCTGTCAGTCATTCCGCCATTGATAACAAAACGCCTTCGAGCAGCCCGAAATCACTGACGGTCAACTGGTCAAAAGCAAAAATCTCCATAGTTTTCAAGGTCAAAAGGGTTCCGGCGATGATCAGGTCCTCCCTCCCCTTCTCCATGCCCGGGACCTTGAGCCGTTCTTCAGGGGAGAGTGGGAGCAACATATCATAAATTGCCGCTATTTCTCGTTGGGAGAGCACGGTATTGTTGACGAGACGATGGTCGTAGACTGGCAATTTCCGACTGATGGCCGCCAGCGTTGTTGCCGTGCCAGCCGTGCCGACCAGGGTCGTTCCTGCCCGGCTGGCGCGAAACCCGTCTTTCGATAATCGCTCCTGCAGAGCGGACAGTTCTCGCTCAATCTTACCGACCATGGCGTCGGGATCGGCATGTTTACCTTCGGTGAGTCTGACTACGCCGAGGGGTAGGCTTGCCGTGAACAGCGGTGTTACCCCTTCCGCCAAGGTATATTCGGTACTCCCTCCCCCGACGTCGAAAACAAAGACCCGAGGGGCCACTGGTTCAAGGCCGGAAAGAACCCCGTTGAGAGTCAGTAACCCTTCTTCCCTCCCATCGATAATCTCCAGAGTTATGCCGGTCTTGTTCCGCACGTCGTTACGAAAATCTTCACCGTTGACCGCATCACGTACGGCACTGGTCGCTACCGCCCGCAATCGGGTGACCCCTGCCCGCTTCATGGCCGCGGCAAAATCGCTCAGGGCCGCCAGCGATCGTTGCCAGGCGGCAGGCGATATTCCGGCGTCCCTGGTGAATCCTCCGCCGAGCCGAGTGATGCGCCGCTCAAGAGCAAGATGAACCACGGTTTTTCCATCGGTTGTGCCGATCAATAACCGGGCGGTGTTGGTACCGAGATCGATGGCGGCAAATGGTGCGGGCATCAGGCAAACTCCTTGGTTGTTTCGATGATGTTGTAGCAGGAATCGGCAATCTTGGTAAAGGCCATGATCATGTCGGAATAGATGATGCCTGCCCGGACGTTGCACTTGCCGCTTGCCAGACGTTGGATATGGGCGTTTTGCATCGTTTCACCCATCGCGACGATTTCGTCGTGCAATTCACGGGAATCGGTCAGCGGCATGTCGGTCAGGCTGTCGAGGGATTCAGTTGCCAGTCGCACGAAATCCTCAACCTTGCGCGCCAGGGACCGGATATCAGACATGGCCGTACCAGAAAACAGCAGCTTTTCTTCCTTCTTGCGCCGCAGATAGCTCAGGATAGCCTCGCTCTGATCGCCGATATGCTCCAGATCGCTCACCGTCTGGAGCATGACGGGGATTCCCAGGGTGTCTTTGGTCGAAAGTGTCCGGCGGGAAAGGCTGACCAGAAAATCGGAAATATCCCGCTGCAATATGTCGATAGTCGCTTCTTTCTGGGCGATACCGGTTGATCGCCGGGCGTCGAAACGGAAAAACTGCTCGACCAGTTCGCTGTACATGGCGCGGGTGATTTCCCCCATCCGTCGCAATTCGTTGCGAGCCTGCATAATAGCGATGGGCGGAGTGTTGAGCACCCTGCTGTCGATAAAGACTGATCTCCGTTCGACGCTCGTCGATTGTTCCCGCCCCGGGAGGATGGCCGGTGCGGAGCGGGCGAAAAAACCGATCAATGGCAGGAATATGCAGGCATTGAGGGTGTTAAACAAAGTATGGGCGTTGGCCAGAACACGCGATACTGCTGATGGTGATGCGATGTCGGCCGGCGAAATCGTTTCGACCAGTTTGAGGTAGGACGGGAAAAAGAGCATTACCGCTGAAACGGCGAAAAGGTTGATCAGGAAATAGAAGAGAACGGTTCTTTTCGCTTCCAGGGTGCCGCCAATCGAGGCAATCGCCGTGATACACGAAGTGCCAAGCACCTCGCCGATGACCATCGCCGCGCCGCTATCAAACGATACCAGCCCGCTGCCAACCAGCGCCATAACGATGCCGATGGCGGCGCTGCTCGACTGGACGAGGAAGGTGAGAAATGCCCCCAACAATACGGCGGTGAGCCGTTTTGAGATGAAATACGTATCGCTATTGAAAATAACAGAGCTTTGCTGCAGGGGGAGAAGGTTTGATTCCATTACCCGCAGGCCAAGAAACAGCAGACCGGCGCCGAGCAGGAGTTCGCCGGCGTTTACCCAGCGCCGGCGGCGGCCGAAATATTTGAGGGCAACGCCGAGAAAGATTGCCGGCAGGGCTAGAGAGGTGATTTTAAAGGCGATGAACTGGACGGCGAGAGTCGTGCCGATGCCGGTCCCAAGCAGAATACCGAGGGCCTGGTAGAGTGAGACGAGACCGGCATTGACGAAGCTGATGGTAATGATCCCGGCAGCGCTGCTTGATTGAAGCAGAGAAGAGAGGGTCGTCCCCAGAAGTGCGGCAGTCAGCCGATTGCCGGCAACGCGCTCGAGTAGACGGCGAAAACGATCGCCGGCGAGCTTTTGCAGCCCCTCCGACATCGTTTTCATGCCAAGAATGAACAGCCCCAGCCCGCCAAGCGCCTCGAGGATGTACTGCAGAGGCATGGATTGTAAAGCTCCCCGCGTCTATTTTTTAATGATGAAAGGGAAGGCAAAGTCGGCCGCTGCCGATTTGCTGGTCCCTTTTTCATAGACGAGGAACTTTACCTCTTTTATTCCGGGAAGATCAACCCTGAAATATACCAAGCCAACGGCTGTCGCCCCGGGGATGATGGATCGGGCATCAAGGGCCTTGGTAAAGATGTCTTGCGGATATACTTCAAAGTAGTACGGCAGTTGCGAATCGGTAGCGGTGTAAGAGGAGACCTTTTCGTAATCTTCAAGGTAATAGAACCCGACGTAAGGATACGGGAGCAGATAATAGGAGTCTTTGGTGATGTATTCCTTTACCTTCTCGGGCGTCAACTGTTGGTACTGTCGGCCCTGGTCGTCCAAAAGGAGAAATGAAGAGTTGTCGAATGAAATTTCCCGGTCGGTCTTGTTCTGGATCGCCACTGAGAAAGCACTGACAGTCCCTTCGAGGTTATAAGAGATAATTTGGGGGTCGGCGTTGGCTACGCGGACGGATATCCCCCCTTTGGATATCGTCTGCGAATTGTCGGCCGGATCGATCACCCCCTGGGGGACTGGCTGGGGAATGACTTTCAAGGTGCAGCCGGCGGTAAACAGGACGACCAGCATTATCGAGAAAAAGAAGTTTTTCATCGTTAGATCCCCCTGGGGAAAGTCATTGATCAAAGCACCATAAACCTGTGTTGTGGCGATTATACGTTACAAAGTCAGGGCGCCGTCAAGCGGTATCTGTCTTATTTTTCGCTTCGTTCGGTCGACAGGTGAAGAGCGCGGAAATTATCGGGATACTTGACGATCCGAATAGTGTTGCCCTTCGCCGGCCGCTGCGTCGGCGCCGCGGCCAGATACAGCAGCTCGGCCTTCAAGGCGTGTTTGGTGCGGAGATACCGCTGAGCCTGCAGGGCGAGATAGAATGAGTTCCTTACCTGTTCTTCCCGGGTTGCCCCAAACGAAGAGGACCCTTCTATCTTTATAATGGTTCCCGGCTTTATTGCGGCCAGTTGTGGCGCGAGGCGGTCGAGCTCGTTGCGGGTACGGTTATCCAGGCAGATGGTTTTGCTATAGAGCGACATGGTCCCGACAATCGTTTCGTCCGGGGTCGGATCTCTTCCGTCCTGGGCGTAACCGAACGGCACGGTACATATGGTTATCGCCACAAACCAGAGTGAAGACAGGTGGGCTCGCATCAGTCTGTCCTCGGCACTAGAAAGAGAATTTCACAGCGACGGTTGAGCTTTCTCCCCTCGGCTGTGGCGTTGTCGGCAAGCGGCTTTGATTTACCCAGCCCCTTGATGAAAACCCGACTCGGATCGATACCTTCCCGGGCAATAAGATAGCTGGCAACGGATATTGCCCGCTTGAGGGATAGATCCATGTTGTAGCTCGATGAACCGATATTGTCGGTATGTCCGTCAACCCGCAGATAGACCCACTTCTTGTCGTTGCGGATCAACTCTGCCACCTCTGCCAACGATTTCCGCCCCTCTTCCGACAAGCTCCATTGGTCAAAATCAAAGGTAACGTCCGGAAAACGGAACTTGCGGTAGACGGTCATCGCTTCAGGTAAATGTTCCTCGTTCGAGGAAGCTACCCGGATGTTCTGCCCATTGACGTCGACACTGTAGAGAGGTGTTACCCCTGCAAGACGGTTCAGAGTATATTCGAGTGCAGGCGTTTCTGATCCGCCGCTGACATGTGAGCCGAGCTTCACCTCTTCGCCCTGTTGTGCCAACGGCACCTCTTCATGGGTTACTGGGGCGGTCACCGTTGCCACGGCGGGTTGTGCGGGAATAGTCACCTGGCCATACGGTTTGATGATGATTTCTTCCTTGTTGTCTGTACCGAGAGGAACTTCCAGTTTGTTGGACGGTTGCTGCGGTGCGAGGGACAGGGAAATCAGTGGGGAGATCGGAATGATCTTCCTGATTTTTTTCGGCTCGTTTTTCTTCTCTTCGCTTTCATTGTCGAGGCCTTTGCCGAGACGTTGCACCGGCTTGACATAGCTACCTACCCCCTGGCAAGCAGTAAAGCCGACGATGCCTCGCCAGTCGGGGCTGCCGTTCGACAGGCCAAAGCCTCCGGCAAGGTTCAACGTGAGATGGGGAGAAAGGTAGTACTGGAAACCGACCAGCCCTTCACGTGGGTCGTCTTGGGCAGGGTCACGACTGGTGTTGCCAGTGAACTCGGCGGTGAGCCTCATTCGCATTGCCGGTGCGTATTCGATCCCCAGACCATACAATATTTCGTTGTCGTAGTTGATACCCTGCGGTGAGCCGTTGAGTCGGTATCCCGAATAGGCATGGACTCCGACGGTTTCTGTGGCATAGGAGGCGATCACTCTGCCGCCACCGCTTGTCGTCCCGTCAATGTTCGTGTTATTGGAGATTTGTCGCTGGACAAAGAGGTCGGCGGCTATCTTGAAAACCGAGCTTCTCTTGCCGACAATCCGGAGTTTGGTCCCCAGTTCGGCATATCCTCTACCGGTCTTCTCTTCGTCGCCATTGAACAACAGGTTGGGGTAGTTGCCGTATAACTCCCAGAATGTGCCAATGCCGAGTGTCAAGCCAACTGGAACGGTCAGAGAATTGTCACGGCCGGTGGCGCTATTCATCACCCAGCCACCAACACAGATATTCCCGGCATCAAGGGTGTCGGCCGATGGGATGGTGATGAGACCCGTTTCGCCGCTCATTGTTGGATTTGCCTGAACCGTAGCGGCAAAGGAAAGTATATAGATTATGAGAACGATACGAAGTCTCACCATGCAGGATTCATCCGGGCTTCAAAAATAAATTGACGCACATATCAATAAAAAGTGCTCATTACAGCAAATTCATGCAGGAAGTGTTCCCACCCCAGGCTCCTCTGCAAGCCGGATTCTGCATGGCATGTCCATACGTATGATTCAGGCTTGTCCGTCGACTCGTTCCTTAAGTTCCTTGCCAACCTTGAAGAATGGGAGTTTCTTCGGTTTAACCTTGATTGGTTCGCCGGTTTTGGGGTTCCTGCCGGTATAGGCCTTGTAATCCTTGACGACAAAGCTGCCGAAGCCGCGGATTTCGATCCGTTCTTCACGGACCATTGCCGCTGTCATCGAATCAAAGACGATATTGACAATCTCCTCGGCCTTTTTGTAGGTCAGCCCTTTTTCCGCAGCCAGTCTCTCGATCAGTTCCGACTTGTTCATTCAACTTCCTCCGCTTTGATATTATCCGGCAAATGTCACGCAGATTGCCGGTTGAACTTGATCGGGGCGGCGTGCGGCCAAAAAAGGTCAACAGCACCCTTTTAGATATTGTTTGGCGATGTACGCTGCTTCTTCAGGGCGGCCCACGGATTCGAGAAGCGGGACTATCCGCTCTGCAGCATCCCGCTGATATGGTCCTGGCAGTAGTTGCGCATACCGATCCAGGGCGGTGGTTGAATCACCGAGTTCCTGATAAATGTCGCCTTGAAAAAGGAGTGCCTGCTCGGGAAGAATCTGCCGTTCTACCATCCGCTCGAGCAGCCCGATCGCTTCAGTAAAACGCCGCGTCTCAACCAGCAACTGAACCAGACCCAAGTGGCAAAGGGGGTTGGCATCGTTGCACCCCATGGCGCGACGAAGCAGAGACTCGCATCCCGCTCCATCCCCTTGACGATGCTGAAGGATTGCCAATTCATAAAGGACGATGTCGTTCTCGCCTTCTTTCAGCAATCTTTCATAGATTTTACGGGCTTGGTCGTCATTTCCCGCATTCGCAGCCAAATAACCGTTTGCAAATTCCTTTCCCAAATTTGAATATCGTTCTGGTAAATCACCAGGTAGTGGTTGGATTAGTAATTCGAATCGGTCTTCGTCATGGAGTGCTTCTGCGTAACTATCTGTAGTCTCGTCGGAATGGCACGTCGATGTGGCACAACTACCGCACGAGGAAAGTGTCTTGTGGTGGACTGGTTTATCTGAGGATGTTCTCACCAAGGACAGTTTTTTTTCCGTCTTTTCCCGGATAGTTACGTCTTCTGCCAGCTCAAGCGACAATTTGAGGTGTTCTTCGGCCTTAATTGTCTCTCCCATCCGCAGACAGTGATCTGCCTCATCAAGGTTCAGTTCGGCAAGCCGGTTGCCTGCTTCTGCCATGCCGGCCTTAATGCGGGTCGCCATGCCGACACTTCCCGGGGAATCGGTTTCGATACATTGCCGTGCATCTTCGAAGATCGAGCGGGCTTCGGCATAGCGCCCCGCCGCAAGAAGTTTTTCGCCTTTTTCCACGCATGAAGCAGCGTCTTTCCTGAAGAATTTTTTCAGAAACATTGTGGGCCTCCGTTTATGGGATTTGCGGTATCAATGGGACCAAGCGGGGTTACGGGGATTTTTCAAGGAGTGTAACGTTTTCAATGTGGTATGTCTGGGGAAACATGTCGACCGGCTGGCAGGCGATAACTGCGTAATTGTGCTTGGCAAAAAGCCCCAGATCACGGCCGAGGGTTGTCGGATCGCATGAGACGTAAACTACTCGCTTCGGGGCAAGAGACGCAATTGCCTCTATCGTTTCCCGCGCTCCGGTCCGCGGTGGATCGAGGATAACCACCGGGAAGTTCTCTCCGTCCGCTACCAGACGACGAAGGCCGGAAGCGGCGTCGATGGCACGGAACTCGACCCCGGCAATTCCGTTTTCCCTGGCGCTTAGATGGGCATCATCGAGTGAGGGAGCATATTCTTCGATGCCGACAGCGCCCGCTCCGTAGCGTGCTAATGGCAGAGTCAGGTTGCCGTTGCCGCAGAATAGGTCCAGAAAGCGGTGCGCAGGTCCCAGTTCGGCCATTTGGTAGACCTGTTGGATGAGGCAAAGATTCTGGTGATGGTTGACCTGCGAGAACCCCCCCCTGCTAACGACGAGTGTCGTCTCTGGACTGCCGGGCAGGAGGTCGGCCGGAACCCGATAGCTGACCAGTTCTGTACCCCAGACCGTGCTGATGGACTCCTTGCGGCCGCATTGCAGGTGCAGACCGTCCACCGAAGGAATCTCCCCCCGTCGTGCGGCAAAGAAACGGCGGACGTTTTCCTGATCGTTACCGATATAGTGGATGATGACCAGTGCCCGATCGTTATCGCCAACTGCCACGTCCAGCTGGGGAATCCTGTCCGGTTCCGGGAAACCGTTATTGAGGAGGGTGCGAAGTTCGGTGATGGTTTGGTTGACAGCCGGCCGGCAGATGGCGCAGGTGCCAGGAAGGTCGATGACAAAGTGGCTGCCGCGGCGATAGAAGCCGATATGGAGTTTGCCGTTACTCCAGCGAACCTTGAACTGTGCGCGGGAGCGGTAAGCGTAAGGGGCTCCGGCGAGCACCGGTCTGATCAGTTCCGGCTCGACCCGCCCGAATCGCCAGAGTGTTTCGGTACAGATTGCCCTCTTGGCGGTTAGCTGGGCGTCATAGTCGAGATGTTGCCATGTACAGCCGCCGCACTGGCCGAAGATGGGACACGGTGGCGGAATCCGCAGAGGGGATGCTTCGAGCAATTCCAGCATCGTTCCGTTCAGGTAGGATGGTTTTGTCTGCTCAACTTTGATGCGGACAAGATCGCCGGGAGCAGTGAACGGGACGAAGCACGCCTTGCCGTCCAGTCGGCCGAATCCGGCTGCCCCGTATGCGAGAGATTCAATTCTGACGAGCGGATCATTCATGGGGGTCAATGACGAGCGCCGTAATGGAAGGAGGACTTTTTGCGTGCCTGTGCCAGTTCGGCGTGGACAAAACGATGCGGGAAGACGGGAGAAGCCAAGTAAGGGAACGAGTTGGCGGCAAATGCGGCGATCAGGCGCTCAAGGACGGCTACGACTTCAGTGCTCGGGACCCCCATTTTTTCAACTGTTCGCTGGTAAACGGGCAACTTGCCGAGCAATCGGCAGGCATCGCTAAATTCGTTCTCGTCCGCGAAATAGTGGGCCGACAAGGGTACCTCACAGGATATTACGACCTTTACGTGATGGTAATCCCCGAAATACGGTTTGCTCGCGTTGGCGAACCGCACCGTCAGACCGTTTTTTAGCGTCATTTCCCGGATGAGTTGAGTCATTGATTCCTGCAAGCAAATAGTTAGAAAAACACGCTACATTAATATGCTTCAGCGGTGAAGTAAAGCCGATTATTGCCTGTTGCTCCCGATCTTCGCGAGAAAACTGCTGATTGCTCGCCGCAAGGGTTCGTCAGGCGTTTCCTGGATTCTGTAGGTGACGTGCATTACCGGTTTTGGCAAGGAAATCAGGCGCGGCAAGTCGATAGGGGTTGCCGTCAGAACCAGATCGCACGGGGTGGCTCTAATGGTCTGGGCCAGTTCGTCGATCTGTTCTGGGCGGTAGCCCATGGCAGGGAGGACCGGGCCGAGGTGTGGGAACGTTGTATAGAGTCCGGCAATCGAGCCGACGGCATAGGGCCTGGGGTCGACGATTTCTCCTGCACCGGCCGCCCGGGCGGCAGCCAGTCCTGCTCCTGACGGCATACCACCATGGGTTACGGTTGGGCCGTCTTCGATGACTAAAACCTTTTTACCTCGCACAGCTGCCGGTTCGCTCAGCGTGACCGGCGATAGGGTCTTGATGACGGTTGCTTGGGGATTTACCCGGAAGATTGCATTCTCCACTGCGGCGATCTCGGCTTCTTGCGCGACATCAACCTTATTGATGACAACGATCTCAGCCCGCCGCAGATTCACTTCTCCGGGATAGTAGGCCGTCTCGTCACCACTGCGCAACGGATCAACCAGGACGATTTCCAGATCGGGCCTGATAAAAGGAAAGTCATTGTTGCCACCATCCCAGATGATGATCTCCCCCTCCCTTTCGGCCGCTCGGAGAATCCTTTCATAATCAACTCCTGCATAGACGACCATCCCTGCAGCGATGAGCGGTTCATATTCTTCCCGCTCCTCAATGGTGCAGTGCTGCATGGCCAGATCCTCCTTCCGGGCAAACCGTTCGACCGCTGCAGCGGCAAGGTCGCCATACGGCATTGGGTGGCGGACCACTACGCCCCTGATCCCCTGCTGGGCCAGGAGAGAACCGAGGTACCGGGTTACCTGGCTCTTGCCGCAGCCGGTTCGTACTGCACATACGGAGATGACCGGTTTGATGCTCCGAAGCATGGTTGCTTCCGGGCCGATGAGCACGAAATCCGCTCCGGTCGCCAGTACGCGCGATGCCTTATGCATCAGTTCGGAATACGAAATATCACTATAAGCAAAAACAACTTTATTTGCCTGTAGGTTGTGAATCAATTCCTCAAGCATTGCTTCATCGAAAATGGGAATTCCTTCGGCATAGGGCTCTCCTGCCAGTGAGGGTGGATAGACACGATTGGCGATATAGGGAATCTGGTCGGCGGTAAAGGCGACAACCTGGCAGGTGGAATTCCCGCGAAATACCATGTTGAAGTTGTGAAAATCCCGGCCAGCCGCTCCCATGATGATAATGCGATCTCTGGTCACTGTCGGTCCTTTCATTCGCGCCAAATTCAGGAAACCGGTCCTCCCGCCTTGAGCGGCAAAAGATCCCGGTTGTCTCTATAAGCTAAAAATCTTGCATTTCCTCGCTATTACAGTTACAGTAGGAAAGTTTGAATATCGACCATTCGGGCATCCGGCCCCTACGAGGAGTACAATGAGCAAAGAAGAGGCTATCGAAGTCGAAGGTACGGTTGTGGAACCCCTGCCAAATGCCATGTTCCGGGTCAAGCTGGAGAACGATCATATCGTTCTGGCCCATATCTCCGGGAAAATGCGGAAATATTTCATCAAGATCCTGCCGGGTGACAAAGTGACCGTTGAGCTTTCTCCCTACGACCTGACCCGCGGCCGGATTACCTATCGTGCCAAATAGCCTGCCCTGCCGAAAAGTCCCACGCTTTTTGGCAAGCGAGCGGCCGAGCAACGATGGGGGACCCGGTTACGCCGTGCACCAGGCATTGGAGGCGGGTCGTTCTTTGTGCTTGTCCTGAATTCCTTACGTTAATTCTACGGGAAATTGTCATTTTATCCACCTCCACCTTCTACCTGCGGTAATGTAGTTTCCGTGATCGATCGGACATCCCTTGCCCTGGGGTGGCAGATATACTTTGTAGAACAGCATTGTTTCTACCTAAAACATCAACTTGAAGAGGGAAATTCTATGTACACTGTTGCAGATCTGAAGAAGGGGCTCAAGGTAACTCTCGATGGCGATCCATACATCGTCATCGCCTTCGAGTTTTCCAAGCCGGGCAAAGGTCAGGCTCTTTATCGCACCAAGCTGCGCAACATGATCAACGGTACGACTCTTGATCGCACCTACCGCTCCGGCGAGAGCTTCGAGCCTGCCCAGCTGGAAGAGCGGCAGATGCAGTACCTTTACAAGGAAGACACTCATTACACCTTTATGGACAATCAGACCTACGAACAGGTGCAGATGAGCGAAGACTCGGTCGGCGACGCCAAGAACTTCATGATCGACAACCTGCCGGTGGACATTCTGCTTTACGGTGAGAAAGCTATCGGGGTGACGCTCCCCAATTTTGTCAACCTGCGCGTCGTACAGACCGATCCCTGGGTCAAAGGTGATACATCAGGCAGCGATTCGAAGCCGGCGGTGCTGGAAACCGGGTACACGCTTCGCGTTCCCCCGTTTATCGAGGAAGGCGAACTGATTGTCGTCGATACCAGAAGCGGTGAATATTCCACACGGGTCAAAGGGTAAAAGAATGCTTGCCAACTGGCGCCTGGCGCGGAAGCAGCCGATGCTCCGGGCCAGGGCGCGTCTTGTCCAGGAAATCAGACAGTTTTTCATTGCCGGGGGGTATCTCGAAGTCGAGACCCCCCTTCGCATTCCCGCTCCCGCCCCTGAGTCCCATATCGAACCAATCCCCTCCCTCTCCTGGTTTCTCCAGACTTCGCCCGAGCTCTGCATGAAGCGGTTGCTTGCTGCCGGTTATGAGCGGCTGTTTCAAATCTGCCATTGTTGGCGCGATGGGGAGCGCGGGGGGCAGCATCTCCCCGAATTTACCATGCTAGAGTGGTATCGGGCGCAGAGCGATTACCGCGACTTGATGATCGACTGCGAGGGGCTGCTCGTTACACTGGCGAGAGCCATGACCGGGGCGACGGCTGTTGCGTTCCGGGGTCGTATCTTCGAACTCGCTCCCCCCTGGGAGCGGCTGTCGGTGCGCGCAGCATTCCAACGGTATTGCGGTATGAGCGCCGATGAGGCACTGCGGTTGGACCTGTTTGATGAATTGATGGTTGAAAAGATTGAACCGCAGCTCGGTTGGGGAACGCCGACCTTCATTTACGATTACCCGGCTTGCCGTGGAGCATTGTCCCGGCTCAAGGCTGATGAGCCGGATACTGCCGAACGCTTCGAGCTTTATCTTGGCGGCGTCGAGCTAGCCAATGCCTTCAGCGAATTAACCGATCCGCTTGAGCAGCGGCGGCGCTTTGTCGCCGAACGCGACTACCGTGCCGCTCAAGGCCGGCTGCCGTTGCCGCTGCCCGAACCATTCCTTGCCGAACTTGCCTCTATGCCGCCCGCCGCCGGTATTGCCCTTGGCATTGACCGGCTTGTCATGCTGTTTTGCGACGCCGAGTCGATCGACGACGTGGTCGCCTTCCCGCCGGAGGAGTTGTAAGCACTGCCTGTTTTCATCCGGGGAGCTCCCCGGTTGTGGTATGATGTATTCCGGTAACGTGAACTGTGGTTCCGAGGGGTGGGACAATGCAACGGTCCTCAGCGGGATGGGCTGACAGGGTGCGAGGTGATTCCCGGTGGCGGCGAATCTCCCTCGGCATTGCGCTGCCGGTTGTCGCAGCCATAGCCACGCTGTTGGTGTTGTGGAGCGCCTCTCCCGGGCCGGTCTTTGCCGCTCCCGGTGCGGGGGTGATCATTGTCGGCGGAGACCGCGACTATCCTCCCTACGAGTTCATCGATAAATACGGCCATCCGGCCGGTTTCAACGTCGACCTGACCAAGGCCATTGCCGAAGTAATGGGGATGAAGGTGGAGTTTCGTCTCGGCGGCTGGTCGGAAATGCTGGATGCACTCAAGGCCGGCAAGGTGGATATTCTTGAGGGGATGTCATATTCGGCGGACCGTGCCAAGTGGGTCGATTTCTCTCCCCCCCATTCCATTGTCAGCCATGCGCTGTTCGGCCGCCGTGATTCTCCGCCAATTTCCTCTCTCGAACAATTGCGTGGCAAAAAAGTGATTGTTCATCGTTCCGGGATCATGAACGAATATCTGGCGGCGCATGGTTTTGCCCGGAATCTGGTCCTTACCGATACGCCGGCCGATGCGTTGCGACTCCTTGCCTCCGGCCAGGATGATTACGCGGTGGTGGCGATCCTCCCCGCCACCTATATCATTCGAGAAAACCGGTTGTCCAACCTCGTACCGGTGTTGAACAACGTGGCAATCCAACGTTACGGATATGCCGTCAGAAAGGGAAATGCCGAACTTCTCGCCCGTTTCAGTGAAGGGCTGGCTATTCTCAAGAAAACCGGCCAGTTTGACGCGATTCACAACAAATGGCTCGGGGTGCTCGAACCGCAAAAATTCCCCTGGAAAATGCTCCTGAAGTATGGGGCGATCGTGGTCGTGCCGCTGTTGCTGGTCCTCGGCAGCACCGTTTTCTGGTCCCGCTCTCTCCAACGACAGGTGGCACAACGCACCGAATCGCTGGCCAAAGCGGTCGACGAACTGCAGCTCAACCAGCAGCAGCTGCTTCAGGCCGACAAGATGGCGGCGCTCGGTATCCTAGTGTCCGGCGTTGCCCACGAGATCAACAATCCCAACGGGCTCATTCTGCTCGACATTCCAATTCTCAGAAGCGCCTACGCCGACGCCGTGCCGATTCTTGAGGAGCGTTTCCGAGAAGAAGGCGATTTCATGCTCGGCGGGATTTCCTATTCGCGCATGCGGGACGAAATCCCGAAAATTCTCGACGAAATGCAGGAAGGGGCGAAAAGGATCAAGCGTATCGTCAGCGACCTGAAGGATTTCGCCCGTCGCGATGATGCCACCGGCAAGGAACGGCTCGAATTGAACGACATCGTCCGGACAGCGATTCGGCTTGTTGAGCCGTCCATTCGCAAGGCTACGGCTCATTTCACTGCCGAATATGCGGAAAGCCTGCCGTCAATAGTCGGTAATGCCCAACGGATCGAACAGGTGATCGTCAACCTGATCATCAATGCCTGTCAAGCGCTGCCGGATCGCGAGCGGAGGATTGTTGTCAGCACTACTTTCGCCCCGGACTCCGGGACGGCAATCTTCCGGGTTAGGGACGAAGGAGTCGGCATTGCCCCGGAGCATCTGTCCCGGCTGACCGATCCGTTCTTTACCACCAAACGGGACAGTGGCGGCACCGGCCTGGGCTTGTCGGTCTCTGCCGGCATCGTCAAGGAGCACGGCGGATCTCTTGTGTTCGAGTCCCAGCCAGGCAAAGGCACGGTGGTCACCCTCACTCTCCCGGTGATAATGGAGGGAAACGCCGTATGATCAGCACGCTCTATCCCGGTTTCGGTCTGTTGCTGGTGGATGATGAACCGGCCTGGCTTCGTTCAATGGCTCTGACCCTTGAGTCGCGGCTTGGCGTTACCAACCTCCGGCTTTGTCAGGACAGTCGCGAAGTCATGGCGATTCTTGCCGACGGAGGCATCGGTCTGGTGCTGCTCGACCTGACCATGCCCTATCTTTCGGGAGAGGAACTGCTCAAACAGATTGCCGAACGTCATCCCGAAACGGTCGTCGTCGTCGTCAGTGGGCTGAACCAGGTCGAAACCGCCGTCAGCTGCATGAAACTCGGGGCTTACGAATACTTTGTCAAGACCGATGAAGAGGAACGAATTGTCGGCGGGGTCCTGCGGGCGATTCGGATGCTCGAGTTGCAGCGAGAAAACCGGGAGATGTCGACGCGACTCGTTTCCGGAGGATTGGCCCATCCCGAAGCGTTCAGCCCGATCATCACGGCCGACCGGGCCATGTTCGCCATTTTCGCCTACGTGGAGGCAGTGGCAAAAAGCCCGCAGCCGTTACTGATCACCGGAGAAAGTGGCGTCGGCAAGGAACTGCTTGCCCGGGCCGCCCACCTTTTGAGCGGCTGCCGGGGAGAACTGGTGTCGGTCAACGTGGCCGGCCTTGACGATACCGTTTTTGCCGACACCCTCTTCGGTCACCTGCGCGGCGCGTTTACCGGCGCCGATTCAAGCCGGCGCGGCATGGTGGAGGAAGCGGCCGGTGGGACCCTGTTTCTCGACGAAATCGGCGATCTCAGTATCCCTTCTCAGGTCAAGCTCCTCCGGCTCCTGCAGGAAGGCGAGTACTTTCCCCTCGGCAGTGATCAACCGAAACGGCTCAAAGCACGGATAATCGTTGCCACCCATCGCGATCTGGCCGCCGCTGAAGCTGCCGGCACCTTCCGGCGGGATCTGTATTACCGGCTGCGCACCCACAGGGTACACGTGCCGCCGTTGCGGGACCGGAAATGTGATATCCCACTGTTGCTTGAGCATTTCCTTGGCGAAGCGGCCCGCAGTCTTGGCAAGAGTCGGCCGACGGCACCCCGTGAGCTGGCCCAACTGCTCGCGACCTACCATTTTCCCGGCAATGTTCGTGAACTGAAGGCGATGATTTTCGATGCCGTGAGTCTCCATCGAGGCCGGATGCTTTCCATGGAATCGTTTATCGCCGCCATCGGTACCACACCGGCGGGGGGGGCGACTGCTGCCGGCACCGACCGGAATCCCTTTGCCTGTTTCGATAAACTTCCCACCTTCGCTGATGCCGCCGAACTGCTCGTCGGCGAGGCGCTCACCAGGGCCAATGGCAATCAGACGCTGGCTGCCCGCCTACTCGGCATCTCCCAGCCGGCGCTTTCAAAGCGTCTCAAGATGATCCGCAAATAACCCCCATAACCGGAGTTATAGTTATAACTTCCGTTATCACTCTGTAATGCTCTGATATTGCTATGTTTAGTGTCTAATACCCTCCTGAGCAATAACCTCCGGTTATACCCCTTCACACAGCCCGGGCAAGCCGTTTTAGGGAAATTAACATGTATTATCGGATAGTTATAGAGTGATGGCGATCTTGGTATCCGCCTTGCTCTTACCAGGGTAAGTTGCTGTAAAGAAAGTGGGCCGGAGCAGGTCCGCGAACCCTGGAGGTAGGTATGGTAATGTTTTGGATCCAGTTTGTCCTGGTACTCGGGGCAATCCTTCTCGGCGTCCGCAGGGGAGGCGTATCGCTCGGCCTCATCGGCGGCATGGGTGTGGCAATCCTGGTGCTCGGCTTCCGGGCGGCCCCTTCCGAGCCGCCTATTGCCGTCATGTTGATCATCCTGGCAGTGGTCACTGCTTCGGCGACCCTCCAGGTGGCAGGAGGTCTCGACTATCTGGTCCAGCTCACCGAACGCCTGCTGCGCGCCCATCCCAAGTACGTCACGATCCTGGCGCCGTTGTCGACGTTTTTCCTGACGGTCTGCGTCGGCACCGGCCATGCGGTCTATGCCCTGTTGCCGGTCATTGCCGACGTGGCGTTGCGGACCAATATCCGTCCCGAGCGACCGATGGCGATTTCGAGCGTGGCGTCGCAAATGGGGATCACCGCCAGTCCGGTGGCAGCGGCAGTTACCACCTTTCTGGCTGTTGCCTCCAAGAGCGGCTATCCGGTAGGTCTGTTCGACATCATCAAGATAACGTTGCCGTCCGGAGTGATCGGCCTGCTGGTGGCGGCTATCTGGAGTTTCAACCGTGGCAAGGACCTGGATAAAGACCCCGAATATCAGGATCGGCTGAAAGACCCCGAATTCCGCCAGTCGCTTGATGCTACCGTGACCACGCTGGACACCAAGATTTCCACGACTGCCAAGTTCTCAGTAGTGCTGTTCTTTGCCGGCGTACTGACGATCATTCTCCTGGCCATGGTCCCGTCTCTCCTGCCGATGGTCAATGGCAAGCCGGTGCCGATGACCACCGTCGTGCAGATCGTCATGCTCGCATTTGGCGCCTTCATCATGTTCGCCAGCAATATCAAGGCGAAAGACATCGCCCATTCCAGCGTCTTTATCGCCGGCATGATCGCGGTGGTTTCTATTTTCGGCATCGCCTGGATGAGCGATACGTTCGTCAGTGCCAATAAGAGCTTCCTGATCGCCAAGATCGGCGAGATGGTCAAGCTGGCGCCCTGGACCTTTGCCATTGCCATGTTCTGCGTTTCCGCCTTCGTCAAGAGTCAGGCGGCAACGCTCACCATCATGCTGCCATTTGGTCTTGCCCTGGGGTTGCCGATTCCACTGCTTCTCGGACTGATGCCGGCCAGCTACGCCTACTTCTTCTTCTGCTTCTATCCCAGCGACCTTGCGGCCATCAACATGGACCGGACCGGCACGACGCGGATCGGTAAATATCTGCTTAATCATAGCTTCATGATCCCCGGACTGATTGGCGTCGGGGTCTCGACGGTGATGGCTTACCTGATTTCCCGCCTGGCGTTTTAGGGGAAGATCTCCAGCGTCAGCCGCTGTGCGTATGGCACCCGGAACGGGCATTCTGTTCCGGGTGCCGTCGTTTGAGCAGAGGAACGAGCCATGAGGAAGAGTTTCAAACAGGGAGACGCTTCGCGGCAACTGTTGTTGGTCGCAGGTGATGCGAGCTGGGGGAAAAGCCTCGGGTTCGTGCTCGAACTTGCCGGTTATCGGGTAACGGTGGTCCAGACACTATTCGAAGCGGCCGACTGGGTAGTCAAACGACTCGATACGGCGGAAAGCTTCTCCGCCCTGGTGATCGGTCCGGGACACTCGTGGACGGATACGGTCTGGCTTTCCGGACTCCTCGGTGCCGCCGGCGCGGCCATGCCGATCATTTGCACGACCCCAGAGCTGCCTAGTGCCGCCGAACTTGACGGCGTCACCGTTGCTGACTCGCCCGAGGAAATCGTTGCCATTCTGGAACGGCTTAGCGGTAAAGCAGGCCGTTAGTCATAATCGGTGCGATCCTTTTCAAAACAGAAAGAGGAGGCACCTGAACGGCCGCCTCCCCTGTTATGTGTGCATTGGCCGGCTGGACCCGGTCAGGAAAGATCACACTCCGCGTATTCGATGCTTTCGCCACGGAAATTCCTCAGCAGCCACATTCTGCCGTGCCGTTCGGCGCAGTCGGGAAGCAGCGGCACCTTCCCTTTTCCACCCGGTGAGTCGATCACGTAGTAAGGGGTTGCCAGTCCCGAGGTATGGCCGCGCAAGGCAGCCATGATTTCCAGTCCTTTGCCGACCGGCGTCCGGAAATGCCCAGTCCCCTGCACCAGATCCATCTGGTGGATATAGTAAGGGCGGACCCTGATCGCCAGCAGCCGCTGCATGAGCAGCTTCATGACGGCCGGATCGTCGTTGATCCCGCGGAGGAGAACCGTCTGGTTGCCGAGAGGGATGCCGGCGTCGGCCAGCCGGGCACACGCCCGGACGGAGAGCGGGGCGATCTCCCGCGGGTGGTTGAAATGGGTGTTGACGTAAAGGGGGTGAAAACGCTTTAGCAACCGGCAGAGTCGGGTGGTGACCCGCTCCGGCAGCGTCACCGGCACCCGGGTGCCGATTCTGATCATTTCGACATGGGGGATTGCCTTGAGCCGGCCGAGAATCTCGCCCAATACGTCGTCGTCCAGCAGCAGCGGATCGCCGCCGGAGAGGATCACATCGCGAATTGCCCCGGTTTGGGCGATGTAATGGATAGCATCGTCGATGGCGCCGCTGCCTCCACCTCCCTGCGTCGGGCAGCCAACCTGGCGCTTCCGCATGCAGAAACGGCAATACATCGCACAGTGGTTCGAAACCAGCCAGACTACCCGGTCCGGATAACGGTGGATCAGTCCCGGCACGGGGCTCAGTTCCTCTTCGTTGAGCGGATCCGGCTGCTGATCGTCCATCAGTTCACGCGGATCGGGGATGCATTGCCGCCAGAGGGGGTCGCCCGGCTGCTCGATCAGGCTCAGGTAGTGGGTGGTGATTTGGAGCGGATACCGCCGGGCAACGGGGATGAGCGGTGCCGCGTCAATACCGAAACGGGCCCCGATCTCCTCCGGAGAGGTTATGCAGACGCCAAGCTGTCGTTGCCATAATTCCATCGAACCGTTACCTCGTGTGCAAACTGAGAAAGGCGGGGATCGCTCTCCCGCCTTTCCTATCGCCAGTTATTCCAGTCGATCTCAGACTTGGAGTGCGCCGATCAACTCCTTGACGTCGTCAATCCCGTGGTTGATCAGGTACTGTTCCATCTCCTCGGCGATCCGCTGGGCAGCCGACGGATTGAGGAAATTGGCCGTTCCCACCTGGACTGCCGTTGCTCCTGCCAGCATGAATTCCAGGGCGTCGGTCCCGGTCATGATGCCGCCGATGCCGATCACTGGAATTTTCACTGCCCTGGCCACCTGCCAGACCATCCGCAGGGCCACCGGCTTGACCGCCGGCCCCGAAAGTCCCCCCGTAACATTGGCGAGCACCGGCCGGCGGCTCGCCAGATCAATGGCCATTCCGGTGAGGGTGTTGATCAGCGACAGGGCGTCCGCCTCGGCGTCGGCGCAGGCCCACGCCATTTCGACGATATCGGTGACGTTCGGCGACAGCTTGACGATCACCGGTTTGATGGTGGCATCGCGCACTGCTTTCACCACCGAATAGGCAGCCTTCGGTTCGGTCCCGAAGACGATCCCGCCGTGCTTGACGTTCGGACAGGAGATGTTGATTTCAAGGGCGGCCACTTCGGGAAGCTTGTCGAGCCGCTCTGCCAGCTCGGCGTACTCTTCCAGGGTATTGCCGAAAAAATTGACGATCACCGGCGTCGCGACGGTTCGGAGGAACGGTAGCTTCTTCTCGATAAAAGCGTCGATGCCGACGTTTTGCAGGCCGATGGCATTGAGCATCCCGCCGGTGGTTTCAACAATCCGCGGGGTCGGATTCCCTGCCTTTGGTTTGAGAGACAGCCCTTTGGTGATCATGGCGCCGATCTTTTCCAGATCGACGTACTCGGCAAACTCTTCGCCGTAGCCAAAGGTCCCCGAGGCGGTCATGATCGGGTTGCGCAGGGTGATGCCGGCTATTTCAACGGAGAGATCGGGTTTCCGCATGTGTGCTCCTTGAATGAATCTGTCGCTCAACAGGGGCTGGTCTATATCCACAACAGCTGGGAAAAATCGAAGACTGGGCCATCCTTGCAGACGCAGCGGTAATCGGGCGAGTCCTCGGCATGCTCCTTCCCTTTGACGACGCAACCGAGGCAGGCGCCCATTCCGCAGGCCATGTACGCCTCCAGCGAGACCTGGCATGGCGTGCCGGTGCGGCGGGAGATTTCCGCCACCGCCTTGAGCATCGGCATCGGCCCACAGGCGAAGATGGTCTTGGCCCGTTGTTCGGCCAGCAGGTGCCGCTCCATGACTTCCGTGACGAAGCCCCGATCGCCGAGAGTGCCGTCGTCGGTGGCAACGTAGGTCTCGACGCCAAGCCGTTCGAACTCGGTGACGCAGAGGATATCATCACGGTTCCTCCCACCGATGAACAACCGGACGCGGTGCTTGTCGACCAGCTTTCGTGCCAGGTAGTAGAGGGGTGCCAGGCCGATCCCGCCGCCGACGAGAATTTTCTCTTCGTCGGGGGTGTCCGCGGCAAAGCCGGTACCGAGCGGGGCGAGGATGTCGAGATGGTCGCCATGGTGATAGGTCGAAAGGGTCTCCGTCCCCTTCCCGACCACTTTGTAAAGAATCTCCAGGTAGACCTGCGGCCCCTGCCCCGGATACTCCGCTTCGTTGATGCCGATGTCGAAGATGCCGAAAGGCCGGCGCAACAGCGGATCGATCGCATTCCGGACCCGCACCATGACGAACTGGCCGGGACGGGCATCCTTCATTTCGGGGGGGGCGGTCATTCGCATCCTGAAGTAGCCCGGTGAAACCTCCCGATTGGAGATGATCATCGCTTTAAACTGCATCGACATGTTCCTCGCTTTATTCGAAGTGGTAGGTCATAAGGAGCGCATCTTCGCCATTTTCATAGTAGCGTTTGCGGCTGCCCGATTCACTGAAACCTGCTCGCCGATACAACTCGATGGCCGGCATATTGGAAATCCGTACTTCGAGCATTACCACCGCCGCACCCCGCTGTCGCAGGTCGCCCAGCGCCCGCTGCAGCAACTGCCGGCCAATCCCCTGACCACGATAGCCGGGGGCGACGGCAACATCGAGGATTTCCCCTTCGTCATGTACCAGCATCGGACAGATGTAACCGGCGATCCGGCCATCGGCGTTACGGGCAGCGAGAGGGAACGAATGGGGGGATTGCAGTTCGGCGGCGAAATGATCCCTGTTCCAGGGACGGGAGAACGACTCCGCTTCGATGGCAATGACCTCGTCGAGATCCTGGTAGCTCATCGGGGAGATACTGACGCGAGTATATGCACCCATTTCCTGCCGCATGATATGCAATGGAATTCCCGTTGTAAACTGTTTTTTCGGCCATTGCGCCGCCCAGATTCGGTTTGACTTTTACCGGCGTATAGTTTAAATTTTTTCCCTCATTCACGGGAGGACTGGCTTTGAGCGAAAAAGGAATTACCTATAAAGATGCCGGTGTCGATATCGATGCCGGCAATACGTTTGTCCGGATGATCAAGCCGTTTGTCAAGGCGACTTCGCGTCCCGAGGTCATTTCCGATATCGGGGGCTTCGGCGGGCTTTTTTCCCTGAATACCAACAAATACAAGAATCCGGTCCTCGTCTCCGGGACCGATGGTGTGGGCACCAAGCTGAAGGTTGCGATGCTGGCGAATCGCCACGATACCATCGGGATCGACCTGGTCGCCATGTGCGTCAACGATATCGTCGTTCAGGGGGCGGAGCCGCTGTTCTTCCTCGACTATTTTGCGACCGGCAAACTTGAGCCGGAGCAAGGGGCGGCCATCGTCAAAGGGATCTCCGAAGGGTGCATCCAGGCCGGTTGTGCCCTGATCGGCGGCGAAACCGCCGAAATGCCGGGTTTTTACGAGCCGGGGAAATACGATCTGGCCGGCTTCACGGTCGGCGTCGTCGAGCGGGATGCCATTATCGACGGTTCGTCGATCACGGTCGGCAACACGCTGATCGGTATCGCCTCCAGCGGGCTGCACAGCAACGGCTATTCGCTGGCGCGGAAGATCATTTTCGATGCGATGGGCCTGGGCATTGATGACCAACTCCCCGGCACCGGCCGGACCGTGGCGGAGGAACTGCTTGTCCCCACCAAGATTTATGTGCGAACCGTCCTGAATCTGCTGCGGGATTTCCGGGTCAACGGCATTGCCCATATTACCGGCGGCGGGCTGTTGGAAAACGTCCCGCGTATCCTGCCCAAAGGGTGCAAGGCGGTTATCAGGCGCGACAGCTGGACGGTGCCCCCGGTTTTCCGCACCCTTCAGGAGGCGGGCGCCATCGCTGATACCGAAATGTACCGGACATTCAATTGCGGCATTGGCATGGTCCTGGCCGTTCCGGAAAAAGAGGCGGATGAAATCCTGATCAGGCTGTCCGGCCTTCACGAAGAGGCATTCATCATCGGCGAAATTGCCAAGTGTGAGGTCGGTTCCGAATCCGTTGAGCTGGTCTGACGTCGCGAAATGCACCGAAACTGGAATCGCCATGGCTGACTTACTGAAAATCGGCGTACTCGTATCAGGCAATGGCTCGAATCTGCAGGCCATCATCGATCGGATCGAAGATGGCTATCTGCGGGGAGCGGTCGTCTGTGTCATCAGCAACAAGGCGGATGCTTTTGCCCTGGAACGCGCCCGGCGCCACGGCATCCCCGCTGTTGTCCTCGATCATAAGTCCTATGCCGGCCGCGAAGCCTATGACGAGGCGCTGGTCGGCATCCTCCGCGATTATGGCGTCGAACTCGTGGTCCTGGCCGGTTTCATGCGGATTATCACCCCCGTTCTCCTGGCCGCCTTCTCCGCTGCCGTCATGAATATCCACCCCGCGCTGCTGCCTGCTTTCCCGGGCCTTTACGCCCAGCGGCAGGCGCTCGACTACGGCGTTAAAGTTTCCGGCTGTACGGTACATTTCGTTGATGAGGGAACCGATACCGGGCCAATCATTATCCAGGCGCCGGTGCCGGTATTTGCCGAGGATTCCGAGGAGTCCCTGTCAAAACGGATCCAGGTTGAGGAGCATCGCATCTATCCGGAAGCCGTCAAGCTTTTTGCCGAAAGGCGGCTCAACATCTCGGGAAGACGTGTCGAGATCCTTCCCGCGCCTGATTCTTCCCGCTGATCCCGTTTGCCCGTTTCGGGCAGCGGACCACTTTCGCAGAACACAAGGAAAAGGGAGCCACCATGATTCGATTCTTTTCCATTCTGCTCGCCGTGGTGAGCTGGGCCTCCTTTGCCGGAGCGGCCGACATGATCGTCTTTCCCGCCAAGAACGGCAACGTCATCTTCAATCACAAAAGGCATACCGAGATGCTGACCGATTGCCGAAACTGCCACAACAAGGCGCCCGGCAAGATCGCCAACTTCGGCAAGGAATACGCCCACAAGACGTGCAAGGGATGTCACGAGATTCGCGGCACTGGGCCAACCAGGTGCGGCCTTTGCCACCGGAAATAACGAAAACAGCCGGCGTTGCTCAAAGCGCGCCGGCTGTTTTCGTTTGCCATGATTTGCCGGGGCCTTTTCCGCTGCAGCGCAAAGCCCCCTCGCCTTCTCCACTATCCTATGCCACGTTATCCGACTCATTCTCTGCCTTGAACCATTTTTCGAACCAGCTGCGATGATCCTTGGCGGCAAGGATTTTCAGATCGTTCGGCCCTAGCCAGATCCCGCCGCAATGAGGGCATTTGTCGAGAGGAACGCCACGGAAGGTTATCGCCTGAATCATTTCGCCGCACTTGGGACAATGGTCGCGGCATATTTCCCGCACAAGCCGTTGCCGGTCGGTGCTTTTCATCTTTTCGATCAGTTCCCGCTCCCGCCGATGGATGAATTCGTTTTCCAGCACCTTTTCCCGCTCTTCCCAGATGTTTTTCATTATGGCACCTCCGTTCACGAAAGCTGCCGACCTTGATACCATTATACCAGAATCTTCCTTGTATCCAGGTGAACAGCCGACTACGGAAAGCGGTGCCGAATCAGCGGCTTCTACGAACAGCGTCGTAGGAAAAGAGGGCAAGACCGCACCAGATGGCCAGAAAACTGAGGACGTTAGTCGACGAAAACTCCTCGCCATAGGCCAGTACCGCCAGAAGAAAATGCAGGCTGGGGGTGATGTACTGCAGGAAACCGATGGTGGCAAGTCGAAGCCGGCGGGCGGCGGCCGCGAACCAGATGAGGGGGATGGCGGTAACAACGCCGGAAAGCGGCAGCAGCAGGTTGCGGGTGGTCGAGCCGGTGAGAAACGCCCCTGTTCCGGCGGCACTGGTCGACAGAAGATAAAGGAGTGCCGGCAGTCCGGCGAGAATCGTTTCCACCGTCAGACCGGTGATCGCCGTGACGGCCGCGGTTTTGCGCAACAAACCGTAGAGCCCGAAGGTAAACGCCAGGATCAGGGCGATCCAGGGGAGTCCGCCGTAATGAATTGCCGCGGCGAGAACGCCAATAGCGGCAAACATGAGGCTCACCAGCTGTAGGGGGCGGAGTCGTTCATGCAGAAACAGGTAGCCGAGCAGGACGCTCACCAGCGGTGTGATGAAATAACCGAGGCTCGACTGGAGCACTTCACCGCGTTCGACGGCGAAGATGAACACCAGCCAGTTGGTGGCGATCAGAATAGTCGTGCCGGTGAGGGTCAGGACAGTTTTGCGGGAGGAAAACGCCTGCCGGACCTCGTGCCAGCGCCGGCGACCGCTGACGATCACCACCAGGAAAACCAGCGACCAGACGATCCGGTGGCAGACCACCTCCAGCGGCGGAATGCCGGTAAGCATCTTGAAATAGGCCGGAAAGAATCCCCATACCGTATAGGCGAGAATCCCCAGCAAGACCCCGTGCCGAATTTCGTTGTCATGCCGTTCAGTGGCTTCATTCATGATATGCTCGGTAGGTCTCCCGCCACGTGCGCCAGTCGAAGCGCACAAAATCGATGAGCAGGGCTGTCGGGATGAAAGTGTCGAGTTCGTCGAATGTGGTGCCGGTCAATTGGGCGGAAAAGCTACGCCCAAGGCGGCCCTCTTCATAAAAGAATGCAGGAAAGTCTTCCCTGAGTTGCGGCATCGCCAGCGGGTTCTGCCCGACGAAGTTGAGCGTGCACCACTCGTCATGCAGTACTTCTCCCGTCAGGGCAATGAGCGGTAGCCCATGGAGCCGGCAGGTGAGCGGGCGGTGATCGTAAACCAGGCATCTGCCATCGTCGCCAAGCAGCACGCACGGGGATTCGTCATCGTCCGGCATCAGCTGCTCCCAGTCATTTTCCGGCCGGTAGTTGAGGACAAAAGGTCGCCCGAATTCGGGCCACCGCGACCTGAGCTGCCGGAGCCGCCGGCGACAGCGGGCTAGGACCTTCTCCCGGAGCGGCTTGGCAACGGTAGTTCGGAAACCGTAATTCAGATAGGCCGCGTCGAGCAGGGTGATGTCGAAAAGTCCCCGGCAGCAGTCGGAACAACCGGCTGTACAGTGGACGCTGCTGCCGACAGTCGCTGCCGAACGGCTGAACCAGGTGTCCACACGGGCCAGCAGCGCCCGGTATTGTTGAAATAGTTCGTTCATGGGAAATAAAAGAAAGGCGAAGAGTTGCTCATCGCCTTTCCATGGTTTGCCGTCTGGACTGGATAATCGGCTGGGAACAGCCGTTGTTCAGCCGACGATTTCCGCTTTGGTGAAGATTGCTTTCAGCCAGTATCCTTCCTGCTCGATATTCTCCCGACCCCCTTCTTCGCGGTCGACAAGAGTGACGATGCCGAGAACTTTGAGCCCTTCTTCCTCGGCCCGCCGGACCGCCTTGATCGATGAGCCGCCGGTCGTTACCACGTCTTCGACGATCACCACCCGTGAACCTGGTTTCAGGTTCTTCCGCCCCTCAAGCCAGGCCCCGGTCCCGTGCCCTTTCGGCTCCTTGCGGATGATGAAGGCGGGGATCGGCTGCTTTTCGAGGAAACTGACGACGGAAGTCGCCGTGGCAATCGGGTCGGCGCCGAGCGTCAACCCCCCTACCCCTTCGACGTTTTCCACATCCTTGATCGCTTCGAAAAAGAGCTTGCCGGTCAGATACCCCCCCTCGGGATGGAGGGTGGTCTGCTTGCCGTCGAAGTAGAAATCGCTCTCCCGGCCCGAGGCCAGGGTTACTTTCCGCTTTTCGTAGGAGAGATCCAGAATGATCTGTTTCAGGCGCTGTTTGTCGGTCATTGTTTGTGGTGCTCCTTGTCAAAAAAGGTCGAGCTGGGGCGCTGCCGCCAGCTTGGGAAATTTGATCGGGTAACTGCCGGAGAAGCACGCCTTGCAGTAAGGGGTGCTCCCTGTACCGACGGATTGCAGCAGTCCCTCTTCCGAGAGATAACCGAGGGAGTCGGCGGTGATGTATTTGCGAATTTCCTCAATGGTATGGGAGGATGAGATCAGCTCTTTGCGGGTGGGGGTGTCGATGCCGTAATAGCATGGATAACTGGTCGGTGGCGAAGAGATGCGGACGTGCACTTCCTTCGCTCCGGCGTTGCGGACCATCTTGACGATCTTGCGCGACGTGGTGCCACGGACGATCGAGTCGTCGATGACGACCACCCGCTTGTCTTTCAGGATGTCCCGTACCGGATTGAGCTTGATCTTGACCCCGAAGTGACGGATCGACTGCTGCGGCTCAATGAAGGTCCGGCCGACGTAATGGTTGCGGATCAGCCCCAGTTCGAAGGGGAGCCCGGCTTCCTGGGCATAGCCGAGGGCGGCGGGGACCCCTGAATCGGGCACCGGGATCACGATGTCGGCCTCGACGTGATGTTCCCGTGCCAGCTGCCGGCCGAACTCCTTGCGGACTTCATAGACGTTCTGGCCGAAAATGTATGAGTCGGGCCGGGCAAAGTAAACGAATTCGAAAATGCAGGGGGCGGGTTCAACTTTTTTCAGCGGCGAGAGGGATGTCAGGCCATTCTTGTCGATCACGACGATCTCGCCTGGTTCGATCTCGCGGATGAATTCGGCTTCGATCAGATCGAGAGCACAGCTTTCCGAGGCGACGACCCAGCTGTCGCCGAGCTTGCCGAGGCAGAGCGGCCGGAAGCCATGGGGATCGCGGGCCGCCACCATACGGGTTTCGGTCAGGAACAACAGACAGTAGGCCCCCTTGACCCGGCTCAATGCGTCGACAATCCGGTCCTCCAGCGAATTCTGTTTCGAGGTGGCCAGCAGATGGATGATGATCTCCGTATCCATGGTGGTCTGGAAGATCGATCCCCAGGCTTCCAATTCGTCCTTGATGATCTGGGCATTGACCAGGTTGCCGTTGTGAGCGACAGCAATGGAGCCGCGTGAATAGTCGACCATGATCGGCTGAACGTTCTTGTAGACCGAATCACCGGTGGTCGAGTACCGGACATGGCCGATGGCCGCCGGCCCCGGCAGGGAGCGAAAGATCTCCTGGTTACCGAAGACGTCGGCCACCAGCCCCATGCTCTTGTGGGCGGAGAGGCTTCGCCCGTCCGAGGAGACGATGCCGCAGCTCTCCTGCCCGCGGTGCTGGAGGGCATAGAGCCCGAGATAGGTCAGATTGGCTGCTTCCGGGTGGCCGAATATGCCGAAAATACCGCACTCTTCCGTAGGTCTGTAAAACTTCATCATCTCTCCGATCATGCGTTTGGCGACCGCGGTAACGGCCGATCGAGGGGTTACAGCAGCTTCTCTTTCACGTATGTAGCGGCATTCTTGAACAGGATCAGGCCATCCCCTTCTTCGGGCAACTCTTCACGGGTCCAACGCGGATGGTTGGTGCGGTGAACGAACGCTTCGGGATGGGGCATCATTCCCATCAACCGGCCGTTATCGTTGCAGAGGGCGGCGATGGCGTGAACCGAGCCGTTGGGATTAAGGGGAAATTCCATGCTCGCGGCGGCGTAGTCGGCGGTGGCGTATTTGAATACCGCCAGGTGCCGTTCTTCGATGGCTGCCAGCGTTGCCGGTGAATCGGCGAGTAGCTTTCCTTCGCCGTGGCGGATCGGCAGATAAAGACCTTTCTCTACCCCTTTGGTGAACAGCGATGGCGAGGCCGGATCGACCTTGAGATAGACCCAGCGATCCTGAAATCGACCGCAATCGTTGAACGTCAGCGTAACCGACTGTTCGAGGTACGATTCATCGAGCGCCGGCAACAGCCCCATCTTGACCATCAGCTGGAAACCGTTGCAGACGCCGAGAATCAGCTTGCCGTCGGCGATGAACCGGCTGAGCTGGTCGATGAGATGTTCGGTCGCCCCCTCGATTCTCGCGTACTTCAGCCGGTTGGCCTGGGCCTTGGCGCTTCCCAGGTCGTCACCGTCGAGGAAGCCGCCCGTCAAGTTGAGAAAGTGAAAATCGTCGAGCCGGATATTCCCGGTCAACAGGTCGGAGATATGGGCGATGACGGCTTCGTCGAAACCGCCGAGCCGGCAGGCGTGCGCCGCCTCCCGCTCGCAGTTGGTGCCGTTGCCGGTAATGACAATCGCTCGAGCCTGTTTCATATGCTACAACTCCCTCAGCGGGCTCTGCCACGCTTCCTTGAATTCGTCGATGCTCCCTTTGAGAACGACTTCGCCGCCGAGACCGGTAACGCTGAGCGCCGGCTCGGCGGTCACCACTCCGACCGATGCGAAGCAGTTGCCGCTCATGATCGCCTCGAATGCTTCGCGCTGCTCCGGATGTACCGTCACCAGATGGCGGGAAGCAGATTCGGCGAACAGCAGGACCTCGTCGGTCATCTCCGCCGGGTTGCCCGCCTTGAGAACCCTGGTAAGGTCGAGGGAAATCCCGTACCCTCCCGCAAAGGCCTTTTCTGCCGCAGCCACCGCCAGACCGCCGTCGGAGAGATCATGGCAGGAGGCGACCACCCCGGCCGTAATCGCTTGGTGGAGAGCCCGATAGCGCTGGAGCGCCTTGGCGGCATGCACCTGCGGGACCTTGTTACCGATGAAGCCCTTCAGGGCGTAGTATTCGGAACCGCCGAGTTCGTTGGCGGTCTTGCCGAGCAGATAGACGATGTCCCCGGGGCGTTTCGCATCCATGGTGACCGCCTTGCGCGCATCCTCGATCTTGCCGATCACCGAGAAGAGCAGGCTCGGCGGAATGGAAATCTTCACGGCGCCGTCATAGAAATCATTTTTCATCGAATCCTTGCCGGAGATGAGCGGGATGCCGAAGGCGGTGCAGTAATCGTAAAGCGCCTTGTTGGAGCGGACCAGCTGGGCCATCTTGTATTCGCCATCGGGGGTCTTGTCCGATTTGACCGGATCGCACCAGCAGAAGTTGTCCAGTCCGGCCACCAGCTCCAGCGAGCCGCCGACCGCGACATAGTTGCGCAACCCTTCGTCGATGGCGTTGGCAGTCATGTGGTAGGTGTCGATGTCACTGTAGCGGGGACAGATCCCATGGGCAACCACCACTGCTTCGAAAGAGTCGAGCACCGGCCGGACCACGGCGGCGTCGGAGGGGCCGTCGTTGGCGATGCCGGTAAACGGCTTGACCACGCTTCCCCCCTGCACCTCGTGGTCGTAACGGCGGACCACCGACTCTTTAGAGCAGATATTGAGCGAACCGAGGAGCGATTTCAATTCGCCGGTGTAATCCGCCTTGACCTCCGGTTGCGGTTCCGCGTGCCGGCGAACTTCCCAGACCCCGCGCAGTTCCATTGGCGGTAGCCCTTCATGGAGGAAGTCAATCGGCAGGTAGGCAATGGTCCGCTCGTCGTAGACGATATGGAAAATGCCACTGTCGGTGAATTCGCCGAGCACCGTTGCCTCGACGCCGAAACGCTTCGCCATGATCAGGAATTCATCGATGTGTTGCGGCGGCACGGCCAGGCTCATCCGCTCCTGGGCCTCGGAAATGAGGATCTCCCAGGGATCGAGGCCGGGGTATTTCAGCGGCGCCCGGGCCAGGTCCATCCGGCAGCCGCCGCACTCAGTGGCCATTTCGCCCACTGACGAGGAGAGTCCCCCTGCCCCGTTATCAGTGATGAAGTTATAGAGTCCGCGGTCCCGAGCACGGAGAAGGAAGTCGGTCATCCGCTTCTGGGTGATCGGGTCGCCGATCTGGACGGCGGTAACTGGGGAATTCTCGTTCAGTTCTTCCGAAGAGAAGGTGGCCCCATGGATGCCGTCCTTGCCGATCCGACCGCCGGTCATGACGATCAGGTCCCCCGGGTTGATATGCTTCTCGTGGGAGGGGGCGCCGTTGATCGTCGCCGGCATGATCCCGGCAGTACCGCAGAAGACCAGCGGCTTGCCGGCAAAGCGGTCATCGAAAACGATCGAGCCGTTAACCGTCGGAATGCCGCTCTTATTGCCGCCGTGCTCGACCCCTTCCACTACTCCTTCGAAGATGCGGCGCGGATGGAGAAGCCTGGTCGGGAGCGGCTTGGCGTAGAAGGGATCGGCAAAGCAGAACACGTCGGTATTGAAGATGAGCTGGGCTCCCTTGCCGGTACCGAACGGATCGCGGTTGACGCCGACGATGCCGGTGAGCGCTCCGCCGTACGGGTCGAGGGCCGATGGTGAGTTGTGGGTTTCAACCTTGAAGACCAGTGACCAGTCGTCGTTGAATTTAATCACCCCGGCGTTGTCCTTGAAGACCGACAGGCAGAAGTCCCGCCCCCCCAACTGCTCGCGGACCGTCGCTGTCGTTCGCTGGATATAGGACTTGAAGAGGGATTTGATCTGTTCACGATTACCCTGCTCATCGACATATTCGACGTTGCCGGAAAATATCTTGTGTTTGCAGTGTTCCGACCAGGTTTGGGCGATGGCTTCGAGTTCGGCATCGGTCGGTTTGCTTGACAGGCCGATCTGCTGCCGGGCGGCGACGACCGCCGGGTCGCGGAAATGGGCCTGGATCACTTTCATCTCTTCCAAAGTGAGGGCCAGCACCCCCTCTTTGCTGATTTGCAGCAGTTCCTCGTCGGAAATCTCCAGGTTGATCTCCCGCACCCGACCCCGGGTCTCGCCGGTAACCTTGGGAACGGTGACAGGTACGCCGCCTTTGGCGGCGAATTCTCCGGCATCGAGGATCTGGTACCGTTGAATGAGCGTGTTGCAGAGCAGATCGCGGGCAATCCGCTCAACATCCTCACGGGTCAGCTTTCCGGTCAGCAGATACTGGACAGATGTATAGACCCCTTCACCATCCCGGAACGGCCGGCCGGTAATATATTCGATTGCCTCCCGGGCAGTCCGGCCGATATTGTCGGTCACTCCGGGGCGAAAGCCCACTTCGACGAGAAAATCGAATCCGGCGGCCTGGGGCCGGTCGATGCTCCAGTTCTGGATGACCGGATCGCAAAAAGGCTCGGCCGCCGCCTTGCGCAGTTCGTTGTCGTCCAACAGGGCGTCCACCGTGTAAACGTCGATAGTTTTCACCCCGGCCACGGCAAGATGGAGAAAATGCTCGACTTCTCCCTTGATCCGTTCGCCGCGAGCATCCCGCACGCCGTCTTTGAGGGCTACTTCAATTCGTCTCGCCATTACTGTTCCTTTTCCAGTAGTACTGTCCGCATCGGATAGGGGATATTGATCCCTTCTTGTCGGAACCGCTTGATAATCTGCTCGTTGATCATGTCGGTGACGGCAAAAATCCGGGTATAGTCTTCGACCCAGAAAAAGAGCGACATATCCAGCGCGCTGTCGCCGAAGGAGATGAAATAGGCATCGGGAGCCGGTTCCGGCAAAACTTCCGGAACGGCAAGGGCTACTTCAATAAGGATGTTCTTTACCTGCTCGACGTTGCTCTCATAGCCAACGCCGACGTTGACCCTCCCTTTGCCACGCGGGTCGGGGAATGCCAGATTGATCAGGGTGGTGTTGCACAGTTCCGAGTTCGGGATGATCAGCACCGTGTTGTCGACGGTCTTGATCTTGGTGGTGCGCAGGCCGATATCCGAGACGTCGCCCCACTGTCCCGAGGCAAGTTTGATGCGGTCTCCGATCCGGAACGGCCGATCAACCATCAGGGTGAACCCGGAGATCATGTTTGCCAGGGTATCCTTGGCCGCCATACCAATGGCGAGAGAACCGATGCCGAGGGCGGTAACCACCGAGAGAATGTCGTAATTAAAGTGCTTGAGGGTGATCATCAGCGCAATGCCGATGAGGAATATGGTGATCAGTTTTTCCAGCGGCGGGATGACCTGTCGGTCGACACCAACGCCGTGCCGTTCGGCCAACCGGTTGCCATACCATGACAAGACTTCGTCGATGACCCGCCAGGAAATATTGGTCAGAACGATGATATTGAGGATGAAAACCGTGCCGGCGGCGGCAACGTGGGTCTTTTCCGGGAAGGGGAGCGATTTGACCGCGTAGTAGAGCCCAGCCAGGACCACCAGCAGACAGACTGGCGGGGTGATCCGCTGCAGGATGCGATCGTCCAGATCGGTGCTGGTAAAAGAGGTCAGACGGGGCGCCCACTTGGTCAGGAAGAGCCTGATCAATAACGAGCTGACCCAGAAAAGCGCAAAAATAGCGACCGCGATCAGGATTTCCTTGAGCCAGAAAAGCAGGAAATTGTCCGACGCCTCAAGGCTCAGGAAGTTGATGATGTTAGCCACCGAAAACCCTCGTGAAGATCGTGTCGACGTGTTTCAGGTGGTAGTTGAGGTCGAATGCTTCCCGAATTTCGTCCTGGGGGAGGAAACTGCAGACTTCGGCGTCATTGAGCAACTCGGTTTGAAAATCCTTCCCCTCTTCCCAGACCTTCATGGCGTTCCGTTGCACCAGTGCGTAGGCTTTTTCCCGCGAAGCACCGGCATTGGCCAGTTTCAGCAGGACTCGCTGGGAGAAGATCAGGCCGCGCATCAGGTTGAGGTTTCGCATCATATTTTCCGGATAGACGACCAAATTGTCGATCAGGCCGATGGCCCGGTTAAGCATGAAGTCGAGCACAATGGTGCCATCCGGACCAATGACCCGCTCCACCGACGAGTGCGAAATGTCCCGCTCGTGCCAGAGGGGGACGTTTTCCATGGCGGAAACCGCATAGCCGCGGATCAGTCGGGCCAGCCCGGAGAGATTCTCCGAAAGCACCGGGTTCCGCTTGTGCGGCATTGCCGACGATCCCTTCTGCCCTTTGCTGAAGAACTCCTCGGCTTCAAGAACTTCGGTCCGTTGCAGGTGGCGGATTTCCACGGCGAATTTTTCGATAGAGGAGGCGATAATCGCCAGTGTGGCGAAAAATTCGGCGTGCCGGTCGCGCTGGATAACCTGTGTCGAACAGGGTGCGGGCTTGAGCCCGGCCTGCCGGCAGACATACTCTTCGACGCGCGGATCGATATTGGCAAACGTGCCGACGGCACCGGAAATCTTGCCGTAGGCGATGGTCTCCCGCGCAGCCTCCATCCGGCGAAGGTTGCGGCGCATCTCGTCGTACCAGAGTGCCATTTTGATGCCGAAGGTAACCGGTTCGGCGTGGATTCCATGGGAGCGTCCCATCATCGGGGTGTCTTTGTGTTCGTAGGCGCGGCGCTTGATAACTTCCATCAGCCGCTTGATATCGTCAATCAGGATATCGCTCGCCTCGGCCAGTAGCATGGCAAAGGATGTGTCGAGCACGTCGGACGAAGTGAGGCCAAGATGGACGAAGCGGGAATCATCGCCAATGTAGTCGGCAACGGAGGTGAGAAAGGCTATGACGTCGTGCTTGACTGTCTTCTCGATCTCGTCGATCCGGGCGACGTCGAACCGGGCTTTGGCCTTGATTCGCTCTACCGCCTCGGGAGGGACGGCGCCCAGTTCGGCATGGGCCTCGCAGGCATAAATCTCGATGTCGAGCCATTTCTGATAACGGTTTTCGGGTTCCCATATCCGGGTCATTTCGGGACGGCTGTAACGCTCAATCACTGACTGTTCTCCCTTCCGCAACTCGTTCTGTTGGAGTAATTGTTATATGTCGCGCGGTGGCGATATCGACGTTTCGGCGCCACTGCTTACGGAACCAATTCGATCACTTCGCTTGCCCTGTACTGGTCGCCGATGACCAGGGAGGGTGAACAGACATTCTGCCCGTTCAGGAGGTCTTCTGCAACTGCCTTGGCAAGCCTCGGATCATTGTTAACTTCGGAAAGGTGGGCCAGAAACAGCCCTTCCAGTCCTGAATGAAGCAGTTCTGCCAGCAGTGCTGCCGCGTCCGTGTTGGACAGATGCCCATGGCGGGATTTGATGCGTTGCTTGAGGTGCCACGGATAGGGGCCATTCAGGAGCATTTCTTCGTCGTGATTCGATTCCAGTACCAGAATCCGGCAGCTCTTGAGTTTATCGGCAACCAGACGCGTCGCCGTACCGAGGTCGGTGGCTATCCCCACCTTCCCTTCCCTGCTCTCGATCGTGAATCCGACGGGATCGCATGCATCGTGGGTGATAGGAAACGGGTCGACGAGCAGATCCCTGAAGGCAAACGAATAACCCGACTCGAATTCGGTTACCGGTACCCCCTGCAGGGCCGTTCCAGCTTCACGGCACGTTGGATAGCTGACGAATACCGGAATCCGGTGCCGGCAGCTGAGAACCCTCACCCCACGGATATGATCAGTATGTTCATGGCTGACAAACAGTGCGTCGAGGTCCTGTGGCCTTTTCCCGAGAAAAGCCAGCCGTCGCTCAATTTCCCGTGCGGAGAGCCCGGCGTCGATGAGGACCGTGCTTTCGCCGGTTTCAACGAACAAAGAATTACCTTTGCTGCCGCTGGCGAGCTGGCAGACCCTCACAGTTCCTCCGGGGAAAAAACACATTCGGCACAGGGGTGCATGGGCAAGAGATTAACCTTGTTTTTATACAGGAAAGCCCGGTGAGATTCAAGGTTAATCATGGGAGGATTGGTTAATGAATGGGGCGGCTACTTGAGCAAATTCAGGTAATCGATGGTCCCATCGCCGGTTATGGGATTGAGAGGCAGGACAATGTGGAAGGTGGAGCCGGGGAACTGGTCGGGATTATAGCCGGGCGATTCCACCCAGATTTCACCGCCGTGCATTTCCACGATCCCTTTGGCTATCGACAGGCCGAGCCCGGCCCCCCGGGATTTGAATGCAACCTTGCCGCTGCTGTGTTCCTCGATGTTGCCGACCTCATAGAATTTGTCGAAGATCCGGAGCTGATCGTCGATGTCGATACCGATCCCGGTGTCGGCAATGGTGACTTCGACATAGAGATGCTGTTCCTTGCCGATATTGACTACCGGCAGCGAGATGTCCGGCGTGGAGGTCTGTTTCGAGCGGAGGAGGTATTTGGCCCGGGTCGAAATGATGATCCGGCCACCATCCGGGGTGAATTTAATCGCGTTGCCGATCACGTTTGATAACAGCTGCATCAGGCGGAGATTGTCACCTTTGATGCTCGGGATCGATTCGTCGAACTCCAGAATCAGCTGTTGTTTCCGCATGGAAATAAAGAAACGGAGCTCGCTGATTGACTCCTCGATCAGCCGGTTGACACTGATTTCGTCAAGTTTGAGCTGGAGCCGCTTCTCGTCGATCATCGAGATGTCCACCATGTCTTTGACGATGTTGTCGAGCCGGGCTGCGGCGTTGGCGATATTCTGGACCATGTCGAGGAAGTTGCTGTCGATCTTCTCCTGCATGTCGGAAAGGATCAGTTCGGAATATCCCATGATTACGGTCAAGGGGGTCTTCAATTCGTGGGAAGCGATACCAAGAAACGAGTCCTTCATTTTGTTGAGCCGGGCCAGGTCGGTCGCACTCTTCTCAAGATTGAACAGGATTTCGCGTTCGCGGGTAACGTCGCGGATGATGGCCTGAATCAATTTTTCAGTGCCGATGGTAACGATGTTAGCATGGATCAGGCCGACGACCTGCTCCTCTTCTCCCCTGCTGAACCTGATTTCTTCCGCGGTTCGCTTTCCCTTTCCCGCTTCCTGGAAGAAGTTGTAGACAATCGGGGCATTCTTGGCATTCACTTCCTGCAGCATGCGCCCCAGCGATATTCCGACAATTTCGTCGGAGTCGAGGCCGAAAAACGTTTCAGCCATCTTGTTGATCATCTTGACGATTTCATTTTCGTCGATGACAACGATGGCATCGCTGGCGTCTTCAAGTAGCGATTTATAAAGCTCCTCCGACTTTTCCAGCTCAAGACTCAGGTTCTCCAGCTTGAGATAGGAGGCGTGCAGGTCGTTGTGGATATTTTCCAGCTCCTGATAATTTCTCCGGATCTCCTCTTCACGGTTACGCAGGGCCTCGGACATGACATTGACGTTTCTGGACAATTCGTTGAATTCATAAACGGGGAGTTCTTTGATCCGGTAGTCCAGATTGCCTTCCGAAATTTTCTTGACGCCGTCCAGCAGTGCGAAGATCGGCTGGACGATAAATTTTTTGATAAAGATCACTACCAGTGAAAATGAGATCAGGAAGAAGACGATCAAGACGAAGAACGAGCGGATAATAATCCGGTTGACCTTTTCCGAGACTACGCTTTCGGAAAAACCGATATGAACGAGGGCGACTTGTTTGCCGTCGGAGGAGCGAACAGGCGTCACGGTGTCATAGAAGGAGCCATTTTCGCCGATCAGGTGGATACTCTGGTCGAGGCGGGTCGTATAAGCCTTTTTGATGATGTCGAATCGCAGGCTTCGAAAACTTGGGTCGTTGAGGAAGAGGATGTTCCCTTCACTGTCAGTGATAACGCAATAGGCGATTTCCGGACTCGACTCAACCAGTTCCCGGCACCGTTCGGTGAGCCCTTCGATATCGCGGATGTCAAGGCCGAGGCCGACAACTTTTTCAATGTTGCCGCGGAGTGAAGTGCCGAGGCTTTGCGACCTCAGTATGAGAGCCTGAATGTAATCCCTTCTGAAACCTGCGATATCCATCCCCGAGTTGGCAGCGATCGTCAGAAAGAGGATGATGAAGGCGAAGAAGATTATTCTGTTTTCCAGAGTATTTTTCATGTGATAGTGGCGAGACGGGCAAGCGATTTTCCTCATAGTAGCATAACTCAAAGCGCATACTCACCATATATTTCATCCGCAGGGGGGAGACACCGCTGCCGGAGCTATGTGCCGTGGCCTCGTCGCTGATAAAAAGGTTGACGATGGAATCATGAGTTTATATTATTGTGCGGTTTACAAAAGCTCGAGAAGCTTAATACTCACTTTACAGGAGGGGTTCAATGGCTCTAAGGGTTGCAATCAATGGTTTCGGCAGGATCGGCCGTTCCGTGCTGCGTGCTGCGGTGAAGGAAAAGGGGATTGAGTTTGTTGCCATTAACGATCTCACCGACGCGAAGACCTTGGCGCACTTGCTGAAGTACGATTCGATACACGGTGCTTTTCCTGGCAAGGTTGAGGCCGGCAATGGCGAGATCATCGTTAATGGCAAGGCAATCAAGATCCTTGCCGAGAGAAACCCTGAGCAACTCCCCTGGAAGAAAGAGAAGATCGACATCGTGCTCGAGTCGACCGGTTTGTTTACCGCCCGGGAAAAGGCTGAGCTTCACCTCAAGGCCGGGGCGAAAAAGGTAATTATTTCCGCGCCAGCTACCAACGAGGATATTACTATTGTCATGGGGGTCAACCATGGCGAATATGATCCCAAGAAGCACAATATCATTTCGAACGCCTCCTGCACCACCAACTGTCTGGCCCCGGTAGCCAAGGTGCTGCATGAAGCCTTTGGGATTGAAAAGGGCCTTGTCACGACCGTTCATTCCTATACCAACGACCAGCAGATTCTCGATCTTCCCCATAAGGACCTCCGCCGGGCCAGGGCTGCCGCCCTGTCGATGATTCCCACCACCACTGGGGCTGCCAAGGCCGTTTCGCTGGTTCTGCCGGCTCTGAAGGGGAAACTCGACGGTATGGCGATTCGCGTGCCGACCCCGAATGTCTCGGTTGTCGATCTCGTCGCTACCGTGGCCAAAAAAACCGATGCCGAGAAGGTGAATGCTGCGCTCAAGAAAGCCGCCAAGGGCGCTCTTAAAGGTGTTCTCGGCTTCTCCGAAGAGCCGCTGGTTTCGATCGACTTCAACGGCAATCCCCTCTCTTCGATCGTTGATGCACTGAGCACCAAGGTGATCGACGGCAATATGGTCAAAGTGCTGTCTTGGTATGATAACGAAACCGGCTTCTCGCACCGCGTTGTCGATCTGATCAAGCTGGTCGGCAAATAAACCCAATCACGCCGGGGGGGAATCTCTTCCCCCCCCCTTTTTTTTGTCCGTTTTTCCGTATCGGTACATTGTCATTCCAGGGAGGTCATCATGGCTATTCGCTATATTGATGAAATAAGCGATCTTGCGGGGAAAAAGATTTTCTTGCGAGTGGATTTCAACGTTCCCCTCGACGAACACCAGAATATTACTGAGGATACCCGCATTCGGGCGGTACTGCCGACTATCAACTATGCCCTCGATGCCAATGCGAAAGTGATACTTGCGTCCCATCTCGGGCGCCCGAAGGGTGAACGGAAGCCGAAATACTCGATGGCTCCGGCGGCCAAGCGCCTGTCCCGTCTCCTCGGCAAGGAGGTTCTCCTGGCCCCCGATTGCATCGGCGACGAAGTCCAGCAGATGATCAATGCCATGAAACCTGGCGATATCATCATGCTTGAAAACGTCCGGTTCTATGAAGGGGAAGAAAAGAACGACGCTGATTTTGCGAAAGCACTTGCCAATGGCTGCGATATTTATGTCAATGACGCCTTTGCCGTGTCCCACCGGGCTCATGCCTCGGTAGAGGCTATCGCCCAGTATCTGCCGATTGTTGCCGCCGGTTTTCTGATGAAAAACGAAATGAATTATTTCGAAAAGGCAATGGAGAAGCCGATTCGTCCGCTGGTGGCGATTCTCGGCGGGGCTAAGGTTTCCGGAAAGCTGGAAGTCTTGGAAAGTCTCGTCAATAAGGTCGACAAGATCATTATCGGTGGTGGGATGGCGTTTACCTTTCTCAAGGCGCTCGGCTATAACGTGGGGAAATCCCTTGTTGAGGAACACCTCCTCGATACGGCTTTGTCAACATACAACAAAGCCCGGGAAAAAGGGATCAAGTTTTACCTGCCGATCGATTGTGTTGCTGCCGACCGCTTCAACCCGGAGGCGGAAACCAAAGTCACGACAATTCAGGAAATCCCTGATGAGTGGATGGCGTTGGATATCGGTCCGGCTACGGTAACTCTCTTTACTGAAGCGCTGCAGAATGCCAAGACCATCATCTGGAACGGCCCGATGGGGGTTTTCGAAATGGACGCCTTTTCCCGCGGCACGTTCGCCATGGTGGCGGCTGTGGCAAACTCCTATGCCCTGACCATTGTCGGCGGTGGTGATACGGATGTCGCAGTCCACCGTGCCGGGGAGTATGCGAAAATCAGCTATATCTCCACCGGCGGTGGCGCATTCCTGGAGCTTCTTGAAGGGAAGAAGTTGCCGGGCATCAAGGTTCTTGAGGAAAACGGCCATTGATAAGGCGGTCGGCTCCGCGAAGGGGGCCGACCGTCCGACCGATTTATCCTTTTATCGGGAGGATTCATGAGAAAGCCTGTTATTGCTGGGAATTGGAAGCTCTTCAAGAAGACCGCAGAGACAGCGGACCTCGTCAACAAGCTGGTCCCGCTTGTGAAGAATAATCGGCAAGTCGATATCATTATCGCGCCCGTTTTCACTGTACTCAGTGCGGCAAAGCAGGCACTCTCGGGATCGGCTATCCATCTTGCGGCGCAGGATTGTTACTGGCAGGAAGAAGGCGCCTTTACCGGTGAAGTTTCGCCCGGCATGCTGGTCGATGTCGGCTGCAGTCACGTGATCGTGGGACATTCCGAACGTCGGCAGTATTTCGGCGAAACGGACCAGGCGGTAAACTGCAAAATCAAGGCAGCCGTTGCCGCTGGTCTGGTGGTTCTCTTCTGTATCGGGGAGACGCTCGCCGAACGTGAAGCCGGCCGGACCTTCGAGGTTTTGCGGACCCAGCTTAGCGGTGGGACTGCCGGCTTGACGACGACCGAGCTTGAGAAAATCATCATTGCGTATGAACCGGTCTGGGCGATCGGGACCGGCAAGACGGCCAGCAACGAGCAGGCCCAGGAGGCCCATGCATTCATTCGCTCGGAAATTGCCGGGCTTTTCGGCAACGGTCCAGCCGATATGGTGCGTATCCTTTATGGCGGGAGTGTCAAGCCGGAAAACATCAAAGGACTGATGGCTCAGAAAGACATCGACGGGGCTTTGGTCGGTGGTGCCAGTCTGCAGGCGGATTCTTTTGCTGCCATTGCCAATTATGACATCTAATTTTGCCCTTGGCTTTTTAGGGGTGATGTGATAGCTTTCACAAGTTATTAATAGTGTGGAGTTAACCGATTATGACTATCTTGCTTACCATCCTTCATATCATCGTTTCCGTTGCCTTGATTGCCATCGTGCTGCTGCAGTCGGGCAAGGGGGCGGAAATGGGAGCGTCCTTCGGTGCTGGCGGCAGCCAGTCGGTATTTGGTGCCACTGGTGGGACCACGTTTCTCAGTAAGCTAACGACGGGGGCGGCAACTATCTTTATGCTGACCTCTCTTGTCCTGGCTTATCTCTCCGGACAACCGGGGACCTCCTCGATCATGTCCTCGAAAGTACCCGCCAAACCGGCTGCGCCGGCTCAACCGACCCAGCCCCGTCCGATGGCCCCGCCCGTTCAGTCGACCCCTGTACAGGGAGCACCCGCTCCTGCCGCTCCTGCCAAATAAAAGTATTGACATTGGCGGGGCAAAATGATAGAAAGTTCTTCCTTGCCGAAGTGGTGGAATTGGTAGACACACCATCTTGAGGGGGTGGCGGGCAATAGCTCGTGCGAGTTCGAGTCTCGCCTTCGGCACCAAATAATTTAAAAAGCCCTTTCCTTCCGGAAAGGGCTTTTTTGCTTTGTTGGTGAGGAAAACAATGAGTGGCGTATAAATAGGTAAGTATGTATGTGTCAGTCTTGGGATGGTCGGCTGTCTTGCCGGAGTTGCTTGATTGAGCAGCTAGGCGCTTTGCCGGGCTTGGTTGACGTACGTATTGCTTTTGGCTTCGGCAAACGTGAGGTGGGTCAGCATCGCTTCACGGGAGGCAGCGGGGTCACGATCCCGAATCGCTTCGAAGATAGCCTTGTGGTGACCATAGAGCGTGCGATGGTCCTCGTCGGTCAGGTAGACAGCTCGCCATACCCCCCTTTGAAACTCCTTCATTGCATCGAAGATCGTTTGCATCAGATGGAACCAGACAACGTTGTGGGTGGCGCGGGCGACGACGATGTGGAAGTTGGCATCCAGGTCTTCAGAAGATTTCAGACCCGTGAGGTTTTGGGCCATCCCGTCGACAATCGCCGCAAGCTTACGGATATCCTCGGGGAGTGCCCGTTGCGCGGCATAGAAGGCAGTCCATGCCTCCATTCCTTTCCTGACCTCGATAACGTCGAGAGCTCGTTCGCGCTCCACCCGGATAAGCTCAGAAAGAGGCGTGCCCGACGAGGACTCGACGAGCGACTTGACGATGGTCCCTCCCCCCTGATACGACTCTACGAAGCCGGCTGCCGCCAGCATGTTGAGTGCTTCCCGCACCGACGGACGTGACACGCCGAACAGTTCGGCCAGCTCTCGCTCGGGGGGAAGCTTTTGGCCTGGGGCGAATTCGCCGGCCAGGATCGAGGAGCGAATCTGGTCGGCAATCTGTGATGAGATTTTTTTTGGCTTGATTGGTTTGAAATTCATACCCGGTCCAGATGAGAAGTTAATCATGTGAGGGCTATGAATACACTATCTGTCTCGTGAAGGCAATATGAATAATCCACCGGCTGTTATGGTAACCCCCGGCGAAGACTTTCATATAGTAATTCGGTAAGATGGCTGACGCGCAATGGTACGTTGTCATCGGCTAAGCCTTTGCGCAATTGGAGCAGGCAGCCGGGATTTGACGTGACAAGTACTGCCGCACTGGTGGCCTTGATGTTGTCGAGTTTTCGCTGGAGCACCCGGTCAGCCATTGCCGGCCTGGTGATATTGTATGTTCCCGCGCTACCGCAACAGGCATCGGCTTCCGATAACTCCCGGAATTCAAGCCCTGGGATCAGCGCAAGGAGCTTGCGGGGTTCCTGGCGAATACCCTGCCCATGGGCAATGTGACACGCATCGTGATAGGTGACTTTGACCGGCAGGGCTCCCAGTCTGGGGCGAAGGTCCTCGCAGTGTCTGGCCAGCAGTTCTGAAATATCGAGAACTTTATCACTAAAAGCCGCCGCTGTCGGATTGTCAGCCAGATGGGAACGATATTTCTTGAGTTCGGCGCCGCAGCCGCCGCAATCGGTTACTATACAGTCGACTTCATAGCGGCTAAAGAGCTCACTGTTGAATCGTGCCGCTTCCAGCAGCCCAGAACGATCTCCTGCCAGTACGTTGGGCGCGCCGCAACATTTCTGGGCCTTGGGGGTGATCACCCGGTAGCCGAGTGCGGCAAGCAGGCGGATGGTAGCGTAGCTGGCCTGCGAAAAAACAAGGCTCATCACGCATCCGAGAAAGAAACCGACCGTCCCCCGCTCTTTACCCTCTGCAGGGGTGATCTCATCGATGAGCTGACGCAGCGGTCGGCGCGGCAGCGTCGGCAGGAGCCCCTCCATTCGCTCGACCTTCTCGGGAAACATCTTGAGAATACCCAGCCTCCTGACGATTTTCTGTAGTCCGAGCCGCTGGTAGGCGCGTAACGGTCCGATAGCCACCTCCAGGCGATCCGGATGTGGCAGGAGTCGTCTGAGGATAAGCTCTTCCATTATGGTCAGCGCCCTCCCCTCCCGCCGTTCACAGGTAAAATCGGCCACCAGTTCGCCCGCGTTGACTCCACAGGGACAAGCTGACGCACATGCCTGGCAGTCGAGACAGAGTGAGAGAAAAGTCAGCAGCCGTTCGCTGATATCGAGTCCTCCCTCTGCCACTTTGCGGATTAGCGCAACCCGTCCGCGCGGTGACGCCGTTTCCAGAAAAGTTTCTTTATAGGTCGGGCAGTGCGGCAGACACATGCCGCAACGCATACAATTGATCAATTCCAGGTATTCCATGGGATGCTCCGTAGCGGAATGTCGGGCCGGCTAGAAAACTTTTCCCGGATTCAACAGGCCACTCGGATCAAAGGCCTTCTTGATACCGCCCATCACCGCCAGCCCGGTGGTTCCCACGAGTTGGGGAAGATATGCTTTTTTGGCCAAACCTACCCCATGTTCGCCGGTAATGGTTCCCCCCATGTCGAGAGCCGCAGCAAAAATTTCCGCGAACGCCTGATGGGCCCGGGCAATTTCATCCCGGTCCCGCTCATCGGTGAGACAGGTCGGATGCAGATTGCCATCTCCGGCATGGCCGAATGTGCCGATCGTCAGATCGTATTTGCGGGCCGTTTTCTGGATAAAGGTAACCATTGGTGCAATGCAGCTGCGGGGCACCGTGGCGTCTTCCAGAATGGTAGTTGGTCTTACCCGCGCCAAGGCGGAGAGCGCTACCCTTCGTGCCGTAGCTAGTTGCAGTGCCATTGCCGGATCCGTAGCCTCCTGGAACAGTGAGCATCCCTCCTTGCGGCAGATTTCCCCGATTGCTGCGGCATCATCGCCGACCTGGGCCGCATGGCCGTCAACTTCGATCAGAAGTACAGCGTCAACATCGAGTGGGAGTCCCACGTGGGCATATTCCTCGACGCATTTGATGGTTACCCGATCCATGAATTCCAGGGTCGATGGAATGATCCTGGCGGCAATGATGTGAGAGACTGCCAATGCCGCCTGCTCTAGGGCGGGAAAATGAGCCAGCATCGTCTTTTTTGCCGCCGGTTTGGGAATCAGCTTCAGGATGACTTCCGCAAAGATACCGAGCGTTCCTTCCGAGGAGACCAGCAGCTGCCTGAGATTGTAGCCGGCCACGTCCTTGACGGCTTTGCCTCCCGTTGCGAGCAGATTCCCGTCGGCGAGCACCGTTCGCAGTCCCATGACATAATCGGCGGTTACCCCGTATTTCAGGCCGCGAAGGCCTCCGGAGTTTTCGGCAACGTTCCCGCCGATGGTGGAGATGTTCATGCTGCCGGGGTCGGGAGGATAGAAAAGATCGAGAGCTTCGACGGCCCGATGGACGGCGCTGGTAATCACTCCAGGTTCGACGCTGATGGTCAGGTTCTCTTTGTCGATTTCGATGACCCTGTTCATTCTGCTTGTTTGCAGAACGATTCCAGTCGGAGTGCCGAGCGAGCCTCCCGAAAGGTTTGTCCCCGAGCCACGTGCCGTAACCGGCACCCCGGCACTGTGGCAGCGGGCCATGATTCGGGCGAGTTCGTCGGCATGCGCCGGAAGGACAACAGCTCCGGGGGCACTTTCCAACTCCGGAGTGGCATCGTATCCATAGCAGGCAAGGCTTTCCCGGTCGGATAATACATATTCGCTGCCGACGATGCTGGCAAGATCTCTGATGAAGCTTTGCTCCATGACTTCTCCTCTCTCGGCGACGTTCGTTATGCCATGGCTTGTCTAAGCCCTCAAGGGACCATCCACGGGAAGTAATACGCTTCGAGGTAGACGATGATCCCGACGGCTGGTACCGTCAATCCCACAGATCAAAGCGGAAAGGAGTGCCGCAATGATGATCGATGTTCCGGCAGCTGAAAGAATATTCAGCTTGAATGCTGCCGGAATTCTGACCGGCAATTGATCATTGAGAGCTAGCTGAAGTACCCTCAGTTCATTTGCAAGTGCGGACCCCGCAGGGACCGACCTTGCGGCGCTTTTCTTCAGGACAGAGGCGCTATTGTCGATCTCGGCAAAGGCTTTTAGTCGGTCCACGGTCAACAATCGGTCGTGTCCCGCCATGGATTGTTCGATGGCAAAGAGGGCGTTCTCTTGGGCCTTGAGTTGTTGCAACTGGCTCAGAAGTTCGGTGGCCTGTGGTGCGGATGCGGAAAGGAGGGCCATTGCCTTGTCCAGTTCGGTGTTGATCCGCGCGGTCTTGCCCATGCCTTCGCCGGGCCGGGAGATATTTTTAACGATCCCTCTGTCCAGCCCAGGGATCCTGAATTCAAGGGTGCCATGATCGAGACCGTGTTTCAGGCTGGGGATTCCCCAAAGTAACACCATTACGGTCAGTGCCAGGTAGGGAGCCCAGGCTCGAAAGACTTCTTTGGAAGAGTAGCTGTGCTGTTCCTTTTCGGCAAAGTCCGGCTCGTGATCGAAGGTCCAGATAGTTCGCGGGTGCCAGACGCGAAACAGTAGTATCAAGGCAACGATTGATGCGAGGGAGGCAATGATGTCGGGGAGGTAGGGGCCGAGGTAGGTGGCTGCTGCCCATTGAGTGGTCGCGAATGTGGCGCCACAGACCAGAATTGCCGGCAGGACTTCCAGCGAATTCTTCCACCCGGCCATGATAACAATGACATAGAGGGGAATAAAAAACGAGATGAAGGGGAGCTGTCTGGCAATCATTGCGGAAAGTTTCATCATCCCGGCATCTCCGTATCCCATCACTCCGGCTAGGGCAACGACCGGGATACCGATCGCGCCGAATGCCACCGGTGCGGTATTGGCCAACAGGCAGACGCTCGCTGCGTAATACGGCCTGAAGCCGAGCCCGACGAGTGTTGCGCCGGCAATAGCTACGGGGGTGCCAAAACCGGCTGAGCCTTCGATAAAAGCCTCAAAACAGAAGGCGATCAGTAGTGCCTACAGACGGCGATCGGCAGTTACGCTTGCCAGGGAAGCCCGCAGTATTTCGAACTGCCCGCCTTCCACCGTGATGTTGTAAAGAAATATTGTGGCGACTACAATATAAAAAACCGGGAACACTCCAAAGGCTGCCCCCTGGAGAGTGGCAAGCCCTGCTAGGCCGGCGGGCATGCCCCAGATCGTCACTGCCAGAACTAATGCTGCAGCGACGGCCAGCAGTGAGGCCTTGTGTGCTTTCATCCGCAGCAGTGCAAGGCAGATAAAGATAACGGCCAGCGGCGCGGCGGCTGTCAAGGCTGACAAGCCAAGGTTTCCCGAAACGGGGATATAGGTCTGGACCCAAGGCATCGAAAGCTCCTTTTTGTCTGGCAAAAATCAAAAAAGGTTTTGTGTTTGGTAATACCAATTACCAGTAACGGGTTGGTTTTGTCAATATTATTTGTCGTCTTCTAGGTTATATTGCCGTTGACACGCACAAAACGCTCGGTTATTCTTTCTCTGCAATTGGTATTACCACCAAAGTGAGGCTTGAATGCTTGAAACGTTTATTTCGGCAGCGGAGGCTGCTGGCACGGTGGTAAAACGTTTTTCCGTGCCGGACGAAGGCTTCTTATATCTGCGGGGGGCGATTGAGGGGAAAACGGTGGCTGCTTCGGGCATCACCGATGAAATGTCGACGTGGCTGGCAGGGATCGCTACTCCTGAGGCTAGTGACAAGGCTGATATCGGCATCAGTTTTGCCCAGGCGGGTGTGGCCCGGACCGGCAGTCTGCTTCTTGAGTTGACCGATCCCGTCGCTCGTAGCGCCACAGCATTGCCCCCCATCCATTACGTGGTACTTAAGGCTTCGACCGTTGTCGCCGACCTCCATGCATTGCACGATGTGCTGGCGGCACTTCTTGCGGCTGGCAGGGGGGTCTATCTTTCACTGATCACCGGTCCGAGCCGGACTGCCGATATTGAGAGAGTGCTGACAATTGGCGTTCATGGGCCGTGCGAATTGCATCTTCTCATTCTGGAGGGAGTGTAGCCATGGCACGGGATGTAATCCGGCAAAAAATCAATGATGCATTCCTGCGGCGGGCATTGAGGAATTTTGCTGCGGCTTATCCGGTTGCCCGTGCCAAAGCTTTTGCCGGAACCGATTTCGAGCAGCTGCGTAACGAAATTTCGACGGCGAAAGAAACGAATCTACAGATTCTGCCCGAACTGGTCGAACGCTTTACGAGTGCTGCGGAAGCGGCTGGTGCCGTAGTTCACTACTGCCGTACCGCCCTCGATGCACGGCAGAAAATTCTCGAAATCCTTCGTCAGAACGGGGCCGATTTCCTGGTTAAATCGAAATCGATGACCTCTGAAGAGATCGAGTTGAATCCGTATCTGGAAGAGCATGGCGTAACATGTCTTGAAACCGATCTGGGAGAATGGATTATCCAGCTTGCCGGCGAGCGCCCTTCCCATATGGTTATGCCGGCGATCCACAAAAATCGTGAAGAGGTTGCGGAATTGTTCAGTAAGGCAACCGGGAAAGAGTGCCCGGCCGATATCCCCTCTCTCGTCCGGATTGCGCGGGAAACCCTGCGCAGCGGTTTCCTTTCCGGTCAGGCGGGGCTTTCGGGGGCAAACGTGGCCATTGCCGACTCCGGTGCCCTGGGTATTATCACCAACGAGGGGAATGGCCGACTAGTCACTACCCTGCCCCGCATCCACATCGCCGTGGTTGGCATTGAGAAGATCGTGCCTGCCCTCAAGGAGGCGCTGGATGTGGTCACTATCCTGCCGAAGAATGCCACTGGCCAGACGATCACCTCATACGTATCGCTGATCAAAGGGCCGACCGGCGCTGGTCGGCAACTCCACATCGTTCTTCTCGACAACGGTCGACGGCAGTTGGCTGCCGACGCCGATTTTGCCCAGGCCTTGAAGTGCGTGAAGTGTGGCGCCTGCGCCAATGTCTGCCCGATTTATGAAATTGTTGGCGGCCATGTCTTCGGGCATATTTATATTGGCGGGATCGGGCTGATCCTTACGCCCTTTTTCCATGGCCTCGACAAGGCCGAGGAGATTCTCAAACTTTGCATTGGCTGTCGGAAGTGCAACGAAGTTTGTGCCGCCAAGATTGATATCGAGGGGCTGATTGTTGATCTTCGGGACAAGATCAGAAAGCCGGTGGGGCAAAAGTTCCTGTTTGCCACCCTGATGAAAAACCGTAAGCTTTTTCATACGACGCTCCGAGCCTTGTATCTGGCCCAAAAGCCCTTTCAGGGGGAAGGAGGACGCATTCGTCATCTGCCACTGGTCCTTAATCGGGAGACCGCCAATCGGTCGCTTCCTCCCATTGCCGAAAAACCATTCCGCAATTTGGTTACAGAACGCCCAAGACAAGGTTCCACAGAAAAGAAGGCCGGCAAAGTTATCTTCTATTCCGGGTGCCTTGCCGATTTTGTTTACCCTGAAATGTGCCAGGATACGGTGACCAGTCTCGAAGCATTGGGCTACGATGTCCTCTTCCCTCCAGAACAGAGCTGTTGCGGAATCCCGGCACGCTATTCTGGCGAGATGGACGTGGCGAGAGATTTGGCAAAGATCAACATTCAGGTGCTCTTAGACCGGGAAGTCGATTATGTCGTGACCATCTGCCCGACGTGCACCATGTCGTTGCGCCATGATTTCTCCAAATTGTTGCAGCACGATCCGGAGTGGCATGCCAAGGCCGTTGCCCTGGCCAGCAAAACGGTGAATTTTTCCGAATTGGCGGTGCGGCACCTGGACGGAGGCAACCCGCCGGTGGAACCAGTCTTGGCGGTTACCTATCATGATGCCTGCCACCTCAAGCGGGGATGTGGGGTCTTCCGCGAACCGCGGGAAGTGCTGACCCGCTTGGCCGGGGTGGAAATCAACGAAATGGAAGATTGCGACAAGTGTTGCGGCTTTGGCGGTTCTTATTCCATCAAATATCCCGAGATTTCTCAGGAAGTTCTCAAGAATAAGTTAGAAAAGATCGTCGCTGTTGGTGCGGCAATGATTGCCGTTGATTGCCCCGGTTGCAAACTACAAATAGAAGGAGGGCTGGAAGCCGCTGGCAGTACTCTTTCCGTCGAACATTCGGCAACGCTGGTCGCCAGGCGGCTTGCCCAGTAAAGGCGTTTGTCGGCTGAGCAATGGGCAACTCAAGGTGATGATCTAGCATTTGTTGTTTTGTTACCGGGCATGCTGGTTGGCGGCCCGGTATTCTTATTTTTGACTAAATAATATCGGTTGCCTGCCGATAGGAATAATGTATGTCTTTAACTCGCCTGTCACAGCGTGACCATAGGAAGGAGGAGCGCATGAAAAAGGTTTTGATAGTGGACGACAGCATCTCGGTAGCCCGCCAGCTGGAGAAAATCCTTACGGAAAGCGGCGAGTTCCAGGTCGTCGGCCATGGCAAGAACGGCATGGAGGCCATTCGGATGCATCAGACGGAGCATCCGGATATCATCTGCATGGACATGAATATGCCGGGGATGGACGGCCTGACCGCCTTGCGCACTCTTGTGGCGCTCGACAAAAACGTTAAGGTGGTCATGGTAACGTCGCTTGGAGGGGTTGGAGATAAATTTACCGAGGCATTGCGGCTCGGCGCGCGTACGGTGATTTCCAAGCCTTTTGAAGCGGATAATGTCTTGAAAATTCTCCGCGAGCTTTAGGATTACTTAAATTTATTCTCCCAAGGAGGACCGGATATGGCGGTCAAGTTTTTTGGGCAGTTTCTCGTAGAACAAGGGATTGTTTCCAGGGAAGTCCTGCTGCAGGCCGTGGAGCTGCAAGAGTCGGTAAACCTTAGTTTTGGTGCCACCGCTCTTTCTATGGGTTTTCTGAACGAAGCTGATATTGAGCGAGTCCATAATGCTCAGCGGAATGAGGATTTGCGTTTTGGTGATATGGCTGTAAAGCTCGGAATTATGACTACCGAGCAGATGCAGCAGGTCCTGACAAAACAAAAAAATGCCCACCTGTACATTGGGGAGGCACTTGTTAAGATCGGCGGGATCAAAGCTGAAAATCTTGCCGTACTGTTGGAAGAATTCAAAGCCGACCAAGCCCAGTATGCCACCGAAAGCCTGGCGATTCCCGGGGAGGTGGAGGAGCCCCGCTTGTGGGAAATGGTTATCGATCTCTCCTATAAAATGTTGACCCGCGTCGCGATGCTGACTTTTCGTCCCGAACCGATTGTCGTTGCTCAAGGGTTGCCGGCGATGCATACCTATGCCGTTATGAATTTCTCCGGCGATGTCAGTGGGCGATATCTTATGGGGGTTTCAGCTCCGACCCAGAAGAAAATTGCCAGGGAGATTCTGAACGAGACCCAGGTCGATCATGAACCGAAGGAGGTTCTCGACGACACGGTGATGGAATTTGTCAACGTCGTCTGCGGCAATATTGCGGCGAAGGCTGCCCAACAGGGGAAAACCATCGAGATTGCTCCTCCGGAGATTATAGACAGTTCTTCCGGGCTTGTTGCCGGGGAGACGACTAAAGTGTTGCGTTTTCCTGTCTGTTTGGCGGATGGAGACCGGGTTGAGTTGGCAGTGTTTATTGCTGGATAGTTACCGTAGACATTTATTTCCGCCTGGTAAAAAACGAAGGGGCCATTTCTGTGGCCCCTTCGTTTTTTATTACGATCCTCAAGAGGGGGATATTCAGGTTTTCTTTTGGTTCGGAGGCGCTCTCTTTTAAACGTTCACAATTATTTAGTAATACATTAATTATTTACTGTAACGTACTACTATGTAGACAATTTTGTTTATATTATGGGTAATCGCATACTTACCTATGTATATCTATGATGAGGCGTTGCCGTAAAGAGTGCCTTGGAAATCACTTTGAAAATGCGTACAATTGAGGAAAAGTAAGGAGGTAATTAATGGGTATCAAAGAACAGATTGATGTATTCCTGCAGAGCGAGGCATTCGGTGTGGTCGGTGCATCAACAGACCGGCATAAATACGGGAATAAAGTGCTACGGGTCTATCAACAGAAAGGTATGCGGGCAATTCCGGTCAACCCGCATGAGAAAGAAATTGAGGGGGTAGCATGTGTCGCCAGTGTTGCGGGATTGCCTCCCGAAGTAAAAAGCATCTCCGTGATCACGCCGCCCGTGGTGACCGAACAGATTGTTGATCTTGCAGCAAGCAAAGGGATCAACAATGTCTGGATGCAACCCGGCGCCGAAAGTCCGCTTGCTGTTGAAAAATGCCGGCGCCACGGTATTAACGTAATTGCCGACGGGAGCTGTATTCTGGTCGTGCTCGGCTATCACGAACATTGAGCGCTATCGAATCGTTGCGAAGCTCTTTTGCTCTCCAAGGGTGTAACGGCCGGACAGCTTCTCTTTTTCACCGGATAATTTACGATTATTATCAACTGAACCGGCGCGCCCTGCTTTGGCGGGAAACCATCGATCCTTATGCTATTCTCGTCTCGGAGATCATGCTGCAGCAGACTCAGGTGGAGCGGGTAAAGGGAAAATATCGGGAATTTATTGCCATATTTCCCGATTTCCGCACCCTGGCAGCCGCTCCGCTTGCCGAGGTGCTTACTGCATGGCAAGGACTCGGCTATAACCGGCGCGCCATTTCGTTAAAGGCGACTGCTGAAATGGTGGTCGGTAACTTTGGTGGCGCCCTGCCCTCTTTCCCAGACGAACTGGAATGCCTGCCGGGCATCGGCCATTATACTGCACGCGCTGTGGCGGCATTTGCTTTCCATCGCACTGAGGTTTTCATTGAGACCAATATTCGGGCCGTGTTCATTCATCTGTTTTTCCCGGAACGACTCAATGTCCACGACCGGGAGATACTCCCGCTGGTCGAGGCAACACTGGATCGGGACAACGTTCGCGAATGGTACTATGCCCTTATGGATTATGGGGTGTTTTTGAAAAGGGAGCATGCTAATCCCGCCCGGAAAAGCGCCCACCACGTCAGGCAAGCCCCTTTCAAGGGCTCGAACCGGGAATTGCGAAGCATGATCCTGCGGAAAATCCTCGACTCCCCCGGCGTAACAGTCCAGCAAATCGTTGCCGGACTTGGCCGGGAAGACGAACTGGTGAGGAAAAATCTCGACGCTCTGGTAAAAGAAGGGTTTATCGTTGTGGATCAGAACAATGGCTATACGGTCCCTTGACTAATACATCAGTTCTGTGCCTGCTTGGCATAGAGTGTGTCGCCAGACTCACTGGTGATATGAATCCCTTCCTTCTCCAACAACTCGCCGGTTGCTCGCCATAACTGGGTAATAGCGTCGTTGTAGTCAACTAGCGCCTGGATCTGGTTTCCTTTGGCGGTGACCAGGTCATTTTCGACATCAAGGACATCTTTCGTGGTTGCCAATCCCACTTCATTCTTCTTGATGTACGATTGCAGCCGTTCTTCGGCGTAGAGTCGCCCTCGTTCGGTGACATCGATCTGCTTGTAACTTGCCTCAATCCCCCGAATTGCCGTTTTAATCTCGTTTGCGATGCCTTGTTCCAGACTTTTTTCCTGTACTTTGGCCTGCTCCAGTCTGAGCTTGCTTTTTATGTACGCGTTTTCTGCCGCGTTGTTCCCCAGCGGATAAACGAACTGCAGGCCGACATTCCACTCGGGGTAGTCGGTTGAGCCGATCTTTTCAAGATCGCGGTTGTAATGGCGGTCCAGCCCGGTTAAAGCCGCACTGGCAGTCAGATTGAGATCGGGGAGTGTCTGGTTCCTGGTAACCCGGGTTTGGAGTTCATTGGTCCTGACGACAATTTGCTGTCCTCTGATTTCCGGCCGTAGTGTCAGGGCGCGCTTGATCATCTCGTCGACATTTGCCGAATAGTATGCCTTCGATGGCACATCGACCGGCACAATCTCTTCGTTGCCCGGCAGTTGCAGCAAAACGTGAAGAAGATCGTTTTCGTCCCTAACTGCCCGCTCGGCATCAATCAGGTCTTTCTCCCTGCTGGCCGCCCCGAATTCGGCGTTTTGAATTTCCATTGCCGGCAGTACTCCGGCTTTGACCCGCCCGCGGGTCTCGGTCAGGATCTTTTGGGCGAGAAGCAGAGAGGTTTTCTTGACTTCCAGCTGCTCACGGAGGCTGTACAGCTTGAAGTACTCATTTCTGACCTGGGTAATAGTGTCCAGTAGCTTGGTCTTGAACTGCTCCAGTGTCCCTTCCTTATTGAATTTGGCGACGTTGATGTTCAAGTCGGTAGCCTCGCGGCCAAAGTTCTTCAAAAGTGGTTGGCTCAAGTTCAGCGTGAGATTGGATTCCCAGTAATTGTTTAGAGATATTGAAGAGTTATTGTTGTTGAAGGTGTTGTTAAAGGTGAGGCCAATCGTACCGCCCGTTGGGACTAATTGGCTGACACCGGGATTGATTTGGACGGACTTTTGCCGATTGGTTACATTGCCCGACAGAAAAGTGCTTGCAGGCTCAGTGGTTGACTGAGAATACCCGGTGAAAAAATTGAGTGCAGTGTCGTAGATCCCTTCACTGGCGCGAACATCTGCCAGAGCGGCCGCCGGGTTGTACCGTTCGGCTTGAACGTCGAGGTTTTTTTCAACTGCCGACTTGATTGCCTCGGCCAATGGCAGACGCAGCTGACTCTCTGCGGCAATGACATTGGTGGTGCAGAGGGAGAGCAGCAGAGCGGTAGTGATTACCTTCATGTATCCTCCTCAATAGCCCTATGAAACCTACCGGCTATGAAACCGTGCAGACTTTGACAGTGGACGGTAACTCTTCAGCGGTATATCGATCAGCGAATTATTGCTGACGACGCCAAGACCGATTATAGCGGCAATCATCAGGCGCTGCTTGGCTAAAATAATCAAGAAAGCCACTTTAGATTTTTGATAGCGATGGCAATGAAACGCCTGATTGTTCAAAATTGGCCGGTCAGTCACGATTGCCATGTCGCGCGAATCTTCTAAAAATGGGGCAACCTTGTCAAGATAAAATACTTTTTCGGCGGGCGGCATCCGAACACAGAAATGCCTAGAGATAAGCATAAATATAAAAGGGGTGTCGCTTACGACACCCCTTTAGAGCAGCACTTCCTTGCAGCCAAAGAAGTAGAGCTATTTCAGTCGGTGGGCATAGAGGGGGAACCGGCGCATCAGTGCATTGACCCGCTCTTTGATGTTGGCCAGCGCGCTCTCGTTATCGGCGTTGGCAAGAGCCTCAGCTATAAAACCAGCTACGTCGGCCATCTCGGCTTCTTTGAGCCCGTGGGTAGTTGCCGCAGGGGTACCGATGCGGAACCCCGAGGTAACGAACGGCGAACGGGTTTCGAACGGCACGGTGTTCTTGTTCACAGTAATACCGGCTTTATCGAGTGCTTCTTCGGCAATTTTGCCGGTCAATTCTGTGCCGCTCAAGTCAACCAGCATCAGGTGATTATCGGTCCCGCCCGATACGAGTTTAAACCCGCGCTTCATCAGTTCATCGGCAAGTTTTGCCGCATTTTTGACGATCTGTCCCTGGTAACTCTTGAATTCCGGAGCGAGCGCTTCCTTGAAGGCTACGGCCTTGGCGGCAATGACATGCATGAGCGGACCGCCCTGAATGCCCGGGAAAATGTTTGAATTGAGCGCTTTGGCGAATTCTTCACGACAAAGGATCATCCCACCGCGAGGACCGCGAAGAGTCTTGTGGGTAGTTGTGGTCACGAATTCGGCATGCGGCACCGGATTCGGGTGGAGACCGGCGGCCACCAAACCGGCGATATGTGCCATGTCGACCATGATGACGGCTCCAACCTTGTCGGCAATGGTCCGGAAAGCGGCGAAATCAAGGATACGCGGATAGGCGCTAGCACCGACTACGATCATCTTCGGCTTATGCTCCAGAGCGAGCCGTTCAACTTCGTTGAAATCAATGGTTTCGGTTTCGCGGGAAACCCCATAGGGAACGACGTTAAAGAAGCGGCCGGAAAAGTTTACCGGACTGCCGTGTGTGAGATGGCCGCCGTGGGAAAGGTTCATGCCGAGGATGGTATCGCCCGGTTTTAGCACGGTGAAATACACCGCCATGTTTGCCTGAGAGCCTGAATGTGGCTGGACGTTGGCGTGGTCGGCTCCAAAGAGTTCCTTTGCCCGATCGATAGCAAGATTTTCCACCACGTCCACTTGGTGGCAGCCGCCGTAGTACCGCTTACCGGGATAGCCCTCGGCATATTTGTTGGTCAGGACCGATCCCTGCGCTTCAAGCACCGCCTCGGAGACGAAGTTTTCCGAGGCAATCAGCTCAAGGTTATATTCCTGTCGTTCGGTTTCATGACGGATTGCTGTTGCCACTTCGGGGTCAAAAGCTTCAAGATTTGACATCCTCTGCTCCTTACACTGAGTTTAAAATGGAAAACGGGACCGGATCCGGTCCCGCACAAACCAAGCTGTACATTACCTTAGCCAGGGATGGCTATTTCATTAGCTCCCGTTCGATCGCGGCAATTTTGTCCAGCCGATTCTGGTGCCTTCCACCCTCGTACGTGGCGTCAAGCCAGACCCCGACCATTTTCCGTGCGATCTCCCTGTCAAGAACTCTGCCGCCGAGCACGAGGATGTTCGCGTTATTGTGTTCCTTTGCCATCTGAGCCATGAAGGCATCTGTCGCCAGCGCGGCGCGGACACCGGGGAATTTGTTGGCAACAATCGACATCCCAATTCCGGTCCCGCAAAAAAGAATGCCTTTTTCCGCCTCGCCGCTGGAGACTTTGCGAGCAACTTTTATTCCGAAATCGGGGTAATCGACGGAGTTCCCGTTGTCAGTCCCGCAATCTTCAAAAGAAACATTGCGCTCACGCAAGAGGACTTTGATTGCTTCTTTCAGTTCTAGCCCGCCATGGTCACTACCGACGACAATCACAATTCCTCCTAAATCTTCCTGAACAGCAGCGAAGCATTGGTGCCGCCAAAGCCGAACGTATTGCTGATCGCACAGGTAATCTTAGCGTCACGGGCGGTATTCGGCACATAGTCGAGATCGCATTCCGGATCGGCTTCCTGATAATTGATGGTCGGCGGTACAACGCCCTTGTCCATGGCCATCATAGTGAAGACCGCTTCGACCCCCCCGGCGGCGCCAAGCAGGTGCCCGGTCATCGATTTGGTTGACGAAACCATCAGCTTCTTCGCGTGGTCGCCAAAAACCCGTTTGATGGCCTGGGTTTCGAAGAAGTCGTTGAAGGGTGTGGAAGTACCATGGGCGTTAATGTAGTCGATCTCCTCGGGACGAACCCCGGCATTGGCCAGAGCCATCTTCATGCAGCGGGCAGCGCCCTCTCCTTCCGGCGCCGGGGCAGTAAGATGATAGGCATCGCCCGTCAGCCCGTAACCGATCACTTCGGCATAGATTTTTGCCCCGCGCTTTTTCGCGGCCTCATACTCTTCGAGGACCACAATACCGGCGCCTTCCGCCAGGACGAAACCGTCGCGGCTCTTTTCGAAGGGACGTGACGCTTCGGTGGGGCTATCGTTCCTGGTCGACAATGCCTTCATCACCGAAAAACCGCCAATCCCGAGCGGGGTCACCGTCGATTCGGTCCCGCCGGCGATCATCGCATCGGCATCACCGCGCTTGATGATGTGGTAAGCGTCACCGATGGAATGAGTCCCGGTCGCACAGGCCGAAACGGACGACAGGTTGGGGCCTTTAGCACCGTATTTGATGGAAATGTGCCCGGGAGCCAAGTTGATGATGAGCATCGGGATGAAGAAAGGAGAAATTTTCTTGTATCCCCCCTCCAATAATGCCGAATGGTATTTCTCGATAGTCGGGAGTCCGCCGAGACCGGCACCGACGAGAACGCCGACGCGCTCGGCATTCTCTTCCGTAATCTGCAATCCCGAGTCTTCCATCGCATAGTGTGCCGCGCCCATGGCATACTGGATGAAGAGGTCCATTTTTTTGACCTCTTTTTTGTCGATGTACTCTTCGGCATTGAAGTCCTTGACTTCTCCGGCAATCCTGACGGGAAGATCGGAGGCGTCAAAGCGGGTGATCAGATTAATGCCGGATTTGCCAGCGGCAAGGGCCTCCCAGTTCTTCTGGTTGCCGGTCCCCAGCGGAGAAACGGCACCCACTCCCGTAACCACAACTCTTCTCATGTATATGCTCCTGCAATTGTCAAATCGGTAAGCCAGGTGATGTGCCGCAAATCGCGGAAAGGGGAAGGTTGCCCTTCCCCTTGGTGATCAGTGACTAGGTGTGCTCGGTGATATAATCCACGGCGTCCTGAACGGTCTGGATTTTTTCGGCGTCTTCATCGGAAATCTCGATATCGAATTCTTCCTCGAGAGCCATCACCAGTTCAACCGTATCGAGAGAATCTGCGCCAAGATCATCCATAAAAGAAGCATCATTCGTTACCTGAGCTTCATCGACGCCCAACTGCTCGGCAACGATTTCTTTAACTCGTTTTTCTATTGTGGACATGCTGTTCACCTCCGTTTGTTTTTAACCCTGTTAAGGTTTTCAGGTAATTTTTCTAGCTACATATCATGAATTGCCCAAATTGCAAAAGATAATTTTCAGATGTACATGCCACCGTTGACCGACAGAACGTGCCCCGTGATGTACCCACCCATCTCGGATGCCAGGAAAAAGACTGCATTGGCAATGTCTTCCGGCGTGCCAAGCCGCTCAAGGGGGATCTGTTGCAACAGGTTTTCCCGGACTTTGTCCGAAAGGACTGAGGTCATGTCGGTTTCAATGAATCCCGGGGTCACTGCATTGACGGTAATTCCACGTTTTGCCAGCTCGCGCGCTGCCGACTTCGTCAGCCCAATCATCCCCGCTTTGCTGGCGGAATAGTTAATCTGGCCGGCATTTCCCATCTCGCCGACGACCGAGCTGATGTTGATGATGCGGCCGCTGCGGGCTTTTGTCATCAGTTTTGCCGCTTCCCGGGTACAGTGGAAAGCGCCTTTGAGATTGACATCCAATACGGCATCCCAGTCGGCATCCTTCATCCTCAACAAGAGACCGTCGCGGGTAATCCCGGCATTATTCACCAGAATGTCGATGTGGCCGAAGCGTTCTATGACTGTGGAGAAGAACTGATCCACAGCGGACGATTCGGCGACATTGAGGGCGAAAGCCTGAGCGGAGCCACCTGTAGCGGCAATTTCATCGACCGTGCTCTGGGCTCCTTCAGTGGTTGTTGCCGTAACTACAACAGCGGCCCCTTCCGCGGCCAGCTTGAGGGCGATCGCCTTGCCGATTCCGCGGGATGCCCCGGTAACGACCGCAACTTTACCTGCAAGTGTCATGCGACCTCCCGAATAAGCTCCTTGAGCCCGGCTGAATCTTCGACGTTTCTGGCGGTGGTTTCCTTATTGATCCGTTTTACCAGCCCTGACAATACCTTGCCGGGACCGATTTCGATAAATTCCCCCACCCCGAGGTTGACCATCTCGCGCACCGACGCATCCCAGAGGACCGGAGCACTGACTTGTCGGACAAGCAGCTCTTTGACCCGTTCACACTGAGTGTTCGGCGTTGCCTCAACATTTGTTACCACAGGGGTCTGCAACTCATGCACAGTCACTGCTGCCAGGGTCTCCGCAAGCCGCTCCCCTGCCGGAGCCATCAGACTCGAATGGAATGGTGCGCTGACCGGGAGCAACATCGCTTTCCGGAATCCACGAGCCTTGGCAATCTCGATGGCCCTGTTCACCGCTCCGGTATGCCCGGCAATAACGATCTGCCCCGGAGAATTGAAGTTGGCCGGTGAAACTACTTCGCCTTGAGATGCTTCGGTGCAAATTTCAAGCAGGATGTCTGGTTCGACGCCGAGTATCGCGGCCATCGCCCCCTCGCCCACCGGTACGGCCTCCTGCATGAAGGTACCACGGGCACGAACTGTCCGTACTGCATCGGCAAAAGCAAGTGAACCCGCAGCAACGAGGGCTGAATACTCTCCAAGAGAGTGGCCGGCCAGAAAAGAAGGTACAAGGCCCGTTTCGGCAGCCAAGACCCTGAACGCGGCCGTGCTGACCGTCAGGATGGCCGGCTGGGTATTGGCGGTCAGTTTCAGATCGCTCTCCGGTCCATCAAAACAGAGACGAGATAACCGGCTTCCGAGAGCATCGTCGGCTTCTTCAAAAACCTGGGCTGCCAGGGGGAAATTATCCGCCAGATCCTTGCCCATCCCGGCATATTGTGAACCTTGTCCCGGGAAAATAAACGCACGTTTGCTCATTGATTGTTCCTTCGTCAGAAATTACCAGCGGATTAATGCTGATCCCCAGGTCAGTCCGCCACCGAATGCATCGAGAAGGATGAGGTCCCCCGCCTTGATCTTGCCGGTACGATGTGCTTCGTCGAGCGCGAGGGGAATTGATGCGGCTGAGGTGTTCCCATAGTGATCAAGATTGACGAATACCTGGTGTGCAGAAAGATCGAGCCGCTTTGCGGTGGCATCGATGATGCGGCGGTTTGCCTGGTGTGGAATCAACAGCGTTACATCCGCAGGACTCAGCCCATTCGTTTCGAGGGCCTCGATGGCGGCTTCTCCCATCGCACGCACGGCAAGCTTGAAGACTTCGTTCCCCTGCATGTGCAGGAAGGTCAGACGATTGTCCAGCGTTTGCTGGACAGCCGGATTGCGGTTACCGCAACCAGGTTGATAGAGTAGTTCCCAATGGGAACCATCACTGTGGATATGCGTCGACAGTATGCCGCGCTCTTCTTCAGTTGCTTCCAGGATGACGGCCCCGGCGCCATCGCCGAAGAGGAGACACGTGTTGCGATCGGTCCAGTCTACGATCCGCGACAAGACTTCTGCACCCATGATGAGGGCTTTGCGCACAGTTCCCAGCTTTATGGCGTTATTCGCTTGCGTCAGGGCGTAGATAAAGCCGGAACAGGCAGCCGATATATCGTAAGCCGCCGCTTTCGTAGCCTTGAGATTATTTTGTACGAGACATGCGGTAGCCGGAAAAGGAAAATCCGGTGTGACCGTGGCAAGAATTATCAGGTCAAGTTCATCGGGGGTGATGCCGGCCATCTGAAGGGCACGTTCGGCCGCCTTGGTGGCAAGAGTCGAAGTATATTCATTATCGGCCGCAATGCGGCGTTCTTTGATCCCTGTCCTGGTAGTTATCCAGTCATCGCTGGTTTCAACCATCTTCTCCAGATCAAAATTTGTCAGTATCCTGTCCGGGGCCGCTGAACCGGTGCCGGTAATCCTCGCTCTCATCATTGCACCTCTTCTAGCCTGCAACAGCTTCTTTTACTGCATCCCGCTGTTGCATGTACGCCACGAATTCTGTTTCCAGCTTCTCCGCAAGGCGCTGATTGACCCCTTTCCGGGCGTATTCGTGGGCGAAGTGAATAGCATTCTTGATTGCCTTGACGTTTGATCCGCCGTGGCAAATCATCGCCACTCCATTAATTCCGAGCAAAGGGGCACCGCCGTACTCGGCGTAGTCGACCTTTTTCTTGAAATTTTTGAATGCTTTGTGGACAAAGAGATAACCTAGTTTGGAGAGGAAACTCCGCTTGATCTCATATTTGAGCATTTTCCCGACGGCATCCGCCAAGCCTTCCGAAAGCTTGAGCACAACGTTGCCGACAAATCCGTCACATACGACGACGTCAACCATGCCGTTGAAGATATCCCGCCCCTCAACGTAACCCACATATTCGAAAGAGATATTTTTCAGGATGGAGTTCGTTTCGCGCGTCAGCTCGTTGCCCTTGCTATCTTCTTCGCCATTCGACAAAAGTCCGATACGGGGCTGGTCAACGCCAATCACGTGACGGGCGTACACTTCACCCATGATGGCAAATTGCACGAGATGAATCGGCTTGCAATCAACGTTGCCGCCCACATCAAGGACTAGTGTCTTGCCGCGCAGCGTTGGAAAAATCTGGGCTATCGCCGGGCGATCAATCCCCTTGAGGCGCTTCAAGACGAACATCCCCGCTGCCATGGTCGCGCCAGAATTTCCGGCGCTTACCACGACGTCCGCCTCGCCACTTTTCACCAATTCAAACGCAACACGGATCGAAGAGTCTTTTTTGCGGCGCACGGCATCAGAAGCAGCGTCATGCATTCCAACGACTTCGCTGGCATGATGCAGGGAAATATCCAACCCGCGGACATCATGCTTGTCAAGTTCTTGGCGAAGTCGCTCGGTATCCCCAACGAGGGTGATGGGGATTCCATACTCACGCGCAGCAGCGACAGCGCCTGCCACCTCAATGGCTGGAGCGTTGTCGCCTCCCATTGCATCAACAGCAACTCTCATGGTAACCCTGGGATAGAAAAATTCGGAATAGACAGAGGAGCTGTCTACAGCTCCTCTGTTTTGATGACTTCTTTACCTTTGTAGGTACCACATGAGGTACAGGCGCGATGGGGGAGTTTGGGCGCCTTGCACTGCGGGCAGATGGATGCTGCCGGCGGGGTCAGGAAATCGTGAGCTCTTCTCATATTTTTCCGGGATTTAGACGTTTTCTTCTTGGGTACAGCCATTGTATTTCTCCTTTACTTTTCTACTTTGAAATTCTTGAGTGCACTGAACGTGAGATTATGAACTGATTTTTCACAACCGCACTCGCTTTCGTTCAGGTCTGCCCCACATTGTGGACAAAGCCCCTGACAATCTTCTTTACACAATGGTTTTATCGGTAACTCCATAATTACCTGCTCGGCAATTTCTGGAGAAAAATCAATCTCATCACCGGTATAGGCGACAGAAATCAAGTCCTCATCACCCAGCTCGATCTCATCTTCATCGTTGGACAGTTGGTTGGCTTTGCTGTAGATCAAAATAAACGATGAATCGACGTCTACATCAAATTCTGCCAGACAGCGCGAGCACTTCATCCGCACCCGAGTCTTAATCTTCCCGTTGGTGCGAATATGGTCATATTCCCTGAAAACGGTCAGGCTTACCGTAACAGGAGCAATGAAGGTGCAAAACTTGTCTGTTGTTACTGCCGCCAATGATGGAAACGCATCGGGAGCTTCTTCGTAGAACAGTTGTTTTTCCCGCTCTTTTATGTCGTCTACACGTACTTTCACAAGACTCCCGATTGATCATGCTCGAAGCTTTGCAGTATATAAAATGGACCCGAATTGTCAAGAAAAATGACGGCCGGATAACGGCAGCATCCCAATAGGCGAGGGATTTCCCTATTACTCCATTCCAGCCGTTTTTGCAAGCCCTAAGGGATAATCTCCGACGTACCGTCTTGTCAACAAACCTCAGCGACAATAAATTAAATGGTGATGGTTTCGCCAGGGCGTAATTCCGGGGTGGTCGTGGTGTGCAGCGAGGAGGCAAAAAGCATAAAAAATATGAGGGCCACGGCACAAAGGATGATGATGTTCGGTAACAACCTGATCCGAGGGCCTTCATCCTGACTGCTGCCGAGAAGAAACCCTGCTGCGACGACAAAGGCGCCAAATCCACCCATTATCCCCCCAATAAAGAACGACAGAAAGACAAAACGCTCTTCATCGGTTGGCAGGAAATGAAACAGGTCCGCAATGACAGAGTGATAAAACGTCCCGAGAATCACGATAAAAACTGCGGCAATAATGAAGTTCAGGCCAAATCGAACCGTGCGCTTGCGCATTATTCACACCAGCTCACATCGCCTACTCCACGGCGCAATACCTGCGGGTAATCACCGATCAGGCTCACCACGGAGCTTACCTCAGCCGACAAGACCCCGCCGTCTATGATCATGTCGAGTTGATTGCCAAGCGCTTCCTCAACAAGAAACGGGTCGCCGATTGGTTCTTCACCGGAGATGTTGGCACTGGTGGTGATAATTGGATGCCCGAGCTCTGTAACGATCGACAGGCAGATGCGGTTGGCCGGGATCCTGATACCAACCGTTTTTTGCTTGGTGACCAGTAGATCAGGCACAATGCTGGTGGCGTCCAAAACGAAGGTATAGGGGCCTGGCAGATAGCGTTTGAGGATCTTGTAAGCGTAATTGCTCACCTTGGCATAGCGGGCGACTTCGGAAAGCTCGGAGCAGATAAAGGAAAAAGGTTTCTTCTTTTCCCGCTGCTTAATGAGGTAGATGCGCTCAATCCCTTTCTTGTTGAAAATGCTGCAGCCGATCCCGTATGTCGTATCGGTCGGGTATGCAATAATCCCCCCGCCTTTAAGCGTCTCAGCCACTTTCGAAACGAGTCGAGCCTGCGGATTTTGCGGGTTGATGGACAGTACCATGGTGTCAGTCCTTGGGGTTGAGCTCCGTCAACTCTTTATGAACGAAGATGCCGTTTTTCTGAATAAGCGTATCGTCAAACCATATTTCGCCATCACCCTTGAGCAACTTTACCATATCCCAATGGACGGCTGAGCGGTTACCGTTGTCACATTCATCATAGCATTGGCCGGGGGTGAAATGGATGGAGCCGAAAATCTTTTCATCAAAAAGGATATTCCGCATCGGCTCTCTGATGTTCGGATTGACCCCGATGGCAAATTCCCCGATATAGCGGGCACCTTGATCGGTATCGAGGATGTTGTTCAATTCCCGGTCCAGCCCTGGCGACGTGGCGGAAACTATCTTTCCTTCCCTAAATTCAAGACGAACCCCGGAAAATTCCTTCCCCTGATACAGTGTTGGGCAGTTATAGGTAATGTAACCTTCAACCGAGTCTTTGACAGGCGCCGTGAAAACTTCACCGTCGGGGATATTATAACGCCCATCGCACTTGATCCCGTTCAGCCCTTTGATGCTGAAATGGAGGTCGGTGTCTGATGCCTTAATGTGCACTTTGTCGGCCCGGTCGACAAGTTGTTTGAGTTTTTCCTGCTTGCGCGATTCGGCACGCCAATCGATACAGCAGGCCGCGAAAAGGTACTCTTCATACTCTTCGAGACTCATCTTCGCTTCCTGTGCCGCCCCATGAGTCGGGTATCTGGTGATGACCCAGCGAGTGTTCTTTACCCGCCAATCGACGATTGGCCGTGTCAGTTTCGACCAGGCGATCATATTCCGCTGATTTGCCTTTGCCATCACCATCGAATTATCGGTTGCCGAAATACCGATGTAAACCGATACCTGTTTCATAAAATCAAGCTTGTGCTGGGGGAAATATGAGAGCTGGCTTTTGCCGGCGTTATTGAAAAAATGCCGGTCGATCTCCGGAAACTGGAAAGCGTACTCGACGTATTTGGCGCCTCTCGCCAGACACAGTGAGTAAACTTCCTTTATCAGGGGCAGGCATTCGCTTCCAGTTGCGTTAATGAAGACAATATCTCCTTTTTTGACGTTCGTCGAATAGTCGACGAGAATCTCCGCTAACTGGTGTATTCGTGGATCGTTCATGGGGTTTCCTTTGCGATACTATCTCTGCCGGTATGACCAAAGCCACCCTCTCCCCGCAGCGTCTGATCCAGCTCGGTCACTTCAACCAGGTCGGCTCTGACAAAGGGGGCAAAAACCATCTGTGCGATCCGCTCACCGTTGGTTATGGTAAACGGCTCGGCTCCGTGATTGATGAGGATAACCCCGATTTCCCCACGGTAGTCGGGATCGATGGTCCCGGGTGAATTGACCAGCGCTATCCCATGCCGAAGCGCAAGTCCGCTTCTCGGGCGAATCTGGGCTTCGAAGCTGTCCGGAAGTGAGATGGCAATTCCGGTCGGAATAAGTTGTCGCTGACCGGGGAGCAGAACGATGTCCTCATCAAGAACTGCCTGAAGATCCATGCCTGCCGCATGGGCTGTCATATAGCGAGGAAGGTGGGAATTCCTGTCGGGGCGTAATAGACGAATTTTTACAGTGCACTGGTTCATCGGCGACCTAGCAGGTTAGAAGGGAGGTGTCGAAGCTTTTACCGCCAAGTTTGCCGGTCAGCGCCAAGGTGAAATACCTCGAATCGAATAGATCGCCGGCAAGATTGAGAATGTCGTGGGGAGTAACTGCGTCGAAACCGTCCGTCAGTTCGGACAAGGAAAGATAACGGCCAAAGTAAATCTCATTTTTGGCCAGTTTGGTCATGCGATTGTCGGTACTTTCCAGCGAGAGCAGCATATTACCTTTGATCTGTTCCCGCGCCGAATCGAGCTCTTGATTCGGCACCGCTTCGTTCGCCAGCCGTCGGAATTCCGAGAACGTGACGTCAAGGACGTCTTCAAGTTTTTCCGGGCTCGTCCCCGCGTAAATAACCAGCGAACCCGCGTCGGTGTGGGAAACTACATAGGAATAGACCGAATATGCCAGACCAAGCCGTTCCCGAATCTCTTGGAACAACCGGGAACTCATGCTGCCGCCGAGGATTGTGTTGATGAGATACAATTCGAACCGCCGGGGATGGTTCTGAGGCAGTGCCTTTGTCCCCAGGCAAATGTGCAACTGTTCGAGTTCTTTCTCGATCGACTCAATCCGTTTTTCATAAACCGGCAGATGACAAAAATCACGGCCGGTACCTGCAGTAACCCTCGCAAACATGTCATTGAAGAGTTTGAGGAGATCATCGTGACGCACATTGCCTGCGGCTGCAATAATGATATCTTCAGCACAATACATCTGCTCTTTGTGTGCGACGATTGCATCACGTGAGAGGTTTTCGATGCTTTCAACACTACCGAGGATTGACATACCCAGCGGATGCCCTCGCCAGATGCTGCGATGAAAAAGATCATGGATGTAATCGTCAGGGGTGTCCTCCATCATGCTGATTTCCTGGAGAACAACCTTGCGCTCTTTTTCTATTTCATCGGGATCGAATGTCGAGTGGAGAAAGATGTCGGATAACAGGTCAACTGTCTTCGGTAAGAACTTGTCGAGGACCTTCGCATAATAGCAAACGTACTCGCGGCTTGTGAAAGCATTCAAGATGCCGCCGACCGAATCGATTTCGCAGGCGATATCAAGCGCAGTGCGTTTCTTTGTCCCCTTAAAAAGCAGATGCTCGGTGAAATGAGCAACGCCATTGTGCTCCCGCCGTTCATGGCGGGAGCCATTGGCAACCCAGATTCCGATAGATACGGAATGAACATGAGGCATGTATTCGGAGATTATCCGCACGCCGTTATCGAGGATCGTTTTGCTGATCATGCTTAAAACTATACCCTGAATGGTAGAGTTTACCAGAGGCCGGCCTGGTAATTATTCCGGGAGAACGGCCCCCAGAGCCTCCTTGCGGGACAGTTTTATTTTCCCTTGTTTATCAATGCCAATGCACTTGACGAGAACTTTGTCGCCTTCCTTGAGCACATCGGATACGTTCTTGACCCGCTCGGTATCGAGTTCGGAAATATGGACAAGGCCGTCCGTGCCGGGGAAGATTTCGACGAATGCGCCGAAATCCATCACTTTCTTGACCGTGCCCATGTACAGTTTTCCTTCTTCGGCTTCAGCCGTAAGGTCCCTGATCATCTTGATCGCCTGTTCGGAGGCAGCCTTGCTTGTGCTGGCAATATTGATTCTGCCAGTATCTTCGATATCGATGGACACGCCGGTAGCTTCGGTGATGCCCCGTACGTTCTTGCCGCCGGCACCGATGACGTCGCGAATCTTGTCCGTTTTGACCCAGACCGTGGTGATGCGCGGTGCAAACGGCGAAAGATCCCCCTTCGGCTGGGAAATCACTTCTGCCATTTTGCCCAGGATGTGGATACGGCCGTCTTTAGCCTGTTTCAGCGCCTGCTCCATGATTGCACGGGTTACCCCGGTAATCTTGATATCCATCTGAATCGCGGTAACACCTGCTGCAGTACCGGCGACTTTGAAGTCCATATCGCCGAGATGATCTTCATCGCCGAGGATATCGGAAAGGATGGCGATACGGTCACCTTCTTTGATCAGACCCATGGCGATCCCGGCAACCGGCGCTTTGATCGGAACCCCGGCATCCATCATGGAAAGGGAACCGCCACAAACAGTGGCCATTGAGGAGGAGCCGTTGCTCTCGAGAATGTCGGAAACGATCCGGATCGTGTAAGGGAATTCCTCATGCTTCGGCACAACCCGCTCAAGCGCACGCTCGGCAAGATTCCCATGACCGATTTCCCGCCTCCCCGGAGCGAGGCGCATGCTTGTTTCCCCAACGGAATACGGCGGGAAGTTGTAGTGGAGCAGGAATCGTTTTTTGCTTTCACCGTACAGCGAGTCGATGCGCTGCTCATCGATGGAGGTGCCGAGAGTGGCGGCAACCAGCGCTTGCGTTTCCCCACGGGTAAAGAGTGCCGAGCCGTGGGCCCGGGGCAGCAGGTTGATTTCGGAGGTGATGGGCCGGATGGTTTTGGTGTCACGGCCGTCAATCCGTTCGCCGTCTTTCAGAATATGCTCACGTACCAATTCGTACTCGAAGTCGCCGAGGAAATCTTTGATTTCGCTGTTGAGTCCTTCGAATTCAGGCAACAGGGCTTCAAGGGTTTCCTGGGTGATGGTGGCAATGCAGTTGTGACGTTCCTGTTTAGAACGGATTCTGACTGCTTCGTCGATGCGTGAATAGGCCAACTCCCTGACCCGGGTTTTCAGTGTTTCGTTCACCGGCACGGTAACGATTTCCCGTTTGGCGACACAAGCCATCCGCTTGAGTTCTTCTTGGGCAGTGATAAGCGGCTGAACGGCGGCATGGCCGAAGAAAATTGCTTCCAGCAGGTCGGCTTCGGAAACTTCAGCGGCACCGCCCTCCACCATGATTACCGCATCCTTGCTCGCGGCAACAACGATTTCCAAATCGCTGTTTGCCAGTTGCTCGGCGGAAGGATTGGCAACGAAAGTTCCGTCCACCCTTCCGACCTTGACGCCAGCGATCGGTCCAAGGAAAGGGATATCGGAGACTTCAAGTGCTGCAGAAGCACCGATCATCGCCAGTATTCCGGGGTCATTGTCCTGATCCGCCGAAATTACCGTTGCCATAATCTGTGTTTCGTTCAAAAAGTTTTCGGGGAAAAGCGGCCGGATCGGCCGGTCGATGAAGCGGCATGTCAGGGTTTCGTTCTCCGAAGGGCGCCCTTCCCGCTTGAAAAATCCGCCCGGGATTTTACCACCGGCATAAGCTTTTTCCTGATAGTTGACGGTCAGCGGGAAAAAATCCTGACCTTCCTTGGCGTTTTTAGCCGCTACGGCGGTCACGAGCACCATTGTATCGCCACAGCTAACGACGACGGCACCGCTGGCCTGCTTGGCCATTTTACCCGTTGCAATCGTTATGGTCCTACCGCCTACTTCTACCGCTACAGTTTGTTCTGTCATTATGTACTGGCCTCCTAGCCTTGTGGGGTATGTTGGGGCCGTCGATTGGCCGGCCAAGGCTATCTTGGCCGGCCAATCCACGCCCCCAACTGACAAAAATATAGGGCTGTAAAGCCCGCCCTGTAAATGCCAACAAACAAGCCCCCGTCCGGTGCAACCGGCATCAGCTCCAGCGGTTCTCAACCGGGAGCTGCTACTGGGGGGCTGTTAAAAGGAAAGGCAATATACTCCTGCGGGAGTATACTGCCTCTTCTTATCGACGAATGCCGAGCTGTTCGATGATGGTCCGGTATCTCTCGACGTCTTTTTTCTTGAGATAGTCGAGGAGTCGTCTTCTTTGGCCGACAATCTTCAAAAGACCCCGACGGCTGTGATGATCTTTCTTGTGGACTTTGAAATGTTCCGTCAGATAGGTAATTCTCTCGGTGAGCAGCGCAATCTGTACTTCGGGAGACCCCGTATCGCCTTCGTGGCGCTTGAATGACGAAATAATCTCTTGCTTCTTTTCGGTTACAAGCACGTTCTGTACACCTCCTTTCTCTGTTTCGGTAAAATTCTCGACCAGTTTTCTGGTACGTTCACACTTCGGTAGTGTGTCTTGTACCATAAACGGCCAGTGCTGTAAAGGGGAAAACCTAGTTAAAGACCCTTAAAAGCTTGAGGTTTTCGCAGCCGTCCTGCCAGAAGGGATTGGTATTTTCCGCAATGGCAACAAGTTTGTCCTCACGGACAAGTCTGACGCGTCCACCAAGGGGGAGATCATTAAGGGAGCATAACTCGATTTCAGCCAGCGCTGGCATTCTCCCGCATCGAACCTGTCGTTCTCCCTGCTCTGACAAAGCCAACGCGGGCAAGTAGCTCAAAGCTGTCAAGACAGGTACAAATAGGTCACGAAGGGTTCCACTTTTGACGAGGGCAGCCAAATCATCGAGTTTAATTGCCTGTGCCAGTGAAAAAGGGCCGCTCCGCGTCCTTCTCAAAGCAACCAGATGGGCGCCACAGCCTAGCGATGCTCCTATGTCGTGGGCCAATGTCCGCACGTAGGTTCCACGAGAGCAGCTCACCGTCATCGTAATGTGAGGCAAACAGATGTGGTCAGCATGCAAGGAATGGATGTCGATCAACCGGGATGGACGTTCGATATCGATTCCCTTTCGCGCCAGTCGATAGAGAGGGACGCCATCCCGTTTGATTGCCGAAAACATCGGAGGGGTCTGGGCTATTCGGCCAACGAACGAGGCGAGCACGCGCTCGAAATCCTGTCCCTCTATTTTATGCCAGTCGGCAACCGAGAGGACGGTCCCCGTGCAATCCTGCGTATCGGTAGCAATCCCGAGGGCCATAGTTGCTTGGTATTCCTTCACCTGCTCGTCGAGGAAGGGGATCGCTTTTGTTCCTTCCCCGATGGCGATAGGAAGGACGCCGGTTGCAAACGGATCAAGAGTTCCGGTATGCCCGACTTTTTTCACTCCTAGAGTGCGCCGAACGACAGAAACGACATCATGGGAGGTCATCCCTGCAGGCTTGTCGAGAACGAGAAAGCCATCCATCGAGTTAAATAGCCTTCTCCAGGTGGCTGAAAATCTGAGTTTTAACGTCGTCGAGTGAGCCCTTCAGATTGCAGCCGGCAGCATTGTGGTGTCCTCCTCCACCAAAAGCGGCGGCAATACTGGATACGTCAACCTTGCCTTTGGAGCGGAAGCCGACCTTGAAAAAACCCGCGCTGATTTCGCGAAAAAAAACCGCAACTTCGACCCCTGATATTGATCGGGGATAATTCACAAAGCCATCGGTCAGTTCGGCAGTCGCCCCTGTCCGGGCATACATTTCAAGGGTTACAGCGAGTGACGCGAACTTGCCGCAGGAAGATGTCGTCAGCGTAGAAAGGGCCAGTGCCAGGAGCATGAGCCGTTCCTGTGGCTGGCTTTCATACAATTTTTCCGATATGTCCCAGGCATTTACGCCAACTTCGATCATTTCGCCGGCAATGGCAAATGCTTCGGGATTAGCGTTGGAATAACGGAACGAGCCGGTATCGGTAATAATTGCGGTGTAAATGCTGAGGGCTATCGGTAGGTCGATTGGCCAGTCGGAGGCCTTGATAATCCGATAGACGAGCACTCCGCTTGCTGCGGCAGCCGGGTCGATGTAATTGATCGAGCCAAAATTATCGATAGTCAGGTGATGATCGATGTTGATGAATTTACCGACCCTGCGGCATTGGTTGATCTGTGCGCCAGCCCGGCGGAATTCGCCGACATCGAGAACGAAACAGACATCGTAGTCACGTTCCGGGAGTTGCTGCACCACTTCCGAAGCCAGGGGGAGAAAGGTGTACAGGTCGGGCACCGCATCGCAAAAATGTATCGTGACATCTTTACCCAACGCCTTGAGGTAACCGGCAAGTGCCAAAGATGAGCCTACGGCATCACCATCAGGGTTCTCGTGAGTCGTAACCAGAAAACTGCTGTTCGCGTGGATCTCCCCGAGAATCCTCTCAATCATTGTCACCTTCCCCGGAATGAATTTCCTTCAGCAGGCGTTCTATACGGTTACCGTAGTCGACTGATTCGTCATATTTGAAAAGAATATCCGGGACGTACTTCATCCGCAATGCCTTGCCGATTTCCTTGCGCACGAAGCCGGCAGCCCGCGTGAGCCCGTCCTGAGTCGATTTCTGCTCCGTCTCGCTGCCAATGACCGTGTAGTAGATCGTTGCCAAGTGGAGGTCGTCGGTCAATTTTACGCCGGTGATCGTGACGAAACCAATACGCGGATCCTTGAGCCCCTTGATGAGCAGCCCGGAAACAAGCTCGTGTATTGCCTCGGCAACCTTGTCAGATCGCTTATACATAAGTACCCACTTTACTTCCGCGCCGACACAATATGTTACGATCAGAGTGTCGAAGCGATCTTTTCGATTTCGAATGCTTCGATGACGTCGCCAACCTTGATGTCATTGTAATTTTCCAAGCCGATGCCGCACTCGTAGCCAGCCGCAACCTCGCGGACATCATCCTTGAACCGGCGGAGACTCGACATCTTGCCTTCGTAAATCACAATGTTATCGCGCAACAGCCGGACATGGGCATTCCGCAGCACCTTGCCATCGAGAATGTAGCAACCGGCCACATTTCCCACCTTCGGTACAGAGAAGACTTCGCGGACTTCGGCACGGCCCAGGTGCTTTTCACGAAGTGTCGGCTCGAGCAAGCCCTCCATGGCCTTTTTGATGTCTTCCACCGCGTCGTAGATGATGTTGTACAGCCGCAGGTCCACCCCTTCCTTTTCGGCGAGGTTGGCAGCCTTGGGCTCCGGTCGAACGTTAAAACCGAGGATGATGGCGTTACTTGCCGTGGCCAGGTTGACGTCTGTTTCGGTGATCGCCCCGACCGAGGAGTGGATTACATTGAGGCGTACCGCATCGGTCGAAAGTTTTCGCAACGACTCGGTAACGGCTTCCACTGAACCTTGAACGTCGCCCTTGACGATAACGTTGAGGTCCTTGACTTCGCCCTTCTGAATCTTTTCGTAAAGTTGCTCCAAAGAAAGCTTACTGTGCTTGGCAAGCTCGGTCTCCCTGAGTTTCTGCTGACGATGCGAAGCGATTTCTTTCGCTTTTTTCTCGTCGGGAAGACAGATGAAGACATCACCGGCGTCGGGAACCCCGGTAAAGCCAATTACCTCGACCGGCATGGAGGGGCCGGCGGACACAAGTTTGTCGCCACGGTCGTTCTGCATCGCCCGAACTCTGCCGGAGTGAACCCCCGCAACAAAAAAATCACCGACCTTGAGCGTTCCGTCCTGGACGAGAACCGTTGCTACCGGTCCGCGGCCGCGATCGAGTTTTGCCTCGACGATTGTTCCCCGGGCGGCCTTGTCGGCATTTGCCTTGAGGTCCATAACGTCTGCCTGTAGCAATACCATCTCAAGCAGCTCACTGATGTTGATGTGCTTTTTGGCAGAGACCTCGACGAAGATGGTGTCTCCTCCCCACTCCTCGGAAACGAGTCCGAGTTCCATGAGTTCTTGTTTGACCCTTTCCGGTTTGGCTTCCGGCTTGTCGATCTTGTTGACTGCCACGATAATGGGGACACCGGCCGCTTTGGAATGGTTGACCGCTTCGCGGGTCTGCGGCATGACTCCATCGTCTGCTGCTACAACCAGAATAACGATATCGGTGACTTTGGCACCCCGAGCGCGCATAGCGGTAAACGCCTCATGACCAGGGGTATCGAGGAACGTGATTTTCCGCCCTTTCAGCTCGACATCATAGGCTCCGATGTGCTGAGTGATGCCGCCAGCTTCGCCGGCAATGACGTTGGTTTCGCGAATGGCGTCGAGCAGCGATGTCTTGCCATGATCGACGTGGCCCATAATGGTGACGACCGGCGGTCGCTTCTGCAGAAACTCCGGCGCATCGGGCACGGCTTCGAATATCTCGTCGAGATCAATAGCGACATTCTCGATTTCATAGCCGAAATCACTGGCGAGAAGAGTGGCCGTATCGACATCGAGAGGATGGTTAATGGTTACCATCATCCCCATCTTGATCAAAGAGCGGATCAGATCATTAGCCTTAACCCCCATCCGTTTTGCCAGTTCTCCAACCGTGATTGTTTCGGTGATTTTGATTATCCGCTTGATTGCCTTAGGCGTCGTGATCTCAGTTTTCTTGCCGACAGATACCTGCTCGCGTTCCCGCTTTCTATTTTTGCCAGAACGTGGCCCCGGCTCGAAAATTCTCTCGCGCTTCTCCAGTAATTCAGCTTTCTTAAACACTTCCTTCTTTTTGCCGCCGGCCGGCGCCTTTTTCGGAGCCCGTTCGGGTTCCGGCACAGCCACGAATTCTTTCCCTTTCCGTGCCTTTTTCCGCTCTTCGGCTGCGGCGGCGGTTTCAGGTGAGGGCGCCGCTGCCGGAGCCGGCCGCTCTTCAACCCTTTTCTTGGGAATGAAGACTTCACGCTTTTCCGGTGGTTTGGTCTGGGTGATTCCGGGGATCTCCACCCGCCCGAGAATCCGGGCTTTCGTAGCTGTAGGCCGTTCCACGACAGGCTCCTCTGCCGGTGCTGTCACCGGCGCAGCAGCGGCCGACGGTGACGGCGGGGTCTCGGCTTCCGGGGCGCGTGCCGGTGCCTCGGCGACGATCGCTGCCGGCGCTTCGGCAGGTTCGGGTTCGGCAACAGGTGCCGGGGCCATCGCAGCCGGTGCCGCAGGAGCCTCGACTTCGGGTGCGGGGGTAACCGCTTCGGCCGGTGCGGCTTCAACGACTTTAGGCCGTCGGCGGATGATGGTCGTGGTTACCCTGACTTCCTCTTGTGAGACTTCTTTGGGGGGGGCGGGAGGAGCAGTTACTTTGTTGACTTCTTCTTCTTCAAGCACCGACATGTGACTTTTCACCTCGATACCCAGGCTCTTGAGCCGGGAAATAAGCTCCTTATTGTCGATTCCCATCTTCTTTGCCAATTCATATACGTGGGTCTTGCTCATCTACCGCACCCCCATCAAGGAAATTACCATAATGTTTCAACACGCTGACGATCGACGGCACGAAACCGCCATCTTCAATGGCTATCACACTTCGCAGACTTTTGCCGAGAAGTGTGCCGATCCGCTCTTTGTCGAGCAGGCGAAAGAGTGGAATCCCGCTTCTGGATGCCTGCTGCGCAATCTTAGCGCCGATATCTTCTGAAATATCGCTCGCAAGGAGAACCAACCCGATCCTTTTCTGCCTGCGGAGGTTCTCCAGGACCGTGTCGCTTCCGGAAACCACCTTACCCGCCTTGTTGGCAAGTGCCAGGTACGAGGCTATTCGCTCTTCAAGCCGGGCCAGCACCTGGTCGATAACCACATCTGCTCCGTCGACCCGTACTTCGCCCCGAAAGGCACGGTTAAACTGTTTGCGAGTAATTGCCGCCCGTACGCAGCGGTCGCTGAAACAGGTGTATGCCCCTCGACCGGGAAGTTTGCCCAGAATGTCCGGGACTACCGAAGAATCAGGCGCCAGGACGAAACGCAAAAGTTCCGTCTTGTTCCTTTCCTGTCGACAGCCGAGACATGTCCGTTGCGGTTCCTGACGAGGCATCGTTATTCTTCAGACCCCTCCGGCACAGCTTCGGCTTCATTAACGGCAAGAGATTCCTCAGCAGGTTCTTCCACCTCTTCGGCCAATGAGCCATCATACGATGAATATTCGAGCAATTCGGCTTCGGCGGCCCGTGTCTCGCTCTTTATATCGATCCGCCAACCGGTGAGCTTGGCGGCCAGCCGGACATTCTGCCCCTTCTTGCCAATGGCAAGCGACAGTTGGTCGTCTGCAACAACGATTTCCAGCGCGCGATTCTCTTCATCAATATATACTTTGGAAACAACGGCCGGTTGGAGTGAATTGCAGGCAAATCGCGCCGGATCCTCCGACCAGGGGATAATATCGATCTTTTCGCCGCGAAGTTCGGAAACCACATTCTGTACCCGCGTTCCACGCATTCCGACGCAGGCCCCAACCGGATCCACGTCGGAATCATTCGAATAGACCGCTATTTTCGAGCGGCTCCCCGGTTCGCGAACTACGTTTTTGATTTCCACGATTCCTTCGGCAATTTCGGGGACCTCTGCTTCGAAAAGCTTGGCCAGTACGCCGGGATGGGTGCGGGAAAGCAGAATCTGCGGGCCTTTGGGGGTCATGCGAATGTCGGTGATAAGTGCCTTGATTCGGTCTCCCTGTCGATACACTTCGCGAGGAGCCTGTTCTTTTTGCGAGAGGACTGCCTCCGCCCGGCCAAGATCGACAACCAGATCGCCTTTTTCGAAACGGCGCACTACGCCGTTGATCAGCTCGCCAATACGGTCCTTGAATTCGTTGAAGATCGTTTCACGCTCGGCTTCGCGCACTTTCTGGATAATGACCTGTTTGGCAGTCTGGGCGGCAATCCGCGTAAAACCACTGGCATCCAGCTTCATGCCGAGGGAGTCGCCAATTTCCACATCGGGATCGATTTCCCGGGCTTCTTCGAGGTCGATCTCCTTGTAGGAGTCTTGGACTTCCTCAACAACCGTTACAAATTCAAACAGCTCAACTTCACCGATTTCAGGGTTAAAATGCGCCTCAAGATCACGGGTATTGCGAAACTTCTTGTTTGCAGCAGTCAGAACCGCCTGCTCGAGAGCATCAACAACGATCTCCCGGTCAATCCCCTTTTCTTTTACAATCTGATCGATGATATGCTTGAGGCTTAAGGTTGTTTCCACGTCCGTATCTCCTTAACAGACTAATTGATTTAACTGGTATCTAGAACTCGAATTCAAGATTTGCTTTGGCAATTTTGTTCCGGGGAATTCTCGCCAGCTGTCCTTCCCTGAGTTTGACAACCACTATTTGGTTCTCACTGCCGACAAGATCGCCCAGAAATGTTTTGCGTTTATTGCCCTCTTCGTCGGCCACCAGCTCGAAAGTCCTGATTTTGACCAGACGACCTCGGTAGCGTTCGAAATCGGCATCAGTTTTCAGGGGGCGGTTAAGCCCCGGTGATGAAACTTCAAGAGTGTAATGCTCCTGGATGAAGTCTTCAATATCGAGGAGTTCAGAAAATTCGCGACTGACGGCAGCGCAGTCATCAAGGGTGACACCGCCTTCTTTGTCGATAAACAGCCGAAGGACAAAATCCCGGCCTTCTTTTCGGTACTCAATGTCGACGAGCTGCAGTCCCATGGGAGCCAGAAGACCTTCTGCGAGAGCTGTTGCATGACTCAGAGTATCTTCTTTTGCCATCTATCAATACCTCAAAAATAAAAAAAGTGAGCTGGAGGAGCTCACTTTTTAGTGAACATTAACTTGTATGTCGTGTTTATCACGCACTAGTGGAAAATGCAAGTTTTTTTTGCCAAGCGACCCGGCTTTGATTTTCAGAAAGGTGGTCGTTAACTTGTAGTGCGTAAACGGTTGACAACGAGCGGTTTGCTATGCTACTCGATACCTGGGAGGTGTTTGATGGCTACACAGATAGAATTGCTCGCCACGAAGGTTATTGGCGGTCAGAAACTCACCCCGGAAGAGGCGTTGCAACTCGCTTCATTGGATGGTACCGACGCCTTGGCACTGTTCCTGGCCGCCAGCAGGGTCAGAGACCACTATGTCGGTCGTGACATCGAGCTTTGCTCCATCATTAATGCCAAGTCGGGACGGTGTCCAGAGAATTGCGCCTTTTGTGCGCAATCTGCTCATCATACGACAGAGGTTCCCGTTTATCCGCTCGTTGACGAAGATGCAATGCTCTCCGGTGCCAAGGAAGCCGAGGGTGCGGGCTCGACCTGTTATGGCATTGTCACCAGCGGAACTTCAATCGGCAAAGGGGCAGAATTGGATCAAATCTGCCGGGCGGTGCGCCGAATAAAAGAAGAGACCGCCATTTCTCCGTCCTGTTCACTCGGCATCATTGATTTCGAAACTGCTTGCCAGCTCAAGGCGGCCGGCGTCGAAACCTACCACCATAACCTCGAAACTGCTCGAAGCTTTTTCCCCCAAATCTGTACGACTCACGATTACGAGGAGGATGTTGCGACGATCCGGGTAGTTAAACAGGCCGGGCTCAAGGTGTGTTGCGGAGGGATTCTGGGCTTGGGGGAATCGGCAGGGCAACGGATCGAACTGGCAATAACCCTTCGCGAACTCGGCGTTGATTCGGTGCCGCTGAATTTCCTTAATCCCGTTGTGGGGACCGGATTGGCGGGCGCTACGCAGATAACTCCCTTGGAGTGTTTGAAAAGTATCGCTCTTTTTCGGTTGCTCCTCCCTGAGCGAAAGATTACTGTGTGTGGCGGTCGAGAATATAATCTACGTGATCTCCAATCATGGATGTTTATAGCCGGTGCCAGTGGAACCATGATCGGCAACTACTTAACGACAACCGGCAGGAATGCAGCCCTAGATCGGCAGATGTTCACGGATTTAGGGCTTACTACGAGGAATTGTGGTGAATAAGCGGGGGATTTTCATAACCGGTACGGATACCGGTGTCGGCAAGACCATTGTTACGGCAACCATTGCCCGGCTGCTGAAAAATCGTGGGATCAATGTCGGAGTGATGAAGCCGGTGACCAGCGGGTGCATTGAGAAGGACGGGCGTCTGGTTTCAGAGGATGCAGAGCTGTTGGCGTGGGCGGCGGGAACCCCTCCGGATGATGCGTGCGCGCCTTATTGTCTGCGAACGCCGATAGCTCCTTCCGTGGCCGCTGCCCGTGAGGGAACCCGGATTGACTTTGCCCGGATCAGAGAAGCTTACGGCTGTTTGGCAGAACGACACGATTATCTGCTGGTGGAAGGTGCCGGCGGCCTGATGGTTCCCTTGAGCGGCGGCCTGCTCATTGCAGACCTGATCGCGGCCCTCAACCTGCCGTTGTTGGTGGTCGCCCGGCCGAATCTCGGGACGATCAACCATGCTGTCCTGACCTGTTACTCAGCCAAACAACTGGGAATCAAGGTCAGCGGCGTCATCGTCAATAGCTATCCCGATCAGCCCGATATGACGGAAGAATATGCACCCCATTTGATAGATTCTCTCTCCGGAGCGCCACTGCTCGGTATCTTTCCCCGGATTGTCGCGTCGGACCCTCGGGAGATGGTCGCCGATCTCGCAGAACGCCTCGATCGAGAAGCGACAACCCGCATCCTTTTGCGAGAGATTGGCGTTAACGATCTCTGAAAGCGCACAATGCGTTTGGCCGACGGCAAGACGGCATTGTTTGCCATGCGACCGGTGATATTGTGCCGCCAGTAAATGAAATCGAGTCGCCCGGCCCGACCATTATCGGATTGACGGCTTGGCATATAATGAAAAAGGGGGCTGGTGCCCCCTTTTTCATTATGACGGTCGTGAAAAACTAGAATTTACCGCGTAACAATTCGGCAGAAACGACGACGGCTCCTGGTCCATGGGCTCCTGCCGGAACGTAGTCTGGAACAACCGTCGGCACCGCCAGCCTGACTTTACCGTTTTCAACTTCGGCAAGTGCGTGTGCAGACTTAACCACCCCATATGCCGCTCCGGCAAGAACGCCGCCGGCGGCTCCGTAACCGATATAATCGAGATGGTTGGCCGGCTTATGGGTAAAAGCAAGCACTGCCGCACCAACCAAGCCCCCCGCCATCCCGCCGTATAAAGCATTGCGAAAGATCGATTCAAACCCGGAATCGTCGGCAAAGCAAGGCGAACTCAGACCGATCAACCAGGCAGCTACTACCCCGTACCAGCCGATTCGTTTTACGATACCCATGTCACCTCCCGAGTCAATGGTAACAAAATAGTATCAAATTGAAGGGCAATCGGCAAGCCAGAGAAGAGAAATTTAAACATTTTTTGTAATTGCTTGTAATTGCAGAACAAAATCCAGGCGAATGTATTCGGTTGACCCTAACGGTTCAGGATGTCGAGGTAAAAATGCAACAGCTCGCTGGTAAGCACGCTGTTGTGACGAGCTTTGCCCGGCATAACTATTTGAGAGCGCGTATGAAATTATAGAGAAGGCCATTTCACGTGCCTGTGTTGCACAAAAGCTACACTTGGTCGATTTCACGTGTTGCGAGCTGAAGCTCTTCTTCCCGGGTCAATACCTCACCGTTCAAGCGGGCGGCCAGCACACGATCGAGTATCTTGCGATAACGAGGGCCGACGGGAAGACCAAGCGCTTTCAAATCATTGCCTGTGATTGAACTGGCAACGTGTTGCAGCTTCGTAACGTAAAGGGAAACAAACTTTTTCACATCATCATTGCCTGACTTGGCCATTATGTAGAGAAGCAGTTCGGGCGTCAGTCCGGCAAGCCAGAAATAAATCTCGCTAGGCACTACGGGTTCGTGCTGGGCGACCCGACGTTCCATGACTTCCAATACCTGCTCGCCATGGATTCTCAGTTCTATGAGCTTTTCCCGGTAATGTTCGGAGACGGCAAGACGAGTACACATCTTCCAGAAGCGGTCGTCGCTGAGCGACGATGTGAGGGCCAGGAGATACACCACCCAATTTTCAACCCGTTGGCCCAGGTAGAGTAGATCGAACCAGGTAATCACTTTTTTTGCTTCTTCGATGACCCGAAGGTTTTCCGTCGTCAAAACGAGATCGGGATGTATGAAGCGGAGAAGGCCAAAACCGGCCATTCGCTGAATTGCCCCGATCGGATCGCTATGTTTGAAAATCTGCATCAGTTCATTCAGTAGACGTCTGCCGCCGACTTTTTCGAGAAAGCCCATTTTGATGGCGTTTTTTATCAGATTCTCTGTGTGCCGGGCGATGGCAAAGTTCAAGCGGTGTTCAAATCTGATTGCCCGGAAGACACGGGTGGGGTCTTCGACAAACGAGAGATTGTGCAATACGCGGATTGACTTTTCCTGGAGATCCCGATATGCCCCGAAGTAGTCGATAAGTAGGGCGAAATCGGCGCTGTTCAGCCGAATCGCCAGGGTATTGATGGTGAAATCGCGCCGATAGAGATCCATCTTGAGCGATGAACGCTCAACCGTCGGCAAGGCTCCCGGCGTTTCGTAATATTCGAGACGGGTGCTGGCGACATCAATTTTGAAGCCGTCCGGAAAAACGATCACTGCCGTGCCGAATTTGATATGGCTCTTGACCCGGCAGCCGTATCGAGCGGCAAATGTTTCCGCGAAAAAAATCCCGTCACCTTCGACGGAGACGTCGATGTCGCTGTTTTCGTTGCCGAGCAGCAGGTCCCGGACGAAGCCGCCCACGGCATAAACCGGCAGCTCCAGCGAATCGCCCGCTCCGCCCAGATCGCGGAGCACTTGCACAGTCCTCTTCGGCAGGTGTCGGGCCATCAGGTGAAGCACATCCTTCTTGCGCACCGGGAGTTTCTCGCGGGCGAGGTCGTAGACGGCATCATTCTGCTGCTGCATACCCGCGTACATGTAGCGCAGCAGGTCGGTTCTGGTGACGATGCCGCTTAACCGGTCGCCATCAAAGACCGGCACGAGCCGGCGGTGCTGGGTGACGATATAATCCTGGATCTCGGAGATCGGGGTATCAGGAGTCGCCCGCAGGTACTCGGTGTGCATATACTCGCCCACCGGCAGATTCCCCAAGCCGTGGTAAAGGGCTTTCTCGACGATACGGCGCGAAATTATCCCGACCATTCGGTCCCGATCCAGGACCGGCATGGCGTTCACGTTGTACCGGGTGAGAACCTCGCGAGCTTCGGCAATTGTCGTGGCTAATGGCAGCGTTTTTACGGGGGAAGACATCAGGTCAGCAGCCGACCGCTTCGGATTGACCATTTTATGGAGCAACTGGCGAAGATCGGTTAAAACCTCGATCGCCGATCGGTCTCTGATCGTTGCCGACGCCGCCGTGGCGTGGCCGCCACCGCCAAACTCGCGGAGGATCTTGCCGACATTCACTTCGGGAATCCGGCTGCGCGCGACGACGTAAACCCGGTCCCCCATGCCGACGACCACGAAAATTGCCCCCAGATTTTCCATGTCCCGCATCATATGGGCAAGAACGGCGATGTCGCCGATATAGTAATCAACCGTGGCATGGGCGAGGGAAATGTCGAGATCGTTGACTGAAAAAGTTTCCAGCGACTGGAGAAGAGTGTTGAGCAAGGCGATCTGGGGAGAGGTGAGTTCCTGGGTGACAAAATCCGCAACGGTATTCAGGTTTGCCCCCTGCTCCAGCAACCAGGCGGCAGCGTGGTAATCATCGGTAGTCGTCGACGGGAAGGTAAGATTGCCGGTATCTTCATAAATCCCGAGCATCATCAGGGTAGCTTCCACTGCAGTGACAGATTGGCCTTGCGCCATGAGCATCTTGACCAGAATGGTCGTCGATGAACCGCATTCCCTGATCGTTCCGCCTTGAGGCGGGATGTCGCCGAGAGAACTGGGATGGTGATCGTAGATATGTACTTCTAATCCCGCTTTGTTGAGAATTTCGGCAAAACGGCCAATTCTTGAGGAATGTTGACAATCGACGATAATCAGGCGGGTGACGCAACTGAGATCGAGATCCTTGAGCCGGGTGAAGTCAAGTGCATAGCCGGACGATTTGAGGAAAAAGTCCCGAACGCTCTTTTCCTGCGAACCGGAAAAGACCATTAATGCGTCCGGATACAATCGTTTAGCGGCGACCATCGCTCCGAGACAGTCGAAATCGGCATTTACGTGGGTAGTAATAACGTCCATGCTGACAGTGTGCCTCAAGAGCGATCAAAGTAAAGTCTGAAGGCTTAGCGGGTGGCAACGAGCGGTTTCAGCGGCGTGGCACAATAGGTCGGGTTTTTGCCGACCACCTCCACAACCGGGCCATCCTCAATCAGCTCGGCGTGACCACTGTCTTCGCCATATTCCGGGTTCCCGACGGCCCAGTCGTACAGCTTTTTTGCATCGAAGAGCACCGGTTGGGCGGGAATGCCATACACTCGATTTTGCATCGGCTCATCATAGACACCGACACAGCCGTGGGAGCCGGGCCGGCCGGGCAAATCCCGGGCATGAATCCAGTAGGCGACATTGTCCGCACCAACATGGAATCGCATGGCATAGTCCATTGGATATTGGGCCGTCTGGTCCTCGGTTTTGTACAACGACGACGCATGGGTCTGGTCGCGCGCATCAATGCGGTAAAGGCCCACTGGGGTTTCATGGCCGTCCCCTCCGGTCGCTGCCGGGATGGAGAACTGGAGTTTCCCTTTTACGTAGGCACCGATCCACTGCTCGGACAGGTTGATGAGAATAAATTTTTCGTAACGCTTTGCCGGTAGATATTCCATCGGCAGTGGTTGATAGTTCCTGGCCGCCGTCATATCGAGCGGAACCTTGATTGTCATCCCCGGATAGGCGTGGCGGCGATCAATCCGGTTGAATCGGGCGACATAAATCCAGTTCTTGCCGAAGAGCGATTCAAGTGTTTCGTTCGGACGGATGAAGTGAGGCCGCCAGGCTACGGTTTGCTGGCTCGGGTAGTCGATCCGGGTGAGATCTTCCTTTGCCGGGTCCTGCGGCGATGCTGCGGGGAGAGAAATACTCTGCGGTTTCCGGACAACGATGGCAACGAAGATAATCAGGGCGAGAAGTACTGCGATCCGGCGAGTCATGAGTTTTTGCCTACTCTAAAAAATGAACGGGGCCAAGGCCCCGTAAAACTTCTACAAAATATCACGCCAGCCCGGTCAGGTCAAGAAGGATTACCGGCGCGGACTGCGCGTTCCCGGAGAATCTTGTCAACCGTAGAATACGGGTCGGTTCGGTGGGCAATCATCTCGTCGATAAGCACCCTGAACCGCCCGTTGACATGCAAGTGCTCGTAAACTTCGGCAAATAGACGATCCCTCAACAGGTCGGTGAATTGCCGGACCGTCCTTTCTTCGCGGATTTTCTCCCCTTTGCCGGACTCTTCGAGGTATCGCCGGTGCGCCTCGATTTCCTGGACGAGTTCATTGATCCCCCGATTGCGGCTTGCCTCGGTCAGAAGTACCGGGGGGAGCCAGCCGCCGGGCAGAATCTGTTTCATTTCCAGCATTGTGGAGAGTTCGCGCGCGGTGCGTTCTGCTCCATCGCGGTCGGCTTTGTTAACGACGAACAGATCGCCGATTTCCAGTACCCCGGCCTTGATAGCTTGGATATCGTCGCCGAGACCGGGCACTGATACTACCACCGTTGTATGTGCCATCCTGACAATATCGACTTCGTCCTGCCCTACCCCAACGGTTTCGATAATGATAATGTCCATCCCCATGGCATCCATGACGTTCACCACATCGCCGGTCGAGCGGGACAAGCCTCCCATATGGCCGCGGGTAGCCAAGCTTCGAATAAACACCCCGGGATCGTCGGCGTGGCGATTCATTCTGATCCGGTCGCCTAGAATCGCCCCGCCAGTGAAAGGGCTGGTCGGGTCGATGGCAACAACGCCAACCCGTTTGTTTTGTGCGCGGAAAGCGGCGGTCAGCTGGTCGACGAGGGTTGATTTCCCTGCGCCGGGAGGGCCGGTGATCCCGAGAATAAAGGCATTGCCCGTCCGCGGGAACAGGAGCTTCATCTCCTCGGCAGCGCTGCGAAAGCCGTCATCCAGGTCACGCATTAGCCGTGCGGCGGCCCTGAGGTCGCCTGCAAGAATCTTGTCGGCCAAAGACATTGTATCTTCCTTTTGTTAGCGGCAGAGTCGACGTGCTCATGGCGTACTCCCGACGGTGGAGATGAAACGAGAAACGGGTGTGCCGGGGCCGAACTCTGCGATTCCGGTGCATTTGGCGGGGCGAAGCGGGAATTGCGATCAGGCGCGTGGCGCGATTTTGTCCCTTACCCAGGCAACGATCGCTTCGGTCGAAGTGCCGGGCGTGAACACTTCGCTGATCCCGGCCGATTTCAGACCGGGGATATCGTCCTCGGGAATGACCCCTCCACCGAACACAACGATGTCATCGGCCTGTCTGTCGCGTAACAGTTCACAGACCCGGGGCAACAACGAGTTGTGCGCCCCGGAAAGGATCGACAAGCCGATTGCATCGACATCTTCCTGGATCGCCGCGGCGACGATTTGCTCGGGAGTCTGGTGCAAACCGGTATAAACGACTTCGAAGCCTGCATCGCGGAAGGCCCGGGCGATAATCTTCGCTCCCCGATCATGACCGTCCAACCCCGGTTTCCCCACGAGAATGCGTAACGTTCTTTCTGACATGAATTTTCTCCTTCACGGGTTTATCGTATCAATGCGCTCCAGACCCTGGCAGGCCGGTTATTTTTCAATGCCAAGCCGGGCGGGTACGCCTGCCCGGTAATAATGCTTCACTTCTCGCATCTCGGTAACAAGATCAGCCAGCTCGATAATGCGCTCATCGGCATTCCTCCCGGTCAGAACCAGTTCAACCCGCGGCGGTTTCTGACGCAACACATCCAGAACATCATCGACGGCCAGCAGGCCAAAGGAAATGGCCCCGTTGATCTCATCGAGGATTACCAGGTCGTAGCACTCTTCGGCCAAGATCGCCTTTGCCTTTTGCAAAGCCTCATGCGCCAGGCGGATATCCTCTGCGTCGGGGTTTTCGCGGTTGACCCATCCTGGCCGGCCGGTTTGCACAATAGTGAACTGGTCCGGGAAATGCTGCGCCGCAAAGTGCTCGCCGTATGGGCCGCCACCTTTCATGAACTGAATCATACAGACTTTGAATCCGCGGCCAAGAGCACGGAACGCCAAACCGAGGGCAGCGGTCGTTTTACCTTTGCCGTTGCCGGTATAAACCTGAATCAAGCCTTGTTCAAGAGGCATTGGTGTCTCTTTTCAACTGAAGTCTAAAACCCGCGCTCGTTTAGTCATGATAAAATCTGCGGACCGAAACTATAACAACTGTGTCAATTCTCTGTCAAGGTGAATTAAAAACAGATAGAACGATTTTTTATTGCCAGTAAAATTATCCCGACCGGAGGACCGTCCGGCCAAAACAGCTCTTGACACGACTCTCTCATTCTGCTATTTGAAACGTACTTTTCGGGCGATTAGCTCAGCGGGAGAGCACTGCCTTCACACGGCAGGGGTCACTGGTTCGAACCCAGTATCGCCCACCAGAATACCGAAGGGGTGGTCAAGCGACCACCCCTTTTTTCGTTTGCGGACTATGGCGTCGAGCCTGTTCGCGTCCCGAAAAATGCCACCAAAGAGAGAGGAGACTGTCACGATGTCCAAAATTGATTTTGCCAAGATGGGCGGGCTGATCCCTGCCATCATCCAGGATCACGAGACAAACGAAGTGCTGATGGTCGCGTTCATGGATGAAAAGACTCTTTCGTCAACACTTGAAACGGGTAAGACATGGTTTTTCAGCAGAAGCCGCAACAAATACTGGATGAAGGGTGAAGAATCCGGCAACACCCAGGATGTCGTCGAAGTTCTGACCGACTGTGATTATGACTCGGTGGTCATCAAGGTGAAGCAGAACGGTCCAGCGGCCTGCCATACCGGCAACCGGAGCTGTTTTTATACCCGCTGGGAAAACGGCCAATGGGTTGAGCATTCAAATCCTCTTTTCGATCCGGAGGAGGTTTATAAAAAATGACCCAACAGCTGAAATTCGGCATCCCGAAGGGGAGCCTCGAAAATGCCACCATTGATCTCTTCGGCAAGGCCGGGTGGAACGTCTCGGTGTCTTCGAGAAGTTATTTCCCGACGGTTGATGATGACGAACTGCGCTGCAGCCTTATCAGAACCCAGGAGATGAGTAAATATGTCGAAAAAGGGACGATTGACGTAGGGATTGCTGGCCGCGACTGGGTCAGGGAAAACGACTCTGATGTGATGACCGTCTGTGAGTTGATCTATTCGAAAGTATCACGCCGCCCTGCCCGCTGGGTTCTGGTCGTGGCTCAGGATTCCCCGGTTCAATCCGCCGAGGACCTGGCAGGCAAGACCATAGCTACCGAACTGGTCGGTTTCACCCAACGCTATTTTGCCGAAAGGAGCATTCCCGTTACGGTTGAATTTTCCTGGGGCGCAACCGAGGCAAAAGTTGTTGAGGGGCTGTGCGATGCCATCGTCGAAGTAACCGAAACCGGGTCCACGATTCGGGCCAATGGTTTGCGCATTATCCAGGATCTTATGGAGTCGGTTCCCGTGGTCATCGCCAACCGGCAATCATGGAATGATCCCTGGAAACGGGGGAAAATCGAGCAAATTGCGACGCTTCTCCAGGCTGCACTGCGGGCTGAGAGCATGGTCGGCTTAAAGATGAATGCGCCAAATCATCGCGTGGAAGAAATCATCAAGATACTCCCCAGCCTGAACAATCCGACGGTTGCCCATCTGTTCAATTCGAACTGGGTGTCGATTGAAAGCGTCCTTAACGAAAAAGAAGTGCGTAAAATTGTCCCGGAACTGATCAAGCTAGGGGCGGAAGGCATTATCGAATATTCGCTTAATAAGATCATTTAGTTTCGACCCCACCCGTTATCACGGTCCAGGGGCGCGGCATATTGCCGTAACGCTGGACCGTGTTTCGTCCGCCAGCCCCGCCGCACGTTTATATCTCCTCGGACATGCGCCCCGCAAACAGGCATAATTGCCGATAACGTTAAGGAGCATTCCCCCTCCCCTTCTCTTGCGACGATAAGCACCGCTATCTCGTGCGCCCATCCAGCCAAAAATGCTCGGCCACGATGATTACGTCATGATGGTGCTCGCTCTTCCTTTGCACGTCAAATGGTGATTTTTTGCCGGAAATATTTTATAAAGGGAGGTAATCGCCGGTTGGCAATGCATTGCAACGATGGGAGATGATGTGACTTCGCAAGGGATGGTCTTCAACCTGCAACGCTATTCTCTGCATGACGGACCGGGCATCAGGACAACGGTCTTTCTGAAGGGGTGTCCGGCGCGCTGCTGGTGGTGCCACAACCCTGAAAGCCAGCTTCCGATGCCGGAAATCTCCTCTTTTCAGAAAGTTTGCCTCTCTTGTGGCGCTTGTTTCGATGCCTGCCCCGAACGGCTCGATACGGCTACCACTTGCACCCTCTGTGGTGCATGTACAGAAGCCTGCCCCACCGGAGCACGCCAGATCGTCGGCCGCGAGATGTCGGCTGACGAGGTGATGGCAAGCCTGTTGAAGGATCGTTTCTTTTATGAAGACTCCGGTGGGGGCGTTACGTTCTCTGGCGGGGAACCGCTTTGCCAGCCCGATTTTCTTAAGACCCTCCTTAGCCGCTGCAGAGACCATGAGATTCATACTGCCGTGGATACCGCCGGGCTGTGTCCTCCCGAGACGCTCGCTGAAATAGCGCCGCTTGTAGACCTTTTTCTCTTCGACCTGAAATGTGCTGAGGGGAAGCGACATCTTCAGGGAACCGGCATTGACAACGGCGGGATTGTGTCAAACCTGGCGCTGCTCTCTCGGTTGCATGCGAACATCTGGCTAAGAATTCCAGTCGTGCCGGGCTTTAATGCCAGTGAGGAGGAGATGTGCGCCCTCGCCAAGGTCTCCTCCGAAACCCCTGGGATACGCCACGTCTGGCTTCTCCCCTACCATGCAACCTGGACGGGGAAACAGGCCCGCTTTGGCACGATGGCAACGGGAGCGACGCAACCGGCTCCTCCGACCATGGAAGTTTTAGAAGTTTTCGCCAAGATATTCAGGGACATAGGAGTCCCGACATCGATAGGAGGACAATGATGACGGGAAGAACGAGACGTCTGCGGCAGGAGAGCCTTGCAGCCGAACCGGCAATTTCTGCCGAGCGTGCTCAACTGCTTACGGAATTTTACCGGGCAAACGAGGGGTGTTGGTCCATTCCGGTGATGCGCGCCAAGTCCTTCTATTATCTTTGCGAACAGAAGACCATCTATCTTGGTGATGGCGAGTTGATTGTCGGCGAGCGGGGACCGGCGCCGAAGCAGGTCCCGACCTATCCCGAACTTACCTGCCATTCCGTTGAGGATCTGCGTATTCTCAACTCACGCCAGAAAACCAGCTATCGCGTCGATGACAGCTGTTTGAAAGCATACGAGGAGACAATCATCCCGTATTGGGGAAACAGGGCGCTTCGGAACAAGATTTTCGAAGCGCTGCCGGCAGAGTGGCACCAAGCCTATAATAACGGAATGTTCACCGAGTTCATGGAGCAGCGTGCCCCGGGGCACACCGTGTTGGACGACAAGATTTATCACAGGGGACTGCTCGACTTCAAACAGGACATTGCCCAGGCCGTTGATGCTCTTGATTTTGCAACCGATCCCGCTGCCTTTAACAAGCGGGAAGAGTTGAAGGCGATGGATATTTCCTGCGATGCGGTAATCCTCTTTGCCGAGCGGCATGCGAAACTTGCTGAGAGCATGGCAGCAGCCACTGCCGATCCGGTCAGAAAACAGGAACTACTGAAAATCTCCGCCAACTGCCGTTGGGTGCCGGCACATGCCCCTACTGATTTCTGGGAAGCGTTACAGTCCTACTGGTTCTGCCACCTGGCCGTGATTACCGAATTGAACGGCTGGGATGCCTTCAGCCCTGGCCATCTTGATCAGCACCTCTGGCCCTTCTTCGAGCGAGGCCTTTCCCGCGGCACACTGACCAGAGATGGGGCGCGGGAGCTTCTGGAGTGTTTCTTCGTCAAGTTCAATAACCATCCCTCCCCGCCCAAAGTCGGGGTGACCGCCGCCGAGAGCGGCACCTATACCGACTTTGCCAATATCAATCTGGGCGGCTTGCTTCCAGATGGCTCCGACGGCTCCAACGAGGTCTCGCACCTGCTTTTGGATATTATCGACGAGATGCACCTGCTGCAGCCTTCCAGTAACATCCAACTCTCCAGAAAATCTCCGGACGCCTTCCTGAAACATACCCTGAGGGTGGTCAGAAATGGCTACGGCTTTCCCTCTATTTTCAATGCTGATAGCGTGGTGGAGGAGCAGCTTCGCCAGGGGAAAAGTCTCGTGGACGCGCGGGCCGGCGGATGCAGTGGCTGTGTGGAGGTTGGCGCTTTCGGCAAGGAGGCATACATTCTTACTGGTTATTTCAATTTGGTGAAAGTGCTGGAACTGGCTCTGCACAACGGTATTGATCCCATGAGTGGTGAAAGGCTCGGCCCGGAAACCGGCAATCCGGATAATTTTGCTTCCTTCGATGATCTTTTTAATGCGTTCAGAGTCCAGCTCTCCCACTTTATCGGCATAAAGATGCGTGGCAACCGGTTGATCGAGATGATCTATGCCGCCTTGATGCCGGCTCCGTTCCTTTCCGTCTTGACCGACGACTGCATTAGTCGCGGTATGGACTACAATGCCGGTGGTGCCAGGTACAACAATAGCTTCATTCAGGGAGTCGGCATCGGCAGTATTACCGATTCACTGGCGGCCTTAAGGGCGCTTGTGTACGATCAGCGAAGGCTTCCTCTCGCCGAGCTGGTTTCCAAGCTTGACGCCAATTTCGAGGATGACGAGCCGCTCCGGCAGCGCCTGCTCAACAAGACCCACAAATACGGTAATGACGACGATTACGCGGACGAACTGATGCGGCTGGTGTTCGAGGCATTCTTTCAGGAGGTGGACGGTAAGCCGAATACCAAGGGTGGCGTCTACCGCATTGAGATGCTCCCAACCACCTGCCATGTTTACTTTGGCACGGCGACAGGCGCCATGCCCGACGGCAGACGTCGTGGGGCGCCACTCTCTGAAGGAATTTCCCCGGTTCAGGGGGCCGACCGCAACGGACCGACGGCGGTGATCCGCTCTGCCGGCAAGATGGATCACATAAGGACTGGCGGGACGCTGCTGAACATGAAATTCACACCAACCCTGTTAAGTGGGGAGAATGGCATCGACGGGCTTGCCGCACTGGTCAGAAGCTACTTCAGGATGGACGGCCATCACGTCCAGTTCAACGTGGTGAATGCGGAGACTTTGCGAAGGGCGAAGGAAAATCCTCAGGAATACCGCGGCTTAATTGTCAGGGTGGCTGGGTATAGCGATTATTTCTGCGATCTCTCTGACGAGCTGCAGGATGAGATCATCGCGAGGACCGAGCATCGTTCGCTGTAATGTCCCCACTGTCCTGCTGAATACCGTGAGGTGGTGCGGAGCTGATACCCGACCTATCTGACCGAGCAACGGTGAGGATCAAAAGAGAAAGGCCACTTCGTGCTCAAGTGGCCTTTTGATATTTGGTGTCCCCGACACGATTCGAACGTGCGACCTGCGGATTAGGAATCCGACGCTCTATCCTACTGAGCTACGGGGACGATGGAACTTTTTTCTATAGCCCAAATGCCGGGGTATTGCAACTTCTTTCCTTAAAATTTCAAGAGCGAAAATACTTTGCCCTGCGGTAACTTGCTGCGCCCTTTAAGGAATTCCAGCTCTGCCATGAAGCAGCACTCGACGAGATCTCCTCCGAGAACGTTGACCATATCGACTACCGCCGACATCGTTCCCCCCGTTGCAAGTACGTCGTCGGCGAGAAGAATCTTCTCACCCTTTTTAATTGCGTCTTTATGGATTTCCAGGGTGTCCGAGCCATATTCGAGAGCGTAACTCTTGCTGAAGGTTTCGGAAGGCAGCTTGCCCGGTTTTCTGACGAGTACGACACCGGCCCCGAGCTTATATGCCAGGGCAGCACCGATAATAAACCCCCGCGCCTCAACGCCGACAACTTTGTCTATTTTCTGGCCGATATACCGGTGGGAGAGAAGATCGACCATCCGCTGGAATGACTTTGCATCGGCCAGCAAGGTAGTTATGTCTTTGAAGATGATTCCCTTTTTGGGGAAATCGGGAACATCGCGAATAATGCTCTTCAGGTCGTCCATACTGCTCTCCTTCTACTTGGTGAAAATTGTAATCACTCGACGCTAGCGCCATCGGTGTTTTCAATGAAGCGCCTTAACTTTTCAAGTGATTTCGCTTCAATCTGCCTGATCCGTTCACGCGTGACGCCAAAGCTCCGCCCTATGGTGTCGAGAGTCTGTGGTTCATTGTCATTCAATCCGAAACGGAGCGTCAAAATCTTCTGCTCGTTTTCCGAAAGAGAGGAAAACCATTTTGAGACGATCTCGTACTTGTTCAGGTCTTCAAGCAGTGTGGCAGGTGAAACGGTGGAGGTATCCTCGATGGTATCGATCAGAAAGTAGTCGCTGTTCTCGCCCATGGGCCGCTCGATGGAGTAGGTTTTTTTCAGCAACACCATGAGCCTGCGGATATAGGCGGGATTAACTCCCATGGCAGTGGCAACTTCCTTGACGCTTGGCTCGCGATTGAGTTTTTGTACCTGCTCCCGGGTAACCTTAAGCATCTTGTTGATGTCGTCGGAGACATGCACGGGCAAGCGGATGGTTCGCGATTGATTGACGAGTGCGCGCTCGATTGATTGACGAATCCACCACGTTGCGTAAGTTGAAAAGCGGCATTCCTTGGAAAGCTTGAACCGCTCCACGGCCTTGATGAGCCCCATGTTCCCCTCTTCAATAAGATCGAGGAACGGTAGACCGCGATTGATATAGCGCTTGGCAATTTTAACGACAAGACGGAGATTGGATTCAATCATCTTATCGCGTGCCGCCTTGTCCCCTTTGGCAATCCTGCTCGCCAGGGCTTTTTCCTCGTCGGCAGAAAGAAGTGTAGTCCTTTGGATTTCGCGGAGATAGAGTTTGATGGCATCATCAAAATGCTCCTCCTCAAGAGGCTTGGCTTCCTCCTCGCTCTCCTCTTGCTCTTCCTCTTCCTCCTGCTCTTCAAAATCGAAGGTGGTCGGCTCTGGTTCCGTCAACTCATCAGCGCGTTCTTCCAGCGGCTCTTCCGCTTCAACCAGCCCGTTTTCAGCAAAGCTATCGCTTGTCATAGAAAACCTCATTCATCGGAGTGATATTCCTATTCCTCTGAGGACCAGCCGAATTTCCCTACCAGCTTTACGAATCTGCAGCCGGTGATCTCCTCCCGACCGAAAGAACCGTCAGCATTTCTTGTTATTCTAACCAGAGTCTGTGCCGCCTGATTACCAAGAGGGATCACCAGCCTCCCCCCCGGCTTGAGCTGCTCGATCAAGTCATTGGGAACGTCGGGAGCACCGGCAGTAACCATGATGGCATCGAATGGGGCTTCTTCTTTCCAGCCAATGGTACCGTCCGCCATCCGGATATTGACGTTGAGCAGCCCGAGGCTATCGAGCGCCTTCCGGGCTCTGAGCGCCAGAGGGCGAATTCTTTCGACTGTATAGACGCGATCGGCCAGAACGGCCAAGATGGCTGCCTGATATCCCGAACCGGTTCCGATTTCGAGCACTTTCTCTGTTCCGGTCAGTACGAGCAGATCAGTCATTAAGGCGACCATATAAGGCTGGGAGATGGTCTGCTTTTCTCCGATCGGCAGTGATGTGTCGCCGTACGCCTGGGCCGCCATGGCTTCTTCGACAAAAATATGGCGCGGAATCTTGAGCATAGCCTCGATCAGGCGGGGGGAGGATATCCCGCGTGCCACGATCTGCGTTTCAATCATTCTTTTTCGGGCGATCTCAAAATTCATGCATATTCTCTGTCAAGCAGCGTGCTGACTATAACAGACCTCCTTGATCGTGTCCAGTTCTAGGAAAGCCGCCAATTCTTCAATACTTCGAGCGAAGCGTAATTGGTCAGATCAAGATGAAGGGGGGTAATGGAAATCTTGCCACGACTCACTGCAAAGTAATCTGTGCCGGCTTCGTCGCTAAAATCGGGGATACCGCTGCCAATCCAAAAATAGTGGCGCCCCCGTGGATCGGTCTTGGCAACGATTTGCCCTTCATAAACACGCTTTCCTTGAGTGGTTATTGCCACGCCCTGCACTTGGTCCTCGGGAAGATCCGGAACATTGACATTGAGGAAGGTGTCGGCCGGCAATCCATTGACAATGATAGTACGCGCCAATTGGGCGGCGAAGGCTGCGGCGGTATTATAATAGCCGTCATGGCCCGTGGTGGCGAGAGAGATAGCGAATGCCGGAAAACCCATCAGGTTAGCTTCCATAGCCGCTGACACCGTACCCGAATAGGTAATGTCATCTCCCAGGTTGCCACCCCTGTTGATGCCTGACACAACCAAATCGGGGCGGTTGGAAAGCAGGCGGTGAACCCCTAGGTTGACACAGTCCGTTGGCGTGCCTTCAACGGCAAAGACATCTGGAGCAAGTTCCGTGGCCCGCAGGGGATGATGAAGGGTCAGGGCATGGCCTACCGCACTCATCTCGCGATCCGGAGCGACGACGGTCACGTTCCCCAAGGGCCGCAATGCATCTGCGAGGGCAACAATCCCTGGGGCATGCACGCCGTCATCATTGGTCACAAGAATATGCATACGTCACCACCTGAAAGGAGTGAAGAGCTTGATGTGAGAAATTGTAGGAATATTTGGCAAAAAACAAGGGGGCAGCTTTTCAAGCTAACCCCCTGTTTTTTATTGGTCGGGGCGACTGGATTCGAACCAGCGACCACCAGACCCCCAGTCTGGTGCGCTACCAGGCTGCGCTACGCCCCGACAAAAACGCGCATGTTACAGCATATTCTTCAGTTTCAGTAAATCCGCTTTTATCTCTGCAATGAGCCGTTGCCGTTCCGGTCGGTCACCTGTCGGTTCCGGCACTATTAGCTTGCTTCGTTGCTGGAGCCGGTGCCGGGCCCCCTCAATAGTCAGCTTTTCACCATACAGCAGCTGCTTGATCGCCATGACCAGCTCAATATCGCTCTTCGTATAGAGGCGTTGGCCGGAACGACTCTTAACCGGAGACAAGCCGGCAAACTCGGTTTCCCAGAAACGCAGCACCGTAGGTCTCAGTGCCGTCAAGCGGGAAACCTCACCGATCTTGAAATAGAGCTTGTCCGGAAGCGTCGCTTCCACCTTCCCTCCAGGGAAGACCGCTACGAATTGATCGCCGACTTGAGGACTTGGCTTGGTTTAAATGTAAGAATCTTGCGAGCTGAAATGATAATTTCGTCGCCGGTCTGGGGGTTGCGTCCGCGACGATCAGCTTTTTCCTTAACCACAAAATTGCCGAATCCAGCAATTTTAATTTTCTCGCCTTGCTCCAAGGTTTCCTTGATCAAGCCGAAAACACGCTCGACGAGATCTGCAGACTCCTTTTTCGAGAACCCCACCTTTTCATAAATCTGCTCAACAATATCGGCCTTGGTCATACATATCCCTCAGTGTTTATTGCATTATTTTCAACTAAATTCGCTTACCTAAGGCGCTTGGTTTTATATCACAGCGAGTCGATATAATCAACCTGTTTTTACCTGATCGAGACATCCAGCTTCTTTTGCAGATTGCTTACAACCCGCTGATGCAGCGATGAAACTTCATCATCGTTGAGAGTCTTCTCCCGGGAACGATAACGCACTCTGACGGCGATACTCTTGTATCCGTCAGGAATATTTGGACCTTTGTACAGGTCAAAGATCATTGCCTGCTCTATTTCACCAATTTTTAGCCCGTAAATGCTATCAGTGATAGAATCTGCTGGCAGTTCTTCAGCCACCAGCATGGCAATATCGCGGTACGAATCAGGGAACCGCGAAGGAGGCACAATGGTCACTTTCTCATTATGCAAGGCAACTAATTTTTCGAAATTCAGCTCCAAATAGAAAACCGGTTGTGATATCGCGAAATTTTCTTGCACATCCGGATGGATTTCACCAAAAGAGCCGAGTAATTCGTTGCCGTGGAAAACGGAGCATGATTTGCCCGGGTGATAATAGTGTTGGATGACTTCTTGCCGGTAGGATATTCCCGAAAACCTAAATGACGCGAAGATATTCTCGATAACTCCTTTGACATCGTAAAAGTCAAGCGATTCATTGCTCTGGTTCCACCCGTCGGTGAATCGTTTTCCGGTCAACACCCCCCCCAGGTAAAGAGGCTCATGGGGGAGTTCAGCCCCTTCTACCGGTTGGTAAATCCTCCGAAGTTCGAACATCTTCAGGTCCAGTGAGCGATAATTCAGATTGCGGGCGGTAGTCTCCAGAAGACCAGGGAGAAGCGTGGTTCGCATAACCGACTGTTCTTCAACAAGCGGATTGCGGAGCTTCACGACTGTGCGCCGTTGATCTTCGCTATCGAGACGAATTTTGTCAAGATGGCCGGGAGCCATGAAGCTGAAGGTGATCACTTCATTAAAACCTTGACCGGTCATCAGCGACTTGAGTTGCCGTTCGAGACGTAAGTGGGAGGACGGACGGTCAGAGAGAACCCGGGCTTTAGGCATGGTTACCGGGATCTTGTCATATCCGTTCAGTCGGGCGATTTCCTCGATCAGGTCGATTTCGCGTTCCACATCGACGCGAAACGACGGGACGGTAACCAATAAAACACCATTGGCTTCTGAATCAGGCTTGACGACCATCTCAAGACTTTCCAAGAGTCGGGTCATTTCGGCGCTGCTCAGAGAAATGCCAAGCAACGAAGTGCAACGGTCAATGCGGAATGGGATCGTTCGTGGTGCGATCTGCTGCGGGTAGACATCGATAACCCCTGCCGCAACAGCCCCACCGGCAAGTTCGGCGATCAGTGCAGCTGCCCGGTCAAGCGCCCGTGGCAGGATGTTTATGTCGGCCCCACGCTCAAAACGGTGTGAGGATTCGGTGTGTATCCCGAGTCTGCGGGCGCTTTTGCGGATCGCGGAGGGAGAAAAATACGCACTCTCCAGCAGGATATTAACCGTGGTATCCTGAATTTCAGAATTTCTCCCCCCCATGATCCCGGCAAGCGCTACTGCCTTTTCGGCATCCCGAATGGTCAGATCGGCGGTAGTCAGGGGGCGTTCCTGGCCATCGAGAGTCAGAAAACACTCCCCCTCTCCGGCGCGCTGGACAATAATCGAACGATCGGCAAGAAAATCGGCGTCGAAGGCGTGGAGCGGGTGACCATACTCCATTTGTACGTAATTCGTCACATCAACAACGTTGTTGATGGAACGCAGTCCGACCGCTTCCAGTCGTTTGACAAGCCACGCGGGAGACGGACCGATCGTACAGCCGCCGATGTGCCGAGCCGTGTAGCGCGGGCACAGATCGGGATCCTTGATGATAACTTTTGCCAGTGACTGCACATCGGTCGCTGACTCGTTAATAGCGATCTCCGGATATTTAACAGACTTACCGAGTTTTGCGGCGATTTCGCGGGCAATCCCGATTACGCTGAGACAATCGGCTCGGTTCGGTGTCAAGCCAATCTCGAAAATGGTATCTTTGAGGCCAAGCGCATCAAAAACCGGCCCCCCAAGCGGGGTTGTTTCCGGTAAGATCATGATCCCGGCCGATTCGTTAGCAAGGCCAAGTTCCTTTTCGGAACAAAGCATCCCGCATGATTCTTCGCCCCTGATCTTTGATCGCTTGATTTTAAAATCGCCGGGAAGTACGGCGCCAATCCGGGCAAGGGCAACTTTGTCGCCAGTCTTGAAATTCTGTGCGCCACAAACAATCGTGAAGGTCGTAGTCCCGTCATTGACTTGACAAAGTGACAATTTGTCCGCATTGGGATGTTTGTTCTTTTCCTGGACTACCGCAACAACGACGTCATCAAGCCCGCTTCCTACGTGCTCTATTCCCTCAACTTCCAGACCGAGCATCGTCAAAAGATCGGCCAATTCGGCAGACGGCAGTTCGAAATCGACAAATTCTTTGAGCCAGTTATAGGTAACTATCATAATTTCACACTATCCACTTTGTAGTTGTGTTTCACTGAGAGATTTGCGGTTAGAATTGGCCCAGAAAACGTACATCGTTATCAAATAGCAGCCTCATGTCGCCAATCCCGTATTTCAGCATGGCGATACGCTCAATGCCCATGCCGAAGGCAAAACCCGAAACAGATTCCGGATCATAGCCCACATGTCGATATACTTCCGGATCAATCATGCCCGCTCCCAGAATTTCCAGCCATCCACTCTGCTTACAGACCCGGCATCCTTTGCCCTTGCACATGACACAGGCAATATCGACTTCGGCGCTCGGCTCGGTGAAAGGGAAAAAGCTCGGCCGCAAGCGAACACCAGTCCCTTTTCCGAAGAACTGATTGACAAAAATGGTCAGAATCCCCTTAAGATCACCAAACGTCACTCCTTTATCCACCATCAGCCCCTCAACCTGATGAAACATTGGCGAGTGAGTCGCGTCAGAATCGCAGCGGTAGACGGTGCCCGGTGAAATAATTCTGACCGGAGGTGCATGTTTCAACATCGTGCGAACCTGCACCGGTGAAGTATGAGTGCGCAACAGAATGTTATCGTCGACGAAGAAGGTGTCCTGCATGTCACGGGCGGGATGATCCTTGGGGAAATTGAGTGCTTCGAAATTATAGAAATCGAGTTCGATTTCCGGCCCTTCGGCCACCTGGAAACCAAGGCCTGCAAAAATCTCGGCAATTTCATCGGCAACGAGCGTGATCGGATGACGCGTGCCGAGATGTTGCCTACGGCCCGGCAGCGTAATATCGATTCGCTCTCTCTCCAATTTCTGCTGGCGCGTGGTCTCCCGCATCTGCAGCAGTGTGTCCGACAATTTTTCTTCGAGTTCTACTTTTACAGAATTGGCAAGTTGACCAATGACCGGACGCTCATCATTCGATAGCGCGCCAAGGCCCTTCATTACTGCGGTTAACGCACCCTTCTTGCCAAGATATTTAATTCGTATCTCTTGCAGGAGATCTTCACTGTCTGCTCGGGCAACTTCTTCCAATGCTGACGACAGCAAGCGTTCCAGCTGTTCTTTCATGGAGTTTATCCTTTATAAAAAAAGAAATGGAACGCCAGGCATTCCATTTCTTTTTCAACTGCATCCGTATGTTTAATTCTGTGCTTTTGCCAGAGTGGCGATTTCCGAGAATCCTTTCGGATCAGAAACCGCCAGATCTGCAAGAACTTTTCGGTCGATTTCGACATTCGCCTTTTTCAACCCGTAAATCAGCTTGCTATAGGACAGCCCGTTATCTCTCGATGCAGCGTTGATCCGGGTGATCCAGAGTGCCCGGAAATCGCGTTTTTTCACTTTCCGGTCGCGGAAAGCATAGTTCAATGCCCGGTCAACCGCTTCAGTCGCACTTCTGAAGAGTTTGCTCCGTGCACCACGGAATCCCTTCGCCAGTTTCAGTACCTTGTTTCTTCTCTGTCTCGCTTTAAAGCCTCTCTTTACGCGTGGCATCTACTACTCCTTTTTCATGGTATTTCGCCGGATCCGCAAGGGGAGACGTGTCCTCACGGTTCACGGACTTATGTCATCCGTTACATGTACGGAATGAGCTTGGCAATATTTTTCTGATCAACTGCGGCGACAACGGCGCCCGAACGCAGCTGGCGCTTTCGCTTCCTCGTCTTGGAGGTGAGGATGTGGCTCGTAAAGGCGTGGCTACGCTTAATCTTACCCGTACCGGTCTTTTTAAAACGCTTTGCAGCGCCCCTATTTGTCTTGATTTTCGGCATTGCTTCCTCCCTTGTGCTTTATGCAGATTATCGATCGATTATTTTTTGGCCTTGGGGGCAACAATCATGAACATATTGCGCCCTTCCATTTTAGGTTTGAATTCCACAACGGCAATATCTTCCAGATCAGTAGCAAAACGCTCCAGGGCCTTCATCCCGATGTCAACGTGGGTAATCTCACGGCCACGAAATACTAACGTGATTTTCGCCTTGTTCCCTTCCTCGAGGAACCGGCGAACATTTTTGATCTTGAAAAGGAGATCGTGTTCGTCGGTTTTTGGGCGAAGTTTCACTTCTTTCACTTGGACATGAGACTGCTTTTTCTTGGCCTCTTGCAGCTTTTTGCTCTGCTGATATTTGAACTTTCCGTAGTCCATGATCCGACACACGGGAGGAACTGCTGTAGGAGACACCTCAACCAGGTCAAGCTGTTGGCTTTCGGCAAGTGAAAGCGCTTCCTGGAGAGACAGGATTCCCAACTGCTCGCTGTTCGGGCCAATGACCCTGATTTCCCGTGCCCGAATGGCCTGGTTTATGTTTACTGTGGGCTTCGCTATGGCGCCACCTCCTATTTGAAGTGCTTCACTTCATTACTGACAAAAGTAATAAATTCTTCAGGAGTCATTGACTGGAGATTCGATCCGTCACGGAAACGGGGAGTTACCGTGCCAGTCTCGATTTCCTTGTCGCCAATAACCAGCATGTACGGGACTTTTTGTAGCTGGGCCTCGCGAATCTTGAAACCAAGCTTTTCGTTACGACAATCTTTTTGCACCCTGACGCCATTTGCTCTGAGCTGCTCAAAAACCTGGGTCGCATATGGTATCTGATTGTCAGTTACCGTAAGCACAATCGCCTGCACCGGCGAAAGCCACAGGGGGAAATTCCCGGCATAATGTTCGATGAGGACACCAATGAAACGTTCAATCGCTCCCAGAACAACGCGATGAACCATTACCGGGCGTTTCCGCTCACCGTCAGCAGCAACGTAAGAGAGGTCAAACCGTTCTGGCAGGGTAAAATCGCACTGGATTGTAGCACACTGCCATTTTCTGTCAAGGGCGTCACGCAGCTTGATGTCGATCTTCGGTCCGTAGAAGGCACCATCCCCCTCATTGATCTCAAAGGGGCGGCCGGAGTCTTTCAGGGCTGCAAGCAGTGCACCTGTCGCCCGCTCCCAATCCTCGTCGGCGCCGATCGATTTCTCCGGCCGGGTTGACAGTTCCATCTCATAGTCAAAGCCGAAAATGCCCATTACATCATTAACGAAAGAGATAACGCCCTTGATCTCGGCATCGAGCTGCTCGGGGGTGCAGAGAATGTGGGCATCGTCCTGGGTAAAGCCGCGGACACGCAACAAGCCGTGAAGAACCCCTGCCCGCTCATGGCGGTGCACCGTTCCAAGCTCAAAAAAACGCAACGGCAAATCGCGGTAGCTGCGCAGTTGCGATTTGTAAATCATCATGTGGGCAAGACAGTTCATCGGCTTGATGCCGTACCCCTGCCCTTCCACCTCAGTGAAGTACATGTTTTCCCGGTAGTTATCGTAGTGTCCGGACCGCTGCCAGAGTTCAGTCTTGAGAATCTGCGGTCCCACAACAATGTCGTAGCCACGCTTGAGGTGTTCTCTACGTTCAAAGTCTTCCAGGACAGTCCGCAGCATGGCCCCCTTGGGATGCCAGATCACCAGGCCGGCGCCGACTTCATCGGAAAAGGAGAACAGATCAAGCTCACGGCCAAGCTTGCGATGGTCACGCCGTTTTGCTTCCTCAAGTCGCTCAAGATAAGCGTCGAGCTCCTTCTTGTCGGCAAAGGCAGTCCCATAGACGCGCTGCAGCATTTTATTGTTTTCATCGCCGCGCCAGTAGGCCCCAGCAAGCGACGTTAACTTGAACGCTTTACAGTATGCGGTGGAAGGAAGATGGGGGCCGCGACAAAGATCAACGAAACTGCCTTGGCGGTAGAGCGACACCGTATCGGCATCTATCGATTCTATAAGCTCAACCTTGTACTTCTCTCCCATTGACTTGAACAATTTAACAGCGTCATCTTTGGTCAGCACCTGGCGGACAATCTGTTGATCCGCCTTGGCCAACTCCTTCATCTTCGCCTCGATCTTCTCCAGATCATCAGGGCTGAAAGCCGCTTCGACATCAAAATCGTAATAAAAGCCGGTTTCGATAGCCGGACCGATGGTGACCTTGACGTCGGGATACAGCTCTTTTACGGCCTGAGCCATCAAATGGGAAGTCGAATGGCGTATTATCTCCAGGGCCTCGGGTGATTTATCGGTAATAATCTCAACGGCTGCGTTGTCCACCAGCGGCTCCGCCAAATCAACCAGCGTGCCGTTGATTTTTCCCGCGATGGCTGCCTTGGCCAGCCCCGTACCGATGGACGCAGCGAGATCCTTAATGGTCGAACCCTCAGCAAGCGCCCTTTCCGAACCGTCTGGCAACGAAACCTTGATATTACTCATCACTGGGGCCCCTTAACAGAAAGAGGCATCGAACTTCGATGCCCCTTACACAGCTGAAGCTGCGAGTTGTTTGATGGTAGGCACGGGCGGTCTCGAACCGCCGACCTCTACCGTGTCAAGGTAGCGCTCTCCCCCTGAGCTACGTGCCTGCATGCAAAACGGAGTATCTAAATACCAGCTGGCTGCACCGAAGTCAAGGTTTTTGTAGCTGCCGCCGATTTTTTTCTGGACAGCAATTCCAAAACGGCACATTCCACCTCATCGACGGTAATTTCTGCCATGCAACGGGCGTTAATCGGGCATCTGGGGGTGCAGCCGAAGGTTGTACACGGTGAGCAGGAAAGGCTTTTGTTGATGACAAGATGATTCTCCCCCCGGGGAGCCCACTTATTCACCCTTCCCGGGCCGAAAAGTGAAACGGTTGGAACATTGAGCCCCATAGCGACATGAAGTATGCCAGAATCACCACTGATCAGTAAGTCTGAGCGATTGATGATTGCTGCGCTTCCGACAAGTGAGGTTCGACCGGCTAGATTGAGCCCGATACCCCCGGTACAGATGCGGTCACCGTAACTATAATCTTCTTTTCCCCCAATAACCACGACATGTGCTCCCCTGGAGTGCAACCGTTGAGCAAGGTTCTGAAAACGTTCAGCCCCCCAACGCCGCTCGGGGATACTTGCGCCAGGGAAAAGAGTAATAAGCAGATTTTTGTCATTTTTGGCGAGTAGAGTGCCGGCATAGCGGTCGGTATCTTCTGGAATAAACAGAAATGGTGTTTCATACCCAACCAAAGGCATTTTTATTAGCGGCTTCAATAGGTGAAAAAAGCTCTCCACCTCATAAGTGTCATGTGAATATGCAATTCGATGCGTAAAGAGCTGTTGACGTTTGTTCGTGGCATAGCCAATGGAAATTGGTGCCCGTGTTATCCGTGCTATTACCGCAGACAATCGGTGCCACTGCTCCGTATCAATGACGATGTCATAATGCCCTCTAACGGTCGCCAGCAGTTCATTCAGACGATCATAATAGAACAACTGGTCCACATCCGGGCAGAGAGAAAAAATTAACCCGTTGCGCCGTTCAGCAAGAACTGTTATGGAAATATCGGGGTTGTACTGTTTAAGGCTATTGATTGCTGGCACTAACAGTGCCGCATCGCCAATGCCGCCAGGGCGAATGAGAAGGATCGAGGAAACTCTGCTCCCCTGTATTTTCTTTTGTGGCAATCGATTGATAAACGCCACTACAGATGGGCCGAGAAGGCTGTCAAGTTTTTTAACAAGTGCTATTATCTGAGCGTTCAAAAAGCGCCTCCAAGACTAATAGGCCGTGGTTTATGCTGTTTCCAGACGGACAATTTCGACCAGCTCTTGCCACCGCCGCTCCCAAGTATAGTCCTGATGACGCCATTCGCCTGCTTTTGGACTGTTGCACAGGCCTTGAACACAATTATTCCACTCCTGAGGATTGTTCAGTAGATGAAGATAGCGAGAGAGGCGTAGTGCCTGTGGGAAACCTGGAGCCACTACTTCAAGCCCGCAATTCAGAAAGTGATAGAGTTTGTCTGGATTGACATAATGAGTGAGTGGGCTGTTGACAGCATATGGAATAATTCCGACGGTATATTGCGACAGGATTTCTGGTAAGTCATTATTGTCATACCTTCCGTAAAATTTCACTTGAGGATTATTGTGCAGCAATGATGCTAGATTAGCCTCTATATGCGCTTTAGCCAAATGTACCTGACCATAGATATCAAGATGGATGCCGTTGGCAACAACCCCTTTAAGCCATTCCCAATCGACACGTTCGTCAATAGAACCGAGATAGACTATCCTTTCCGGGTCGATTGGCGCCTTTTGGATAGGTGGTGTCAGATGGGATGCATTGTTCAGGTGATAGGCCCCGGGATACAGTTGCATTAAATCTGCGCTCAGCACAATTGATGAATCTACGTGATACCGCCATCGCAAGTCATTCCAGCGCCAACGCCAATAGTCAACACCATGGGCTCCGTACTGGAAATGATCGTAAATGTCATAGATGAAGTGGCAATTGGATAGATATCGTTTTGCGGAAATGGCCAACTTCGATAGCCGGCCTCCGAGGCCAGTCAGAACAATGCTCGGTCCATTTGAAAGCTTACGGACCATTTCATAGACCACTTTCTCGTTGCCTGCACCCGGCAGGCGGCAAATCTCGTGCCCTTGAAAAGTTACAACAAATTCCTCCCAAGCATAAATGTGGATAGCCACAGCAGACTGTAACTCTGCAGCAGCCATAAGATATTTGCGAAAATCAGTAGGATATTTTTTATTAGAAATGACAATAAGATTCATGGAAATGGCGCCATCTCGGAACATATTGTTGCCCTGCTCCGATCGTCGATGAAAGCTACATTTTTCGTAGAACAAAGCCTCCCACAGACTTGCTCGTCACGCAGTCTACAGTGTTACCAAAACTCGGTTCGCCAGCACAAAAGAGTGGCTTGCCTGCAGAGTGAATTCCCATTTGAGACAAAAGCGATTCAATCTTTGCGCAAGCTAAAACTTCCATATCAGTAGATTGAGTGGATGCTTGCATCCCAAAAGTAGCAATAACTATCCCCCCATGCTGCAACACGCGAAGCGCTTCATAGAGTACAAATTCGCAATGTGGTTCACTATCAAACGATAAAATAATGACTATATCTACTGACTCGTCGTTACTAACATTATTATAAGTTGAACCATATCTGATATCGTATTTAGATTGATAAGCTTTTAATGATTTATCACTACATTTATCATCAGGCATTACAAGACTAACCAAGTGTAATGATGCTGAAAAGTTTTTACATATAAATGACATAAGATGGTACAGATATGAATCCACTTCTGATTTAACAACTAATATTTGTGCAAAAGCTATAGTTGTTGTTAAACTATTAAGCCGATCAATAACATATAATAATTCTTTTGAATTGATAGCATTATCATGTCCAAAAATTTCAGTATCAATATGTTGTGACTGCGTATTCTGACAATTAACGATCGCAGTCTTATCAAAACAGGAAAGGTCAACCAATTCCGCCTGTGGAAGTTTGCGCCTAGCGTTCTCCAACAAACGGTGGGCAGCATCAGTTACGTTTTGGACCGTCACCATTTCCATACAAGCTGCAGGATTCGTTCCCTTTGGACAACGTTGGAACCACCGAACATCGCTCCAGAAACAGTTATGACATGTTCCCGCTGTCAGATTGGCATTTTCAGAGTACCCGAAAAGGCTAACCGGTGTCGGACCAAAAACAACAATGGATCTCGTTTTCACCGCTTTTGCCAGATGTACAAGTCCTCCTTCGGTGTCGAGATGTAACTGTGAATACTTAAGCACCGCAGCTGTTTCTCTGATTGACAACTTTCCCAGCAGGCTGAGCGCACCGGGGATCATTTCTTCTGTGCTGAGCCCAAGCTGGACAACAACAAATCCCTCTTCCTGTAATTGAGCCACAACTTTTTCCCATCGGGCAAGTGGCCAGTTTTTAGTTTGGTACTTGCTACCACTGCCGTCAGGAAGAACCATTCTGCGGTCACAGCCATGGTGAATTGTTATGTACCGGTAAGGAGATAGGCCATGCAACTCTCTTCCCAAACACTCAAAATCTCCGGAGTGGAGAGGAATAAAAAGGTTGTCGTTACTTATCTCCAGACCTGAAGTGGCTGATGCCAGTTCAAAAATTGTCTTGCCAAGGGTGCCATAACGGAAGTTCTCCAGGGGAAAGAGTTCCCAGTTCTGATTCAATTCAGCAAACTTTCTTTTCAACTTGACAGATTCATTGCGAGAGACAAGCTTCCCTTTGGTGGCCACGACATAACGGTTTTCAAAGGATAGATCGACTTCATTAGCTAAGATTCTGCGCAGAAAATCAAGGCGTCTATCCCTGACCCCATAGAATGCAGTAAAGAGCCCACAACCCAAAAAAATATCAGCTTGGGATAAATCTCTGACAAAGGCGAAAAGTCTGGCGTCAGGGTACTTTTCGCGGATTCCAACAGCCATAGCAGAAAGAAAAAGACTGTCCCCTATCCCGCCGATCAGGATGATGGCAATACGCGTCCCCTCCCTATCATCAAAAAGCTTTGATATATCATCGGGAATGGCATTGACGCAGTATCCGAATATCCATTTCCTCAAAATTATAGAGTGGGACGCAAGGATGACGAATCCCTCAACAGCATAGCCCGCCAGTCTATGGAAGATTTGCTTTGCCGTCAGTCTGAATCCGAAATCCTTGTAGTAGCGGTATGCAGCGTCAAGAACCTTCACAGCTGCCACCCTCGTTCAATAGTTCATCAATAGCTGAAATCACAGTACTGGTTGGTATTCTCGAAACCATCGGCATTCCGGGGTCAGTCTTTGATTCGTCAGAGGGGGGATAAATCGCAATCGGATCGCGAACTTCACGGAACAATTCGTTCTTTGGTGTCCATAAGTCTAGATGGGGACCCGATAGTACGACCGTTTTTACCTGTAGAGCATAGGATGCATGAATAGTTGAAGTGTTAAGCGATATGAGGAGCGACAGTTCGCTAACTGTTTCCACTAGTTCTTTAACGCTGCCGGAAGGACGAAATATGATTTTATTGTCTCCGAACTCGCGCCGGAGCTTCTCTCTGAAGACTGGGAACTGTGAGTCCCGTCCGAAGAGAACCGGGCGATACCTGTGTTCAAGAAGGTATGCCACCACTTCCAGCCACTTATCGTATGACCATGTCAGGCGATCGTTATTGCGTCGTGTCCATGGGTGGATTCCAACAAAGGAAGAGTTAATCTGGAGAGGTGCGCATTTAGTTGCAATTGGCAGTTTAAGGCGTGGATTGGGATGGGGCGGCTTCCTGAAGATAGTAGCGAGCTGGTTAAGATGCAAATCAAGGATGTAGTCACCTTTTGGAGGGGTGATAATGTCCGCATTGATGAGATTGAAATCGACAATGAAGTCAAGTGCTTTAATTCGCTTGATTAAGGAATAAAAGAGATACCCTTGGAGTGAGCCCGGAGCCATTTGGAACCCGAAAACCTTGGCGCCAGAATTTCGAGCCATTCTGAGCAGGTGGATGAAGGAGAATAACTCCAGAGGGTGGTAAAGGTCAAAGAAAAGTGTTCCTGCATCACAGGTAGGCCAGAGCTTCACATGGGGATTGCCACGATGAATGACGACACAAGTTGCTCCAGGAACTATTTCCCGAGCTTTACGCGTCAGGTCACCGACTACGAAATAATCTCCAAGCCCTGCGGTCATTGTGTATACTAGCAAATATGGCGATGATTGCCAATTAAACGTACGTTGCGATTTCTCATTCATTGCATGATCCCATGAGTAATGCTGAGTATTCTATCGCAATAACGCTGCATATCTTCTTTGTCATGACTCACAATTAACACTATTTTGTCACTTACCATAATATCTGAAATTTTATGTCTACATTTCTCTTTAAACTCTTCATCTCCAACTGCCAGTACTTCGTCAAAAAGAAAAATGTCAGCTGCACTATGTACAGCAATAGAAAAAGCAAGTCGTAAGTACATACCAGAAGAATATTTTTTTACTGGCACATTAATAAAATCGTTGAGCCCAGAAAAATCTATAATCTCGTCTACCTTACTCCGCAGCTCCCTGATAGAAACACCAAGTATTGTTCCGTTCATATAAATATTTTCGATACCAGTAAGATCGAGATGCATACCGGCGCCGAGTTCAATAAGCGGAGCAACCCTGCCACGAACATCAATAATTCCCCTGGTAGGGTATGTAACATTGGAGATGAGCTTTAAAATAGTACTTTTACCTGAACCGTTTGGGCCATAAAGACCGATGCACTCGCCCTGCTTTATGTCAAAATTTATCCCTTGAAGTGCCCAGAATTCCCCCTCATCCAAATCCTCGCGACTTTTTCTGCCGGTAAAAAGAGAGACTAACTCTTCTCGGAGCGAATTATTCAACACTTGTTGCCGCGAATATTTCTTCCAAACATTTCTAAATGAGATAATAGGTTCAGATAACATCGGCAAAGGCCCGCTCTATCCTTATGAAAACCTTGTAAATAATTATGTAGAGAAGAATGATGCCAAGCGCTTCCGCACCGATTTGCCAAATAATAATTCCTCGCCCTTCAATGGTGACACGGCGCATATTTTCAACGATGAATGTAAGAGGATTGAAAAACAAAAGAATCTTCCAGCGATTATCAACTGAATCAATTGAATAGATGACTGGCGTTGCAAAAAATAAAAATTGAATTATGAAATTAGTTGCCAATTTAACATCGCGATAATACACATTCAGAGCAGAAAGTAAAAGAGATACAGATGTAGTATATATTATTAACAGTAAAATCAGCGGTAGCAACCAGATAAAGTTCCATGTAATTGGCACACTATAAAAGAACAATAGAATAAAATAGACGAAAAGACCTATAAGATAATCAATAAAATTTATAGCAACGCCTGACAATGGGATGATCTCGCGAGGAAAATAAATTTTAGTCACTAAGTTGAAGTTATGAGAGAGGCAGGTTACCGAAAAATTAGTAGCTCCGGAGAAAAATGTCCAAGGGAGAACACCAGCGAAATAGAAAAGTGTATAGGGATAATTCTTTTGGGTCATGTGGAGGACTACGCCAAAGATGAAACTGAAGAGGAGCATGAGACTCAAAGGCTGCAAAATGGCCCACAGAATCCCGATAACGGTCTGCTTGTAACGAATCAGAAACTCCCGCCAGATAAATACGAGCAGCAAGTCCTTATAGCGATAAAGACGTTGAATCATTCATATACCTTCGCGTATTCCTACTCACGTTAAATATCCAGGTAGCAGATCTTAGGCAAAATAGAGTCGCCACCCTACAATCAGAGCCCATGCAAGGCTAACCAAGAGCAGTGGCAAATCCTTCAATAATGATTCGGTTGGATCACCGTTTAGTCCTGACTTGACCCGCATAATATATCGTAAGAGACCAAAACAGCAGAGGGGGACGGTCAAGAATAATTGGCTACGTGAGATGGTATATATGCTGTATGTAACGAGTACTGATCCCCCAGTCAAATTCATAGCTCCTTCCAGAAATCCGTCAGGATAGCTCTGGAGGCTCTTTCTATGCAGGTCCGCTGCTGTACCCAGGCTCCGTTTCTCGGTTAATCGCTTGCCAATGCTGAGAAAAAGCGCCAAAAGAAATACCGTGATAAAAAGCCATGCAGAGATTGTAATTGCAAAAGCTTCGCCACCGGCCTCTAGCCGGAGCAAAAAACACGTAGCTATGCAGAAGATATCTATCAGGGCGATATTTTTCAGTTTTAAGGTATAAATGCAGGAAATAAGAAGATAAAGGCCCAAGCAGAGTACAAACCACCCTGAGCTGGAAAAAACGGCAATCCACAAGCTAACAAAAAAAAGGCAAAAGGCCCAAATAGCCGCTGTCTTGAGCGTGACCTCCCCTGATGGGATTGGCCGATGCTGCTTGACCGGGTGGTTGCGATCATGTTCACAGTCGATGATGTCATTGAAAATATATGTTGCACTCGACCCCATACAGAAGGCAAAGAATGGCAATATGCCATGGATTGCTAGCCCTGGCTCAGTAATTGCCCCCGAAAGGAAAGGAGGAAAATAGAGCATCAGATTCTTTAGCCACTGATGTGGCCGAAGAAGCCGTACAAGAGAAGGTACATTCATGTGCTCTGCTTATTCTTGCCAACTAGTGCGAGGAAGAAATCCTCAAGGTGCTGCCTGCAAGGTTCTACCAAAACTACGTCTTCACCCGATGATTTAAGCCGATTAAGAAAATCAGTCAATTCCTCCTTGGAGACAATATGATCAGTAAAAACGCCAGTCTCGGAGCGATGAGATCGGACTTGGTAGCCAGTAATCCCTTCATTTACAATTTGCTCAACCTTTGCAACGCATTGAAGTTCACCGTGCAGGATTATCCCGACTCGATCACAAATTTTTTCTACATCATCAATAATATGTGTGCTGAAAAAAACCGTTTTGCCTCGACGTTTGAGATCGCAAATAATATCTTTGACCAAGGACCTCCCGAGGGGATCGAGCCCACTCATCGGTTCGTCAAGAATATAGACCTCGGGGTCGTGAACGAGCACTTGTGCTAATCCGACGCGCTGCACCATACCTTTACTATAGCTACGCATCGGGCGCTTTCGGGCATCCCAAAGCCCCAGCAATTTGAGCACTTCCTCACATTTTGGAGTCAATTGTTCCTTCGTCATGTTAAACGACGACCCTACAAAAGTGATATATTCTTCAGCCGAAAGATAATCATAAAAAGCCGGGTTTTCGGGTAAATAGCCAAGATTGCGCCGTGAGGCAATTTGGGGGACGATGTTACCCATTATTGAAGCATGACCTTTTGTGGGCTCCAAAAGGCCTACAAGGCACTTGATAGTAGTACTTTTACCTGCCCCGTTAGGCCCCAAAAAACCAAAAACTTCACCACAAGTGACAGAAAGAGATATATCTTTCAGCGCTTCGATTCGAACTCTTTTCTTGCCAATATAGGTTTTAGTCAGATGTTCTATAACAATAGCCGATTTTTCGGAACGCTCACAAGCAGTGAGGGTTGTCATAAAAGTCCCTTTCTCAATGGTTCATGACTCCGGCAAAAGCAAACTTACTAGTGGTATTAACAGATCCATCTGGCTCCAGATAGAATTTCCCCCCGTATGGATCAACAGGGATTTCCTTTAGATACCCTGCTAAAACCAGGTCCTGGATTGCACTCGGGCGCTGACCATGATCAGCGATAAATCTGCCTTGGGCTTTCTCAATCAAAAGAGCCCGTTTAAACGCAATGATACGTAAGTGGAATGATTCTCTAATGGATTTGTCTCTAGCACCTTTTTCCATAGTGCTGAGGTAGGCAATTGCCATTGCCGTTTGCCCACCTTGCTGCAAATAGCGTCCTGCCAGCTTCTTGAATAACGGCTCTCCAGACAACTCGCCGGCACGCATATACATTTTTGCCGCATTAGGATAATCATGGAGGAAATAGGCATAGTTGAACCCTGCGAAAAAGGGCAGATACCAATCCCAAGTACGATATTTCATGCCATATTGTAATAAAGTATTAGCTACCTGATACTGTTTGACATCCCATACCAGTATCGCTTGTGCAAAGTAATAACCATCTAGATTGTACGGATCAAGATGCAAGGCTGAGTGGATAGTACGGGACATGGCTTTGTAGTCAATAGTGGCTTTTACTTCTATATCTTTGCTGCTTACCTGACCACCAAAATACATTAATACCTTTAGAATCAACGATGCACCAACGGCCTGCTTCTGATCTGCAGATAAAAACTTGAGGGCATCATTGGCAGGGAGATATCCCATTTTTTCCACAAATGGACGTTCTTTCATATAGTGAGTGAAAGGAATGATGATGATACTGTAGAGCAATATCAAAACAAAGAGAATGCTTATCTTTGTTTTCATCAGTTCATTTCCTTACGGCAGAATATGATAGATGCGCAAACAAGAATAATGGCAGTGTAAACAATAAAGTACGCAGTTACGTACCAGAGGCTCTGAAAATTAGGTTGCACTCCATAAATAGCGTAGGTTTTAAGGTTGAATGAGCTGAAATTAGGAAGGAAATAATATAATACAGTAGCAGCCCCCTTAATTATCGAGGGGAGTTGGCTCCCACCACCCGCCGTGATGTATTCATAGACCTGTTGACTGGCGTTACCTGCGAAATAGACTGCCAGGGTACCAAAAACGGGAAGGAATAAAGATGTGCTAACTGTCGAAAAAAGAAATGCAAATGATATCAGTATAAGCGACTTCATCGCATCGAAAAGTATGCATAAAACAATAAAGCTCCATGAAACCGGCCGGTCCGGGGGATACATCCCAGACGAAACATTAATTACAATAACTGCTGCCAAGGTAAGTATACCTGATACGATAAAAACAAAAAGGCTTACGGTTAGATACTTACCCAAAAGATAAGCAGCTCTACCAATAGGAAGGCTTAAAACACTGAAAGTATATCGACGTTCCATATCTTTCCAGAGTAAGGTGCTCCCAAGAAGCGTTGCTAATACAAGCAATATCAACGATATAAAAGACAGAGAAAGAGTTGTTGATAGCTCAACAACCTGACGCATGGATAAGGAACTAATTGATGGGATGAGAATGAAAAATAACGATAGAGCCCCTACGCCATGTAGAACTCGATCTCTGACAATGCCCTTGAACGTGACCAACATGAGCCGAAACATTTGTTAACTCCATTCATTACTAGATGCATATCATTTATCATTTATTTTACTGATGAGCTTAATCGCAAAGGGTCTGAACATTGAATTACCTGGATTTAGCAAAAACCTATTTAAATAACGCAAAGCATCCGTATTATCACCAGCAAGCATGGCAATTTTGCCTGCATTGTAGAGGCCATCAGAATACGTCGGATCTTTCTCGTACGCTTTAAGATAATACTGAACCACTTTCCTATAAATGCTCTTAGTTGATTCAGTATCACTACCATAATACATAAGCACCTGTGTTAACGAATTATAGATACTTGTTGAACGGGGAGCAGGTGCAAGAAATGCTGCACGTGCCATCGCATATTCATACGATGGCATCTCTTGTCTCGCTAGATAAATAGAAGCGAGGTCTTGCCAGATAAATTCACGTTCGTAGCCCATCGACAAAGTTTTTTTAAACAGCCTTTCCGCCTCATCATACCGCTTTTCCGACAGGAACTCAATTGCGAGGCCAGAATAGCTCCGAGGGAATTCTGGCGATTTTTTTATCACATCAATCCAAAATGCTTTGGAATCAGCCCAAAGATTAACTCGTTGCATAGTTGGAATTGCAAGCAACATAATCAATAAACAAGATAAAATAAAAGACGTTCGAGGCAAACGACCAACAATTAATCCAATTAGAAGTGCCATTCCCACCATAGGGAGGTAAAGATAACGTTCGGCAAAGGACGTCCATGGTAATCCGCCTTGATAAGCAAGGACTGGCGGTATAAGTGAAAAGACCACGATAAGTATTGGCAAACGATATATATCATATCGTTTAAATAAAAAGGCAAATAGTAGTAACACAACAATGCCAATAAATAGGCATAAAGGTTTGTCAATACTGTTAATAGCAAAGTTCAATGGGAATGGAAATAAAAGTTTTTTCAGATAGAAACCATAAACTGCAAAATCATCAAAAACAGTTGCACTAAATGTTGCGGGCGCAGTGATAACCTTAGTTATTCCACTATCAACTTTTGTGGTAAATCCGGTCCTGAAAAATAAATACACTACCGTTGTTACCCATGCAGTCATTAAAAGTATAAATGTACGTTTACTTTTGTTTGATAAATCAACCAACACATACACGCTAAGAATCAAAACAAATCCTGCAGAAGCTTCTTTTGATAGTAACGAGCAGAATAACATTATAAAAAGTGAGATTGCCGATTTTAAAACCGAAACACGCTTATCAATAGCAACAATCATAGCTAATAGAAAAAAGAAACAACAGAGCAGGTCGAAACGGCCTGAAATCCAGACAACTGCTTCAGTATTCAACGGATTAAGAGCAAAGAAAACAGCAGCAACAAGAGCGCAATATCTATTTGGCTCCTTGCTTCTGGTAAGTAGGTCGGCAAGAATGTATACTAAGATGCTATTAGCAAGGTGAATCGCGAGGTTTACCAGATGGAACCCTTGCGGATTGTCCCCAAAAAGTTTCAAATCTAGGTCATATGACAAAAAAACGAGAGGCCGAAAATAATCCCCTCCGCCACCCCCAAACTGCTTCCAAATATTGTAATCTGAACTCTGGAGAAGTCCTACCATATATCGATCATCTAGGCTTAGAAACCCAACATGAACAACATTTAGGTAAGCTAATATGACAGCTGCAACAACTATCAAGAAGTGATAAATATTAGCGTTACGCATACTGTTTAGTAACTTAACAACAAAGGGGCATGTAGATGCCCCTTTGTTGCTGAGATTGTATTAAGTTTGCCAGAATTACTTTGAAGACCAACCGCCAGCGTTAGCATAATCTGTATCGGTAGTTTTTGTAGGATCAGTCATTGCAACACCACTTTCAGCAAGAGTCTTTCCTTTCCAATCATCGTTTTCCTGGTAATAGATATTTGAAGTATTATTAGAAGATGAAAAAACAGTATTACCTGAAATGTTTTTAGTATTCGCGATGTAATTGGTGTTTATTGTTCCAGCAGCGTTTGTAGTCCCATTAGTAGTATAGTAAGAGACTTCAACATTGGATGATGGTTTAAGAGTAAAAGCTTTCCCACTCATTGTAGCTGTAGGAATCTTGCCTGCTGCAAAAGCAATACCTTCAAGAGCTATAATTGCACCTATAACTAGTACAGTCTTTTTCATGGTATCCCCTCTTTCCTTTGTCAATTAACCTTCCGGCGGATAAGATTGATCGTCAGCGAAAGCAGACTCAAGCGCAGTTTTCAGATTTCGCAGATCACTGCCCGCAGCGCTATTATACGCTTTAACGCGGTAAGCCGAGAACTGCGGGATAGCGATGGCCGCCAGGATACCGATGATCGCCACGACGATCAACAGTTCGATGAGGGTGAAACCTTTGCTGTTTCTAAGCTTGCGCAACATAATTTACTCCTTTCATTGTTTCTTTGGTGACGGTGCTGAATTGTGGATAGTTGGCCAACTAATCCTCTGAATCTCAAGCCGTTGCCTTTTCATAAGCAAGAGGTGGACCAATTATAATCGCATTCTGGTTTTAACTAGTTACAAGAGAATGTGGATTATAGCCTTGATATACAATAGATCACAAGGCGGTAATTCGTCACACCTACTTGACACTTTTTGTCACCAGATCACTCGTCATCCATGCCGAATTTAGCCAGCCGGTAACGGAACGAACGGAACGTCAACCGCAGAAATTCGGCCGCCTTCTTTTTTACTCCGCCATTCATTTCAAGTGCCTGAAGAAGAATTCGTTTTTCGATCGCATTCAGGTAAGCTTCAATATCAAGTCCGTCAGCGGGAATTTCGTGCGCTCCGCATATTTCGCGGACAATTTCGGTACAATCCCGTTTGATCTGAAATGGCAGCACGTCTTCGGTAATCTCCCGGCTGCCTAATACAACGCACCGTTCCACCAGGTTTTCCAGTTCCCTGACGTTGCCGGGGAAACGATAGGACATGAGCAGTTTTAAGGCACTGGCCGTGATAATCTGGCCGTCATGGGGAGGCGAGACGAATTTTTTGTAAAAATGTTCCACTAAGGCGGGGATGTCTTCACTTCGCTCGCGCAGCGGCGGCATCTGGACCTGGACAACATTAAGCCGGTAAAAAAGATCCTCGCGGAAAGTCCCTTCTTTCACCTGCTCCTCGAGGTTCCGATTGGAAGCGGCGACAATCCTTACGTCGGCCCGTCTGGCATCGGTCCCCCCTACCCGTCTGAATTCACGTTCCTGCAGGACGCGGAGCAATTTGGACTGGAGTTGCAGCGGGACCTCGCCGATCTCGTCGAGAAACAACGTCCCGCCCTCCGCCTGCTCGAACAGGCCGGGGCGATCATTAATGGCACCGGTAAACGCTCCCCGCTTGTGACCAAACAATTCGCTTTCCATCAGGCTTTCGGGGATGGCCCCACAGTTGACGGCAACAAACGGCTTATCCTTTCGTTGACTGTTATAGTGAATGGCGCGAGCGACCAGTTCCTTGCCGGTGCCGCTTTCGCCAAGGATCAGAACATTGGCCATGCTTGGCGCCACTTTCTCGATCAGCGAATAGATGTCCCGCATCGCCTTGCTCTTGCCGATCAGGCCACTAAAGCTGTAACGTTCCTGGACTTCCTGGCGGAGGCGCTTGTTTTCCCGCTTAAGGTCGCGCTTTTCAAGGGCGTTACGAACCAGCACCTTGATCTCCTCAACCTTGAATGGCTTGGCGATGTAATCATAGGCGCCCAGTTTCATCGCTTCAACCGCCTGTTCCGCCGTGGAAAAAGCGGTCATCATCAAGACGGCAGTATCGGGAGAATCTTTTTTAATCTCTTCGAGTAGGGCAATGCCGTCAAGACCGGGCATTTTGACATCGGAAAAAACAAGATCGTAATTCTGACTGGCAAGAAGGGCCAAAGCCGCTTCGGCGCTTTCCGCCTGATCGACCAGATACCCCTCTCGTTCAAGGAGAATGGCCAGGAACTGGCGCATACTTAACTCATCGTCAACCACAAGTACTCTTATATCCATGTTACATTACCTCGCGAACCGGCGGCAGGCCGATAGCCTGGTGCTCGGGCAAAAATATGATAAACGATGTTCCCTTCCCCAGAGAACTTTCCACAGTAATCCGCCCACAATGTGCTTCGATGATCCGATAGACCGTAGCGAGTCCCAATCCGGTGCCACCGCCTTTGGTTGAAAAAAATGGCTCAAAGACCTGGGCGACATTTTCCGGGCTCATCCCGCTGCCATTATCGGTTACCGCCACCTTGACCGTGCGGCTGACGCTTTCCCCCGATCGTAATTCCTCCATACGTGTCGCATCAATAATGACCCGCCCGCCGGCCGGCATTGCTTCTGCAGCATTGACCAGCAGGTTCCAGAATACCTGGCGGATCTGATCAGGGTCAACCTCGACCACTAGATCGTTATCGATCTCATTCTCGACCCTAACGGAAGCAAAACGTGAATCCGTGCCGACCAGCGCCTGAATCTCACCGATCAACAAGGCGAGATTGATCTGGCGCAGATTCGGCCGGGTCGGCCGGGCATAACCGAGAAAATCCCTGATCAGCAAATTCAACCGGTCGGTTTCCCGCAAGATGATATCGAAAAGTTTTTTATCATTTTCCTCGATTGCCGTTCCGTTGGCGATCAGTTGTACCGCACCGCTGATTGAAGCGAGAGGATTTCTGATTTCATGGGCAATGCGGGCGGCCAGCTCACCGACTGCCGCCAAACGATCCGCCTTTTTCAGGCTTTCTTCCATCCGCTTATAATGGGTCAGGTCCTGGAAGTTGATCATTGCCCCAATCTTCGTACCCTCTCCATCAGTTAAGATCACACTGTTAAATCCGAGGACCAACTGTTTGCCGCTCTTGGTTATGTATTCGAATTCCCCCCGTTTGATGCTGAGCACATCCGCGGAAAACACTCTGAAGCCCGGGAAGATATCATACAAGTTGCGGTTATAGGCCTCCTCCTGGCTAATTCCAGTCATCATCTCCGCATACCCGTTGAATACACGAATTTGCCCGCGGTTGTTCGTTGTCAGGAGCCCGCTATTGAGATTGGTGACGATCGTGCTGTTGAGCCGTTCAAGCTCTTGGTAATTAACGGCCCGCTTTTCCAGTTCAGTTTCGCTTTGTCGGGCTCGTTCCGCCAGTGAGCCACTGAGAAAGGCAGTCAGATAGAACGCCACAATATTCATGAAGATCGTGTAGAAAATATAGTTTGTCCCAAAATATTGCGCGACTAACGGGGTCAAACCAAGAAAAACGAGTTTCCCATAGAATTGCAGATCAATGATCGCGCCATAGATGATGGCGCAAAGAGAGGCGGTATAAAATGCATCGCGGCGGCCAAGCAAAAAACTTGAACTGGTAATAGCCAGCAGGTAGAGAAAGGAAAAGGGGCTATTGATCCCGCCGGAGTAGACAATCAGTATGGTAATAAAAAAGATGTCCCAGGCTACTTGCAGATAGGTCAGCGTGCGGCTGATTCGGGCTGAGACTTTGAGAAACAGCAGGGAAATAACGGAAAATATGTAGGTAGCAGCAATCAGGTGCGTGATACTGTTGAGCGACCGAGTACTCAGAATGTCGGTACCCTTGACCCTCAGGACAATGGTGGAAATGAGAAATAACGATACCACCACTATCCTGGCGAGGATGAACCAGACGAGCCGCCGCGAGAACACCATTCCTCTCAGCCAACAGTACTGGCAAGTTTGAAGATCGGCAGGTACATGGCGATAACCAGCCCACCGACAGCCGTCCCGAGAAAAACCATCAAAAGCGGTTCCATCATAGCGGTCATGGCACTCACCGCATCATCGACTTCGTCATCGTAGAAATCGGCGATCTTCGAGAGCATTGCATCCATGGCGCCAGTCGCTTCGCCGACGGAAATCATCTGCACGACCATCGGTGGAAACACTCCACACTCCTGAAGCGGTTCCGCCATCGTCTTGCCTTCGGAGATTGCTTGCCGAACTTTGAAGATCGCTTCCTCGACAACTGTATTACCAGCAGTTTTGGCAACGATTTCCAGACCGTCCATGATCGGTACTCCACTGCTGATCATCGTGCCGAGCGTCCGGGTGAACTTGGCGACAGCGACCTTGCGAATCAACGGTCCGGCAATGGGGGCCTTGAGTGCCATCTTGTCGATAAGCTTTTTGCCTTTCGGGGTCGAATAGTATTTCTTTACACCAAAAATAGACGCGAAAATCAGGCCGACAATCAACAGGATGTATTTGACGACGAAGTTACTAAGAGCTATGACAAACTTGGTCGGGCCTGGTAAATCACCACCAAAATCGGCAAACATTTTCGCGAACGTCGGGATGACAAAGACAAGAATAACGCCGACAACGATTACGGCAATCGACATAATGGTTGTCGGATAAACCATCGCCCCCTTGATCTGCTTCTTCAGTTTCATCGCTTTTTCAATGTAGGCTGCCAGCCGGTTCAAAATAGTATCGAGAATACCGCCTACTTCACCGGCAGCGACCAGGTTGACATAGAGGCGATCAAAAACTTTCGGATGTTTGGCCAGGGCATCGGCAAAGGTCGATCCGCCTTCGACCGTTTCCTTCACTTTCAGGAGAACCTCTTTCAAGGTCTTGTTTTCCTGCTGGCTGGAAAGAATATCGAGACACTGAACGAGCGGGAGACCGGAGTCGATCATGGTGGCAAACTGGCGGGTGAAGACGACGATGTCCTTGGCCTGGACCTTGGGTGCAAACCCCGGCAGTTTAATCTCCATGCTGAGGCCCTTCCCCTCCTCCTTTACGGAGATAGCGGAAAACCCGTAGCGTTTGAGCTGATTCTCCACCAGCCCGGCATTGGCCGCTTCCATCACACCTTTTTGCACAGAGCCGGTTCTGCTTTTAGCTTCCCAACTAAATTTTGCCATCACGGTCCTCCTGAACGGATCAGGGCTATTCGTCGTCTATCCACACTATTCCAAGAGTGGAACTACTTATCTCATCGGTGGCCGTTGCTGCGGCCGGACGCCGCTGGAAAGCATCTGTTTCAGTTCATCGGGGTCCGGTGAGCGGCCCATGGCCACGTCCAGGGCGATCAGACGTTTCTGAAGCAGCGAGTAAAGCGACTGATTCATCGTCTGCATGCCGAATTTTTCCTGACCAACCTGCATTTGCGAGTACATCTGGTGAATCTTGTCCTCGCGGATGAGGTTGCGGATCGCCGGATTCGGTACCATGACTTCAAGAGCCAGCACTCGTCCCTTGCCGGAAGCCTTCGGTAACAGCGTCTGTGACATCACCCCTTCCAGCACGAACGAAAGCTGAGCACGGACCTGCGGTTGTTGATAGGACGGGAATACGTCGACAATCCTGTTGATCGTCTGCACAGCCGAGTTCGTATGGAGGGTCGCCAGGCAGAGATGGCCGGTTTCGGCGAGGGTCAGTGCTGCTTCAATCGTCTCGAGGTCGCGAAGCTCGCCTACCAGGACCACATCCGGGTCCTGGCGAAGGATGTATTTGAGCGCATTTTTGAAGCTTTTGGTGTCGGCACCGACTTCCCGCTGGTTGACGACACAATTCTTGTGGGGATGCAGATATTCGATCGGGTCTTCAACGGTGACGATATGTTCATGCCGGTCGGTATTGATCTTATCGATAATGGCCGCCAGAGTCGTCGATTTCCCGCTGCCGGTCGGCCCGGTAACGAGAATCAGCCCGCGGGGTTTCTCCGCCAGATCTCTGACTACTGGCGGCAAGCCAAGCTCTTCAAATGTGAGGATCTTGTAGGGAATAACCCGGAAAACCCCGGCGACGGCCCCCCGCTGGACGAAGATATTACCCCGGAAGCGGGAGAGGCCTTTGATGCCGAACGATAGATCGAGTTCGTTATTTTCCTCAAATTTGTGCTTCTGTTGCTCAGTAAGGATACTGTAACAGAGTTGCTTGGTCTCTATTGCGTTGAGAGGTGGCATATCAAGGGGAATCAACTCACCATCGATACGAATCTGCGGCGGAGTATTGGTTGTCACGTGGAGATCGGATCCCCCGCGATTGACCAGCTCAGTCAACAGTTGATGAATATTGGCCATGGTCTGTTTCTCCCCTAGTCATCCGCTACGGTAACCCGTAGCACTTCTTCGAAGGAGGTCACTCCCTCCTTCAGTTTAGTGAGCCCCGATTGCCGCATCGTTTTAATGCCGAGCCGCATCGATTCGCGTTTGATTTCAGCAGTGTTCGCGCCGTTGAGAATCAGTTCACGAATTTCTTCAAGCATCGGCATGACCTGGTAAAAGCCGACCCGCCCTTTATAACCGGTTCCGTTGCACTTCGAACAACCCGTCCCTTTATAGCAGACAAAATGGGGAGCCTCTTCCGGGGGCACCCCGGCATCGATCAGCGCCTGAACGGGGATTTCCTCAACTTCCTTGCACTCGGAGCAGACTCGCCGTGCCAGACGCTGGGCGGTAATCAAGTTAACGGCCGAAGCGACAAGAAACGGTTCGATTCCCATGTTCAGCAACCGGTTGATTGTTGCCGGGGCATCGTTGGTATGGAGGGTTGACAAGACCAGATGGCCGGTGAGTGCCGCCTTGATGGCAATTTCCGCCGTCTCGAAATCGCGAATCTCACCGATCATGATGATGTCTGGGTCCTGACGAAGAAACGAACGGAGGGCGGCGGCAAAATTCAAACCGATATCTTCGTGCATCTGGACCTGGTTGATCCCGGCAAAGTTGAACTCGACCGGATCTTCGGCGGTAGAGATGTTTTCGGTGGTCTTGTTCAGTTCCGACAGTGCCGAATAGAGCGAAACCGTCTTGCCGCTCCCGGTCGGGCCGGTCACGAGGACCATCCCGAACGGTTTGTGAATGGCCTCCTTGAAGTGAGTCAAAGCATCGGGTTCATAGCCGAGCTTCGTCATATCGAGTTGCAGGTTCGACTTGTCGAGAAGCCGCAAAACCACCTTTTCGCCAAAAAGCGTCGGGAGTACGGAAACCCGGTAGTCCATATCCTGACCACCGCCGAGCTTGATCTTGATCCGCCCGTCCTGGGGAAGACGGCGCTCGGCAATGTCGAGCTCTGCCATGATCTTTAGCCGGGAGGTAATGGCATTCTTCAATTTCAACGGCGGTTTCATCACTTCGTAGAGGACGCCGTCGATTCGATAACGCACGCGGAAGCTTCGTTCATAGGGCTCGATATGGATATCGCTAGCCTTTTTCTTGATGGCGTCAGTGAGAATCAGGTTTACCAGTTTGACCACCGGAGCATCTTCGGTAGCCCGCTCCAGGGAGGAGACATCAACATCCTCTTCCTCGCCGACGACTTCCAGGTCCTCCATCTGCAGGTCGCCCATGACATCGGCCAGCGATGCGGACTGATCGTAATACTTGTCGATCGCGGCCTTGATTGCCGTCTCCGACGCTACAACGACCTCGACGTTGTAGCCGGTCATGAACTTGATGTCGTCAATAGCAAATATATTGGAAGGGTCCGCCATCGCGATAATCAGGGTCGAACCGGCCCTATTCACCGGAACAATCTGATATTTTTGCGCGACATCGGCAGGAATAGCTTTGATGACGGAAGGATCAGCTTCGAATTCAGCGAGATTGATGGAAGGAACACCGTACTGCTTTGAAAGGAACGAGGTCAGGTCAGGTTCGGCAATCAGACCGTTCTTGATCAGGATTGACCCAAGCCGCGGCTGCCCTCCCGTTGCTTTCTGCTCTTCCAGCGCCTTAGCAAGTTGCTCTTTGGTGATAAGATTATTTCGAACTAGGAGTTCTCCCAGTCTGCTTGCCTGCATAAACACTCCATTGTCGATTTAGCAGAAATTCTAAAACGATAAAAACGGCAATGTCAACGTCTACTTACAAGACATGGCCGACTCAATTGCCGTTTTCATGACACCTTGCGGAGCCTCTTCCCCTGTCCAGAGAGCAAAGGCCAGCTCGCCTTGGGCAACCAGCATCCCGAGGCCGTTGGCACGCCGCAGGCCTTGACGTGCCGCCTCAAGTAACAGAGGTGTTTCCGGAGGGGTATACACCATGTCGTAAACACAGCCATGGCGGTTCATGGCCGTTAAGTTGAAGTCAGGAAACCTGCTGCCACCCATTCCAACGGATGTTGTGTTTACCAGGATGTCAATTTTTTGTAATACAGGACTAAGGCTGGCAACATCCTGGGGGATGGCAGCAAGTTGTGTGCCGCTAAATCGAGTGCTGAAGGTGCCGATAAGCCGACGCCCGCTTTCAAGACTTCGGTTCGCAACGATGATTTCCCGGGCACCTGCCTGGCAAAGGCCAACCAGTGCCGCACGGGCTGCACCGCCAGCCCCGAGAACGAGTACCCGGCTGCCCGCCGGATCGCTCCCAAAATCTGCTCGCAACGACTTGATAAAACCGCTGCAGTCAGTATTGTAACCGACCAGTTCATCGCCTTCCCTCTTCACAGTATTGACCGCACCAATCAGTTCCGCTTCTGGGGAAAGGCGCGTCAATAACGGTACAATAGCGCTTTTATGGGGAATCGTTACATTAAAACCATCGACCCCCAGTGCTTTCAGGCCGATAACGGCAGCGGCAAGCCCCTCAGGGGGAACAGCAAAGGGGACATAGACGTAATCGAGGCCAAGGACTGCCAAGGCTGCGTTCTGCATAATCGGCGACATCGAATGACCAACGGGCCAACCGAGTATCCCCAAAACGCGGGTTGTGCCAAAAATTGTCATCATTGCCCGGCTCCGTACGCGTTGAGTAACCCTTCAACCTGGAAGCGAAGGTCAGGAGAAATTACCGCTGCCGCTCGGAGCTGTTCGATCCCCTCTGTACGCATCCCCAGCCGCAAGAGCAATTCTCCAGCCTCCATTCGACTGCTCGCATAGATTAGAATCGCCTTCCCCGTATCGAGGTCACGAAAGCCCATCTGGCTCAGATAACCACGCGGGCTGTACAGATCCCAGACCGCCACGTCTGGCGCATAAACGCGTCCGGCCCCCCCTTTGATCAATCGATAACAGATTCCCTGTTGCTGCAGTCCATATTCGGGAAATGGCAACGAATAGCGAGTCGAGAAATCGATAAAGACTGGTCGGCGTTCAATCTGTTCCGCAACGGCGATTTTCAGGGCATCCTCAGCAGAGTTGAGCGCACCGGGGAGCGATCTGAGCATACTGTAACGGAAGAGCTCGGGGAACGAGTCCAGGTACCAGGTAAACACCAAGTGGGGAGTATGAAGGAGATCAAGATCAGTTCTCATCCGCTCCACCCCCTGTAGATACCAAAGCGGAAAAGCCCCACTGTCGCCCCATGTGAAGAGCACCGCTCCCTGTGGGAGGGAGCGGAAGGTATTCGTTGCATAGTCGAAGGCAACATAATTCTCGTGCTGGTCGTTTTCGTAATAATTGATGGCGCAAATTGTTACAGGCAATATCAGGAGAAACAGCGCCACCAGCAGCATTACAGGCAAGCTCTTCAGCTGGTTTGCACGGAGAGTTGCCAGCCCATGCCGCAACAGAAACCAGAAGCCGAGTCCGATGAAGACCGCCGTCAGCAGGTAGAGAGGCGTAAAAAACTCTTCCGTAAGAAAAATCAGCTCCGCTTGCGCATTGAAATAGCCGACTATCACTAAAAGAGAACAGATGACCCCAATTACGTATGCAATCACGAGATCCTTATTTTTACCCAGCGATGTCAATAAACCGACAGCCAGTAAAAAAACACCTATCCAAGTGAATTCATGGGGGATATTGAATGCCGAGAGTTGTTGCCACAACAGGTGCAGATCGCGGTCTGGCGGTTCGCTGGGGTATCCTTTGCGGAGGATGTTCCAGAGAAACTGTTCGAGAGTTTTGGAATCTCCCCAGTTCAAGAGCGGGTTTTGGGTAGCCCTGATTGGCATATGCAACTGAATGGAGAACCCGAGGATGGCGAAAGCAACGGCAAGTAGCAGTTCCTTGACCCGCGCGACCAAGCGCCAGTTTTTGGCAAGAATCAACCAGGCAAATGAGGGGATGAGCAAGACAATAGTCTGGTGGGCGCCGGTAGCCAGACCACAGATGAAGCAGCCGAGGTAAATGTAGCGGGGCGCCTCAGTGCCTTGATCGTAAAGGTCGCGCCAGCGGAAAAGAAGGTAAAATACTATCGCGACAAGAAAGGAAACGAGAGGATACGGTTTGTCATGATTGGATTGCAGCCAGAGCCGGGCTGAATAGGCAAAAACGAGTGCCGCGGCCAAAGCACAGCCATGGACAAAGATGGGGACCGTTTCTCGTTGCCTGAACCGATTGTCGGCAGCAATAAGATAACAGACCAACAAATAAACCCCATAGCAGGCAATGGAAGCGGAAACTGCCGTAGCAATATTCACCCTGAAGGCAATGTTGCCAAATGGAAGCCAAGTAAACGGTTTAGCGTAATTGATAAAGAACGGATAGCCTGGCGAATGGGCAGTCCCTAACGAATCAATTGCCGTGATGAATTCACCGCTGTCAAAAAACGTCACCGAGGGGGCAAGTGTCAATATATAGACAGCAAAAGGGATACTAATCGACAAAACAGCTAATGGATCGATACGTCTAAAGAATGCCGCAATACTCGCTCTCATGATCTGGTTGCCTCTGGCACAGATTTCGGTCGGGCAACGGCAAGATAGCCATTGCCGAGATCGCTCGCGTAGAAGAGCCGCTGCAAGCCGTAAAACGGGGCCATGGTTATGTTGTTGAAACACAACGCAAAAACAGTTTTCAAGCGGGGCAGGAGTCGCATGCCGCTGCTCGATTTCGTCCGTTCTGCGAGGTCGACAGATTCCAGGGACTGCCGTTTGACCGCCCGGTCGTAAAATGGTTTCATCACGTTGTAGATTGGCACTCCGTACGAGTGAATGAAAAGCGGTTCAAAGCCGGCCTGCTCTATCTTCCGGCGCAGATCGTCCCGCTCATACCTCCTGATGTGGCCGCACAGATCGTCATTGGCTCCCCATTTGGCCATATGTGCCGGAACCGTGATGATCAGATAGCCATTGTCGATCAGACATCGGCGCAGCTCGCGCAGAAAACCGAGATCGTCGGGGCAGTGCTCCATAACTTCGGAGGCAATGACAACCTCATAGCGCTGTTTGACCTCGGTAATGTCCAGTTGCTCAACCGCAATTGCCTGGTTGTCAACTTGCTGGCGGGCAGCAGCTACTGCCTCTTTAGCCACATCGATCCCTAATCCGCTAAAACCGCGGCTTGCAAGTACGGACAGCAAATCTCCCATGCCGCAACCGACTTCAAGAACCGACCGATAGGGGACGGTAGCCAGGGCATCAAGGATTGCCTGGCGTTTTACCAGATAGCTCGGGGTCGGATACCACTCCATGTCAGCCTTCGAAACTCATTTGCCAGCTCTTTTACCAAGGGCGCCAAGCGAGAGGTTTGCCTTCCAAAGGCTGAAAAGCCCGGCAATGATTACCGGGAAGAAGTTGATGCCATGAATGACGATGGCAATGCTCAATGCTTCCTCACGAGAAACACCAAAGGCCAGCAAACCATACACACAAGCCGCATGGTAGGTCCCGACGAAGCCGGGCGAGGCCGGAATCATTACGGCAAAAACCAGTAACACCAGAATAAAGGCGGAAACCGGCAACGGTAAAGCCAGGCCGAAAGCTCGGCAGGCCAGATCAATTGGCAAGATGGCCAGCCCCCAGATGACCAGCGAGGAGATCACGATTCCCCACCGTTCGGCACCGACCGGGGAAATTCTTACCCCTGCGAGGAACGAACCGATCAGCGGTATCACCTTGCTGCTCAAGCGTGCGGGAAAGGGACGCAACAGGCGCTCGAGGAAACGTAACGTTTTAAGGGTGTTTTTCTTGAGCAGGACAAGGAAGATGATCACCGTCACATACAGAGCTAGAGTCGCATAACCACCGATGAACAAACCTTCCTGTACCGACTGGTGGCCGGCCGGGAGATGAAGAGTGAAAACCGTTACCAACAGCAAGAGCAAAACGGTGAAACCGTCGGCAAGGCGATCGAGAACGAGGGTCGCGAAAACTGAACTTGATTCCAGCCGTTCGCGGTCAGCCAGGGCATACGCCCTGACGAATTCACCAAGCCGAGCCGGGAGAAGGTTGTTGGCCATGTAGCCGATGAGTGTTGCCGAATAGAGATTGGCAAGAGACGACTTTTTCAGGGGGGCCAACAGGTAGCGCCAGCGGATCGCTCTGAAAAAATAACCGAGAAAAGTTATGGCTACTGCCGGGATCAGGTACCAGCCGTTAACACCACCCAGGGCATGAAGCACGTCCGTGCCGTTTACCGAACGGACGAGTAACAGCAGGCAACCGGCACTGATGCCGATCCCCAACCAGAGACGCCGGTCAAACAGCACTGCCGTCACGGGCGATCCCCATCCAGGTATTCATGGTATTCAATAATCGAAACATTTGCCAGCAACGCCCGGCACCGCTCGATGTCGGCGGCAATGGCGGCCTTGAGTGTAGAGACATCCGGGTATTTTCGTTCGTCTCGAATCCGGTCGACAAAATACAGCCGCAACTCTCGACCGTACAGGTCTTCCGTGAAATTGAAGATAAAGACTTCAATAGTAACGCGCTCATTGCCAAAGGTTGGATTGTTGCCGATATTGCATGCGCCATCGTACTCAGCACCATCGATTTTAACCTTCACGGCATAGACTCCCGGTTTCGGGACGAGCTCCTTCTCAGTGACAATGTTTGCGGTGGGAAAGCCAAGCTCCTTGCCGCGATGCTTGCCATGCTCCACCGTGCCACCGAGAGAAAAATGCCGGCCGATCAGCTTGACAACCTCCCGGACCTGCCCCTCGGCGATCATTTTTCGAACGGCAGTGCTGCTGTAGACGATATTGTCATGGCCGACCTGTTCGAGCACCTCAACCGTGAAACCGAGCTCCTTGCCGAGCCGGTTGAGCAATTCAATGCTTCCCTCGCGATTTTTGCCGAAAGCATAGTCGTAACCGATCACCAGCCTCTTGATGCCGATTTTACCGACCAGGATTTCGCGAACGAAATATTCGGCGCTGAGCGCGGCAAATTCGCGGGTGAACGGAATCGTTAACAGGTAATCAATTCCGGATGTTTCGATAAGCAGTTCTTTTTCCGGATAGGTATTGATGAGGCGCAGTTCGCGTTTGAGCCCGAGAACCTTCAGGGGGTGAGGTATGAAGGTCACGACCATCGATACGCCCCCCAATGTCGCAGCGGCCTGTGTCACCCGGCGGAAGATCTCCCGGTGCCCCAGATGCACGCCATCGAAGTTCCCGATTGTCACCACCGGATGAGGTAGCCGCTCATGAATTTCATCAATGTTCCTGAAAACGATCATGCCCCTGCCCTACTCCGTTTCACCGTCTGCCATGGCTTCTCCCGTCTTTCGTTTACCAAACGCGAGAACCAGCCAGATGCTGATCTCATACATCAGATAGAGTGGCACCATGATCACGAACATGGTGATCAGGTCCGCATGAAATGCTGCCACTACCGCACTGGCAAGCAATGCGTATTTCCGGTTCCGGGCAAGGAACGAATACGTAACAATACCAAAGCGGGACAGAAGAAGCATGAGGATCGGCAGTTCGAAGATTAACCCGAACACCAGGATCAATCGGAGGCAGAAATTCACGTAGGCGCTCAGATTGAACCAGCTGCGCAATCCCTCGGCTTCATATGAAAGAGAGAAATTGATGATGACCGGCCAGATGATGACCAGGAAAAAAAGAGCTCCGACACAGAAGCTGACGGTGCTGACCGTTACAAAAGGGAAAACAAGCCGGCGTTCGCGGCGGGTAAGCCCCGGGGCAATAAAGAGCCAGAGTTGGTAGAAGACCACGGGCAAAGCAAGGATAAAACCAGTAATGATCGAAATCTTGCACTGAACGAAGAACGGCTCGAGCGGCGCACTGTAGTTCAGCATTCGTTCCTGTTTCGGTGCGTTTGCTTGTTTGTCGAGCTCGAAATGTTTGTAGGCGGCCGGAGACCGTTTGGCAATCTCTTGATAAATCTGTTTTTTGATTTCTGTTAGATAGGTCTGCCCGGTAATCGGTTTGGTAATAAACGCAAGCAGGTCGGGCGAAATGTTCCATGAAAGCCCCATGCCAATGACAACTGCCACGACACAGACAATGAGCCGCTTCCGGAGTTCCACCAGGTGCTCGAGGAACGGTTGAACCTTCAAGTTTTCATCGGACATGAATAGCATTCCTATTGGCGGTAAAAATGACGGTTGAAGACTAACATAGCTCAAAGAAGATGCGCAACAGCTTTCACCGCCGCGGTTTTCGCCCTTTTGGCCGCGGCGGACCGCCTGGTTTCTCGCCGTTGGTCTGACGCTTGCGGCGCTCAGCGAACCCCTTCGGCAGCTTGCCACTGATCGGCACCCGCCGGTATGCTTCATCGTCGTTGCCTTCGATTTCACTTTGCGCCACAACCAGGCCACTCAACACGAATTCAACCTGCCGGCGCTCCAGGCTGACTGCCGCGACAACAACCTGCACTTTATCACCGATCCGAAAGACCTTTTTGCTTCGCTGCCCGACGAGGGAGTGTTGCTTTTCGATGTAGCTGTAATAGTCATCCTTAAGAGTTGACACGTGGACCATTCCTTCGACGTAGAGCTCGATCAGCTCAACGAAAAATCCAAAGGAGGACACGCCGGTAATGTAGCCGTCAAAGGTCTCTCCGACCTTGCCACGCATGAACTGGACCTTTTTCAGGGCTACGATCTCCCGTTCCGCCTCCATAGCAACCCGTTCGCGTTTGCTCGTTTGTTCGGCAACGGCGGGCAGTGTCTCCTCCAGACGGGAAATCATCTTTTCGCTCACTCTGCCGGTGAGGACTTCCTTGAGGATACGATGCACCACGAGATCGGGATAGCGCCGGATCGGTGAAGTGAAATGCGTATAACTTCGGGCGGCGAGACCGAAATGCCCTAGATTTTCGTGACTATAGCGCGCCTGCTTCATGCAGCGGAGCAATACCTCATTGATCATCCGCTCCTCGGGTTTGCCCGCCGCATCGTCGAGCAGTTGCTGCAACTCTCTGGGGGCGGCACCATCTTCCGTAATCCGCAGCTGGTAGCCGAAATTGAAGATGAATTCGGCAAAATCGGCGAGTTTCGCCGGATCCGGCGGTTCGTGGACCCGGTACAACGACGGAACGGAGCGCTGTTCGATGTGGGCAGCCACCGCTTCATTGGCTGCCAGCATGAATTCCTCGATCAGCCGATGGGCAAGGTTTCGTTCGGCTTTGACGATAGCCTCGGTATGGCCCTGCAGATCGAGGACAATCTGCGGTTCTGGAAGGTCGAAATCAATGCTTCCCCGCTTGCGCCGCTTTTCCATCAGGCGAAGCGCCAACTCCCTCATTACTTCAAGATCGGCAACAAGGTGACGATGAGCCGTCAACACTGTCTCGTCACGATCAACCAGGATTTGCCGGACGATGGTGTAGGTGAGACGGGCGGCGCTTTTGATGACCGCCGGGTAAAAGGTCGACGCTTTCAGGTCGCCCTCTTGGCCGAACAGCATCTCCGCCGTGAAGGTCAGCCGGTCGACTCCGGGGTTGAGTGAGCAAATCCCGTTCGAGAGTTCTTCGGGGAGCATCGGAATGCACCGGTCGGGGAAATATACCGACGTACCGCGCAGATAGGCTTCACGGTCAAGAGGCGACTCCGGTTTGACGTAATGGGAAACATCGGCAATCGACACCCAAAGTCGGATATCGCCGCCGGCTTCCCGCTTGACGCAAACGGCGTCGTCAAAATCGCGCGCCGTCTCTCCGTCGATCGTCACGGTCAGATGGCCGCGCAGATCGGTTCTGTTGCCAAAATCGGCCTGACGGATCTCCTGGGGGACAGCATGGGCCTCGGCGAGGACTTCGGGCGGGAACGTGAACGGCAACTCGTATTTCGCGATAATGGAACGAACTTCAACTTCCGGGTCGTCAGGCCAGCCGAGAATTTCGGAAATTCGCCCCGCCGCCTGTTGCCGCTCAGTCGGCCACGAAGTCAAATCAGCAACGACAACCTGGCCGTCACGGGCGTCACCCGCTGCTTTCGGCGGGATAACCACCTGCCGGGTAATTCGCAGCTCGTCTGGAACGACAACGCCCATGCCCTTCTCGAGATGGTATCGGCCGACAACCCGTTTGACTCCCCGTTCGATAGTGCGGGTGATCCGGCCTTCTTTTTTCCCCGAACGCTTCAATATCTCAACCCGGGCTTCGACGAGATCGCCGTGCATATTGGCCTGAAGATAACGGGCGGGGATGTAGATATCTTCACCCCCATCATCAGGAATAACAAAACCATATCCTTCCGGATGCGTCGATAGCCGGCCGGTCACGATGTTGCCATCCCCAGGAAGCGCGTAGCCGTTGCCTCTGATCCGGACAAGTTCGCCAGAGGCGACCAACTGCTCGACAAATAGTTTGAAATTTCCGCGTTGTGCCTTATTTATGCCAAAGGCAAGCATCAGGTCTTTAAAATATACAGTCCCACCCTGCTCGCGGATAAATTTGATAACGGTACTTTTTTTCTGTTTCATGAACGATCCTTGGTATTCAAGCGAAATCTGCTTACTATGCCTTTATTGGGTCGGCAAAGTCAATCCGTATACGGCTTGAGGCAGGATAAAAACCTTTTGATTTTTCTCGACCGTTGCGGTTACTATTTCTTGACGACCCCCGGCGGTTCAATTCGATCTACGATTCGCCTTCGGGGGAATTCCCGCAACAGCTGCCATGATTTTCCAATTGAGGTATCCCTTAGGATGTTTTCACGTAGTTTGTTTCTTTTGCTGCTAATCGCTACGCTTCCTATTACCGCTTCGGCACAGGCCGCACCCTCCACCCTCGACGCGCCGCTCCGTGAGGCAGCACAACGGCTGAAGGTAAAGGATTATCGCGGCGCCACCGACCTTGCGCGCACGGCAAAAGATTGTCCCGAGAAAGAGCTGCTGTGCGGTGTGGCAGCCCTCCGGCTGGAACAATGGCCGGAGGCCATCGACCTGCTGGGGCAGGCAGCACGCGACCTCCCTCTCCTCACTGATTATGCCCTGGAATGGCAAGCCGAAGCGTTATTTGCCGCCGCGCGCTACGATGAGGCCCTCGTTGCCGTATCCAAGGTGCTGCAAAATTGGTCCGACGGGCCACTGGCCCGAAAGGCCTACCGCCTTAAACCAGACATTCTCTTCGCCCGCGGCGATTATCGCACAGCATTGGGCGGCTACCTCAAGTTTGTCGAACTCTATCCCTCGGGGAGCGATTCCATCGCCTCGCTGTATCAAATTGCTCTCTGCTACAAGGAGCTGGGTGAACAACGGCAAGCGGTTCAGGAGCTGCGGACCCTGTGGCTGCTCTATCCGGCGTCGCCAGTTGCAGCTCAAGCTGAAGAGATGCTCGACATGTTGGCTAAACAGGGGGTCGCGGCAACTCCCTATACCAGCGATGAACTCTTCAAGAGAGCGTCAACGCTTTACAATCTTGGCCGATACGACAAGGCGGTCGAGGCGCTCAACCGTATCCCACGGCAGGACGGAGCTACAGATTTCAACACCCGCCTTGATCTCAAGACCGGCCAGGCCCAATACCGCGCCCGACGTTTTCGTGACGCCCTCCAGACTTTCGGTTCGCTTCTCGATCGCCAGCTCAAAACCTCCTTCCACGACGAAGCATGTTTCTGGCAGGCGAAAGCCCTCGACCGGACCGGCCAGCAAGACCAGGCCATTATCGTGTATCTCGCACTTGCCGGCTCGACGCCGCCGTCCGAACTTGCCGACGATGCCTTACTTGAGATTGCCTACATTGATAAATTCCGCGGCCGTTATCTTGACGAACTGAAGACTCTTGAGACGATTCTCTCACGTTATCCCACTACTCGGCTCAAGCCTCGCATCCAGTGGGAAGATGCCTGGGCACGATACAACACGAAAGATTACCGAGGGGCAGCAGCATATTTCCAGCTTGTTGCCTCGAGCGCCGAATACCGGGAAAAAGCTCTCTACTGGCAGGGCCGGGCATTAAAGGAAGCCGGAGAAGCCGATTCGGCAGCCCAGTGTTTCACTGCTCTGGCCGAGGAATTCCCGGTTTCATTTTACACATTCCAACTGCGTGCTGCTGGCAACGGCAAAGAAGCCGGGCTGATCGCCGCGCTCCGGGAACCCCTTGCCTCTCTGGCCTTGCCTGGCGGCTACGAGCGCACCAAAGCGCTGATGAATATCGGACTTTGGGACGAAGCTCGTAAAGAACTGGCCTTGGCCGTAAGAAAAAATCCCCGCCACCCAAAAACACTCCAGGGCGTTGCGCGTCTTTACCTGGAAATGGACGATTACGCGGCGGCGGCGGCCCTTTTCCGTTCTGGTCCGCCGCGCAGTTTCGACTCGGATACGCTTCTGACGTGGAATATCCTCTATCCTCGGGCTTTCCACCAAACCGTGGCACAACAGTCCAGTGAACAGGGCGTTCCGGAAGAACTCATCTATGCCATCATCAAAGCAGAAAGCAGCTTTTCGCCCAAAGTGGTATCACCGGCCGGGGCGGTCGGCTTGATGCAGATCATGCCCGCAACGGCAAAAAGCCTGTCTAAAGAACGGGAAAGTGCCGCTGTACGGGCTCGGCTGACGGAACCGCAATTCAATATTCGGCTTGGCGTCAAGCATTTGCTCGACCTGCTGAACCGCTACAACGGCAACGTCGTTTCGGCAATAGCCGCCTATAATGCCGGTGCAACCCCGGTAGACCGTTGGCGAAACAAGCTGACCTATGACCAGGAAGACGAATTCATCGAAAATATCCCCTATTACGAGACCCGCGAATACGTCAAGAAGGTATTGACCGGTGCCCGTCTCTATCGTTTTCTCTATGATGACCTGAGTAAATCCCCCCTTGGCGTGCTAGCTCCTCCAGCCTCATCCCCGCCGCTCCCTGTGCCGGCTGCGGGACCCGGCTCCAGGGAAGAAAAAATTTCCCGGAATAATACCCCACATTGATTGTCTGAATGCCCCCTCTAAGCTCTCCCCGACGGCGCAATCACCGCGTCTCGGTTTCACCCGCCCTGCCGGGAGGGATGAAATTCTATTTATTTGACAGTATACTGACCATCTGTATAATGCCTGGTCATTCTGGGAGACAACGGAAGAGGCGCCATGTACAATATCGAAGAGAGTATCGGTTTCCTTCTGGCAAAGGCATACCAGCGGGGCTTTGGAATGTTCAAGGAACGCTTGGACAAGTTCGATATAACCCCGCAACAGTTCAGTCTTCTGGCTTTCCTTTGGCGAGAAGATGGTCTTTCCCAGAGCGAACTTTCCCACAAGACCCAGATTGATCGCACCACCATCGGTGGTCTTATCGACCGTCTGGAAAGACTTGAGCTCCTTAAGCGTTGCCCGCACCCTGAAGATCGCCGCGCCTACCGCATCTGTCTGACGGACCGGGGCAAAAGTCTCGAGAGCGAATTGTGCGCCATTGCCCTTGATGTCACCGAACTTTACCTGGCACCGCTTTCAGCCGACGAGCAAGGTAACCTCCGCACCATCCTCAAGAAAATTCGCCAGTGGCCGGAGAACAAATCATGAAAAATTTACCGATCATCGTAAAGATTGCCGCGCTTTGTACCGTGCTCATCCCTGCAGCGGTCCACGCGGAGACGCTTACCCTTGCGGAATGTCTCCAGCGTGCATCATCCGGAAATTACGAACTGACCGTCTCGGCCCATGATCGCGCAATTGCCGCGGAAAATATTGTCCAGGCAAAAAGTGGTTACCTGCCGAGAATCGACTTTAACGGCGGCTACACCCTTCAACTTGATCCGCAGGCTATCACAATCGGCTCGCAGGCAATGGAAACCCAGGATGCCGATTTCGGGTTTTTCAGTCTTACCGCAACCCAGACCGTCTACGATTTTGGTCGGACGGCGGCACGGAAAAGACGCGCCAGTCTCCTCACCGATTCGGTCGGCTACAATTACACCGCCCAAGAAAAAGACACCTTCCTCCAGGTCGTCGAAGCGTATTACGGCATTCTCGAAGCCCAGAAACTCATTCAGGCGGCCGATGACGAGGTGACCCAGCGCACAGATCACCTGCGGGTGGCAAAAAATCTTTATGAGCAAGGTGTTGTGACCCGTAACGACCTTCTCCAGGCGCAGGTCAAACTGGCCGACAGCAAGCAGAATCGTCTTGCCGCGACCAATCGACTCAACAACCGCTGGTTATATCTCGACTATCTCATTGGCCAACCGTTGGCCTACCGGGCCGAGCTAACCGATGAAAACGTTCCGCCAGCCGTGGTGAAGGGGGATAACGCACCGGAACAGGCGTTTGCCAAGCGACCGGAGATAGCGGCTCTTACCAAGACTGTCGAAGCTGGCGAAGCCGAGGTGACCGAAAACCGGACCGGCTATTTCCCGGAGATATATTCAACCGCCGGCGTCGACTACGTCGAAAACAGCAAGGTTCGCGAGCAGGCAATTTACTCCGCCACCATTGGCTTGCGGATTAATCTCTTCGACGGCTTGGCGACAACCTCTCGCCTTCGCCAGTCGGTACGCAGCCTCAGCAAAAACCGGGACGCCCTCAGGATGGCAAAAGAACAGATCCGTCTGGAGTTGCAGACGGCTCTCAATGATACCAATGTCGCCGCCGAACGCATCAAGACCGTTGAGGAAGCGATCAAGCAGGGAGAGGAAAATCTGCGGATAAACAGGGACCGATATCAGGAGCAGGTCGGTACCGCCACCGACGTAATTGATGCCCAGACTTTGCTGACCCAAATCAGAACCGATTATTTCCGGGCTATATATGACTATCAGGTGGCATCAGCACGAGTGCAAAAAGCTATGGGAGATCTGTAAGCATGGCATTGGAACTGGATCAGGAAACGCCACTGGCCGAAGGGGCCGACGGTGAAGCATCATCGGACAACGTTTCGGCTACCCCCGCCAGGAAGAGCGGTGGCAAACGCACGAAAGCCGGAATAGTCCTGCTGGTTATCATCATCGTCGGCGCCGGGTTCGGCCTCCATTGGTTCATTTGGAGCAAAGGGCACGTCGAGACCGATGACGCCTTTATCGAAGCGCATATCCACTCCGTATCGCCACGGGTATCCGGCACAGTAACGACGGTGCTCGTCAACGACAATCAATTGGTAAAAAAGGGCGATCTGCTGGTCACCCTTGACCCGACCGATTACGATGCGAAAGTCAGGGAAGCGACCGCGTCCCTCGACATGGCCAAAAACGAGACGTCCGGCGACTACGCCAAGATCGAAGCAGCGCGGGCAGCCGAGAACAACGCTGCCGCCCGGCTTGAGCAGGCTGACATCGATTTGCGCCGGGGAAATGCGCTCTTTGCCAAGGAAGTCATTCCGAAGGAACAGCTGGACCGCCTCGTGACAACTCGTCGCGTTGCTGCCGCCCAGTTGCGCGAATCATCGGAAGAGGTCCGCAAGGCACGGGCGGAACTCGGACTATCGGGCAGTGGAAGCAAGGAGGCTCGGGTTGCCCAGCGGGCCGCCGTCCTGAAACAGGCAACCCTCAATCTCTCGTACACCAGGATTTATGCCCCGGCTGATGGCTATGTGACCCGTAAGTCAGTGGAACCTGGCAACACCGTCCAGACAGGGCAGCCGCTGCTGGCAATCGTCGACCTCAACGACAGCTGGGTCGTTGCCAATTACAAGGAAAGCCAGCTGACCAACGTTAAGCCGGGGCAACAAGTTCAATTCAAGGTCGACACCTATCCGAACCATACTTTTTCAGGGCGGGTCGATAGTGTCATGGCCGGAACGGGAGCCGCCTTTTCATTGCTCCCGCCGGAGAATGCGACCGGCAACTACGTCAAGGTTGTGCAACGAATCCCGGTGAAAATCCTCATCGACAAGGCAACCGATCCGAGCCATCTGTTACGCGTTGGGATGAGTGTCGTGCCGACCATCGATACCAACCGACGGCTGGGCGACATCCTGCGCGATCTCTGGCCCTTCTGAACACTGTGCCAACGGGACGCCTATGGACTCGCCGGTAAAGAGTGTAAATAAATGGCTGATCACCATTACGGTGATGCTGCCGACCATTATGGAGATTGTTGACACCTCCGTTGCCAACGTTGCCCTCCCTCACATGCAGGGGAGCCTCAATGCCGGTACTGACGAGATCACTTGGGTGCTGACCTCATACCTCGTCAGCAACGCCATTGTCCTGCCAATGACGGGCTGGTTATCGCGCATGTTTGGCCGGAAAAGATTTCTCCTCACCTGCATCACGATCTTTACCATCGCTTCATTTTTGTGCGGCGCCGCGCCGAATCTTGCCACGCTGATCATCTTCAGGATTATCCAGGGTGCGGCGGGCGGCGCCCTGATTCCGAGCAGCCAGGCAATCCTCCTGGAGACATTCCCGCCTCACGAGCGCGGAATGGCTAATGCGATCTTCGGCATCGGCGCAATGTTCGGGCCGATCATCGGCCCGGCGCTCGGCGGCTGGATCACGGACAATTTCAACTGGCGATGGATTTTCTACATTAACATCCCGATCGGGATCATTGCCGTAATCATGGCGGTTGCTTTCATATTCGATCCACCATATCTCAAACGATCACAGGTTTCGGTCGACTGGTGGGGACTGTCGCTCCTCACGGTAGGTCTGGGTGCGCTCCAAATTGTTCTCGACAAGGGGCAGCAAGACGACTGGTTCAATTCGTCATTCATTATCACCTGCTCGATCGTTTCCGCTCTGGCGTTGGCTGCGCTTATCTATGTTGAGCTGAAGCATGAACACCCAATCATAAACTTGCGACTGTTCAAGGATATTTCCTTTTCAGCAGGAAACCTGATCATGTTCATCGTCGGTTTTTGCCTCTACAGCTCGATCATGCTCATTCCGCTGTTTCTCCAGACGCTGATGGGGTATGACGCCACCCTTGCCGGGATGGTCCTTGCCCCCGGGGGAATGGCAACATTGATTACCATGCCGTTCGTCGGTATCATCATTTCCCGATACGACGGCCGCAAGGTGGTATTTACCGGCCTGCTCATCGGCGCCTTGTCGATGTACATCATGCATCGTTTCACACTGGAAGCATCCTACTGGGATTTCGTCTGGCCGCGGGTAATTCTCGGCGTAGGGCTGGCAATGATATTCGTACCGCTGACAACGGTCACGCTCGCGACTATCGCCAAGGAGGAAATGGGCAATGCTACTGGGATGTTCAATCTGCTGCGCAATATCGGCGGGAGTGTCGGTATCGCTCTGGCGGCTACCATGCTGGCCCGCGATACGCAATTCTACCAGAATGTACTGATCAGCAACATCACGCCTTACAGTCACCTCGCCCGACAGGAACTGGCTGCTCTGCAACAGGGTTTTCTCTACCGGGGAATGGAAGCAACAACAGCCGGCAATGCGGCGCTCGCTTCAATCTATCGGCTGGTGCTGCGCCAGGCGGGCATGCTCGCCTATAACCACATCTTCTGGGTTGTCTCGCTAGCTTTCCTCGGAGTTATTCCTCTACTAATCCTGCTACGCCGGCCGAAGCACGGGGCTGAAAGCGCAGGATTGCACTAAGAGGGCGGCGGGATGTTCCGGCGGGTGAGTTATCAAGCCTTGTCACCTACTGGTTATCAAATCATCCTGCAATTCATTAATGTCATCGGCCTGATGGGGAAAATGGCGGCGAAGCTCGGCGCCACAACGGGCAATCGTCACGCAGAGGGCGTCACAGGGATTCCCCTGGCGAATGCCACGCGACAATTCATCGGCCATTTGTTGCCAAAAGCCAGGATCAATCCTTTCATTAATCCCGCGATCACCAAGAATCCAAACCTTTCTTTCGAGTAACGAGATAAAGATCAAAATTCCCGTCTCGCCGGCCGTCTTGTACAACCCACGCTCGTAAAACGATCGGATGGCCCGTCCCGCAACCGCTGAATTAAGTCGCGACCGACCGGCAAAAGGGAGTTTCAGCGACGGCAAGAAACGAAACGCCAGTCGAGCCGGGAAAAACAGGCAGAAAACCAGCGGGATATACGACCAGATCGTGTGCATGCTTGTGCCTACCGCGACGAGAATCCCGGCAAGGCCGGCCAGGAGCACGGCACCGAGGATTTCGGCGTCGCGGTAGGAATCGCTCTCGTCGACGAGCATGGTGGCTATTTCGCCGGCAGTCGTCGCTTCGGCGGCAACAACTGCCTGCCGAATCCGCTCCCGCTCGGCGGAGGTGAAAAAATCCTCAGCTTTTGTAACCACTCGTTTTCTCCCCGCCTCCGTACTTACCAATCCCCGGAAGCGCCGCCGCCGCCGAAACTCCCGCCGCCACCTGAAAAACCGCCGCCGGAAGACCAGCCGCCACCACCGAAACCGCCACCAAAGGGAGGACCGCCGATGAAGCCGCCTCCCCCCCGGCCTCCCCCTCCACCGAACAGCACGGAGAGGAAAAGGCCGGCAACAAAACCGGCGACGGCCAGGCCGGCCATGAGGGCCAAGCCTATCCCTGGAAAAGCGAACAACACGACCAATGGCAAGCCGATTGCACCGGCAATCCCCCCGAGGACTCGCGATATCGCCCCGACGAAGATACAGGCGATGGCACAGAAAAGCAGTAAACTGACAATCGGCGGCGCGCTGCGATGGTTTTGACGCAAGTTGCCCTGCGGGGCTGAATACTCTCCGCGCACTATCGCCATTATTGCCGTAGTACCGGCAATGATCCCATCATCATAATCGCCACGCCTGAAAAATGGTACGATATCGTTTCGGATGATGCGGCCGGCCATGAGATCGGTGAGGCGGCCCTCCAATCCGCGACCGACTTCGATCCGCACTTTCCGTTCCGCCTTTGCAACCAACAGAATTGCCCCGTTGTCCAATCCCTTCTGGCCGATCTTCCATGCTTCGGCAACCTTGATGGAGAACTCTTCAAGATTGTCCCCTGCCAACGACGGCACGGTAAGGATTACGATCTGGGTCGAATCGCTCCGCTCGAAATCCCGCAGCGTGGTTTCCAGGTGCTGCGTCGCCGCCGGGGTCAACAAACCGGCATAGTCATTTACATGGCCGCGCAACGGCGGCACGTCAAGCGCCGAGGCACACCATGGGACAAGCAACAGGACCAGGATAACGATAAACTTCTTCATAACACTATTCGCCGGTTAAAATTTAACCTTCGGGGCGGTTTGTGCTCCAGCCTCGGCTTTGAACGGCTCCTTCCGCTGGAGTTTCAGAACGATGGAATTGGTTAGACTGTTAGGGAACGTTCTGATACTGGTGTTAAAATCCTGGACGGCTTCATTGTAACGGGTTCGGGCTACATTAATGCGATTTTCAGTCCCTTCCAGTTGATTCTGCAAGTCCAGGAAATTCTGGTTTGCTTTCAGGTCGGGGTAGCGCTCGACAACCACCATCAAACGTGAAAGCGCGCCGGTCAGCTGGCCTTGCGCTTCCTGGAACCGGGCGAAAGCCTGCTGATTGGCAAGGGCATCTTTGGTCACCTGGATGGAGCCGACTTTTGCCCGCGCTTCCGTGACCGCCTGCAACGTATCGGCTTCGTGCTTGGCATAGCCTTTAACGACCTCGACTAAATTCGGGATCAGATCGGCCCGCCGCTGATAAGCCGCTTCCACGTTTCCCCAGGCGGCAAAAACCGCCTCCTCCTTCGCTTGCATGGTGTTATAGCCGCAGCCGGACAAGCCAAGGAGCACCAGGACAACCATTGCCATAAGAGAGAGTTTCTTCATAATGCCTCCAGCACAAATCGTAGTTGAACACAAAATAACCATCAAAGAAGGGTTTGTCACCCTTGCTCTTCGTTTTTTACCGGCATAGCCAAGCGTTCACCGAGCGGTTCGATCAGCGGCCCTTTTTCCCTTGGAAATTATCCGCCGACCAGTCAATTTGCGTCATGAGCCCGCGCAGAATTGAAACTTCTCGCTCATCAAGCTCAGCCCGCGCGAAAATCCGCCGCATCGTCCTCATGATGTGAGCCGGGTTTTGCGGATTAAGGAAACCGATGCGCAAGAACGTCCGTTCCATGTGTGTGTAGAGTACCTCCAGATTGGCGGTAGAAGCAAGCGAACGTTCTGGTACGGCATCCAGCGCCGCACCGAAGCCGGTTGAAAGCTCATAACAAAACAGCAACACCGCCTGTGCAAGGTTTAAAGACCCATAATCATCATCAGTAGGAATTGTCGCCAGCCAGCGGCAACAGGACAATTCTTCGGTCGTCAGGCCGTTATCTTCTCTACCGAACACCAGGGCAGCTCTGTTTCCCGACAGCTGGTCGGAAATTTTCCGGACTATTTCCCGGGGAGTGTGGATTTCCTGCCGGTATTTGCCATGTCGGCGAGTGGTTGCCACGGAAAGTTCAGTATCGGCAAGAGCATCCGGCAACGACGGAAAAATGCGTGCTTGCAGAAGCAAGTCGCGAGCGGAAACCGCAAATTTATACGCTTCGGGGTGATCAATCGGACACCCTTTGACTATTCGCAGGTCGGTAAGCCCCATATTCTTCATCGCCCGGCAGACCATACCGACATTACCGGGGCTTTGCGGTTCTACAAGTACAATCGAAATTGCATCACTTACTGTAAGTGGCACAAATATCTCCTTATGGCTCCCCTTCGCGCTCGAAGCCTTTCATACGTTTCAGTCGCCTTCGGGCATGTCGTCTTCGCCACCAGGCAATAAAAAAATGGCTCAACCAAAAACAAAAGATCGCTATCGTCAACACTATCAGCAGTTGAAACTCGTATTGGTCGATATCTTCAACCACTAAGGAGGCACTTGTACCGAACAGAAAACCTACTGATGAGAACAGCAATGCCCAAAGCGAGGCACTACAGAGATTAAGCCAGAGAAAACGCGATGCCGGAAAGGACGACATGCCCAGGATAATCGGCAATACGATTCTAAAACCATAGGTGTAACGAGAGACAAAAGCGACAAGCGATCCGTACTTTTCTATCAGACGGAGCGCCTTCCTGAATTTTCTAGCAATTAGGGTAAACAGCCCCAGTAGTTGCTTCCCTTTCCACCGCCCGAGATAAAAATAGAATTGATCACCGAAAAATGCACCGCAAAGCGCTGTCGCCATAACGCCAAAAATATTCAGATGTCCCTGCGAAGCGAGGAAGCCGGCAAGGATCAAGCCTGCCTCGCCTTCAAGAAAGGTCCAGAGCAATAGTACCCAATAACCGTAGATTTCCAAATAATTACCGAGCAGCTGCTGCACGGCTTCTCCTCCCGCAACGCCTGCGGACTGATCTAACGAAAAAAGGGCTGTAAAGCCCTTTTTTGATCTGTTGTTTACCTAGCAGCGAGGGGCATCAGCGCAAGAGTCTGAAAAGATAGATGAAGGTCCCTCCCACCGAGAACCCTGCCAAAAGCCCCGAAATGTCGTGAACGAGCTGGGAAAAATCGCGCCGTCCCATGTACAGATCGGGAACGGAAGCGCCCAGGTTTTGCATAATGATCTTCCAGTCGGCATCCCAGTTATAGACTTGCAGGTAAAGCTCGGACCCTTTCCACAGGAAGATTGCCACAAAAATGACCCCAAAGGCAATGAAACCCTTAGCAATGACTGAATCATGTATCTGCTGATGAATTTTCCTGATCATGTCGATATTAACCAATGACAGAAAAACCCAGGTCGAATTTTCAATCATCCGGATATTGCGCAACACGGTATATTGCGGCTCGGGATTGGCAAAGACAAATGCAACCGACGCCGCAACAACAGCCAGGATCGCAAGATAGACGACTGTTTTACTCCCGCCGATTTCGAGCGTACGACTAAAAATGTAATATTCCTGAAAACCATACGTCATAACCATGATCGCAATGGTCCCGATTATGTAATGAATCGCTTCAAGCTGGGTATAGGCGGTCCAGGGAGCATCAAGAGCTTTTTCCACCACATACAACTGGCTTAAGAAAATAAGGAAAAACCCCATTGAAATACTTGTCCAGACTCTGGCGTTCCCAATACTGAAATAAAAACTGATACATCCGGCAAGAAACCAGATGATTATTTGAATCAGGTCAACTGTAGATATGTCAGCCATTGCCCCCTCGCACCTACATCCAGTGAAAATCTATCATAATGATTTGATTCGGTCGGCAATCTCGTTCTTCATCGTTTCCAGCATCTCCTTGGTCTTAGAGATACTGGTAAGCAATTTTGCACCCTTTTCAACTCCTGCCAAAAACGCAGTCGTACTGGCAGCATCGAGAAGCGCTTTTCTCCCGCCGCGGTCATTCAATTCCTTTTCAATCAGCGTGGCGCCCATTTTACCGACATATGCCATCGCGACCTCTTTAAGGTCATCTTCCAGCTCATTTAACACTGATTCCGCTTGCTGCTTATCAACCGCTTGGGCTTCTTTTCTGATCTTTTCACGCTCCGAGGCGAACCTGCTGGCGGTCGACTCCCAGAGCTTAGCAACATTCACCATTTCCAAAAGATCATAATGCATCAATTCATCGGCACTTTTCGTCGAAAGAACATCAATCTTCGCTCCGGGTAATCCGGCTATTTTTTGCGACTCACTAGCTGACGTTTCAATATCGGTAGAGCCATCGTGGAAAAATCCAAGTGGGGCTCCTTCCTTGTAAAAGATCAAGGCGGTACGGTCTTCGGTATAAATGCGCAGGCAACCGTTCAGGCGCTGCGCCTTGAGTTTTTCGAGCAGGCCCTTGATATCAATCAATTTCAGTTCCTGCCCTTTGTACAGGACATCACCGTGCAGCATCGCATGCAAACACATGGTTAGGTCACGTGATGTTTTATAAACACTGAGGCTGCCGCCTTCACCAAAAATAAGATTGCAGACGCCGGCAATCGCTTCAAATCCAGACTGGGATTTGTCGTCCTGTTCAAGCATCGTACTGATGAGTTTACCGTCCTCAAAGAAAAAGACCGAAAAAGCTGCGGGAAAGGTAAAATGCAAATATCCGGTGAACGTGCTCCCTTTCAGTTTTTCAAACATTTCCGGGAGCTTTATTTTGGTGACGGCAATATTTTCATACAGTGGATTGCCCTTGGGAAGAAGGAACATTCCGGTCTCCTTGGTCAGAATTTTCTTAAAAGTAATAGATTTCGCGCTGCGAGTCAAAGGCTAAATAGCGATTATGTCGGGATATACGCCGTGTTCCCCTCGTATATATGAGCAAAAAGTTGTTCGATATTGAAGAATGTTGCAAGAACCTCTGGGTCAAAATGCTTCGCCGGGACGACCCGTGCATCGCCTTCCTTAAAGATTGTCAGTACTTCCTGATGCGACAAGGCATTCTTGTAACTACGGCGGGAGCGAAGCGCATCATAGACATCGGCGAGCTTGACTATTCTCCCCGACAGCGGGATTTTATCCCCGGCAAGCCCAAAAGGATAGCCGCTTCCATCCCAGTTTTCATGGTGAGAAATGGCTATCTCGCGAGCAATGCGTAACCGCGGTGAGTCACCGAGAATCCTCTCACCGTAAACCGGATGGAGCTGCATCACCCGGTTTTCATCGTCATCGAGTGGGCCTCCCTTCAATAAAATCGCATTCGGAACTTTGATTTTCCCCACGTCGTGCATCTGGGCGGCAAACGAGATTTCCTCAACGAGGTCAAGAGACAAACCCATGTTAGCGGCCAAGGCCCCGGCATACCGGTTTACCCGGGTAATGTGCGCCCCCGTGTCTTCCTCAGCCGCTTCGCAGGCCCGAGCAAGGGCTTCGATCGTATACTTGAAGGCCAGTTCGGTTTCACGGACACTCATCGACAGGGCTTCAAGCGATGAAAGCATCACCCCAAGACTTACCAGCACGCTGCCGTCATAATCCGTTGCCTTGTTTGGATAATTAAGGGCCAGGAGCGCCCCAGGCAGAGAACCGCTCAATCGGCAGGCAACAAAATTTCGTATTGATCCGCCGACAAACTCTCTGATCAAGGGATGGAAATTGGTCTGATATTCATCAAGATCACCTGCAGTATCAGCACCGTTGGAGACCAGAACCTCGTCTTTAAGATGCGAAAGTGCGGCAATGGTAGCAGGATCTAGGCGGAAGCGCTCAGACGCCTCGACAAGGCTTCCCGACTGCAGATGGAAGCCGCGGCCACTCCCACCCTGCCCGGCTGAATCCTCGAAAAGGATGAATATATTAGCTGGGCCACGCCTCCCCTGACCGCCGAGCACCTTGCGCAACGCGTCTGCATAAATCTCATCATTGGTGAATTTGCGACAGCAAATACTTTTCAAAGTATTTTCAGTCAACCAGAGTAGATCCTGCATTTGCTGCAGAGACATCACGCACAAGTCAAGGCTCATGATTGACTCCGAACTGTTGCAAAATTGATGTAATGACAATTTAGAGATTCTTATACTCTATTGCGGAGGGTGCCGCAAGGCGATCAGAACGTTCGGCGGACAAAAAAGCCCGGCAATCATTTTGCCGGGCTTTTTTGTTAACCTATGATACTACTGTAACTTATTGCGCAGCCAAAGCCTTTTCATACCCCATCTGGAAAGCCTTTTTATTCAACTCGACAAAGGCTTCCGGAACGCGGGAAAGAACAGCTTTCTCAGCGCTTTCCTTGCTAACAACCCCAGTCAGCGCGACCATTGCACCAAGGGCAACGATGTTGGCAACGATTTCACGACCGACTTCGTTTTTGGCAGTATTGATGATCGGGAAGGAAACGACCTTGAAATTACCGGCTGGTTGTCTCTTTACCAGATCGGAGTCGATCAACAGTACGCCACCCTCTTTCAGATCGTGACTGTACTTGTCGCATGCTTCCTGGGTCAGGGCCAACAGCGCATCAACAACGGTTGCTTTCGGGTAGTCGATTGGGCCATCGGCAATGATAACCTCGGATTTGGAGGCTCCGCCGCGGGCTTCCGGTCCATAGCTCTGGGACTGGACCGACTGCTTGCCATCAAAGATCGAGGCAGCCTCAGCCATGATAACCCCAGCGAGGATCAGACCCTGACCACCGGCCCCGGAAAAACGAATTTCATATCTTCCAGACATCTGTCGATTCTCCTTTTAGGTGTTTGATTACTTGGCGCCGCCTTGAGCGCGCTCGATGAGCTTCGCATACTGCTCGCAGTACTCAGGCTTGTCTTCTTTGTACAGAACGCCGGTAAGAACCTTACCCTGAAGCTGCTCAGGGGTCATCTTTTCCGCCGCCTTGACCGGGACGGCAATTTCCTTCAACCGGTTCATCATCTCGACAACCGATTTGAATTTGTTACGGCGTCCATAGGTAGTCGGGCAGTCGTCAAGGATTTCCACCACAGAGAACCCTTTGTGCTGGATCGCTTCGGCGATGAGCTTGTCGATCTGGGTGGCATGATAAGCCGTGCCGCGGGCGACAAACGTAGCGCCGGCGCCAATTGCCAGCTTGGCAACATCAAAAGCCGGATCGGGGTTGCCATAAGGAGTGGTGGAAGCTTTTGCCCCGGTCGGGGTACAGGGGGAGAACTGACCGCCGGTCATACCGTAAATATTGTTATTCATGATGATGTACGTCATGTCAATGTTACGGCGGCAGGCATGGATAAAATGGTTCCCACCGATCGCCGTCCCATCGCCATCACCACCGACAAGGATGACGGTCATTTCCGGACGGGCCATTTTCACGCCAGTGGCGAATGCCGCTGCGCGGCCGTGGGCTGTGTGGAGCGTACAGCAGTCCATGTAACCGGGGAGGCGCGAAGCGCAGCCGATACCGGAAACAATCGCAGTATCTTCTTTCTTGAGGCCAACAGTGTCGATGGCCCGGATCAACCCCTTCATAATGATCCCGTGGCCGCAGCCTGGGCACCAGATATGCGGCAGTTTGCCGGGACGAATATACTTATCGTAATCGAATGCCATTGTTACTTGACCTCCTTCATCTTGTCGAGGATCTGCCCGGGGTTGATGGGCTCCCCGTCTACACGGAAGATACCGTGTACCGGAGCGTTGCCTTCCACACACCCTTTAACTACGCCGGTGCACATACCGAGGTTCATCTCGGGAGTAATGAATGCTTTTGCTTGTTTGGAAAGCTCAAGCAGACGCTCTTCTGGGAACGGCCAGAAAGTGATAAGACGGAAGAGACCTGCTTTGATACCCTGCTTACGTGCTTCGTTGACCGCGAAACGGGCAGAACGTGAAGTAGAACCGAAGGCAACAATGATGATTTCGGCGTCTTCAACCATGTACTCTTCCCACTTCATGATGTCAGCTTTGTTGGCCTCGACCTTGCGTACCTGCCGTTCTTCTTCGGCTTGGACGATAGACGCCTTAGTGGTCGGGAAACCGTCGGCCATCTTATTAAGGCCTGTCACGTGGAACTTATAGCCGGAACCAAACGAGGCCAGCGGCGGAATATCGCCAAACTGTGTATCGTACGGCTTATACTGCTCAGGCGACACAGACGGAGCTGCACGATCAATCACCTCAAGCTCGCCCGGCTCCGGGAACACTACCCGCTCACGCATATGAGCAACAATTTCGTCAGGCATAACCATAACCGGCGTCCGGTATTTCTCGGCAAGGTTAAATGCACGAACCATCTCTTCTAAAAGTTCCTGGACGGAGGCCGGAACAAGGCAGATGGCGGGATGATCACCATGGGTACCCCACTTGGCAACCATTACGTCAGACTGGGAAGGGCCAGTCGGCATACCGGTGGACGGACCGCCGCGCATGACGTTGATGATGACGCAGGGAACTTCGGTAATACATGCATAACCGATGTTCTCCTGTTTGAGAGAAAGACCGGGACCAGAGGTCGAAGTCAGCGTCTTCAGACCGGTCAGAGAAGCTCCGATAATCGATGCCATGGCGCCGATTTCATCTTCCATCTGAATGAATTTGCCACCGACCTTCGGAAGCTCAGCCGACATTACCTCCGCAACCTCGGTAGACGGAGTAATCGGGTAACCACCGAAGAACTTGCAGCCGGCGTAAAGGGCGCCGTGGGCGGCAGCTTCGTTACCCTGCAGGAATGCAACTTTCTTTGCCACTTTAACTACCTCCTGTTAAATTGTTTAAGGCGTCACCTTGATTGCAAAATCGGGACAGCGGAGTTCGCACTGCATGCACTTAATGCAGGCTTCAAGATTCTTGACTGCAGCGACAAACCCTTGCATTTCCAGAACCTTGGTAGGGCAGAACTCCACGCAGATGTGGCACCCCTTACAGTACTTCTCGATAATCTCGATTGTGGGAAGCTTCTTTTCCATCTACTTTCGCTCCTTTGGTGTGAATACGCTCTTCCAGTTATCAACCTGTTCCACAAAAAAGCCTAAATGAAAACATGAAAGGCGCTTGCGTTGATTAATAGTGTCCAACGTGGTGCACATGTAGAAAAAGCAAAGAAGGGCTGAGGCCCTTCTTTGCTTTCAGCTCAGACTACTGCAATTTCTTGCAGACTAAAACTTCATGCTATCAACAAGGCCTTTGACAGCGGCTACAGACTTGTCCATCATCGCCTGCTCTTCAGCGTCAAGAGCAAATTCAATGATCTTTTCGACACCGTTCTCGCCGAGAACTGCCGGGACCCCAACATAGTAGCCGTTCACGCCAAACTCACCCTGGAGGAAACAGCAGGTCGGGAGGACCCGCTTCTGGTCTTTGAGAATTGATTCTGCCATGGCAATAGCCGAAGAAGCAGGCGAGTAGAAGGCAGAACCAGTTTTCAGCAGGGCAACAACTTCGCCGCCAGCCCCGCGGGTCCGCTTGACCATCGCCTCCATAACTTCCTTGGCCTTGGCTTTGTCATTGTATTTGCGCTCAAGAAGTTCCATAACCGGGATACCGCAGACGCTGGTATAACGAACGAGCGGCACCATGTCGTCGCCATGGCCGCCAAGAGTTACGGCAACAACGTCTTTCACGGAGACACCAAGTTCCCAGGCGATAAAGGAAGCGAAACGGGAAGAATCAAGCACCCCAGCCTGACCCATAACTCTGCTATACGGGAAGCCGGTAACCTTCTGACAAAGGGTAACCATCGCGTCAAGCGGGTTAGAGATAACGATGACGAAGGATTTCGGGGCGTACTTCTTGATCCCTTCGGCGACCTGGGTCATGATTTTGGAGTTGACCTCAATCAGGTCGTCACGGCTCATCCCGGGTTTACGGGGAAGACCCGCGGTAACGATAACAACGTCGGCGCCTTCGATATCTTCGTAGCTGTTGGTGCCTTTCAGATTTACATCGAAGCCGTCAACGGGGCCAACTTCGGCGATGTCGAGCATTTTGCCCTGGGGAAGCCCTTCGACGATATCGAACATCACTACATCACCCAGTTCACGCAGAGCGCAAAGCTGAGCCAACACACCACCGATCTGACCACCACCGATTAATGCAATCTTCTTTCTAGCCATGATCTCCTCCTTCAGTAGATTGTTGTGTTTCCCACCGCTAACTTAAATGATCGCGTCAATAATCGCATTCAGGGTTGTGCTGGGGCGCATGGCCTTTTCAGTCTTCAGCGAATCCGGCATGTAGTAGCCACCAATATCCTGGGGCTTACCCTGAGCGCCAATCAGTTCCTCGTTGATCTTTACCTCGTTTTCGTGAAGTTGCTGTGCAACCTTGGCAAAGCGTGCCGCCAAGTCCTTGTCCTTAGTCTGAGCGGCCAACGCCTCGGCCCAGTACATGGCAAGGTAGAAGTGGCTGCCCCGGTTGTCAATCTGGCCAACCTTACGCGCCGGGTTTTTGTTGTTCTCCAGGAACTTGGTGTTGGCCTGGTCAAGAGTATCAGCCAGAAGCTGCGCCTTGTCATTCTTGAAAGTCGCGGCCAAGTGCTCCAGAGAGACGGCAAGGGCCAGGAACTCACCGAGCGAATCCCAGCGCAGGTACCCTTCCTGAACGAACTGCTGAACATGTTTCGGAGCAGAACCGCCCGCTCCGGTCTCGAACAGACCGCCGCCAGCCAAGAGCGGCACGATGGAGAGCATCTTGGCACTGGTGCCCAGTTCAAGGATCGGGAAGAGGTCGGTCAGGTAATCCCTCAGGGCGTTACCGGTCACCGTAATGGTATCTTTACCCTCTTTTGCCCGCTGGCAGGTGAAAAGCATAGCGTCAACCGGGGCCATGATGCGGAGATCAAGACCATTAGTGTCGTGATCTTTCAGGTATTTTTCCACCTTCAGGATCATCTGAGCATCATGAGCTCTATTCTTGTCGAGCCAGAAAATAGCCGGTGCACCGGTCGCCCGTGCCCTTCTCACCGCCAGCTTAACCCAATCCTGAATCGGCAGGTCTTTTGCCTGACAACCGCGCCAGATATCGCCTTCTTCCACTTCGTGCTGCATCAACACGGCGCCGGACTCGTCGACAACGCGCACCGTGCCGTCTGCCGGCATTTTGAAGGTCTTGTCGTGGGAGCCGTACTCCTCGGCCTTCTGAGCCATAAGACCAACGTTGGAGGTGGCCCCCATGGTGGTAGGATCGAACTGGCCATTCTTCTTGCAGAAATCGATACAGACCTGATACCACCGAGAATAGCACCGATCAGGAATAACACACTTCACATCGTGAAGCTTGCCGTCAGGGCCCCACATCCCACCGGAGTCACGGATAACAACCGGCATGGAGGCATCAATAATGATGTCGTTACTGGCATGGAGGTTAGTAATACCCTTGTCAGAATCAACCATCGCCAAAGGCGGTCTCTTCTTGTATGTCTCCTGGATATCCGCTTCGATCTCGGCACGCTTGGCTTCCGGCAACTTCTGAAGCTTCAGGTAAAGGTCGCCAAGACCCAGGTCCGGATTGACGCCCAATTCTTTGAAGGTGGCGGCATGCTTTTCGAACACGTCCTTGAAGTAAACCGAAACGAAGTGACCGAACATGATAGGATCGGAAATCTTCATCATGGTGGCCTTGAGATGCACTGAGAACAGGATCCCCTTAGCCTTGGCGTCTTCGATCTGCTCTTCAATGAACTTACGCAGAGCGCGTACGTTCATAAAGGTACCATCAAAGACTTCACCGGCCAGGAGAGGGAGCTTCTCTTTCAGCACCGTGACCTTGCCATCCTTACCAACGAACTCGATCTTGACGTTGCCGGCTTTCTCCATGGTAAACGACTTTTCATTTTCATAAAAATCGCAGCAATCCATCCAAGAAACATGAGTCTTGGAGTCAGAGTTCCAAGCCCCCATCTTGTGCGGATGCTTCTTGGCGTATTCCTTAACCGCTTTTGCCGATCTCCTGTCGGAGTTCCCCTCCCTGAGAACCGGATTGACAGCGCTGCCAAGGCATTTGGCATACCGGGCATGGAGCTCTTTCTCGGCATCAGTCTTCGGTTCCTCGGGATAATCCGGGAGCTTGTACCCTTTTTCCTGCAACTCCTTGATGGCAGCTTTCAGCTGAGGAATAGAAGCGCTCACATTGGGAAGCTTGATGATGTTGGCTTCGGGCTTCTGGGTGAGTTCCCCCAGCTCAGCCAGATAGTCCGGCATCCGCTGCTCTTCCGTCAGATAGTCGGGGAAGTTTGCAATAATCCTCCCGGCAACGGAGATATCACGCGTTTCAACAACAACGCCAGCGGCCTTAGTGAAAGCATTAACAATCGGCAGCAACGAATACGTCGCCAAAGCCGGAGCCTCATCGATTTTCGACCAGATAATTTTTGATGTTTGTGTTGTCATATTCTCTCCTTATTTTTATTGCCAGCTTCACGTAGTCATTCAATAAAGGGATTATGCAACTACACGCCAACACCTTCCCCATACGACCAAAAAGACAAAATCACCTTTTAACACATCAACACACCCCACAACATCGTCACGCCTCCCGCACAACAAAACGACGTTCTGAGTAAAATAACGCATTAACGCTAATTAATTTTTCCTTGGAATAGTGTGTATACAGTATACAAAAGATTTTAGGCTGTCAAGCAAAAACTCTTTGTGCTTTTTGGGGTGACGCGGGGAGAATTGCAGCAAAAAGCCGGACATAGAGCCCGGCTCGTGCTCCGTTACGGAATTTGGCGATCTTGTGCATACCGGTGGGCTTCGACGATGTCTTCACGACTCAAATTACGAGGTATACGTAAAACCTGGCCAGGCCAGATGCGTCTAGGGTCACGGATTTGATCGCGATTTGCCCGATAAAGAATCGGCCAGAGTGAAGCGTCGTTATAAACATCAGCCTGTGCTGCAATTTGTGGCAATGTTTCGCCACGCTTGACCGTATGATACAGGGCGAGTGGTCGTTCCTCCCGCTCGCGATCGCGGGTCGCAGCTATGCGCTCCTGCCGTTTTCGCTCTTCACGTTCAGCCTTGATGCGTTCCTCATCCAGCTTGCGCTGAAGCGCCTCAATGGCCTGCTGACGCTCAAGCTCATGCTGACGTGCTTCTTGAAGTTGCTTGGCCTGTTGTTCGCGGCGCTGTTCATCCCTGATGGTCTGCTCAAGAAGTGTAGCCTTGCGTAGCGCCAACAAGTAATAGCGATCGGCCATCTCAACATCTTCCAGTTGCAGGTATCTATCACCATCTGTCAGCGCATTCTCTATGCTGGCAAACTCATCCGGCAGTCGCTGTTCGCCGCCAAGAGACCGTACCGCATAGAGGCGCGTCAGCGCATCAATCCGATAGACTGGCAGGTTTTTCGAACAGGCAGCCAGCACTGCCATGACTATGCATGCTGTTACGCCAGCCCTTGACCACATCATGAATTACTGTTTAACGGTGACTTTCAACGCCAATTCCCGCAACTGTTTCTGGTCAACAATCGAAGGGGCTTCAGACATAAGACATGTACCTTTTTGCGTTTTCGGGAAGGCGATGACATCACGGATCGAATCACTGCCGGTCAACAACATGATAAGTCGATCCATCCCGAAGGCGATACCACCGTGCGGAGGAGTTCCATATTCCAGAGCATCAAGCAGGAAGCCAAATTTTGCCCGGGCTGCTTCTTCGGTAAAGCCGAGCATCTTGAACATCAGGGCTTGAATCTGTTGTTGATGAATCCTGATACTGCCGCCGCCGATCTCATTACCGTTCAGAACAAGATCGTAAGCTTTTGCCCGGCAGCTGCCGGGATCTGATTCCACCTTTTCCAAATCTTCATCCATCGGCGCCGTGAACGGATGGTGGACGGCCGCCCAGCGCTTTTCTTCTTCGTCCCATTCCAGCAAAGGGAAATCGGTAATCCAGACAAATTTAAATTCGTTCTTATCGACGAGTCCAAGCAATTGGGCCAAATGATTCCTGAGTTTGCCGAGTGAATCATTGACCACCTTGGGCTTGTCGGCAACAAAGAGGAGCAGGTCCCCCTCTTCGGCGGCGAACGCGGTATTCATGGCGGTTATCTCGTCGGCAGTGAAAAACTTGGCGATCGGCGAATGCCACTCGCCCTGCTCGACCTTTACGTAAGCAAGGCCCTTGGCTCCGTAGATTTTCGCAAACTCCGTAAGGTCGTCGATCTCCTTCCGGGAGAAACGGGCACAGCCCTTGGCATTCAGGCCCTTGACGATACCGCCGGAAGCGGCCACGTCCGCAAAGACCTTGAAGCCGGCATTTTTTACCGTTTCGGTCAGTTCAACCAATTCAAGCCCAAACCGGACATCGGGATTATCCACCCCATACCGTCTAATAGCCTCGGCATAGGTCATACGCGGCATTGGCAGGGTTACGTCTACCCCCTTCGCCTTCTTGAAAATCCTGGCGATCAGCCCTTCCATCACACAAATAATGTCTTCGCGGTCGATAAAAGACATCTCGCAATCGATCTGGGTGAATTCCGGCTGGCGGTCAGCCCGCAGATCCTCGTCACGGAAACAACGAACCACCTGGAAGTAACGATCGAAGCCGGAAACCATCAGGATCTGCTTAAAGATTTGCGGAGACTGGGGTAAAGCATAAAAGCTGCCCTGGTTAATACGGGAGGGGACAAGAAAATCGCGAGCACCTTCTGGAGTCGATTTGGTCAAGAAAGGCGTTTCAATCTCAAGGAAGCCCTGTTCTGTCAAATACTGGCGAGTTAGCTGGGCAACCTTCGACCGCAATATGAGATTTTCCTGTAATGCGGGACGGCGAAGGTCGAGATAGCGATATTTCAGCCGCAGGTTTTCCGCTACATCGACGTAATCGTCAAGGGTAAACGGCAGTGCTTTCGAACGATTGAGAAGCTTGCAATCCGTGACAAGAATCTCGACTTCGCCGGTCTTCATGTTCGGATTAATCGTGCCCTCGGGGCGGCGAATCACCTCACCGGTAACCGCAACGACATATTCGTTCCGGATTGACTCGGCCTTCCCATGCGCCTCGACATTCCTTGCCGGGTCAAAGACGACCTGGGCAATCCCCTCACGATCGCGCAGATCGACAAAAATCAGCCCGCCATGGTCACGGCGTCGCATCACCCACCCCATCAGGGTAACAGTCTTACCGGCATCGTCGGCTGTCAGATCACCGCAATAATGGCTCCGCTTCCAATCTCCAATAATATCTGCCATAGGTCCAAGCCTCCTCAATCGTCACTTAAAACCGGTCAAGTATACTTAATGCCCCCATTTAGTTCAAGGGCTAATAGATATCTTACCGCGCAAACTGTCAGCAGAAATTGCCTACAAGGGAAAACCGTTCGAACGAAAAAAGGGTTAGCGTTTCCGCTAACCCTTTTGATACTTGGTGGAGCTGATCAGGATCGAACTGACGACCTCTTGAATGCCATTCAAGCGCTCTCCCAACTGAGCTACAGCCCCATTTCAAAGAGATTTGACTTATAGCAAATGGTGCAGACGCTGTCAATATCTTTTTCAGAAAATTATGCTGACCATTTCACTCTTGACGCTTCACTTTTCATTAGCTATACTTCGTGAGCTTTTCGCCGGAGTGGTGAAATTGGTAGACGCACCGGACTCAAAATCCGGCGCCCGCAAGGGCATGTCGGTTCGACTCCGACCTCCGGCACCATCTTGACACCAAGGGGTTCACGGCACCAGCCACGAACCCCTTTTTTTATCCTCGCTGGCCAGCCAGGCTATTTCCCCACAGCAGCCATCAACCGTTGTCGAAGAATTTCAAAAAGGACTACCCCGCCAGCTACTGACGCATTCAGGGAATTGACCCCACCCCGTAGAGGAATCGAAACGAGAAAATCGCACTGTTTACGCACCAAAGGCCGCATCCCCTCCCCTTCGGCCCCGATAACTACGACGACTTTGCCCGAAAAGCGCTGCTCATACAGTGACGCAGCGGCAGTGTCGGCCGTTCCGTAAATCCAGAACCCCTCTCCTTTCAACTCGGTAAGGGTCTGGGCAAGGTTGGTCACCTGAACAATCGGAATCGTCTCCGTCGCCCCGGCAGCACTCCGTTCAACCGTCGCCGTCACCCGGGCAGCGCGATCTTTGGGGATCAGAACGCCAGTGGCTCCGGCACAGGCCGCACTACGGATCAACGCGCCAAGGTTATGCGGGTCCTGAATACAGTCCAACGCAAGCACGAGCGAGTCGTCCTCCGCGCAACGTTGATCGGCCAGAAACTGATCAAGGTCAACGTAAGGGAATCCTTCCAACCGCAGCGCCACCCCCTGATGATGTTCGGTGCCACAGAGCCGGGTGAGGTCGGCCTTGTTGCGGCGATGGACCGCGATCTCCTTCGCCGCCGCGTCGGTAAGAAGTTTCTCCAACCGCCGGTCATGACCATCACGGGCCAGAAAAAGTTCGAAAGCCCTCCGTTTTCCACGAAGGGCTTCGCTGACAGCATTGATTCCGTAAAGCAACTCGTCTTTCATCAGGCAGCCTCGCTCATCAATCCGCCTTAACCGGCAATAATTTCTTCCAGGATCATTTCGGCTGCTGCTGCCGGATCGGGAGCATCGCCAATCGGCCGACCGATTACCAAGTAGTCACCACCGGCCCTTACCGCCTCTGCCGGTGTCATGACCCGTTTCTGGTCGTTGAGGGCGGCAAACCCCGGGCGGACTCCCGGGGTAACAATCAGAAAATCATCACCGCAGGCCCGGCGAATCAGGGGGATTTCCTGAGGTGAGGCAACGACGCCGTCAATGCCGGCCCGTTGTGCCAACTCGGCAAGTCTGACAACCATTTCCGCCACCGGTTTGTCAATGCCGACCTGGCGAAGGGTTTCGTCACTGGATGAAGTGAGAATGGTCACAGCCAACACCTTGGCTCGCTCCGCCCCTTTGAATTCATTGTCCAGCGCATCGACGGTGCGCGCCATCATTTCATAGCCGCCGAGCGCGTGGAGGTTGAAAAGCTTTACTCCGAGCCGGGCCGCTTCAAGTGATGCCATGGCCACCGTATTCGGGATGTCATGAAATTTCAGATCGAGAAAAACTTCACCACCAAACTTCTGAATCATCCGGACCGCAGCCGGCCCGCAGGCAGTGTACAACTGCTTACCGATCTTAAACATCCCCACCCGGCCGGCCAGGGTCTCCGCCCAATACTGCACATGGGCAAAATCGCTGGTATCGAGGGCAAAGATTATTTTTTGTCTGGCATCATCTCTGGTCATGGTCGGCAAATCTCCAGTGGCAGCATTAACAGGAAAGTGCTTCTTTAACGAGCGTCTGTATCCGTGCCGCGGCGTCGGCAAACGGCACCAACTGCACCTCGCCCCCTTTGCGGACCTTCAGCTCCACTTTTCCTTCGGCAAGGTTTTTCGCACCGACAACCAATCGGAGTGGAATACCGATCAGGTCGGCATCCTTGAACTTGATTCCCGGCCGTTCGTCCCGGTCATCGAACAACACTTCGACGCCCATTTCCGTGAGGGTTCGGTAGAGCTCTTCCGCCGCCGCCATCACCTCGGCATCCTTGGCGTTCACGGCCGACACGACGCAATGGAACGGTGCGATGGGAATCGGGAAGATGATACCGTTCTCGTCGTAATTCTGCTCGACGCAGGCGGCAACCGTCCGACCGATCCCGATTCCGTAACAGCCCATGAAAACGACTCGCTCCTTCCCGTCACTATCCAGGTAAGTAGCTTTGAGCGCATCGGAATACTTGGTGCCGAGTTTGAAGACATGACCGACTTCAATCCCCCGCCACACCTCCAGATGACCGGCTGCGCAACGGGGGCACTGGTCTCCGTGGACAACATTCCGGATATCGGCAAAGGTAGTGGGAGTGAAATCGCGCCCGGGGTTGACGTTCTTGAGGTGCATGTCAGCGACATTCGCCCCGGCGGTAAAGTTCTTCATCCCCTGCAACGCCAGGTCGGCAACGATCCTGATCGACAAGCCGACCGGTCCGGCAAAACCGACCGGTGCACCGGTGACCCGCTGTACGAGAGACTCATCTGCCATCATCAGCTCTTCACAACCAAGCAGATGCTTCAGCTTGATCTCGTTCAGGTCATGGTCGCCCCGTACCAAGGCAGCCACCGGCTCACCATCAGCCACCAGCAGCAGCGTCTTCACTAGCGCCGAGGCGGGAATACCGAGGAAAGCGGTGACTTCTTCGACACTCCGCTTCGCCGGCGTTTCAATCTTCTCCAATGGTCGCGGCTCGGCATGCTCTATCGGCAATGGCCGGGCCTCGGCCTTTTCGACATTGGCCGCATACTCGCATGCCGAACAAGAAACGATGGCGTCCTCCCCCGAATCTGCCAGCACCATGAATTCGTGGGACGAAGAGCCGCCTATGGACCCGGTATCGGCTTCGACCGCCCGAAAGTTCAGGCCGCAACGTTGAAAAATGCGCCGGTACGCCTGATACATCTTGTCATAGGAGATATCTGCGGCGGCACCGTCCACGTCAAATGAGTAGGCATCCTTCATAATGAACTCACGGCCGCGCATCAGACCAAAACGAGGTCGGATCTCGTCACGAAACTTGGTCTGGATCTGGTAGAGACTAAGCGGCAGTTGACGGTAACTCTTGATTTCGCGCCGCACGATATCGGTAACGACCTCTTCGTGGGTTGGGCCAAGGCAGAATTCGGCATCCTTGCGATCCTTGAAACGGAGCAACTCCTTGCCGTATTGTTCCCAGCGCTTCGATTCTTGCCAGAGTTCGGCCGGTTGCACCGATGGCATGAGAAGCTCGATGGAACCGGCTCGGTTCATCTCTTCACGGACGATCTTTTCCACTTTACGGACCGAGCGAAGTCCTAACGGCAAATAATTGTAAATCCCGGCCGCCAGCTTGCGAATCATGCCTGCCCGCAGCATCAGTTGATGGGAGATCACCTCGGCATCAGAGGGGGTCTCTTTCACTGTAGGGATGAAATACTGGGAATAACGCATAGTTAACCTCTAGAGGGATTTTTCTTTGGCCATCTTCTCCACTTCGGCGACCAGAGCATCAGCCATCTCCTGTTCCGGTACCTTACGAACAACTTCGCCATGACGAAACAGCAGCCCCTCGCCACGCCCTCCGGCAATCCCGACATCGGCTTCCCGCGCTTCGCCGGGGCCGTTAACGACGCAGCCCATTACCGCCACGGTCAGAGGCGCGTCGATGGAAGCAATCCGTTGTTCAACTTCTTCGGCTACCTTGATCAGATCGATCTGGCATCTGCCGCAAGTGGGACAGGAGACGAAGTTGACTCCTCGCTGTCGCAAACCGAGCGCCTTGAGAATCTCGTAGGCAACCCGCACCTCGTCGACTGGATCGCCGGTCAATGAGACCCGCATCGTATCGCCGATTCCGTCGGCAAGGAGGATGCCGAGCCCCACCGCCGACTTGATGGTCCCGGAAAAGACCGTCCCGGCCTCGGTGATGCCGATATGGAGCGGATAATCGACCTTCCGGGCCAACAGTCGGTATGCTTCGACTGTCTTGTTGACGTCGGAGGCTTTCAGGGAAATCTTGATCTGGTCGTAACCCAGCTCTTCGAGAATCCTGACATGCCCGAGGGCTGAAGCAACCATTGCCTCGGCGGTCGGATGCCCGTACTTGGCCAGGAGCTCCTTCTCAAGAGAGCCGGCATTGACGCCGATCCTGATCGGGACCAGCCGATCGCGGGCGGCTTGCACCACCTCTTCGACTTTCCAGCGTTCACCAATATTGCCGGGGTTTAGGCGGAGGCCGTCAATCCCCCCCTCCAGCACCGTCAACGCCAGCCGGTAGTCAAAATGGATGTCGGCAATCACCGGGATCGAACTCTGGCGCTTGATCTCGCCAAGCGCAGTGGCGGCGGCCATGTCGGGGACGGCGCAGCGGACGATTTCACACCCGGCTGCTGCCAGGCGGCCAATCTGGGCGACCGTCGCCGCCACATCCCGGGTGTCGGTGTTGCACATCGACTGCACCGAACACGGAGCCCCCCCGCCGATGGCGACGGAGCCGATTCTGATCTGTCTGGTCTCCCTTTTCATAACGGGGCATAGTGCCGGAATAACGGTGAAAAGTCAAGCAGGCTTTGGGACGCGAAAGTCCGCCACACCGGGCCGTCCAGCAGAAAGAGGACGGCTAACAATCAGAAGGAATAGGCAAGGTGAGTGCCGACCAGAAAATACTTGAAGCCGGTTGCCGTACCGAGGGCGTAGTTACCGAATTCGCCGTTGACTTCACCGCGAAATCGGTTGGTCAGCCGATAACTGATAGAGCCGGTGATGCCGCCAAACAGATTGTCCGTATGGTCATCGTAGCGGTCGAATGATTGGAAGCCCCCGTATGGTTCCAGGAAGAGGCCGAAACGATCCTTAGTCCAATCAAGGGAAACGATCAGCTGGTGGGACATGAAATTCTCGGGGTCAAAATAGCCATCACCGCTCTGACGATCAAAATCGAGATACCGGAAACGATAGCCGGCACGGATGGTAGGATTCTTTTCCCAGAGTGATACCGTTGGCCCGATCGTGATATCGTTGGCGTGGTTCGCATCGGAGAAGCTCCGATAGGTATAACGGCCGTAGAGCGTGAGCTGGTTGGCCAGCCGCTGGGAAAGATAACCATCAACCGCCAGAACGCGAATTTTGTTTTCCAGCAGCTCGGCGGTATCGTTGAACAGATCTTTGTGAACACCGACCCCGGCAACGCCACGGCCAATCTCAAAATCGGAATTAAGTCGCCAGGAAAAGAGCGTCGTACCTGTCCCCTCATCGACCTGATGGATCCCCGCCCCCGCGCCGACACTGATTCTGTCGGTCGCTTTCAGATAGCCGCCAGTAAGCAGGCTGTTTTCACTGAGGTGACGGTAGTCGTCCCGGGCATCGTCATGCAGATATTCAGCCGCCAGATTCCAGGCCGGCTGGTGAAAATTATAGGAAACCCCATAGCGGTTAAGCTGGTTGTTATCGGTATCGTTGTAATAGCTGTAGCGTGTGTCAACCGTACTGGTGGTAATCTTGTCGATCTCAACCAGCAACCCTTTCAGGTCCCGTTCTTGATACGGATAGGCAGGCTTCAGACTCCGGGCGATTTTTACCGCCTCACCTTTGTGCCCGCTGCGCAGCAAAGCATAGGCAAGTCCGACTTCGGCATCAAAACTCTCACCGCCGGCCAGGAGCTGCCGGTAGATGGCGATGGCCTCGGCATAGTCACCTTTCCAGCGCAGGGCATTTGCCTTGACCAGCAGCGCGTCCCGATTTTCGGGCTGGGCGGCGAGAGCCATTGTCACTTCGCGGAGAGCATCATCCTGGGCGCCTTTCCAGGACAATGTCCGGGCCAGATCGATCCGGGCAACGACATTTGTCGGGTCGTCGGCCAGCACGGCGCGCAACTCGCGAATCGCATCGTCCAGACGGTCACCCCAGGAGATACGCACCGCCATCTGAACACGTTGTTCGACGGGGAAGCCACGGTACAGGGCAAGAGCCGCGACATATTCGGGAGCTGCCTTGGCAAACTGCTCTTTTTCGGCAAAAAGATCGGCCAGCTCTTTGTGAAATTCCGCTTTTACCTGTGCCGAAGAAGCACTGGCAATCGCCAACTGGTAAAACTTCACCGCCTCCTCGACATTGCCGGCCCGAAACATTTCCGCCGGCGACGCGGCATAGCCGATCCCGGATATCAGCAGCAGCGCCGCAATTACTCCCGCCATCACCTTCATCGTCATCAATCCTCTCCCAGATATTGCTGAAAAGAAATCAAATCCAGCTTATTATTGATTGCCAGTCGCGGAATTGCCAGCCAGTCGGTTCCCGGCCCCAACAGGCCTTCATTAGATGTCAGGAGATAGGTAAAACCGGCCTGTCGTGCTACATCGACCCAGTCCGGGCGGTAGACCCCGTAGGGCCACGCCAACACAGACGCCTTTTTGCCGAGTTCGTGTTCGATGATCTGCTGGAAACGGAACAGGTCCGCGGCCAGCGCCGACACCGTCGGCTTGCCAAGTGCTGCCATGGAATGGAGGCCAAACGTATGGCAGGCAATCTCTATTGAACATTCGGCAGACAGATAGCGGTACTCGTCCCAGCTGAGCATCGGCCGACGCCCTTCCCGCTCCATGTATTTCCCGACCAGATTGCCGATAACGGCGATGGTTGCCGAAAAACTGTATGCCTTGCAGAGCGGCAGCGCATAGTTGATGAACGAAGCATAGCCATCGTCGAAGCTGATTACTGCCAGCCGTCCGGTTTCATCTTGTGGTGCGGCACAGGCTTCGCTGACCGTGACCACCCGATATCCCTGTTGGTGGAGCCACTCCAGCTGGGCGGCAAACAGTGACGGAGCAATCGTATAGGGATCGCGGTGCTGGTTAGAAATATCGTGGTAGAGCAGTACCGGCACCGTGCCCCGCTCCGCGGCAAGGCAGCGAAACGGCAGAGTGAGGGAGGCAAGTGCGGCACCGCTCAAGACGATAAACTGGCGGCGATTGAGATTCATCCGGGTCACTCCGCGATCAGGGCGAGGGCCGCCCGATAAACGTCATAACTTCGCTTCAGATATGTATGGTACAGTGGATGCGACCAGCCGGCCCATTGATAGCGCCGGACAGCCGAAACACCGAAACCGCTCGGCAGCGTATCGGTCAGATTGGATTCCAGGCCGGTTGTTCGGGCTTGTAAGCCTTTACCTGACGGCGAAAATGAGCCGGCAATCACCGCTATTCCGGTCGTCGTCCGGGTTTTACCCGCCGGGTCGATCCAAAGCGCTTGCCGGGAACTGGGATCGGTGATATTGAGCAGCCCCCAAGGGAGCCGCAGTTCGATCATCGTTCCGGAGACGTGGCAGTCTGCCAGTGAATCGTAGTCCGACCGCCGCGGGTCGAGCGAACCGAAACGTAGTCCGCTCATCGAAAATACCCGTGCCGGATAGAATCGACTGCCATCCTTGCTGATCCGGCGATGGTTGGTGATGTTCTGCATCATCACCCACTCACCGAGATCGGAACGACGGGGCGCCACGGCGCCGGTCCCCTCATTGAGATACTTGTCGTAGGAGCGACAGACGAGAATCCGGCTTTGCCCCTCCCCCGCCAGATGAATAACGAACGACAGGCCGAGCGGGCTCCAGGCGTTCACCCCACACGGCAGACGGGTCTCGCCGGTCGCCGCACCGCAGGTATCGAGACCAAGCAGGAAATTGCTCCGCCTGAAATCGATCGGTCCGGCCGTTTCCAGCAACAGATAGAAGAATCCCTCGTCATGTTGGGCCGACAGTCGGCGAAGCGTCCGTGCCGGATCATTGCCATCGTTAAACGCAACGGCAGGACCGCCGGCAGGTTGTTCGTAGAGGACTTCGGCCGAGCGCCATTCATCGCGATTACCGGCAAGATTCGTCAATTTCCCCGGATAGCCGGGATAGGCTGCCAGCAGGCCGTAGCACTGTTCGGCATCCTGCAGGTTGAACCAGCAGGGATTACGGTCAGCAGGCAATTCATATGGGTAAAATACCCAGTTTCGCTTGAACCATTCGTCGAACCAGCTGAACAGCATCCCCCCCGCCATGCCGACATCGCGGATATCCGTCATCAATCGGCCGTTAATCTCGCCCTGGGCTGCATCGTTGTGGCCGCCGTGGTGCCAACCGTTCTTCTGCCAATGGGTCGGTTCGCGACTGCTTGGCACCCCGAACTCGGCAATCACCACCGGCTGCCGGCCATGATGATCCTTAAGTCGCTGCAGGTAGCTTCGGTAGGGATGATGGTCGGTAGGATCGTCGTTGTTCAGGAAGTCAGGGTAATAGGGATAAACGTGGTAGGAGGCGAAAAAACCGCCCCCCTGCCGGGTGACGATCTTGGCCGGGTCGAAGCTTTCAACATCCTCGTTTTCGCTACAGGTGCCGCTGTCCACCTCGATCCCCTGCCAGCGCAGCCCCTGTTCATAGGTCGACTCTGAAGGATGCGCCAGCGGGTCGAGGGTTGGCCAGTTGATAATGGTTACCGGATGGCAGCAACCGAAGCGCGACTGTTCATAGTCCTGAAGATAATCGCAACACTCCGTCGCCCAGACCTCGAAAGGAGACCCGTCGGCAATCTCCAGGAAACTGCCCCGCCAGCTGCCGATCCGACGACCGTGGGATTCATTGAACGCCTTAACGGCGCAACTCTCCCACTCGCGGCCCACCACAAATGCCGCCGTGTACGGCGATACATCTCGGCGATATGCACCGTGGGGCATTCCCGGACGCTCCGGGAAATCGGCAACCCCGCAGACGGCATCGACAGCTTCGCGAATCTGCCGCCGCAAGTACGCCAAAAAATGCGTCCCGCGGAAATCGTTCTGTTCTGGTGGTTCGAGCCAGATTCCCTGGAAAAGGAACAGCCGCCCGCCCCCTTCATTGTAGTCGGCCAGGGCTTCGTAAAACGACGGAGGATGCACGGCATAAATCCGCAGCGAATTGACCCCCAGCTCTTCCATCTGTTTGAACCAGGTACGGTAGGTAGCCCCGACGATCGGGTATTCGCCGGGGAAGTAGCCGGGAAGACCGAGCCCGAGGTTAATCCCCTTAACGAAGAAACGTCGCCACCGCCCCTGCTCGTTAAGCTGCAGAAAATCGGTAGCGGCCCGAAACCGGCAGCGGCGCTGACCGCCCTTGACAAGAGGGACGGCCAAGGAATCCAGTCTCGCCACCCACCGGGTGGCATCGCGCTCGGCCGGATCGAGCGCCAGTGCTTTATGGAACGCCCAGCGAGCCGTCGGCAGATCGCCGAGCCGATACCACGCCTCGCCCAGTCCGACAAAACTTCGGGCGCTCAGTTGACCTTCCTGAGCCCGGCGGAAGATGTTCAGTGCTTCCTGGCAGTCGCCACGCTGCAGCGCGGAAAAGCCGAGATGCAGATAATCCGTCATCGCCACTCCTCAAGACAGCGAATTGTCGAAACGAGCAAATCAGGCAAGTGCATCCGCCTCTTCCCGATCGATTCGCTTCCGGGCGGCCTTACCCCAGCCTTTCCGCCAGAAAAAGATCGTCGCAACCAAGCGCTCGATGACAATAATCTGCCGATAGCCGAAAAACTCCAGCACGCCGAAGAGACAGAGCTTCAGGATATCGCTCAAGCTCCCGTAACGGCGGTATATCAAGTTGTCGAGCAGGATCGACCCGAGATTGATCCAAGTCCCCCAGAGCACCGCCAGCAGGAAGAATAACAGTGCGAACTCGCGATTCACCTGGCCGAGGAGAAAGAGCACGACAAAGCCAAAGTAACCGAGGAGCTCGACGGCCGGCCCCATCGCCTCGACAAATACAAAGTAGGGGAAACCGAACATGCCAACCATGCCGAACCGTGGATTGAGAAACATTTTCCGGCTGTGCCAAAGGCTGTCAATCAACCCTCGATGCCAGCGATTCCGCTGTTTCAACAGTGACCGGAGATCGGACGGCACCTGGGTCCAGCAGACCGGATCGGGCACGAAGATCACCTTGTAGGGAATCCGCTGTTCCCGGCAGTGGCAATGAAGCCGCACAACCAGATCCATATCCTCGCCGACACTCTTCCGGTACCCGCCCACCGCCACCGCCATGTCCTTGCGGAAGATGCCGAATGCCCCGGAAATAATCAGCAGACTATGGAAGTAATTCCAAGAGGTCCGCCCCGACAAAAAACCTTTCGTATACTCGACAGTCTGAAAACATTCGAGCCACTTTCCCGGCGCCCGGACGGTCTTGACGATGCCGTCCTCCACTTCACAACCATTGAGTACCCTGACGATCCCGCCGGTGGCAATCACTTCCCGGTCCTCGACGAAGAGCCGGGCTGCCCGGATCAGGGCGTCGTTCTCCAAAACCGAATCGGCGTCAATGGAACAGAACAGCGGATACTGGGCGGCATTGATCCCGGCATTGAGCGCATCCGCCTTGCCGCCGTTTTTCTTGTCGATGACGAACAGCTGGGGATAGTCTACCGAAAGGTATTTGGCGATAATCGGCTGATGAGCAAGGATGAGGCTGATCGGTTTATCGATCCGCACCAGGTGGAATTCGTCGATCAACCGCTCCAGCGTCCCGTCGGCGGACCCATCGTTAATGACAATGACTTCATATTCGGGGTAACGTAGCGCCAGCAACGACTTCACCGAGGAGACAATGGTCTTCTCCTCGTTGTGCGCCGGCACAAGAATGGAGAGCGGCCGGTGAAACATTCCGTTGATGGCGTTGTCGATGCTCTGACTGGTGACGGTTGTCAGATAGTTTCTGATATCGCGGAGCGAGACAAGGGTAAAGAGCGTATAGAAACCGTTCAGCACCAGAAAATAGAGCAGGATCAACGGCTGCAGAAACAGCAGAACCACTGCGGCATCACGGAGCATAAATGACCCTTTTCAGCATATATTGGGAAACGTCCCGGACAAACCGGTCGGCACTGCGTGTCTCCCGGACCAGAACATTCAGTCCCGCTTCTCCCATCCGGGTCAGTGAGCGGGCCGAATTGATCCGGACGTGATAATTCGGATCGTAGAGCAGCTTGGTCAGTGCCGGCAAAACCCTGGGGGAATACAGATGAGCGCTCCGGGCGGCAACGCCGCGAACTCGCCAGTCATCATCAGCCAGGCACTCGAGCAGCAACCACTCGGTATCGACCGCCGAAAAGCGCTCCAAGGCCCGGATGCAGGCGATCCGCATTTCGGGTACGTCGTGAAATTGCCGAAAGCAGCCGGTAACCAGCGCCTGAACGGGATAAAATATCTCAATTCCGCAAGCCTGGATCATATCCCGCTTGAGCATTACCGGTAGTGAGGGATCGCCAACGAACCGCTCGAACTGCTCGACAAGCTGCCGTTCCTGTTCCCGTTCCCGAAAAGCCTTGATGATGTTGCTGTAAATGAATTCATTGAATTTGGCAGAGTGTGAATGGGGATTCTGCAACCCCTGATTGATCACCGGCAGATCATCGATCTCGGCAATGAGGCTGAGCGCCCAGATCGCCTTGGCAAGAAGGCGCGGGTCGTGTTCCGATTCAAGCACCGCAGTAAAAACGTTTTTCAGTTCCGGGAAGCGAAAATAGCCGAGTCGCTCCAGCGCCACAAAGCGTTTCACCCAGGAGCGCGAAGACAGCGCCCGCCGATAGTAGGCATCAATACCGATTTCCCGGATCGAACGTTTGACGTATTCGGCCATCCCCCCGGAGACGTTGACCAGCATCGTGGCCAGCACACCGCCCAACGCTTCGAATTCAAGCCGGTTGGTAGGGCGCGGGGCGGGAATCTGTGTGTCATAGAACCGACGGGTCAGTTCGGACAGATAACATTCCTTCAGCAGGGCAAGGCGCCGAGCCCGCCGCTCAACGTGGATTTTATGAAAGAGCAATGAAACGAACAGCAACAACGTAACGACGAACAGCACGACATTGACGAAGATCACGACCGATTTAAGTGGCTCAAATATCGATAAAGTTTGCGCAATGTCGTGCATAAAGCTCGTTCCGTACCATCCCTGCCAGCAAGATTGCACCATCCTAATAAAATTGTTGCTGGATGACAATCGAAAGCTCACGATTGCCACCGGCAGCAGGGAATGAAGCGTTGACAAGCGGATATGATTCCTGTTTATTGAGTGCATGAAAAAGCCACCGCATAAACAGATACAGCCAACTGCAGTCACTCCGCAAGGGCCCAAGAAAGGCGACCTCCTGGAACTGGTTGTCCGGGATTTGACCGATGAGGGGTTCGGCATTGCCCACCATGAATCGAGGCAGATTTTACTGTCCGGTGCCCTGCCCGGTGAAGTGGTCCGGGCCAGGGTAACCTTTGCCGGCCGCCGTGATATTTACGCCCAGGTGCTGACAACAGTGCAACGCTCACCGGAGCGGCTCGCCCCGGCCCCATGCCCCCGGAGCAATCGCTGTGACGGTTGTCCCCTGATTTTTTGGCAGTATCAGCGGCAGGTGGCATGGAAGAAAAGTCTGGTGGAAAGAGAAATCCGCCGCTATACGTCCCTGCGCGGTGCCACTATCCACGACGTCATCCCCTCACCCAAGACGCTGGGCTACCGTAATTCGGCAAAACTTGTCCTGGCCGGCACATTCCGCGAGCCCATCGTCGGCATTTACCGCCGAAACAGTCATGATGTATTGGATATCAGCGACTGTCCTCTCCACCATCCGCTGATCAACGAGGTTATAAAAGCCGTAAAGGAAGGCATCCGCAAGGGCAAGGTGCCGATTTTCAGCCCCAGGACCGGCACCGGCCTTCTCCGTTACCTGGTGGTGCGAATTGCTGAGCGACATAACCGGGCGATGGTCGTCCTTGTCACCGTGGAGCGCAATTTCAACGAAATCCACCACTTGGCCAAGTTTATCCGCCAAGCGGTGCCCGAAGTAACTGTGGTTGCCCAGAACGTTAATGCCTCGGAAGGCAACCTCATCCTAGGGAGCCAGGATCACTTCCTGACCAAGGACCACGCTATTATCGAGGAACTTGGGAATATCAGCTTTTCGATTTCACCCCGGTCGTTTTTCCAGGTAAACAGCGGCGGCGCCAGGATAATTTATGAGAAGGTCAGAGAGTGGAGCGCCCTCACGGGAAACGAAACGGCCTTTGACCTTTACTGCGGAATTGGCGGTATTTCCCTCTTTCTTGCCGGTTCCTGTCGCAATGTGTACGGGATTGAAGTTGTCGATGCCGCTGTTGCCGACGCCGAGTACAACGCCCGGCTTAACGGCGTCGAGAATTGCTCGTTCGATGCCGGCGATGCCGCCGAATTGATTGACGACCTGCTCGACGACGGCATCAAACCGCAGCTGGTGGTTCTCAACCCCCCCCGCAAGGGATGCGACCGCCAAGTGCTCGAGCATGTCGCGGCAGCTGCGCCCGAACGAATCATCTACGTCTCCTGCTCTCCGATGACACTAGCCCGGGATCTCGACATCCTGGCCGGCTTCGGTTATCGCACCAGCGCTATCCAGCCGGTCGACATGTTCCCCCAGACCCCCCACGTCGAGGACATTGCCCTACTCACCAGAGACGCCGATAGTGCAAAAATGCTCTCGCAAAAGCCGGTAGCCACGCCGGCCAGGAAATCGCCCAACAAAAGAAAAAGGGGGCGGTGATCCTCGCCCCCTTTCCCCGGTTCCGCATGATGCCGTATATTGCTATTTCCGCAGCACCTTGACAACTGCCGAAAAATCCTCTTCGCCACGGCCGTCTTTGTCGCCCTGCTGATAGACGCTGCAGGCGACCTTGGCCCCGGGCAGCTCCAGACCGAGCATTTCAGCTTTCTCCAGTACTAGTTCGAGCTGCTGATGAACATACTTGAGTGCCAGGTTCCGCGAGAAATCGCCCCGGGCAATGCTCCGGCCTTTCGAATGGAACAGCGGTGAAGCAACCCCGCCGGAATCAAGCACTTCAAGAATCTTGTCAACGCTGAAACCAAGTTTCTCTCCGAAGACGATCGATTCGGCCAGCGCTTCCATCAGCTCGGCCTGGACAAGATTCACCACGAACTTCATCAGCGTCGCATCGCCGATACCGCCGACATGAATTATGTTCAACCCGAAAAAGGAGAACAGTTCGCGGCAACGCCCCACAAGGGAGGGATCGCCACCGGCCAGAATGGTGACCAGACCATTGGCCGCATGTTCTTTTGTTCCCCAAACCGGCGCGTCGAGAAACATTACCCGGTGCTTGGCTGCCTCATCAGCCATTTCCTTGGTGCTCTCCAGAGAATGGGTCCCCATATCGATCAGGATCGTCCCGGGGTCTATGCCGGCGAAAATTCCGTCAGGGCCGTAGATGTCAGGCCGTAACCGTTCTTTCTCAGGCCGGATATAGATAACCACATCCTTCCCTTTTGCCACTTCCCGCGGATTGGCGGCACTGCTCGCACCCAGTTTGACCAGATCATCGATGACCGTCGGGTCTGAATCGTAAACCGTCAGATCGTAGTTTCCCTTGGTCAGATTGGCAGCCATATGCTTGCCAACGGTTCCCAGCCCTAAAAATCCTATTTTCTTCAACATAACACGCCTCCTGAGTCATGAGATAAACCATGGCATGGATGGTAATCAATAGTACAACCTCTTGGAGAGAGGTACAACAGCAGCCGGCAAAAAATACGCCTTCCCCTAGCGTGACTTGCCCACCCCTACTCTGGCACAGAACGCATCGAGCGGACAAGTCGAGCAGCGAGGAGAAATGGGCGTACACTGGTTCTGCCCGAACGTAACCAGATAATCGTTGATGACCAGCCAGAATTCCGCCGGCAATTTTGCTCGCAGCGCCATCTCGGTCTCTTCGGGGGTCTTGGTCTGGACATACCCCCAACGATTGCTGATGCGATGAACATGGGTATCGACACAAATCCCGGGCTTGCCAAAGCCAAGTGTCACCACCAGATTTGCGGTTTTGCGGCCAACGCCCCGAAAAGTCAGCAATTCATCGAGCTCGTCAGGAACCCGTCCCTGATACTTGCTCTGGAGAAGCCGGCAAATATCGAGAATCTGGACCGCCTTGTTCCGGTAAAACCCGACCGGGTAAATAGCCTGCTCGATCTCCTGTTCGGACAGATGCAGCATTTTTTCAGGAGTATCGGCCAGGGAGAACAGACGCTCAGAGGCAGGGCCGGTTGTTCTGTCCTGAGTCCGGAGCGAAAGGAGACAGGAAACAAGCACCTTGAATGGATTCCCCTCCCGCTGGGCGACGATGGTTACCGCTGGTGAATCCCACTGTTTGACCGCCGACGCGAGGAGCGACATCACCTGCCTGATGTCGCTCTCTTTCATGCAAGGCCCCGGTTCCTGAAAACACGCATAAACAGGACCCCCATGACCGATAGCGACAGGCCGACGCAGAGGAAAAGGTAACCGATACTGCGACCATCTCCCCACCCCCACACATCACGGCCACTGGTGAACACAATGAGATAAAGCGCCGTAAAAGTTAGTATCCCGCCAATCAGGTAGATCGCCATCGCAACAACGGCCAAGGCGATACCGTTCTTCCTTGCCATGTATTACTCCTTGGAACAAAGTATCATGAATGCACTATCAAGCGTGCGGAGCGACTTCATTCTACCGGAACATGATCAGTAAGGCAACCGCTATCTCCTTGATGAGTTTTGCTTGCAAAGAAAATGGAACCGTGTTTTAGTAATGGGCAAGACCGTGCAGCCAGAAAATATTGCCGCTTTGCAGCGGATTATTCCAAGGGGCTCAACCGATGCGCCACTTTGTCGACCTCCACGTACATTCAAACTATTCCGACGGAGTACACCCCCCTGCACGTCTGATACAGATGGCCGACGAACTCAAACTGGCGGCCATTGCCATTGCTGACCACGACACTGTCGACGGCGTCGACGAAGCGCTTGAAGCGGCTCTCGACCGTGAAATCGAGGTAATTCCGGCAGTCGAACTATCGACCGAATATGGCCCGTACCGGGATATCCACATCTTGGGTTATTACCTGGACCACCATGATCCACAACTGCGTAAAAAGCTCAGTGATTTCCGCACAATGCGCGATGACCGCGGCAAAGCAATCACTGACAGGGTCAATCGACGCCTAGCCAGAGAACGGAAAGCCCCGCTCGCTTACGCTGATGTGCTTCAACTGGCCGAAGGGAGCATCGGCCGGCCGCACATCGGCCGTATCCTCATCAAACACGGCTACGCCCGGGATATGGAGGATGCCTTTCGCCGCTATTTAATCCCGTGCAATGTCCCCAAAAAATATTTTGCCGCAATCGAAGCTATCGATGAAATCAGGCGAGTTGGCGGTGTAGCAGTTCTCGCCCATCCGGCGACTATCAGCGAAAGCCGCCAAGAATTGCACCGCGTAATCGGGGAATTGGCCGCGCATGGGCTGGATGGGCTGGAAGTCTACAACAATAAGAGTACAGCCGAGGACTCGCTTGAGCTGGAACGCTTGGCGACCGATCTCGGTTTGCTGAGAAGTGGCGGCTCAGATTTCCACGGTTTTGAAGATGACCTTGAGATCGGGACCGGCCGGGGTAAACTTGCAGTGAAGAATGACGTGGTGGAACAGCTCAGAAAACGCGCAACTTCGCGCATTCAACCACCGCTATCGGTCGGAGGCGGAGGATAATGCCATGGCTGAAGCCAAGGAAGTCCTCGAAATCATGAAGGAAGTCGCTATCTTGCGTATCGCCATGCTGCGCGAAGGCATAACCTTCCACGATAGCGAGCGGCGAAACTATTTTCTCCAGTGCTATGAACAGAAACTGGGAGAAATCAACCGACAGATTCGCCGCCTCAACCTCCGCTTAGTCCGTCCCAATGACAAAACTGTTCAGTAAGGCACTAAAAAAGGACCCAAAATTGAGGGTCCTTTTTTAGTGCCAGCAGAATGGTTGTCTACTCTACTCCTTATACGGTTTGTAATTGACAACCTGGAGATCGTCATCGACTCGCGCAACCCCCTGCAAATTCGCAACGACATTGAGTGCTTCCCTTTTCTCCGCTTCGGAATGAACATGGCCTGACAAAGTAACAACTTCTCCTGCAACGGTAATCTTGAAATGAAGGTTCTCGATCGTCTGCTTTTTCAGGAGTTCCGTTTCGATGCGCTTGCAAAGAATCATATCGTCGATGAGCGCCCGGGCCTGCACCTCGTCATTTTTCAACCGTGGATCCTTGGCGGCGGCAACAATACTTTCGATGGCTGCGCTCTGGGACATGTTTGACGTATTGAAAACCATGTCATAGCCAAGAGGATCCGCCCAATCGCGGTTGAAGTAGAAATGGATGAATCCGCCACGTTGATGGTCGCTCTTTCTGATCAGTTCCCGGGACAGATCGGGGTCCAGCCACTCACGTTCGGAGAAGCTCTCTACCCGATCCTCGAAGGGGGCAATGAACCGGATTCTCAGGATGCTTTTCAAACCGACGAGCAGGTCCTGTGCGCCGCGGCCATAGATTATAACGTTCCCTTTTCGGGCAAATTCAAGCAGAATGATTTCGATGGTATTCAGATGAGCGGCATGAAGACGGTCTTCGGCAGTTATGTACACAGGTGGCTTTTCATCGACACGCTTGAGATTTTCGCCATCAAGGCCATACTGCGGGGCAAGTTCGGCAATCTTGCTGCCATCGACCAAGGTATATTTTAGCCGTTTGGCGACCTCACGAGCAATCTGGAAGGCACCGGTACCCATTTCTCTGGAAATCGTGATAATTGCCATCTGTCCTCCTCCGCAAGTTCAAAAAGGTGACAAATCTTAGCATGGCATCTTTGTGTATACAAGAGTATAGTTTCCCGCAATTCCGGCTACTTTATCGCTCCGGCGAACACCTGTCACGGAAGGAGGTCCGTTGAACGGCGCCACCACCTTTTCCCTGCGCTTTATCGCCTTTGCCCTTATCCACTCGCTCTTGGCGAGCGATTTCTGCAAAAAGGCCGGGAGCCGTTACTTGCCGGCAGCACTGCAACGATTCTATCGTCTGTCGTACAATCTACTCTCGCTGGTCATCTTTGCCTGGGTAATGGCCGCCTATCCCTTGCCACCGGTACTGTACATTGTTCCTGGAGCGTGGAGCCTGGTCTGCACTGCTCTCCAGTTGATCCTTCTTCTGCTGCTGTACCGCTGTGCGGCGCAAACCGGCCTGGCGGCATTGTTGGGGCTGCAAGCGGCAGAAACAGGCGAATTATGCACAACCGGCTGTTACGGCCTCGTCCGCCATCCGCTTTACTCGTTGAGCGCCGCATTCCTGATCGTAACCCCGGTCATGACGGTAAAATGGCTGCTCCTGACCGTGTTCTCGTGTTGTTATTTCGTTGTGGGAGCAATTATTGAGGAACAGAGGCTGGGAAGGAAATTTGGCGATACCTACCGGAATTATCGGCGCCGGGTACCGATGTTTATCCCCCGTATTTCCAAGAGCAAAGATCCGACATTCCCCGGCTGACGGCGGCACTTCGAGAGCTAGGAAAAACTTACTTTTCGAACACCAGAGAGTGCTCCCACCTGATCGACGACGGCGCAGACGACCTCGCGAGACGTCAATTTCACCTCGAACTCGAATCGTAACCGACTGTTTTCAATATCCTTCTCGATGTTGACCCCCAGGCGTTGCAGCTTGCACTCGTCGAGCAACCGTTGAATCTGTTCCAATTGCCCGGTCAGATCATCACTCATAACAACCAGAATGCTGTAATGATCCCGGGCCAACGCCCCTTCTACCTTTTTCAACAGCAACAGCGCCGTAAGCGATATCGCCGTAACGACGCAGGAAATGATGTACATCCCGGAACCGCAGGCCAGGCCTACCGCCGCAGCAATCCAGAGGCACGCGGCGGTGGTCAATCCACGCACGGAAGCCCCTTCCCTGATGATTGCCCCGGCGCCAAGAAAACCGATCCCCGGGACCACCTGAGCCGCCACCCGCGCAGCATCAACTCCGACAGGCCCATGCCCGGTGAAGTTACCATACCGCCGATAAAACTCTATTGAGGCAATGGCGAACAGGCATGACCCCAGAGAGACAAGCAGATGCGTCCTGAAGCCCGCCGGGCGGCCGTGGACTTCCCGCTCCAGGCCGATCAATCCACCAAGCAGTGATGCCAGCAACAACCGCGCGATCATCTCAAGGTCAAAATCCATAAGTACTCACCAGCAGCAGCCGTCCCTCCTCTTTACCATCACGCCGCGCGCTTAACGTTGACCTTCGCCGGGAAGAACTTCGTTCAGCGAGACGGTCAACCGAAACAGTTTAGTCCGGTCACCGTACATAACCTTAAGTGGAATCTCTACACAACCGTCGGCAATCACCACCGGCTCGCCAAAAAGTTCCAGTTCCGGCTCGCGGTTTTCTTCGAGGACCGGCCCGCCCACTGTTAACTCGACAGATTCCGGCGACACCATGGGAGGAACGATATCTGCCATCACTGTCGGCGCCGCCACCTCTGCCCCCCCCCCTCCCGCCGAAGGTTCACTGGCCGTCAAGGTCGAGCGCAGCTCCCCGGCAGCCGGCGGCGACTCACGCAGGGTGCCGATAACCTGTTTAAGCACCGATGAGAGGACCTGCAATATCCCTTCGCCGGTCACCACCGACGACGCGACGGCCGGACAACCGGTAAGCCCGAGTTCCTGCAGGATAGCATCCGGCGAAGCGGCATCGGCCAAGTCGCTCTTGTTGCACTGGACCATATAAGGGATCGCCGCAAGCTCCTGGCCATAGGCAGACAAATACTCCCGAAGCCGCTGCAGATACTCACCATTGGTGCTGCCACCGCCTCGGGAAGCATCGGCAACGAAAACAATCCCGTCGGTCCCTTTAAGTATCGTCTTCCAGGTTGAAGCACTGGAAACATCCCCCTGAACGGTATAGAGATGGAACCGGATCCGGAAGCCATTCACTTCGCCGAGCTCGGGCGGCATAAAATCAAAAAAGAGCATCCGGTCCTTCTGCCCCCCCATCGCCTTGATAGGGCTGCGGATCTCCCCTTTCAATTTACGGTGGACAAACTGGATGGTTGCCGCTTTCCCGGCTGCAGGGGGCCCAAAATATACTATCTTGGCATTGATTTCACGTTTGGTTCCATTGAACAGGGCCATTTTGGCCTCCTATCGGTCCTTTTTCTTGTTCAGCAGGATTTTCCGCGCCTGAGTTGACAGCACCGACTGAACATTCTTGCTCTTTGCCAGCGAAGCGAGATCCTTTTCGTTAAGAGTCATGAGAAACCGCAGTGCCATAGGGAGCGGAGTCTTGACGTTTTCCACCAGGGCTTTGCGGATCTGATAATTCTTTACCCATTCCTTGTTGGCGCAAATTATCCGCAAAATCTCGTCATTCTGAATGGAAGACTTGAGGATTGCCAATACTTCGGCCTCGGTAATACGTGGGTTCTTGACCACCGTACCGGATACGAGCTTATTGGCATCCTTGATCAGAATCATTCGCCATTCTTTGTCACCGGTCTGGGCAAACTTGATTTTTTCAGCAACCCCCATGATTTGCGACAACTGGTATTTGCTTTTAAACTCCTCACTCTCCTCGTCGACCGGTATATCGTCTTCCCCTTCGGCTCCTTCAGTCGCCGGTTCATCCGACTGATTCCCCGCTCCCCGCTGATGGCGCTCGGCAACAATCCCTTTCGTTGCAAGAAAAGCAAGGGTCTCGTCATCGCAATGGGGATGCCCGGCTATTCGCGATGCCAGTTGCACGTTGCCAAAATGAAGCCGCGCCAAGGCGTTCAGCAGCTTTGGATGTGCTTCATGGCACTGCAGCACCGCATCCAGGATTTCGTCCGGCAGATTTCGAAATGCCGCCCGGGCTTTTGTATGGATAACCGGGTCGGAATCGCCGGCAAGCAGAAACAGCACTGTCACGCGTTCCTCGGGAGCGAGATGGAGGTCATTCTGAATAACTCGCAACTTATCTTCCGAGGGTGTCTCCCTCTTCAAGAGCGCAGCGGCGGTAGCAGACAATTTGAACGTAACTTTCAGTGTCTATCCCCCCCCCACCCCGGATCGGCAACCAGTTCAAGCAGATCGAGGCACAGGACGATTATCCTCTAGGGCGCTTTTTCGATGACTGACGCCGCCAGTCCCTGCTTTTTAAGTCTGCCAACCGCCTTCAGCGCTTCGGTTCGTGTGCTGAACGAACCGGCCGTCAACAGTAAAGTCGGTACCGGAACCGAGGCATTTTTCAAGGTCACCGTGACCCCCTGGCCCGCCAGGCGATCACGTTCCTTGAGGGCACGTTCATGCAGAAAATACGAACCGGCATAGACGCGGTACGTGCCACCCTCATTCAACATAAAGGCCTCTGCCGTGGCATCGTGAAGCTTGGCCAACTCTTTTCGTGCACTTTCCTGATCGGCATATTCGCCGAAATACAAGCGAATCATCGGCTCCTTAACCTTCGGCCCCTGTTTGACAACCGGTGACAACCCGGCGGCTTGCAGCTTGCCCTTCACCTTATCCATTGCCGAAGGGACAACATAATCGCCGATTTTTAGCGTATATTCACCGTGCTCTTCAGGCTTGCGAGACTGGGACGGCTTTTTAACCGCCTCCTCCTTGGCTGAGGTCGCCTTGGCAGTCTTCTCCTTGGCCAATTTGGCTTTGGCGGCAGGAGACTCTTTCGTCGCTTTCGCCTCAGGCTTTACCGCGGGCTGGTGTTTTACGGCGACAGCCTGTTTGGGCGTCACTTGTTTCGCCGAGCTTTCCGGCTTGGCAGCCTTTGGTGCTTCTATCTTTCCGGTCTTCGGAGCTTCCGGCTTGCCGGATCCGGCTTTCGGAGCTTCCGGTTTGGCCGGTCGCAAAGCCTCCGGCTTGACAGGCGAAGCCTTTGCCTGCTGGCTCTTAACCGGCATGGCAGGCGCCTGCTCCGCCTTGACAGTGGCTGGCTTACCCTCAGTTTTCTTCTCGGCGGTTGTCTCGGCCTGTTTGCCGGCTTCTGTCGCGGCAGGGGCCGGTTCTGCCCCCGGGCGCGGCGGAATCGGCTGCTTCACTTGCGTAGTCGCCGCCGGCTGAGGCTGTGGCGCTTCGGCCCGCGGCCGGATCAGCCCGGTGAAGTAATAGAGGTAGCCGAAAACCGCAACAAGAAGCAACAACACCAAGAGCAGCACCCTGGTGTTGCTTCCTCCCTTGCTGGCCGTACTGTCGTCCGGCTCCTGATCAAAATCTCTGTTCATTGAATCCTGTCCTCCCCCAATGCCACAATCAGTGGTTATTCTTGCTTTCGGTCTTGGGAGCCTCGGCAATCACCTTCTGTGCCAGATGGCTCGGAACTTCTTCATAATGGGAAAATTCCATGGTAAAGAGACCACGGTCACTGGTCATCGACTTAAGATCGTTGGCATAGCTCAACACCTCGGCCATCGGCACCACCGAACGGATAATCTGTGAATTGGCTTTCGGTTCGACCCCCACTACCTTGCCCCGCCGGGAGTTGAGATCACCGATGACATCGCCCATCGTTTCTTCAGGGACGGTAATCTTCATGGTCATAATCGGCTCAAGCAGCACGACCTTGGCAGATTCCATTGCCTTCTTGAAAGCGAGCGAACCGGCGACCTTGAATGCCATTTCCGACGAATCGACGGTATGGAACGAGCCGTCGTAGACCGCCGCCTTGAAGTCGACGACCGGATAACCGGCCAGGAAACCATCCTGCGCCGCCTCGAAAATACCTTTTTCCACGGCCGGAATATATTGACGCGGGATGACCCCGCCGACAATCTTGTCTTCGAAGTGGAATCCTTCGCCACGCGCCAAGGGGCTAAACTCCACCCAGCAATCGCCGTATTGCCCACGGCCGCCGGACTGTTTCTTGTATTTTCCCTGCGCCTTGATTTGCGCCTTGAACGTTTCCAGATAGGGAACTTTAGGCGTCTTCATCTCTACGTCAACGTTAAACTTCCGCTTTAACTTTTCGATTGTAACTTCAAGATGTACCTGACCCATCCCGGAAAGAATCAACTCATGGGTCTTGTCGTCGCGGCGACATTGCAGGGTCTGGTCTTCCTCCATGAGCCTTTGCAAGGCGCCATGAATCTTGTCTTCATCGTTCTTGGTTTTCGGTTGGATCGCATAGGAGATGACCGGCTCAAGGGGTTTGGCAGGTTCAAAGACGATAGGGCGATCTTTGTCGCAAAGCGTATCGCCGGTCATCGTTTCCTTCAATTTGGCGACGGCGACAATGTCACCGGTTACCGCCTGTTTGATCGGTTTCTGCTTCTTCCCTTCCAGTTCGAAAATCTGGCCGATGCGCTCCTCGCAGTCGCGGACCGGATTGTAGACCGTTGAATCGGCATTGAGCACCCCTGAATAGATCCGGAATATCGTGATCTTGCCGGTATAGGGATCAGAAGTGGTTTTAAAGACCAAGGCAGCAAATGGTTCGCTTTCGTCGGGACGACGCTCCTCGAGCTCGCCGCTCTTCGGGTTGGTGCCAATGGCATTGCCGCGATCTAGCGGCGAGGGAAGGCAATGACAGATATATTCGAGAAGATGGGCGACGCCGATGTTCAATACGGCAGAACCGCAGAAAACCGGGGTAAAAGTCTTGCGCAGGGTGCCAATTCGCAGCCCGTCGAGAATTTCCTCTTCCGTCAGTTCGCCGGTCTCGAGATATTTCTCCGTCAAGGCATCGTATGCTTCGGCCACCGTTTCAACCAATATCTCCCGGAGACGCTGGGCCTCATCCTGATACTCGGCGGGGATTGCCTCTTCGGTAAATTTTCCGTTGCCCTCATTGTCGTACCGGTAGGCCTTCATCTTGACCAGATCGATAACCCCTTCGAACGTTTCAGCGGCGCCGAGCGGCAATTGCACTGCAACTCCGCGGGCGTTAAGGGATTTCTCCATATCGTCGATAGCGCGAAGAAAATTGGCATGTTCGCGGTCCATCTTGTTGACAAAGGCAATTCGCGCCTGCTCGAATTCGTTGGCCCATTCCCAGATTTCCTCCGTCTGGACCTTGACGCCGGAAATCGCCGACAGGATCACCACTGCGCCGCCAAGCGCCCTCATACAGGCACGGGTATCGGCGATGAAGTTGCCGTAGCCCGGCGTATCGGCGATATGCAGCGAGAAACCGTTCCATTCGCAGTGATTGAGAGATGATGAGATCGTAATCTTCCGCTTGATCTCCTCGGGTTCGAAATCCATGGTAGATGTCCCGTCGTCGACCCGTCCCTGTCGATCGGTCATCCCCGCAGTGTACAGGATGGCTTCAGTAAGCGATGTCTTGCCTGCGCCGCCGTGAGCGACAATTCCGAGGTTTCTCAGCTTTGCGGTATCATACTTGCCCATACATCCTCCCGATGAATAAGGTTTCGGTCAACTTTGACCTCGATTCCCGCTGCCTTAAAGCTTTAATGATCCTTGTTGCGATGGTACAGTATCCGCAGTCCCTCCAATGTAAGATATTCTTCTATGGCCTCGATGGTTTTCGATTCAGGGGTAATCAGGCTTGCCAAGCCGCCGGTCGCAATAACCCGGGGCGTATCCTTGCTCTCTTTGCGCATCCGGTTGACGATTTCGTCGACCAATCCGACATACCCGTAAAATATACCCGCCTGCATGGAGTTTACCGTATTTTTAGCGATGACCGCCGGCGGACAGACAATCTCGACCCGTGGCAGTTTGCTCGCCTTCTGGAAAAGAGCCTCCATGGAAATCATCAACCCGGGAGCGATCGCCCCGCCGCAATATTCCCCCTTCCGATTCACATAGTCAAAGGTAGTGGCGGTACCGAAATCGACAATAATCAGCGAGGTATGGTACTTTTCATAGCCTGCCACGGCATTGACTATCCGATCTGCCCCTACCTCCTTCGGATTGTCGTAGAGAATCGGCATCCCGGTCTTGATCCCGGGGCCGATCACGTAAGGCCGGAAGCCGAAATAGCCGACGGAAAGCTTTTCCAGGACCCCCGTCAGCGTCGGGACCACCGACGAGATGATTATCGCGTGGATATCGGCGAAACCTATGCCGGCAATACGAAAAAGCTCATGGACCAGAATCGCGTATTCATCCGTTGTCTTCGCCTTATCGGTAGATATCCGCCAATCCCTGATCAACCGTTCCCCGTCGTAGATTCCGAGGACAATATTGCTGTTCCCGACGTCGATTACTAAGAGCACGCCTCCCCCTCGTTGCAGATTGCTACATCACCGGCCAGCACCCGTTCATGCCGTCCGCCGGCACAGCTCAAGACCAGCCCCCCGTGCTCATCGATTCCCTCGACTACACCAACCACGACATTCTCGCCGCTGGTGACCCGAACGGTACGGCCCATGACCGCGCTATGGGCAAGCCATCGACGCCGCAACGGCTCATACCCTTCGGCAAGGTACGCGGCATAGAGAGCGTCGAGGGATTCGAGCAGTACCCGGGCAAATTGGAGCCGATCGATCTTCCGCCCCGCCTCGATGGCGAGCGAGGTCGCCGGATGACGCAGATCGACGGGGAATTGCTCGCGATTCATATTGATATTCACCCCGATGCCGAGCACCAGGAAATCGACCCGTTCGGTTTCCGCGCTCATTTCGTTGAGCAGCCCCGCAACCTTCTGCCCATTGACGAGCACGTCGTTCGGCCATTTGATGACCGGCTGGAGATTCGTGGTCCGCAGAATGGCGTCGACCACCGCCACCGATGAGACGAACGTGAGTTGCGGCGCGTAAAGCGGCAGAATCTGCGGCCTGAGGATCACGGAGCAATAGAGATTCACCCCTGCCGGCGACTCCCAGCGTCGGCCGAGGCGCCCCTTGCCACCCGTCTGATGGTCCGCGATGACAATAGTTCCTTCAACGGCTCCCTGCTCGGCCAGCCGGTATGCAACCAGATTCGTTGAATCGACTTCCTGCAGACAGGTAATCCGGGTGCCGATGCGCTGCAACGGGAGGCCGGCGGACAGTTCGGCGGAGGTAAGAAGATCGGGGACGGAGACGAGGCGATATCCCTGGGATGGCACCGCTTCGATAACATACCCGAGAGACTTGAGGGTATTGATGTGCTTCCAGACGGCTGTCCGGGAAATAGCGAGCAGCCGACTCAACCTCGCACCGGAAACAACCCCTTCATTACTGCGAAATACTTCCAGAATCCGCCGATCGATCTCCCGATCAGAGCCGGTGGCAGCGCCGGGAAGCGCCCTGCTCACTCTGCCTCCAGCAGCATTGAGATGTCCATGGCTCGGGCTGAGTGGGTCAAAGCCCCGACCGAAATTATGTCGACGCCCGTTTCCGCGATTCGACGAACCGAGTCGAGATTTACCCCACCAGACGCCTCAACCAGCGCCTTGCCGGCAATAAGGGCGACAGCCCGGGTCATCATCTCGCAATCCATGTTGTCAAGCATGATGATGTCGGCACCGGCCGTCAACGCTGCGGTTACATCAGCCAGGGATTCAGTTTCCACTTCGATCTTCATGGTATGGGGAATGTAGGCGCGGGCCCGATTAACCGCCTCTTCGATTCCACCGGCAGCGGCAATATGGTTCTCCTTGATCAACACTCCATCGTAAAGCCCGGTCCGGTGATTGATCCCCCCCCCGACCCGCACGGCATATTTCTCAAGAACCCTCAACCCCGGTGTGGTTTTCCGGGTATCGACAATTCTGGCACCGGTACCTTGAACTGCTTCAACGTAACGGGCGGTCAGGGTGGCCGTGCCGCACATTCGCTGCAAAAGATTCAAGGCAACCCGCTCGCCCTGGAGAAGGGAGGCCGAATCACCCGCCAGTTCGGCGACCACCGTCCCGGCAGAACAACGCTCGCCATCGTGGTGAATCGCCTGAAAGACAATCGTCGGATCAAGGTATTGAAATACGCGGTTTGCCACCTCGATGCCCGCCAAGACCAGAAACTCCTTGGCAATCAGCCGGGCGCGAGCCGTCCGCTTGTCCGGGACAACCGCCAGCGTTGTAATATCACCGGTATGGATATCTTCCGCCAATGCATTCTCGATGATCCTATCCAGACCGATCACGTCACCACACCTCACAAGTAAATTGTGCCTTATATAACACAGTCTGCGACCCCCCGCAACCGCAAAGAGGACGGGCAACGGCGCCTCTCCCCTCGTCTGTTGACTTGGCAGTGGCGCTGGACTAGAATGGAAGAATTCAACCAAGACTTTTTAAGGTTTCTTAATGGATTCCAGGCGCCCAACCACACGGTTCACCCTCATCCAGAAGCTGGTGGTAAGCTATGCCGCCATGCTGTTCCTTACCACGAGTGCCCTTATTTTTTCGGTAATGGGGATTTATTCCCTGAACAGCACCGCGAAAGAGATCGCCAGAACCGACCTGTTCAACATCGATGCCACGAACCGGCTCCGCGATTCAATGCTTTCCCAGGAGCGTTTTGCGGGGAAATATGTCATCCTCGACAGTCCGGAATTCAAGCAGATGTTCCATCAGCGACAGGATGAATTTCTGGCGATTCTCGACCAGATGGGAAGACGTTCAAACGACGGCAACTTCCGGGCCGTCGTAACCAGCTATGATATTTACCGTAAAGCAGTTGCACGCGCCTTCGAAGCGGGGATATCCAAAACCATCCCGGCGCAACGGGAAGCGGATCAAGTCATCGTGCAGATCGACAAACTTGCCGCCGCAAGCCAGAAACAACTCAACCGTAAACTGGCCAATGCCGACCGGCGGGAAACCGCCACGGTCAGGCTCACCCTCATTCTTTCCTTTTCGGGCTTTCTCCTGGCGCTTTCCATCGCCGGGTTGTTTATCCACAACATCTCCCGTTCGATCGGTAAACTCAAGAAAGGGATGCACCGCATCGCTGAAGGCGATTTCGAATACAACCCACAGATTCCGACAGGAGATGAGATCGGAGCGCTGGCGGACGATTTTGTCCGGATGGGGAAAAAACTGAAAGAGCTGGAACGGATGAGCCTCGATGCCAGCCCGTTGACCAGACTCCCCGGCAATATCGCTATTGAACGCATCCTCAACAAGCGACTGTTGTCCGGTGAACCGTTTGCCGTCTGTTACGGGGACCTGGACAACTTCAAGGCATACAACGATCACTACGGCTACATCAAAGCCAGCGAAGTAATCAAGTTAACCGGCAAACTGATTTACGAAACGGTGCGCCAGGTTGCCGGTGCCGATGCCTTCGTCGGCCATGTTGGCGGCGACGACTTTGTTATGGTGGTAGCAGCTGAACAGGCAGCCCCGGTATGTGAAGCGGTTATTGCCCGCTTCGACGATTTCATCCGTGAACATTACACTGTCGAAGACCTTGCCAAAGGAGCTATTGAAGGTGTCGATCGCTATGGCGTCGCCCGAACGTTCCCGATCATGAGTATCTCAATCGCCGTGGTAATTTCACAGCAAAACGAATATGCTTCAGCAGTGGAGATCGCCAAGACGGCGGCAGACATCAAAGAACTCCTGAAAGGAACGCCGGGTAGTAACTATTTGGTCAACCGGCGCAAAACGAATCGATGAATCTTCGCCTTCTCAGCACTATCCTGCTGCTCTGTACCCTCTCCGGCTGTGCTTCGCTCCAGAAATCGATCGAGGGATATCGACAGCGCGCCAGCCAGAAGGAGCAACTCGGCCGGGCAATCGATTTGATGGTGAGAGGGGACACCAGACACGCAACCGCCATCCTGCAAAGCATCACCGCCGGCAGAGGAACGCCGGGAATTACCGATGAAGCTCTCTTCCGGTTGGCCGTCCTCTCTTTACCTGACGATCTCGATCCCGAGGATATGCAGCGGGTGAGTCGTCCTCTGGAGCGGTTGAAAAAGGAATATCCGGCAAGCTCGTGGACGGCACAAGCGGCACCACTTGCAGAATTTGTGGCGACCATTCCCGGCCGTATCCAGACTGCAAGCGAACTGCGCCGGCAACTCAAGTCACTGCGGGAGCTGAACCTCTCTCTAACGCGCGAAAACAAAGAGCTACGATTGAACATTGAGAAACTCAAAACTCTCGATCTGGAAATCGAACGCAAAAACAAACCATAGTATGTCAATTATTCCGACAGCCACCCCGCCAAACCTGTAAAGTTTTTCAACACTCCACCCCCTTATCCCGGCCCGTCGCACGTAAACCTGTTGAAATGCGGGTTTTTCTCAGCTATTATTAATGGCATTTATATTGCTATTCTACATTAGCGCCCGCCTATGTATTTTGCAGATTAAATCCACTTTCCGGGAAACGGATCGATGACTATCCTGCCCGACAACCTGCAGCTGTTCGAGCGAAAATTTTCCATCCTCCAGGAAATCTCCGACGCCCTGGTGATGACGGATAATATTGGTGCCATCGCCAACCTGATGCTCGATCTGGCTATCAATTATACAACAGCGGAAAAGGGCTCGCTGATGCTGCTCAATGAACGGGAAGAGCTCACCATCCTGGCCGCGCGGGGTATCGATCTCGCCCTCCTCAAGAGCTACCGGGCAAAGGTGGGTGACGGCATCGCCGGCATTGTCGCGCAAAACCGCACCCCCGTTCTCGTCGAAGATATCGAGAAAGAGCCTCGATTCCACGGCCTGACCCGTAACCGTTACAAGACCCGCTCATTTATTTCATGCCCGGTCATCAGCAAAAACCGTTTGCTGGGTGTCATAAACATTAACGACAAAATTGATGGCACACCTTTCAGCGAAGACGAATTTTCCCTCATAAAAATCATCGCCAACCAGGCAGCCATTGCCCTCGAAAATGCGATGCTGGTCAATCAGCTGCGCTTCAAGGCCGCCGAACTGGAAGGAATCAACCGCAAACTGATCGAAAGCGATGTTGTCAAAACCGAATTTATAACACGCGTTTCCCATGAACTTCGCACGCCACTCAATTCAGTCAAGGGATCCATCTACTATCTGCAGCAATCCAACCAGCTTTCGCGGCAGGAGCAGCAGGAATTCTACGATATCATTTCCGGAGAAACGGACAAGCTCATCACAATAGTTGAAAATCAGCTGGATTTCCTCAGATTCGAAGATGAAACCATGATTATCAACAAAACGGTTGTCGGTCTGAAGGATGTGCTGGATGAAGTGCTCAACTCAAAGAGCATCAAGACCCTGCTCGCCCGCAGGAATATCGTAATCAAGGTCGATGTCGACGAGAACGCTTCCGACATCGTCGGTGACCGGATTCGCGTCGTTCAATTCTTTATGAACATCATTGAGGGGTTGAGCCATTTCCTGATTCGCGATGACGATATTGCGATCTCCGTGCACGAAAACCATAACATCACGGTAACTATCAAACTTCCCCGTCAGCTGCCGGAAGCAATTCTTCCCTACCTGTTCAGTTCCAACCACTTGTTCCAGGCCGAGCATCCGGAAGAAAAATTAAAGCTCTATCTGGCCCGCAAAGTTGTCGATCTGCACCGTTGGGACCTGATGGCCGAAAACACCGGCAGTGGACTAAACGTCGCGCTGGTCATCCCGAAAAGCACCCGCCAGAAGGTCGATGCGGTTATCAATTCAACTATTGAGATGTTCCTGGAATTCATTGCCGAGGTGCTGGACCTGAACATCTGCTCTATCATGCTCAGCGACGAGTTGACCGGCGACCTGATGATCAAAAGCGCCAAAGGGCTTGACGATTACCTGATCAAACAGACCAGGGTCAGGCTGGGCGACCGGATTGCCGGCTGGGTTGCCTTGGAAGGAAAGCCGCTGTTCATCGAAGATATCGAACACGATCCACGTTTTGGCCGAAAAAGTATCTCTCAATACAACAACAAGTCGCTCATTTCATTGCCACTCAAAATCAACGACAAAGTCATCGGCGTCCTGAACCTCAACAACAAACGCACCGCTTCGCCGTTTACCAACCAGGATTTCGAGATGGCAACCCTGCTGAGCGAACGGGTCGCCTCCTTCATCGAGCAGCTCTATACCGGCGAGCATCGTGAAGACGATTTCCGCCAGTTTATGACCACCTTTGACAGCCTGATCAACGCCGAAAAGAAATACCACAAAAAAGATTCGTTGCTGCCGGAACTTACCCTCCGAATCGTCCGGCTGCTCCACCTTGACAAGCGATTGGAGAAAGCGGCGCTTTATGCTTCGATGATGTACGACCTGGGACTGGTCCTGCTTGAGGAAAGCATTCTCCAAAAGCGGGAGAAGCTGCTTCCCGCGGAACGGAACAGCTTGAAGATCCATCCTTACACGACGGTAGGGTTACTCAACATTATCGAAAACTCGGAAGAGGTCAGACAAGGAATACTGCACCACCACGAACGGTATGATGGGCAAGGCTATCCGGACGGATTGCATGGCGAGGATATTCCGATAATCTCTCGCATCCTGGCAGTCGTCGATGCCTACTGCGCAATGATCGAAGATCGACCTTACCGGGAAAAACTGACCGAGTTCCAGGCTCTCGAGGAAATCCGGAAAAGTACGGGGATGCTTTACGACCCGCGTATCGTCAAGGCGCTGGAGGAAGCCGTCGCGGAGATTGTCCCGCAACCAACCGACGGACAGGAAAAAATACGTTACTCCATCAACAGTTGATCCCATGTTTTCGGATAAGATCGTATAATGTCGGCCTGCTGACCGCCAACTCTTCTGCCGCCTTGGCGATATTCCCCTTGTTGTTGGCGATTGCCCCCTTGATCATTTCCCGCTCGACCCGGTCGCGTGCTTCCCGCAATGTCATGTTTTCCAACGCCGTCAACTTGTTACCCAGCGGTCTTTCGGTAAAGCCGAGATCGTCCGGCTCAATCAGCGGCGCAGTCGCCATCAACACGGCCCGCTGGACCTTGTTCTCCAACTCCCTGACGTTGCCCGGCCACCCGTAGGCCTCCATATACTCCCGAGCCGTCGGGCTGTACCCCTTGATCTTTTTCTTGAATTCACCGGTAAACCGCTTGAGAAAGTAATTGGCCAGCTGCATTAGATCGTCTCCACGGTTTCGCAACGGCGGCAGCAATACGGTTACCACCCCGATCCGATAATAGAGATCCTCCCGAAACTGCCCCGTTTCCATAGCTTGGCTGATATCCACGTTGCTGGCGGCCACGATACGAACGTCAACGGGAATATCTTCTCGCCCCCCGACTCGCTGAATTACCTTCTCCTGGAGGAAACGGAGCAGTTTCACCTGCAGAGGCAACGAGAGTTCACCGATCTCATCGAGGAATAGCGTCCCTTTGTGCGCGTACTCAACCTTGCCGAGTACCCGGTTAAGCGCCCCGGTAAAAGCGCCCTTCTCATGGCCGAACAACTCCGCTTCCAAAAGGTTTTCCGGAATTGCCCCACAATTGATCGGGACAAATGGTCCATTCTTGCGCAAGCTCATGCCATGGATTGCCCGTGCGACCAATTCCTTGCCCGTACCACTTTCACCGGTGACCAGCACCGAAACATCTGAAGGGGCAACCTTTCGAATTGTCGAGAAAACAACTCCCATCTCGGGGCAATCGCCGATGAACCCTTTAAACTCTCCGTCGTATTCATTGAGGGCACTCTGGAGACGTCGATTTTCCTCCTCCAGAACCTGTAGATGGAAGGCCCGCTTGATGATGACTTTTAATTCGTTCAGATCGATCGGTTTCTGGTAAAAATCATAGGCTCCCAGCTGCACGGCCTTGACGGCATTGCTTCGCCCTTCATTACCGGTAATCACAATGATTTTGGTGTCAGGAGCGATGCGCAGCATTTCTTCGAGGCAACGGAATCCCTCTTCGGAACTATCCTCGTGAGGTGGCAGCCCGAGGTCGAGCATAACAACCCCCGGCTGCTGCTTCCGAAAAATATCGAGGGCCTCCCTGCCATCAGCTGCGAGGAGCAGCGCATAATCGTTGCCGATTCCCCAGCGCAGCTGGCGACGAATGTCCTCGTTATCATCGACAATCAATAGCTTTTCCATAGAAGCCCGCCTGTCCTAGAGAATGGATGCACGTTACCGGAAAACAACTTCTGCCGTCGCGGCACAAGGGACTCAGGGCCGTGCCGGACCGGGCAACAGGACGGTGAACACCGACCCTACCCCCACTTCGCTTGTCACGTCGATTCTTCCGCCGTGTGCTTCAACAATCTGCTTGCACTGATAGAGACCAACACCAAGTCCTTTGGATTTTGTCGACTTGAACGGTAAAAAGAGCTGCCCCCGCAGAAACTCTTCCGAGATGCCGCAGCCCTGATCTCTGACCTTGATAAATGGGGCCTCTTCCTGGCCCACCTCGACCGTAACGGGCCCCTTGCCATTGGTAGCCTCCAAGGCATTGACCAACAGATTCACGAGCACCTTGAGCAACTCGTCACGGTCGGCGCTAGCCTCGATATCGGTCCCTGATACGGCAATCGCACCATTATCGGCAACCATCCCGGCCGCCTCAGCCGCGAGTTGCAACAGCTTGACCGGTTCGCAGGTGAGCAGCTGTTTCTCCGGCAACTGACGCAATTTAGAGATAAGAATTTTCATCCGGTTAACCGTATTGGCCAGTGTCCCAAGCATATCTTCCTGGAATTCGGGATCGGTGATGTGGCTGTGGGCATTGTCAACGGTAAGAGACAGGGTATAGACCAGGTTCTTCAAATCGTGCAGGATAAAAGTCGAGAGCCGCCCCATAACCTCCAGCTCGCGCGATTGGGCCAAGTCTTCGGCAAGACGGATATTTCTGAGTGCCGATGACGCTTGGCATGCCAAGGTTTTCATCAAGTCGTAATCTTCATAGTGATATTGCTCATTCTGATTGACCGGGTTTCCCATGGCCAGGATCGCTTCAAGTTTGCCGGAACCAAACAGCGGCACCAGGAACGTCACCGCGTAGCCCTCGACAAAATGCCGCTGTTCCTCAGTAAGGCAGATGTCATCGTCCCGAAGATTAACCACCCATGAGCGCTCATACATAGGCTTCATCACGGGATCGGCATTCCTGAAACAGACCTCGCTCCGGGACATTTCATGTCCGGCCCGCCAGGCAAAAGATTCTCCGTCATCGTTACTCACGAACAACCCGCCATTGCCCATGGCAAAAATCTCGCAGTATCCGGAAAGGATTGCCAACATCAGCATATCCTCACCTCGCGCCTTGGCGAGACGATCGGTGAACTGCAGCCACTGTGTCCGGTAATCGTATTTGCTCTGGTAAAAATTCTTGTGAATGAAGACTTTGAGTTTTCGTTTAACCGTCTCGGAGAGCAACACCAGCAGGAGACACACCCCGGCGATGAATGCTCCCCCGATCGCCATGGCACGCTGCGGAGCATTGCCAAGATAGCGCAACCCTTCGCCAAGAACGCCAAGGACGATAAGGTAGAGGCCAACCGCCAGGAGGACCACCGATTTATACGCAATGCTCCGAGAGACGGCAATTTTCACCTTGTCTTCCCGGGCAATGGCCGAATAAAGCATCATCGCCAGCGCCAGGATCAGCACGAGCGACCGCGCCGGGGCCAGATTCATGTTGATCGTTCGGTAGAGAAGTCCCTGGCTGTAATAGAAGATCAGCATCGCCAGAAAACTGCCGATGCCGATAAAATCAAATTTGATTTTCCATCGTGAAGCCAGTGCTGCATTTGCATACGTCGACTCAAGGTTGATCAATGCGATAACGATCACGACCATCAACCCGAGATAAAAATAGTAGCCGACGTTGGAGAGAAAAAGCACCCGCTCAACGGTAAAGTCGGGAGAATAAAAGAAGGCACTGGTCGGGAAAAAGAAGGGAACGACCGGGAAAATTGCCGTCGCAAGCAATAGGAGCCATTGCAGCGGAGAAATGAGCCGGGGACCGAACTCGCGGGATCGGGTAAGGGAGACCAGTAACCACCCCACCGGCAAGAAAGACTCGGCAGCCAGAGCATATCGCTTCCAGAAAAAAGCACGGGGAGGTGCCGTAACGGTAAGGAGATCGAACACTTCCAGCGAGGTCGTCACAACCAGCGCCAACAGCAAAAACCAGGACGACAGTTCTCCCCTCCCCCGCCACAGCGAGAGCAAAACAACGGCCGCCGCCAGGATGACAGCGACCGAGGAGAGGATGATCTGCATCATCGTCATAGGCTGACCGGTCACAGTCTCCAGTGGCGGAGACCGCCGTTGCGAGCAATCTCCGGAGGCAGGATACCTTTCACGTCAATCAGTACCGGGTTTTCACCCATCAGTCGTCTGAAACTGGCGACGTCAAGCTCCCGCACCTGGCGATGCGCTACCGCGGCCACGATTGCAACCGCCGGACGCAGCTCGGCAAAAGGCACCAGGTGTACCCCATATTCGTGCAGCGCCTCAGCAGCATCCGCCATGGGGTCACAAACCTGAACATCGATCCCGTAATCTTGCAGTTCGCGGATGATGTCGATCACTTTCGAGTTCCGCAAGTCAGGGCAATCCTCTTTGAAAGTAAGGCCGAGGACCGTCACCGTGCTGCCGAGGATGCTATGTCCAGCATGGATCATCTCCTTCACCGCCCGTTGAGCGATGAACTTACCCATACCATCGTTGATCCGGCGGCCAGCAAGAATAACCTGGGGGATATAGCCAAGCTTTTCCGCTTTGTGGGTCAGATAATACGGATCAACGCCGATGCAATGTCCACCGACCAAACCGGGCTTGAATTTGAGGAAATTCCACTTTGTCCCGGCGGCTTCAAGCACCTCGTTGGTATCGATCCCCATTCGGTCAAAGATGAGCGCCAGTTCGTTCATCAGAGCAATGTTCAGGTCGCGCTGGGTATTTTCGATAACCTTGGCCGCCTCGGCAACCTTGATAGTGGTTGCCCGGTGAACGCCGGCAACCACCACCGATTCATAGACGCCGGCAACGATCTCCAGGGTTGCAGCATCTTGCCCCGACACCACTTTGGTAATTTTCGTAAAAGTATGCTCCCGGTCGCCAGGGTTGATTCGCTCCGGGCTGTAGCCAACGGTAAAATCCCGGCCACAGGTCAAGCCGGAGGCCTTTTCCAGCACCGGCACGCACTCCTCTTCAGTTACCCCCGGATAGACGGTCGATTCATAAACAACGATATCGCCCTTCTTAAGCGCTTGTCCCACCGTCGCTGACGCTCGCAGAACCAACGCCAGATCAGGCTGATTGGCATCGGTTACCGGAGTCGGTACTGCCACGATATGGAAGTCTGCCTGGCGCAATTCATCGATCCGATCCGTGAAAAGAATATCCGCGTCCCGCAATTCCTCCGCCGCAACTTCCCCCGTCCGGTCGTACCCCCGACGCAATTCGGCAATCCGAGTCGGGTTGATGTCGAAACCGATGGTCTTTCTCCGCCGGCCAAAGGCAACCGCTACGGGAAGGCCCACATATCCGAGGCCGACCACCGAGATTATCCGTTGTTGATCCACGTTGTTCTCCTCCAGAGACGATTCGATTGAGTGTCGGATAATTTTACACAATATCCGACTAATGAGCAACAAGCGACTTGCTTACCGTAACGCCGATTGCAGCAGACGATATTCTGGGCTCTTCCTGTGGCGCTGCCTATTGGGAAACGACATCCACCACTTTCCCACCGCCCGAAACGCCGGCTATTATTGTTTATCCGTTATTGCGGCAGGTATTCTAGAAGTGCCGGATAGACTGCGTAAATAAAATGCCGGGCGACAGCCATATCCACCGAACTGTCCCCCGCCGAGGGAACTGAAATCCGAATAAATGCAGCATCCCGGCGGCGATGGAAGAGCGAACCCCAAATCTCGGCAGCCTTCAGGGAATATTCATCGGAGAGCGTTTTATGGCCCGCCTGGAACCAATAGACAAACAGCTCCCGATCCTCCCCCTTCTGATACACAGCTTCGACAGCGTGAATCGTTTTTGAAGGGACCGTAACCGATATTTTTTGCGAAGAAGCCTCAAACCAGCCGCTTCCCGGCAGACAGTGCTTCGGGGAATGGATAACGCCACTCTCTTTACCACCGCTGTGATAACCGACATAGAGGGTAACCCGGTGTCCGGCGGCATCGACATACTGTCGATACAAGTAATCCGTCGGTCTGAGGACATCCAGCACTTCACTGCTGAAAACAGTCTGGGCGTCCATCTGCCAGCCACTGAACGCGGCCGGGAATGAAGCGAACGGTTTATTGGGCGGGACAGTCAGATCAGCATGAGTCGTCAGGTAGATGCTTGTCCCAACCAAGAGGATCAAGAGGATGGCAAATCGCCGGTTCCCGATCATCCCTTGCCCTCCCCGTTGTGATGGTTTTTTGTTTTCAATAATGCACCGACAGCGAAGAGCATAACCATGGCCATCGCGAAAACGGCTAAACCGGCAAACTCGTGAAAGAAGCCCTGAGCGGCCTTGGCTCCCCAATACTGAGCGAGAATACCGGTAACGATGACCCGCAGCGCATTCGTGACGATTGCGATCGGTACCGCTGCAACAATAATACCCCATCGCCTCGCCGTAGATTCGGTAACAAAACAGGAATAGGCAACGGCCAGGGCCAGGAGCGACACAAGTGAACGGATGCCGCTGCAGGCATCTGCAACTTCAAGGGTCGTCGAAGGGAACATGATGATATTCCCTTCGCGCAGCACCGCAACCCCCATCAACTGGAGAGCACGGACCGATACCTTGGTAACGAAGAGCTTCAGTGGGAATGCCACCGCATCGTACAGGATATACGGCAGCGGGACCATGAAGACGAGATAGGCTAGCGGCAAACGGAGGAGACGAAAGACTTCTTTACCGAACAGAAACAGTATAACGCCGGCAAGAAGCACGATAAGAGAAGATCTCATCAGGAAATACTCGGTGCCCAGCCAGGCAAGAACCAGCTGCATCAAGGCCAGGACAACAATCGCCAGCCCGAGGCCCGCCGGCCTTATCGCGGTCTTTCCCAACAGTCGCCAGCGGGTATAGACGAAATACCCCGCGACCAACGGCACGATAAACCCATGAGAGTAATTTTCATCGTGGTACCAGTCGCTGACCATTGGGGGAACAATGGTGCCGTAAAGCAGAGCAATCCCACCAAGGAGCAGGATAAACTGATACCGGTAGTGCTTGAGCGACTCAGCCAGGGTCATCGACACTCCATGCAACAGCATGTTGACAATTTACCAACAAGAATACAACGCATAATCAGGCGTTAATGCTTCATCATACAGGACAGCTTCCCCCATTTCAACAAATGGCAGCGCAAAAAAGCCTTCCCGGGGGTCCCCGGGAAGGCTTTTTTGCGACAGATCAGAGAATCGGTGTCAGGTAGTACGGCGAGCAATTACCACGTTACCATTCCTACTACATATTGCAGAAGCAGCAGGGCGTCGTTTACATCAATTTTACCATCGCCAACAGGTTTACCGGTAACGGTATCGAGGGGAGCAACATCTCCGTATGTCTGAATAGCTGTCGTCAGTAAAGTCGGATCACTTACTGCTTTCAGAACTGCCAGCACATCCTTGACCGTAATGGCGCCGTCGCCATCGACATCGCCTTTCATAATCACGACATTGCTCACCGTCACGGTCTGAGAGGAAGACTGGCCAACATTGCCCGCGGCGTCGTAAGCTTTGGCGGAAAGGGTATAGGAGCCATTGGCCAACGCAGCGGTATTCCAGGTAAATGTGTAGGGAGCGGCGGTATCAGTAGCCTGCAGGACATTGTTTACGTAGAACTCGACCTTACTAACCCCTACGTTATCAGAGGCAGCAACACTGACAGTTGCCGTCCCACTAACCGTTGAGCCACTGGTTGGCGAAGAGATGGCAACGGTCGGCGCAGTCGTATCGGCGACGGGGTTGTTCACCGTAGCCGTCACCGTCGAAGATTGCCCCACATTGCCGGAAGCGTCATAAGCTTTGGCGGTAAGGGAATAGCTGCCATTGGTCAGGCTGGTTGTATCCCAACTGAAGGTATAAGGCGATGCCGTATCGGTAGCTTTAAGAGTACCGTTGACGTAGAACTCAACCTTGCTGACGGAAACATTGTCAGAGGCAGTCGCTGTGACGGTTGTAACGCCAGTCACGGTCGTACCCGTAGCCGGAGAACTGATCGAAACGGTCGGAGCGGTTGTATCGTTTTTCACCGTTACCTTAACGGCACTCGACTGGCCAACATTGCCTGCCGCATCGTAGGCCTTGGCAAGCAGCGTGTACGAGCCATCGGCACCAGTCGTGGTATCCCAGGAATAGCTGTAGGGAGCGTATGTGTCGGTACGTTTCAGGACATTGTTGACATAAAATTCGACTTTGCTCACTTTCACGTTATCGGATGCCGTGGCACTTACCGTCACCGTCCCTTTTACGGTAGCGGCGGCGGCCGGGGAGCTGATCGATACGGTAGGTGCAGTGGTATCGGCGGTAGAGGTATTGTTTACCGTGGCGCTCAAGACGGCCGATTGCCCGACATTACCGGCGGCATCATAAGCTTTGGCATAAAACGTATAGGTTCCATCGGCGACATTCCGGCTATCGGCCGTGTAGCTGTATGGCGCTGCAGTCGCAGTATAATCCAGGGCATTGTTAACGTAAAATTCAACTTTAGTCACCCCGACGTTGTCCGAGGCCGAGGCACTTATAGTCACTGTCCCGCTGACCGTCGAACCATTTGTCGGTGAAGTCATGGTTACGGTTGGGGCAGTCGTATCGGCAACCGGATTGCTTACCGTCACCGTTACCGCAGACGACTGGCCGACATTGCCGGCGGCGTCGTACGCCTTGGCGGTCAAAGCGCAACTGCCGTTCGCCACGGACGTTGAATTCCAGTTGAAACTGTAGGGTGCCGCATTGGCAGCAGCAATAAGAACGTTGTTTTCATAGAATTCCACTTTGCTGACCGAAACGTTGTCAGAAGCATTTGCCGCCACGGCAACCGTTCCGGAAATAGTTGTGTTATTCGACGGAGAACTGAGTGCGACGCTTGGCGAAGTGGTATCGACAACCCCATTGCTTACGGTAACAGTTACGGAAGAGGATTGCCCCACATTATTGGCTGCGTCATACGCTTTGGCGGACAAGGTATAGGTGCCGTTGGCCAGCGACGAAGTATTCCAGCTGAAGGTGTAGGGTGATGCGGTATCGGTCGCGTTCAGAGTACCATTGACATAGAATTCAACCTTGCTGACGCCAACATTGTCCGAAGCACTGGCGGTTACAGTCGCGGTACCGCTGACGGTCGAGCTATTGGCCGGCGAGGTGATGGCAACGGTCGGAGCGGTCGTGTCAGTCGTGGTTGAAGTGCCACCGATGGTGTAAGAGTCGGGAATGGCTGTGGTGCTCACAACTAAATCATCGACAGCATACCATTGATCAGTTGGTGTGGATGAAAATGTATTGTTGCTATTTCCTCCAAGAGCGAAAGCGTTCCACCCAAGGGAAGATGTTGACGATGCCTCTTTCCATACAACATCATTGTGGGATTCAACGATATTTCCATCAAACGACCATTCGAGTATACCATTATTCTGCCCAGGATCATTCATTTTTATATGGTAATCGTAACGATGCCATTGAGTATCGGCGAATTTTGAAGTTGGGCCACCGCTACCCCATACATACAAATAATCGTTTTTTTGGTAATTATTAGATGAAGCCAGATTTACACAATAATAATCTGTTGGCGACTGGTCACATCGATACGCAGGTAAATATGAAGCGCTGGCGCTCGAACTTGTGCCAAAATCCCAAAAATACGTAGGAGATGATTCAGCGGCCCATTGGAAAATATTTGAAGTACCCCTCCAATGGGTGACTCTAAAAATCTTGCTTTGTGCACTGGTAGCAGATTGCCAGCCAGATTGGGTGCGCAACCAAAAACGAATATAGAGCTCGTTATAGTTGGCTGTACTACCAAAATATTTACCAATAATCCCATCACCTGGCCAGTTAACACCACTTACAGATTCGTTATATACGATATACGCTTTGCCGGATCCAGAAGTATGGTCAGCCAGATTTCCTGGCAGCCTGCGAATTGATGCAACCGGGTTCAACCCTGTAGACCCTGGGACGGTCCTGTAAAAGTTCCAATTAGCTGGATATGAGCTACTAGTACAAGAAGAAACCGAACACTCACTTCCTTCATACTGACCATTGACATTCCAATCTGTCTGAGAATCAAAGTTATCTTCAAAAACAACAGCACCGTAGCAAGAATAAGCGAAGATGCCAATTACACATAGAATTACTGCATTAACCCTTGCAACTCCCCAAAAAATAGATCTGCGTTTCATTAGTTTACCTCCAATCAATACTTCTGCTTCCCCCAAAAAAAAAGAAACAGTCCGCCAAGCATTTATTGAAACCGCTTGTGGATCTGTTTCTCGCCAACCCGGCTATCCTGAAACTCCTAGGTTAATCTCAGGACCCGTAGCTTTGTGCCCCCAGGTTACCCTGGGTTTACCCCTTCGGAAACAGCACGCTCAAATTTTTTGGGTTTTGTTACTACTATCGACCAACTTACGTTAAAATTTTGTGACCCATGTCACCCGAATTGATATCTCCTCCCGGAAGCTACTGAAGTATCCTTTTAATACCCGTTTACAACTCATATCGACAAGTCAAACAAAAACAATGTGATTAAAGTCACAAAAAAGAAAAGCCGGGGCCACATACCATATTGGTATTTCGGCAACCCGGCTGTCTCGATGAGACCCTGTAGGCTTTCCGCCCCACCTTCGCAGGTGGTTGAGTATTATCGTCTACCGCTTATAAATTTTGGCCTTTCTACCCGACAAATATCAACATGTCAACAGATTTAATTTAATCGACACCAGTAACAGGCAAGTCATAATCGTGTAACTCCGCAATGGAAGGCGGTTCAAAAAAAACTTGCAAATGTATATTAATCGAATAAAATTAAATCATTATCTAACGTGCCAACCACCTAAACATAAACACCACACAAAGGATACGATAATGAAATTACATCGTTTTGGCGACAGCCCAGCAACACGTCAATCAATCCGTTCCTACGCCGGCCACCCGAAACTTGCGCTCATCATACTTGCACTCATAGCACTTTGCATCCCCGGGAATCTTTCAGCAACATTGATAAAAATCGACAACACGCCTATTGCATACGACCCTGCAACTGATTTGTACTGGTATACCAATCTGTCAAATCTAATAGGCACATACGATCAACAAATCGCAACAATTACATCATTATCAATTAGTGGTTACTCTAATATACATATGGCAAACTTGGATGAAGCCGCGTCATTGATAATGGCTATTGACTCTAATAATGATTTATCATTGTTTTCATCTACAGGCGGGTATAGTTCGTCAACATACTGGTTTGGAAGAACGTCTACCATTGGTTTTTCCGACCCCAATATGGGTACTATAAGGCAAGGGTTGTTTTTGCGGTCATATCTTGACAACACATCATTTAACTGGAGATATGTTTCAGACGACAAGATTTCTGTAAGCTCAGAAGATTCATGGGTGAGTGCATGGGTTGTATTGTCAAAAGATCAAGAAACTGTACCTGAGCCAAACACATTAGTATTGTTATTGTTTGGGTTAATTGCCATTGTGAGCGCACACAAAATCAAACAAGTCAAAACACCCAACAAAGGAGTTTGACGAGTCAGCCAGCTCAATTGTTAGGTATTTTATAATATTGCGGGATCGGAGTAGTACTAATTACAACATCATCTATAGCGTACCACTGATCTGCCAGTGGTAAAAATGTATTATTGCTATTACCTCCAATCGCAAAAGAATTCCAACCAACAGAGCTGGAGCCTTCCGATAACCATTGTACATTGGTTCTGCGCTCCACTAGTTTGCCATCATACCACCACTCCATCACACCATCATTAGCCCCCACATTATTCAACTTGACGTGGAAATCATACTTATGCCATTGCGTATCAGCATACGCCCCTGGGCTTGTAGTTTTGTTAAAGGGGATTGGGTAGAAAATATCATTTTTTTGATAAAATGGGACACTTGGTGCGGTGCAATAATAATTACTTTGTTTAGGGCCACATCGGTATGCTGTCAAATAACTCGGGCGATTATTTCCAGAGACAGCAAGATCCCAAAAAAATATCGGTGACGAATATGTACTAAACTGAAAAATATTACCTGTTCTGTCCCAGTGTAATATTCTGAATACCTTTAATTGTGAACTTGGCACACTTTGCCATGCAGGTTGCGTCCTAAGCCAAAATCTAGCAAATATCTCATCATAATCGTGAGGCAAAACTTTAAGGAGAATTGAATCGCCTGGCCAGTTTATATTAACTACAGACTGATTGAACACAATATATGCTTTTCCACTACCCGATGAATGGTCTGGCAAGTTATTTGGCAGACGTCTAATTGACCCAGTGGGGTTTTTTAACAACATACTCCCAGGTACCGTTCTGAAATTTGACCAATTGCGTGGAGCATTTTTGCAGTTGCCTGAGCATTCATCAACAAACTTATTATCAACATTCCAATCCGGTAGACTATCGAAATTCTCTTGGAAAAGAATCGCCCCAAAGCAATTTAATGACAATAGCAACAAAGCACTACTAACTACTAGAATTATTACTCTATGCATAATGCCCTCCCGTGCTAACAACAGCTGTTCAAGCAACTAACCTGGACATAATAGATTCTATCAAGCTATATGCTGACTTTAAGATTATCTGTAAAAACATCTTGGGTTTGTATCTAAAAAAATTACGCAATACATATATATGCGAAAGGTTTCGATTAATTTTATATCTCGATTTTACTAAATGCATATATGCAACATCACTATTACCTAACTCCTCATCGGCTTTAACCATCAACAACAATTGTTCTGGTGTGATTTTAACTGGTGCCGGGGCAAATGAATCATTCACATGTGTGCTATAGATAGATTCTAACCCAACATGGTTAGTATCTATTGTAAATACAGCTATCAAACCATTACGAGTTATTGGATTCCAAACCATGTCTGACACAAAATTCCCAAGACTATAGCATAACCACCCAGATCCATATTTTTCAATATTCTGAGGTACATGTGAATGATGGCCCAATAATATGTTTACCCCTAGGTCAACAAGGGAGCGCGCAAATCGACGACAACTCAGTGAGGGTGTCCAGACAAATTCATCACCCCAGTGCAAACTGACAACCAGCACATCAACAACTGGACGCAACCGCGTGACATCTTGCAATATATGGTCATGAATATTCAGAGCATATAAAGGCTCAAACCCATACTTATCTGGATCTGAATAACCTAAAAATCCGACACTATAGCCTCCAAACTCCCTAATGACAGGTTTACTCCACCACTTATCATTCCCCTTCAATCCAACAATCGAAATGTGATATTTTTCGAGCGATTCACAAGTATCAATGAAACACTTAGGTCCATACTGCATCGTATGATTGTTAGCAACATTCACAATATTAAAACCCGCCACAGATAAAGCATGCGCCATAGCAGGCGCTCCTCTGAGTTGAGCTTGGGCTAATGATTTTTTATCATATCCATAGTCAGACAAAACACATTCAATATTCCCGAACACAATATCAGCACAAAGGATATCTTTTACGTCTTCAAATACGGAATCAGCACCGTTTAGGTCCAATAAGCTTCTAACACCAATGCCTAACATTTTAGGCGAATCACCTAACATAATATCGCCAACCGCCAACAACTTGACAGAGTTATCTGATATTATAGACAATAGACGCCCCCCTAGCTAACAGGTAGAACATATACAATATTGTTGTCGGAAATATAGCTGCAATATTTCTAACGCCGGCGCGCATAGCCAGCAACATCGGAGTTCCAGCAACAAATGCAATCAATATAAATATCAATACAATTGATATTTGTTTAAACAAAATCGCACTACACAACAATACTGTTAACGTAAACACAAAAACATATACAGTAGGTATCAATACAGATAAAGTTTCTTTTAAACAGCCATCACTTTTTTTAAAAGAACTAAAGCTGTTTTTCCCTCTCCAAAATTCCTTCACAATAAATTCATGCAGCGATTTGACATTACCTAAGTGCTTTACATAGCATTCATCAGAAAATATTAGTTTTGAAATCGATGACAATCTATTTCCGAGATCAACATCTTCACACGTCACGAGGGATTCGTCAAATCCACCAATCTCTGCAAAATAATCGGAACGTAAAATCAAATTAAATGAAGACAACCAACCAACCTGTTTTGTGCCACTATGCTTGCTCGAACTACAAATCTGGTACCAAGCACGCTCAACCCATGTGTCATCACACGATGGAGGAGATACGGCAAAACCAACACAAGAAATATCATCTTTCGCTAACAGCAGGTTTACACCCGTGAGGAGCCAGTCTGGATCGACCACACTATCACCATCCAAAAAGGCCAACACATCACCTTGAGCATGACGCCATCCAAAATTTCTAACCGATGCAATCGTGCCTCCAACTTTAGAGAGCATTACCCCTGAACCATGCTTATTAAAAAGCTGTGTTACAATCTCTGTACTATTATCGATACTACCATTATCAACCACAATAACTTCAATAAGATTACTTGGATAATTGAGATTGAATACTGATGTAATACACTGTTCCAAGTGCTTCTCTTCATTGCGCTCAGGAATTATTATCGAAACAGCTGGCAGATTATACATTGTTGTATCATTATTCACTAGTTTGCCTTTGTGTAATTTGTGTAGACTGTCAGTAGACTTGTCAACATAATTATTGTGATATTATGTTTTGCTAATTTACGGTTTGCTTAAAATATCGCAACTTGCCTGAAGGCTCTCTCTCAATGTCAGCAACCTTTATAAAATCTATATTTATATCATTAGATATTTTATTTTTTAGTTCAGCAATATACTGTAATTCAACTTCATCATTATACAACGAATCTACAACTACACTGACAGTCAAGTGATTATATCCATCTTGCGTCGCCTGGAATTTAACAATACCCTTCTTCAGGGTGTAAGCAAGAATTGCATCATAAACTTTTCTGCCGTCAGGAGTTAAAATATAATCATCCTTACGTCCTCCACTTATGTTTAAAATAGGCAGCGATCTACCACAACTACAAGATTCTATATCGAATTTGCCCCTGTCTCCGAGACAATAACGAATAAATGGGAAATGTCTGGCATGCAGCTCCGTTACAACAATATCCCCCTCAACGCCCGCAGGCACTGGGTTGCCACTGGCATCCACTATCTCAACTATGACATTTGAAGACATTACGTGCATTTTCCCTTGTGGGCAATCAAAGCCTATAACGCCGATCTCTGAGCAACCATATTCGCCGGCATATTTTACACTCAGCAAATTTTGCAGTTCATCCTTTTCACGTTGATACAGCAATTCGCCAGTGCCTATAATCAATCTCAACGGGACACTTTCCAATGAGAGCTTCTCCCGACGTAAAAATCTTGCAAATTCAAGAATAAGGCTGGGATAACCATAAAAATATCTTGGAGAAAACTTTAAGAGTTGCTTGTAAAAGTCAAACATTGAGTCATCGGTTGTATCAAAAGCGGAAAGACGGACCCTGTTTTTAAGAAGATCCTTAAACTTGGCAATTAATTGTTTCTTCCCTGTTGGTAACCCCCAAAAACGCCCTTGCGGATCACCCACATCGATTGCATGCCAACTGTAAGCATGATTTTGCACGGCCTCCATATACGCTGTCGCAAGCCGATCTTTAAAAAAAGTGAGGGGCATCCCCGTAGACCCGCTCGTAGTGCGCTGATCCACACCGAACCACAGATTATGTTTACATATACCCTGCTCCCTGACAATCTGCTTAGTCAAGAATGGTATTTTGTCAATATGGCTCAAAGAATTGTCGAATAATTCATTGAATCCAATCTGCGTCAGTATTGTCTTATAATAGTTGTTATTGTTATAAGCGGTTATAAGTAATTTATTGAATTTGTTTTGCTGATATAAAATTAGTTCCGATTGGCGCAAATAATCTACTGCCCTGATCTCGCGCCTGAAAAAAGGGACCCATTCTCGCCTGAGTAAATGTACTGGGTAAATTAATCCCAATCTGGCTAACAATCCATTCATTTATGTACACCAGTTATATTATCAATTTTGGTTGTTTGCTTAATATTGTCGATAATCGTGCTCACAGCTCTAACAAAAGCACTCTCAGTATAATTTGATTCAACTATATGTGCTAAATTATCAACCAAATAGTCGTAGTTTGCATCGACATTTAACCATCGCAACCTATCAACAAAGGTCGTCAGATTCTCAAAATATAAAAGGTCCTTATATTCAATTAAATTCAGACCATAAGCACCCTGAAGCGTAGTGATAACAGGCCGACGGCAACAGCCGGCCTCCAAAATTTTGATTCGCGTCCCTCCTCCAACAAGTAGAGGAACGACAACAGCAAGACACTGCTCAAAATATGGCACTACATCTGGTGGATTTTCAATCAATTCAATCATCGGATCAGATAAACATAGATTCTTTAACTCGTCACCTGGCTTTCTACCTACAACAGTCAATTTGATGTCTGGGAATTGCTCTTTAATGTTTTTGAAAATTTCATTAATGAACCATATTATCCCCTGCTCATTTGGCTTATATGCTAGATTCCCGACAAATAGTAAGTTTTTATTATATTTGCCATCATATTTATAGCAGTTATTAACACTATAGTTAGGTATTATATTTGGGACTACATACATATTTGTTACTGTTGTTGACTTGTTTGACATAATAAATCTATCTTGCTCCGAACAGAACACTATACTTCCAAGTTCAAGGCACCGTTTTTGATATTTTCGATAGATAATTTTATCAATAAACACCTTAATCTTTTTAAACCCACTTTTTTTCCCATTTAGTGCATCATACAGCTCACCAGACATCAAATCATCAATATCGAGGATGACCCGCTTTTTATACATTTCAGGCAAACTTAGCAAAGGATAGGCATTCACCGAATATCGACAGAGAATAATGTCATAATTTTCTTCAGCGATTATCGAATGTACCTGCTTTACTGTGCTATCGGTATAACTGTTGACAATCCAGGGCTTGCACTCAATAAATTTTTTACTGAGCTGCTGCAGCGTGTTTGATGGGGAGTTGGAATTATCTGTATTCAATTCAATATAGAATTCCTTGCGGAACGGTGTATCAAGAGGTTGGTCAGGCACGTGTGACTTGTAGCACATAAGATCAACATCACCATACCGACGAAGGCAACGAACAAAATGCATAGTCCGCATTCTGTTGCCCCGGTCTTCCGGTAATGGATAATCGACAGAGATTATCAAAGTTTTCATATGCACCTAGCCCTTACAGTAGTTATAATTTCATTGATGGAGTCTTAACGCTCCTTTTGATCATTGATAACATTCTGTTTGCCCTCCGTCCGATAATCGTTCGCAATAATCTCATCAGGGTATCCTGATAATTCGGCATATATTTCCAGCACTGGTAAAACATGCTTCTAGCCTCCCGGTATTTCTCCTGACCAAACAGACTGACACCTTGACCGTAATAGTACCGGGCATATGCTTCCTGATAGCTGGCCTTTAATCCGTCGTCATCCGGAATTCCAGGTAGATGCTTTTGCAGCACCGACCATGCGCCTTGCATCATCCGTGAATTGTCTTGGGACATGTTCCCGGGATGCTTCAGATAGTTAACAAGGGGGCGATCCACATAATCAACCTCAAAATGCCGTGCAATTCTTATCCAAAGATCCCAGTTCTCGGCAGCGCGAAAGCTCTCATCGAATACACCGACAGCGGCCAATGCACGCCTGGAAACGACAACAGCCCCACCGGTCATCCGATTACTAACCAGTAAATAACGATAAATGTCGCCACGCATTCCCGGCTCCGGCAAGATAGTCCGGATTACGTTACCCCCAGGATCAACCTCGTTGATACCGCTGTAAACCAAGCCCACATTCCCCTTCAACAAGGGAATCTGCAACGACAGCTTGTCAGCTTCCCAGGTATCGTCGCTATCCAGAAAGGCGATAAATTCGCCTTGCGCCTCTGACAGACCACGGTTCCTGGCTTTAACCTGACCGGCATTACCTTGATCGATGACTTTGACTTTCCCCGGATGCATTTCCGCATATCGCATCAAGACCGCAAGCGAGTTGTCAGTAGAACCATCATTGACAGCGACAACTTCAACCTGCTGATATGATTGACACAATATACTATCAAGCGTTTTACCAACCATGTGCTCGCGGTTATAAACCGGTACAACAACAGATACTAATCCGGCAATACATTCTGAAGTCACGAGAGAGCCACTCCTAATCGTTCTGGAAGCAAAACAGTCGTCTGATATAACCGGAAAATAATTCCCAATGTTGCTTCTTCAGCCCAGCCGGCAGCGCCACACTCATAAAAGCGATCGTAACAAGAGCACTTTTCAGAAACACTCCAACATAACTATATGATTTCTCTTGGATACACGAAACTAGAATCAATGCGGCGAGCGATCCTGCAATTGCTCCTGAGTATGATTGTAACAAATATGTAAAAATTCTCATGCCCAATAACCGGCACGTATAAAAAATTATTGCAAGTGACGCAAAAATAAGCGGAACCATCGTCCCGACAGCAACGCCTTCGATACCGTACGGCTTGGCCAGGGCGATACTCATGCCAAGGTTTGCCAGCGCTTCGACAGCCAGGATGTATGCCAGTACCTTGTGTTTGCTGATCCCCTTCAGTATTCCATGGGCGATCAATTGGGATGTCGCCAAACCGAAACCAATCAGCAGCAACCGTAACACCCATTTCGAGCGGAGACCGATTTCCGGCCCCATCCAGATGCTGATAAAATCATCGCCGTAGAAATAAAGTGAAATGACGATCGGCATGATTACCAGTAGCGAATATCTGGTTCCAACTACATACAAATCGATATTACCGTGCTCCTCACCGGTAGCTTCGTTGGCGCTGATTACCGGCACCAGTACCGCGATCATTGCCCAGACGAATTTTTCCAGGTATTCGAGAAGAGTGGAAGGAATGGCATAAAACGTCACCTCCGACACGCCAATCAAGGAGCCGATGACTAAGGAATCGGTGTAAAAGAGGAGCTTTAGAGCGATGGCGATAATGAAGCTGTAAATACTGTAACTGTAAATCAGGTGGAGAGTATCTCTACTGACGTCCTGCCTGCTAAAGTGCAGATAACCATGCCGCACCTTGAGTAATACATACTGGCAACCGGCACGGACAATATTTGTCGCCAGTTGCACTACGGCAAGTGTCAGAAGCCCGTAGCCATGGCGGAGCAGGTAAACGAGCACGACACTGCGCACGATATTCACGGCTATTGACGAGCCGTTGATGAACTTGAATTCCTGGAGACCGCTGAGGGAGCCGAGAAAAACGGAGAACAGCAAACCACTGGCTAAATCCATGGCAGCGAGGAGAAATACTGCGTAAAGATAGACTCTGTCCAATTGGAACAGCTTAAAGATATTTTGGAAAAATAGTCCAAAGATACTTGAAAATACTAAAAGCAGCAGGGCAATAAGAGTAAAGATCGCCAGTGAGGTGGAATAGATTTCCCGTGCCCGCCGATGATCCTGTTGGGCGGTACTGCTGGAAATATAACGGACGATGGCCGTATTGACGCCAAAATCAAGGACAGTAAAGTAGCCGGTAACTGAGGCGATCAACACCCAGACGCCGTAACGCTCTTTACCAAGCGAATGAACAACAACCGGGCTTACAATAAAGGCAATGAGAATGGTGACCGCGAGGTTTGCCCAGTTGGAGAAGATATTTTCAAGGATTCGTCGTCGCGTCATATAATCGGATGCTTTCTATCAGGAAGCCATCGGATCACAATCAATACCGGTGGGCATTCCCAGGGAATTCTGCTAATCAGGGCTTACCTTCGTCACTGCGCCCCCCAATCTGCCGACTTAGTTTGTTACAGCCCGACGATTCGTGGGGGAATTAAAGAGCAAGTCTGCATAATTGAGCAATTCGCCGTAGGCCAGACGGTCCATTGCCGTTTCTCGGCCAAAGGTCAGATACCCCTGTACAGACCACTCCATAAGAAACAGCAATAAAAAACGGGAGTGCATCTTTCTGTCGAGAGCATTCCTGCCAAGAAAGTCTTTTAATTTCCCATGTGCATGTCGCGATACATCATCGCTATCCGCAAGAAAAATGCGAAACGCGGCTGAATAGTCGAAACTTTCACAATAACTTGCAAGAAATTCCAGTGTGGCCGAAATAATCATCCAGTAATAGTCGAACAACGGAGCACGATTCCCGACGGCCCGCTCCCAATCGACCGCAACAAGCCGATCGGACGTAACGACAAAGTTGCCAGGCCACAGGTCATTATGGGCGGTAATAGTACCAATTCCCCGGTAATAGAGATCCATCCGGATAACCGACTGCCGGGCACAGGCCAAAATACGCTGGGTCTCACGCCGGGCTCCATAACGGTCAGTAAAGACCTTGAACAACTCCTCATAGCAAGCTGCCAGCTTTTGTGGTTCTCCGGTAAATCCGGCACAATATTTCCTAAACCAACCATCAAGTTGGTCAAGACAGCTGCAAATCTTGTAGGTTTGCTGCTTATAAGCAAACTTCCGGATATCCTCACGCAGGCTCTCGCCCTTAACGTATTCCTCAGTGAAAAACAGTCGCCCATTGATAGCGATCCTTCGCCCAGGCCTGGGGAGGCAGCCGTCTTCTCCGCATTCATCTGCCAATAACTTCATCAGCGAAAACTCCTTATCCATAACCTCGGCGTAGGCCGGGTTTGCAGTGGTCTTGATGATCCAACCGGTGCCACTGCGAAGCGTTGTGGTGTTAGTGAGCAGCAGTTTGCCCGGCGCATTGGAATAGAACATAAAATTCTGCCGCTCGAAGGAGATATCTTCTCCAGTAGAGACCAAGCCCCGATCCCCGCCAGATCCACCAACAACCACGAAGCGTCTGTCGGCCCGCAAGCTCAGAGGTAACAGTGCGATAAGCCGCTGGCGGAGCCGATTCGGCCGCGGCAGATGGTGGGCGGCAAATATCCGGTAACCGGCGGATTCTTTACTGTCAAACAGGGAAGACAGCAGTCCGTCGTTAATGTACAACACCTTCCGCGCCACTGCCGGTAACCGCCATCGCTTGGCATAAAATGGGAACAGAACATAGCTCATGAAATTTCGGCGGGTAAAACTGTAGACCGTGATCGCACTATCGGCATCATTTCCAATGGGCGGTCGCACGTCATCCCATGCGACGAGCCGCCATTCCACGTGCCTCCGCCTTCCAGCCGGATCGAGGAAGAGACGCAAATTATTTTCAACATGATCATCGCTCACGCGTCATCTCCTCCAATATTAGCCGGCATCGGATCAGGGGGCGATACTGCAATATCCTCCTTGCTCAACAAGCGTAAAAGGATGCCGGCAAAAACAAGCTGGATATAAAGAAATAATTCAAGGACGGCATCAATAGTGATAATACATACCGCGAACCCTGTAATCCCGGCGGCTATTCCGCAAAGCCATTTCAACTGGGCAGTTCTTTCAGGGTATCGGTAAAACAAACGACGGGCACGAATCCCGGTGGAAATCCCCCCGGAAATCAGCAGCACGAATGGAATGGCACCGAACAGACCACAGTCGGACATCATCTGAATGTAGGTATTATGAGTCACTTTTTTTGCTTCACTACGGAAGACCCACTTCCGGAAGTCTTCATCAAGGTCCATAAATCTGCTTTCATACTTCATCTTGGCTTCCGGATAGGTTAGAAAACCGGTGCCAAAAAACGGATTATCGGCAAACACCATCAACCCCGCCTGCCAGAGAACCAGCCGTGAACGAGCCGACGCATCAAGGCTCCCCTCCCCTTCCATCGTCTTCATCCGGTCCATGTACGCCTTGGTGGCAAAGGGCATCGCCACCACGGCCATCAGCAGGAAGGTAACGGCGATTTTCCGGACACTCCGCGAATAATAGCCGTAGGAAGCCACTGCGGCAATCAGTCCGAGCAGCCCGGCTCGCGACTTGGTACAGACGATCAGCGCCACGATAATCGCGACGATGCCGGCCGCGCGCCAATATTCCTTGCGGGTTTCCGCCGTGAACAACTTGGCAAGGGCCACCGGCAGAAACATGACGAACGCAGCGGCAACGCCGTTCGAGTCCCCCCAGGAGCTCCCGCCAAGCCCCTCAAGCCGCTCGTTGCCAAGAAACTGCTGTTGGATTCCCCAGACCCCCATAAAGGCAAAACACCAGAGCAGAACATTCTGCAGCGTCCGGACCTCGTCGTAATCGCGGGCAATAACGTAGAGGAGTGCGCAAATCCCGAACCCCTTGAGGAGTTCGTACATGTAATAATCGCCGCGAAAAATCGGGTACTGGGCAAAGGCCATCGACACCATTACCGCGACAAAGAGCCAGACCATCAGCAGGAACTCACGGTTGAAAATTCGCCGAATTTCCGCCATGTACCCGCGGATAAAGGTGGTGACAAGAAGCAGGCCATAATAGACTTTGAAGACGTAGGCACCACCGCCCCCTCCCCAGAAGAGCATCTCGGGACGAATGACATTGGCGCCAAGATAAATGGCCATCCCCACTAACGGTCTTTTAAAGACCAGCGGTACCGAGAGGACAACCAGGATCATCAGGAGGATTTCCCGCACCGTTCAGTCCCCTTTGGCCTGGCCGGTTTCCGCCGGCGGCCGCTCACCGCCACTTCTCATCCGGGCGTAACGTTCCCGGAGAGTGGCATACCAACGCGAATTTCTCAGCGACCTGATACCCCGAGAGTAGAGGTTCCGATTGTAGACCGTCAAAAAGGCGGCTTTGCGGCTATGGGTGGCGTAATCGTCCTTGTATTCGCCGCTTCCTTCGAAATCGAAATCGTCTACATCACCCAAGCCGATCAACCGTTCGATAATCCTGCCGAACAGCAGCCGTCCCACGGAGACGTGCCGGTAATCGGCATGAAAAGCGGTATCGACGGCAAAGTAACTCCGGCCCCGGCGGCAGCCGAGCAGATAAGCGGCAGGGCGGCCATTGACCAGCATTACCGTAAACTCTTCTCCGCCGGCTCCCCGGCCGAGCCGAGCCAGATTGCCGTAAAGGCAGTCGGCACCGAACTCATTGAAATGGCTTTTGCCAGTCTGAAACTGCCAGCTGGTGGCAGCAACCTCACGGCCAAGGCCAATAACCCGCTCGGCATCGCTGATCGGGTCAAGGACCTCGACCGTCACCACCCCCTCTTTGCCGATCCGGTTCGTTGCCTGATTGAAATTTCGACGGAATTTCCTGGTCCGTCCCTGCAGATACGTCTCGAAACTGTCCGGGAATTCGATGAAATAATCGTCGGTCTCAGCAAATTCCATTGCGCACGACAAGTTGTTGGCCGCCCGCTCAACCTCGGCACAGAATTGTGGCGACTGGAGCCGCCGCAGCTTCGCCACGTGCCAGCGCCGCACGTTTACCAGATCGTCGAACACCTGTGCCACGAAGTCCCGGGCATCAGGAGAGACCAGGAAATCATCGGCGCCAAGCCCCTCGCCAAGCAGCTGAAGGGAGAGAATCGGCAAACCGCCGTACAGCTCTTTTCTGATGAACAGCGGCGCCACCGCCACAATCCTCCCGTCGGGGACCCGCCGCTGCAGATAGATAAGGGCCGGACGACCGTGATGATAGGTCGTCCACCACGCGGAGAGCCAGGCGTGAGTCCGGCTGTAATTGGCCGGGAAATAACAGTGGGTGAACTCATCCCAGTCGTTCCGAATCGACTGGAATTCCCCAAAATCGTGCAGGCATTCAAAACGGTAGTCGTTCATGAGGTCTCATATTCCAGGGGCTCTCACGGGAGCGCCTTCGCTCATCTGCCGATACAACGGCGGATAGTTCTCAGGGAGTGGATAACTCCCGCGGTGCTGGCCCGGAAATATTCCGGGGAGGAGGTCACATCGTTACCGGCCGGAATGCGGCCGATTGCCAGCGGATTGCCGACAGCCCGATCGAAAAGCGAATTTTCAGTTGTAAATGCGCAGACATAGCCAGCGCGGCGGAGATAATCGAGATGCTCGGGGCCAAAATCGACCGTCGGCCGGCCGTTGGGGAAACAGAACGTGGCGGCCTCGACCCCGGTTTCCCGCTCCAGCGTCTGCCGGGGATGGGCAATTTCCTGTTCCCACTCGGCAGGAGTCAGCTCGGACAGAATCCGGTGGGTGGCGGTATGCACGCCGAACTCCACCAGACCGCTTTGCTGCATGGCCCGGACCTGGTCCCAGTCGAGAAGCGCAAAATCTTCGGCATCCGCCGGCCGGCCGATCGGCACGAGGCGGCGGAGCCGGGCTAACGCTGCCTCCCGTTCGTCCAGTCCGCTGCGTTTGAGCATTTCGACCATCAGCTCGTATGCCTCCCACAACCGGCCGGCACGGAGAAGCGCCCCGGCAGCCGGATTCGGCAGTTCGAGAGGCACGCCACGCGTCGTCCCCTCACGGAGGAGCAGGAAGAGCTCATCAACCCAGAGAAACTCTGCCGTGCCGATGTAATCGACCGTCAGGAAAACCGCGGCAGGGATTGCCAACTCCTGCAGAATCGGCAGGGCGACAGTACAATTGTTCCTCAATCCGTCGTCGAACGTAACCAGGGCGGCATTGTCCGGCAGCGTGCTGCCGGTTCGGAAGGCCGTCACCACCTCGCCGAGCGACACGGGGCAATAATGGTCGCGAAGGAATGCGAGCTGGGACCGGAAACGGTCGGCCGGCAATTGCGTCCAGATCGGTGGCTCGTGGCATAACGACGTCACGCCGTGATACATCACCACGAGAAGCTTGTGGCGGTTCAGGTGGCGAAACAGCCGGTCGATGCCGACCAGTCCGACCGCGGACAATAGAAATCGTTTTCCCATTGCGCTCGACATAGCTAGCCACCCACCGGGGCAATCCGGCCGGTAAAACTGCAATAGATCTCCTGGTACTGCTGGATCACCGAAGCCATCGTAAATCGGTCAAGGACGACCGCCCGGGCTGCCGGGCGCATCCGGGCCAGTTCGCCGGGAGTGTTAATCAGCCGGTTGAGCCGCTCGGCCAGGGCGGCTTGGTCACCGGAAGGACAGAGATAACCGTTTTCACCATCGCGGATGATCGTCGAGTTTCCACCGACATCGGTAACCACCGCCGGGACGCCGCACGACTGGGCTTCCAGGAGGGCAATGGAAGTCCCTTCGGTAAGCGAAGAGAGGGCAAAGATGTCAAACAGCGGGTAAATCTTCGGCAAATCGTACTGGATCCCGAGGAACGAGACCCGACTATCGATCGACAGTTCACCGGCAAGCCGCCGCAGCGCCGCTTCATCACTGCCACTGCCGACCAGGACGAGATGGGCGTCATGACCGTAACCGTGGACCACTTCGGCAAATGCCCGCAATAAGAGCGGATAGTTCTTGACCGGCTCCAGGCGACCAACCGATCCAATCATCACCCTCCCCTCCGGCAGGCCGAACTGGCGCTTCCATGCCGCAAGCTGTCCGGAATCGGTGCACGGGAGGAATTTGCCTTCGTCAATGCCGTTGATGATCACCTGCACCCGGTCGCCGCATAAGCGGGTCCGCCGTTTGAAATTATCGGCAACCTCGGCGGAGACGGCAACAAACCTGTCGGTGAACGCCAGCGCCAGCACATCTTCCACCGTCGCCTTCACACCCGAAGTGATCGGCAGGCCATGGGCCGTATAGATCATCCGGGCGCCGCACAGCGAGGCGATGATCGCACTGTAGAGAAAACATCCTCCGTGAGCATGAAGTATATCGGTTTTTTGGGCTTTGAGAACTGCCGCCACCCGGCCGAAGAAACGCCAGTCGTACTTCCCGTTTTTGGTCATCAGGGCGACCGGGACACCCTGGCGTTCCAGCATCGCCTTGTATTGCTCATCGTAACCGTTCAGACAGAGCACACTGACGTCGAATGCATCCCGATCCATCAGTTTGCAGAATTCGACGATAAACGATTCGAGGCCGCCGATCTCGAGGAACTGGGTCACATGGACCACGTTGATTCGGGCAGCGCTCTTCATTGCGGCAAATCTCCCGTAGCGGCCTCGGCAAAGACGGCGGCAACCCGCTCCATCTCCTGCCTGCCCAGTTGCTGGTGAAGCGGTAACCCGACGATGCTGTCCGCCAGATAGTGTGCCTCGGGAAACTGATCATCGGCGATAAGCGGATGCAACAATCGGCCGAAGACGAACGGTTCGACACCCCGGGCGGCCATCTCGGCAACCACCTGATCACGCTGGGGGACAAAGAGCGGAAAGCAGAGGGGACAAACCCCGGCCGGCAGTTCCGGGAAGACAAACTGCGTCCGGAAGCGAGCGGCGAGCAACTCTGCCAATCGCCGGTAGTTTTCCCTGCGCCGGTCAATAATCGACCGGATATCGTCCAAGCCTGCCAGCAGCAGCGAAATCCGGGCGATATCGTTTTCGTAATGATACATCGGCACATCGTAATACCAGCGCCGGTCGTCGATTTCGGCTGCCGGGCCGGAATCGACGCTCTGTTCTCCGCGCCGGCCGTAGCTATCAAGAATCAGTCGACACAAGCGAGCCACGCCCCCCTGCCGTGACATCTCGTGTTCGAGGACGGCCTTGATCGTCGATTTGTAGAGGGAGAAATCGGCGTAGCTCTTCCCCTGCGCCGGCAGCGGCAATTCGCTGCCGTTCACCAATACCGCGCCGCCATTGGGGAGAAAGCTCGTTTTCCGCATGCTGAACAGGGCGAAATCGCCGCCCGTTCCGAGCCATGCCCCTGCTGCATCCTGTGAATAGAGGGCATGGGCGCAATCCTCAATCAACATGATCCCCCTTTGCCGGCACAATTCGGCAAGGGGGGCCATCTCCTGAGGAAACCCGAAATAATGAGCGACAACGATCCCCCGGGTCCGGGAATCGATCCTTGACCGCAGGTGTTCCAGATCAACGCCGAGATTCCGCTTGATGCGGTAGAAATCGACGTTCTTGCCTGCCCGCAGGACCGCTTCGACCTCGACCCCGCAATGATAGGCGGGGAGAAGGAACGTATCCCGTGTTCCGCCGTCCAGGCTCTTGACGATATGGTACAGGGCCGCCCGCCCGGAAGAATAGAAGCGGACTCGTTCCCGGCCCAGCAACGGATCGGCCGCTGGCCGCCGGCCGAGCAGGCGGCGCAGGTCGAGCGCCGGAAATGATTTGATGATCTCGTGCCGTTTCATGATTTTTCCCAGGTCATTGCTGCTTCACCGGCAGCCGCGAAGTAAGCCAGGCGATCTCCCGCCGCCATGACGTCTCCCTGATCGCGCGCGCCAAATCGTGACAAATCCGCACCAGCACCGCTTTCCCGCAGAAATAGGGAGTTGGCTTGCCAAAGCCGTCCGCCGCTTCGGCGGGGACGAGGCATGGGGCCAGCTGTTCGGCACTCCGCGGTCCAACCCAGCCATTCTGAAGCATCAGCGCTACCGGTCGGGTATAGCGGCTGGTTTGATGACGGGCCAGTTCTTCGCCGGCGGTCTGGAAAAAATACCGGCTGCGGTCGAGAAAAACCGCCCGGCGGTCGCCGTCGCAATACCGGGCCGCATGATAGAGCACGACGCTCTTGCGCAGATCCTGGGCGGCCCAGGTTTCATTGGGATATTCAAGAATCTCAGGTTTTTCGAGGTAGGGGTACTCCTGTTCGGCCATCCATGCGGCATAGGCAAGGAGGCTGGCCCGGGCATAGGCAAACCCATTGCTGAACTCTCCGCGCTCCTTCAGGGTATCGAGGTATTTGGCAACCGCTACCAACAGGACAGTGTACGACCAGGACGATTCCGGGTCGTGAAGCTCTCGCGCGGCAAGATCGTCGTCCGGATGAAGGGAACCGCGGATCAGTTCTTCAGCCCGTGCGACGAATTTCTCCTCCCCGGTGAGCGCAAAGGCATCGAGGCAGGCATTGACGGCATTGCCCGTCCCGCGCGACAAGGGATAGCGGGGGAAAGCGACCTTGTTCTCCCCGGCGGTGCGCAACCGGTTCAGATGGCGACTGGAACGCTTGAGAGCCGCCAGAACGGTCTGCGGCCCCGAGAGCGAGCGGTAACACCACTCGGCAAGGGCAACCACCGCCTCGGCGGCAACCCGGTCGCCGGTCAGGTAATAGTGCAAGAGCAGCCCGCTCGTATAGCAGTGTTCGGCTCCCGGCCCCCCACCGCAGAAACGGGGGTCCTTCCCCTGGCACTGCTCGCGGGAAAATGAGCGATGAGTCGCCAGCCCTGCCGGAACATAGTGATCGGTATGCCAGAAAAGGCCGTTGTTGTACTCCTCCCGATCATCGGTCGTGTGATAGATATCGATATCGAGCAGATGCCGGGCCAGTTCCGCCGCCAGCCGGTCCCAGCGGAGATCGCCGCTGGCCAGCGCCTTACGGTACATGCCGGCGCAGCAATCATACTGGTTGTTGTAATGGGAGACGAACGGTTCTTCCCCCTGGTGGAAAACTGCCTCGTGGTCGGCATACAGCTCGCCGAAATTGCGCCAGCCATACTCGTCGCCCTGCTCTCGCTTCCGGATAAACTCCTCGGGCCCGCCGATGAACCGATCCACCAGATCCTCTGCCGAGCCGGCATCGCCGCCGGGAAGGTCGACGAAAATCCGGGATTGCCGGACGACGGCAGGGGCAGCGACAACCGCCAGGGGTGCCCTGGCCCAATCGAGATGATCGGCGGCGGCGGCAAAATCGAGATGGAAAGAGTGGGTTTTCTGCTCACCACCCTGAAGTTCATGAAGGTCGGGAAAGCGGGCCGGGAAAAACGAGACCTTCAGTTCGTGTCGGTTGATCTCCAGCGCTTTCGGGAACTCCTGCCAGAAACAGGGAAGAACGGCGGCAACCCCGACGCCGGCCGCGCCGCCCCAGACAACCGGCGTCGCCCGGCGGCCAACGGCCACTTGCCGACCGTTGGCCAGCACCTCATATCCGTTGAGCGCGAAAGGCACCATACCGTTCCGGGTGCGATGCGTCGGGCTGCGCCACCGCTCGCCGCCGCTCGACTCCTGATAGATAGCCAAGCTCGCCTCGTTGCCCGAGCCCGACAACGGTTCCATTCCGGGCGCCGGCGAACAGCACAGTGCCGAAACGCGCTCCATCGGCAAACGGACCGTCAGCGCCAACTCGCGGAAGAGTACGGACCCGGGATCGCCGAGGTCCCACAAGCCTCCCGGATGCAAAGCCGGCCGAGGATTGTGCAGAGTGAGTTCGACGACCGTCCGGCTGCTACCGGCATGGAAATGGAGTCGACAGGCGAACCGGAGCAGTCCCCCCTCGCCGGCGCCGAAGCGCCCGGCTAATGAGACGAGCGCATGAAACGGCCCCGCTGCTTCTAGGGTGATCGTGTCAATCATCGGCTTCAGGACGTCGCCCTCAGCTGTTGTCAGCAGGCAGTCGCCGCTGCTGCCCAAAAGTGTACCGTCCAGCCCGCGGACCGCCGCGAAGGGGCGGCACGTTTCAGTATCGATGGTAAATTCCGCAACGCCGGTATTCACAACCCAGGTACCAGAACCGGGGGTGATCGCAATCGCCGTCGGGAACTCGGGCCGCCGCTGCCCGGCAGTGACGAGGCGGTAGACCGTTTCCGTACCGGCCGGAACCGTGGCGGCAAAATCCACCAGCGCCCATTTTACCGAGCCGTCATGCCAGCGGCTGAGGGCAGCAGCCTGGACCGGCTCCAGCATCCCCGCCGGAGAGCAGACCGCCAGGGACGCCGGCTCCCGCAGCTCACCCCGGGCAAAGGGAACCCCGACGCGCACCGGTTCGGCAAGCCGCGGCACGCCGATACTCTCGCTAATGATTATTGCCTTGTCGATTCCGCTGTCATTCATCGAACAGTCCTATTGGTCATACCTGATCGGGTCGCGGGGCCGAGCCGGCGAACCAGGCGTAGTAGTCTTCCATCCGTCGTACCCGGTTGGCAAAGGAAAAATCGCGTTCGATCCGCTCGCGGCAGGCCTTCCCGCAACGTTCCCGAAGCGACGGGTCGGCAAGCATGTCAAGCACGTAACCGGCAAGGGCCTCGGCATCGCCGACCGGAGCAAGAAAACCTTCCTGCCCCGGTTCGAGAAGCTCAGGGATGCCGCCGACCATCGTCGAGACCGCCGGCACACCGAGGGCCATTGCCTCGAGCAGGGTATTGGGCATCCCCTCGGTAAGCGACGTCATCAGGAACACATCGAGGGAGACATACATGTCGGGCAGATCGTTGCGGTGACCGGTGAACCGGATCAGTTTCTCCAGGCCGCGGCGGGAAATCTCTGCCCGGGCTCTGGCAAGCTCATCGCCATAACCGTCGCCGACGATCACGAAGGTGACGTTCGGCAACCGGGCAGCAACCGCTTCGGCAACCCGGTAGAAGGTCGGCAGGTCCTTATCGTAGGTGATCCGGGCGATCGTCCCCACCAGAAAATGGCCGGGAGGCACGCCAAGTTCATCCCGCAGGGCCGGTCGGGCGCCGTTACGCTGCCAGCGAGAAATGTCGATCCCGTTATGCAGCACCGCCACGTCGTGCGCATTGAGACCGTTGCCGAGCAACCGGCGTTTGGTATCGTGGGAGACGGTAATGATCGGTTTGATGCACCGGCGCATCAGCATGATCTGGATTCGCTGACGCAGCTTGAACTTTGCGTAGCTGCTCCAGGAAGCGAAGTCATCCCGATCGTACACCGCATGGGAATGGCAGGTGTACATGATCTTCAGGCCGGGAACCATGAACCGCAACAGCCAGGCATAGAGCAGGGTCTTGTCGTCATGGGCGTGGACCACCGTAAGGCGGTGTTCACGCAGCAGTTCCTTGAGCTTGCCGAGACATGCCCAGTCGATTGTTTTGCCGTCAATCACATCGACATAGTTGACGCCGAGCTGGCGGGCCATGTCGGGGATTTGAAACTCGTGGTCGTGGGGCTGCCTGATGTAGGTGACCAGCACGTGGACCCGGGCCGGATCGTGCTGGGCCGCGGAATTGAGGACCGTCTTGTCGGGGCCGCCCCCACCCTTGTAGGTACCACGCAGGTCCATGACCCGGGGAATCGGGGCCGACGGCGGCACTGCCGGCGGGTCGGTACGTGGTTTGAACTGGCAGGGGGAACCGATCGCCACGGTATTGTCCGGCAGGTCCTTGGTAACGACCGCATTGGCGCCGACGATGCAATTGTTGCCGATGACTACCGGGCCGATGATCTTCGCTCCGGCGCCGATCAGCACGTTGTCGCCGATCGTTGCCGCCCCCCCCGAACCGCCCCGGTCGCCGATCGTCACCCCGTGGTAGAGGGTACAGTTGTCGCCGATCACCGTCGTCGGATGAAAGATGATTCCGCCAAAATGATGAATCCGGAACCCTTTGCCGATCCGGCAACAGGCCGGGATCGAAATACCGGTGGTAATCTCGATGAACCGTTCGCAGAAAAAGCGCATCGGCTGGCCCGGGACCCTTTTCCGCTGCAGCCAGTTGAAAAAGCGGTAAACCAGGATCGCCTGAAATCCCTGAGAGAGCAGCCCGGCGATCAAGGTGCGGAGCGACGGGCTGGCCGAGGGGCTGAGCCGCTTGAGATCGGCTTTCAGATAGTCGAACATGAGACCCCCTCGACATATTCCCGATGCCACAACGCGAAGGAGAGCAGACTCCAGAGCAGTGTGCCGTGATTGGAACGCTGTTCCCGATGATCATGGCAGAGGCGCCGGAGTTCATTCACCGCAAAGCAGCCGTCGAGCGCCGTCCCGTTAAGCAACAGCTCTTCCGTCAACGGGACGAGTTCACGGCGGAACCAGCTATCGAGCGGCACGGTAAAGCCGTGTTTGCGACGGTTGAGAATCCCGGCCGGGAGCTGGCGGCCGAAGGCTTTCTTCAACAGGTACTTCTTGTCGCCACCGCGGATCTTCCAGCGACTCGGCAGGGCTGCGGCGAACTCGACCACCCGGTAGTCAAGCAGCGGCGCCCGCACCTCCAGAGAATGGGCCATGCTCATCCGGTCGACCTTAACGAGGATGTCGCCAGGCAGATAGCTCTTGAGATCGGTATAGAGCATCCGGGTGACCTGGTCGGCATCCCGCACCCGCTCCCAGTGCCGCAGGGTGTGTCCGGCCGGATCGTAGCCGCTGCAGGCTGCCCGGACCGGCGCCGCCAGTAGCCGCTGGAGCTCCTCGTCATCGATAAAGGTATTGGTCCGGTAAAAGGCGTCGCCGGCATCGATCAGCGCGCTCCGGGCCAGGGAATTGGCCTTGCGGAGCAGCGTTCCGGCATGGCCGCTGGAAAATGCGGCCAGCGCCCGAAGCAGCAGCGCCGGAACACTGCGGCGGACCTGATCGACCAGAAGATCGGTCGTATATTTTTCGTAGCCGCCGAAATTCTCGTCGCCGCCATCACCGGCAAGTGCCACCGTCACCGTCCGGCGAGCCAGCCGGGAAACGTGGAAGGTCGGCACCGCAGACGAATCGGCGAACGGTTCGTCGAAATAGCGCGGCAGCAACGTGACGGTGCCAGCCAGGTCGTCGCCGACGACATATTCCGCATGATCGGTGCGGAACATCGTGGCGATCTCCCGGGCATAGGGGGTTTCGTCATGTCGCTTGTCGGCAAAGCCGATCGAGCAGGTCTTCACCGGCCCGGCCGACGTTTTGGCCATCAGGGCGACAATGGCACTCGAATCGACGCCGCCGCTGAGAAATGCCCCCAGCGGAACGTCGGCGATCATTCGGCAGGCAGTGCTTTGATCGATGAGATCGAGCAGTTCGGCCGCCGCCTCTTCTTCGCCGGCCCAGACAGCCCGACGCGAGAAGTCGACATCCCAGTACTCCGCCACCTGCGGGGCAGTGCCCGCTTTCAACACCAGATAATGCCCGGGCAACAGCTTGGAGATTCCCTTGAAAATCGTCTTCGGCGCCGGGATATAGAGATACTTGAGGTAATCGGCGATCGCCGTCGGCTCGATCTCGCGGCCCACCTCCGGCAACTGGAGGAGCGACTTGATTTCCGAAGCGAACGCCAACCGGTCGGCGCCGGCATGGAAATAGTAGAGCGGCTTTTTGCCGATCCGGTCCCTGGCCAGAAGCAGCGTCCGCTCTTCACGGTCCCAAAGGGCAAAGGCAAACATCCCGTTGAGCTGCGCCAGGCAGGCCACCCCGTCACGGGCATAAAGGGCCAGGATCACCTCGGTGTCGGTCCGGCTGCGGAACGGATAGCCCTGCCGTTCGAGTTCGGCGCGCAAATCGAGAAAATTGTATATCTCTCCGTTAAAGACGATCACGTACCGGCCGTCGCCCGAAAACATCGGCTGGTTCCCCAACGGTGACAGGTCGATGATGCTCAGCCGGCGGTGCGCCAGGCCGACCGTGTCGTCGAGATACTCGCCGCCGGCATCGGGGCCGCGATGGCGGATCACTTCCCCCATCCGTCGCAGGGTATCTTCGTCGGCGCCCGGCGAGCACGAGCGCATATATCCGGCTATTCCGCACATATCAAGTTGTTCCTCGGCGCCAGGTAACCTGCTGCGTCCCGGTCAATTCCCGATAGAGGCCAAGCAGTGACGCCCCGGTAAGCATGAAAAAATAATAAACCATGGAGATCGGGGTAATTTTCCGTAAAAACGGCAACAGATGGGCCAATGCCGCCACCGCCAGCGCCACCGTCATCCCGTAGAGCACCGCTTCCAGCAACGGCCCCTCCCCGTGCCCCGCCAGCCACGACTGCAGCAGCAGGAAAAACAGCACCGTCACCAGTACCCCGCTGAACCAGCGCAGTACTTTGTGGGAGATGAATTTGAACAGCAGCAACGGCTGGGAAGGCAGGGTGACGATTTCCCGCCGGAGCAGGCACTGGAAACCGCCGGCAATGATCCTGGCCTTGCGACGGAACTCGCCGTCCATTTCGAGATGGTTGTATTCCCAGCCGACCGCCTCACGTTCATGGATAACCAGATGACCGGCACTGGCAATACGCATCGAAATGGCAAAATCGTCGAGAATGGTGTCCGCCGGCGGAGCCCGGAAAAGGGTGCGGCGAATGGCGTACATCGCCCCGTCGGCCCCGACCACGGCACCGGTTTCCCCCTCTTTTGCCTGGATGAAATGCTCAATGCTGTAATAACTCTTCTCCGAGTCCCGGTAGCTCACCGTATCATTGAGCAGGCAGACGCGGCCCGAGACGCCCCCCACCCGGGGATCGCTGAAATTGCGCACCAGCTTTATCAGAGCGTCGGGCTCATACATCACATTGGCGTCGGAGAAGACGACAATCTCCGAATCGATCGACGACATCGCTTCGTTGAGCGCCGCGATCTTCCCTCGATTGACGGCGAAGGACAGCAGCTCGACGCGGTCCCGGTACCGCTCGACGATGGCATTCGTCCCATCGGTCGAGCCATCCGAGGCAACGATGATTCGCAGCCGCTCGGGCGGATAGTTGAGGGTCAGGGAGTTGAGCATCTTCGCCTCGATCTCGGCCTCTTCGTTGAAGGCGACAATCAACAGCGTCACTGCCGGCAGGAACCCTTCGTCCCGCCGAACCGAAACCGCGAACAGCCTGGCCAGACCGCCGATCAAGAGCGGATAGCCGAGATAGGTATAGAACAGCACCAGCAGGATGAGATACTCCAGCGCCTGCAGGAATTGCGGATACACATCGAGAATCAGTGCAACCCTGATCGCCACTGCCGCCAGCACCCCGACCAGGAGAAACGGCAGCATGTTGGCCGATACGTTCCGCCGTGTCGATTGTTCACGCACCGTATCCCAGACGGAAATGACCGTCCCCCGGAGCCGAAGGAGGATACCGCCGGCCGATGCCACATTCATCAGGGCGAAATAGTAGGCAAAGGAAAACAGCCGCCCGGGCTGGCCATTCTTGTCCTGGAACCATCCCACCAGCGCCAGGAAAGCCAAAATGCCGTACAAAAAGACACAGCCCATTGCCGGCAGGTCCGCCAGTCGCCTGGTATCGGCCGCGGCGAGTGCGGCGAATAGATGCAGGCAGAGAATGAATGGCGAGAACCAGCGAAGCAGCTTGTGCGAGATCAGCTGCCAGGCAAACCTGCCGGCCTTGAACGGATTCGCGGCAGCGGGGACGCGGAGAAAGCCGTTGAAGCTCCGGTTGGCAATCCGCACTTTCCGGGAAAATTCCTTTTCGAAAAGTCCCGCCGGCTTCTCGGTACACCAGGCTTCGGGATCGAATATCCCCCGGTACCCCTTCGCCACGATCTGGAGCGGATTGACGAAATCGTTGATGTCGGTCTCCTGCAACGGCTCGTAGAGCCGGGTACGGATGGCATAAATGGCACCGTCCCCTCCCACCACCGAGGAAAAGGCCGATTCCCACTCCTTCACCATCACTTCACCGTTCCAATAGGCGCCCTCACTGCTGCCGGCCGCCGTATCCCCGGTACTCTCGTACCGGGCGTTGCCGACCGCATAACCGACCCGTTCATCGGCAAAATGGCGCACCAATCGCCGAACGGCAAGCCGGTCATAGATTGCATTGGCATCGGAGAATACCACCAGTTCACTCGTCACTCCAGCCAACGCCACGTTGAGGCCGGCGGTCTTTCCCCGCCGCTCCGCCGGCCGGACCAGTACCACGCCACGGTCGGCAAAGCTCCGGACGATCTCGTCGGTCCGATCGGTGGACCCGTCGGATACGACGGTAATCGTCAGCTTTGCCGGCGGGTAATCGGTTGCCAGGGCATTTTCCAACTTTGCGCCGATCACCTGCTCCTCGTTGTGGGCCGAAATGATCAGGGTCACCGTTGGCTCGTAGCGCTCGTCGCGGCGATGGCCGCGCGGCAGCAGCTTCGCCAGCAGAAACAGCACTGCCGGGTAGCCGACGTAAATGTAGACGAGCAGCAGTGTCAGGAAGATGAAAAACCAGTCAGCCATAAGTGCAGTCCTTAGCGGCGCAGGATAACCGACCCGCCCCGGGCCAGGAAATAGACATTCAGCAACAGGTAGAGCTGCAGCGTCCGCAACAGGCAAAACGAACGACGGTTCTTCCAGGCGGCCAGCAGCAGCAACGGCGCCTGCCAGGCAAGCACCAGCGACGCGCCGGTCAGCAGCAGCAACTGATTCATAGTCAGCAGCCCGGCGACCAACAGCAGGGGCACCAGCAGCATGAGCAGACCGTACACCAGCGGCAGCAGGACGCTCGGGGCCTCCCGGAGGGAGACACCGTGGGCGATCACCCCGGTCAGATTACTGGTTCCCCGCCATAATTCCTTACGAAAAAAATGGCCAAGCGACGCTGCTTCGCCATGATGGACGGCGCCGATGCGGCTGTCGGCCACCAGCCGTCCCAGCCGGCCGAGCCGAAGCGACAGATCGTAATCCTCGCAGGTGACCAGTTCCTCGTTAAAACCGCCAACCGAAAGGAACTCCCGCCGACGGACAAACATGTTCATCGATTCGAGCCAGTCGACCTCGTTGAGCTCGCCCCCCTTCTGCCGGACCGCAAACCACGCCTCCTGCACCCAGGTCGCGTCTGCCGGAACAATCGGCGGGCTGCCGAAACAGACGACATCGCCCTGTTCGATGTAGCGTGCCGCCTCGCCCAGCCAATTGCCAGGGACGGTACAGTCGGCATCGAGAAAAGCGAGGATATCGCCCTGCGCCTCAAGTGCGCCGTAATTCCTCAGTCTGGCGATGGTGCCGTCCGGCAGCGAAAGGACCCTTGCCCCCCGCGCAGCGGCGAGCATAGCGGTCCGGTCGGAGGAACCGTTATCCACTACCAGCACTTCGAAGTCATCGGCTGCCCAGGCGCAAGCCATCACCGATTCGACGCAGCGGTCGATGGTGGCTTCCTCGTTCCTGGCCGGGATAATGACCGAAAAGTGCATAGGTTATCGATTCCTCATCACGCTGCCGATCCCGCCGCTCAGGGAATATTGCGGACGATCGGCGGACCGAGCAGCTTGGTCACCGCCACCGGTAGGCGCTGCCAGAGGCTGATGGCCAGGCGGTACTTCGGGTTGGCCGGATTCAATTCCGGCAAGGCGGCTCCCGGGTTGAGCAGATAGTCCCAATGCAACTGGTGCGGCTCGGCCCCCCATTGCTTCTTGAAACGGTACGTCCCCTCCCCGGGGGTCGAACGACCGAAATCGAAGTGCCGGGAACCATTGCCGATGGCAAATCTTATCGCCTCCCAGTAGAGGAGATTGTTCGGGCAAAGTTCGCGAACGTCGCGGATCGACGAGGCCCAGGGGACCTCCAGGGTATCCCGGTACCAAGTCAACAATCCGGCCGCCACGGTTCGCCCGTCAAGAATAACACTTATTATCCGGGTAGTTTCAGGAAAGACTTCCAGTACCTGTCTAAACAATTCCTTGCTATAGACCGGCGTCCCCAGATCGCGCATATTCCGGCAGAACACCTCATAGAACCCGTCCAGGAGCTCGCAATGGCCGACGACGGTAGTAAGGCCGCTTTTCTCGGCCTTGCGCACCTGGTTCCTGACCTTGGCATCCAGGGCTTTCCACTGGGACTCGGCATCATCCTGCAGCGCCAGGAGCATGGTCACCTTATGTTCTTTGCTCGGCAGCGCCTTCCCGGTGGGGTGAAGATGGCGCAGCTCCGCGTACTCCGCACCCACTTCATCGAGGAGCTGCCGGGACCGTTCCAGCAACCCGCGGGCTGCATCATCAGTGGCACAAAGCATGCCGCCATAGTTGAAAAACGGCAGCGAAACCAGGAAGCTGCCGAACAGGGCGCTCTTCATGTGGGTCAGCGGCAGCACGCCGCAGACCTGATCTCGTTCGTCCGTCGCCATCAGGTAGTAGGTCCGATGGCCAAACGCCCGTTCGATGACGGTGCGCCAGCCGTAGCGATGGTAGTTGGTCGCTTCGGGCCGGCTGGCGACAAAATCGTCCCAGGTGCGGGAATCATAACAAAGTTGAACGTTCATTGTTCTCTTTCCGCTACGGCCATCACGGGATGCAGCCGTCGAGCACGTCCCGCATGGGGCCGAACTGCAGCTGCCCCAGCAGGTCCTTCAGCTTCTGTTCCGTCCGGTGGAGATTGAGATAATGCCGGAATCGCGACTTGAAGCCGGCCTGAATCCGCGGCTGGTCGGGATCGATTTCCCACGGGTGGAAATAGAGTACCGCCGGTTGCCGCTCCAGCTCGTTGATCCGGGCAATCCCGTTGCCGATCACCCAGGAGGGGAACAGCCGCAGATAGCCGCCGCCGGCGATCGGCAGGCGAAACTCCTTGCCGATCAACCGCACGGGAAGCGTCGACAGCGGGAACTCCCGGATGTCTCCCGCCGCGCAGCTGAGCCGGCCGGGAAAGCGGCTGGCATCGGGAATCCCATAGGTATCGTGGATCACCGGGAAAATGCTCGAATCGTAGGTGAACCCTTCTTCAATCAGAATATCGAGCGCCCAGAGCGATTTCCTGGTGATCGAATAGCTCGGCGCCCGATAACCACAGACGCGCTCACCGCAAAGCTGTTCAAGAATGGCGCGGGCCGTGGCGATATCCTCCCGGAATTTATCGGGCCCGATCCGGTAGATCAACTGATGACCGTAACCGTGGCAGGCAATTTCGTGCCCACGGCGCTGAATCTCTTTCACGAGCCGGGGGGCCCGCTCCGCAATCCATCCCAGGACGAAGAACGTTGCCCGGACGCCGTATTCGTCGAGCAGGTCAAGGATTCGGCCGGTATTCCGTTCGACCCGGAGCGGGAATTGCCCCCACTCGTCCCGACGGACATGGCGTTCGAACGCCGTTACCTGGAAATAGTCTTCAACGTCGATCGTCAGTGCGTTGAGCATGACCATTCCCCCCCTGTTCAGCGGCCGCCAGACCGGCCCTTTCGAGCAGCAGCACCGCGTCGTCGGCAATGTAATACGGCAGGTAACAACGCTGCCAGCCGGCCGTTTTCACCACCACTTCGTCATGGCCGGTCGTCCCGCGGTTCGGGTCGAGCCACTCCGCCCGATAGCTCCCCGGCTCCAGGTAGACGGTGAACGACAGCCCGGCCGGTTGATAAACCAGGTATGCCGCCCCGGGACGGGCCAGGCAGTATCCCGTGGACGACAAGTCGCGGCGCGGTTGCAGCCCGGCAAGATCGAGCCGGTCGGCATAGGCCCGGACATAGCCGAGGTTGCGGCGGACGGCAACGAATTCCGGGGACGAAAATTCATATCCGGCCGGCAGATCGCCAACGATATCCTTGACCTTGTACGGATCCATGAAAATCGGGTTCAAACCGCGGAGAAAGCTTTTCCAGACCCATTTGTGGTCGCCGCCGATCCCCCAGAGGTGATCGGTATCGCTGACGATAACCTTGGTCCCATCCCCTTCCGGCGGGTCGGTCTTGTACGAGCCGTTTCTGCCGTCATTGGGGGAAATCCAGTCCGCCGGGCTGCGGCGCAAGGCGCGATTGTCGCCGCCGGGATAAACCACGGTCATCCCCACCGGATGCCGGAACGGCTTCCGCGCCTCGTACTCCTTGATAAAGCGGATGAAATGGTACTGCCACTTTTCGGATCCCGGGGGACTCTCGTTGGAAATCTCCCAAAGCACGTTATCCAGGTCGTTGAGGGTATCAATGACTTTCTTTACGTACGCTTCCTGCAACCGGACGACCGTGCTGTTAGCGAGGGTATGCGAGGCCAGCCCGAAACCGGTGTCGCTGCCGTCGCCATCGACACCATCAATGTTGTTGGCCCGGTTGAATGGATGACCGCGCCAGGGATTGCCCCCCCCGAGCGACTTGCCGTCAACGCTCCAGCCATTGAACAACATCACGGAAACGTAGATTCCCCGATCCCGGGCCTGAACCACCCGTTCGCGAAGGCGGCGAAAATACCCTTCATCGAAGGAATGCAGGTCGAACTTCGGTTTTCCGTCCAGGGCGAGGCCGGGGCCGGTACGCCGATACGACAGTGGCGTAAAGCTGATCGGGGCCGTCAGGTCCGCGGCGCCCCACCCCTGCTCCCACACCCAGAGCCGGAAAAAATTGTGGTTATTGCGGCGCAGGAAATCGAGATAGGCGCCGTAATCGAATGGCTCCGTCGTCGGATTGACCTGCACATCCTGGAAATTATCCCAGGTATGCGAGCCGGTCAGCAGCACGACCCGGCCGCGGGCATCGCAAAAATAGCGCGGATTTGTCGTGCATTGCCGCAGCGGTCCGGCGGTGGGAATCTCCGCCGCCAGGGCAGTCGCCGCTATGGAACAGAGGACAAGAGCCACCAGCCATAACCTCACAGGGTCCTCCAGCCGGTCACCCGGTCCATGGAGCGATTGAACGTCTCGAGCGAATAGTTCGCGGCAACGAAATCATTCATCCCGGCGACAAGCCGCCGATAATGCTCCGGGTTGCCGAGCCACCGGTAACATTCGGCAAAGGTCCGATAATCCCTCATGTAGAGGAGATGTTCGAATTCATCGACGCCCAGCCCGTGCGCGCCGACCGGCGTGGAAATGACCGGCCGGTGCGCCAGCCCCGCCTCAAGGATCTTGATCCTGGTGCCGCCGCCGGCCAAAAGCGGGACAATGACCGTGCCGCAACGTTCGTAAAGCGGCACCAGCTCGGGTGGATCTTCCACCAGCGTTACCCGTTCGTGCCGGGCACACAGGTCTCGCAGCGCCGGAGAGGGCTTCCTGCCGGCCACGAGCAGCGAAAGCGACGGTTTTTCGGCCGCCAGCCGGGAGAATATCTCCGTAATGAACCACTCGATCCCCTGGACGTTCGGCCGATATTCGAGATTGCCGACGAAAAGCAGGGTATCGAGGTTCCGCTGCCCGTCGCGAAGATACCCCTCGGGCAGGGAAACCGGCGGCGCGACGTTCGGCACCAGGAAGAGACGCTCCGGGTCCGACCGCCGCTCCAGGGCCTGGCGGTCGATCGCGGAGCAGACCAGCGTCCGGCCGAGCTTTGCGCATTTATGCTGATACGCCTGGTAGAATTTGAAATCGAGCCAGCTCTTGACGCCACCTTTCGCCGCCCCGGTTCCCTGCATCGTCTCGTAGAGCGATTCGCTGATCAGGTCGTCGATGTCGACGATCACCCGCTCCCGGACCTCCGCCGGCAGGAAGAAGAGCGGATAGACATGATGGGCATAGCGACACAGAATCACGTCGTAATCTTCGCGCGCGATGACTGCGGCCACCGCGGCCAGGCAGTCACGCGTGTAGCCACAGACCGCCCATGGCTTGGCGTACTTCAGTTTTTCATAGAGCTGCACAAGCCGACTGCCGCAGGAACCGGCGTACTTGTCGACATAGATGCTTTCGCCATAGGGGAAGTCCGCCGTGACGCCGTCGTCGGCCGGGTGGAAATACAGCATGTCCACCCGGCCGACACGGCTCAGATACCTGGCGAAGTTCATGGTCCTGATCCGGTCGCCGCTGTTTTCCGGCAGCGGGTATTTATGGGCGATTATCAGCGACTTCATCGGATCCCCCTGACCAACTCAGAACGACATCTTGCGCACGTAGAACCCTTCGGCGAATTTCGTCGGCGAATTGGCCTCCATCCCCCGGAGCCGCAGCACCGCCCGGAACGTATCCTCGGTGAACCAGTTCCGGTCGCCCTGGCTCGGATAATTCTCCAAAAGGTTCCGCACCTTCTGCCGGCAGATCTCTTCGGAAAGCCGGACGAAGAAGTTGGGACTGCCGAAATCGCCGTCGAACTTGGGAATCTCGTACTCCAGGATCAACTGGTTCCGGAAGGTGTTCCAGGTCAACTCCGAGACAATCCGGTGGTCCTGGTGCAGATCGTCGCGAAAGTGGGTAAAAATGAGATCGGGACTCGCCCCCCCCTTCAGCTGCTCGAAACAGTCCTTCAGCTCCTTCCAGACATGGGGGAAATAACCGTCGGGAAAGCTGTGGGCCTGGCTGTTTCGGGCATTGTCGTCGCCGAGGAAACAGTGCGACGACAGCCGGAACTCCACCGCCCGGACGGTACTGGCACTGAAGACGATCCACTGGACGGTGGCGCCCGGATTCTCTTCGAGCAGCCGGAGGATCGTCCCCCCGCAACCGATCTCGATATCGTCGCAGTGCGCGCCGAGGCAGAGGATTCTCAGGTGCTCGTTCCGTTTCGGCAAGCTAAATGGGATCATCAGGCCTATCCTTTCGCCATCATGGCTGCTGCTGGTGGGATGCCCAGACTTCCCACGGGGTTTCACCCTTGCTGTACAGGTCGTCAAGGTGCTGCTTGTCCTTGAAGGTATCCATGCTGATCCAGAAGCCGTCGTAACGGTAGGTGAGCAGTTCCTTCCGCTCGATCAGGCGCCGGAACGGCTCGTGGACCAGTTCGTCGCCATCCTGGATGTAGTCGAAAATCTCCTTTTTGAGAACGAAGAAGCCGCCGTTCACCCAGATATCCGAACGCTCCAGCCCGGTGATATCGTTGACGAGCCCGTCATCGGCGACATTGACGATATGGAAGCTCTGATTGGGCCGGACGCTCAGGAAGCACGCTGTCTTGTTGCTGCGGGTAAAGCAATCGATCATGTCCGGCAGATAAAAATCGGTCAGGCCGTCGCTGTAGTTGGCCAGGAAGACCTCGTCATCTTCAAGGTACTTCTGCACCGCCTTCAACCGCTGGCCGATGTTCGATGTCATGCCCGTATCGGCAAAGGTGATTTTCCAGTCGCTGATGTCATTGTTGTAGAGATAGATATCCTTGCCGCCGTTGGTAATCGTGAAGTCGTTGGAAAGGCACTCGGTATAGTTCAGGAAATAGTTCTTGATTGTATCGCTCCGGTAGCCGAGGCAGAGGATGAACTCCTTGTGGCCGTAATGGGCATAGTATTTCATGACGTTCCAGAGGATCGGCCGATGACCGACACAAACCATCGGCTTCGGAATCGATTCCGAATAATCCCGCAACCGCATCCCCATGCCACCGCAGAACAGAACAACTTTCATAGCCGCATCTCCGTTACGCCGCTGCTTATCTGCTCACGGCGCCGATTTTGTTGCCATCACACCTATTCGCCGTTACTTCTCACCAAGTTGGCAACTTTCGACTTAATTCGGCCGAGCAGGCTGGAAGCCTGTTTCAACCGGTAATCCCATTCGGGACAGATATCGATCTCCATTTTCTCCCCGTCCAGCGGAGCCCAGCGGTCCTTGTAATCATGTCCGCCGCCGATGTCCATCACGGCAAAACCGGCGTCCTTCGCCCAGTGGGCGACTCGATCGTAGATATACACACCGACCCCCGCCTTGTCGTGTTCGGGAAGCCGGTAATTGTATTGGCAAACCAGATCGTTTCTATGGACAAGCGAAGAGAACCCGGCAACAGGCTCCCCGTCGGCAAGCAGCATGATGGTGAAATACTGACCTTCTTCTTCCAGATACCTGGCAACGATCAGCCGATCGGACAGATCGTTGAATTGGGCATCCGGAGTTAGCTGCCATTTGCCCCCCCAGTGTTTGATTGTCCACTCGGCAGCGCCAACCGGATTGACTTCAAGGACATAATCCTTGCACCGATTTCGTATGTTACGAACCGTCTTGTAGAAAGAACCCGACTTTTTCCAATACTCTTCCACCGGGCCGGCGAGTTGCAGTTTGTGGGTCGGCGACCGATGAAACGATCTGACGATTTGCTGTTCCTCGGCATGTTCCAGCAAAGACTCACAACGCCAGAGAGCCACCTTGCTTTCGACCCCCAGCGCTTCGAGCACTTTGAAGAAATAGCCGTCGCGGACCGGGAAAGGACAGCCGGGAACTATCCAGTTCATGATCGGGTCCCAGCGCTGCCACTGCCATCGCAAACCGACCACCGCCAGCACCTCATCACGCGCCAGTACCAGCGCCGTCCGCTTGCGACACGGGCCGGAGTTTTCAATCAGCAGACGATACAAGGCATGCGGGCAGGCATCCATCTCCGGGAGGCTCTGCAAAGCCTCGTCGATCGACCTTTCCCATCGGTCGAACCAGACAACTTTGTAATCGTTACGGAGGACACTCATCGAGAAATCTCCCTTGTTACGGCGCCCACGGAGAATGACACCTTCACCGGATACGTCATCATTCTACCTCCACCAGCCGCGGGTAAAGATTTGCCGCCCCGCGCGCATCCCGGTCCGACTCAATGAAGAGGGTTTTGACACTGGACAGATCATACATATGCTGGGTATCGTAGCGATAAATGTATGTCCCGTAATGGTAACTGCCCGGCCCCAGGTTGAGCTGGAGTTCGAAAACAAATTTCTTCGCTTCTCCCGGGCGGATCGAAAACGGCTTGCCCGTCAGGCGCTGGGAAGAGGTATCGAAAATCCGGTAATGATTGTCGTCGACAAAGCCAAGGCTCAACGACAGGTTGTCGCACGACGCTCTTCCGGTCACTTCGACCTCCAGCTGCACCGTGCTCCCTTCCTTGTAAGACACCTGCCGGCCGCTGTCGTTCCTGATCGCCATCGAGGTAATGGCAACTTCCTTGTCCGGATCCTGCCCATTGCCAGCCGCACTCTTTTCGAAGTAGCAGTTGATGACTTCCTGCGACGGGCCGTCCATGAGGAGCGAGCCGTGGTCGAGGAGCAGCGCACGCTTGCACAGGGAGGACACTGCTTTGACATTATGGGAAACGAACAGGACGGTCGCCCCCCCCTCGAGGATCGAGCGCATCTTCTCCAGCCCCTTGTTCTGAAACAGATAGTCACCGACACTCAGCACCTCGTCGACCACCAGGATGTCCGGTTCCAGATGGGCCGCCACGGAAAAACCAAGACGGGCATGCATCCCAGAGGAATAACGCTTGACCGGAGTATCGATGAAGTCTTCGAGCCCGGAAAAGTCGATTATTTCATCGAGCTTGCGGCGGATTTCCGCCCGGGACATGCCGAGGATCGTCCCGTTAAGGAAGATATTCTCCCGGCCGGTCAGATCGGGGTGAAAGCCGGCGCCGACTTCGATCAGTGCCGACAGCCGGCCGTTCACCGTAATGGTCCCCTTCGTCGGCTGCATGATGCCGCTAAGATGCTTGAGCATGGTGCTCTTGCCGGCGCCGTTGTGACCGATAATCCCCACCGATTCGCCCTTTTTCACGTCGAAGGAGATGTTGTTCAACGCCCAGAATTCGTTTTTTTTCAACTCCCGCTCACCGGAACGGGCAAACGCTTTCTTGGTCAGCGCCGGGAGCAGATCGCGCAACGAATCGTAGATCTGCCCCTTTTTAAACCGTTTCGAGACGTTTTCGAATGTTATCGCCGAATCGGACATACTTTCACCATTGCTAGATATTTTCGGCGAACAGCGGTTCGATCTTCTGAAAGAGAAAAACCGCTATTGCCAGCAGGGCAACCGAAAACACGGCACTGTAGACAATCCAGCCGCCGTAGGGGATCGTCCCCAGCACCAGGCAGCCGTTGAGCCCTTCCAGTACCGGGGCCACCGGGTTGAGAAGCAGAACCCGCTCCCACTTGTCGAACATCTTGACGTCATAGAAAACCGGGGTAAAAAAGATCGCGAAGGTGACGATGACTTCCACGATGTACTTGACATCACGGAAAAAGAGATTCGCGGCCGAAAACAGGATACCGAGGGCGGCCGACAGGACGATCAGGATCAGGATCAGGACAAAGGCAAAGAGCGCCTTGACGGTCAGGCCATAGCCGTTGGCCATCAGCACGACCATCAGGAAGAGCGATGCGACGACGAAATCGACCAGTTGCGAGCAGATCGCGCTGAGCGGGAAGATGATCTTCGGGAAGCTGATCTTGGTGACCAAGTTGAAATTCGAGATCAGGCTGTTGGTCGAAAAGCGGATCGACGAGATAAAAAAAGCCCAGGGGATCGCCTTAACGGAGACCCCGGCCACCTCCTGGAAGGTGAACGGCGTGCCGGCCAGCTTCGCAAAGGCCATTTTGACCAGAATCCCCGAGGTAATGATCAGGATCGGCATGAACAGCGCCCACAGGAACCCCATGATCGACTGCTTGTACTTGATCTTGATCTCGCGCCAGGTGATCATGAAGAAGAGATCCCGATAATCGAAAAGTGTTTTCTTGTCACCAACCATCATCATTCCTCTGTCAGGCCAGGTAGCGGGCCAGAAGCCGGGCCGCGGCCTTCGGATGTCGGAACAGGTCGAGCAGCTCGCACGCAAGATGCTTTGCCAGGGTCAACGGGCTGAGCCGATAATCGATACTCTGCAGCCCGCGGCGGTGATACGTCCGGAACTCTTTCCCTGCCCCCTCCAGGTAACCGCGAGCCAGGGCAGCGAAATATCGCTTGCTGATGTTGCGGAGCCGCGTTTCGTATTCATCTTCCGGCAGATAGAGCCGGCCGTATTTCTTCAGACAGATGAACGCGTGAAGGAGATAGGGGTAAAAGTCGCTGATTTGTCCGGTTAGGGAATCCTCTTCCACCCGCAGGAAGGTAAGTACCTGATGAACAAAGCCGAAGTCGCTCTCCTGCAGCAGCTCGTAGCAGACTTCATAGTCTTCGAGGAGGCTCTCCTCATCGTAAAACGGCTGCCGCGCCCGGACGAGATCGCTCCGGAACAACAGGGAAGTCGGCGTGCCGAACAGGTAGCGTTCCGGATAGTACCGCAGATGCCATCGGCAGATCTCGGCCCCCGGCACCATGGTGCTGGGGTACGGCAGGCCGCTCCCCAACACCTGCGTCCCGTTGAGATAATAGGACCCGACGATCCCCACCCGGGGGTGCTCGACGGCCAGCGCGACCATCGCCTTGAGGCAGTCGGGGAAAATCCAGTCGTCCGCCTGGACGATCTTGCAATAGACGCTGGTGGGCGAAATCTGCCGCAGCGCCTGGTTGTAATTCTGCACCTGGCCGAGGAAACGGTCATTGTCGACCAACCGGATGCGGGGGTCGCGTTCGGCATACGCGGCGGCAATCTCCCGCGAGCCGTCGGTACTGCAGTTGTTCGCCAGGATATACTCCCAGTTGTCGTAATTCTGGGCCAGCACGCTGTCGATGCACTCCGCCAGGTAACGGGCGGTATTGTAAAACGGCGTGACTATGCTCACCAGCGGCTGGCTGTTCGCCTTCATTGACATCTCCTGCTCATGGCCCGGGCCGGGGTTAAAACCCGTGCCCCGGAATAGTTCAGCAATCCGTCGTACTGCGCGGCCAGCAGCGAGCGGTACTTCGCCGCCTGTGCCGAAATCCGCGTCCGCGCCGCCTGGCTCTCCCCGCGGAGGGCGGCATACGCCCGGCACAACGCAGCAAGTTCCAGGCGATGGATGTCCAGGCAATACTCTTGCTGGCCCAGTTCGTTCATATGCGTGTCGACCTTCGTATCGTACGAGATCGCCACCACCGGTCGATCCATCAGATGGGCGAGAATCACTCCGTGCAGCCGGCTGGCAACCACGTAATCGACCCGCCCCATCAACTGGAGCAGTTCGGCAACCGTCTCGGTCGGTTGTACCGCCAGCGTACCGGGTGAATCGGCGGCGAAACTTTGCAGCTCCCCTGCCAGTTCCCTGACCACGACCTTGTCGGTGCTGTCGGTGAAGTAGAGGATCACCGTCGTACCTTCCGCCAGCAGTGACGCCACGAACGACTTCAACGTGGCGATGTACGGTTCGTAGGTCCCGAGGTCGCTCTTCGGCCAGGAGTGCGACGATAGATAGGCGATCGGGCTGACGCCGACAACCGGTCTGCCGCCGGCGCCGACCGACGAAACGGAGCGCCGGGGAATTTCGAGGCTGAATGCCAGGTCCGGGCAGACCGGATCGCCGCCGGTAAAGGCCATCTTCTCCAGCCGCTGCTTCGAGCGGGCATCGCGGTAGGAACGATAGTCGGCCAGCCTCAGCGCCCATTTGACGAAGTGAAAGCTCAGCCGCGACTCGATCGCGCACGTTCCGACACTCAGAAACAGATAGGGCGTATTCGCCAGCCGGGCCAGCACGCCCCACTTCAATAATGAGAACGGGTGTCCCCAGGGCCCGCCCCAATAATCGTCCAGCTGGCCACCGCCGGAGACGATGAGCAGATCGAGCCCCTTCAGCGTCCGATACCCGTCCCGAAGAAAACGGGCTTCCGCCGACAGACAGGCTGCGACCTTGGCCACCTGGCGAGCGAACTGCGCAAGACGGTACAATGGTGCGATCTTTTTCACCGCTTCTTTCAGTCGTTGAACGGCCATCGGCTCGTCGGCCATCGGCTTGGGGGCGTCCGCCGGCGCCGGCGCTGTATTGACCCGGTAGTGGGGGACGGAGAGCGCCGTCAACGGTGCACAAGGGATCTGGTGCAACCGTTCCGTATTGACCGGATCGAGGGTAAACGCCTGCAAACGACAGCCGGGAAACCGCGCCCGCAGGTTAGCGATCACCGCTTCCTGAATCGCCCCGTCACCGAGATTCCCCCCGGTGTAAGGGGTCAGGAGCCCAATACTGAGTTGTCGAGAATCGCAGTGCTTCATGAGTCCCATCGTTAGCCGGCCGCCCCTTAAAAGCCGGGCGGGTCAGTTGTATTTCCTGAAGACCGGTTGCACCGAGCGGCCGACCAGGTATTTGTCGATCCCGTCCTCAAGTGCTTTGCGATAAACCACCAGCGCCTCGCCTATCCCCTGAATCGTCCGCTCCAGCTCTTTTTCGCCGTGGGAGAAGCTAACGACCAGCGACGGCATCAACAGCCCCTGTTTGATGGTTTCCTGAAGAAACAGGGTCCGGAACGGCTGCGATGGGTTGCCATCGGCGTCACGGGTGGCATAGACCAGATTGCACGGCTTGCCGAGCACCTGGAAATGGTTCTGCAACCGCAGCTCCTCGATCACCTTACCTATCCCCTGCCGCAGCTTCTCGCCGCTTGCCCAGAGCCGCTCGACAACCTTCTCCTCCCGGTACACCTTCATGGTGGCCAGCGACGCCGCCAGGGAATGACTTTCCGCCCCCTGGGTAGTGGAAAGGAGAAACACCCGCTCACGTTTGTGGGTCAAACCTCCCCGCTCCATGATTTCGCGCTTGCCGGCCAGGGCGGCGATGGAAAAACCGTTCCCCAGCGCTTTGCCGAAAGTAGAGAGGTCGGGATCGATCCCATAGTATTTCTGTGCCCCCTGCAGATGCCAGCGAAAGCCGGTAATCATCTCATCGAGGATCAGCAAGGTTCCCTGTTCGCTACACAACCGGCGAAGCTCGGCGAGAAAGCCTTCGGCCGGCTCGGCGGCAGTCGCCGCCTCCATGACGATGCAGGCGATCTGGTTCGGATATTGCCGAAAGAGTACCTTGACGCTGTCGATATCGTTAAAGCGGAAACTGACGGTCAGCTTGCTGATCGTTTTCGGAATGCCGGCATCCATCGCCGTCGTGCCGATGAACCAGTCATCGACCGAGAAAAACGGCTGATCGGCGCAGATGGCAACTAGATCGCGGCCGGTGTAGGCTCGCGCCAGCCGGACCGCCGCGGTCGTGACATCCGAGCCGTTCTTGGCGAATTTGACCATTTCGGCCCCGTCGATCAAATCCACCAGGGCCTCGGCGCACTCGACCTCCAGCGCCGACGGACGGGTATAGTTGTTCCCCAGCTGCATCTGCCGGGATGCCGCGGCAACGACCGGCGGATAGGCATGGCCAAGGGTGACGGCGCGCAGCCCCATGCCGTATTCGATGAACTCGTTGCCATCGATGTCCCATACATGGCACCCTTCCCCTCTGACGATAAAGCCGGGGGAGAGCACCGGATACTGATCGTCCCCTTTGGCGTACGTATGGCAGCCGCCGGGGATCAACGAATGGGCTTTTGCTCTGAGATTATCGGATTTGTCGAAGTTCATGGCTGGCGTCCTCTTTTCCCCCGCTGGCAGGAGAATTTACCCGGCAACAATCGCCGTTTATCGATTAATTGAGACGAATCGCCGTCTAGTTGTTGCCTTGAAGGCATTCTTACCTTGCAGATAATGCAAACGCAGCCCACCAATCTCCCAAAACCCGGCCCGGCCTGTTTTACGCCATTGAGATTTTTCGAATGAGCGTAAAACCGCTGCATTAGATGTTCTGACAAGGGTGATGACCGATTCCTTATTGCAGTGCGTAAACAGGTCGTACTCCATGTAATGAACTAACTGAGCGATAATCCCCTGCCCCCGGAATTCCGGTACGGTGAATCCCCGCCAAATGTAGGCCTCATTATCGGCGAGCACGAATTCGCGTTTGCAATGCGAGTCCCAGAAACTGTTTTTGACGATCGCCCAGCCGCAAGCCACTATGCGGTCATTGCAGCGGGCAATGTAGCATTGCTGTCCATCTTCAAGGTCTTTGATCGTCACCGAACGGGGAATCTTCCATTCATCAATCGACGTTATTTCATCGATGTAGTCGTGATCATTCAGTGACACCTTGAGAATCTGCACGTCCTCCGCTCCGGCTTGCGGCAAATCCTGCGGCCCGCGCCCCGATTCAAGGACATACAGGTGGGTCCGGGCCGGCTTGAGTCCCCCCTTCTCCAGCAACCGCCACAGAAATCCCGAAATGCCGTCATCCCGTAACACGCGAAGCCCGCGGCTGAAGATTGTCGACGTACTCTCTGCTGTCATGACACTCCTCCCAAAAACGGGGGCAGCATACCGGCGAGGCGCTAGCCGTCCAGGCGCTTCAACAGCGCATGCCGGCACAAAAGCTCGGCCGCTTCGCGCAACGCCCCGAACTCGACGCCGGAGCGTTCGGCAATGTCGAGCAGCGAATGCTCGCCGTCGGAGAGATTGAGCACCCACAGCATGGCCAGTTCGTTGTCGCCGATGGAATCGTAAAGCCCCCGTTTCCCCAGTTGCGGTTCGCAATACGGATTCAGATTGATAAACTTCCCGTCCCCGTCGAGCAATTGCAGGATATCCCGGAGCGTTGCCCAGGCCTCGCCCAGGGCGACCGGGGTGACGAAATCGAGATTGTCGGCAGATGTGTGATACTCCGGATAGCTGCCGAATGGCGTACGGGAGAGCCGGCCGACCGGAAGATTGAAACCGGGCGAGCAATACTGGCGTTCGTCGTAGCCGTAGGGGGTGAAGTCGACGATTTCATGCCGCAGCCCCGACCGGCCAAGGAGGTAGGCGACGGCCCGATCGACCGTCGCGTTTCCCTGCCGGCTCTTTTTGTAGGTCAGCCCGCCGCGGTCGCCGATCCCGCTCACGACCAGTCCATGGTGAATCCGACTCACGGCAGCGGCATGCTGCGCCAGCCAGGTGATCGCGCCAATCGTCCCCGGGATGAAGAGGAACCGGTAGGAATGGCGCCGGGGAGCGGCGGCCAGCTGCTCGGCAAGCAGGGTCAGCACGCTCACCCCAGACAGGTTGTCGTTACAGAGCGAGGGATGACAGATGTGGCAGGAGAGGAGGATCTCGTCCTCCGTTTCCCCCGGCAGATATACCTCGCCGTAGGTCAGGTAACCGTCTGCCAGCGTTGCATCGATGACTACTTCGTAGTCGCCGTCTTCCAGGGACTGCAACTGGCGATGGCTGAGACAGAACCCCCAGTTGCGCCGGTAGTAGGAGGTCTTGTAGGGAATCAAATCGGGTTGCCCCGGCAGGGTAAAGAGATGCTTCTTCAGCTCAGCCAGTGGCATGGTTGCCCGTACCGGCGTACTGTAATTGAGAACGTGAAGATTGCTCTGTCGAAAATCGATCACTTTTTCGCCGCGGGAATTTCTGACGTAGGCATCGCGGATGTTCCACTCCTGAGGAACGGTCCAGTCGAAAACCGGCGTACCCGACGGCACTTCCCGGACCGCCAGCGGGATTCGCCGGGCCAGGATATCCAGGGATTGGCGAACGCCGTCACCGGTGATGCTCCGGCAGAGCGGATACAGCTCCGCGACCAGCCGGTAGGCCTGCTCGCCGATCGTTTCCTCGGGAAACGTATGGTGTCGGGCACGTTCGCTCATAGGGAAAAGTCGGGATAGGTAGCATCACGCTCGGAAATGATCGTGACGACCTCGGGCCAGTGGATGCCGAACGCCGGATCATCCCAGCGCACTCCCCGCCCGTTTTCGGGGACGTAAAATTCCGACATCTGGTAAAAGACTTCCGTATGGTCCTCCAGGGTCTGGAAGCCATGGGCAAAGCCAACCGGCACGTAGAGCATCCGCCGATTCATCTCGGTCAGCAGAACACCGAAGTGCTGTTTGAAGGTGGCAGAATCGGGGCGCAGATCGATGATCACATCGAAGATGGCCCCACGGGTACAGCGGACCACTTTGTCCTCACCCCGGGGATGCTGGTAATGCATGCCGCGCAACGTCCCCTTGCTGGCGTTGTAGGAGATATTGCACTGGGCGATCTCGGGATTGAGGCCGCGGGAGGCAAATTCCTCCCGGCAAAACGACCGGGCAAAAAACCCTCGCTGGTCTTCAAGCCGTTCGGGTTCGATAAGAAAGGCGTTCGCCAGCTCGAGGGGGGTAAAAATCATCGACAAACCCTCACCTCGGGAATGGGTACGACAAACTGCCCCCCCCACTCCCGGATAAATGCCATCTGTTCCATGATCTCATCCTTAAAGTTCCAGGGCAGGATCAGGACATAATCGGGCTTCGTTTCCGCAATCCGTTCCGGGCTGAAGATCGGGATATGGGTCCCCGGCAGGAATTTCCCCTGTTTGTATGGATTGCGATCCACGGTGAAGTCCAGAAAGTCGGTCCGGATGCCGCAGTAGTTCAGCAAGGTATTCCCCTTGCCGGGGGCACCGTAGCCAGCGATGCTCTTCCCTTGGCGGCGGGCAGCAATCAGGAAATCCAGCAACTTGCGCTTGGTTTCCTTAACCTGCTCCGTAAACGCGGCATACGTGTCAATCCGGTCGATCCCGGCGGCAATCTCGCGTGCCACCAGGGACTGCACCGCCGGCGCGACCGGCCGCGAGTCATCTTCATTGTGACGGGCGTAGATCCGTAACGAACCGCCATGGGTGGGAAGCTCCTCGACGTCGAACAGGGTCAGGCCGTGGGCAGCGAATATTTTCTCCGCGGAGATGAACGAAAAATAGGAGAAATGTTCGTGGTAAATGGTATCGAACTGGTTCTCTTCCATCAGCCGGACCAGGTGCGGGAATTCCATGGTGATGACCCCGCGCGGCTTGAGCAACAGTTTCATCCCCTTGACGAAATCGTTGACGTCCGGCACCTGTGCCAGCACGTTGTTCCCGAGGAGGAGATCGGCGGCCTTCCCTTCCGCCGCCAGCCGTCGGGCGGTCTCTTCCCCGAAGAATTCAACGAGGGTCGGCACTCCTTTGCCGATTGCCACCTCGGCCACGTTGCGCGCCGGCTCGACGCCGAGCACCGGAATCCCCCGGGCCACGAAATACTGCAGGAGATAGCCGTCGTTGCTCGCCACCTCGACGACGTGGGAATGCCGATCGAGACCAAACCGCGCGGAGGTCATCGCGACGTAGTTCTCGGCATGACGGAGCCAATCGTTCGAATAGGACGAGAAGTATGCATACTCGCTAAAAATGTTTTCCGGGCTGACATACTCCTCCAGCTGGACAAGAAAACAGGCGCCGCAGACATAAACATGGAGCGGATAGAACGGCTCCATCATGTTCAGCTGTTCGGCGCTGACATAGCTTTCGCATAGTGGCGACATGCCGAGGTCGACAAAAGTATGGTGCAGTGGTTCGCCACAGAATCTGCAGGTACAGGTGGATTGCATCCCGGGTCTCCTCTCCGGCGGTTGGTTCAAAGCGCGCTGCCCCATTGCAGGTTTTCCGTCAGGCACCCCTTCTCCCGCAGATGGTTCAGCTGCACGAGGCGCATGAAGCGCGAACTGCGAAAGTTCGGATCGTTGAACTCTAGTGCCGCCAGTCCGTCCCGCAGCCCGATGATCGAGTCGGTAAGATCGTGGATCGGCTGGTGATCGGGGGCAAGCTGGCGAAACAGCCCGAAATCGACCCGGTACGAACGCCGGTCGGGCTGGGCATTCTCGTTGATCTGCACCTCGACGCCCGGGATAACCCGCGCCACGGCTTCGGCAAGCTCGCGCACCTGGTAATTCCCGGCATCGCAGCCGGCATTGACGGCGAGAAAATCACCGCCCCGGGCCGGTGTGCGGCCGACCGCCCATTCGATGGCTCTCGCCATGTCCCGGACATTGATCAACGGCCGCCAGGGGGTGCCATCGCTGAGGATCGAGATTTTCCGGGAGGCCACCGCCCCCGCCACGAAATCGTTCAGGACGAGATCGAGCCGCAGCCGGTCACTGATGCCGCAGGCGGTCGCAAAGCGGAGGCAGGTTACCGTAAAGCCATTGCCGGCCAGCGGTTGCAGATCGCGCTCGGTGTAGACCTTCGACCGCGCGTAGGCGGTCAGAGGGTTCAACTGCGACTCCTCGGTCCGGGCATGATCGTCCGCGGCGCCATAAATACTGCAACTGGAGGCGAAGACGAAGGACCTGACCCCTGCCTGTCGGGCTTTGCGCGCCAGTTCGACACTGGCGCGATGGTTGATCTCCAACGTCGTCTCTTCGTACAGATTCCCCATCGGGTCGTTGGAAATCGCCGCCAGATGGACAATTGCATCGACCCCGGCCAGAATGGAGTCGGGAAAACGGCGCACGTCGGCAAAATACTGCTGGTTGAGCGCCAGTTCGGGAAGCGTGTCGTGTGGCATCGTCGAACCGGCGAAGAAGCCGGCATCGTATCCGACCAGCTCCGCGTCCGGGTACGCGGCGCGCAACTGTCGGACCACCCCCGGTCCGACATAGCCCATGTTGCCCGTAATAAGAATTTTCATGGTTTAAGATCTCCAAGCTGGTAGTTGATTCGTCGCTCAGCCATCTCCTCAGAAGGTCTTGCGGATTTCGAGGACCACCCGGTTGACCTGCGGGCCGATGTTCGGGGTATTGATGCTCAAATCGCGAAAATCGGTTTCATGGTAGTAGTTCAGCGAGACCAGGAAATTCTCTCCCAGGTCATAGCTGCAGCCAAGGCTGGCAAGGGCACGATAGGGGAAATCGTAGAGGGTTTGCCCGCTTACCTTTTCGCCGGACAGATCGATGAACCCCTTGAATCGATCACTGAACTCATAATCGCCGCCGAGGCCGATCAGGGTGCTCTTCTCCAGCGTCCCGCTCAGCCGGGTATCCTTGTATTCCGAGTAGTTCACCCGCAGGTTGCCGCTGCCGCGCTGGAATTTGTTGGTCAGTTTGCCGAAGTAGGAACGATTCTCGATCGAATTGCTGAGCGGATCGTCGGTAAAAGTGACCGAGGTGCCGACCTCGGCGGTAACGGTATCGAAGGTGTGGGTGATCGCCACGTTCCAGAAGGGACTGACAAAGGTTTTGCCGTCACTGTATTTGTAGTAGGTCACCCCCCCCTGGGCGGAAACGAACGATTTTTCGGCGTACTGGTAACGAACGCCGGCATAGCCGTTGTGCCGGTCAAAATCGAACAACGAGGTCTGCTCGTTAGTGTACGTGTACCCGCCGTTGACCGACCAGAACCGGTTCAGTTCCCGGTCGATGGTCCCCGTGAACGAATGGTCGGTCTTGTTGACGCCGTTCGGGTCCCGATACCAAGTATTACCGTAGGTATACCCGGTCTTGATCGTGGTCTGGTGGTCGGGGCGCCAGAGCAAGTAAGGAAAAACCGTTAACAGATTCTGATCCGACTGATTGAGGAACAAGCTCTCGTTGGTCGTATCGCGGCCGACGTCGAGGGAGACACGCCGGTAGCTGTCCTTGACGTCGATGTACATGAAATTGTCGATCACCGTGAGAAGCCCTTTTGCGTCAGCGGAATGGGTGATCTCGTCACTCTGGGTTCCTCGGGCATAATGCCGGTAATCGAAGGTGTAACTGATGTCGCCGGTCAGCACCGGCGCCTGGTAGGCGAGCGAGAAGCCGGGGAGGACCCTGGTGATGTACTCCGAAACCTTGTCGTGTTCGGTAAGGAAGACGTTATCGGTGAACTCCTCGCTTACCGCCAGCGACGGATGGAACTGCACCTCGGCGGCTCCGCATTCGACGACCGACAAGACCAGCATTGCCAAGCAGGAACACCCAATGAATTTCATAGTCACCCTTGTCGTTCAGATGGATTTTGACCCCGTAACACCGCACCCGGCAGTGCGCTTTCATTCGTTGCCAAGAGACGACTTGCCGAACAGCCGGGTCACGAGCCCCTGCTTCGCCGGTTTGTCGCTCTCGGGAGATTCAAGCTCGTCGAACTGATAACGGCTAACCCTTTCCAGCCGCTTGCTGATTTCGGCAACCAGAGAATCGGTTTCCCGGACATGGAACAAGAAGGCATTCTCCAGCGAGGCGAGCTTTTCCATCATTTCGCCGATCACTTCCCGATCCGGCGTCGCCATTCGGTTCTCCAGCAGGTCCATCCGGTTGCGAATCTCTTCCAGCAACGATGTCAGCCGGTCGGCAATCTCGCTTCCGGCCCCCGGCTCAGCAGCCTTCGCCGCCTCGCCGGCATCGTCGGCAGTCTCTTGCTCGCCCCAATACTGCTTTTCGAAATCGAGATCGCCGGCAATGTCCCGGACCATGGCACCATCGAGCGTTGTCGTCTCTTCAGCAAAGGCGGAGAGCATCAGGAAGTCGCAGATTATGTTGATCAGCCGCGGAATGCCGCGACTGAACATGTAAATGAGATCGAAGGCTTCGGCACTGAACGTCACCGCATTCCGGCCGCCGGCGACCTCCAGCCGGTGAAGAATGTATTCTTCGGTCTCCTGGCGCGACATCGGTTGCAGGTGACAGTTGATGCTGACCCGTTGCCGCAGCTGGAGCATATCGGGGGTAGCGATCATATCCCGCAGTTCCGGCTGGCCCACCAGGATGATCTGCAACAGTTTGCCGTTGTCGGTTTCCAGGTTGGAAAGCATCCTGATTTCTTCCAGCAGCGCCGGCGCGAGATTCTGGGCTTCGTCAATGATCAATACCGCCCGTTTTCCCTGCGCATACTGATCGATGAGGAAATCGTTGAGATCCTTCAGCAGCTCGACTTTCCCCTTGCCCGCCGAGCTGAGGCCGAATTCTTCGTTGATCATCGCCAGCAGCTGCAACGAATCGATACTGGTATTGAATATCCGCGCCAGGACCGCATCCTCGTCGCACCGCTTCACCATGTTCCTGATGATGGTGGTCTTGCCCGCCCCCACCTCCCCCGTCAACAGGATAAAACCGGCCCGCTCCCGGATGCCGTAGTCGAGATAGGTTATGGCCCGCTTGTGTACCTTGCTCAGATAGAGGAAGGATGTATCGGGCACCAGTTCGAACGGTTTTGCTTTCAGGTTGAAGAATGACTCGTACATGTCTCACCGTAATGCGGGAGCGGCCAATCGCCGCCCGCCTGATATCGATCCGCGCCGCCGGCGGCGGTTATTTCGCCTTGGGCTGTTTCAGCCTGCCGAACAGGCGAGGCTTCCCGGCAGCCAGGTCGCTGCCGACGGCGGCAGCCTCCTGACCTTCCCCTGCATCGGCGTGATAGCCGTAGCCGTGATAATAGTAGTGGTAGCGGCCACTCAGGCTATCGACGGTGGCAACATTGTAAACCGCCCCCAACATCTTTCCTTTCGGCAGGACATCCACCGTTTCCCGGACATCATCCACCGTCGTCGCCCCCTCCCGGATCACCAGCACAATCCCGTCCACGAGCGCCCCGAGCATCCGCGACTCGGCAAAAGGAAGGACCGGCGGCGTATCGATGATTACGTAGCGGTCGGGGTAACGGCTTTTGATCTCGTTGATGAAATCCTTCATCATCTGCGAGGAGAAAAGCTCCACAGGATTGCGGCGGGGTGTGCCGGCCGGCAGCACGGTCAGCTTGCCGATCCCCGTCTTGATCAGCACGTCGGGCAGCAGTGCCTCGCCGCTCAGGCAATCGGAGAACCCTTTGCCGCTTTTCAAGCCGAGGTACTTATTGATTGACGGCTTGCGGAGATCGGCATCGACCAGCAGGACGGTGTGGTCAAACTCCTGGGCGAGACTGATGGCAAGATTGAGCGAGGTGACGCTCTTCCCCTCCCCGCCAATCGAACTGGTAACCATGATGACGTTCCGTTTCACCCCTTGCCGAGCGGAAGAGACGATCGCCGATTTGAGCTTCCGGTATTCTTCGCTGACAGGCGAATGCGGCGCATTCAAGGTAACGATCAGCGGATTATCCGAATGCACGCCGGAAGTGGCCTTGTCGGGCATTGCGTAAGTATGGACCGGGACCGGCGGGCTATCGTCAGCCGGCAGGGTCTTGCCGCCACCATCGTTCCCCAGCCCCTTCCGCAGGAGTGCTGCTTTTTCCAATGCCTGGTCGATTCTGCTCATTCATATCCCCGTTACTGAGTGATGACTCGCCGGCGGCGAGCCGTTGATCCGGCTAAAGCATCGTCTTGACGGAACTAATGATCTTGTCGACGGGCGACTTGCCAATGGCCTCCAGCGCCAGGACGGCCACAATCAGTAGAAAATAGCTGCCGGCGACCAAGTAGAGGCGGAGGTCCCGCCGCCATTCACGGGCAAGTTTTTCCGGTTCGTAAATCTGCGGCACGATCGCCAGCACGGCCAAACCGAGCGGCTTGATAGCGTCGACGGTCTTGACCGATGGATTGAAGTAATCGAGCGCGATGACCAGCCCGATGCCGCAGGCGATCCCGGCGACAATTCCGAACAGAATCAGCTTGACCCGATTGGGGCTGACCGGTTTGGTCGGGGTAACGGCCGGATCAACGATGCGGAAGGTCGTGGTTTTATCCTGAACCTCCATCTGCTTCGAAACCTCGGACTGGCCATGCCGCGACATCAGCTGGTCGTAGATCGCCTGCTGGCTTTTCTCTTCCGTCTGGAGTTTTTCCAGCCCCGCCTTGGCCTCGGGAATGCGCTGCAACAATGCCTGGTTCGAGTTGATGAAGCGCTTCAAGCCGTCCTCACTCAGTCTGAGGGCATTCAACTCCGCGTCGACCTTGTCTACTTCCTGGGGGTCCACCACCATCGGGACCCCATGACGCCCCTTCATCTGCTCCTTCAGGGTATCGATCTCGCTCCGCACCTTGATCACTTCGGGATAACTGTCGGTAAACTGGACGCGCAGCTCTTCGAGGTGTTTCTGCAGCGAGATGAGTTTCGTCTGCAGCGGGTCGGAAGCCATTTTCGTTACCGGCTTCAGCCCCTCCAGCTGCCGCCGGCGCAGCTGGATATCGTACAGTTTCTGCTGGGCAGTATTGATCTCCTTGAACAGGTTCGCCTCATCAATGGCGATGAGCCCCCCCTTTTCAGCCTTGTACTGATTGATCTCATCCTCCGTCTTGTCGAGCTTCTTCCGGAAGGTTCCCATCTGCTCCGACAGAAACTGGATGGCCCCGTATGATTCTTCCCTTTTCGAGGAGACATTTTCCTCGATATAGCGGCGAACAAGCGCATTGACGAAGTCCCGGGCAAAACGCGGATCACTGTCCCGGAAGGAGATGATGAACAGATTGGGGTCCTTGATCTGGATACTGGTGTTCTTCTGCAGCCGCCGGACAGTATCTTCCAGCTTCGCCGCCCCCTTCCCTTCCAGCCCCATGTCGAGATCGTCCATCACCTTGAGGATCAGCGTCCGGCTGGTGATGGCATAACCGAGAACCCGCAACGTATCGTCCATCGACGGCGTGATGGCGAGCCCCTTGATCAACTCGCTGATCACGTTCTTTTCGATGAATACGGTACTGCTTGCCTGGTATTTTTTCGGCTGCAGGTAGCAGAAGATCACCGCCGCAGTCATGATAGCCAGGGCAACCGCCATGAAGAGCCGCTTCTTCCTGTGAATCAACTGCAGATATTTTCGATAATCGAACTCGGGTGTCGCCGCCATTCCGTATCTCCGCCTCGCAAAATAAATGATTCGTTACGACCGCCGGACAACCAACCGGCGCTAGAACATCCCTTCCTTGACGATCACGTAATCGCCCGGCTTGAGCTTGATGTTCTGACTCAGGTCGCCATCGTTGACCAGGTCCTTCGCCTTCACTTCAAGCAGAACATCCTTGTCGTTCTCCCGGCGGTGAATCACCGTATCGTTCTGCTTGGCAAACTTGGTGAACCCCCCCGCTTCGAGAATTGCCTCCATCACCGTCATCCCTTCGCGATACTCGATGAAGCGCGGCGTATTCACCGCCCCCAGCACATAGACATTCTTTTCCAGTGCCTGGGGGATAAAGATAGCGTCATTGGTTTCGATAACAAAATCTTCAGCGGTATCACCCTTTATGAAGAGGTTGTAAAAGTCTTCCTTGATCTTTTTCCCGTTACGCAGCACGTACGCCCGGTGATAGTCGGCAACTTTCGCTCCACCGGCGGCGACCGAGCCCCCCCCTTTGCCGTCGCCGGCGGCAACGTTGCCGATGCTGCAAAGAAGCTGCAGCAACGTGGTGCGACGATTGAGGTCGAACACCCCCGACTGGACGCCGCCGCCGAAGATGTAAACCTTGCTGTTGGTGATTTCCCGTACCGTAACCGTCACGATCGGGTTCTTGACAAGCTCTTTCAACCGCTGGGCGAGATCGACCTGCAGCTTGGCAGGGGTGAATCCACTGGCGACCACGTCGCCAAGGCCGGGAATGGTAATCTTCCCGTCGGGGCGGACCCGTACCGAAACATTGAGTTCCTTGGCCCCCCAGACGGCGATATCGAGTCCGTCGCCCTCGCCGATCACGTAATCGCCGGCAAGCGCCCCCCCGACACCGAAGCCGAGGGTTATCAACACCACAAATACCAGAATGACTCTCTTCATAGGATCTCCCATTTCCCCACAAACTCCGTGCGGGCTTATCTCCCGCCCCGCTGGAAGAGAACGACCTTGATGGTTTCCAGGATGATCATCAGATCGAAGGTAACGGACAGGTTCTTAATGTAATACAGGTCATAGCGGAGTTTTTCGACGGCATCCTCCACCGAGGCGCCGTAGGGATAGCGAACCTGTGCCCAGCCGGTAACGCCCGGTTTAACGAAGTGCCGCTCGGAATAATAGGGAATGACCTTCTGAAGCTGTTCGACGAACTCGGGACGCTCTGGACGCGGACCGACAAGACTCATATCACCGATCAGCACGTTGAACAGTTGCGGGATTTCATCAATGCGGCTCTTGCGGAGAAAACGGCCCAGCCGGGTCACCCGGGGATCGTCTTTTTGCGCCCAGACAGCACCGGTCGCTTTTTCGGCGTCGGTACGCATTGTCCGAAACTTGAAGAGATAGAAGGGCTTTTCCCGCTCGCCGACCCGGAGTTGACGGAAAAAGATCGGGCCGGGGGAATCGAGCTTGATCGCCAGAGCAACCACGGGAAAGAACGGCAGGAACAGGACCCCGCCGAGCAAGGCGCAAAAGATGTCGATGAGCCGCTTGAACAACCGGATGAGGGCGGTGACCCGGAACCCGGACGAAAAGATAAACCAACTCGGATTGATACTTTCGATCAGCAGTTTGCCGGTAACCCTCTCGTAAAACGACGGCGCGTCCATCACCTCGATGCCGCTCAGTTTGCAGTTGAGCACATCCTTGAGCGGAAAAACCCCACGACGCTCGCCGAGGGAGACCACGATCTTGTCGGCCCGGTGGCGACAGACCGTTTCAAAGAGCCCTTCCTCGTTGCCGACGATGGCCTGGGTCGGGACATAGACCGGCTCACGGGCGCAGGAAACATAACCGGAAAGGACGTAGTTCTGCCCCGACGCCAGCACGAGGCTGCCCATTTGATTCGCCAGGGGGCCAGTGCCAAGGATCAGCACCCGCTTGGCGAAAGCGGGAAAAATGAACCCGCCCCGGCTTCCCGCATGCCAGAGAAACTGAAACAAGCCGAAAATAACCACCGAAATTAGCAGAACCCCCCGGCCATCGAGCGCAGCCGGCAGGAAGAAATAGAGCGCGGCAAGGGTGAAGAAGGCGAGAATCAACTCGATCACGACCCTCCCGGCGAGATCCCGGGGGCTCAGTTCCCGATCCTGGCTGTACAGTTCGACGAAAAAGGCCGAAAACAGCATCACGGCGATGAACAGGACGAAATGCACGCCACTCATCCCGAAGTAGCTTCCCAGAGAAGGCATCTCGCCGAAACGAAGGGACAGCCCTGCGAGCACCGCCGTTCCGGCACAAAAAGCATCTCCCAGCATCAATGCCAGATATCGTTTGCTCATATCAGTTCCCCCTTCTCTCATCCCGGTCAGCATGTGCGGACAGTTCGGCAAGCAGCTTGCGGGCCTGGCCGGATTCCGGGAAATCCCCCTGACGCATGGCCTGCTGCAGTGTCGCTGCAGCCTTGGTCCGATCGCCAGTCAATTGATAGGCCAGGGCAAGATGGTAACGGACGGATGGGTTGCCCGGCAGCAGCACGGCTGCTTTTTCCAATACCTTGCGAGCTTCGGCCTTGCGGCCGTTCATAAGGAGCGCGTAGCCGTAGGTGTCGATGATGGCCGCATTCCCCGGTTGAAGCCGAAGCGCGGTCAGGGCAAGACGCAGCGCTTCGTGGCGAGGGCCGAATCCGTCGGCATAGAGGAATGCCAGATTATTCAACGCCGGCACGTAGTTTTCCGACTTTTCTAGGGCCTGCCGGTACTTGTGGATAGCCCCTTTCCGGTTGCCGGTCGTTTCAAGGAGCATCCCTTGGGCAAAGATTGCCGGCGCATACTCCGGCTTGCCGCGGAGGATCTTGTCGTATTCGTCCAGGGCCGCCCGCGTGTTGCCGCTCCGCCCCAGATAATCGCCGAGCTGCATGGCAGCTTCGATATTATCGGGATCGCTGCCGAGACCGCTTTTCAGCTCCTGGATAGCCCGGGAGTAGTCTCGCTGACGGGCATAAACCGCCGCAGTGAGGGTGTAACCGAAGGCCGAATTCGGCTGCAGCGCAACGGCCCGGCGCGCCTCCTCAAGGGCGCGGGCCAGTTCGTTTGCCTGCAACAGGGCCGTAACCTTGAGGGAAAGGCCCTGCTGCGGCGCGAACGATTCGAGATCGGTATAGGTGTCGAGCGTATCCTTAAGCTTTCTCTGCGCCAGCAACAGCTGCCCTTTCGCCACGTAGGCCTCGGGGCTGCGTGGCCGGCTTCTGATCGCTTCATCGAGAATGCCGATCGCCTCGCCATGACGCCCCTGTTTCTCAAGGTAGGCTGCCAGGGCGAGATAGCCGGGATAGGCGCCCGTTTCCTTGGCCTTTACGTACCAGCCGTACACCTCCCGTTCATGACCGGTCAGTTCGGCAAGGGCAGCCATGCCGAGCAGCGCCCGGACATTGCGGGGATTGTCGCGAATGATCGTCCGGTACTCGTCGGTAGCATGCGCGAGATCGCCGGTGGTTGCGTAATATGTGGCAAGATTGAACCGCGCCGGGAGGAAAGATGGATCGATCTGCTGGGCTTTTTGCAGGGCGCGCACCCCTTCGGCCGGATTCCTCTGATCGAACAGCACCGCCGACATGGTGTTGTAGAGTACGGCGTCGCTCTTCTGGCCGGTGAGCCCCGCTTTCAGCGTTGTAAGCGCCTTATCACGCTTTTCCTGGCGCAGATAGTAAAAGGCGAGCACAAGCCGCGAGTTGAGCAGGTCCGGAGCAACCTTAACCGCCGTGGTGAAATCACTTTCCGCTTCCTGCGTCAATCCTTTACTGAGGTAAAACAACCCCTTCTTCAGATGGGCGTCGACGATCTTGGGATCGAGCTCGGTGGCCCGGTTCAACTCCTTGATCCCTTCGTCGTAATTCCCTCGCGCCATGTAAGCGCTCCCGAGAATATTGTGCGCCAGGGCATTGCGGTTGTCCTTGTCCAATACGCGCTGCGCTTCGGCGATGGCGTCTTCAAGACGTTTTTGCTTAAGAAGGATGACGGCCGTCAGGATACGTGCCTGGGCAAACGACGGCTTGTGATCGAGAATCTGCCGGAACTGGCTGAGGGCGCTTTCGAGCTCGCCCTTTTCATACAGGCTCAGGCCGAGATAATAGAGCCCTTCGACGGATGGATATATCTTGTTGGCATTCTGCAGGTCGGTGATCGCTTCGGGATAATTTTGCTTTTTAAAGGCGATCAGGCCCTTCAGTCGATATCCTTCGGACGACTTGGGAAATTTCCGCACCAGCATTTCGGCGAGTTGATCTGCCTTGCCGACATCGGCCTTCTCCAGGAGAATTGCCCCCTGCTGATAGAGCGGCAGCGGATCGGCTGGTTGAAGGCCGGCAACGGTCTGGTAAATTTGCAGGGCGCGGTCGCGATTCCCCAGGGACATTTCGTATCGCGCCAACAGGTTATATGCTTTGACGTTTTTTGGGTCGGCGCTGAGGATTTCAGCGATCAGCGCTCGCGCATCTTGCTCGCGCCCTTGTTTCTGCCCCATCAACAGCGCCGCAAGCTGCAGCTTCGCCGGCAGCCGGTTCGGTTCACGCTGCAGGGCGAGGCGGAACTGCCGCTCGGCCTCATCGTTCATCCCCTTCAACGCATAACTGACACCGAGCACCTCGAACGCTTCCGCCGCATTCGGATGGGCCTGGAGATAGGCCGAAGACTGTTCGATCGACTGGTCCGGCTTGCCGAGTGAATTGTACAGTTTGGCAAGTTCAAGGTGGATGTCGGCACGGGATGGATTCTGCCGCTGTATTTTGAGTAGTTCTTTCTCCGCCTGTTCATATTTGCCGAGCGCCTGATAGGCTTCGGCCAGTTGGAAACGGGCATCCTGAAAGTTCTGGTCCTTCTCCAGGGCATTCCTGAAGAGGACAATCGCGCCGCCGGGATTACCGCCTTTCAGCAGCGATACACCCTCGGCGTAAAGCTCATCCTTACTCTTGCTTCCGCACCCAGCGAACAGCAACGCCGACAGTGCGAGGCAGGCAATGATCCGCAACCTAAACAATGCTGTACCCTCCAGGACCAATTTCAACCCCGCTCATCAGGTTCTTGACGAGCAGGACGAACTTGTCGAAATTAAGCGGCTTCATCAAACAGTAGGAAACTTCCAGCACCTTAAGAAACGACAGCAAGTCGGAACTGATATGGTCGGTAAGCACAATAACGGGGATACTCAACTTCTTGATATCGGCACTGAACTGGGCGCCAAAGGGATAGCTGGCGATGACGAGGTCAAAGGCCCCCTGCTGCTCGGGGGCGGCACCGGCGGAAACCTGCTCCGCAGCATAGCCCTGCTTGGCCAGAATTGCGGCGCAGACCTTGGAAAACCCACCTTCGTCATAGATAAGAATCTTGCCCTGTTCCATAATGTTTACTAAGAGAGCAATAATGATACCGCTTTACATTTCTTTACATTTTTATCTCCTCAGGCGATTGAAAAATGGATTTTGTCAATCGATAATTGGTTGAAATCGTTAACCTGTACCACCTCACCCCTAAAATATATTTATCTACCGCGTTAATTTTCTGCCGGTAATAATTCCTGCCGAAATCGGCAACACGACAAAAAGTGTTTCCGCTGGAAACAACAACCATCAATCTGCGTCCTAAAACAAAAAAAGGTGTATCCATTGGATACACCTTGCAGTAAAACCACGTAAAAACAACCAATTTACATAGGCATCGACTGTTACCATCGGTAACAGTCGATGTTTGTCACTTACATTCCCAGATCGTCAAGCCGCTTGTACAATGTCTTGCGTGAAATGCCAAGCTTCTTTGCCACCCGGGATTTGTTCCCGTCGCATTCCCGTAGCGCCTGAAGGATCGCCTCTTCTTCCAGTTCGCGGAGTGTTTTCGGTTCGGAGGAGAGCGGTTGCTCGTCCAAGCCGGCCATAATCTCTTCAGGAAGATGCTTGAAGGTAATCTCGCCCCCCCGAGCCATCACCACTGCCCGCTCGATGGTATTGCGCAATTGCCGGACATTACCCGGCCAGGGAAAGCCGACCAGCGCCTTCATCACCTCGTCGGAAATCCTGAGAGACCGGCCTTCGTTGAGGCCGAATTCCCTAACGAATTCGGTGATAAGCAACGGGATGTCCTCCCGTCGTTCCCGTAACGCCGGGACATTGATCTGCACGACATTGAGTCGATAGTACAGGTCCTCACGAAACGAGCCATTGGCAATCTCACGCTTCAAATCGCGGTTGGTCGAGGAAACAACTCGAATATTCACCTTGATCTTCCGGTTGCTTCCCAGGCGCTCAATCTCTTTCTCCTGGAGCGCCCTGAGCAGTTTGGCCTGGAGAGAAAGCTCCAGTTCGCCGATCTCGTCGAGGAACAGCGTCCCATCGGCAGCCGCCTCGAATCGCCCTACGCGGCGGGCCGACGCCCCACTGAAGGCCCCTTTTTCGTAACCGAACAGCTCCGATTCCATCAGTTCGCGGGGGAAAGCTGCACAGTTGACCGCGACAAAGGGACGGTCTCGACGCACACTCCCGTAATGAAGCGACCGGGCAATCAACTCCTTGCCCGTCCCCGTTTCACCGCAGATGAGCACACTGCTCATGGAGTTCTTGACCGCCTCGACCGTATCGTAAATCTTCTGCATGCCGGCGCTCGTACCGATAAGCCGGCCGGCACCGTCCCGCTCGGCGACCTGCTTGCGAAGTTCCGCGACTTGGCGTTTCAGTGTCCGCTGTTCCACGGCTCGAGCGACCATGCTCTTCAGTTTGACATAGTCGGGCGGCTTGATGAAATAGTAGAAGGCACCGCGGGTCACTGCGTTGACCGCAGAATCAACCGAGCCATACGCGGTAAGAAAAATTACCGGGATATCGGGGAAATGCTCCACCGCATATTCAAACAACTGCATCCCATCTTTGCCCGGCATCCGGAGATCGGTAATGATCACATCAATATCGCGCGACTTGAGAAGCCGTTCGGCGGCCGGGACATCGGCAACGGACGATACCATATGCCCGTCACCGGTCAAAATTGCCGAGAGCACCCGGGCGGCATTTGGCTCATCGTCAACGATCAGGACATGTCCCTGCACAATCATTCTCCTTGCGTCATCTCCCCCGGAGGGATTACCGGCAGTACGATCCGGACTGTTGTGCCACCGTGTGGATTGCCGATAATTTCAAGCTTTCCCCGATGGTGACGAATAATCTCACCCGTTATGAACAACCCGTACCCCCGCCCCAGCTTCCGACAGCCTGCAGCAGGAAAGCCGCCGATATTCTTCGTGCCGCGATAGTCGATTCCGGGGCCGGTATCCGCAATCTCGACAACGGCGACCTCGGCCTCGCCATCCTGTTCCCGTCTCGAACGGAGGGTCAGCATCCCCCCCGATTCCATGGCGCCAAGTGCATTGTTGACGACATTAAGAATCGCGTGACCGATGTTGAAGGAATCGAGCCTGATGACCGGCAAGTCACCGTACTCAACCTTGAACAGCACCTGGCACGCCTGCGCCTGCAGAGTAACAAGATTAGCCACCCGCTCGAGAAGATCGTTAAGTTGAATCTCCTCGCAACGGGCATCAAGATACGAGGTACTGAGAAACATGGTGATGAAATTATCCAGCTTGTGAATTTCATCATCGATGATCCCGGCAAACTCACCGAACGTCGCGTCAGTGCCGTACTTGTCCTTGAGGTAAACCACCGCCCCCTTGATGGCGTTCAGCGGATTGCGGACACCATGGGCAAGCGTAACCGAAATCTTGCCAATATCCACCAGCGCCTGGGCATTTTCCATTTCGCCGAGAACGGAGCACCCGCTACGGATATCGACTGCAATCATCGCACCGCAGCAACGGCATTCCCCGGCAAATTGAGGGATGATCTCGATGTCCGCGGTACACTTCTCCCGATGGAAACAAAACAACCGGTATCCGGCAAGGGAAAGCGGCTCGCCGTGCTCGATGGCATAGGCCACGGCATCGACAGATTTATAACCGAGGCGGGGGTAGTACTCGTAGTAAGGTACGCCGAGAGGCAATTCGGAAAACGCCGCTCCGTCACCTTCATGGGCGATGAGATTCAATTTGTCATCAACACGAAAAGAGTAGAGTGTCATAGCCAAACATTCCAGCAGCCGGAATGGAGCCGGAGGGCAACCACCCCGAATATCATCCTTGATTTCACTCCTTCAAACCTCCATGTCCCGCTAAATTCGCCGTCGAACAAAGCGTGATTGCGGTCACAAGCCGGATCGGGTAGAGTTGTTCGACGGCCGTCTGCCAGGGGATGCCTGGCTAACGCTACCCAGTGTCCACGAAAGGGCTACCATGACCGCCTCTTCCTCCCCCGCTGCCAGCCGCCGGCTGCTGGGCTCACCAGCCCTGCCCCGGATTCTCCCCTTCGCAACACTGATGCTGCTGATCGGGGTGGAGGAACTCTGCCGTTCCCTGGTGACACGGGGCATAATCGCCATTCCCGGGCAATGGTTTCTTTACTTCTATCTGCTGCGCATCGCGGCGGCCGGCGCCGTTCTTGCTATTTGCCTGGGCCGCTGCGATGAGTTCAGGATTCGCGACCTGACACGTCCCCGGCAGTCAATCGCCAGTATCTTCATCGGCGTGGTTACATTCGCACTCTGGATCGTCATGGATTGGCGGCTGCCATTCCAGTCGCCCCCAACAGGCTTCAATCCCTTGCTGATCGACGATCCCGCACTCAGAAACGTGGTGATTCTTGGCAGGATATTCGGCGCGACGGCAGTCATTCCGCTTATTGAAGAGCTTTTCTGGCGCTCGTTCCTCCTCAGATACCTCATTGATGCCGACTTCACGGCTATACCACCAGGTAAACTCACCGCTCCGGCATTTATCGTGGCAACGGTGCTGTTTGGCCTGGAACACCACCTGATTTTTGCCGGGATGATGGCAGGAGCCGTCTATACGCTCCTGTTCAGGTTTACCGGAAGCATTGCCCAGTGCGTACTAGCCCACGCCGTTACTAATCTGGCGCTCGGAGTTTATGTCCTGCTCCGCCAGGCGTGGCATTTTTGGTAGCGTCCCCCCGAAGACAGGCAACGGCATCACTAGTTGGTGACGGCTTCGTTCCGGCGAAACGCCCGTTTCAGCACGATCTGGTGAGAATCGAGGATTTCTATCTCGTCTTCCCTACGTAACGATGTCAGCAGTCGACTCACCGTTTCCCTGGCAAGATTGGCATAGCCGGCGATATCCTTGTGGGTCAGTTTAACGCTGATGATGGTTCCGCGAGCATCGTTCACGCCATGAGTATCGGCCAGCAGCTCCAACACCGTTCTGACCCGTTGCTCGGCATCGGCACTGCTCAGCACCTTGAGCATCATCCACGCCTCACGCAGCCGGGAGCAGAGAACGCCGATTATCTTTTCAACGACCTTCGGGTTGGTCATCAGGTAACGGTCGAAATCATCCTTGGCAATCAAGCCAACCGAGGTATCCTCAAGGGCAACCACCGCCGCCGGTGAGGTCTTCCCGTCCAGCATGGCCATCTCGCCGAAAAAGTCCCCTCGTTTGTGCATGGCGAAAATGCGCTCTTTGCCATCGCTTCCCGTCCTGATGACCTTCACCTTGCCGGAAATGACGATGTACATGTAACGATTGGAATCCTCTTCGCAGAGGATCATGGAGTTCTTCGCAAAACCTTTCTTCTTGACCGTTGCCCTGAGCGAGGAGAGTTCATCGTCAGTCAGCGACGCAAAAAACGGAAGACGACGAAGCATCCGTTCCATATCGGCCTGCGGGCTTCCTTCCTGAGCAGATGCCATGACAAGCCCTCCTTCCGAACCGCCGCCGGTCCGCACCATTCCATACTCCTTTACTGCTGAAGAAATCAGGACGAACCGGCCGTTCGTATCAATACATCCACAACGTGCCCAAAGAACGAATCCACTTCACGATGTGCAAAAGCCGTAAGAGGATTTAATTTATACATTGTACCCGAACATTCCCCGCAGGCAACAGCAACGGAGCACTGAGGCGCTCCGGCATCCCCCGCCGGTTCGATAAAGCATCTTAATATACCAATGCAATAAAAACCAACCAAATTTAAAGGGTACTAACCTGATAACCGGGCAGCGGCCCGTTTGCCAAGGCATTGCATCACGGTAACCTCCCCCGGCCCCGCACGCCGGCCCGTTACGCACCACGTCGAGGAGGACATGTAATTTTTTCCAGAATACTCCGTCGGTTTATTTTACACTTTTAGAGATTTTATCGACCACAGCTGGAAACAGTCCTGTCATTTCTGATAGTTGCAGAATGGCACCGGGCTTGCTATTGGTAGATGCATGGGTTAGCGCAAGCGAAGGATGGTTCTTCAAGACACTTTGCGTAATTAAACAAATAAAGGGGGGAAAACTGATGAAAAGGATTTTAGCGATATTTGCCGCAATTTGCTGCTTTGCAGCGTCAACCGCTCTGGCGGTACCCATTTCGGGCAGTCTCAATTTTGCCGGCGCCAGCTCCTACCTGGGCGGCACCACCCCGTCAACTGCCACCGGCATCGATTTCCTGCTGGGATTCACGCTGCTCGGTAACGAGGGAGATTACGCCGCCATCCCTTCCGGGACCATGGTAACCTTCCAGGACTTCTATTTCAGCCCGACGTTAAGCCCGAACCCGGTATCGCCACTCTGGACATTCACTTACAACGGCATTACCTATGACTTCGTAATGACTTCGGTCACGTCTTCGGTTTCGCCCGATGGCTCGTCGCTGACGCTGGTCGGTTCCGGAACGCTCGGTATCACCGGTTTCGATGATACCCCGGGGAACTGGATTTTCACCACCCAGGGGAATTCAGCCGTTGGAACATTCTCCGCCACGTCCGCTGTACCCGAACCGGGGACAATCGTTCTCCTCGGTGTCGGCCTGATTGGCGTCGGGCTGTACCGCCGCAGCAAAAAAGCCTAACGGAACACCCTGCCAGCTTACAGAAAAGGGGGACGTCATGTCCCCCTTTTGCATTCCAGCCAATCGATGCAGCGCTTCAACGGCGCCAGGGAAAAGGAACACCTGCCCGGCTCGCCTCAAGATCAAGAGCAGCAAGCTGCGCCTGCAGTTCCTTGATCCGCGCCTCGTCCTTCTGCACTTCAGCAAGCTTTTTGTAATAAGCCTCACGGTTACGTCCCGGCGAACTAAGCGGATTCTTGTTCACGTAAGGATTATCTTCGACAGTGGTCGCCCCTTCTTCCTGCTTCTTGGCAAAATCCTGCAGTTCTTTACCCGTCGGCAAGCGCCCCATGCTGATAACCCAAATGCGATGCAGAGCATTCAATTCGTCCCGCTTGGCCGGCAGCCCATCTTCCAGCGCTTTCATCTCCTGACGCAGCGAAGTGAACTTTTCACGCCATTCGCTTTCGGTCATCCCACCATAGCGCAGCTCTGCCGGCCGGGCCGGCGCGGCGGGCTCCGCTGCTGTCTCGGGAGCGCTCGGCGGCGGGGCCTGCGGCGTCCCGGTCACCGACGGGAGTTGCTGGACTCTCTTGAGATATTTTGCCGGGATATTCTCCGGATTGTCCGTAAAGTGAATAATTCCCCGTTCGTCAACCCAGCGGTAGGTCTCACCGAATGCACGCACCCCGGGCAGCACCGCAAGCAATGCAACGGCAATCAAGCACTTTTTCATAGCAACTCCCGAATTTGAATATGAACAGAATGTACGCCAATCGAAATAATCTGTGTAGTAGTGTTGTGTCAACAATTAACATTGACGATACAGGTGCCCCTGTGTATAGTACTGCGTTTGAAAGAGCTATTACTATTCACAATATAAGGAGTTTATCATGAAGCACCCTTATATCTTTCTGGCCGCGATCCTAATCGCGCTCTGCCCGCTCACTTCCCAGGCGAAAGAGACAAAAGACATCATCTACAAACTCAAATACGGCCAGCCGGTCGTATTCAGCCACGACATACACTTGGCCAAGTATAACAATAACTGTCGTATTTGCCATATGACGATCTTTAACCTGAAAGGCCAGCGTCATTTCACTATGGCCGAGATGGAAAAAGGAAAGTCATGCGGCGCCTGCCACACCGGCTACACAGCTTTCAGCGTTGCCAAGGAAAGCGACTGCACCCGCTGCCACACCGGCAAGCCATTTTCGGTAACCTACCGGGTAAAAGGAGCGACAGAGGTGGTCTTTTCACACGAAAACCACCTGTCGATGCTGGGCGCCACAGCTTGCAAGAGCTGCCATAACGGCAAAGTGATCACCGGCAAGGAACGCAACGTCACCATGGCCCAGATGGAAAAAGGGAAGACCTGCGGCGCCTGTCATGACGGGAAAACCGCTTTCACCGTCGCCGGCAACTGTGGCAACTGTCATAAGGGGATGACGCCGCCGAAGGTGGTTTCGTTCAAGATAAAAGGCGTTGCCGACGCGGCATTCAGCCACGAGATTCATACCGGCATGTACAAGTGCAGCGATTGCCACACCAAGATTTTCCAATACAAGACTGGCGCTAAACATTACACCATGGCCGACATGGCCAAGGGTAAATCATGCGGCGCCTGCCACAACGGCAAGGATGCCTTCGCCTCTACGGGGGACTGCACGAAATGCCACCCGACGCTCAAACCGGGCGTTGAAATCTTCAAGACTAGCATGGGCGAAGCCAGTTTCAGCCATGAATTCCATCTCGGCATGTACAAATGCGCCGACTGCCACACCAAGGTCTTCAAATACAAGCGCGGCGGGGCTCCGGCAACGATGGCCGATATGGAAAAAGGGAAATCGTGCGGCACCTGCCACAACGGTAACGATGCCTTCAGCGTTAAAGACGATTGTGGCAAATGTCACAAGATGTGAGGTAATTCCCGGTTAACCGGGAAGATTGCCGGACAACGACAAGGGCGGGGAAATCGCTGCGATTTCCCCGCCCTTATTATTTTCAAACGACAACGTGCGTTGTTACCGGCGTGACGAATCCTTAGCCAACTGCCGCAGCATATCGTAAATTCCGGCCGGCGTCGCTTCGGCAACGACCACCCTGGTGTGCAGAGCGACTTCCAGATCGGCGACGGTCAGATCATCGAGAAACACTCCCTCACCTTCCTTCAGCATCACATCGGGAATCACAACAGCCGCACCCAGTTCCCGCTCCGCAAGTTCAGCGATGATATCCCGCCCGGCCACCAGACCGGTGACGGTTACCGTCTCACCGAACAATCGATTAGGGATCGCCACCGGCACAACTGTGCAACCGGTCTTTTGTGACAGGCCAGCAAGGAAATCTGCGAGATAACGGTACGGGGACTCGCCAGTCGCCGCAGTGACGGTTATCGGTTTCAGCGGGCGGGCCCGCCTGAGCACCCGGTTGGCCTGATCGAGAAAGAGCGGGATCATCCCGACGCCGTTTTCGATCTGGGGCAGGTCGCCATAGCCAGCCAAGGGGGGAAACGGTACCCCCGCCTTGATGAAAAACTCATCGGCTAGAAAGAGAAACGGCTCGCCGAACCGCTTGGCCAGCCGGACCGCTTCCGGCTGCCAGCGGTCGATGAACCGTTCGGCATAGGCCGCGGTAACCGGCTGCAAGTCGGGCAGTCCCTGACGGTGACTGGTCAGCCCGACCGGGACGATAGCCAGGGAGGCAACCCACGGCCGTAGCGCCGCCAGGTCGTTGACGGTCCGCTCCAGCTCGGCACCGTCATTCAGCCCGGGACAGAGTACCACCTGGGTATGCATGGTAATACGGGCAGCTGCCAACTCCTCCATAACCGAGAGGATCGGCAGAATTCCCGTGCGACCGAGCAATTGTTCCCGCAGTGCCGGATTTGTGGCGTGGACCGAAATATAGAGCGGCGAAAGTCGCTGCTCGATGATCCGGGCCAGTTCGTCGCGACCGATATTCGACAGGGTCACGTAGTTGCCGTAGAGAAAAGAGAGGCGGTAGTCCTCGTCCTTTACGTACAGCGGGCGGCGCAACCCCTTGGGGAGCTGGTGGACAAAGCAGAAGACGCATTTGTTGCCGCACTGGGTAGGTGTCGGGGCAGCGAAGATCAGGCCAAGCGGCTCACCGCTGTCACGCTCGATTTCGATCTCCCACTCTTCGCCTGAGGGCTTGCGCAGGTCGAGAACCATCTCTTCATCGGCGGTGTAATAATTGTAGTCGATGATATCGCGCAACGGCTGGCCATTGATTGCCAGCAACCGATCACCAGGCTCGATTTCCATCTCCTCGGCGATGCTCCCCGGTACGACGCTCTCAACCAACAGCCCGCTCATGCTTCCCCCCGATAGAAGGAAGTACCGAGATACCAGCTACGCAGCGAACCGAGAAGCACCTTGAGAACGGCAGTCAGCGGGACGGCAAGCAGCATCCCGAAAATACCGAACCACTGACCGCCGATAAAAAGGGCGACAATAGCGACCACCGGGTGCAGTCCAACCTTGTTGCCGACCACCGCCGGGGTGATGACCGCCCCCTCGACTCCCTGGACGATGGCGAACCAGCCGAGACAGAGGAGCGGATGGAGCAGGTCGTGGAACTTGAGAAAAGCCATCATCAGCGAGACGACGATCCCGAAGATCGTCCCGACGTAAGGGATAATGAAGAGCATCCCCGAAAGGCTGCCAATGACGATCGCCAGGTCGATGCCGATCAGGGTCAGTCCGATACTGTAAAGCACCGCCAGAATGGCGCAGACCGACAGCTGGCCGCGAATGAAGGAAGAGAGTACCTCGTCGATCTCCCGCCCCAGGCCAAGGCTCCGGTCCCGATAGCGCAACGGAACCAGCTCGAGAAGCCACTGTTTGAACAATGGTAAATCCGCCAGGAAATAAAACAGGTAGACCGGGGTGATCAGGTAGCCGACAATACTCAGGATCAACGACAGGGTCGAGGCGAACGCCTTTCTGGCCACCGCCAGCACTTCACGGGCAATATCGAAGGAGACGCCGCGCAACTGCTCGACCAGGCGGTTGATCTGGGCATAAAGTTTATCCTGGGTTTCAATATCGAGATAGACCTTGACCTGAGCAGGGATCAAATCGTAGAGGCGGCCCGCATATTCGGGCAGATTGAGCTGGACGCTCGCCAGCTCTTTCTGGATCGAGGCGGCCAGGAAGGCAACGACGGCACTGCAGACCGCCAGAATGCCGGCCATCACGATGACGATTGCCAGGACTCGCGGGACCTTCCGGCGCACCAGCCAACCAACCAGTGGATTCAGCACGTAGGCCAGGATCAGCGCCAGCAGGATCGGCAGCAGGATCGAGCTCAGCGAATAGGCCGCCAGGAGCATCAGCACCAACGCGGCGCCGGCCATGAGCAGGATGGATTTCTGTCGGGTAAGTTGGGTCAAGGGAACGTATCAATCAGGGGAGAGCCGGAACAGGCGGGACTTTCCGACCCTCCCCTCGTGGACGAGATTATTGATGCAGACGGAAATTTCCGTCAACCGAGGTAATGGAAGAAATCGCGTGTTTATAGATCAGGATGTCGCCCTGGATCTCCATCAAAACGGAAAAATTGTCGAATGACTTGATATACCCCTCCAGCTTTTCACCCGACATGAGCCGAACGACCACCTTCACCCGCTCCTTGCGCGACTGGTTCAGATATTGGTCCTGGATGTTGAATGGTGCTTTCGCCATTGTCCGCTCCTTTAATGATAAAATCCCATAACAATGTTACTTATACTAGCAAAGTTCTTCGGATATTCAACCCAGATTATTGCAGTTTCCCTTTTGAACCAGGTGAGCTGGCGTTTAGCATAGCGACGGGTATCCCGTTTGATGAGACGTACCGCTTCCTCCCAAGGGTATTCACCCGCCAGGGCGGCGCACACTTCCTTGTAGCCGATGGAGCGCAACGCCTTCAGTTCGGGTGAATAACCGGCCGCCAGCAGGCGCCGCACCTCGTTGACCAGCCCGGCGGCAAGCATCGCCTCCACCCGCTCCTCCACCCGCCGGTAGAGGACCTCCCGATCGACCATCAGGCCGAGGTTGAGACACTCGTAAGGTTCTTCAGCGAAGCGGTGTTCCTCATGGAAAGTCGAAAAGGGCCGACCGGTCAGCAGGAAAACCTCCAGTGCCCGGACGATCCGCACCCGATCATTGGGATGGAGCCGCTCAGCAGTTGCCGGGTCGGCCAGCGCCAGCTCCCGGAGCAGCAGCTCCCCCCCCTCCCGATCGAAACGCTCTTCAAGTTCCTGGCGCAGCGCCCCTTCACCGCGGGGGGAATCGACCAGCCCCCGGGTCAGGGCTTTGAGATAGAGGCCGGTACCACCAACCACGAACGCCCGCCGTCCCCGGCGATGAATGTCGGCAATGGCCGCCGTGGCCCGCGCCTGGAAATCGGCGGCGGAAAAGTTGTAGTCAGGATCGACGATGTCGAGGAGATGGTGCGGCACCCGCCGGCGCAATTCTGCCGACGGCTTGGCAGTGCCGATATCCATCCCCCGGTAGACCTGCATCGAATCGGCGTTGATGATTTCGCCATTCCACTGTTCGGCGAGACGGACGGCTAACTCCGACTTCCCCGATGCCGTCGGTCCCTGGATGACGACCAACTTGACCCGCTCGGCGGCTGCGGGATTCATCGGGTCTCTCCTCTTCGGCAACACGGCGACGGCAGACGCTTCATTCAGCTTCTCTTGAACATTTTTTCGATTTCGCCAAGGGTGATCCGTTGCAACACCGGCCGACCGTGGGGACAATTGGTCGAGAAGTCGGTCGCGTCCATCTGACGGAACAGTGCCTCGATCTCGCTGACGCTCAAGGAGTGTTCGCCGCGCACCACGCTGTGGCAGGCAATCCGGGTCAGGATATCCTCGATCACCTCGGCGACGGTGCGGCTCTTGCCGATCCCCTGCAACTCTTCCAGCGTATCCCGGAGCAGCCGCAGATAATCCCTGCCCGCCAGCGGCCGGGGAATCCCCTTGACGATCCAGGTCGTCCCCCCGAAATCCTCCAGGTCGAAACCGAGCCGGGCCAGCTCGCCGCCATGTTCCCGTGCCATGGCCGATTCCCGATGCGACAGCTCCAGAGTTTCCGGGAAAAGCACCCCCTGGCTCTCGACCGTGCCGGCGGCAAACTGCCCCTTGAGCCGTTCGAAGGCAACCCGTTCGTGGGCGGCATGCTGATCGATGAGCACGAGGTCGGCCCCGTCCTGGCAGATGATATAGGCGGCGTGAAACTGGCCAATGACGGTCAGCGAGGAGAAGTAGCCCGGCAACGCTACACCTTCGGCGACAGAAGCACCGGCAGGCGCCCCCGTTGCGGCCGGCCGTGTCGCGGAAACCGGCGGCAGAAACGGCGAGCGTTCCGGCAGAAGCGTCGGGCGATAGTTGGCTAGCAGCTCTCGCACTTCAGCAACCCGCTGCTCGCTGATGCCGGCGGCTGGTTGGACGGCGGCCAGGCGGGCGGCGGGCGACGGGGCAGTCGGAGCGGCCGGCTGGCGCAGCCAGGGAGTAAGACGCAGTGTCTCCTCGATCGCCCCGCAGAGCAGATCGTGCACGATCCCCTGCTGGCGAAAGCGGACTTCATGCTTGGTCGGATGGACGTTGACGTCCACTTCGCCGGCAGGTAACTCGATGAACAGCACCACTACCGGGTAGCGTCCCCGCGCGAGGAAATTCCGATAGGCCTGGAGGATGGCGTGCTGTACCACCCGATCTTTGATGAACCGGCCATTGATATAGGTAAAGAGGTGCCCCGCCGTCGAACGGCTGCAGTCAGGGCGGGCCACCAGCCCCCGGACGGTGATCCCCTCCGCCGTCATCTCCACCGGGTAGAGGGCACCGGCAACCGTCCGGCCGAGCAGCGCCCCTACCCGGTTCACCAACGAACCGTCCAGGGCACGAAAGACCGTCTTGCCGTCGTTGAGGTAGGTGAAGCGGATTTCCGGCCGGGAAATGGCCAGACGGGTCAACAGATCGCCCATGTGCCCCGCTTCGGTTTCACTGCTCTTCATGAACTTGAGCCGCGCGGGGGTATTGAAAAAGAGGTTGCGAACGGTGATTACCGTTCCTTCCGCCATGCCGCAGGCTTTTACCTCGCGAATCTTCCCCCCTTCGGCATAAATCTCGGTCCCCTCGATGGCGCCCCGCTCGCGGGTCGCCAGGGTGAACCGGCTCACCGAGGCGATCGACGGCAATGCCTCACCGCGAAAACCGAGGGTCGAGAGCGCAAAGAGATCTTCATCGGTGACAATCTTGCTCGTTGCGTGCCGCTCCAATGCCATCAACCCATCTTCGCGGGTCATCCCGCAGCCGTCGTCGGTGACCCGGATCAACCGCCGCCCCCCGGCTTCGATCTCGACGACCACCTCCCGACAGCCGGCGTCAAGGGCATTTTCCACCAGCTCCTTGGCCACCGAAGCGGGACGCTCGACCACCTCGCCGGCGGCAATCTTGTTGGTCAGATTTTCGGGGAGGATCCTGATCCGTGGCGCCACTGCTCACCTCTATCGTGCTGCTGGCCTGTAATCACGGCTACCATAGCGCAACCGCCCCCCGTTTGTAAAGCGGGCCACGAAAATGCCGCCACCCTGACCGGGCGGCGGCATCACGCTTCAAACGGCAGGAACGGTAGCGACAGAGCGGTCAGCCGAGCTTCCGCCGAATCGCTTCGACAACATGGAAGGCATCATTCACGGCCGTATAGATCAGGTTCGGATGCTTCTCCTCCTGGATGCTGCCGCCACTGATTTTCATGTAGGAAGGAGAGATCGCCCCGCCGATGACGTAGACCCCTTTGCGGGTCGACTCGTATTCACTGGTGAGCAGAATCAGCCGATCACCCTCCTTGGCGACGGTGCAGACCCCTTCGGCACAGGTGATCGTCTGCACGCCGATCTTGTCGAAGATCGGCAGCGGCCCCTGGGAACCGATGCAGGCGATGACATTCTTCATCGGAAAACTCATCGCATGATAAATCTCGATCCCGTCCGGCTGGCGGAAGTCGTTGATCCGGATCACCAGCCGGTCAACCCCCTCCTCGTCCACTTCACCGATCCGGGGGATCGCCCCCGGCAGGAGCCGGATATTGCCGCCGAGCAGGATCTCCTCGCCGAGCCGCTGGGCCGTCTCTTTGTTGACATCGAACTTTTCCGCCACGTGGGCCCAGTAGACCGACTGATCGTCATTGGCTTCCCGCTTTGCCCGGAGGATGGAGATGATCACATCGGCGGCGGTGTTGCCGCCGCCGATCACCAGCGTCCGGGCCCCAAGGTACTTCTTCGGATCGTCAAGGGTCTTGGCCACCATCTTGGCGTCACCATACACCGACAGCTCCCGCGGAATACTGCTGCCAAAGGCGAGGACCACCTTGCGGGCGGCAAAATCCCCCTGCGCCGTCTGCACCACCAGATGATCGCGCCGTTCCTGCAGGTCTTCGAACTGGACTTCGGTCCGCACGGCAAGGTTTTCGTGCTGGACGAAATGCTGGACGTACTGGATATATTTTTCGACGGTCACCGGTTTGTCCGGCGGCCGCAGTTCCTCGACGAGAAACGGTTCACCGGCTTCCTTCGGCTTGGAAGGGTAGACATTCTTTCCTTCGGGATAGGTATTGGTGATCCCCTGGAAGACGGATTTCCCCTGTTCGATCAGCAGGTAGGAAAGACCCCGCTTGTGACAGAGGTACGCACAGGCTATCCCGCCCGGGCCGCCGCCAACGATCACCACATCATACACCTTCGCCATGCCCGACCTCCTGAACCATTCGCTCCTCCTTCGTCTTTTTGGCTCAACCCTTCAGCTGCGCCGCCACAGCCCGGGCGGCTTCCTCCGCGGCCCCAGCATCGCCGAGATAATAGTGGCGCAACGGCCGGAGCTCGTCGTCCAGTTCGTAAACCAGCGGGATGCCGGTTGGAATGTTCAATTCGGCGATCTTTTCGTCGGATATCCCGTCGAGGTACTTGACCAGTGCCCTGAGACTGTTGCCGTGGGCGGCGATGAGCACCCGTTCGCCGGCCATGATTGCCGGGGCGATCCGCTCCCGCCAGTAGGGAAGAAAACGGGCCACCGTATCCTTCAGCGACTCGGTCGCCGGGAGTTCTTCGCGGGAGAGGGCCGCATAGCGCGGATCGTAGCCGGGATGACGCGGATCGTCGGCCGCCAGCGGGGGGGGCGGCACGTCGTAGCTGCGCCGCCAGAGCATCACCTGTGCCATACCGTGCCGTTCCGCCGTTTCCGCCTTGTTCAGTCCCTGGAGCGCCCCGTAGTGCCGCTCGTTCAGCCGCCAGCTGTTATGGATCGGCAGCCACATCTGGTCCATCTCCTCCAGTACCAGCCAGAGAGTCTTTATCGCCCGTTTCAGAACCGAGGTAAATGCCACATCGAAGAGATACCCTTCGCGGGCCAGCAGTTTACCCGCGGCAACCGCCTCGTCGCGCCCCTTCTCGCTCAGTTCCACGTCGGTCCAGCCGGTGAAGCGGTTTTCCTTGTTCCACAAACTCTCGCCATGGCGGAGCAGCACCACTTTTTTCATGATCCCTCCTGTCCCTTATTGTGTCAGACTCCAGCCACCCTCGCCGTTTTCCTCAAACAGGTCGGCAGGGGGAAACGGTGTATCCGACGTATCGCCGTAGGAATACTCGACGACCGCATGCCGACCGTTATCCTCCAGCCAGATCAGCTGTTCATGCTCGGTACCGGTCACCTCACCGACCAGATAGGACTTGGTCGCCCGGTTGCGGCATTCGCCCGGATCGTTTTCGCTTTTCAGCGACTGCAGACAGCGCTCCAGCCGGCCGGCCCGCGCCAGGACATCGCTCGTTGCCCGAGCCAGGCTTTTTTTGTCGACAAGCTCGCCATAGCCAGCCGCCGTCGAAAAGGCGGTCATCACCCACCCTTCGCCGCCCGATTCGGTGACCCAGGCGGTAACGAAGACGCCGGCGGCGCGTTTTTCGACGTTCACCTTTCCCGGGCAGCCGATCGGCGGTTTGCCGGACCATTTCTTGGTACGGCTGATCTCCTTGAAGACCAAGGTGGTGCATTCGGCCAGACTGCCAAGCTCGGCGGCCTGGAGCGGCGCGGCAAGGATCAGCAGCATCGACAGAGTGGGGAACAGGTAACGCATGGGCATTCCTCCGGAATATTACGGCATCCCGTCCGGCTGAACCGGAGCGGGGTCGCCCGGGCTTCCCGGATCGGCGGCTGGTTACAGTGTACACCATCTTTCCCCCGCCCGCATTGCCGGCACCCCAATGGGGCTGCGCCACCGCCGGCCGGTTGCTTTTCGGGCCACCGTGCTACAATTGGCTCAAGACGGGAAACGCGGGCAGTCGCGGCCCGGCCGACCGCCCCGGCACGGGGGGGATTTCCGTTACATAATGGAGGTATTTATGGACCTGCAGCTTACCGGCAAAAAAGCCCTTATTTCCGGTTCCACCAAGGGGATCGGCCTAGCGACGGCCATCGCCCTGGCCCGTGAAGGAGCCGCAGTGATTATCAACGGCCGGAGCGACGACTCCGTCGCCACGGCCCTGGCGCAGCTCGGGAACGCCGCCCCGGCCGCCGTGGCGGAGGGGTTCGCCGGCGACCTCTCCCGGGCCGAAGCGGCCGAGCAGTTGTTCCGCCGCTTCCCGGCCGTGGACATCCTGGTGAACAATCTCGGCATCTATGGCGCGCAACCGTTCGCCGAGATCGGCGACGACGAGTGGCGGCGGTTCTTCGAAGTCAACGTCCTGAGCGGCGTCCGGCTCACCCGGGGCTATCTCCCGAGGATGAAAGAGCGTAACTGGGGGAGGATCGTCTTCCTCAGCAGCGAAAGCGGCATCCAGATCCCGGCCGAGATGATCCACTACGGGATGACCAAAACCGCCATTCTCGGCGTGTCGCGCGGCATCGCCGAGCTCTGCGCCGGCACCGGGGTAACGGCAAACGCCATCCTCCCCGGGCCAACCCATACCGCCGGGGTGGACGGCTTCGTCGAGCAATTGAGCGGCGGCAGCTCTTTCGCCGCGTTTGAGGCGGAATTTTTCCGGACGGTCCGCCCGACCTCGCTGCTGAAACGCTTTGCCACCCCGGACGAAGTGGCCAGCCTGATCGCCTACGTCTGCAGCCCGCTCTCGTCGGCGACCAACGGCGCGGCACTGCGGGTCGATGGTGGTGTGGTGCGGGCCTGCTTCTGAGTGGCCCCGGCGGGGATCCTACTTCACATCGACGAAACGAATCCCCGCTGGCCGCCAGGCCGGGGCGATGACGTGCGCCCCTTTGTCCTGGCGTCGTTCCCCGGCCAGCAGGCTGCCGAAGCTGACGGTGAAGTCGCCGAACCGGTCGTTGACAGCGTCCATGGCCCCGGCCAGGAGCAACTGTTTCCGTTCCTCCGCGAAAAGCGGCAGCTGGTTCGACTGGTAGCGAAGATTGCTCAACCGCACGCCGAGAAGCCGGACCGGCTGTTCCAGGACGACGGTATCGAGGATGGCGACCGCCGCCCGGTAGATGTCGCCGCTCTGGTTGAGGTAGCGCGGCAGCGTCTCCTGCCGGTCCAGCCAGGTGTCGAAGTCAGCGTAGCGGATGGAGAGGGTGACGGTCTTTCCCCAGACGTTGTAACGGCGCGCCCGGCGGCCGACCATCTCGGAGAGCTGGAGGAGATGGCAGAGGATTTCGTCCCGCGCTTCGATATCGTGCGGCAGGGTCGTCGAATGCCCCACCGATTTGACCTCTTCCGCCTCATCGAGCGGCACCACCGGGGCGTCGTCAATCCCCCGCCCCATCCGCTGGAGCTTCTCGCCGACGACCCCGAATTTCCGTCGCAACCGCTCCAGCGGATAGCGGCCGAGCTCCCCGCAGGTCCTGATCCCCAGAAGATTCAGCTGCCGCGCCGTCTTTGCCCCGACACCGCACAACTCCCCGACCGGCAGGGATTCGAGGACGCACGGCACCGTCTCCGGGGAGAGCACCGTCAGGCCGTCGGGCTTTTTCATCTCCGAAGCGAGCTTGGCCAGTATCTTGTTCGGGGCGATGCCGATGGAGCAGGTAAGGCCGAAGTGGTGCCGGATCTCGGCCTTCAGCAGGTGGGCGATCCGTTCGGAACTGCCGTAGAGGCTCAGGGAGCCGGTGACGTCGAGAAAGGCCTCGTCGATGGAGAAGACCTCCACCTGGGGGGTGAACTGCTGCATCATTTCGACGATCCGACGGGAAGTATAGGTGTAGCGCCGGTTATCGCCGGTCACCAGGATAAGCTGGGGACAGCACCGCTGCGCCTGCCAGACCGCCATGCCGGTCCTGACGCCGAAGGCGCGGGCCTCGTAGGAAGCGGTGGTAACCACCGTCCGGGCCGCCGAGCCGATAACCGCAATCGGCTTCCCCCGCAACGCCGGGTTGTACTGCTGCTCGACGGAGGCGAAAAAGGCGTTCATGTCGACATGCATGATCACCCGGCCGGTCATGATGCCTCACCGTCGACCGTTTCCAGGGTCCAGAGCTGGTCGGTAGCGTTGTAGATCAACTCGTAGAGGGCCGAGCCGTCGGTCACGGTAAAATGGAGCAACAGGGCGTTGCCCGCCAGGTGCCGCCAGTGATAGGTCACCTGCTCGACGGCATGTTTCCGCCGGCGCCAGTCGAACCAGACCGGCCGGATGGCCGGCCCCGGGCCGAAGACGGCGCCGACCCTGATCTGTTCCCGGACCCGCTGCAGCATAGCTCACTCCAGGGTCCGGAAGATGCCGACCACCTTCCCGACGATCGTCACCTCCCCTTCCCCCTCGCGGACGATGATCGGCGCCATGTTCGGATTGCGCGGCTGGAGACGGATCTGCCCCCGCTCCCGGTAAAAAACTTTCAGGGTCGCTTCGCCGTCGATCATGGCGACGACGATATCGTTGTTCTCCGCCGTTGGCTGGGGCCGGATCAGGGCGAGATCACGGTCGAGGATGGCGGCATTGATCATCGAATCCCCCTTGACCCTGAGGAAGAACTGCCCCCCCTTCAGCTGGGCCTGGTCGATGGCGAGATACCCCTCGACATCCTCGATGGCCGGCTGCAGCGCCCCGGCCCGCACCACGCCGACGATCGGCAGCGTCGCCGAAGGGGTAGCCGCCCGCCCCACCAGGGAAATCCCCCGGGAACTGCCGGCATCACGCTGGATGTAGCCCTTTTTCTCCAAAGCGGCCAGATGCTTCATCACCCCCAGCGTACCGTTGATCCGGAGGTGGGCGGCGATTTCCCGCAGGGTCGGCGGATAACCGTGCCGTTCCAGGGAGGTTTCGATGAAGTGCAGCACTTCCTGCTGCCGGGAGGTAAGCTCTTCCATGGGAATACTCCTTACAGGTTGACACTTGACAACCTAACATGACCGCAACAGGATGTCAAGGGAGGAGCAACACGGCCGTACCACCCGAGGAGAAGGCACAGCATTGGCGGGACCGACGGACGCCGCACCGCAACGAGCCGCTTTTCGGCGTACCGCGGCGCTCGGCCGGCCCGCCGGCTCAGGGCGGCCGGCCCTTGCCGATCCGGCAGCTACCGGTCGCGCATGAGGAGTTCCGTTTCGGCAGAACGGTGCGGATACGGGCAAAGCCGCGATAGCAGAGCCGTGCCAGGCCATTAACGCCCGGCAGGACAACCAGACTGCCGAGAAAGCCATATAGTGTCGAAGCGGGAAAGGCCTGCCAGATGGCCCAGAAGGCGTCCACTCCCCGGTAGACTCTGCCACGGCGGTCAATGGCATGCAGCTGATACAGAAAATCCGCCAGTGGGATACCATACAGCGCGGCAGCGAAGTCGGGAGAGCTGATATCGACCGGAACAAGCTTCTTTTCCCGGTCCCGGCGGCCGTAATGCTCAATTTCCGCAGCGCAGACCGGGCAGGCTCCATCGTAAAAAACGCGCAACGGAAAGTCGGGTTTGTCGAGCATGGGGATACTCCTTTCCGGCATCGCCTCCGGCTCTGGGTAAAGCTTACCGCAAAGCGCCGTCATCTCGACGCCGGATCGTCAATTCCTTCCACCGCCGCCCCTTCCCGCCCCGCCATCAACGGGCTCCCACCGGGCAATTGACGAAGCAGAACAGCCTGTTACACTGGTTTCAACGAGAACATTCAGGAACGAATCACACCGCACCCCGGCCACTTCCGCGCCGGGGGGTGCACCGGTTCAAGGAGGGCGGACTCATGGGAAACAAACGAACGGGCATGACCCTGATAAAACCGTGGCTTCTCGCCATCGCGCTGGCCGCGGTGCAGATTTTTGGCGTTATCGCTCCGGCTCACGCCTCGGACCTCACCGAAGCCCAGGGGCTCGTCGACCGAGCCAAGGCGACCTTCAACGACTTCATGGCCGACAGCAATTATTCCTGGCTTCATGACCACCTGAAGGAGGCCAAGGGCGTCCTGATCTTTCCCCAGGTTATCAAGGGAGGGTTCTTCATCGGCGGTTCGGGCGGGTCGGGACTGCTGGCGGTCAGAGATGAAAAGACCGGCGACTGGAGCCAGCCGGCCTTCTACACCATCGGCTCGGTCAGCTTCGGCCTGCAGATCGGCGGCGAGGCCGCTGAAGTGGTGATGATGGTAATGGACCAGAAAGGGATCGATTCGCTGCTCAGCTCGTCGATCAAACTGGGGGGAAGCGTTTCCATCGCCCTTGGCCCAGTCGGCGCCGGCGCCAAGGGAACGGTCACCGCCGACATCATCTCCTTTGCCAGATCGAAGGGACTCTATGCCGGACTCGACCTGGTCGGTTCGGTACTCGAAGTGCGCGACAGCCTGAACAATGCCTATTACGGCAAAAAGGTCCGGCCGGTGGCGATTGTCATCGAGCGGAAAGTCAGTAATCCCGAGTCGGCCGGGCTATTGGCGGTACTGCGGCGAGCAGCCAGGTAGCCCCCATCCGGAAATGCCGGGTGAGCAGCTGGGGTCTCCGGATGGGGTTGATTCGACCGGCCCGGCAGCGGGAGATGTCCAATGACCGAGACGATCAGGAACTTCATTGACGGAACATGGGCCGATGCCGGCGCCGGCCGGCGCTTCACCAGCCACAACCCGGCCGACGTCCGCCAACCGGTGGTCGAAGCGCCACTCTCCAGTCGGGAGGATGTGGATCGGGCAGTGGCGGCAGCCCGGGCGGCACTACCGGCCTGGCGCTCGCTGCCCCCGCCGCGGCGCGGCGAAATCCTCTATCGGGCCGGCGCACTCCTCATCGCCCACAAACAGCGGCTCGGTGAACTGGTTACCCGCGAGATGGGCAAGGTAATTGCCGAAGGGCTCGGCGACGTCCAGGAGGCGATCGACATCGCCTTCTACATGGCCGGCGAGGGACGCCGCTTCCAGGGAGAAACCGTCCCCTCCGAACTCCCCGATAAGGATTGCAAGAGCATCCGCGAGCCGCTCGGCGTCGTCGCCCTGATCACCCCCTGGAATTTTCCGATCGCCATCCCCGCCTGGAAGCTGTTCGGTTCGCTGATCTGCGGCAACACCGTCATCCTCAAGCCGTCGTCGGAAACCCCGGCCTGCGCCGCCGCCCTGGTCGGCATCCTGGCCGAGGCCGGCATCCCGCCGGGAGTGGTCAACCTCGTCTGCGGCCCCGGCGAGGAGGTCGGCGAATACCTCGTCACCCATCCCGACGTGGACGGAGCCTCCTTCACCGGCTCCTGCGCCGCCGGCGAACGGCTGGAACGGCGCCTCGCCGAGCTGCACCGCCCCCTGGCACTGGAAATGGGGGGCAAAAATGCCCTCATCGTCATGGACGACGCCGACCTGGAGCTGGCGCTGGAGGGGACGCTCTGGGGCGGGTTCGGTACCAGCGGCCAACGTTGCACCGCCGCCAGCCGCATTGTCGTCCACGAACGGGTCTGCGAACGGTTCGTGACGCTCCTCGCCGAGCGGGCGAAGCAGCTCCGGCTCGGCGACGGGCTCCACGCCCCGACCGACGTCGGGCCACTGATCAACGAGAGCCAGGGGCGCAAGGTCCTCGACTACATCAGCATCGGTCGGGAAGAAGGAGCACGGCTGGTGGTCGGCGGCCGGCGGGTCGAGGACGGCGAGCTGGCCCACGGCTTCTTCATCGAGCCGACGGTCTTCAGCGGCGTGACGCCCGCCATGCGGATCGCTCGGGAGGAAATTTTCGGCCCGGTGGTAAGCATCCTCTCCTGCGCCTCCTTCGAAGAAGCGGTCCGGATCGTCAACAACGTCCCCTTCGGGCTCTCCTCGGCGATCTACAGCCGCGACGTCAATACCACCGCCCGCGCCGAGCGGGAGCTGGCAACCGGGATCGTCTACATCAATGCCTCGACCATCGGCGCCGAGGTCCACCTCCCCTTCGGCGGCTGGCGCCATTCGGGCTCCGGCCACCCCGAGGCGGGCGGCCGGGGGGGCGCCATCGATTTTTTCAGCCGGATCAAGGTTGTCTACCGCGACTACAGCGGCAAGCTGCAGCGGGCCCAGATCGACACAACCGGCTGAGGGGCACCCAAAGGAGCTTCATGTTCAAGGGGATCGATTACTACGACATCGAAAACGACCTGCCACGGGCGACCCGGCAGCTCCGCGACACCATCCGCTCGTTCGTCGACCGGGAGGTGCTGCCGGTGATCCGCGAACATTACCGGGTCGGCACCTTCCCCCGCCAGTTGGTACCGCGGCTGGCAGAGCTGGGAGCGTTCACTGCCGGGCTCACCGGCGGCGACCGGCCGCCCCTCGACAGCGTGACTTACGGGCTGTTGATGCAGGAACTGGAGCGCGGCGATTCGGCGCTCCGCAGCTTCGCCTCGGTCCAGGGAGCGCTGGTGATGTACCCGATTCGGGCGTTTGGCAGCAAGGCCCAGCAGGAGCGCTGGTTGCCCCTGCTCGCCAGCGGCCGGGCAATCGGCTGCTTCGGGCTCACCGAGCCGGGCGGCGGCTCCGACCCGGCCGCCATGAGCACCTGGGCGGAGAAGCAGGGAGACGGCTACCGGCTCCAGGGCTACAAGATGTGGATTACCAACGGCACCATCGCCGACGTGGCATTGATCTGGGCCAAGCTGGACGGCGCGGTCCGCGGGTTCCTCGTCGAGCGCGGCACCCCGGGCTTCACCGCCAGCGAGATCACCGGCAAGCTCTCCCACAGGGCGTCGGATACCGGCTCGCTGGTCCTCGACAATGTGACGGTGCCGGCGGGGAGCATCCTCCCGAAAGCCGGCGGGCTGAAAAACGCCCTCGCCTGTCTCGACCAGGCCCGCTACGGCATCGCCTGGGGCGCCCTCGGCGCCGCCCAGGCCTGTTTCGACGAAGTGCTGGCCTTCACCGGCCAGCGGCAAACCTTCGGCCGGCCGCTGGCCGCCCGGCAGTTGGTCCAGGCCAAACTGGCCGACATGCTGACCGAAATCACCAAGGGGCAGCTCCTCGCCCTGCAGCTGGCCCGGCTCCGGGAGGCGGGCCGGCTCCGCCCCGAGCAGGTCTGTCTTGCCAAGCGGAATAACGTCCGGATGGCCCTGGAAGTGGCCCGGACCGCCCGCGAGATGCTCGGCGCCAACGGAATCAGCGACGGCTATCAGAGCATGCGGCACCTCTGCAACCTGGAATCGGTGGATACCTACGAAGGGACCTACGAGGTGCACACCCTGGCCATCGGCCGGGACCTGACCGGAATCAGCGCCTTTTCCTGATCGGCCCGGCCACCATTCCACGCGACAGGAGCATCCATGTCTACGAACAGGGACATTCTCGACCGGGGGGCCGCGGTCTTCACCCCCGCCCTCCACGTCTATCATCCTCTTGCCATCGAGCGCGGTGAGGGGTGCCGGGTCATCGACCGGGAAGGGAACAGCTATCTCGACTGCTCGTCAGGGCTGGCAGTCCTCAACATCGGCCACAACCCGCCACGGGTCATGGCCCGGGTAGCGGAGCAACTGCCCCGTTTCGTCCATACCGGCGGAATCTACCACAACGAAAGCACCACGGCAGCCGCGGAACTTCTGACCTCGGTCACCCCGCCGGGACTCGACATGCTTTTCTTCAGCAACGCCGGCGCCGAAGCGGTGGAAGGGGCACTGAAACTCGCCCGCTACGTCACCGGCCGCCAGGGGATCATCGCCTTCAGCGGCGCCTTTCACGGCCGGACCATGGGCGCCCTCTCGCTCACCACCAGCCGCAGCCGCTACCGGGAACACTACCATCCGCTGCTGCCGTCGGTGTATCACGTCCCCTACCCGTACTGCTACCGCTGCCAGTTCGGCAACACCGCCAACGGCTGCACATTCGCCTGCCTCGCCTATCTCGAACAGCTGCTGCGTTGCCAGATATCCCCGCAGGAAGTAGCGGCGATCATTATCGAGCCGGTCCTCGGCGAAGGGGGCTACGTACCGGCACCGGAGCTGTTTCTGGGGACGCTTCGCCGGCTCTGTGACGAGCACGGCATCCTGCTCATCTTCGACGAAGTGCAGTCGGGAGTCGGCCGGACCGGCGACTGGTTCGCCGCCCAGGGCTATGGCATCACCCCGGACATCCTGACCGTCGCCAAGGGGATCGCCTCCGGCTTTCCCCTTTCGGCGGTCGTCTCCCGTCACGAGCTCATGGAACGGTGGCCGAGCTATGCCCACGGCACCACCTTCGGCGGCAACCCGGTCTCCTGTGCCGCGGCCATCGGCACCATCGAAACGATCCGCGACGACGGGCTGCTCCCCCGCTGCCGGGCCTTGGGCGCAATGGCGGTCGACCGGCTGCGCGCCTTGCAGGAGCGACATCCTGTCATCGGCGACGTGCGCGGACCGGGGCTGATGATCGGCATCGAGCTGGTGACGGCCGACGGCGCGCCGGACAGTGCCGCCTGCCAGCGGCTGATCAGCGAATGCCGGGAACGGGGGTTGTTGATCATCAACTGCGGGCCGGACCGCAACATCATCAGGTTCATCCCGCCACTCACCATCAGCGACGCCGAGTTGGCCGAAGCCCTGGACATCTTCGCCCGGGCGCTCGAAACGGTAATCGAGGAGTAGATGGCTCGGCTCGGAAAACCGCCGACGGGAGAACATGTCGGCTGGATGCCGGTTCACAGGGTGAAATAAAAACTCGCGCCCTTGTCCGGTTCGCCTTCAGCCCAGATATTCCCGCCATGACGCAGAATGATTCGCTGGACGGTGGCCAGCCCGATACCGATCCCTTCGAAATCGTCCTGGCTGTGCAGCCGCTGGAACGGCCCGAACAGCCGCTCGGCATAGTTCATGTCGAAACCAGCGCCGTTATCGCGGACCAGGCAGGCGGCTGCGGCAGTAGTCGCCACCCGGCCGAACTCGATCACCCCGTGTGACTTCTTCGAGGTATATTTCCAGGCATTGCCCAGCAGGTTGCCGATGACGATCTCCATCAGCGTCGGGTCGGCATTGACGACAACGTTGTCGGCGATCCGGAATTCCACGTCGCGTGACGGCTCCGCCTTGGCCAGTTCACCGGCAATCCGCCGAACGATGAGGGAAAGGTCGACCCGCTGTAGCCTGAGTTCGCTCCGGGATACTTGGGAAAGGCCGAGGAGTGCACTGATCAATTCCTCCATCTTGGCTGCCGAGGCCCGGATCCGTCCGAGGTGATCATGACAGCCGCTCTGGAAGCTGTCCTGGCAGTCTCGTTCGATAATATCGCAAAACATCCGGATATGGCGGAGCGGCGTACGGAGATCGTGAGAGACCGAAAAACTGAATGACTCCAGCTCGCGATTGGCGGCTTCTAGCTGCATCGTCCGTTCCCGGACCCGTTGTTCCAGCTCCTCGTTAAGCCGGCGGATGGACTCCTCCGCCCTCTTCCGTTCCATCAACACCCCCCACTCGCGCAGGGCACGGGCCACGGTCCGCGGCATCTCGGTGAACGCGTCGACGGATTTGACCACGTAATCGAATGCCCCTGAACGCATGGCATCGACGGCAATCTGCTCGTTGCCGTAGCTAGTCATGATCAGCACCGGAAACGGGCCATTTTCCGGCGGCGCGGTCAGGATCTCCCCTGCCCGGCCATCCGGCAGGTTCAGGTCGATCAGGGCAATGTCCGGCGGCCAGGCGGCAATCTGCCGGCGATAGTCGTCTAGGGTACCCGCCACCCGGATTTCAGCATCCGAGTTGGCGGCCATGAGCGCCCGCCTGATGGCTTCGGCGTGGGCCGGCTCGTCGTCGACAATCATAATGTGTACCGGGGGAAGCGTCATGGTTGCTCCAGAAACGGCCTCAATAGGGATAGCCGTTCCACATCAGCCAGTAATAGCCGAGGTTTTCCATCAGCGACAGGAACTGGGGAAACTCCACCGGCTTCACCAGATAACTGTTGGCGTGATGATCGTACGCGTTGATCATGTCCGCCTCGGCTGCCGAGGTGGTCAGGATCACCACCGGGATATGGCAGAGATTGCGGTCCTCCTTGACGGTCTTCAGCACCTCCAGGCCGTCGACCTTGGGAAGCCGCAGATCGAGCAGGATCAGGCCGGGAGCGGGCGACAGCTCGGGATCGGCGAATTCGCCCTGCCGGTAGAGATAATCGAGGGCCGCCTGGCCGTCGGCCACATGGAGCAGCCGGTTAGCAATGCGAAAGCCGGCGAAGTTCCGCCGAACGATCTCGGCATGGGCCGGGTCGTCCTCCACCAACAGGATAACGATCGGGGTACCTTTCATGAGCCATCTCCTCTCAAGACGCGTTTAAAGGCCTCGGGGAGCGTGAAACGGAACGTCGCGCCGCCCCCCTCGCCGGTCGATTCGACCCAGATTTTCCCCTGATACAGTTCGACGATCCGCCGGACCAACGCCAGGCCAAGGCCGGTCCCCGTGCTTCCGGCATCGAGTTTTTCGAACAGGCCGAAGATCTTCTCATGAAAGCGCGGATCGATACCGCCGCCGTTATCCCGGACGAAAAAGGTCGTCTCCCGCCCCTCGCCGACGGCGCCGATCTCGATCTGCGGCACCGCCTGGCTGCCCATAAACTTCACTGCGTTCTCCACCAGGTTCTGCCAGATTTCCACCAGCCGCGCCCGGTCGCCGCAGAGGGTAACCGCCGCCTCGGCAATCCGTACCGCTACCCCCCGTTCGGCAATCTGGCCGGCCACCAGGTTGACGGCAGCCCCGGCCAGTTCCCGGAACGTCACGTCGGTCGGCGGGTTGATAAGCCGACCGATCCGCGACATCTCCAGCAGTTCGTCGAGCAATTGCCCCATCCGGTCCGTTGCCGTGGCCATGTAGAGCATGTCCTTCTCAATCTGCCCGCCATTGCCGCTGAGCAAGTCGCTCCGAAGATAGCCGAGGAACGTCTTCACCGTGACCAGCGGACTCCTGAGGTCATGGGAAATCATATAGGTGAACCGTTCCAGCTCGGCATTCTTTTCCTGCAGTTCTCGCTCCTTGTTGCGCAACTCGGTCACGTCCTGCAAGGTACCGAACGAGGCCACCGCCTTCCCCGACTCGTCGCGCTCAATCTCGCCAACCCCGTCCAGGTAACGAGTCTCCCCGTCGGGGCGGATGATTCGGGCGCCGAACCGGCCCCTCCCTTGCGGCGGCAAGGAATCCCGGTCACGGCGAAAGGTCTCCAGGTCATCAGGGTGGATGTAGCGCAAATAGCTTTCCCGAGAGGGCGAAAAGGACTCCTTGTCGAGACCGAAAATCCGATACAGTTCGTCGGACCACACCAACCGGTCGTTCGCCAGGTCCCGCCGCCAATGGCCGAAATGGGCAATCTCCTCGGCGCGCCGCAGCCGTTCCGCGCCTGCCCGGAGCGCTTGCTGCGCCTGCACCGAGGCGGTGATATCCTCGCTGAACACCACGACTCCGGCTACCTCCCCCCTTACGCCGTGCCAGGGTCGGACTTCCCAGCGCAGCCACTGTACCGAGCCGTCGGCCCGTTCGAAGCGGTCGGCGTCGGCCGTTACCACCTCTCCTGCCAGGGCACGACCATGGACCTGCTTCCACCGATCGGGAATCTCGGGAAATACGTCGTAATGGGACAATCCGGTCAAATCACGCTCGCCAAGGTTATAATCGGCCAACCAGCGGCGGCTGACGACCAGATAGCGCATCTGTCGGTCGAACATCGCCAGCGAGGCAGGGGCGTACTCGACGAACAGCCGCAGCCGCGCCTCGCTTTCGCGCAGCGATTCTTCCGCCCGTTTGCGCTCGCTGATGTCTCGAACGACGCTGATCAGCATCCGCGTCCCGCCGATGGTCGCACCCTGTGAGCTGACCTCCACCGGGAAGATCGTGCCGTCCCGGCGCAGATGCACCGTCTCGAACAAGACGCCGCCGGCATCGGCATCGGCCATATGGCCGTCAGTCAGCTCTTGCAGCGCCGGCGCCCGCAATTCCTTGACCGTCATGGCCAGCAGTTCGTCGCGACGGTACCCATAAGTGGCAACCGCCGCGTTGTTGGCTTCGAGGATTTGACCGTCGCCGCGCCGGATGAAGAAGATAACGTCCCGGCTGTGGCTGACCAGCAGCTCGAAGCGTTGCAGCGCCTCTTCCCGCTGCTTGCGGGCGGTAATATCGAGGACGACGCCGATCACCGCCGCTTTCCCCTGGTAATCGAAGGAGCGGCCATGAACTTCGACATTGATCGTCGTGCGATCCCGGCGGATACCGACAAAATCGTAGCGCATTTCCGCTTCCCGACCGGCGATGCGCAAGCGGACGTTTTCCGCCACCAAGGCCCGATCATCGGGGGACACAAGATCGAGCACGGGAACCCGGTCGATCAGATCGTCCGGCGATTCATAGCCGAACAGTTCGGCAAAGCCCGGATTCACGTAACGAAAATAGCCGCCCTCGATGATATAGATGCCGATCAGCGACTGTTCGACCAGACTGCGAAACTTGTTTTCGGCCGCCCGCAGCTGGCCCTCCGCCCGCTTGCGCGCCGTGATGTCCTGGATCGTGGCAACCCGGTACATCAACTCCCGACGGTCATTCCGGACAGTCACCACATCGATCTGAGCCGGAAAGACGGTGCCGTCGGCACGTACCATCAGCGATTCGTAGTGGACCTGCCCGGTCCGGTCGGCCTCGGCGATCATCCTGCCAACCATCTCGTGTTCCTCGGCCGCATAGACGGCAAGGATCGGCAGACCGGCCACCTCGGCCGGCAATCGGCCATGGAGGTTGGCGAAGGCGGGATTGCAGACAAGGATTCGCTCCGTCACAGGATCGCCGATGGCAATCCCGTGGGCACAAAATTCAAAGGCATCGGCCCAGCGACGCAGTGCCGACTCGGAGAGAGCATGGGCGCGCCCTGCCGCGGCAACGGCCAGGCAGACACCACCGAGCAGCAGTGCGGCCCCCGCCAGCAACCAGGCAAACATGGCATCCTGATGAGCAATCAGGTATTGCACGCGCTGGCGGGTAGTCTGGTCGAGCCGGCCGGCTTCCTGTTCGAGTTGGTGATAGGCGATCCTCAATTCCGTCTCGACCTGGGGATCGATGTTTCGTTGCCGACCGTTCAATCTGGTCAGTTGCGCCTCAAAAACCCGCAGTTTGTCATGGAAAGACGTGGTGGAATCTTGCCGGCTGCCGAGGTTGACGGTCGCCAGGTCAAAGGAGTCCAGTGCCTGGTGCAGCAGGGCAACAGCATCTCCGCGCCCGGTGGTCGGCAGCGAGGACTCCCGGTCCAACGTAGCGGCCAGAAACCCTTGGGCAAGCTCGATCCGGGCCTGGCGCATCGTCTCCAGAGCCTTCATCGCCCGAATGAGCGTATCCCGCTGCTGCAGGTGCAGCCAGGAGATCACCCCGCAGACCAGGATCGACATGGCCACGGCCCCCCACGCCCAGCGACGGTGATGGACGGCACGAAGCCAGAAAGGGAAACTCATCGGACAAGGACCTCGCTGGTAGTAATAGTTCCCGGCAGCGCCAAACGGCCGAAACCGAACCGGGAGAGCAGCGCCAGATGTTCAGGACTATCGACAAAGGGATGTAGCGCCTTATTCCAGGCATCAAGCAACTGGTGGTCCTCTTTGCGGAAACCGAACGCGCAGTAGCTGCTCCCCTTCATCTGGGCCGGCGTCGGCTGTTCGAACGGTTCAGCCAGTGCCGTCCTCCCCGATGCCGCTCGATCCACCATCCAGCGCAACGTCGGTTGCGACAGTGCCAGGCCGTCGGCAACGCCGGATTCCACCGCCAGTCGGCCGGTCAGGGCGTCGGGAACCGAGACGATCTGCCGCTCGGGGACCTTCATCTGGCGAAGCAGTGTTTCCTCGAACGAGCCGGCAAGGACGGCTATCCTGATGCCGGGACGCGTCAAGACATCCCGGTAGGCATGGAGCTGCCGCGGATTGCCGCGGCGAACCAGCAGCCCCTGCCGCACCCGGAGCAACGGTTCGCTGAAAGCAATCCGTTTCGCCCGTTGCGGGGTAATGAACATCCCGGCAGCGATCAGATCGAAGCGACCGCTTTCCAGATCGGGAATTAAGGCATCGAAATCCGTCTGCACCCATTCGACCCGGCGAATCCCGAGACGGGCGGCGAGATATTTCGCCGCCTCCGGAAACTCCCCCGTCACTTGGCAATTGGCACCGACGAACGCATAGGGAGCCTCGACCGCGTAACCGACCCTGACCACCCCCGCTTCCCGGAGCCGGGCCAGCGACCGGTCACGCGTGCAGGAAACAGCTACGACAGCGACAGTGCAAATGGCCGCAAACACCAGGACAGCACCGATTATCCGGGAATTCCTTTTCATCCGCGCCACCTCTCTCGGCGAGGCAGGTCGTCAGCGCACCGCCGCAGCGCTTGATCGAGCGCGCCAACCGGGGGCGGTAACAAAGACACAACATGCCAGTCTATCGCTCAAATTTTTACCATACAATTTCAGTCAGTCAAAAGATTTGAAGCATTACAATCCAATAATACTGTAATGTTACTACATATAGTAACCACACTTATATAGTAGACAACCAATAACCAGGTTTAAGCATAAGGCTTACATAAACGCTAAAGGGAAACCGACAATTGCAAGCGCCCCCGGGCGGGTTACAATCAACGTGAGGAGGGCTTGAAGACAACTACGGAAAGGATGCCGCCATGACAAAACACGATCGGGAACGGCAGGAACGATTGATTGCACTGTTGCGGGAAAAGAAACAAACGCTCTGGAGCGAGCTGCGCGAGGAACTCTTCAGGAAGACCGGCGAAGGGCTGCAGTCCCAATATGAATTGCCCCAGGATCTGGGCGACCGGGGCATGATCGACCTGTTGGCCGACATGGGGCTCGCCCTGGCCGACATTCACCAGGAGGAATTGACCCGGATGGAGGAGGCGGAGCGGAAACTCCGGGAAGGCACCTACGGGCGTTGCGAAGAGTGCGGCCGGGAGATCGACGAAAAACGGCTGGCGCTCTTGCCGTTCACCCCCTGCTGCGTTTCCTGCCAGACCCGCCGCGAAGGGCCGGCGACACCGCCGGGAGTCACCCTCTGAACGGTCGGCAACGACGGTAGCTGCCAGCCAAATGACGAAAATGAAAACGAATTTTCCGGTTATGTTTCGTGACAGTTATCCACTGTCGCGAGACAGATTCGTTACCATGATCGACAGGCCGATATACGGAATACCGTATACGGGCAAAAATAGTTATTGACATGTAATTCCGGGATGTTGCAAACACTGCCTATTCGTTGCGCAACCTGAGAAAGTACTTAATGATACGGCAGAATCAGGGAGGATATCCACAGCTCTGGGGGAGTTATCCACAGGCGCCGTGGAAAGCTCGACAGAGACCGATCCTTCATCGGTAAAGTGCTCGCTGCGGGCGGAATCCTTCAGGGCCGATCCACTGGCTCGGCCGGTACGGAAATGGCCCCGAACAGGCACTCGGCAACACAACGGCCGCAACGGTCGCACCGTTCCGAGTTCCCGAGGATCGCCACCTTCCTGCCGCCGCGGCTCTCCAGGCTGAGCAGCCGGTTGCCGCAGGCCGCCACGCAGCGCCCGCACCCCTTGCAGCGGGCCGGCTCGACCATCACGGCGCCCTCCCCTTCGCACGCAACGAAACGCGGCATCGGCCGCCCGTCGACGGTCACCGTCTCGATGAATTGCGCCGGCGGCCGGACCCGCAACAAACGGTCGCCAGCCAGCCAAGTATAGACCACCAGCTCCGCGCCGGTTTCGCGTTCCCGGGCCACACTGAGCACCCGACAATATTTCCCCGTGTAATGACGGTAGATTCCCGGCTGGAGTTGGTCATTCATCGAATCTGCTTCCAGTATGGCGCATTCTTGGGCATGATCCAGCGCACGCCGCCGCGAGGGTCTTCCGTATCGCCTGCATAGCGGGGAATCAGGTGAATGTGTAGGTGCATGACCGTCTGGCCGGCGGCAATTCCATCATTGATACCGATATTGAAGCCATCGGGCTGACGGTCCTGCAGGATCAGTTGGCGCATCTTTGCCACGAGATCAAACAGTGCTGCCTGTTCTTCTTTGCTCGCCTCGAATAAGGAGGTGATATGGCGCTTTGGCACAATCAAGGTATGACCAGGAGTCACAGGATAAGCGTCGGGGATGGCCAGCGCACGGTCGTTGGCCAGCAGGATTGCTGATTGATTCGGGGTGCAAAACGGACAGCTGTTCATGGGCTCTCACTCTGCAAAACACGGCATCACCTGACGACATCAACGAGACTAGGAATTTCTCCGATAACCAGAGTGAGCATAGCGGGGCCATAACAAACAATCAACAACATTCCCGTCGCCATCAAACCAACGATTCCTCCAGAGTTCACTTGATGCGGCCTGGCTGCTGGCAAAACTGGCCAGGACAGTGTGCCGACAAAGCCATGCTCATAACAGACCCACCCCTGCCAAACAAAGCAAAACCCACACAGATTTGCCTATATTTTTAGCAGGTTACTAAATATAGTAACTTTTGCCCCACTAAACGGGAATCGACTCTTAAAGGGAAATATGCCCGCAAGAAGCATCAGGATCCGAGAAACAGCACCGGTTTGACATCCGAAAGAGCTTCCTTAAACTTATCTCTGATGCATTTTCGACTACCTCCGCCAAACGAGCACACCATGAACGAACAAACGCCGGCCGGCGATGGGCGAAGCGAAAACGAACGGCTCATGGCAATGGAGATGAACGGCCGGCGTCTGGTCTACTTCGCGGCGGAACGAACCCTGCTCACCTGGGTCCGGATTGCCCTGACCCTGATGGGCTTCGGCTTTATCATCGACCGCTTCAGCCTGGTCTACCAACAGGCATTCATGCCCACCGGGCTGCGCTGGTTCGGCAAAACGGTCCCCTCCTGGGCCGGCTCGGGGATGGTAATACTCGGTTCGGCGGTGAGCATCGTCGCGGCGATGAGTTACTTCCGCTTCACCCTCCGTTACCGCCGGGGAGATACGATGCCCGGCGACGGGTTACTCTTCGGGGTCATGTTGGCGATAGTCGTCGCTGGTCTAGGCCTGGCGCTCGTAGTCTTTCTGTTCGCCGCCGCGGTCTGAACGGCGCCACCCGGATACGACAAACTCAGAAGCGAGGTCCCATGAATCGGTTCGGCTCCTGGCGGGAAATCTTCCAGTGGGACAATCTGATGGTTTCGGCGGGGCTGGCGGTGACGGCACTGCTGGCGGGAGTGGTACTTTTCCGGCTGCTCTGGTCGTTCCTCGGCCGGCTTGTCGAGCAGACGGCAGCGAAGCAAGGGGCGATCCTGATCGCCCGGCTGCGGCGGCCGGCCCGGGTCACAATTCCGCTGCTGGTGCTGATGGTGGTCCAGCCGACCCTGGCGTTCCCCGCCGAGGTCCGCGAACTGCTCCAGCACCTGTTCAGCATCCTGTTCATCGCCGCTACCAGCTGGCTGCTCATCGACGTGATCGTCGCCGGCCGGGACATCGTCCTGAGCCGCTACGACTTCGAGGCGAAGGACAACCTCCGGGCCCGGGCGGTCTATACCCAGCTGACGGTACTGGTGAAGATCGCCGTGGTGATCGTCAGCATCGTCGCCGTAGCGACAATGCTGATGACGTTCGAGCGGATTCGCCAGGTGGGGATGAGCATCCTGGCTTCGGCGGGGATCGCCGGGATCATCATCGGTTTCGCCGCCCAGCGGAGCATCGCCACTCTTTTGGCCGGCCTGCAGATCGCCATCACCCAGCCGATCCGGCTCGGCGATATCGTGATCGTCGAGGGGGAATGGGGAACCGTCGAGGAGATCAGCCTCACCTACGTGGTGATCCGGATCTGGGACCTGCGGCGGCTGGTGGTGCCGGTGACCTACTTCCTCGACAAACCCTTCCAGAACTGGACCCGGGTCTCGGCCAACCTGCTTGGAACGGTCTTCATCTATACCGACTATACGCTGCCGGTGGAGGAGCTGCGGCAGGAGTTGCACCGGATTCTGGAGAGCTCGGCCAACTGGGACCGGGAAACCTGGGGACTACAGATGACCAAGGTGAGCGAGCAGACCATGGAACTGCGCGCCCTGATGAGCGCCGCCGATTCGACGGCTGTCTGGGACCTCCGTTGTGAAGTGCGGGAGAAGTTGGTGGAATTCATCCGCCGCCACTACCCGGCGAGCCTGCCGCGACTGCGGACCGAACTGCACGGGGAGCTGCCGGGGGGCTCCCTGCCCCTTACCTGAAACGGGCGATCGCCTCTTCGATCGCTATTCCCCACTCGTCGACCGCCGCTTCGATCTCGCCTTTGATCGCTTCCCAGGAATGGCCTTCCGCCCGGCGCAGTTCCTCGATTTTCAACGCTACGGCACTCTTCCTGCCCTGTAGCTCGTCTAGTTCTTTCTCGAACGCCGAGCGTCGCTCGACCGGCACCGCCTTTGCCCGCTCGCCGAGCTGGCCGAGTCTCCGTTCGCCCGCCGCCAGTTTGGCCACCAGTTCTTCCCGGCACCGCTCCTGCAACGACATGACAGGCCTCCTTTCCACGCCACGGCATCAGCTGACGAGTTTCGCCTCCATGGTGATCTCCGCCTGCAACAACCGCGAGACAGGACACCCTTTCTTGGCGGCGAAGGCAGCGCTCTCGAACCCCTCACGCGTAGCTCCCGGCACCTTGGCCGCCACGTCGAGATGGACTCTGCTTACCGTCCACCCTTCGTCCAGCTTGTCAAAAAAGACGGTCGCGCTGGTCGAGATGCTGTCGGGCTTCAAACCGGCGCCGCCAAGCTGGGCGGCGAGCGCCATGGAAAAGCAGCCGGCGTGGGCCGCCGCAATCAGTTCCTCCGGATTGGTCCCCGCCCCATTCTCGAAGCGGGTAGTGAACGAATAGGGCGTCGCGCTGAGAATGCCGCTCTCCGTCGATACCGTCCCGCTCCCCCCCTTCAGCTCACCCTGCCAGACCGCTGAACCGCGTCGTTTCATCATGTCACCTCCATTGTTCCTGAATTCTCCGCCGCCCTCCCCGGCCGGGGAGAAGGCCATGTCATTATGAGCAAAGTATAACTTCTTACGCGGCCGGTTCAATCGGCCGGCGTCGAATCGGTCATGGAATTCAGGTGGCAAATCGGCCCATTAGCCGCAAGACCACGGCGAGAGCGATTCCCGTGGTATACTTGAGCAGGAAAACTCGGCACCAGCCTCGGCGGTCGCCGCTCCGGCAGACGAAACAAGGGAGAACGATGAGACTACTTACCGAATGGCTACAGAAAACCACCGGCATCCCCGCCGATCTGTACGACCGGGTGTTTACCTCCCTGACTATCATCCTGGTACTCTGGTTGGTGCGCCGGCTGATTCTCAAAGCGGTCTGGCGGCGGACCGAAAACTCCCGGATCCGCTACCAGTGGCGCAAGATCTCAAACTATACGGCAGTCACCCTCGGACTGCTGTTTCTCGGCAGGATATGGTTCCAGCAGTTCGAATCGGTGATGACCTTCCTCGGCCTGCTGTCGGCAGGACTGGCCATCGCCATGAAGGACCCGCTGGTTAATGTGGCGGGCTGGCTGTTCATTCTCTGGCGGCGTCCCTTCGACGTCGGGGATCGGATCCAGATCGGCCCGCACGCCGGCGATGTGATCGACATCCGGGTGTTCCAGTTCACCCTGACCGAGATCGGTAACTGGGTCCATGCCGACCAATGTACCGGACGGATCGTCCATATCCCCAACGGCAAAGTCTTCTCCGATCCCCAGGTCAACTACACCAAAGGGTGGTTCGACTACATCTGGAACGAACTCCCCGTGCTGGTCACCTTCGAGAGCAACTGGCAGAGGGCCAAAGCGGAGTTACAGCAGATCGCCACCGACCATGCCGGCCACCTCACCCCGCTGGCGGAGCGCAAGCTGAAGGAATCATCCCGGGAATTCATCATCGTTTCCCCCAGTCTGGCGCCGACGGTCTACACCTCGGTGGAGGAGAGCGGCGTGCTGCTGACCCTCCGTTACCTCTGCGAACCCCGTCGTCGGCGCGAAGGAACCCAGCAGCTCTGGGAAGCGATCCTGGAACGGTTCGCTGCCTGCGACGACATCGACTTCGCCTACCCGACCACTCGCTATTATGCAAACACCGTCGAGGGAAAGGCCGGCGCCCGGGCCACCCCTGAGCTGCCACCGGAGAGCCGATGAGCCTGTTCGAGATCATCACCGTCCTGCTGGTGCTCACCGCGCTCTTCAGCTACCTGAACTGTCGAACCATCCGTCTGCCGACCACCGTCGGCGTGCTGCTGATCGCCATGGCCGTCTCCCTCGGCATCGCCGGCAGTGGCATGTTCGGCCTCCACGCCGCGCAACGTCATGCCGAGGCAATTCTGGCAAGCATCGACTTCGACGAGGCGCTGCTGCACGGCATGCTTACCTTCCTCTTGTTCGCCGGCGCGCTCCACATCCGGCTCGACGACCTGGCCGGCCAGAAATGGACCATCACCCTCCTCTCAACGGTCGGGGTGATCGCCTCGACGTTCATCGTCGGCGGGCTCTCCTGGTACGTTCTGGGACTGCTCGGCAAGCCGCTCCCTTTCATCTTCTGCCTGCTGTTCGGCGCCCTGATCTCCCCCACCGACCCGGTGGCGGTGCTCGGCATCATCAAAACTGCCGGCGTGCCGAAGAGCCTGGAAACAAAGATCGCCGGCGAATCCCTGTTCAATGACGGCATCGGGGTAGTCGCCTTCATGATCATCCTGGAACTGGCCCGGCGGGAGCTCAACGTTACCGTCGGCGCGGTAGCAGGGCTCTTTGTCAGGGAAGCGGTCGGCGGCACGCTGGTCGGCCTTGCCGCCGGGTTTCTCGCCTATCTGATGCTCAAACGGATCGACAACTATCAGGTCGAGATCATTATCACCCTGGCGCTGGCCATGGGAGCCTACAACCTGGCCGACCGGCTGCACACCTCCGGGCCGCTCGCTGTGGTAGTGGCCGGACTGTTGATCGGTAACCAGGGGCGCGCCAACGCCATGTCGACAACCACTCGGACACGGCTCGACGACTTCTGGGAACTGGTCGACGAGATTCTCAACGCCCTGCTGTTTTTGCTGATCGGCCTGGAGGCGCAGGTAATTACCTACACGCCTGCTTACCTGACCGCCGGTGCCCTGGCCATTGCCATCGCCCTGCTGGCGCGGTGGGCCAGTGTGGCGGGAATGGCCGCCATCCTGCGGGGGTTCAGATCCTTCAGCCCCGGGACAGTTAACATTCTCACCTGGGGAGGGCTGCGCGGCGGCATCTCCGTGGCGCTGGCCCTTTCCCTCCCCGGCGGCGCCGAACGGAATGCCATCCTGGTCATGACCTACATGATCGTGGTCTTTTCGATCATCGTCCAGGGGCTTACCTTGGGCAAGCTGGTCGCCCGCACCTATCCGAAGCTGCCAGCTCCTCCCCTTTCCCTCGACGATTAACCGACTATAATTATTGTACGGCCAACCGCGCCCACCCTCCCCGCGAAAAGTGCCGGGCAGGGCCTCCCCAAGGCCGCACGAGACCCGCTGGCACGGCGGGCGGCTCATAACCGTCCCCCCCCGGGCTACGAACGCTACGCTGTGTCATGGGACGAATAGACACGCCGGCCGGATCACGATGCCCGGAGTTGGTCGCCGGCGGCGACAGGAGGTTACCATGGACAAAACGAAACGGTTTGGCGAACAGTACCGGCAGAAGCACAATGCACCGGCACCACCGGAAATTTGCGAGGTTTGCGGCGGCGAACTGGAGATGGATGCCGAAAGTGGCGAGGGGTATTGCCCGGTCTGTGAGGTTGCCGAGGAATAGGCGTTTCACGAGGAAGGTCGCTCATTCGCCCGGTCCGGCCACCTGCTGCTGAGCGACTACCGGCGCGGACCGGCGTTGTCCCGCTCCCAGGCAGGTCCCGAATCCTCGACGGCCGCATCGCGCTGCAGCCGGTTGGCAACGAAATAGAGGATGGCGGAAATAGTGACGGCAAAGACGGCAACGGTGCCGGCAAGCGCCCGTCCGTGCCACAATCCGGCGAACCAGTCCATGAACTCGCTGGCCAGGACGTTGAGGGTACCGCCGTACAATTCGAGATCGTGCTGGTAACTCTTGGAATAGCGAGGGTCGTAGTCCAGCGGCAGGTCGGCCGGTGGAGCCGCGAGAAGATAGGCAATGGTGCTGGCGGTCAGGCCGGCCGCCAGAATTGCCGTAGCAGCGACCCGGAGCCGGCCGTGGAAAGTTGCCGGAAAAAATTTCATTGCCGGGCCGCTCCTTGTCGGCCGACGACCGCCCGTGCGTGCGGCTTGCCGCAAAAGACAGCCTGAATGGCTATTGTTAGCCCAAGGTGAACGAAAACCGGGCGCCCCGGTCCCGCTCCCCTTCCGCCCAGACCGTCCCGCCATGAAGCTGAACGATCCGTTGGACGATCGTCAGGCCGATCCCCGTTCCGGCAAACTCGCTCTCACCATGCAGGCGCTGAAATGGCCGGAACAGCTTGTCGGCACCGCTCATCTCGAAGCCGGCACCGTTGTCGCTGACGAAATAAACCGGCCGCCCCCCTTGGTCGGCAACGCCGAATTCGATGATCGCCGCCGTCGTGTGGCTGGTGTATTTCCAGGCGTTGCCGAGCAGGTTCTCCATCACTTGGCGTAACAGACGCCGGTCGCCATTGACGGTCACCCCCCTGGCGATGGTGAAGCGCACTGTTCGTTCGGGAGCCATCTGAGCAAGCCCCTCGGCGATCCCTTCGGCAAGAGCGCTCAGGTCCACCTGTTCCCGGGTAATCGTGGCCCGGTTCAGCTTGGCAAGCTGGAGCAGCGAATCAATGATCTGCGCCATGCGTTTGCTCGCCCGGCGCACTCGCCCCAGGTACTCTTGGGCAGTGTCGTCAAGGCGATCGCCGTAATCGTCGAGCACGGCAAGGGTAAAGCCATCAACCGCCGCCAGCGGCCCCCGCAGATCGTGGGAAACCGAATAGCTGAACGCCTCCAGGTCGGCAGTCCGCTCCCGCACCCGCCGTTCCAGTTCGGCGTTGAACTCCTGCATCTCCCGCTCGACGCGCTTGCGGTCGGTAATGTCCTCGACGAAGCCTTCGAGAAAAGCGATGGCTCCAGCCGTGTCCCGGACCGCCCGCATCATCAGGTTGGCGACGAATGGCGAACCGTCCTTGCGGCGATAGCCGATTTCACGCCGGACAAAGGCATCGGTTTCCCGCACTGCCCGCAGGATTTCGTCGCGCTGGTCGGGGTCGACGAACAGTTGTGCCGAGATGTCCGAAATGGCCCGGATCAGTTCGGCCGGCGAATCGTACCCATAGATGGCCGCACAGGCCGGATTGACCCGTAAAAAACGTCCTGCCACCGACGACTGGAAGATCCCCACCGGAGCATTGTCGAAGATATCGCGGTACTTTTCTTCGGAAAGCCGCAGTGCGGTCTCCGTCCGAACCCGCAAGTCCTCACGCGCCAGATTGTCGAGGCCGAACGAGATATCGCCCGCCGCCTCTGCAAGCAGGGTAACCTCACGATCGCCGAAGAAAGCCACTTCGCGGTCGTAGACGGTCAGAGCGCCGCAGACCGCGCCACCCTGCCGGATCGGAAAACCCGCCGAGGAACGCCAGCCGGCCCGGGCGGCAGCCTCGCGCCACGGAAAGGTCCGTGGGTCGTTGAGAAAATCGTTGCAGACATAGGGTCGCCCCTCGCGGACCGCCGTCCCGGTCGGCCCGCGTCCTTCGACACGGTCGTCGGCAAAAACCCGGATGCTGGCCAGGTAGCCGGTATCATCCCCCTGGCTGGCCGCCAGCTCGACCTGTTCGCTGACCGGATTGCGCAAGCCGATCCAGACCATCTTGAAGCCGCCGGACTCTACCAGCGCCCGGGTAACTTCCCGAAACAACTCGTCGCGGCTGCGAATCCGGACGATCGCCTGGTTGACGTGGCTGAGCGCCGCATAAAGGCGGTTTAGTCGCTCAAGCTCGCGTTCGTGAGCTTTCCGCTCGGTGATGTCGCTCACCACCCCGGACCAGACCACCCGGCCGTCGGCGTCGCGGAGCGGACTGGAGCGCAACTGCATCCAGCGCCATACCCCGTCGGCGCGGCAGGTACGCAGATCCATCGCGAAACCGGTCAGGTCGCGGGCGCTGGCGGCCTCGGCCGCCGCATAGTCCGCCCACTGTTCTGGATCGACCTGACTGAGCAAGGCACCGGCATCGGCCAAGGCCACTACAGCGGCAACCCCCGTCAGCCGCTCGACGCCGGCGCTGAGATAGATAAACCGCGGCGTACCGTCGGCCTCGCGGGTATACTGGTAGATATAGCTGTCGGGCAGATTGTCGCCGAGGAATCTGAGCAACTGCTCGTTTTTCAGCAACCGGTCGGTCTCTGCCGGAGCAGGTTCTCCCGCTTTGATTTCAGGCTCATCCCGCATACGTTTCACTTCCGCTAGTCGACGGCTCACAATTCGGCATCAATTTCTGCACACTGATTACCAGATTTTCCACCGTTAGTGAACCATTTTCACCGGTTAGCAACCAATGGGCGACGAAAAGCTGCCGTTGGCCGCCAGAATACAGCGAATCTATAGTTTATTAATTTTATGTGAAAATATTTTATCATGTGTTACGGATAATGTTACCCGATCTCGCAATTACGGAACTGCAGGAACCATCCTGACGACAGGCCCGAAAAAATGACGGCACAATCTACCGTTTCAGCCAAGATAGCCCGGCCGACCCACTCGAAGCCGGTGCAACGGCAACGGTTGTTCGACCTGCTCGATCAGGCGGCGGCAAAACCGGTTACCTGGATAGCGGCGCCGGGCGGTTCCGGCAAGTCCACCCTCGTCGCCAGCTATCTCTCCGCCCGCACTCTCCCCAGCCTCTGGTACCAATGCGATGCCGGCGACGCCGACCTGGCGACCTTCTTCTACTACATGGGACTGGCGGCGAAACAGGCGGCGCCGCGCCACAAAAAATCGCTGCCGCTGCTGACCCCCGAGTATTTCGCCGGCATCGCCACCTTTACCAGACGGTATTTCGAAAGCCTTTACGGCCGGCTCGTTCCCCGTGCCGTTACGGAAGCAACGCCGGGCGATTTCGTCATCGTTCTCGACAACTATCAGGAAGTTCCGCTTCACGCGCCATTCCATGAGATGATCGGCACCGGCGTCAACTGCGTCACGGCTGGCATCCGCCTGATCATCCTGAGCCGCACCACCCCGCCGCCGACTCTCGCCCGCTGCCAGGCCGGCGAACGTATCGCCATGCTCGACTATGACGATCTGCGCTTCACCCTTGACGAGGCCCGACAGCTGATCAGCGACCGGCTACCGGCACTGGGGCAGGAGCGGGTCGCCCAGATGCACGAGCTGACCCGGGGTTGGGCCGCCGGCATCACCCTGACCCTGGAGCGACGGGCACTGGGCGCCGGCGGGACCGTCCCGGCGACAGATCTCGACTACGACCGGGTTTTCGACTATTTCGCCACCGAAGTGTTCGTCCGCCTGGAGGAGAAAATCCGGGATTTCCTGCTGCAGACTGCCTTGCTGCCCATTCTCAACGCGTCGCTGGCCGAGCGACTGACCGGGATCACCGACGCCGGGGAGATCCTCGTCACCCTCAATCGCCATCGTCTCTTCACTGACCGGCTGGCCGGCAGCGGCGAAAACTTCCAGTATCACCCGCTGTTCCGCAAATTTCTCGTCAACCGGTTGAAAACCGTCGTTCCACCCGCCGAGCTGGCAGTTCTGCGCCAGCGCGTCGCCCACCTCCTGGAGCAGGGGGGACAGCGGGAAGAGGCGGCGCAGCTGTACGGCGAAGCTGGCAATCATGACGACCTGGCCAGGCTAGTCGTCCGGCATGGCCGGGAGCTGCTCGCCCAGGGGCGCTGCCGGGTCCTCGCCGATTGGCTCGGCCGGCTCCCCGAAGCGGCGATCGAGGCAAATCCCTGGCTGCTTTACTGGCACGGCCTGTGTGCGTTCCCGGTCGACCCGGCCCGGACCAGGAATCGGCTGGAAAGTGCGCTGGCCCTCTTCAGACGGCAACGGGACATTTCCGGCATCTATCTCGCCTGGGCCGGGATCGTCGACAGCTACGCCTTCGGCAACGAGTGGAAGCCTCTCGACGCCTGCCTTGCCGATTTCGACGAATTGCAACGGGAGCACGCCGCGTATCCGTCGGCGGAGATCGAGCTGATCGCCTCGTCCCGCATGCTGCTGGCCCTCACCCTGAGGAAACCGGACCAGCCCCGCCGGGTGGAGGAGTGGTTGCAGCGCGTCACCGCCCTGCTGAAGGAGAAGCCGTCCCTCGACATCCAGCTGGAGACGATCTTCAGCATGAGCGTCTACTATCTCTGGAAGGGGGACTACGAACGGAATGCGGTGCTGCTCGAACGAGCGGCGGCCGAAGTCCGCCACCGCCAGCCGTCGCCGTTCACGGTGATCCGCATCAAGCTGATGAAAGGGATCCATTGTTGGGTCACCGCCGATTACCCGGAAGCCCTGCAAACCCTCAGCGAAGGTTTGGAGATTTCCGCCCGGCACGGCGTCCATGTTTACGATTCCCTCTTGTGGGGCTTCAAGGCCGCGGCAGAACTGGCCCCCGGCAGGCGGGCGAGCGCCGCCGTCTCGCTCGACCGGCAGATGACCGCCCTGACCGGCAACGAAAATCTCCTCGGCAGGTTTTTCTACCACGTAAACTCGGCATGGTACGGGCTCATCACCGACAAGCCGGCCCTCGCCGCCACCCATCTGGAAACCGTTGCGGCCATCACGGAACAGATGGGGACCATTTACTACCGGGCACTGTGGCATATCGGCATGGCACAGGTCGCCTTCGCCCTGGGAGACCGGGAGGAAGCACGGAGACTTGCCGAGGCGGCGCACCGCATCGGCCTGGCGATGAAGAGCCAGGTGATAGAGTGGTACTCGCTGCTGATCCTGGGCTGGTACCAGCTCCAGGGGGGAGAGGAAACGGCAGGACTGCTGGCGCTGCACCGTGGGCTATCGCTGGGGAGGCGACACGGTTTCGTTCATCTCGAGTTCTATCAACCAGCCGTCGTCCGCGAGCTCTGTGCCAGGGCGCTGGCGGAGGAGATCGAACCGGAATACGTCAAACGGCTGATCGGCACCCTGGCACTCGCTCCCCCCCTCGAAAGTGGGGGAACAGCCCCCGCCCGGCTGGAGGCGTGGCCCTATCCGATCAAGATCTACACCCTCGGCAGGTTCGAAATTCTCAGGAACGACACGCCGCTGCCCTACGCCGGCAAGGAGCAGAAAAAGCCACTGGAGCTGCTCAAGGCACTGATCGCCCTCGGCGGCCGGAACGTCCCCCGCGAGCGGCTGACCGATCTCCTCTGGCCCGATGCCGACGGCGACCTGGCCAACAAGTCTTTCGAGACCACCATCGGCCGGCTGCGCAAGCTCCTCGGCGACGACGGCCATCTCATCTGCCGGTCACGGCAGCTCTCGCTCAACCCGGGCACCTGCTGGGTGGACAGCCTGGCGCTCTGGCAGCTCGTCGAGGCGATCCGCACGACGCCGGCCGACCGGGCGGCAACACTCTGCAAGAAAGCCTACGGCCTGTATCAGGGGCAATTTCTCCCCGCCGATACGGGCCTGGACTGGAGTGCCGCCCGGCGCGAAACCCTCCGGAACGGCCTGCTCCGAATCTCCCTGCAAGCGGGGCGGCACCATGAAGCAGCCGGCGAGTGGGAACAGGCCGCCGATTACTACCTGAAAGGGATCGAAACCGACAGCCTGGCCGAGGAATTCCACCGCCGGCTGATGATCTGCCAACGGCAGCTCGGCAACCACAGCGACGCCGTGAAGAGCTACCAGCGCTGCCGCAGCCTCCTCCGGACCGAACTCGGCATCGACCCCTCCCCGGAAACCACCGCCGTCTATTCCGCCATCGTTCACCCGGCATAACCCTTCCCCTCCACCCACCGCATTTTTCTCCCCGATCCGCGTTTTTTTCAAATCTGTGGGCAATCTGTGGGTCGCCGCATGGTTGACTGGCGGCATCATGTCAGAACTGACCACCGCCAGCAGCTTCATCATCCGCATCTACCGCGCCGACCCGGCTGAGCCACGCCTGCTTACCGGGCTGGTCGAGCCGATGGACGGCAGTGGAGCGCGCATCCCCTTTGCCGATCTCGACGACCTGGCGTGTGCCCTGAACGTCCTGATGAACCGACAGCGGCCGCGGCGCCGCCGGCACCCGGCCGTACGGCACCCCCCCGGGAGGAATGAACCATGACCTGGAACGGCAGATGGATTCCGATCATTCTCTGCGCCGGCTGGCTGCAGCTCGGTCAGCCGCCGGCATCGACCGCTGCCGGACCGCCGCCGGACGATGCCGTCCCGCTGGCGCTCGTCGCCGGCAAGCCGATCACCGCGGCCATGTTCAGGGCCGAACTGGCACGCAGCCGGGTACAGCCGCTGCCGGAGCGGGAACGGCAACTCCTCGACATCATGGTGCGGAACGAGGTGCTCTACACCGCGGCGAAAGCGGCGGGCTATGACAACGTCCCAGAGGTGGTCGCTGCCGTCAAACAGCTGCTGGTGGACGCATACCTCCGCGACAACCTGGAGCCTGCACTGGCGAAAATTGTGGCGACCGACCAGGAGACGGAGGCCTATTACCAGGCCCATCGTGCCGAATTCGGCACCCCGGCAATGCTCCGGGGGGCTCTGATCAAGATCGCCGTCCCAGCCAAGGCTTCCGCCGAGAAGAAGGTCGAGCTGCGCGCCCGGGCAGAACGCGCCCGGGGCGAGGCGCTAGCCCTCGCCCCCGGTGTTCCGGCCTTCGGCCCCGTGGCACTCGCCTATTCGGAAGACCAGGGAAGCCGCTACCGGGGCGGCGACATCGGCTGGTTTCGGGCGGGGGACAACGACGGCGGGCCGGACAAAGCGGTGCTCGACGCCCTGTTCGCGCTCAAAACGCCCGGCGAAGTGTCGCCGGTGATCACGGCGGCGGACGGCTACTACCTCGTCAGGCTGAGCGAAGTCAGAGCGGCGGCAAGCAAACCGTTCGAAGCGGTGCGGGATGGCGTCCGCTACCGGGTCACCCGGGAAAAGAAGCACCGGGCCGAACGGGAGTTCATCGCGCGGCTGCAAGGCAGGATACCGGTCACCGTCAACGAGGATGCACTCCGGGCAATGACACCGGCCGCGCCGGGTTCGGCGGCGGAACCGCCGGCGTTGCCGGCGCGCTGAACCCCGGCATACCGTCGGGAGGACAAGCCCTCCTTTCCTGGGAGATCATCATGAAGATTACCAAGCTGCTTCTTCTCGCCCTGAGTCTTGCCCTGCCGCTACTGATCCGGACCCCTGCCGGGGCGGCCGCCGTGCCGACGGTGACCCAGGCGGTCGACCTGAACCCTGGCTGGAACGCCGTCTACCTGGAGGTGACACCGCCGGAGAAGGCTCCCGCCGTGGTCTTCCGTGGTCTGCCGACCGGCGCGAGCGTCTGGGCCTGGACCGGCAAGAGCGACCCGGTCCAGTTCATCCAGGATCCTGGCGAAACCCCGGTCAGCAATCCCCGCTGGCTGGCGATCTTCGCCGCAGCGGCGGAATCGGGCCTCAACAACCTGTACGCCATCACCGCCAACAATGCCTACCTGATCCATCTTCCCGCCGGGACGCCGCCGCTGACCCTGAACATCGCCGGCCGCCCCACCATCCGGCACCGGGAGTGGATTCCCGATTCGTTCAATCTCACCGGCTTCGGCTTCACGGCGACACCGCCGACGTTCGCCGCCTTCTTCGCCCCGTCCGCCGCCCATAAAAACCAGGCGATCTACCGGCTGAACAACGTCTCCGGGAGCTGGGAACCGGTCACCAATCCGACCACCGCAGCCATGCGTTCGGGCGAAGCCTTCTGGATCTACTGCCAGTCCGGTTCCGACTACCAGGGGCCGCTGGCCGCCGAGACGGACAACGCCGACGGGCTGGATTTCGGCATCGGCATCACGCTGCTGACGGTGACGGTGGCAAATGCGTCGTCGAGCGACCGGACCGTTGCCCTAACCCAGCTCGGCGCCGCCAATCCGGTCGCCCTGGCCTATCGCCGCTACGACGCGACCAGTGGCCAGATCCTGACCGAACCGCTGACGGTAATGGCGCCGATCACCGTCAAGGCAGGCAATTCGGCGACCGTTACCCTGGCGGCCCAGCGGGGAAGCTTCAGTGGCACGGCAGCATCGGTACTGGAGTTCAGCGACGCCCAGGGAAGCAGGATCAGACTGCCGGTAACGGCAACGTCGAACCCGGTCAACGGCTACCCGGGGCTCTGGACGGGCAGTGCCGCCCTGAACATGGTCAGCCAGCTCACCGATTCGGGACCGGCGCCCGATTTCGCCAACGGCGAGGCGAAGGCGACCCCGGCCGCACTCAACCTCAACCTGATCCTCCACCAGGACAGGTACGGCCAGGTCCGGCTCCTCAAACAGGCGATCCTGATGCACCAGGACGGTACGCTCAATGCGGATGGCTCGCCGGCGACCGCCGGCCGGTACGTGGCCCTGACCGACGATGCGCTGCTCGCCGGTTATTCGGGGGTCACCGAGCGGGACGGCGCCAAGGTCGGCCGGCGGCTGAGCGCGGTCGGCATCGATTACTCGCCGGGGACGGAGACCGACTTCGACGGCACTGCCCTGAAATGCAGCGGCAGCATCTCGACCACGGTCAGCTGCCGAATGATCGTCGAGTCATCGGCTGCCTACACCCAGCCGACCAACCCGTTCCTGCACCGCTACCACCCCGATCACGACAACCTGGCGAGCGACTTCGCGACGTTCCGGCAGGAAGCGAACCGGATCACCCGCGACGTCACGCTGGTCTTCGACGGCACCCCGCGGGACAACCCGGGCAATCCGCCGCCGGGATGGGGGGTGACCGTGCTCGGCGGCACCTACACCGAGCATATCAGAGGACTCGCCAAGGGACCAATCAAGGTGCAGGGGAACTTCACCATCAAACTGGCGTCCGACGTGGACGTCCTCAATCAATAAACCTTGGCCGGGCTGCTCGCCACGGGAGAAGAGCCGATGAAACGGATGAAACTACTGTTATTGATTCTCATGTTCCTCATCATGGCCGGCGGGGCGGGCCGGGCAACGGCGGCCATCTTTGTCCTGACTTCGGACCAGCACGGCAACAGTCTGTCCGATGTCTGGAGCATCAGCAAGGCAACCTACAAAGGGAGCGCCTGCGAGATAAAGTTCATCTGGGAAGTCCCCGGCAACAACACCTATCCCCAATTCCAGTATTATTCGAGCTGGCCGATCTGGCCGCCGAACGGCGCCGCCGGCTGCATGAACGTGCCGACCGCGGCCTGCGGCGGCAGGTACACCTTCGACCAGGTGACCGGCGGTTCCTGGATGATGGATGTCGGCTACGCCGATTTCCAGGATAAGACGTTCACCGCCTCCTGGCTGTCCGGGTACTCCCGGGCCTGCTCCGACGTGCCGATCCAGGACGGCGAATCGGACATCTTTGCGCGCTATCAGCGTAACGCCCAGGTCGTGACCCGCTACTTCTACGACGGCGGCAGCACGGCCTACGCCGGCCCCGTCAGGCGGCTCCCCGTCGGCAGCATGCAGTACTACCTGCCGGAGAACAAGGAAGCCGACAACAAGTTCATCGTCGATCTCAAGCATCACGATTATGCCAACAGCTGGGCGCAGAGCCTCGACCAGATCAAGAGCAACGGCGGCCCGTACGGAAACGTCCGCGAAGAGTTGAGCCCGGCGACCGACGGGACGCCGGACGAGTATCTCGATTATTACTACACGACCGGCGCAAAATTCACCGTCAGCAACAACATTCCCGGCCCGCTGGCGCTTACCTCTGCCCGTCAGGGGCACTCGTCCCTGCCGCTGCCGGACGGCAGGCTGCTGGTTCTGGGGGGAGGCACGGTCAACAACGCCATGCTCGATCTGTCGACCGACAGCTGGGCCGACGCCTCGACGCCGTTCACCGTCATCTACCACACCGCCACCCTGCTGGCGAACGGCAAGGTGCTGCTGGCCGGCGGCAGCGCGAACGGCACCGACAGCAACGCCGCCAGATTGTACGACCCGGCGGCCAACAGCTGGAGTGACGCGGCCCCGATGGCTGTTCCCCGACGCGCCGCCGGCGCCGTCCGGCTCGCCAACGGCAAGGTGCTGGTCGCCGGGGGTATCCAGGGGAGCAGCACCGTCCTGCAGAGTGCGGAGCTATACGATCCGGCGACCGACAGCTGGTCACCGGCGGCCGACCTGCCCGAGCCCCGTTACGCGGCGGCTACACTGCTGCTCCCCACCGGCAAGGTGCTGATGGCCGGCGGTTCGACGGTTCCCGGCACCCCGCTGAAGAGCGCCGTACTCTACGATCCGGCGACCGACAGCTGGAGTACGACGGCGGCAATGACAACCGCCCGCTACGCCCCCGCCATTGCTCTGTTGAGCGACAATTCGGTCCTGGTGGCCGGCGGCTCGGGGGACAGCGTCGCACTCGCCAGCGTCGAGCTGTTCGATTACGCCGGGCGGACGGCGACGATCACCACGGACGGCTGGCGTACGGCCGGCGCCACGCTGGGAACGGCGCGCTATCACGCCGCCGGCCTGACGCTGCCGGACGGCAAGGTGCTGATCTCCGGCGGGCTGATGCAGGGGGGGAACACCCTGGCCACCGTCGAACTGCTCGAACTGGACGCCAACGGCGTTATCCAGAACCGGAACGGCAACAACGTGCAGCTGGTCCCTGCCATGACCCCGGCGCTGGGAAGCGCGCTCTTCACCGGGACCAAATGGCTGCCGGCAACCACCGGCAGCCTGACGGCCGGGAGCATCGCCGCGCTGCGGGAGAATGCCCGCTGGCTCCCCCTCGGCTGGGCCGGCGGCACCGGCCGGGTGGCGGCCGCCGGCAGCACGGCGACGGCGGCGCTGGGCGCCAATGCCACCAGTACGATCAAATGGCTTTACGAGAAGCATTTCATCACCCGGGTCGTGGCCGACGACACCGGCATGCCGACCGAGATCAAGGCCAGGTTCGAAGAGCAATACGACATTCTCGGCAGCGGCGGGGCCTCCATCAAGACCGCCACCACGGTGACCAACCCGTCCGTCGTCACCGATACCGCCTATCTGACCGCGGCCAGCACCAGCGCGATCACCGTCCCCCGGACCATCACCAGGACCTACAACAGCGTGGTGGAGAACTGGGTGCTGGAGTCCCCCGCCCTCCCCATTTGGGCGACCATGACCTATGACGGCGTCAACGACCGGTACCGGATCGACCAGGGCCGGCAGTTCCTCCCCTGGACCTACCGATTCGTCTACACCAAACGGCTGAACGTCACCGTGGCGGTCAACGGCGTCGACGATGCCGACAAGGCGCTGTTCAGGAATCTGCCCGGCATCTCCCCCGCCCCGGCCACCACCGCCGTCACCTATCGCGCCGACGAAACGGCGGCCCTTGTCGCCCCCAATACGGTCTATGCCCAGGGGAACACGGTCCGCTACGTGCTCAGCGGCTGGACCGGGACCGGCAGTATCAGCGACGGCAACGCGGCGGCGGGCATGGCCACCACCGCCACCCCCACCATCGGCACCAACTCGACCATCACCTGGAACTATCGCAAACAGCTCCGGGTGGCGGTCACCACGGTCGGCGAAGATACGCCGCTCACGGTGGTCGACCTGCCCGGCGACACCACCGCCGGTTCCGCCACCGTCACCGCCATCGCCACTGCCGGTCTGAATCCGGGGATGGTCGCCAGCGGCTACGGCATCCCGGCAGGAACGGCCATCGTCGCCATCGACGCGGTCAACGGCACGATGACGCTCAGCGCCGCCGCCACCCAGAGCTATGCCGGGACCGCGGGACAGCGGCTGACCCTGTCGACCGTCCCGGCCACCGACTCCGCCGACCCGCGCGAATGCCCGAGCCCCGACAACGACATCGCCACCTGCGCAGCCAATGCCGCCGCGACCGTATCGAACGTTCACTATTACGACGCCTCGACCATTTCCCAGCAGACAAGCCTGACGCTTACCGCGCTGCAGTCCTTCACCGATCCGCTCTCCAGCTCGCCCCGGACCCTCACCCAAGTGATCTATAGCGGCGGCGGCAGCGGCAACGTGCAGACGATCAGCAACGGCCGGAAGACCCTCTCCACCTACAGCCTGGACAAACCGATGACCGTGGAGTGGCGCTACGACCAGACCAAGGCCTACATTATCGGCAAGCCGGTGTTCGCACCGGAGGGACAGAACATCGACACCAGCAGGAAGCCGGAGATCACCATCCTCTCGGCGGCCCTCGCCGGGGACACGGCCGACAGCGCTTTCGTCTGGGGCTGGGACAATTCCGTGCCGGCCAACCAGGGGATGCGCTATTTCCCGATCCACCCGGTGAACTCGTTTACCATCAAGTGGCCGCTTATCAACTCGACGGCCACCTACGACGAAACGTGCATGACCATCTGGCCGCAGAAGCAGAAACACATCGCCGAGGCACCGGCCAACCTGCAACCGCCCGATGCGGTCAACACCTTCAACGCCATTAGCTATACCACCAACGGCGCCGATGCCACCCTGGCCACGTTCAATGCCAGCAGCGCCGGGACGAGCGTGCTCCGATTCACCACCCCGGTGGCGCTCCCGGACCTGAAGCCGGGCACCGCCTTCATCGTCGTGGAAACCGAGGCCCTGGAACCGGCCAAGCTGGAGGAAATCCCCTGGGAGATCGGCCGAAAGATCACCGATCCCGGGCACCGGGACCCGGAAAACGAGACTGTCCCGTCCCGGAACAAGACCGGTTATCTCTTTTACGACGGCGGGGTATACGACGGCGCCGGCAGCGACAGGGCCTACGACCGTTCCAACCGCACCGGGGCGATCATCCCGGTCAACAGGAGCCTTCCCGGCGACGTCAAGCCGCTGGTGGTGGTCTGGTACGAACGGGGCCAGGGGGACATCGGCTGGCCGGTGACCCCGAAACGCTACAAGGCGGACTGGCCCGCAACTCCGCAGACCATCACCATCGGCAACGGCATTGCCGTATCGCCGACCGCCAAGCCACAGGCCAGGGTCTACAACCAGCCGGACAAGACCCTTGCCGGCTACAACCCCAACGAGGAACACGCCCTGATCACCGGCGACACCCTCTACGCCCTGCGGGACGACCTGAACGCCATCAAGGATGAATCGAAGCCCTACGTGTTGCTGAAATATTTCGACACGACCGCCCAGGAGTGGACCATGGAGGCCTACCGGGTGGTCCGTCCCGCCGCTGGCTTCACCTATACCGTCGACGCCGGCAGCCCGATCACCCCCCCCTTCCCCAGCTCCTTCCAGGTTCCGCCGCAGAGCGGCATCAAGAGCGGCGCCGGAGAAGAGTGGCACCTCCAGGACCACAACGGTGGACACTGGGCCAAGGCCGCCAACTGGAAGACCGGCGACAGCAAGACCGACGCCGACAAGTCCCGGTTCGTCATGCAGTGGTACTACTCCATGCGGGCCGATTTCTACTGGCCGTTCACCGGTACCCTGGCCAGGGTGGCCGGTGACCCGATCCCCTTTCTGAATAACAGCTCCCGCGGCTATTACGCCACCGGCGACCTGCCGGTCGACGTCAGTTACGTCACCAAATGGCCGGACGAAACGCCGACCCTGGCGATGGGGGATACTCTGACGACCGCCCGCGACGGTCTCCCCGATCTCTACAATTTCAAGAGTGCCGAGATGATCTTCGACGAAAACGTCTACAGCGGCAAAGGGCCCCTGGCTAAGCTCTATGCCCCGGAACGCTACCTCTATACCGGGCTGGCCGCCCTCCCCGCCACCATCCCCACCGAGATCGGCAGCGGCGGGGTAAAGACCTTCCCGACGCTCCCCTACGCGATCCAGGCGCGCCTTTTCTACGACCCGGCCGGCAAGAGACTCGGCTACAAAGGGGTATGGATCGCCAACGACGGCGAAACGCCCTGGCTGCTCCCCAACCTGATGACCGCCACGGAGCAGGCTGCCATCCGCGCCCTGAGCACGGACAGCGCCTGGACCGCGGCAGTGGACGCCCTTTATGGGCTGGGCAGAAACCCCAATGCCGTCGACGACGGGAGCTGGAACGCCGCCCGGATCAACCCCTACCGGCCCTCGGACACCACCGGTGGCTGGAAAAGCGCCTGGGGAATCCGGCTGGGATTGGCATTGCGCAACGGTTCGCTGGCTGCCGCCCGCTCCATCGTCGGGGAAAAGAACGCCCTCACCGCCGGCATGGCCCAGGGAACCGGCTATGTGGTGCTGGTGGAAAACAACGACGACGCCCTGCTCGATGCCCCGGTCCAGCTCCATGTCCTCCGGATAGTCAACGAGCCGGTCTACCGGGGGGTCATCAAGGCGCTCAAGGCGCAGAACGTTTTCGACGAAAAACTGACTCTCCACTACACGGGTGATTTCGGCGGCGAACCGGAGAAATTCAACTTCGAATGGTACTACCAGCCGGTCGCGGGGAGCATGCCTTCCTTGCCGTCGGCGGGTCCGGCCGACGATTCCTGGACGAAATTCATCGTCGCCGACAGCGACGGTTATGGTCTTTCCGACATCACCATTGCCGGCGCTTCGCCGCTGACGATGTCGGACAACTGGTTCGTGGCCCGCTACTACTACAAGGCCGCCTGGCCCGAGCTGGCCGAGGCGTCGGACCCGCTCAACGCCGTCACCCCCCACGACGACCGGAACAACTGGAGCGGCTGGAGCGGCGCGAACAGCACCGACAGCCCGATGCTGGCGCTGGGCTGGGTCAAACGGGTGGTCGACGGTCTCAACCCCCTGGAGGCCCGGGTAACCGATTTCCGCAACAGTGCCACCAACACGACGGTGAGCATGATCTCCCAGTACGGCACCCGCTACGAAGGGGACGTGGCCATGAACAGCGATGCCGACAACCTGAACGGCATGGGCCTGATCCCGGCCTACGAGACGGTGCTGAACCGGGCCCGGCAGTTCAGCATCGATGCCGTCCCGCCGCAAAACTACGGCCCGACCAACGATGCCCTGCTGAACATCTCCAGCCGGCTGGCCACCTTCTACCTGGCGCTGGGGAACGAGGCCTACGCCGACGCCGTCGACCCGACCATCGGCTTCAGCACCAAGAGCGCCGAATACGGCTCCATGGCGCCGTCGGTGTTCACCTTCCAGAATCAGCTCGACTCGCTGCTGGAAGAGGAACTGGCCCTATTGCGAGGGCGCGACGACTCCGCCGGCAGCACCCACAATGCCCCCTACTACAACCGGCTGATCTGGAACTTCACCCAAGGCGAGGGGGAAGTGGCCTATGCCCAGAATTACAACATCACCGACCAGGACGGCAACGGCATCATCAACGCCGCCGATGCCAAGATCATGTACCCCCAGGGGCACGGCGACGCCTGGGGACATTACCTGCAAGCGATCGGCTATTATTACAAACTGCTCGGCCACCCGAGCTTCAGCTGGGAACCGCGGGTCGAGTACGTGCTGGTGGCGGGGCAGCCGATCATGGTCGATTACCTGGACGAGCGGAAATTCGCCGCCATCGCCGCAGCCCGGGCCAAGACCGGTGCAGAGATCCTCGACCTGACTTATCGCAAATTCTACACCGACGACCCGGCCGGCCAGTGGCAGGGGTACACGGATACTTACCTCAACCGCGCCTGGGGGGTGGATGAATGGGCGCGCCGCGCCGGTCAGGCGGCCTACTTCGACTGGGTCACGGCCAACGCCATCCTGCCGGACAGTATCCCGGCCGCGGCCCACGACCGGAAGAAATACGTCACCGATAGCACTGGCGCCCTCCATGAGGAGACAATCGCCGGCGCCGACATCCAGCAGATCGACCGGAGCAAGGTGCCGGAGCTGACCTCCATCGCCTCCCAGTTTCACAAGATCCAGGCCAAGATGAACGAGGTGAACGACGGCATCAACCCGCTCGGCCTAGTCAAGGGGGTGGTACCGTTCGACATCGATCCAGCCCTGATCGACGCCGGCCAGACCCACTTCGAGCAGGTCTACGCCCGGGCCGAGAAGGCCCTGGAAAATGCGGTCGCGGCCTACGACTACGCCAACGGCTATACCCAGCGGCTCCGCCAGAACCAGGACACCCTGGAGGATTTCAAGAAGAACCTCGACGACCAGGAACGGGACTACAAAAACCGCCTGATCGAGATCTTCGGCTATCCCTACCCCGACGACATCGGCGCCGGCAAAACCTACCCGGACGGCTATGACGGGCCGGACATCTTCCACTACAACTACGTGGACCGGACCGAGCTGACCGGCGGCACCCCTTTGCCCGACATTACCTACACGACCTACGACGTCTCCTATACGCTGCCGGCCGATTTCTGGGCCCTGGGACTGACCAATTACACCATCGACGCCGGCACCAGCCACACGGTGAAGTACACCATCGATACCGCCCATCTCTGGTTGGAAAAGGACCCGTCGTGGAGCTCGGAACGGCGGGCGCCGGGGCGGGTCCAGCAGGCCCTCTCCGACCTGATCCAGGCCCAGGCCGCCTACGATAAGGCTTTCAAAGAGTACGAGAGCCAGCTCGGCGGCATCGAGGACGCCAAGACGAACCTGGAGCAGCGCTACAACATCCTCGCCAACCAGATCCTGGTCCGGGACCAGAACGAGGGGGCGCAGATCGGCCTGGACTCGACCATCAATGCGCTGCATGCGGCCGGGCTGGTATTCAAGCGGGGGAGCACCATCCTCCGTGACGTTGGCGATTCGATGTGCGAGGCGCTCCCCACGGAGGCGAGCATCTGGGGCGGCGACGTCACCGCCCCGGCCCGCAGCGCGATCAAGCTGCTTGCCTATATCGGCGCGGGCGCCCTCGATATCGGCGGCGACGCTACGGACATGGGCGAATTCAGCCTGTCGACGGTCAAGGAGCGGATGCAGGCCGGCATGGAGCTGAAGCTGGCCAAGTCCGACGCCAGCTGGGAGGTATCGCAGCTGGTGAAGGAGCTGCAGAACAGCATGGCCGACCTGGACCTCAAGCTGCTGGAACTCTACTCGCTCAGCGAGACCATCCGGCAGACGGCCGGCAACTACCAGGCAGCGTTGGCCGAGGGGCTGCGGCTCTGGGACGAACGGACCGAGAAACGGGCCCAGGCGGCGGCTGAGGTCCAGGAATACCGTTATCAGGATCTCGGTTTCAGGGTCTTCCGCAACGACGCCATCCAGAAATTCCGCGCCCAGTTCGACCTGGCCGCCAAATACGTCTACCTGGCGGCTACCGCCTACGATTACGAGACCAACCTCCTCGGCACCGCCTCGGGAGCGGGACGGAAATTCCTCTCCGAGGTCGCCCGGCAGCGGACCCTGGGCGTGGTCAGCAACGGGATCCCCCAAGCCGGCTTTCCCGGGCTGGCCGATGTCATGGCACGGCTCTCGCAGAACTTCGGCATTTACAGGACCCAGCTCGGTTTCAACAACCCGCAGACCGAAACCACCCCTTTCTCCCTGCGAACCGGGCTGTTCCGGGTCAAGGCCGATAGCACCGCCGACAACGACTGGCGGAACGTGCTCAAGGACCACCTGGTAACCGACCTCTGGCAGATACCGGAATTCCGGCGCTACTGCCGCCCCTTTGCACCGGAGAGCGCCGGCGCCCAGCCGGGGATCGTGATCAGGTTCCCGACCACCGTCACCTACGGCAAGAACTTCTTCGGCTGGCCGCTGAGCGGCGGCGACAGCGCCTACAGTACCAGCAATTTCTCCACCAGGGTCCGCTCGGTCGGGGTCTGGTTCGAAAACTACAACAGCCAGGTGCTTTCCAGCACCCCGCGGATCTACCTGGTCCCGACCGGTGCCGACGTACTCCGCTCGCCGACAGGGGACGGCTTCGCCACCCGCGACTGGCTGGTCCGCGACCAGAAGCTGCCGGTGCCGTTCACCCTCGGCAGCACCGACCTGACCAATCCGGAATTCATCCCGGTCAACGACTCGCTGAGCGACGAGCTGTACGACATCCGGAAACTGGCTGACTTCCGGGCCTACCCCTACAGCGGCGCGTTCAATCCGAGCCAGACCACCGCGGACAACCGGCTGATCGGCCGCTCGGTATGGAATACCCAGTGGATGCTCATCATTCCCGGCTCGACCCTATTGTTCAACAAGGACGTCGGGCTGAATACCTTCATCAACATGGTGAACGACATCAAGATGTTCTTCCAGACCTATGCCTATTCGGGAAACTGACGGATGCGCGAGGGGACCATCACGAGGCATGGCAGGAGGGGAAGTCCGATGCAGAAAATCTTACTGACCGCGACTGGTGCGGCAGCCGCCATCACGATAATGACCGGGCCGGCCCGGGCGACGCTGAGCGAACCGGATGCCGTTTACTACGGCACGGCAACTACCGCGGCAGCGGGAAACACGCTCGCCATCCGGCTGAGCGGCACCACGGTCCCGCTGGCGACATGCACCCTCGGCACGGACCTGAAATATACCCTCCGGGTGCCGATGGACGCCTTTGCCCCCCGGACCGCCGGGACTGCCCTGAGCGGTGATGCCGCCGAAATCCTCAATGGGACGGCGGTGATCGGGACCGTTACCATTCCCGCCTGGGGGACGCTCGTCAGGCTCGACTTCGAGTCCGCCCGCACCACCGAGCAGTGGGCGGCGGACCACCCCGGCGATGACGGCTCCGGCGACATGAACCGCAACGGCATTTCGGACCTTCAGGATTACCTGAACGGCAACGACCCCGCGGCCTGCATCTGGGCATACCCCGATGCCGCCCACGCCGAAACCACGGTCTACCATCCGTTGGTCCTGCAGAACTGCCTGTCGGATGCCGGGGCCGACCAGCGGCACAACCTGATCAGGGTGGCCAGGGGAACCTATCCAGGCGCTTTCAGCTATGCCGCCGGCTGGAACGAGCAGTACGGCCTTACCCTGAGCGGTGGGTACGACCCGGCCGACACGAACGGGCGGCAGACCGATCCCGCCCTCACCGTCCTGGACGGCGATACGGACCAGGACGGCATCGGCAACGGCATAGTCCTGGCGATCGACACCGACTCGGCCAAGTGCACCGGCACGGTCCGCATCGAAAACCTCACCGTCAGGAACGGCGCCGCCACCACCGGCCAGAAGGGTGGCGGCATCAGGGCCGGCTGCTACCAAGGGGCGATTGAACTGGTCGGCAACATCATCAGCGGCAACAGCGCCGACAGCGGCGGCGGCGGTGCCATCACCAGCAGCGACAGCGGCCCGGTTCTCCTCGTCGACAACATCCTGTACGCCAACAGTGCCGCCGGCGCCGCGGCACTGCAGATCACCGCGGCGACCGGACCGGTCGTCCTGCTCAACAACACCATCGCCGGCAACAGTGCCAGCACCGCCGGCGCCGGGACCGCGATCATCGTCGAAACCACCGCAGCCGCCGTCGATCTGACCAACAATATCGTCTACGGCACCGCCGCCGTCAACGGCGAGGATGTCTATATCAACAGTTCCGGCGCAACGATTCCGCTGACCGTCTCCCACAACGTCTGGTCCGCCAGCGGATTTTACGCCAACGCCCCAGCCTTTGCCGCCGACGCCTCCAATATCGACGCTCCCCCCCAATTCGTCGCCCCCCTCGCCGGCAATTACCGACTGAAACCCGGTTCGCCCTGCCTCGACGGAGGGATCGGCCATCCAGACCTGCCGACGGAGGATGCCGGCGGCGCGGCGCGGACCTGGGGCAGCGCCGTCGATCCGGGCGCCTACGAATTCCACGGGGCGACAACGAACCCGGCTACCGCACTGACCCGCAACGGAGCGACCCTGCACGGCACGGCCAATGCCAACAATGCCGACACGATGGTCTTTTTCCAGTACGGCCGCGACACCGGCTACGGCTTTTCGGTCGCCGCCATCCCGGGGACGATCGGCGGCGTTACCGATACTCCCGTCAGCGCCGTTATCGACGGTCTCTCTTCCGGCATCTATCATTACCGGATCGCCGCCACAAGCAGTGCCGGGGTAACCTATGGCGGCGACCTGACGTTCTCCACCGTCGATCCGCTGCTCAAGGTGACGATCACCGGCAATGGAGCAGTCCACGGCAGCAGCATCCTCGGGCAGAACTACTCCTGCGCAACGGCCGACTGCCCGGCAACGCCCTACGTCTCCGGCGACCGGGTGACCCTCTCCGCCACCGCTTCGGCCGATTACCTCTTCAGCGGCTGGGGAGGCGACTGTGCCGCCACCGGCGACTGTTCCCTGACCATGGATGCGGATCGGCAGGCAAGCGCACTGTTCACCTTCGTCCAACCGGTCCGGCTTTTCCAGCAGACGTCCAGCCTGGATTTCGGCACGATTGCCGGTGCCTACGCGGTCATTGCGGATAACGCGACGGCCACCATCGCCTGCCGGGCATCCAGCCTGACCGGGTGGCTGGCCTTCGACCGGCCGGTGACACTGCAACTCAAGGGGGGCTATGACACGAGTTTCGGCAGTAACCGCACTGACTACACTACCATTCAAGGGGGGGTAACAATCGGCAAGGGATCGCTCACCGTGGAACAGCTCATCATCCGTTAACTCACGCCGGATACAGCTGCACCACTGCGGGGCCGTTTCAGATCGAGACGGCCCCGCAGTCGTTTTCACCGCCTGGGAGCGGCGCTTGATCTCCCCCCTCGGCTCTCCCGTAAATCCACCTTGACTTCAACCCAAGTCAAACACTATACTGTAATTAACATCTAGATGTTGTTAACAATACAAACCAAGTGCATGAGAGGGCTCGCCATGTCGACAACGTTGTTCATTATTGCAGCAGCGGCGCTGCTATTGTCGTGGGGCGCCGACCGGCAACGCACCGCAGCGGCAGTGCGGCTCGCCGGCCGGTCACTCCTCGGGCTGGTACCGGCAATCCTCGGGATGGTCAGTCTGGTGGGGCTGGTACTGGCACTGATTCCGCCGCACGTCCTGCAGAAACTCTTTGCCGCCCATGGCATCGGCGGCTTCGTGCTGGTTTCGCTGGTCGGCTCGCTGGTCTCCATGCCGGGACCGGTCGCCTTCCCGCTGGCCGGCTCGCTGCTCCGGCTCGGCGCCAATCCGGCGGCGCTGGCCGCCTTCATCACCACCCTCACCATGGTCGGCACCGTTACCGCACCGCTGGAGGTTTCATATTTCGGCCGGCGCTTCACCCTCCTCCGCCAGCTGCTGAGCTTTGCTTCGGCAGTCCTGATCGGCCTGTTGATGGGGGTATTCCTCTGATGGCCCGCATCCTGAAACGCTATCGGCTCCTCCTGGCCGTGCTGGCGGTCAACCTGCTGCTGGCCGGCTGGCAGCCGGCCCTGGCCCGCCGCTCGGCGGACGAAACGATCGCCTTTCTCGCCGAGGTGGCGTTGATCGTCCCCCCGGTGATGCTGCTGATGGGTTTGCTTGACGTCTGGCTGCCGCGCCGGCTGGTGGAAAATCATCTCGGGCACGAGGCCGGCCCGCGAGGCGCCATCCTGGCGATGCTGCTGGGAAGCTTCGCGGCGGGCCCGATCTACGCCGCCTTTCCGGTGGCGGAGTCGTTGCGGGAAAAAGGAGCGCGGCTGGCCAACATGGTCATCTTCCTCGGCACCTGGGCGACCATCAAGATCCCGATGATCGTCATGGAAAGCAGCTTCATCGGCATGCGCTTCGCCCTTCTCCGGCTGCTGTTCACCGTCCCGTGCGTCCTGGCGGTGGGGTACCTGATGGAGCGGCTGGTCCCGGCCGCCAGCCTCCCCGGTGTGGCGCCGGCAGCGGCGGCACCAGCCGGCAGAGCACGATTGACGGGGTCGGCCGACTGCACTATAGTATCGAAATAACGTCACCCGCAGGAAAACGACCATGCAGCCCAAACGCAAACAGCAGTATCGCCATTTGCCCGCCTTTATCCTCCTCGCCCTGGCCGAAGGACCGATCCACGGCGGGGCGATCCATACCGTCCTGAGCGACCGGATGCCGCTGTACAAGCCGGATACCGGCGCAATCTACCGGACGTTGCACCAGCTCGAACTGGACGGCGAAGTGACGTCGACCTGGGATACCTCCCAGAGTGGCCCCGCCCGCAAAATTTACCAACTGACCGACCGGGGCTGGGAAAAACTTGAGTACTGGCGGGAGGATATCGAACTGCGGATCGCCAACCTCCGCCACTTCCTCGACAGCTATCGCGCCGTCACGGATGCCCGCAGGCATTGACCGGCCCCCCTCCCCGTCAGGCTCCCGCCCGACGACAGCGCGTAGCAGCCCTCTCCCGGCAGCCCGGCCGCTGCCAATGTTTTACAAACTTTTACAATGCCTTGATTTTTCTTAACCCCTATTCGCCGGGCGCTGTGGAATAGTAGGGGACGAGCCGAAAGACGCCGCTCGCAGGCGGTTTCAGGCGGATGACGAAGGAGGAGGAAACGGTGATTCCAGAGGTAACGGGAAATGATACCCGGCCGACACGCGGGGCAACGGCGGGGGATGATGCCATAACCGACGACACGCAGGTGGAGGCCGGCCACAACGGCCGGCCGACGGGGTCCCGCCCGGGGGGGACGCGGCGCTGGTGGCTCGCCGTACCGCTGCTGCTCCTTGTGGCCGGAGGGATATACCTGTACGGCGCCCGGGCAAAGTCACTCGCCGCCAAACAGGCACAGAAGAAGCCGGCGACCATGCCGGTGGTGGCCGTGCCGGCCGGGAAAAAAGATGTGGGGGTCTATCTCACCGGCCTCGGCAACGTCACCGCGCTCAACACGGTGACGGTAAAGAGCCGGGTCGACGGCCAGCTAATGGCGGTGCACTTCCGCGAAGGGCAGGACGTCAGGCGGGGCCAGCTGCTGGCGGTGATCGACCCGCGCCCCTTCCAGGTGCAGCTGACCCAGGCCGAGGGGCAGATGGCCCGCGACCGGGAACAACTGAACAACGCCCGGCTCGACCTCCAGCGCTACAAGCAGCTCTGGCAGCAGGATTCGGGCTCCCGCCAGCAGTACGACACCCAGGAAGCGCTGGTCCGCCAGCTCGAAGGTTCGCTCAAGGTTGACCAGGGGCAGATCGACAGCGCCCGACTACAGCTGGTCTACAGCCGCATCACCGCCCCGGTCGCCGGCCGGGTCGGACTGCGGCAGGTCGACCCGGGTAACATCGTCCACGCCAGCGACACCAACGGCCTGGTGGTAATCACCCAGGTACAGCCGATCACGGTCGTCTTTCCCCTCCCCGAGGACAATCTCCCCAAGCTGCTGGCCAAGGTCAAAACGGGCGCCCGCCTGACAGTGGATGCCTATGACCGGGAACAGCGACAGCAGCTGGCCAGCGGCCTGCTGCAAACCCTGGATAACCAGATCGATCCGACGACCGGCACGGTCAAGCTCAAGGCGGTCTTTCCCAATACCGACAACCAACTGTTCCCCAACCAGTTCGTCAACGTCAGGCTGCTGCTCGAAACCCGGCGTAACGCGATCGTCGTGCCGGCCGCCGCCATCCAGCGCGGCAGCCAGGGGACGTTCGTCTACGTGGTGAAGGCCGACCGGACCGTTACCGTCCGCCCAGTGGTCGTCGGTGTGCACCAAGCGGACATCGTCTCCGTCGACTCCGGCCTCGCCGGCGGCGAAATGGTCGTCGTCGAAGGGGCGGAACGGTTGCGGGAAGGGAGCAAGGTCGAGCTGAGAAACCCGGCCGGGACCAAGGGCCAACAGGGGACACCCGACCCGGGCGGCAGGAACCGGAAGGGGGCGAATCAGCCGTCAGTGCCGGCCGCAGCCGGGCCGGGCGGCAGGCAGTAACCCCGTCGCCTTTCACGCCTCCCCGTACCGCAGGGGGATGCATCTCGCACAGCCGTTTCCAGGACAGCCATGAACATCTCCCGTCTCTTCATATTGCGTCCCGTCGCCACCACCTTGCTGATGATCGCCATCCTGCTGGCCGGCGCCATCGCCTACAAGCAGCTGCCGGTAGCGGCCCTCCCCCAGGTGGACTATCCGACCATCCAGGTGCGGACCTTCTACCCGGGCGCCAGCCCGGACGTCATGGCCACCTCGGTCACCGCCCCGCTGGAACGGCAGTTCGGCCAGATGCCGGGACTGACCCAGATGACCTCGACCAGCTCCAACGGCAGCTCGACCATCACCCTCCAGTTCAGCCTGGAACTGTCGCTCGACGTGGCCGAGCAGGAGGTCCAGGCCGCCATCAATGCCAGCTCGACCTTCCTCCCCCGCGACCTCCCCAATCCGCCGGTCTACAGCAAAGTCAACCCGGCCGACGCGCCGATCCTGACCCTGGCCCTGACCTCCGACGACCTGCCGCTGCCGAAAGTGGAGGATCTGGCCGATACCCGGCTGGCGCAGAAGATCTCCCAGCTCCCCGGCGTCGGCCTGGTCAGCATCAGCGGCGGCCAGCGACCGGCGGTCCGGGTGCACGCCAACCCGACCGCCCTCGCCTCCTACAGCCTGACCATGGAAGACCTGCGGAGCAGCATCGCCGCCGCCAACGTCAACCAGGCCAAGGGGGGCTTCGACGGGCCTCGCCAGGCCTACATCATCGGCGCCAACGACCAACTTTACTCGAGCGCCGATTTTCGACCGCTGGTGGTCGCTTACCGGAACGGCGCGCCGGTCCGCCTCGCCGACGTCGCCGATGTCGTCGACGACGCGGAGAACGTCAACCAGGCGGCCTGGATCAACGACAAGCCGGCGGTAGTCCTCAACGTCCAGCGCCAGCCCGGCGCCAACGTCATCGAAGTGGTCGACCGGATCAAAAAGCTGCTCCCCCAGCTCCAGGCATCACTCCCCGCCGCCGTCCACGTTTCGGTGCTGACCGACCGGACCACCACCATCCGCGCCTCGGTGGCCGACGTCCAGGACGAGCTGCTGCTGGCAGTGGTACTGGTGGTGATGGTCATCTTTCTCTTCCTGCGCAACCTTTCCGCCACTGCCATCCCGAGCGTGGCAGTGCCGCTCTCCCTGGTGGGGACATTCGGCATCATGTACCTGCTCGGGTTCAGCCTGAACAACCTGTCGCTGATGGCCCTGACCATCTCCACCGGCTTCGTGGTCGACGATGCCATCGTGATGATCGAAAATATCGCCCGCTACGTGGAGGAAGGGGAAACGCCGCTCCAGGCGGCGCTCAAGGGGTCGCAGCAGATCGGCTTCACCATCCTCTCGCTGACGGTGTCGCTGATCGCCGTGCTCATCCCGCTTCTCTTCATGGGGGACGTGGTCGGCCGGCTGTTCCGCGAGTTCGCCGTCACCCTCGGCGTCACCATCCTGATTTCGGCGGTGGTCTCCCTGACCCTGACGCCGATGATGTGTGCCCGGCTGCTCCGGCACGTCCCCGAAGAACGCCAGGGGAGGTTCTACCACTGGTCCCAGCAGCAGTTCGATCGGATCATCGCCGCCTACGGTCGCTCGCTGCAGTGGGTGCTGCGCCACCAGACCGCCACCCTGCTGGTGGCGATCGGCACCCTGGTATTGACGGTACTCCTCTACGTGATCGTCCCGAAGGGCTTCTTCCCGGTGCAGGATACCGGCACCATCCAGGGGATTTCCGAGGCCCCCCAGTCCATCTCCTTCAGCGCCATGGCCGAGCGGCAGCGGGAACTGGCGCGGGTGATCCTCAAGGACACGGCGGTAGAAAGTCTTTCCTCGTTCATCGGCATCGACGGCACCAACACCACCCTCAACAGCGGGCGGTTGCTGATCAACCTCAAGCCGCTGGCAGACCGCGACGCCAGCGCCAGCGAGGTGATCCGCCGCCTGGAGCCCGAGTTGGCCAAAGTCGACGGCATCACCCTTTTCATGCAGCCGGTGCAGGATCTGACCGTCGATACCCGGGTCAGCCGCACCCAGTTCCAATACACCCTGGAAGACCCGAATACCGACGAATTGAAAGCGCTGGCCCCGCGGATCGTCGCCGCCATGAAGACCCGGCCCGAGCTGCGGGACGTCAGCAGCGACCAGCTGGACCAGGGGCTGCGGCTCGATCTCGCCATCGACCGGCCGACGGCGGCCCGCTTCGGCATCACTCCGCAGAACATCGACGACACCCTCTACGACGCCTTCGGCCAGCGGCAGATCTCGACCATCTTCACCGAGTTGAACCAGTACCGGGTGGTGCTGACGGTGAAACCGCAATTCAAGGACGGCCCCACCGGGCTGCAATCGCTCTGGCTGCGCAGTGCCGATGGCGGCCAGGTGCCGCTCGGTGCCATCACCCGCGCCACCGAATCCACCGGTCCACTGGTGATCAACCGCCAGGGCCAGTTCCCGGCGGTGACCACCTCCTTCAACCTGGCCCCGGGAGTGGCGCTCGGCAAGGCGGTGACGGCGATCGAAGAGGCGACGCAAGAGCTCAACCTGCCGGCCAGCCTCCGCGGCAGCTTCCAGGGGACGGCGCAGGCATTCAAGGCGTCGCTCACCAACGAGCCGCTGCTGATCCTGGCGGCGCTGATCACCGTCTACATCGTTCTCGGCGTGCTCTACGAAAGTTACATCCATCCGATCACCATCCTCTCGACGCTGCCGTCGGCCGGGGTCGGCGCGGTGCTGTCGCTGATGCTCTGCCGCACCGACCTGAGCGTGATCGCCATTATCGGGATCATCCTCCTGATCGGCATCGTCAAGAAGAACGGCATCATGATGGTCGACTTTGCCCTCGACGCCGAACGGAACGAGGGGAAACCGCCGGAGGAGGCGATCTATCAGGCCTGCCTGCTCCGCTTCCGGCCGATCATGATGACCACCATGGCGGCGCTGCTCGGCGCCCTGCCGCTGGCCCTGGGGCACGGCGTCGGCTCGGAGCTGCGCCGGCCGCTCGGCATTTCCATCGTCGGCGGGTTGATTTTCAGCCAGATCTTGACCCTCTACACCACGCCGGTAATCTACCTGGCCTTCGAACGGCTCAAGCGGCGGTTCTGGAAGAAGCGGCCGCTTGAAGGGAGTGCGGACTTTTAAATCCCTATGAACATCTCCGCCCCGTTCATCAAGCGACCGGTCGCCACCACCCTGCTCACCCTCGGGCTGGTGCTGGCCGGAGTGATCGCCTTCCGGCTCCTGCCGGTGTCGCCGCTCCCCCAGGTGGACTTCCCGACCATCTCGGTTTCGGCCGGCCTGCCGGGCGCCGATCCGGAAACCATGTCGACCTCGGTGGCCGCCCCCCTGGAACGACAGTTCGCCCGGATCGCCGGGGTGACCGAGATGACCTCCACCAGCTACCGCGGCACCACCAGCATCACCCTGCAGTTCGAGCTGAACCGTGACATCGACGGTGCCGCCCGGGATGTGCAGGCGGCCATCAACGCCGCCCGGGGCGACCTTCCCTCCAATCTTCCCAGCAACCCGACCTACCGGAAGATCAACCCGTCCGATGCGCCGATCATGATCCTGGCGCTCACCTCGGACACCATGAGCAAGCCGCAGATGTACGATGCGGCCTCGTCCATCCTGCAGCAGCGGCTCTCCCAGGTGAAGGGCGTCGGCCAGGTCTTTGTCGGCGGCAGCTCGCTGCCGGCGGTGCGGGTCGAGGCGAACCCCCTGGTCCTCAGCAAGTACGGCATCAGCCTGGAAGAGCTGCGCGGCGCACTGGCGGCCACCAACGTCAACCGGCCGAAGGGAGAAATCGCCTCAGGCGACCGACGCTGGCAGATCCGGACCAACGACCAGTTCCACACGGCGGCCGAGTACCTGCCGCTGGTGATCAGGTATCGCGCCGGGACGGCGGTCAAGCTGGCAGACGTGGCCGACGTCCGGGACTCGGTGGAGGATGTGCGCTCGACCGGGCTGGTGAACGGCCAACCGGCGGTCATGGTGATCCTCTTCCGCCAGCCGGGGGCCAACATCATCGAGACGGTGGACAGTGTGCGCGCACTGCTCCCCCAGCTGGCCGCGGCCCTGCCGGGAGCGATCAAGCTGTCGGTCGTCCTCGACCGGACCCCGCCGATCCGCGGCTCCCTGCGGGACGTGGAGTTTTCGCTACTCGCCTCGGGAATCCTGGTGATCCTGGTGGTCTTCTGGTTCCTGCGCAACATCCGCGCCACCCTGATCCCGGCGGTGGCGGTAACCGTCTCGATCGTCGGCACCTTCGCGGTGATGTACCTGATGGGCTATTCGCTGGACAACCTGTCGCTGATGGCGCTGACCATCGCTACCGGCTTCGTGGTCGACGACGCCATCGTCGTGCTGGAGAACGTCACCCGCTACCGGGAAATGGGCCAGAGCCCGTTCCGCGCCGCCATGGCGGGATCGAAGGAGATCGCCTTCACCGTTCTCTCGATGAGCCTTTCGCTGGTGGCGGTATTCATCCCGATCCTGCTGATGGGGGGAATGGTCGGCCGCCTGTTCCGCGAGTTCGCCGTCGTCCTCTCGACCGCGATCGTCGTGTCGCTGCTGATCTCCCTGACCGCCACGCCGATGATGTGCGCCACCCTGCTCCGCCCGGAGGAAAAGAAGCAGCACGGCCACCTCTACCGAATCAGCGAAGCGATGTTCACCCGGATGCATGCCCTCTACGACCGGACCCTGGCCTGGGCGCTCGCCCACTCCCGGATCATGCTCGGCATCACCCTGGCGACGCTCGGCCTCAACGTGCTCCTCTTCTGGTTCATCCCCAAGGGGTTCTTCCCCGAACAGGACACCGGCCGGATCATGGGAAGGATTCAGGCGGCCCAGGACATTTCCTTCCAGGGGATGGCCCAGAAGCTGGCGACGATCGTCACGATCATCAAATCTGACCCGGACGTCGAATACGTCACCGCCTTCACCGGTGGCGGCGGGGGGGGCGGTTCGACCACCAACAGCGGCCGGATGTTCATCGCCCTGAAACCGTTCGAAACGCGGACCTCAACCGCCAACGACGTCATCAACCGGCTGCGTAAGAAACTGCGGCTGGTTCCCGGCGCCCCAGCCTTCCTGACCCCGGTGCAGGACCTGCGGGTCGGCGGCCGGATCAGCAACGCCCTCTACCAGTACACCTTGCAGGGCGCCAACCTGGACGAGCTCAACAGCTGGTCCCAGCGGGTGCTGCAGAAACTGCGGACCCTCCCCCAGCTGGTCGATCTGAACAGCGATCAGCAGAACCGGGGGCTGCAGGCCGAACTGGTGATCGATCGCCCCACCGCCAGCCGGTTGGGGATCTCGCCGCAGCTGCTCGACAACACCCTCTACGACGCCTTCGGCCAGCGCCAGGTGGCGATTTCCTACACCCTGCTCAACCAGTATCACGTGGTGATGGAAGTGGCGCCGCCGTTCTGGCAGAACCCCGAAACGCTGCGGGACATCTATCTGCCGACCGCCTCAGGCGCCCCGGTGCCGCTGTCGACCTTCACCCACTATGCGCCGACCGCCACCTCGCTGGCCGTCAACCACCAGGGGCAGTTTCCCTCGATCACCCTGTCGTTCAACCTGGCGCCCGGGGTGGCCCTCGGCGACGCGGTCAAGGCGATCGAAACCGCCACCCGGCAGCTGGGCATGCCGGCCACCATCCGGGGGAGTTTCCAGGGGACGGCCCAGGCATTCCAGGCGTCGCTCAAAAACCAGCCGCTGTTGATCCTTGCCGCCCTGGTAACGGTCTATATCGTCCTCGGCATGCTCTACGAGAGCTACGTCCACCCGATCACCATTCTCTCCACCCTTCCCTCGGCGGGGGTGGGCGCGGTGCTGGCCCTCTTGCTCTTCCGCTTCGACCTGAGCCTGATCGCCATCATCGGCGTGATCCTCCTGATCGGCATCGTCAAGAAAAACGGGATCATGATGGTCGATTTCGCCATCGCCGCCGAGCGGAACGAAGGGAAATCCCCCGAGGCGGCAATCTACGAGGCCTGCCTGCTCCGCTTCCGGCCGATCATGATGACGACCATGGCCGCCCTGTTCGGGGCGCTCCCCCTGGCGCTGGGAACCGGGGTCGGCTCGGAACTGCGCCGGCCGCTCGGCATCTCGATCGTCGGCGGCTTGCTCTTCAGCCAGCTGATGACCCTTTACACCACGCCGGTGATCTACCTCTACATGGACCGGTTGCGCCTGTGGGTGGAGCGGCTGCGGGGCCGGGGAAACAGCCGGAGATAGCTTTTTGCCCTTCCCTTGGCCGGGGAAAGGCTGTACAGAAAGGACGCACCATGTTCATAACCACAGGATTTCGCCGCGCGCTGCTCTCCGCCCTGGCGACGCCCATCCTCCTCTCCGCCTGCACGGTGGGGCCCGAGTATGTCAGGCCGCCAGCCACGCCGGTGATGCCGACGGCCTACAAAGAGCTGAACGGCTGGAAGACCGCGCAACCGCGCGATGCCAGCCTCATGGGGACCTGGTGGGAACTGTTCAATGACCCGCAGCTGACTGCCCTGGAAGAGCAGGTGGTCATCTCCAACCAGAACGTCCTGGCGGCCGAAGCGCGCTACCGGCAGGCCCGCGCCCTGATCCAGGCGACCCGGGCCGGCTACTTCCCGACCGTCACGGTGGGCGCCTCGGCGATCAACTCCCGCCAGTCCGCCAACCTCGGCAGCCGGACGACCTCGCAGTCCGCCACCACCACCGAGACCCTGCCGATCGATTTCTCCTGGGAGGCCGATCTCTGGGGACGGATCCGCCGCAGCGTCGAAGCAAGCACCGCCAGCGCCCAGGCGAGCGCCGCCGACCTGGCGGCGGCCCGGCTGAGCGCCCAGGCCGGCCTGGCCCAGGCCTACTTCCAGCTCCGCACCCTCGATAGCCAGAAACGGTTCCTGGAGACCACCGTCTCCTACTACCAGAAATCGCTCCAGCTGACCCGGAATCGCTATACCAGCGGCGTGGTCGCCCGGTCGGACGTGCTGCAGGCCGAAACCCAGCTCAAGAGCGCCCAGGCCCAGGCCATCGATGTCGGGGTCCAGCGTGCCCAACAGGAGCATGCCATTGCGCTGTTGATCGGCAAGCCGGCCGCCGAGCTCACCATCCCTTTCTCGCCGCTCGACGCGGTGCCGCCGCCGATCCCGGTCGGTCTCCCCTCGGCACTCCTCGAACGCCGCCCCGACATCGCCGCCGCCGAACGGCAGATGGCGGCGGCCAACGCCCAAATCGGCGCCACCGAGGCCGCCTGGTATCCGACCGTCACCCTCTCCGCCTCGGGCGGTCTGCAGGCGACCGGCCTTTCCCACTGGCTGACCTGGCCGAGCCGCTTCTGGTCGGTCGGCCCAGCGGTTTCGGAGACCGTTTACGATGGGGGTCTGCGCCGCGCCCAGGACGAGCAGGCGCGGGCCGCCTACGAGGCCAGCGTCGCCACCTACCGTCAGACGGTGCTGACCGGCTTCCAGGAAGTCGAGGACAATCTGGCGGCGTTGCGGATCCTTGAAGAGGAGGCGGGAGTACAGGACGAGACGGTTGCCGCCGCCCGGCAGACGGTGGCGATCACCGACAATCAGTACCGGGCGGGGACCGTAAGCTACCTGAACGTCCTGGTTGCCCAGACCACCGAAGTGGCCAACGAACTGACCGCAATCGGCATCAGGGGCCGGCGGATGATCGCCAGCGTCCTGCTGATCCAGGCGCTGGGCGGCGGCTGGAATGCCGGCTCGCTGACGGCTGGCGGGGAGCAGGACCGAAAATAGGCGCCCGCCGCCGGAATTGCCCGAAAAAGAAGGTGTTACCACGGCTGGCCAGCGCGATTTGTTCTTTCGCCCGAGCGAATTTTGTTGTATTTAGTAGCGGGTAATGTTTGAGGTCATCCTCCCGGAGGGATGTCGTGAAACAGCTCGTCCTGCTGGCCTTGTGCTGCCTGCTGCTCTCCTCCCCTGCCGCCGCCTGGGCGGCCACTCCGATCCGGGTTCTCCCCGACTGCACCGTCACCGACGTCGCCAGCGGCGACACGCTGACCGCGCTCTGCGACGGCAGGAAGGTACTCGTCAGCCTCTACGGCATCGACGCGCCGGAAGTCGAACGCCGGAGCCGGAAAACGGGCCGGCTCCTCAGACCGGGGCAGCCTTTCGGCGAGGAAGCGAAAACGGTTCTCGAACAAAAAGTTGTAGGGAATCCGGTGCAGTTGGAAGTGATGACCGTCGACCGGGGCAAACGGCTCGTCTCGCTGGTAAAAGTCGGTGAGCACCTCATCAACCGGGAAATGATCGCCGAGGGATGGGCCTGGGCCTACCGGCACTATCTCCACGGCCAGTACAACGTGGACTTCATTGTTGCCGAAAAGGCGGCCCGGGCCGCCCGTAACGGACTCTGGCAGCAACACTCCCCACAGGCGCCGTGGGAGTTCCGGAAGGAAAACTGGTAGCGCCGGTTCAGCTGCAGAACGGCCCTTGGACCGTTACGCCCCCGTCCGCCGTGCCGCGAGGAATTCGAGAATCGCCCGGTTAACCGCCACCGGTTGTTCCCGATGGACGAAATGCCCCGCCCCGGCGACGATCCGGATTGCCACCCCGCCCGCAAACCTGCTTTCCACCCCCCTAACCGTTTCCGCCCCGATACAACCGTCATCGGCACCATGCAGGTAGAGCGCCGGCACCGGGACCGGCTCGTGCAGCCGCTGCCGGATTGCCGCCAATTCAGGGCTCTGCCGGGCCGGATTGAGGGTCTGCCGATAGTAATCAAGCGCCGCCGGCAGCACTCCGGGGATGCGGAAGGTTTCCTTGAGCCGCGCCATCTCCCCGGCCGGGTAGTCCCACCCCGGCGACCACTCCCGCCACAGCCGGTCGAGAAAGGCGAAATCGTCATAGGCAACGGCCGCCTCGGCGAAGGCCAGCTGAAAGAGGAACAGATACCAGGAACGGCGTTGCTGGAGCGGATTGGTAATGAACTGGCCGCCCAGCCCGAGCGGCACGGCGATGGCGATCAGCCCGGCGACCCGCTCCGGGGTCAGAATCGCCGCCCCGTAGGCGGCCTGCGCCCCCCAGTCGTGACCGAGCAGAAAGACCGGTTCAGGTGACAATGCCGCCGCGAGGGCCAGGACGTCCTGCACCAGCACCGCCGCCTCGTACCGGCCGTCGGGCGCCGCGCCGCTCGGCGGATAACCGCGCAGCCAGGGGGCAACCACCCGGTAACCGGCGGCCGCCAGCGCCGCCAGCTGGTGGCAAAAGGTGTACGGCAGGTCGGGAAAGCCGTGCAGGGCGAGGACCAGCGGCCCCTCGCCCTGTTCGAGGTAGCTGAACGCCAGGCCGTTAGCCCGGACCGTGCCGGTGGAGAAGGTCAAGGGGGATGATGTCGTCATGGTCATGCCTCCTGAAGAGCGATCTGTCGCTTAGACGGCTCCGGAGGCGGAAGGTTACCGGCGGAATGAAAATCCGGCCGGCACGGCTCGTCGGCTCAGGAAAAAATCTGCCACTCCCGGTTGCGGATTCCCTCGCGCAGCCGTTGCACATACGCCGCATCGGCCTCTTCCCGGTACAGATCCTGATAGACGGTCCGCAACGTCTTCAGCCGGCCGAGTTCTTCTTTGACCGCCGCAGTCGCCGCCGGCTCCGGGCGGCGCGCCCCATCCCGGCTGATCCACCCCTTGGCGAGACCGAAGCGGACCCACTGGGCGCAGTTACAAGGATTGGACTGCCGGATCAACTGGCAGTGATCCTCCATATAGCCGAACCAGCGTTGTTTGGCGCGATGGAGGGTGGTTTTCACCGCGCCGACCGAACAGCCCAGGATCTCCGCTACCAGCTTGTGCGGCAGGCCGAGGGTGATTGCCAGGCAGAACACCTTGCGCTGCTCGAGCGGCAGGCACTCGGTCATGCTGTGCAGGCAGCGGAGCCGCGCCTGGGCGGCCAGCAGCTCGTTTTCGGGATTGGCGGCGGGATTCGGATCGATGATGTCGTCAAGCGCATAGCCCAGGTCCTCGGTCAGGGTCTGGACCGGGAATTTGCTCCGCTGCCGCAGAGAGTCATTAGACACGTTGACGGTGATCCGGTAGAGCCAGGTGGCGAAGGACGACTCCTCCCGAAAGGTGTCGTAGGCGCGGAACGCCCGGTAAAACGCCTCCTGGACGATCTCTTCCGCCTCGTGCGGATTGCCGGCCAGCCCCAGCGCCAGGTGATAGACCTGCGCCTGGTGATCGCGATAGAGCCGGTCGAACAGCTCAGTATGGTTATCGGTCATTTTCCCTCCCGATGACGCGGGGATTACAGCCGCCGGCACGAGCGCCGCTCACGCGAGCACGCGGTAGGACGACGACAGGGTAACGCTGCCCTGCAGCATCGCCCAGACCGGACAGTAGGTCTCTTCCGCCAGCCGGATCGCCCGGGCCACCGACGCAGCGTCCAGCGCCGCGCCAGCCAGCTCGTAGCGCAACTCGATCGCCGTAAAGCCGGTCGGATGTTCCTCGCGGCGGTTGCCGACGGCCCGGACCTCGAACGTCTCGACCGTCTTGCCCATTTTGCGCAGCAAAAAAAGGACGGTATGACAGCTGCAGGCGGCCAGGCTGGTCAGCAGCAGCTCCAGCGGCATGAAGCCGTCATCGCCTCCCAACGGGGGGAGATAGTCGATCCGGACTTCGTGCCCAGTATGCCCTTTGCCGATCAGCAGTGAATCGCCCTGCAGCGAGACGGTTGCGGCCAGTTGCGTCGCCATGCGCTATCCTTTCGATGTTTACCCGATAATCGCCGGTCGTAGCCGGCACTCACTCCGCCTGTCCCTTCCCCATGACGAAGGGGCGGGTAAAGTAGTTGTGCCGCATCGCCCCCGCTTCCTCCGCAATCCAGCGTTCGAGGCCGATTTTCCCGATCCGGCAGAGATTGTAGACCTTGATGTTGTGGACCAGCCGGCCGGCCTGGTCGGCGAGCGGCGCCAGATAGGGGCAGGGAAAGTCGGCGCAGTCGCCGCAAAGCTCCACCCCCTTGGCCTTGGCGCACTCCAGCGTCGCGCAACCGTCGGGCAGATGGTAATGCCGGCCGCCCTGCTGGCGGCACCCCCGGCAGGCAATCTGCTCTTTCGGCACCCCGCGGGCGTTATGGATCACCTCGGCCAGTTCGGCGGTCAAATTGCTCTCGTGGATGTCACAGTTGAAACAGTCCAGGCCGCACGGCGCGACCAACGACTTTTTGTCCTCCATGGTTCCCCTCCTCTTTGCTTCACAGGGATAGAATCCAACCACACGAACCGCCCAACCTCCGTGCCGTCATCCGACCTCCACCAGACAGCGTTCCCCCGCCCAGAGGGTCTCGCACACCGTGAAGCGGCTCTGCGGGGCAAGGCTCCGCACCATGGCGGCCAGGGGATCCAGGCAGTAGTGCCGGCAGGGACTCGCCGCCCCCAGCGCCTTTGCCTGTGCGGCAAGGGTACAGAAACTGGTCTCGGCAATGCAGCCTCCCGCCGTCGACCGGACCTGCCAGCGAGTCATGGCAAAGGTTTCGGAAAGGCGGCTGAACGCCTCCCGCGGCTCGCGAATCCATAACGATTCCACCAGGCTTTGTCCGGCCGCCTCATCCTGTTGCAGCAACTCCACCATCGGGCTCCTTCCTTTCCCAGCGACATCTCGTTGACCCGGGACAGCAATTCAGCCGGCGCAGGTTCACCGCTTCGCCCCCCCGGCACCGGCGATATTTCCGGCGGCTGACTGACCGCCCCTTCTATTCGTCCCGGCACGAACCGAACGTGCCGCCGGGGAAAGATTCCCGGCAGGGACGTACCCGGTGGGTCGGCACGAGATTACTGATCCCCGCGACCGTGCTCTCCAGCAGCAGCCGGCCCCAGCCGTTGGCCATCAAGCCCGGTTCGGGCTGTTCCGCTGCCGCGGCCCGCGACAGCAGAGGCGGCGCGATGCTCGCCGGAAGCAGCTCCTGCGGCACCCGGGAGATCACTTCCGGAGCAGGTCCGGCCGAACCAGCCGCCGCGGCGCACATCGGCGGAAACGCCCCGTACAGCACTACCCCAACAACTATCAGGCCCAGTAAAATAATCACCTCGCGCATCGGATATCCGCACCTCCTATCGTTCGGTTCGTGCCACGTGGCAAGCCGGAAATGCCGGCAGACTTCAACGGCAAAATACGTCAGGGACTGCTTGGCGGCTGTATTTTAAAAATGCGTCCCAAAAGAGCCTCCGTCGAACATGCCGCGTTACCTTTTCCGTTTCGGCAAGCCGTGCCGCCGCGATCAAGGTCATGCCGGGCCACGGGCAACGAGGCGCAGCATCGTATCGGCGCCACGCTGGAATTCATACGACACCCGACGGAACTCCACCGCGTAACCGAGGTCCGCCAGCTCGGCGGCAAGGGGTTCGACATAGGGTGACGGCTTCCCCGCCAGGTCGACGAGCGGAAAGATCCGGACCTCCCGGGCGACGCGGCAGAGTTCGCGGAGTGCGGCCCGGTGAAAATCCAGCGACAGCTGCGCGGAGTAGAGAAACAGCAGGTGGGAGCAGAGGGCCAGGTCGAACTGCCGGGGAGCGAACGGCAGCTCCGGCAACTCCCCCGCCAGGTAGCGCCCCGCCTCGCGGCCCCCAACGTAATCCGCCAGGAACTTCGCCATCGCCGCCTGCCGGACCCGGCCCACCTCTGCGGGAGAGCCGAAAAAATCCCAGACGTAGCGGTCCCGCAACTGGTGCAGCTGCGCCAGGATCGTCCCGCGGGTGGCCGCGATCCGCGCCTCGATCTCGCCGGCGGAATAGCGGTAGAGCGGATCGCAGGAGACCACCCGCCCCCCCTGACGGGTCAGGGTCCCGTTGAACGAGGCGGGTCCGTCGCCGCAACCGAGGATATACAGCGCCAAATCATCCGCCGTCAGAGCGAACATCCGCACGTACTCGGCAAACGATCTCCCCCAGGGGACGATATTTTCCAGGTTCACCGCTGATCACCTCCGGCCGCCGGCAGCCACATTCAACTTCCCGCATTAATGCTCTTACTCCCGCAGGGGAGTAACGTCAACCTTTAACCTGATTGCACCAATCTTCCGGCTCATTTCCATTCCCCTCCCTTGAAGGAGGGGAATCCCCGGACATTCATTCCGTTCCCCAGCGGGAAGGGAACGCTTCGTAGATCCGCAGCGGCGAACGGGTCTCGATGACGCAGTGGAGAGTAAAGCCGGCCCGGTCGAGCAAGTCGCGGAACTCGTCGTCGGTCCGCTCCCGGCCGCCGAACAGCGACAGCATCAGCAGGTCGGCATGGAAGCGGACGAACTGCTCGTCATCGCCCCCCATGCCGAGTTCGAGCAGCAGCAGCCGGCCATTGGAGGGCATCACCCGGCGGCAGTTGGCGAGAATCCGCAGCGCCCCCTCGTCGTCCCAGTCGTGCAGGACCCGCTGCAACAGGTAGGCGTCGCCACCGGCCGGCACCGCATCGAACATGTCGCCGGCCACGCAGCGGCAGCGAGCGGACTGGCCGGGCGAGGACTCCACCCGTGCGACAATCGACGGCTGCTCGAAGAGGGTCCCCGCCATCTGGGGGTAGCGGGCCAAGATGCCGTTGAGCAGCGCCCCGGTTCCGCCCGCCACGTCGACGAGATGACGGATGGTAGAGAAGTCGTACTCGGCCAGGACAGCGGGGAGACAGGCCCGCGAGATCTCCGCCATGCTGTCGGCAAAGTGTCGCCCCGACTCCTCGCGTTGCGCCAGGCAGCTGAAAAAATCGCTCCCCTGGCGCTCGGGGAAGGTCGCGCCGCCGCGCCGGATGCTCGCCGTCAGGCCGGCCATGCCGTCGTACTGCTCCCGGCCCGCGGCGATGGCGGTAGCCCGGAAGGTTTCCGGATGGTCGCTGCGCAGATACTCCCCGAGCGGGCCGAGGGCAAAGGCGCCGCGACTGGCGCTTTTCCGACAGATACCGAGGCTGCAGAGCGGCCGGATCAACCGCGCCAGGGCATCCTCGTCGGCACCGCAGCCGGCGGCCAGTTCGGCGATGGTCTTCGGCCCGGCCGCCAAGAGGTCGGCAAGGCCGAGTTCCGCCGCGCTGCGAACGATCTGGGTCGCACCGTAGCCGCCGACCAGCTCCATCAACCGCAACGGCGGCGGGGTCAACGTGTTCCGCAGCCGATCAAGACCGCGCAGCAGGGCAAAGAGGGACTTGACGACAAACCAAGGGGGAACGACGGCACTGCGCATGAACGATTCCTTTCCGCGGCGGCTGCCGGCGCCGCGACGATGCTTCTACCAGAGATTCGCCGCGACCGGCGAGGCGGCACGGTCTTCGAGCCGGATGGCGTTGGTCGGGCAGCCGGCCCGGCAGACGCCGCAGCCGTAGCAGCGCGTCTGGTCCACCACCATCTTCCCGGTGGCGGCGCTGTAACCCAGGGCACCGAACTGGCAGAGCCGCATGCACTCCCGGCAGCCGGTGCAGGCGTCGGCAGCGACCTCGGCGATGTACTCGGCGCGGAGCATCGTCGGGACGTCGTGGGTAAAGATACCGCGCATGGCCAGACAGTCGACCCGGTCGCAGTTGCAGATGCCGCCGATGAAGGGGGTCTGGAAGGTCCAGATGGTGTGGCAGAGCCCTTCCTGCTCGTGGCGGCGGAAGGCCGCCAACGCTTCCTCCCGGCTGAGCATCTCGAACCGGTTGTCGTCGACGCCGCCGGTGAATTTCTCTTCGAGCGCCTGGAAAATTTCCAGCAGCTTGCCGCCGTTGGGACCGATGCTGATCCCGTAGCAGTAGCGTTTTTCCGCTCCCAGTGCCGACTGGCGGCAGACGCAGGCCACCCGGACGACGGAGTTGGTCAGGGCGAAGATCTGCTCGACATCCTCGATCGGCACCACCTGGCCGAAGTGGATCTTCTTCATCTTGCCGACGATCAGCCGGGTAAACAGGGTCCGCAGAAACCAGGGGAGCTTGCCGAGCCGGTCGAAACCGGTGTTCGCCTTGGCGATCTCCCGCTCCAGCGCCGCCGGGTCGGCGAACTTTTCCAGGAATTTGTAGCGCCGCAGGTCGCTCAGCAGGTCCTCCGAGTAATTCCTGGCCTGCAGGTACCACTTTTCCCCTTCGCCATGCTTCAGACAGAATTCACACACCCGTCACCTCCCGATACATTGCCTCCGACGAACTCGTTGCCGGAGAAACAGGCTCAGCCTTCCCTCGCCCCGGCCAACTCTTCATCGTAGATCTTCCGGAACTCGCAACGCCCCTCAAGGCGAAAGACCATGGCCCGCGCCCCCAGGACAAAGCGGTTGGTCCAGAGATACAGCGGCTTCCCCCGGGTATAGCCTTTGCGCATGACGTCGAGGAACAAAGCGATGCCCCGGCGATAAAACTCCCTGTCACCGAAATCGAACAGACCTTCGGTCAGCCACGGCTCCATCTGCCAGCGGGCACCCTGCCCGACCGCCGCCAGCCGCTCCGGCTCCATCTCCGCCGGATCGTCATACAGGCAGGCTTTGGCAATTACCCGATCCATTTCCGCCTCGTCCCGATTGATGACAGCATCTTCAAAGGCGCGTTGAAGACGCCACTCATCATCGGTAATGACCCGCGTACAGCCGAAATCAATGAGTCCGAGACGGCCATCCGCCATAAATATATAATTACCTGGGTTCGGGTCGGCCAGAATCCAGTGTGCCCGATACATCAGCCGCATGGTCGCGACGGTGATCAGCCGGGTGAAATGGTCGCGTAACTCCCGGCTCGGCCCGGTAGCAAGAAACTGCTCCAGGTGCAGGCCAGGCAGGTAGTCGGCGGTCAGGACCCGCCGGGTGGAATATTCATCATAGATGCGCGGGATAACCACCCGGTCGTTGGCCGTGAAATGCCGGCGGATTTCCCGACCAAAGCGGGCTTCCTGTTCATAGTCGGTCTCCATGAGCAGCATCCGCTCGATATCCGCCAACTTTGCCAGTTGGTTCGGCCAGTCCCCGGTCATGCACATCGGCTGGAGGAGCAGGCGCAGTGTACGCAGATCGGCGCGGATAGTCCGGGCAATATCCGGATACTGAATCTTCACCGCCACCTCTTCACCGGAATGAAGCCTGGCGCGGTGCACCTGCCCCAGCGAGGCGGCGGCAAAGGCCCGCCGCTCGAATGAAGCGAACAGTTCCTCGGGCTCCCGGCCGAACTCATCGAGAAAAACCTCCCGGATCAACGCATAATGCATCGGCGGCGCCTCGAACTGCAGCGAGGCCAGCACCCGGGCGAATTCATCCGGGACGACTTCGGGGAGTGTTGCCAGCATCTGGCCGATCTTCATTACCGCACCGCGCAGGTACCCCATTGTACCGAGCAACTGCAGCGCAGCAGAGAGGTTGGCCTCGTTTTTCAGCCGCTCTTTTTCACCGGCGTCGGCAAAACGGCTGCGGAGCCAGCAGACGAAGTAGCCGGCGGCAACCTTGGCGTGCAGTGAGCCGAGCAGCCACAAGCGGGAAAAGGAACTTGCCGGCACCTTTCTGGCGGAGATTCCGGCAAGACGTTCCGCCAGGCGGTCTCTGCCCCGCCCGCCATCCGCTCCGCCTGCAAGGCTGCCGGCAAGGAAGTCAGGGCACCACACGTCAGCGCTCTCTTCACGATCTCTCTGCATGGTTCCCTCCCGTTTCCGCTGCCGTGCCGGAAATCACCTGGACGAACGTGCGGATTGCATAGTCAACGAGCGCCAGGGTCGCCTGCTGATGGGGCGACTCATCATGAGCCCAGAAGGCGAGAATGCCGAGATAGAGCGACCAGTAAATGGTCATCGCCACGTAATCGGGTGCCTCGGTGAAACCGTGCCGGGCGATGATCTGCTGCACGGCGGCCAGATGTTCCTGATGAGCCGCCTCCCCTTCCGGGCAGACGGTCTTGCGGGGGAACGGACTCATGGAACGCTCCAGCACCGGACCGAGAAAAGAGCGCAACGGTCGCAGCCGCCTGAGCCCGGAAGAGATGAAGAGAAAGAGCTCCTCGGCCAGCTCCTCCGTGCCGGTACGACGCCGCTGGAAATCTTCTGTCCCCCCGCTGAGGGCTTCGGCAACCAGGGTCATCGCCAGGGTTTCCTTGCTGGGGAAATAGTTAAAAAGGGTACCGGCAGCGAGCCCTGCGGCCACGGCGACATCTCGGGTGGTGCACTCGTCGAAGCCGCGGGTAATGAAAAGCTCCGTCGCCTTTTCCAGGATGCGGCTCCGGGTTTCCTGCTTGGTCTGTTCGCTGATGCGCATGGGGTCTCTCCGTCTAAATGAGCGCGCTCACTTTAACATCCGCCACCGGTAAATGCAACCAGTAAATGAGCACGCTCATATAACAAATCAATACCCGTAATCGAGGCTCTCGATCCGCGTCACCCGGCCATCTTCCAGCAGCAGCCGGTACTGGAACCGGTCCGGGCCGAAATTAAAGGTCCAGTCGTCGACGGTAACCTCGGTAACGGTCCGGTCACGCGCCACTTTCGCGGCGTCGCTGACCCGCTTTTCCTCGCGCCGGGTCGTAAAGGACGGCGGGCCGCACTTGGCAACTACTTCCCCGCCGCTATCGCCGAGCGAGACGATCCCCCGCTCGCAGCTCAGGCTGCCGCTGTAGGTTACCGCAGCACCAAAAAAAATTGCCTAAAAAAACAAAAAGGCCCGCACCGTTGTAGTTACGGTGGCGGGCCACGGTGAAACAGTGTGCGAAGCGAGTTACCTTGTCGTCGCCGACAACACGCGGCAACGGCCAAAGAGCGCCGGGCACGCGACCGGCACGGGATTTCAGTGCCGCTTGATCCGCTGCACCGTCGCTTGGATCTGCTCGATGCCGACGGCGGCCGGGAAACAGCCGACACCGGCAAAGGGGTCGAATTCCCCGATCTGGTCGATGAGTTGCTCGACAAGGGGCACGACTGCGCCATAACTCTCCGGCGCATCGGCAATGCTCAACACATCCTCGAGCAGCCAGTCGGGAAAATCCCCCTCAAGACTCTGTCTCATCACGACATTTCTCAGTTTTTCGAATGGATCCATGATGCTCCTTCCTGCCGTTGACCGGCGAGTTCTGCATGCGGCAGGAAGAAGCCGTGCCGGCTTGACCGCCGCGCCTTCCTCCATCCCCCGGAGCATCGCCCCCCGTACACCGGCCGCGCGCTCCGCCCGAGCGCGGGCCCAATCCTTGCGGTCCCGTTCTGTCACCACCTGGCATGTGCTTGCTCCTTTCCGCCGTCCCCGACGGGACGGCCCGTGCACCGGCCCCGGTCGGCCTACGGCATGGAGCCGGCAACCTGACAGACAGCAGACGATGCGGTTATTTCTGACAGCTCATCAGCTTGCTTTTGCCGGTCCGGGAATGGCTCAGTTCGACCTGCGAAAAGATCGTCCGGTACGGCGTCAACCCCGCCTTGACGAATTCGTGCGCATCTGCCGACCCCATCGAGAGCATCCGAATGTTGAACAGCAGCCTGATGACAGGATGACGCGGGATTTCGTGTTCCATGATCAGCACCCGACCGGCGGGGGAAACCACCCGCCGCATCTCCGCGAGGGCCTTGCGCCGCGCCTCCCCCTTCAGTTCGTACAGCGCATGGGAGCAGGTCACCACGTCGAAACTGTCATCGGCAAAGGGGAGCGCCGCCGCATCCCCCTCGACGAACACCACCCGGTCGGCGCCATCTTTCTCCCGGGCCTTGTTCAGCATGCCGCGGGAAAAATCGTAACCGACTGCCAGGGCATCGGGGTAGCGGTCGGCAAAGGCCAGCACGACCGAGCCCGTCCCGCAGCAGACGTCGAGAACCCGCGGGGCGCGCCGGTCATCCAGCCGGGCCGCGCCAACGAGGAAATCCCGGGTATCGTCCTCGTCCCGCCCGGAATGGAGGCGGATAAAGGCGTCGTAGTAACGGGAGAAAAGGTCGTAATATTTCCGCCGCCCGGTTCGCAGTTCGCTCATAACTCCCTTTCCACCGGCTCAGTGAGCGCAGCCGTGTCCCTGGCCATGCCCGCCGCACCCCTGGGGCACGATCTCCCGGAACGCCCCGCTTTTGAAGAGCGCCACGTTTTCCCCCACCGTCGGCGCCTGGGCGGTGAACACCCTGACCCGGGCCCGGTTGAGCATGGCGAGGGCGCCGCCACCGATGCCGGCCACCACCACCGCGTCCACCGGATTGCCGGCCAACGCCTTGAGCGCGTTGCACGAGCCGTGGGCATGCTGCTGGTCGCTGTTGTCGATGGCGAGCAGGTCGCCGCTTTCGGTGTCGACCAGGACAAACTTCGTTGCCGAGCCGAAATGGTTGTAAACGTGGCTGGCCAGACCGTTGTTCTCTTCTACCGGAAAACAGATTTTCATGCGAGCATCCTCCGAGTTTATTTTGTGCATATGCACAATATATGCATGGGGGACGGGAATGTCAACAAGGAACTTTCCCGCCCCGCACCCGGAGGTTCAAACCAGGACCGAACTATGAATCACAGCCGCTTGCCCACCCGCCGCAAGAGGATCGAGTTGGTCACCACCGACACCGAGGAGAAGGCCATGGCCAGCCCGGCGAATTCGGGACGGAGGGTGATCCCGAACGGATAGTAGAGCGCCCCGGCGGCAAGCGGAATGCCGAGGATGTTGTAGAAGAGCGCCCAGAAAAGATTCTGCTTGATCTTGGCCAACGTTGCCCGGCCGAGCCGCACCGCCCGGACCACGTCGAGGAGGTCGTTGCGGACCAGAATCACGTCGCCGGTCTCCTTGGCCACGTCGGTGCCGCTGCCGATAGCGATGCCGATGTCGGCCCGGGCAAGGGCCGGGGCATCGTTGATCCCGTCTCCCACCATGCCGACCGACAGCCCCTTGGCCTGGTACTCCTGCACCACCTGCTGCTTCCGCTCGGGGAGCACCTCGGCCTCGAAGGCGTCCACCCCCGCCTGCTGCGCCACCGCCTCGGCCACCACCCGCTGGTCGCCAGTGATCATGCAGGTGGTGATGCCGAGCCGGCGCAGTTCGGCCACGGCCATTGCCGACGAGGGCTTCAGCCGGTCGGCCAGCGCCGCCAGGCCGAGCAGCTCACCGCCTGCCGCCGCGTAGACCAGCGATTTCCCTTCGCCGGCCAGGCGGGCCGCGCTATCAGCCAGCGGGGCCGTGGCGATGCCCGCCTCTTCAAGCAACCGGGCGCTGCCGGCCGCCAGCGGCACCCCGTCCAGGGTACAGGAGACGCCGAAGCCCCCCTGTTCCCGGTACTCGGCAACCGCCGGGGCAACGATCCCCCGTGCCGCCGCCCCCTCAACCACCGCCTGGGCGAGCGGATGGGTCGACGGGGCTTCGGCTGCGGCAAGACACTCCAGCAGCCGGGCTTCCGCCACGCCCGGCACGGCAACCACCTCGGTGAGCGTCGGCCGCCCCTCGGTCAGGGTGCCGGTCTTGTCGAGGAGGATCGCCTGCAGCCGCGAGATATTCTCCAGCACCGATCCCCGCTTGATCAGGATGCCGCGGGCCAGACCGACGCCGCTCCCGACCATGATGGCGGTCGGGGTGGCCAGCCCCATGGCGCAGGGACAGGCAATCACCACCACGGCGATGGCAAGCTTGAAGGCAAAGAGGAACGGTTCATGGAGCACGAGATACCAGAGGGCGAAGGTAGCCAGCGCCAGGGTAACCACCACCGGGACGAAGACCCCGGAAACCCGGTCGGCAAAACGCTGGATCGGCGCTTTGTCGGCCTGGGCCTCCTGGACCATCCGGACGATCTGGGCGAGGAGCGTCTCCTCCCCGACCCGGGTGGCGCGAACCTTCAAAAGGCCTGTCCGGTTGATGGTGGCACCGGTGACGGCGTCGCCCGGCCCCTTTTCCACCGGTACCGACTCGCCGGTGACCATCGATTCGTCAAGGCTCCCCGTCCCGTCGACGATCTCGCCGTCGGTCGGCACGGTTTCGCCGGGCCGGACCAGCAGCAGGTCGCCGACCCGCACCGCCGACGCCGGCACCTCTTGTTCGCCGTCGGCAGTGATCAGCCGTGCCTTGTCGGCCTGAAGCTTCAACAGCTTTTTCAGCGCCTCGCCCGCCTTGCCGCGGGCCCGGGCCTCCAGGTACTTGCCGAGCCGGATGAAGGCGATCAGCATCGCCGAGGTCTCGAAAAACACCTCACTGCCGTGCTCGCCGAAGAGGCCGAAGAAGGCGAACAGCGAATAAAAGTAGGCGGCGGAGGTACCGAGCGCCACCAGCACGTCCATGTTGGCGCTGCGGCTTTTCAGGGCATAGAAGGCGCCGCGGTAGAAGATCAGGCCGGCGGTGAACTGGACCGTCGTCGAGAGGAGCAGGTTCAGCCACCCCACTGCCCGGTTGCCATGCATCCCCATGGTGAGCATGATCGGCAGCGCCAGGACGAAGCTGACGATGAACCAGGTGCGCTGGCTCCGATAGGCTTTCGCCTCGTCTTCCTCTCCCGCCCCCGCCGGCACCGGCTCGTAGCCGGCGGCGGTTACCACGGCGAACAGCTCCGGCTGGCCGATGACCGCCGGATCGAAGCGGACCAGCGCCGATTCCTGGGCCAGGTTCACCACCGCTGCCGTCACCCCCGGCGCAGCGAGCAGGTGTTTCTCCAGGTTGTTGACACAGGAAGCGCAGTGCAGCCCCTTGACGCCGAAGCGGAGCTCGCCGGCCCCCGCCCGGACCCGGATGCCGTAGCCGAGTTTGACGACCTGCGCCTCGATCTCTTCGCGACTGACGACAGCCTCGTCGAACTCGACCAGCAGCTCTTCCATCGGGAAGTTGACGGCGGCCCGGGCAATCCCGGCCCGCTCGGCAAGCGCCTTTTCGATCCGCGCCGCGCAGTTGACGCACGACATGCCGCTGACGGCAAAAGTGGCTTTTTGCATGATGCTCTCCCGTTATTTCAAAAACCGCCCCAGAGCGGTCTTGACCTCGGCCAACAGCTGTTCCTGGCTCATCGGTGCGGCGCTTTCGTGTTCCGAACCGCTGCCGTGGCCGAGCACGCAGGTCTCCAGATGCCGGGTCAGCAGCTCGACCCCCAAGGCGTCCAGCGCCGAGCGAACCGCGGCGATCTGGTTCAGGATGTCGACACAATAGCGCCGCTCCGCCAGCATCCGCTCGATCCCCGTCACCTGCCCGGCAATCCGCTTGACCCGCGCCGTCAATCGTTTTTGCGATTCACTGTTCATCGGCACTCCCTTCACAATACCCCCCCAGGGTATATTACCCTCCCAATATACCCCAAGGGGGTATCAGCGTCAAGGGGATATCACTTCGGCGGGGCTGGTCGGCGCCCTCCACCAGCAGGGAGGAGAAATGGCCCCGCCAACGGTTGGCGCCCAACGGCGCAAAGAGCAGCGGACAGGAGAACGGCGGTCATCCGGCCAGCGCCCGGAAACGGAGCGCCGGTTCGGGACCGACGATCGGCCCGGGGCCTTCCTCCTCGTGTTTGAAGAAGACGAAGGCCGTCTCCCAGTCCTGGCCGCGAATCCGCTCCAGCCAGTGGAGCAGCTCGGCATCGCCATAGCGGGAACGCCGCAGCCGCAGGTATCCCCAGGAGGCGGTGCCGACGATCTCCGGCGTCGGGGCTTCATCCATCTCTTCGAGGCAGAGGCTGCACCCCTTGTCGCGCAAGAGGTCGGCCACCCCCGCTTCAAGCCAGCTCGGGCTGCGGAAGTCGAAGGCACAGTGAACGCCGTCGGGGATCAGCGTCAGGAACTCCTCCAGCGCCGGCCGCTTCGTCCTGGCGTGGAAGCTCTTCGGGAACTGGAACAGGGCCGGTCCGAGCTTGTTGCCGAGCACCTTCAGGGTCCGGAAAAAGTAGTCGGCCTCCTCTGCCACATTATGGAGCTGCTTCAAATGGGTGATCACCTGGGGTGCCTTGAGGGCGAAGGCGAAATCGTCGGGCACCTGATCCGCCCACGGGGCAAGCACCCGCTCCGTCGGCATATGGTGAAACGTATAGTTGATCTCCACCGCGTTGAGGCGCTCGCCGTAATAATGGAGCATCTGCTTGGGCGAAATCTTTTCCGGATAGAAAATCCCCTTCCACTCCTGGTAGGCGTAGCCGCTCGTCCCGACATACAGCTTCATGATGCCCCTCCCTCGCCGCTCTCCCGCACCACCTCGTCGGCCGATTTATCCTCACGCAACCGGAGGAACACCGGCTGACGCATGACCCCATCGCCGGTCCAGCCGGCCAGGGCAACCTCGCAGACCAGCGCCGGCTCCACCCAGGTGACCGGGGCATTGGTCGGCGGCACGACCCGGAACGGGCAGTCGGGGCGGATCAATGGCGCCAGCCGTGTCCGGACATCCCGCAGTTCCCGCGCCGTGAAGCCCCCGCCCGCGTGGCCAATGAAGACCAGTTCGCCCCCCTCGTACACCCCGAGGACCAGGGTGCCGAAATCCCTTCGCCCGCCGCGGGGGGCGGTGAAGCCGGCAATCACCCCCTCCTGGGTCGGCCGGCTTTTCACTTTCAGCCACTGCCGGCTCCGGCTCCCCGGCCGGTAGGCGCTCCGGGCGTGCTTGGCGATAATTCCCTCCAGGCCCCGCTCCCGGACCACCTGAAAGAACAGCTTCCCCTCCCTCACGACGTGGTCGCTGAAGCGGAGGTGCGGCAACGCCGGGAGAATCCTTTTCAGCAACTCTTTTCGCTCGACGAGCGGCAATCCGGTCAGGTCGTGTCCCTGGAGGTGGAGGAGGTCGAACACGTAATAGAGGAGATGGCCGCCACCGCGTTGCCGGTAATTCTGCAACAGCTGAAAATCGGGTTCGCCCCGCTCATCGACGACCACGATCTCACCGTCCAGCACCGCTTCGACCCCTATGTGGCGCAACTCTTCCACCAGCAGCGGATAGCGCTCGTTCAGCGGCAGCAGGTTGCGCGAATAGAGGCTGACGGCGCCATCCCGCAGCTCGGCGATCGCCCGGTAGCCGTCCCATTTCACCTCGAACAGCCACGCCGGGTCATCGAACGTCTCCCGCACCGACGTCGCCAGCATCGGTTTGACGGCATGGGGCTGCGCGGCGAGCGGCGCCCCATGCAGCGTCTCGCTTTCCAGCGCCTCCCGGAGGCGGAGCCGCTCGATCTTCCGCTCGCCGTCACGCGCCGCCGGCTGGCCGGCAAACACCTCCTCCAGGGTGCGGGCGGAAACCACCGAGCGATTGTCGGCAAGCACGTCGTCGCCAGTCGCGTAGCGGTCCCGTTTCTTCAACAGCAGCCACGACCTGTCATCCCGCCCCGTCTTTACCAGGGCGAATTCGCCCCGCAGTTTTTCCCCTTCCAGGATGAATTTCAGATCTCCCTTGGCCAGACCCTCTCGCAGCAGCCGTTCACCCGCTGCCCGGTCCCGGGCGGCGGGGTGGCGGTAACTCCCCCGGTCCCAGATGATCACACTGCCGGCACCGTAATTTCCCTCCGGGATCACCCCTTCGAACTCACGGTAGGCGAACGGGTGGTCTTCCACCATCACCGCCAGCCGCTTCACGGCGGGATCGAGCGACGGCCCCCTGGGAATCGCCCAGCTCTTCAGCACCCCGTCCAGCTCCAGCCGGAGATCGTAATGGAGAGCCCGGGCGGCATGCTTGTGGACGACGAAGACGAGCTCGTCCGCCGCCGGCGCCGGTCCCGGTGCCGGTTCAGGCGTCACGCCGAACTTCCTTTTGGCGGCGTATTCCTTCAGGTCCATCGCAGGCAAGAGTCCTTTCCCCACGCTCCCCGGGCATCTCGCGCGTCCGGATTTGCGCCGGAGTTGGTCGGTCTGACAAGCAAAGCCGCAGGCGTAGCAGCACTACATCGAGGATTGCGCGACCGAAGACCGGCTGAAGAGGGCGTAAAGACGGGCGCACGCCATCAAAGATGCGGCAGTTTTTGCTGTTTCACCAACATCTCGCCGAACAGGTCCCCCTCACCCCCGACGCGCCGCATCACCGCCGCCGGGCTGAAGAGGAAGCGGGCCGGGTTCCCCTCCTTTGCCAGCGTCTCCAGCTCCCGCCAGGTCAGCGGCGTGGCGACAAATGGTTCTTCCCGGGCGCGCAGCGAATAGACCGCGATCATCGTCTTCGTCGGATCGTTCTGCGACCAGTTGATGAACACCCGCCCCTGCCGCTGCTCCTTGGCCATTTTGGCGGTGACCAGCTCCGGATAATGTTTCTGCAGGATTTCCGCCACCGTCTTCGAAAAGGTCCGGGTCGCGGCAAAGGTCGCCTCCGGCCGGTTCAGCGGGACGAACAGGTGCAGCCCTTTCTGCCCTGAGGTCTTCACCCAGCCGACAAGTCCCAGCCGGGCAAGGAGTTCGCGCAGGAGCAGCGCTAACCGGGCGCAGTCCAGGACATCCGCCCCATCGCCCGGGTCCAGGTCGAAGACCAGGGAATCGGGCGTCTCGGGCGAGCCGACCCGGGCCAGCGGGACGTGGAGTTCGAGACAGGCGAGGTTCGCCACCCAGATCAGCGTTGCCGGGTCGTTGACCAGACAGGCCGTCAGCCGCTCGCCGCCAGCGCCGCCGACCTCGGCCGTCGCCACCCACTCCGGGTGGTGGGGCGGGCAGCGCTTCTCGAAGAAGAACTCCTCCGCCACCCCGTCCGGATAGCGTTTCAGGGTCAGCGCCCGGTCGCGCAGATGGGGGATGATGAACGCCGCCAACCGGCGGTAATATTCCAGAACATGCGCCTTGGTAAAGCCGGCAGCAGGATAGAGCGTCTTCTCCAGATTGGAGAGCGACAGCCGTCGACCGGCGATCTCGACGAACTGCCGGCTCACCGGACCCTCTTCATGTCGCGCATCGCTTCCTCCAGCGCCGTAACCAGATCGGGCGGCCCTTCAGCCTCCTCTTCACCGCTGACCGGCGCGGTCACCGGCGCCTGTTCCGCCGCCTTCCGTCGCAAAAGCGCCAGGAGTTTCTCCCGCCGCTCGTCCGCGTATTTTCCCGGCGCGAAGTCGGTCGTCAGCCGGGCGATGGCCTCCTGCATCCGCTCCTGCAGTTTCGCATCGCTCACCGCCTCGCGGGGCGCCGACCCGGCCGCCGGCAGGATCTCGCCGGGATAATGGAGGGTAGTGACAGTCAGCGCGCCGCCGTGGCCGGTAACCGCCACCAGATACTCTCGCTCGACAAGGACGAATTTCGCCAGCCCGGCCCGGTTGGTCCGCTGCAGCACCTCGGCCAGCAGCCGGTAGGACTTTTCGCCCCCCTTCAGCGGGACGAGATAATAAGGGTGATCGAAATAGAGCGGGTCCAGCTCGGCCAGGTCGATGAACTCGACGATTTCGATGGTACGGCTCCGTTCGGGGGTGACCGACGCCAGTTCCTCGTCGGTGAGCGGGATGTAGCGGTCAGGGGCAATTTCGTACCCTCTGGCGATCTCCTCCGCGGGGACCGCAGCTTCTTCCCGCTCCGGGCAGAACATCTGCCGCGCCAAGGGCGCATAATCGGCGTCGTGCAGCAGGCGAAACGAAATCCGGCCGGGGGAGACCGCCCTGACCAGCTGCACCGGAATCGCCACCAGACTGAAACTGACTGTGCCACTCCAGATTCCCTGTGGGGCCATCGGCTCTCCTCCCGGTCAGGCGACCTTCTGCAGACTGGCTTCCAGTGCCTGCAGCAGCTGGTCCGGCGCCGTCGGCTCCAGCAGCCGGGGGCGCAAAACGGTAATCTTTTCGCCGCGGGCCTTCTGTTCGATCAGCGCCCGCAGTTTTTGTTGATGCTCATCGACGAACTTTTCCGGCCGGAACGGTGCCGTCAGCTGATTGATCAGCTGGCAGCCGATCTCCAGTTCCTTTTCATTGACCGAGATCTCTGCCAGCCCGAGCGACGCCACGGCGATCAGTTCATCGGCATAACGAAGGGTGGTGAGCCGCAAGAGCGGCCCGCTCGCCTGAAGCGCCCCGAGATAGGAATGCTTGCGCATGGTCCAGCTGCAGATTCCCGCCACCGCCAGCGCGGCCAGCGCCGCCGCCAGTTCCCGGTAGCCGGGCAGCTCCGAATCCGGCTCCAGGTAGTAGACGTGGTCGAGGAACTGCGGCGCAAGCTGCCCGGCGCCGACAAACTCGTGGACCTCGATCTGCCGGCTGCTCTCGGGAGACAGCTCATCCAGCTCCGCCGGGTCGATAAGCAGGTACTTACCCTCTTCGACCTCGAACCCCTTGGTCTGGGCCGCCACCGGCACCGGTATTTTCTCGTAGGTACAGATCAATTGCTGATGCAATCGGCGCAGATCCCGTTTGTGCAGCAGGTGAAACTGGAGCCGCTCCTCCTTCACCGCCGCATGCAACTTCACCGGGACCTCCAGCGCCCCGAACCGGATGGCCCCCTTCCAGATCGACGTTCCCGCCATGAGTCACTCCTTCCCCCGGGACGGCCGTACCCCCGTAAGTGAAGTCTCGCACAAAATTGCCCGCTGTCCATCGGCAAGCCGGCGACTTGCCCGCGGTGCGAGACCGGGCCGCTCGCCGCGTTGCCGGCAACACCCTCCTAATACTTTTTATTGCCAGCCACTGCCGATTGGTCTACTATTACGCAGCCGCACCATGAGGGTAACACACCTACTTCTCCAGCAGGTATGAGGGGGCACCCACTCATGCTCGTCACCCGGAATGCGCGTCGCACAACGATCCTTACCGCGGTCGTGTTCGGCATCCTCGGCTTTGCCGGGAACTGGTTCGGCGTCCCGCTGGTTTTCAACATTCACATCCTTTTCGGCTCACTGTTCGTCATGCTGGCCCTGCTTCTCTACGGGGTGCCGGCCGGGCTGCTGGCAGCCGCCATCGCCGGCAGTTATACACTCATCTTCTGGCACCACCCCTGGCTGTACCTGATCCTGCTGGGCGAGGTTCTGTTCGTCGGCCGGTTGCTGCGCCGCACCCGGAACATAGTCCTGCTCGACACCGGCTACTGGCTTGCCATCGGCATGCCGCTCGTCTTCCTCTACAGTCGCTTCCTGCTCCACGCTGCACTGCCACTGGCCATCCTGATGACGCTCAAGCAAGGGATCAACGGCATTTTTAACGTCCTCGCCGCCGCCTTCCTCCTCTATCTGGCCACTCTTGTACCCTTCTTCAGGCAGTCGCGGGAACTCCCCTCGCCCGCCATGCACCAGGTGCTGGTGATCATTATGGTCGCCGCCATTCTCATTCAGGGAACATCATTCAGCCTGGTGAACCTGCACCAGAAAGAGGCCCAGGAGGAACTGCAGGTCGAAAGGCGGCTGAACGCCTGTACCGGCATCGCCCGCGCAACGATCGAAACCTGGCTCAACGAACGGATCGAGCGGCTCTCAACTCTGGCAACCCTGGTCGGAGACCCGGCGCGTACACCCGCCAGGCAGGTCCAGTGGTACACTGAGCTGCTCAACAAGACATCCCCCGATTTTATCGCCACCTCCATCCAGAATACGAAGGCCGTTTCGGTGGCGTTCTCGCCAGCGCTGGACACTGCCGGCCACTCCAATATCGGCAAGGATTATTCACGCCACCCCTATCGTCAGCTGCTGGAAAAGACGCTGTTGCCGGTCGTCTCCGACATCGATTACGGACTCGTCACCCGGACCCCTCGCCTGGCACTCTTCACGCCGATCGTCATCAACGGGAAGTTCCGCGGTTACTGCGCCGGGATAGTCGACACCGCGCGACTCGCCCGACTGTTGCGGATCGTCGCCCAGAACCGTGCCGTGGACATCTCCCTCCTCGATCGCAAGGGGCAGGTGATCGCCAGCACCGATCCGGCCATGCCGATCATGAAACATCTGGAGCCGCGCCGTGGCGGCGAATTTCACTGGCTGGCCAATGCGGTTTACGAAGTCGTCCCCGCTGCAGGAGTGAATCCGCTGTACCGCGCGCAAGAAGCCCGCTTCGGCATGGATTCACCCCTCAACGCCGCCGTTCCCTGGACGATCGTCGTCAGCATGCCGATGAAACAGTACCAGAACACCCTCTACCATGACGCCAGCCGGTGGCTCGCCCTGGTCTTCATTCTCGTCATCTTCGCCGTGGCCGTCGCCCAGGCAGCCAGTGCCGCGATCGTCAAGCCGGTGGTCGAACTCGACCGGATTTCCGCCACCGTCACCGGGGATCTGACCCTGCACCCGACGGTCGTGTGGCCGACAAGCGGCATCCGCGAGATCAGCCGGCTGATCGGCACGGTTCGCCAGATGACAACGACGCTGCGGGGAAACATCCAGGAGCTGCAATCGCTTAACGAGTCGCTGGAACAGCGGGTCGCCGAACAGACCGCCGAACTGCGCCAGAGCGAGCAGAAATTTCGCGCCATTTTCAAGGAGGCGGGTATCGGCATCATACTGGCCGATGAACAGCGGCGGATCATCCATTGCAACCGGGCGATGGAACGGATTCTCGACTACCCGCGCAACGAACTGGTTGGCCGACAGATCGCCGAGATCAGCCATCCGGCCGACGAAGAGGCCACGGTGCGCCGCATCCACGAGGCCATCTCCCGCGGCGAACATGTCTTTCGGATGGAAAAGCGCTATTTCCGCCGGGACGGTTCGACTCTCTGGGGGAACCTTACTGTCACCACGCTCGAATCAATGAACGGCTTACAGGGATACACAATCGACATGGTAGAGGACGTCACGGAGCGGAAGCGGGCCGGAGAAGAGATCCGCCGGCTCAACGAAGGCCTTGAACAGCGGGTTCAGGAGCGGACCGCCCAGCTCGAAGCCGCAAACCGGGAACTGGAGGCGTTCAACTACTCGGTTTCCCACGACCTCCGCGCCCCGCTCCGCCACCTGAACGGCTTCAGCCGGATGCTCGAAGAAGAGTGCGCCGACAAGCTCGACGAGGCTGACCGGGAGATTCTCCACCGGATCAGCCGGGCGGCGGTCAAAATGGACAACCTGGTCGACGCCCTGCTCAACCTGTCGCGAATGACGCTCAACAAGATCAATCTCCTGCCGGTCAACCTCTCCGACCTGGCGCGGGAAATCTTCGCCGATTTCGTCAAGTCGCAACCCGAGCGGCGGGTCAGGGTCGAGATCGAGGACGGCATCGTCGTCCAGGCCGATCCCGAACTGATGCGGGCAGTATTGGACAACCTGCTCAGCAACGCCAGGAAATACACGGCAAGGGAAGCAGCGGCACGTATCGAGTTCGGGATGAGGGAAACCGACGGCCGACGGGTCTATTTTGTGCGGGATAACGGGGTTGGTTTCGAGATGGACTACGCGGGCAAGCTGTTCAAGCCGTTCCAGCGGCTACACCGGGAGGAGGATTTCCCGGGGATCGGCATCGGGCTGGCGACGGTCCAGCGGATCATCCGCCGCCATGGTGGCGAGGTCTGGGCGGAAGGGAAAACGGGCAGCGGCGCGACCTTCTACTTCACCCTGGCGGGGGGGAAGAGCGCCGTTTGACGTGCCGATGCGGCCAAAGCGGCCCGGCGGGAAGAGCACGGTCACGGTTTGTGGTCGAGGACCCCTTCCATCCGCGCCAGGTTCAATGCCTGGTCAAAGGTGGTGATCACACCGCCGGTGCGCTCGACAAAGGATTGTGCTTCCTGCCGGCTGGCGAAAGCCAGCTTGGCGGCGCTGGACATCACGCCGCTCTTCCTGCTGCCGATCACCCAGCTCGCCGTGCGGGCGTCGATCAGCCGGCCGGTAGTGTAATCGGCCACCTTGATCGAGGCGATCAGCCTGGCGTTATTCACCCGCATCAGCGTGGCGGCGCAATGGAGGCTGCAGGTGCCGATGGTCGTCCCGTCGGCATAGGCGATGAGCAGCCGGTTGCGGGCGCTGGCGGCCCGGCTCATCCCGCACGCCTGGCAGGAGGCGGGATCTTCGATTTTTTCCGCCGCCACGGCCGGCACGGCTGAAACAGCGAAGGCGAGAATGGTCAGGACAGTGGCAAGCGCTTTAGCCATAATGCTCTTCTTTAACAGAGTGTTCCCGGAAAGGGAATGAAAAAATCGGCCCGGCGACGCGAGGCGATGCCGCATCCGCCGCGATGCGGCTGGCGGACGTGGCTGTCAGCTCACGGCTCTTCCCGCAGCAAGCGCATCTCCCGGGTTTCCCTGACCGGGCTGCTGCCGAAGAACCGTTTGTAATCCCGACTGAACTGCGAGGCGCTCAGGTAGCCGACCCGTTCGGCGACGATACTGGCGTTGAGCCCGTCCTGGACCATCAGCAGCCGCGCCTTGTGCAGCCGGATGCTTTTCAGATACTGCAGCGGCGAGGTGGCAGTGACCGCCTTGAAATTGTGGTGGAAGGTCGAGACGCTCATGTTTGCCTCTCGCGCCAGGGTTTCCACATCCAGCTCCCGGTGGTACTCCTGGTGGACCCGGCGCAATACCCGGGCAATCTGGCCGAAGCGGCTGTGCCGGGCCGCCACGGCGCGCAGCGCCCCCCCCTGTTCGCCGCGCAGCACCCGGAAAGTGATCTCCCGGACGAGCTGCGGACCGAGGACCCGGCTCTCGATCGGCGAACGGAGACATTCCAGCAGCCGGATGGTGGCGCTGGCCAGTTCGTCGGTCAGTGCCGTCGAGTAGATGCCGCAGACCGTCCCCGGCACCTCCCCTCCTTCATCCATCTCCATCAGAAGCTCTCCGAGCATCACCGGATCGACCTTGATCGAGATCGCCAGAAGCGGTTTCTCCGGGGTAGCTTCCGTTTCGCATTCGAGGGGGAGCGGCACGGAGAGGACCAGGTAGTTGTAGGGGTCATAGATATAGCACTGGTCACCGAGATAGACCCGTTTTCGCCCCTGGCCGACGATGATGATGCTCGGCTCGTAGACGATCGGCACCCGCAGCTTCGACCGGCTGGCCCGGACGAAACGGACCCCATCGAGCCGCGACGGGGAAACCCCCTCAGTCACCGCCAGCATGCCGAGCAATTCGGCCACGCGTTCGCGCTGCATCAATTCCATTGTCCCGCTGTCCATGGTCGGCACCTCCACCGCTCCGCAGAATTCCGTTAACAGGAAGTAACGTAGCAGATTTCAGCAAGAAACTGCGAATATTTTCCGGTCGTCGACAGAAACGGGCAATTCTTCGGCAGGAACGGCTATTGAACTCACCGCCCTTCCGGCCTATCCTGTCCGGACAGTACCGGCCTTGCCTGCCTGTCACAACGGCACGGCGACAAACGGCCGAGCGAACAAGGGAGAACAGCAATGCAGCAGCGCAAACTCGGCAGCCAGGGGCTGATCGTTTCAGCCCAGGGACTGGGATGCATGGGGATGTCGGACTTCTACGGCCAACGGGACGAGCGGGAGGCAGTGGCAACTATTCATCGCGCCCTGGAGCTCGGGGTCAACTTCTTCGACACCTCGGACATGTACGGCCCGTTCACCAACGAGGAACTGCTCGGCCGGGCGCTCAAGGGGCGCCGCGCCGGGGCGATCGTTGCCACCAAGTTCGGCATGGTCCGGAGCGCCAGCCCGGGACCGAACGGCGGCTGGGCTCCGGTCACCGGCATCTGCGGCCGACCGGAATACGTCCGGGCCGCCTGCGAGGCATCGCTGAAACGTCTCGGCACCGACCATATCGACCTCTACTATCAGCATCGCGTCGACAGCGAGGTACCGATCGAAGAGACGGTCGGCGCGATGGCCGAACTGGTCCGCGAGGGGAAAGCGCTCTTCCTCGGCCTTTCCGAAGCGGCGCCGCAGACCATCCGCCGCGCCCACGCCGTTCACCCGATCAGCGCCCTCCAGACCGAGTACTCCCTCTGGAGCCGGGAGCCGGAGGAATCCCTCCTGCCGACCCTCCGCGAGCTGGGGATCGGCTTCGTCCCCTACAGCCCGCTCGGCCGCGGCTTCCTCACCGGCCAGCTGAAAAGCTGCGATGATTTCGCCCCCGACGACTACCGGCGCCAGTCGCCCCGCTTCCAGGGGGAGAACTTCGCTAAAAATCTGCAGCTGGTTGCGAAGGTCACCGAACTGGCCGGCCGCAAGGGAGCAACGGCGGGGCAGCTGGCCCTCGCCTGGGTCATGGCCCAGGGAGACGACATCGTGCCGATCCCCGGCACCAAGCGGATCAAATACCTGGAGGAGAACGTCGCCGCGGCACAGCTCGAACTGACGGCGGACGACCTGGCCGAGATCGCCGCCGTCATCCCTCGGGACGCGGTGGCCGGCGAACGGTACCCGGCGAGCATGATCGGCTTTATCAACCGATAGCGCCGCCGGCCGCTGCCGGGGAAAGATCGAGCAACGGTTAAACAGCGTTGCCCCATGCCATTATTTTTGCGAATGAAATTTTACCCGGAGGACCCGCATGAACGTCATTGCCATCAATGGCAGCCCGCGCAAGAAATGGAATACCGCCACCCTCCTCGACAACGCCCTCGAAGGCGCGGTGGCGCAGGGGGCGGCAACGGAGCTGATCCATCTCTACGACCTGGATTTCAAGGGGTGCACGAGCTGCTTCGCCTGCAAGCTCAAAGGGGGAGCGAGTTACGGCCGCTGCGCCATGAACGACGACCTGACCCCGCTGTTGGCCCGCCTCGCCGCGGCCGACGCATTCATCCTCGGCTCGCCGGTCTATTTCGGCACGGTGACCGGCGAGATGCGCTCCTTTATGGAACGGCTCCTTTTCCCCTACCTGACCTACAGCCGCCCGCCCGGCTCGCTCTTCCCCCGGAAGATCCCCACGGCGTTCATCTACACCATGAACGTCTCGGCAGAACTAATGCAGGAGTACCACTACCCGATCCATTTCGGCGCCAACGAGCAGTACCTGGCCCGGATTTTCGGCCGGGCAGAAACGCTCTGCGCCTGTGAAACCCTCCAGTTCGAGGATTACGACAAGGTCGTCTTCGACTACTTCGACCCGGCAGAGCGGCGGGCACGGTACCGCGCCGCCTTCCCCGAAGAGTGCCTGAAGGCGGCGGAGCTCGGCGCCCGGCTGGTGCTACAGGCCGCAAGAATAGCTGCCGAATCCTGACCGACCTCCCGGCCGACCGTTCTGACGGCGGGTCAAGGGGAGACGAATGAGAGAGGTAACGAAATGAACTATCTGCAACTTGGCCGGACCGGCCTGATTGTTTCCGAATGCGGCTTCGGCTGCATCCCGATCATCCGCCTGGACAACGACGAGGCGATCCGGGTGCTCCGCCACGCCTTCGACCGGGGCATCACCTTCTTCGACACCGCCAACGCCTACCGCGACAGTGAAGAAAAAATGGGCCAGGCCTTTGCCGGCATGCGCGACAAGGTCGTTCTCGCCACCAAGAGCCTGCTGCGAAGCGCCGAGGGGGTAACGGGGCATCTGGAAAACAGCCTGCGGATGCTCCGGACCGATTACCTCGACCTCTACCAGTTGCACCAGATCGCCCAGGAAAAGGACTGGCAGGAAGTCACCGGGCCGGGCGGCGCGCTGGAGGCGGTGCTGAAAGCCAAGGCCGCCGGCAAGGTCCGGCACATCGGCGTCACCTCGCACAGTCTGGAGATGGCCCTGAAGCTGGTGCGCAGCGGGCTGTTCGCCACCATCCAGTTCCCCTTCAACCTGATCGAGGAAGGGGCGAAGGACGAACTGCTCGGCGCCGCGCGGGAGGGGGGAATGGCCTTCATCTGCATGAAGCCGTTCGGCGGCGGGGTGCTCGACAATGCCGCCATCGCCTTCAAATATCTCCGCGCCCACGCCGGGATCATCCCGATCCCCGGTTTCGAATCGTGCGCCCAGGTGGACGAGGTGCTGGCGCTGTACGAGCAGCCCAACGTCATCACCGACCGTGACCGCGACATCATGGACAACTATCGCCGCGAGTTGGGCAAGCGGTTCTGCCGGCGCTGCGAATACTGCCAGCCCTGCCCGCAGGGGGTCATGATCACCCCGGCGATGGGCTACCCGATCGTCGCCGCCCGGATGTCGCCACCGGTGGCCGTCGAGTTCTGCCGGAAAGTGATGGAGACGGTGCCGGGCTGCACCGACTGCGGCGCCTGCAGCAAGCGCTGTCCCTACGAACTGTCCATTCCCGCCATCCTCAAGGCCAATTACGCCCTTTACGAGCAGCACCTGAAAGAGCGGCAGGCGTAACGGCGAACATAACACCTCTTCACTGTCCCGGTCATCACGGCGGCGCTGCTGACGACAATCCTCCCCAGCTTGTCGGCAGCGCCGCCGACACCGCCTGCAAGGCAATCCCCCCCAAGGTCTCCGTCCACATCACCTCTCCCATCTGCCAAAAAGATTTTCCCGAGGTTACTATATGTAGTAACTTTTCGAAATTCCGGAAAGTTAAGCAGCAAATTAGGCTTTGTTAGCGTGGGCCTATATGGTAGGGTTTGGTGGTAAATTGAGCAAAATCGGTTGATTCGCGGCGGCATGCAAAAGCTGGATAGATAGCTCAGAAAAATATTATAAATTTGCTTTAACGTACTCGACACGGAAAAGGGGACAGGCTACTTTTTGAAGTTCAGCTGAGGAGGGGGGAGAAAAAGTAGCCTGTCCCTTTTCCTGTGCTTGTCCCTTTTCCTGTGCTTGATCTAGGAATATGACAGAACAAAACCACCAGAGCGAGTGCATAACAAAGTGGTTGTCCGCTGAAAGGTAGTTTCTACACATCGTTACCTGAGGGTATAACGGGAAAAGGTAAATCATGAAAAAAACAATCTTTATTTATGCCGTCGCCTATCTCCTTACCTGTTCACCGGTGTATGCCGAGGAACAACAGCTTAATAAGATGGACAACATTTTAAAACTAATCGAAATCACAGGAGTTACCAAAGCTGCGGTGATCTCCAGCGAAACAACATCTGAAGACTACTACAACCAAATAAAAAAAGTCCGGCCGGATATTTCCGACCAAATAATTCAAATTCTTAAAGAAGAGTCGAAGGCCGTTATAAAAGATTCAATAAATAGAGGGGAATACGCAGCAAAGGTTGCACCAGTATGGGCTAAAAACTACACGGAATCAGAAATATCCGAATTGATAAAGTTCTATGAATCACCATTGGGTAAAAAAGTTGTTGCTGTTACACCTCAAATGACAAAAGAGCTATTGGCTGCTGGCGAAGAGTGGCAAAAAAGTCTAGGCGAAGAGCTGGCAAATCGGGTCGATCGACGATTACTAAAAGAAAACATACAGTTATGGTAATCACTTATCACCCCACCCTCTCACACTACGAAACTTCTTTTTACGGTGAGTGAATGATGGGGAAATAAAGGCCCACCGACCGCAGCGGCGCAAAACAACACCGGGGCGAGTTCCGAAAACGACGTCGTGTTTCGGGACCCGCCCCGGTTATTTTCCGGCCTGCTGCCCGACGGCGGTCAGTGGATTTCCAGGTAGCCGATGGTCGCCTTGCCAAGCTTGACAGTTATCGTTCCGTGCACCGTCGTTTGGCCGATGGTAGACAGATAACTGCTGTCCTTGCCGCCATCGATGATAATGTTCTTTGCCGCATCGAGCACCAGGTTCTCGTAGAAAACGTAACTGCGCGCCTTGATGGTGGCGCCGCTGGCGGCGGCGTCATAGGCATCCTGCAGCGCCGCATAGCCGACGTCGGAATCGGCGTTGATGCACTGGATGTTCGGCATGAAGGTCGCCGTGGCCGACTTGCCGACGGTCACCGCGCCGACACTGCACGGGTTGTCGCTGCCGCTGCAATCGCCTGACCAGCCGATAAAGAGCGACCGCCAGTCGGGCGTCGCCATCAGGCTGACCGCCGTGCCGATCTCGAAGGAGGCGCTACAGCCGGCGGACGATCCTTTTACGCAGGAAATGCCCGTCGGGATGCTGGTGACCGTCCCGCTCCCGGTGCCGGTGCTGCCGTCAACGGCCGCCGAAACAGTGACCGGCGGCGGCAGGGTGACCACCGTGAGGGTATCGGAATTAGCGCCGGCACCACCGGCATTGGTCGCCCGCACCCGGCAGTAGTAGGTGGTGCTCGGGCTGAGCCCGGCGACGGTGTAGCTGGTGGCGGTTCCCATATCGAGGTTGTCGTAGCCCGGGACCGGCATAGTGAAACCGCTGTCGATCGCCACATCGAGCCGATAGCCGGTGGCGGCAGCGACCGTTCCCCAGTTGGCGGTAAAGGCGCTGGAGATGATCGAAGTGGCCGGTGCCATGGCCGGCGCAGCCGGCGGCGGCGGGAAGGTGGTGAAGTCCCAGCTCAGGATGCTCGCCAGATGCTCGCCGGCCTGGCTGCGCACCCCGCTGACCGTCGCCGTGTAGGTTGTGGAGTTGAAGAGCGAGGCGGTCGGCGTCAGAGTGGCGGTGAGCATCGCCGGATCGTAAGTCACCGTTGCGGCAACGCTGCTTTGGTACAGCGAGAGAAGCGGCGGCACCGTCGTCTGACCGTAACCGTTCCACCCCCAGGCCACCAGCGAGCCGTCGCTCTTCAGCGCCACGGTATGTGCGCCGCCGGCGGCAATGGCGGTCACGCCGCTGAGGCCGGCCGGCACTGCCGTCTGGCCGGAAGTGTTATCGCCCCAGGCGACCACCGTCCCGTCGCCCTTCAACGCCACGGTATGCGCCCCCCCGGCGGCAACGGCAATCACGCCGCTCAGTCCCGGCGGCACCGTGCACTGGCCGGAGCTGTTCCGTCCCCAGGCGACCACCGTCCCGTCGTTTTTCAACGCCACGGTATGGTAATAGCCGGCAGCGATGGCGGTCACCCCACTAAGCCCCGTCGGCACCGTCGTCTGGCCATAGCTGTTGTCGCCCCAGGCGACTACCGTGCCGTCGCTCTTCAGCGCCACGCTATGGGAATAACCGGCAGCGATGGCAATCACCCCGCCGAGGTCCGCCGGCACCGTCGTCTGGCCGGCACCGTTGGCGCCCCAGGCCACCACCGTCCCGTCCCCTTGCAGCGCCACGCTATGGGCATCCCCCGCCGCAACGGCAATCACCCCGGCCAAGTCCGCCGGTATCGTCGTCTGGCCGTAACCGTTGTCGCCCCAGGCGACCACCGTCCCGTCGCTCTTCAACGCCACGGTATGCTGGTAACCGGCGGCAAGCGCCGTCACCCCGGCAAGGCCGGCCGGCACCGCCAGCTGCTGATAGTTGTTGCCACCCCAAGCGGCCACTGTGCCGTCCAGCTTCAGGGCCACGGTATGGAACTGGCCGGCGGCAACGCCGGTCAACCCGCTGAGCCCTGCCGGCACCACGGTCTTGCCGAAGCTGTCATCGCCCCACCCCACCGCGGTGCCGTCGCTCTTCAACGCCACCGAGTGGAAAACCCCGGCGACAATGGCGGTCACCCCGGTGAGGCCCGCCGGCACCGCGGTCTCGTTGAGGCTGTTGTCGCCCCAGGCAACCACCGTCCCGTCGCTCTTCAACGCCACGGTATGGTAATAGCCGGCGGCAATGGCGATCACCCCGGTAAGGCCGCCCGGTACCGTCGTCTGGCCGTAACTGTTGTCCCCCCAGGCCACCACCGTCCCGTCTTCTTTCAACGCCACGGTATGCAGCCCACCCGCGGCAACGGCGACCACCCCGACGAGGCCCGCCGGCACCGTCGTCTGGCCGGCGCTGTTGCCCCCCCAGGCCACCACCGTCCCGTCGCTTTTCAGCACCACGGTATGCGAATAGCCGGCGGCAACGGCGGTCACCCCGGTGAGGCCGCCCGGCACCGTCGTCTGGCCGGAGCTGTTGTCCCCCCAGGCCACCACTGTCCCGTCGCTCTTCAACGCCACGGTATGGTAGTACCCGGCGGCAACGGCGGTCACCCCGCTAAGGCCGGCCGGCACCGTCGTCTGACCGGAACTGTTGTCCCCCCAGGCCACCACCGTCCCGTCTTCCTTCAACGCCACGGTATGGTCATGCCCGGCAGCGATGGCGGTCACCCCGGCAAGGCCTGCCGGCACCGTCGTCTGGCCAAAACCATTGTCGCCCCAGGCCACCACCGTGCCGTCCTTTTTCAGCGCCACGGTATGTCCTTTCCCGGCAGCCAGGGCCTTGAAGGTGACCAACCGCGACAGAAGAACGCTGTTGCCTGTCACCGACGAGGCGTCCATTGCCGAGCTGAAGGTAGCGGTGACGGTGGTCGCGGTACTCGCCTCGCCGACCGGCGTGTAGCCCGTCGGCGTCAGCGCCCCCCAGGCAATGGTGGTGCAACATACCAGGAGCACGACGCTCAAAATCCCCGTTATCCCGCGAGCAAGCAGCGACCCGTTCCGTGCCGACGTTGCATGGCTTTGCATGGGAACCTCCTCATGTGACAAAAAAGCGGAGCTCATATGCAAAAACTTCCGGACTAACTGCCATAGGTGGCGTCAATGAGAATATCAGTGAAGAATTATCGGTGAGCATTGAATGGAAGCATTGCAGGATCAGACGCTACTTAGATTAATAATAACAGACTCCGGCAAGAGATAAACAGGCACAGCAACTTATTTTACCCGCACCAGACTGTCTATCGGCACCGCCCTGTTAGTCTCTGGCAGTGAACTAGCGAAACGGATCCAATCATTTCGCGTACTTCTCCACCAACAGAAACAGAACGGTGAACATTAATTCATGTACAGCATTTTACATACCATCAGCAAAATAGAACATTGCCTACCAAAACAGAAACAACCGGCGGCATAATCCTGTTGGCTGAAAGGGTAAAAAGATAACTGCTCGTCGTTATGGGGCGGGTAAATGGCGCTCCATGCTCAGCGGGCGCAGAAGCGCTCGCGGTAGGCGAGCGGAGTGATCCGCAGATGGCGGAAAAAGGTTCGGCGAAACTGCTCGATATTCGCAAAACCACTCTGTTCGGCAAGCACCTCGATTGGCAGGTCGCTCTCTTCAAGGAGCCGAATCGCCTGCTCCAGGCGAAGCTGTTCGACATAGCGGGCAGGAGTCGTGCCGGTTTCGGCAGCGAAGGGTTAGGTCTTCATTCTACACAAGATTTGGAATGCAGACGCGCCCCCTCTTTGTTCCCGCATACAGAATACAAGCATCTACATATAGATACCGGTGACTTACTGGCGCCGATCTCCCAAAAAGGCAGGGGAGTGCCCCGTTGGACAGATAATGAGCTGAAATAAATTGGGGAACTCCGGGGCGAAGTCACGCCGCACATCGGACCGGGACGTTCTTCCCCCGGCTGGTTCGGAAGGAAGGAGGCACATCATGGCTGCAAGAATCAATCTCAGGAAGGTTGCACCGGGCGCCGGGCAGGTGATGCTCGGTCTGGAAAGATACCTGCACGACTGCGGGCTGGAGGCCTCGCTGCTGGATCTGGTACGGATGCGGGCGCCGCAGATCAACGGCTGCGCCTATTGTCTGGACATGCACTCGAAGGATGCCCGGGCAACGGGAGAAACCGAGCAGCGGCTCTACCTGCTCAACGCCTGGCGGGAGCCCCCCTTCTTCAGCGAGCGGGAACGGGCGGCCCTCGCCTGGACAGAGGCGTTGCCCCTGATCGCCGAGACCCACGCCCCTGACGAGACATACGAGGAGGCGCGCCGCCAGTTCAGCGAGGCCGAGCTGGTGAATCTCAGCCTGGCGATCGTCGCCATCAACGGCCGGAACCGGCTGGCCATCGGCTTCCGCTCCCCGGTTGGGGGCTACCGGGCCGGCATGTCTGACAAGCTGCTCCAGAACCGGTGAGGGAAACCCGCCCAATTGCTCCGGGCACACTCTACGCCGTTACCACCCCATGCCGTGTCTCCTGCCCTCCCATCGGGCCTGCATGGGTCCCCGCCATTCGGGGCGATAATACCGGTAGCCGTCGTCGTCGCCGTCGCGGTAATGACCCATTCGTTCAGCCCTGAGATAGCGCAGCCTGCCGATCGGGTACCTGCGGAGCCCCCAAGGGAGCGCGCTGAAGCCGACCTGTACCCACGGCCCGTTGTAATAAGGCGCCGCGTACCAGATGTCGTCCCGACACAGATAATAACGGCTGCCCGCGTAGAACATGTCGTACGGGACGCCGACAGCAGCGTAAAAACCTAACCCGGGCTGCGCGACGAATTCGGGCGGCTGGTCGGGATAGGCACCCACCGAAACCAGGAAGTTGCCAAAGTTGATCCCCAGATTGACGTTGGCAGCATGAGCGCCGGCTACCGAAATAGTGAGCAGCGCTACACTCAACAGACCGATAACTAACTTTTTCATAGTATCCTCGTAACCCGTTGTGCGGGTCTCAAATCATGTTCCTATTACCCGGCGATTCAGGAAACGAGGGGCTGTTGTCCGCCAAACAGCCCCTCGTCCGACTTTTACCTGTCGGCTGAAGTCTCCATTACCCCTGCTGACCGGAATTGGTGCCACTAGCAGGAGAAGAAGAACCGCTGTGCCCCCGGGCTGAATTCGAGCCGCCCGTCCGCCGATTCTGGGCGTGCTGGCTGCCCGATCGGCTGGATGAACTCATGCCGGAGGCCGATGCCCCTGATCCACCCTGCCCCGAGGTGACGCCATTCATCCCCTGCGTGGCTCTCCCGGAAGATCCGGCCATGGAAGAGCCCGACCCGCTCCGACTGCCGTTCTGCTGCCCGAGAGCGAGATGCCGGCCGGAATTGTTGCCGGAGAACCTGCTGCGGGACTGGGAGTTGGACGTGCTCCGCTGGTGGTTGAAGGCATTGCCGCCGCCAAAACCGCCGCCCCGGCTAAAGCCTCCGCCTCCCCCCATGCCGCCACCGAAGGCGAACGCCTGGCCGGCAAGCGCCAACGATGCAAAGACCAGTACTGCCGAAATAGTCGTGTTTCTTTTCATTGTGATGAACCTCCCTGTGGTTGACTTCCTGCCAGGGGATATTACACGGCCTGTGCCAACGACAAATACGACTGCTATCGCATGTTATTTCGGCACGTTAACAGAAAAGTTGGAACACCTTACTGAATGACCGGCGCAAGATTCTGCACCTCCACGAGAAAATAATTGCACCATCCAGGCCCGTCGCCAGTTAACCAGTATTAATAAGCAAAATTAAAAGAGTACTGCCATAATTTAAGAAAAATGCTAACTGGCTGTAACAGTACTTGTTATCCGAATGTCGAGGAGTTGATTGTCGCCGACTCGATTCGTACCCTTCCGGCCAATTTTCATGACAGCTTTCCACGATATCTAAAATGAATTTTGTGCAACTAGTTGCGGGGCCGGTCCCAGCTGATAGAATTTTGAAGATCTGTTCTTACATTCTGCCGCCAAATTGAGGAGATGAAAATGGAACCCAGCCAGAAGGTCCTGCTTGCCTCAGTTCTCGCTTTAGCGCTTTACTCGCCCTTGCAGGTCAATGCCGCGGAAAAAATGGCCCCCAAGGAACAATCTCAACCCAACTATTTTGCGGCGCTCAGCGTCGAGTACGGCACCGGCGATTACGGGACCAGCATCACGACCGACTCCGTGACCACGAAACTGACACTCGGCTGGTATCCGACGGACCGCCTGGACCTCTCGTTGGAAATCCCCTACCTGTATCAGAGCAACAGCACGACTACCCCCTTCGGCATGGGCCGTTTCAGGACCGCCACCATGCAGTCGGGAGGACAGGGGCAGAGCTCCGGGCCGCGACGTATGGGCTCATCGGCATTCGCCTCCACCTTCGATGTTAACAAGTCGCAGAGCGGCATCGGCGACCTGGTCCTCAAGGGGGGGTACATTGTCGTACAGGAAAGGAATGCGGTGCCTGAAATCCGCCCCGAAGCCTATGTCAAGTTCCCCACCGCCGACAAAGACAAGGGGCTCGGTACCGGGGAATTCGATGCCGGCGTGGGTGTGACGCTGAACAAGTGGCTTGGCGACTGGAACGGCTACTGCGAGGGGGTTTACAACTACATCGGCAAATCTTCGGACTTCCAGCTGAAGGATTACTTCAGTTATGACCTGGGAGTGGGATACCAGGTGACTGACCGGTTCCTGCCCGCATTGGCGCTAAAAGGGACAACAAACCCGGGCGACGGGTCTCCCCCGTACTGCCAACTGCGCGAAACTGCGCTCTACAAAATCAGCGACCGGTGGGGAGTTAACGGCTATCTCGGCGAAGGGTTAACCGACGGCACGCCCTCCTTCGCGTTGGGAGCGGAGGTCAACTATCAGTTCTGAAACGGGTAATTCAAAACATTAGCCGATCTTCCTGAAAGATAATTGCCTGGCACTTCGCCGAACGAAAGGAGTACGATATTTTAGGAGTAATCCTCCTACCCCCCAAATGGAGGTCAGCATGGCGGACATGACGCAAAGCATTGCGGGAATCAACGATCTGGCAACGAAGCTGCAGTCGGGTTCGGCCGGGACGGGATCATCGTCTCTGGGGCTCGGCTCGCTGCTCGGCGGGATGAGCATGACCGGCCTCTTCATCAGCATTGTGGCGGGGCTGATCGGCTCGGGCTATTTCATCTACGGCAAGAAAAACGCCAACTTCAAGATGCTGTTCAGCGGCCTGGGGCTCTGCGTGGTCCCTTATTTCATCAGCAGCACCATCCTGCTCGTCATCGCCTGCGTGGCGATGGCCGCGGCGCCATTCTTCCTCTGAGCCACCAGTCCTTCAGCGTTTGTGCCGCACCAGGGCGACGAACACCCAGACCACCGCCAGCGGCAGAAGCACCAGCAGCAGGTAGGGAAACATCAGCCAGGCCAGCAACAGGCCGAAAAAGATCACGCAGCCGAGGATAAAGAGCCCCGCCCCGGCCATGACGAACGCCAGGAAGATCGCCGCGCAGAACGACGCCACCGCCGCGACGATCAGCCCGGCGGCCCCCACCGCCCCCTTGAACGGCCCGGTCAACTCCTGGCCGTTGACGATGATCCGGGTCGCCCCACCCTCCATGAACAATCCCCAGCAGACCAGGGCAAGCATCAAGAGCGCCAGGACTAGCGCCATTTTTTTCGTCATCGGTCACCTCCGCCGCGAATCATACGCCTCTTCGTTGTGATCGGCAAGTATGCTCCGGCCGCAAAAAGAGCGGGCCGGAGGACACCCCCCGGCCCGGCTAAAACACGCACCCCACCAGCTTCAAATAAGTGTGGTATTTTTGATCGGCAGCTGGCGAATCCGCTTGCCGGTTATGGCGAACAGGGCATTGCAGATCGCCGGCGCGATCGGCGGCACTCCCGGCTCGCCGACGCCGGTCGGCAAGCCGTCCCCGGGGACGAGATGCACGTGGGTCTCGTAGGGGGCTTCGTTGATCCGAGCCACCGGGTAATCGTCATAATTCGATTGCTGGATCCGCCCCTTGGCGGCGGTGATTTCACCCATCAGCGCCAGGCTGGCGGCAAAGACCGCCGCTCCTTCGAACTGGGCCCTGACCCGCTCGGGATGGACCACCCGCCCGGCATCGACCGCCACGTCGATCCGCGGGATGGAGATCCGCCCCCTGGCGTCGACCCGGACGTCGACGACGACGGCGATGTAGCTGAGGAAACTCCGATGCGCGGCAAAGCCGAGGGCGCGCCCCTTTTCCGGCCGCCGCTGTGCCCAGCCCGATTTCTCCGCCACCAGCTCGACGACCCGCCGCAACCGCCCGGTCTCCCACGGATAGAGGTCGAGCGGCATGCCGTAGTTGGCGTAAGTGGTCCCCTCGGCCTTGAAGTCGATGGTCCGCGGCGGCCCGAGCAGGTCGAGGAAATAGTCGATCCGGTCCCGGCCCGCCGCGGCGGCGAGTTCGTCGACGAACGACTGCACCGCGAAGGCGTGGTAAATATTGGCCACCGAACGGAACCAGCCGATCCGGACATGGTTCTTGGCCGGACCGTTCTCGGCCCGCAGGTTGGCGATGGCGAACGGCACGTCCAGCCACCCCTGGGACAGCTCGCCGGTACTGCCGTGGACGGCGTTGACGTCGAAGGTGGAGGGGATCGGCGGGAAGGCGCAGCGCTGCAGCCAGGCCGTCGGTTTCCCCCGTCCGTCGGTGGCCGCCTTCAGGTACATCGCCGCCACGGTGTGGTAATAGTCGTGGCGGATGTCGTCCTCCCGGCTCCAGGTGACCCGCACCGGCTTGCCGAGCTTTTTCGCCAGGATCGCCGCTTCGGCGACGTAATCGGGTTTCGACTTCCGGCCAAAGCCGCCACCGAGCAGGGTGACGTGGCAGAACACCTTTTCCCGGGCGATCCCCAACGCCTTGCCCACCGTCTCCTGCACCGCCTGCGGGTTCTGGGTCGCCGTCCAGATGGTGACCGTGCCGTCCCGGTAGTCGGCCACCGCTGCCGGCGGCTCCATGGTGGCATGGGCGAGATGGGGGACATAGTACTCGGCCTCGTGCACGGCCCCCCCCTTGGCGAAGACGGCGTCGACGTCGCCGATATTCCGCACCACCTGCTGCGGCCGGCGCACCGTCGCCAGGAGCGACTCCTTGAAGGCCGCCGAGTCGTAGCCGGCATTGGCGCCGGGCTCCCAGACGATTTTCAGCTTCTGCCGCCCCTGCAGCGCCGCCCAACTATTGTCGGCGATCACCGCCACCCCGCCGAGCGCCTGGAAGCCGTAGGGAGGAGTAGCCGGCTCGATCACCACCGTGCCGTGCACCCCCCTGACCTTGCGCGCCGCCCGGTCGTCATGGGACTTGAGCCGGCCGCCAAGGACCGGCGACCGCTCGATGGAGGCATGGACCATCCCCGGCAGCCGGGCGTCGATGCCGTAGACCGCCTGGCCGGTGCAGATGGCGTCCAGATCGACGATCGGCACCCCCTTGCCGATGTAGCGGAATTCGCCGGGGCTCTTCAGCCGCAGTTCCGTCGCCGCCGGAACCGGCTGTTTCCTGGCCAGCGCCACCAGTTCGCCGAAACCGAGCGCCCGGCCGCCGGTGTCGACGACCTGGTGGTTGCGGGCCCGGCACTCGGCCACCGGCACCCCCCACTTCGTCGCGGCAGCCCGTTCGAGCATCAGCCGCGCCGTCGCTCCCGCCTGGCGGAACACCGCATAAAAATCGCGGATCGATTTTGAACCGTCGGTATTCTGGTCGCCATACTTCGGGTCGCCGAGGGCCTGCTCCACCCGGACCCGCCCCCAGTCGGCTTCCAGCTCGTCGGCCGCTACCATCGGTAGCGCGGTGCGAATTCCCGTCCCCATCTCCGAGCGGTGGGCAATGATGATTACCGTGCCGTCCGGCTCGATCCCGAGGTAGACCCCGGGTGACCACTCGTCGTCCGCCGCCAGCGCCTCCAGAGCCCTGCCGGGAAAGAGCCGGGCACAGAGGATCAGCGCCCCGGCCGAAAACGTCGCCTTGAGGAAGCCGCGCCGGCTGACGATAAACACGTCGCTCATGATTTCACCCCCGCTGCCCGTTTGATCCCCTGGCGAATCCGCTGGTAAGTCCCGCAGCGGCAGAGATTCCCCGCCATCGCCTCGTCGATCTCCCGATCCGACGGCCGCGGCGTGTCTCGAAGGAGCGCCGCCGCCTGCATCAGCTGGCCACTCTGACAGTAGCCGCACTGCGGCACTTCGAGTTCCCGCCAGGCCTTTTGCAGCGGATGATCGCCGCTGGCTCCCAGCCCCTCAATCGTGACGACCTTTTTCCCTGCCACCAGTTTCATCGGCGTGATACAGCTCCGTACCGCCTCGCCGTCGAGGTGCACCGTACAGGCGCCGCAGAGCCCCTGGCCGCAGCCGAACTTGGTGCCGGTCAGCTGCAGTTCGTCGCGAAGATACCAGAGGAGCGGCATCTCCGGGTCGCCGGTGAAGGCGTGGCTCGTGCCGTTTACCATGAAGGTGATCTTTTTCATCTGTGCTCCCTCCTCTGCGGATCGGTTGATGCCGCCCCTACCGGTCGGCGACGAAGAAATCGCTGTTCACTCGTCACGGTCGAAGGACCGGCCGGCGATAACGGCGGTATGTCTGGCTGATCGTTGAAACGGGTGGCGGCTGTGGCCGGAGCCGAAACATGCCGGACAACGGAAGGGCCCGGGGAATGGCATTCCATGCAGCGGCGCCGGTGGCGAGCGAGCCGGCCGGCGCCGATTTCACAACTCATATACCCCATTTTGGGGGGAAGTCAATCGACCGGCCGGCCGGCATCCGGCGCTGGAGGCGTTACCTGAGGCAGGGAATGAACGGCAGAGATTACCAAGCGATGGCGCCGCTACAGTAATAACAATTAATCAATAAAAAACAATTAAACACTGTGCGCCGACTGTCAATACAATACAGCCCACTGGAATCACTGGCATTATCACCAACAATAGACGGGAATGGGCAGAGTTATTTCTACCCATCGACTTTATAGATAACCGGCGCAATTATCTGCACACAGCTTTAACTAGTATAACATCTTTTTTCGCAACTGCCATAAAACAGCTTTGCCCGACTCATGAATCGTTGCACTCGGTAATAGCATGCAGTGCTGTGCGGAGTTCATCAATTGATTTGCGTATCGTTGCCATTGCCTTGCCGTTTTATGTCATAGCGATACAATACTTATAAGGAAGATGCTCGTAGAAAGTGGCCGAGGTGACAATGCCAAAGTTTCAGCTCACGCTTTTCATAGCGGGAAAGAATGCGCACGCGGAACGAATCGTTTCGGGCGTGCACCGGATGATGGTGAATGCGGCGGCGGAATACGAACTGACTGTTTGCGACATCCTGGAGGAGCCCCAGATCGCGGAAAAGGAGAAGGTCATGGCAACACCGACCCTCGTGCTCTCGTCACCCCCGCCCTGCCGCCGGGTCGTCGGCGATGTTTCCGATCCGGCCCGGGTGCTGTCCTACCTCGGTATCCCGTCCGGCGGCAGCAGGAGTGAGCCGGGCAGGCACGGCACGGGGAAGCCGCCGTAACAGGCGACCGGAGCGAAGGAGAACCCCATGAAGAGGACCGGAAACATCTTCCGCACTCTCCTGGAGGCGGCGGCCGAAGGGATCGTCATCGTCGATGTAGAGGGGCGCATCCGCATGGTCAACGTCACCGCCGAGGCAATCTTCGGTTACCGGCAGGCGGAACTGCTCGGCAAGCCGGTGGAAGCGCTGCTGCCGGAGTCCCGGCGGGAAGCTCACCGGGTTCACCGCGCCGGCTACCTCGCCGAGCCCCGCAACCGGGCGATGGGCAACGGCCTCGAACTGGTCGGCCGGCGCAAGGACGGCAGCGAATTCCCGGTGGAGATCGCCCTGAGCCATGCCGGCGAAGGACACCGCCTGCTGGTGATGGCCTTGGTGAGCGACATCACCGGGCGCAAGCGCCGTGAGGAAGAAAAGAATAATCTCATGACGGACAGGATCAGGGAGCTGGAAACGGCGCTCAGCAGCCTCGAAGTGGTCGCCCGACCGCCGGCCGCTGCCGTAACCGCCCGCCTGATGGGGATGCCGCCGCTGAAAGAGGCGAAAGGTGGCGTCTTTACCGAATTGCTCGACGCCTACGGGCGGATCATGGAGGAAGAGCTGGAATCGCGTATCCACCGGAACGGGGAAAGAACCGACACCGCCCTCGGCGAACTGGCCGCCCGGCTCGGGTTCCTGAAGGCGACCCCGCGCGACGTGGTGGAGCTGCACGGCGCGGCCCTGCGGGAAAAAAGCACGACGACACCGCCGGCCCGGCTGCGCGGCTATCTGGAGGCAGGACACTTCCTGCTGGTAGAACTGATGGGTCACCTGGCCACGTACTATCGCAACCGGGCACTTGCCGACCGGGAACGGGAAGAGCGATCCGGCCCCGCCACGGCGAATCAAGGAGGAGAAGATGGCCGGTAAATATCTGCTGCGATTATTCATTTCGGGGAAAACGCCGCGTTCGGAGAAGTGCATCGCCAACCTCCGGGCGGTCTGCGAACGGGAGCTCGAGGGCGAGTACGAACTGGAAGTCATCGATGTCCTGGAACGGCCGCAACTGGCGGAAGACGAGAAAATCCTGGCAACGCCGACCCTGATCAAAAAGCTCCCGCCGCCGGTCCGGCGCCTGATCGGCGATCTCTCGGACCGGGAAAAGGTTCTGATCGGCCTTGACGTGAAGGATATCGACTAAGCGCAAAAAAGGAGGCGGAACCTGATGAAACCATATCGGGACATCGAAAAACTGGCAACCCACATCGCCGGCTTCGATCATATCAGCTGCGGCGGGCTGCCGAAGGGACGCACGACCCTCGTCGCGGGAACCTCGGGGAGCGCCAAAACGGTTTTCGCGGCCCAGTTCCTGGTCGCCGGGATAACCATTGCCGGGGAGAACGGCGTCTTCGTCACCTTCGAAGAGTCGCCCGACGACCTGCGCCGCAATATGAAGGGCTTCGGTTGGGACATCGGCCAGTTCGAAAAGCGCGAGCAATGGGCCTTCGTCGACGCATCTCCCGAGCCGGATCAGGAGATGGCGGTGGTGGGCGATTACGATTTCGGCGCCCTGCTGGCCCGGATCGAGCACGCCGTCCGGAAGGTGGGCGCCCGACGCGTGGCGATGGACTCCATCGGTGCCGTCTTCGCCCGGTTCAAGGATTTCTCCACGGTCCGCCGGGAACTCTTCCGGATCGTGGCCGCCCTGCGGGAGCTGGGCGTGACCGCGGTCCTGACGGCGGAACGGACCGACGAATACGGCGAGATCGCCCGCTTCGGGGTCGAGGAGTTCGTCGCCGATAACGTGGTCATCCTGCGCAACATCCTCGAAGACGAGCGGCGGCGGCGGACCATGGAGATTCTCAAGTTCCGGGGAACCTACCACCAGAAAGGGGAATGGCCGTTCACCGTCTCCAGCGGGGCGGGGATCGTGGTGCTGCCGCTTTCGGCGATGGAGCTCAACCAGCGTTCCTCGTCGACGCGCATCTACTCCGGCAACGAGGAACTGGACCGGATGTGCGGCGGCGGCTTCTTCCGCGATTCGGTAATCCTGGCTTCGGGGGCCACCGGCACCGGCAAGACCCTGCTGGCGACCAAATTCCTGACCGGCGGGACGGCACGGGGGGAGCGAGCGTTGCTGTTCGCCTTCGAGGAGAGCCGCGAACAGCTGATCCGCAACGCCGCCGGCTGGGGCGACGACCTGGAGGCACTGGAACGGGCGGGGAAGCTGCGGATCGTCTGCTCCTATCCCGAGGCGAACACCCTGGAAGACCACCTGCTCGACATCAAGGGGGCCATCGACGATTTCCAGCCGAACCGGCTGGCAATCGACAGCATGTCGGCCCTGGAGCGGGGCGCCACGGTCAAGGGTTACCGGGAATTCATCGTCGCCCTCACCTCCTTCGTCAAGCATCGGGAGATTGCCGGCCTCTTCACCGCCACAACGTCGACCCTGCTCGGCGGCGCCTCGGTAACCGAAGCGCATATTTCCACCATCACCGATACCATCCTCCTGCTCCGCTACGTCGAGACCTACGGCGAGGTCCGGCGCGGCCTGACGGTCCTCAAGATGCGCGGCTCGCGGCATGACAAGGATATCCGCGAGTACGCCATCGACGACGACGGGCTGCACATCGGCCAGCCGTTCCGGGGCGTTTCCGGCATCCTGGCGGGCAACCCGGTGCAGGCAACAGTCGATGAAATCGAACGGCTCAACGAACTGTTCAAAAGCGAATAGGGGCCAGCTGCCGGCGCGGCGCCCCCGGGGGGGACAGCCGCCTCAGGCGGCCGGCCGGACAACAGTGGGGAGTGATCCATGAACAGACGGTACCGGGAATCGAAAGAGTTGGAAGACCTCTCCCAGGCACTACAGGCCAGCGAGACGCGATTCCGCAACGTGGTGACCGCCAGCGCCGACGGGATGATCATCGTTGACGAGCACGGCATCATCATGCTCGTCAATCCGGCGGCCTCCGCCCTGTTCAACCGGGCCACCGAGGAGCTTTTGGGGGAAAGTTTCGGGTTTCCGATCGTTGCCGGCGAAACGACGGAACTGGATATCGTCCGGAGCGGTCGGCCGGCCTGCGTCGAGGTCCAGGTCACCGAGACCGCCTGGGAGGGCCGGCCCGCCCGGCTCCTGGTGCTGCGCGACATCACCGAGCGACGGCATGCCGAGCAAGAGCTCCGCAAGATGTACCGGGCCGTTCTGGAAAGCCCGAGCATGGTCATCATCACCGATCCCCACGGGGCAATCGAATTCGTCAATCCCCGCTTCTGCGAGGTAACCGGGTACTCGCTGACGGATATAGCCGGCAAAAAACCGCTCTGCCTCCGTTCGGACGTCGTCGGCGCGGAGGTCTTCGAGGGGATGATGGCGGCCATCCGGGCGCGCAGCGTCTGGCGGGGCGAGCTGGCCTGCCCCCGGAAGAACGGCGAGATCTACTGGCAGTCGCTCGCCATCTCGCCGGTGCGGGACACGGAAGGGAACGTCGTCAACTTCATTGCGGTCGGTAACGAGACCACCGAGCAGAAGCGGGCCGCGGAACAGATCCTGCGGCTGAACACCGAGCTGGAGGCGCGGGCCGCCGAACTGGAGGCCGCCAACCGGGAGCTGGAGGCATTCAATTACACGGTGGCCCACGACCTGCGGGGCCCGCTGAACGTCATCAGCAGCTATTGCCAGGTCATCAGGGACCTCTGCGGCACAAAACTCGACGACACCTGCAACGAATACCTGGCGGAAGCCTACAACGGTACCCTGCGCATGAGCCAGCTCATCGATGCCCTGATCCGGTTCTCGCTAATGTCCCACGTCGAGCTGCACCGGGAAGTGATCGACCTCAGCGCCCTGGCGCAGGAAATTGCCGTCGAGCAACAGATCATGCACCCGGAACGCCACTGTTCCTTCCGGATCGCCGGCGGCGTTACGGCCTTCGGCGACCGGAACCTCCTCAGGACGGTCCTGGCGAACCTCCTCGGCAACGCCTGGAAATACACCGGCGAACGGGACAACGGCGTGATCGAGTTCGGCACCGCGGAGCGCGACGGCACAACGGTCTATTTCGTCCGGGACAACGGCAGCGGCTTTGTCGAGGAGGAGGCGGGGAAACTCTTCGTCCCGTTCCAGCGGTTACACGGCCCCGAGCAGTTCAAGGGCTTCGGCGTCGGGCTGGCCACCGTGGAAAGGATCGTGCTTCGCCACGGCGGCAAGGTCTGGGCCGAAGGGAAACCGGGCAAGGGGGCGACCTTCTGGTTCACCCTCGCCCATGACGGTGCGTCGCCCTGAACGGTTGCGCCCGGCGCGGGCCGCGGCAAAGGATCATCGGCCTAGGGTGAAATGGAAGGTCGCCCCTTCCCCCACTATCCCCTCCCCCCAGACCGTCCCGCCGTGGCGGCTGATGATCCGCCGGACCGTCGCCAGGCCGATGCCGTTCCCTTCGAACGCCCCTTCGTCGTGCAGGCGCTGGAACGGGGTGAACAGCTTGTCCGCATAACGCATGTCGAATCCCGCCCCGTTGTCGCGGACGAAATAGGCGGGCTCCTGCCCCGCGGCGTCGACCCCGAACTCGATCCGGGCTGGCTGTCGCTGCCGGCTGTACTTCCAGGCGTTGTTGAGCAGATTCTCCATGACGTTGCGCATCAACCGGGCATCGGCACTGACAACCAGCCTGTCGGGGATAATAAAAGTTGCCGCCCGCTCCGGCTCCGCCTTTTGCAGCTCGGCGGCAATCTCCCGGGCCATGTCGGCCAGGTCGATCGTTTCCCGACGGATCGGCAGCCGCGACAGTCGCCCCAGGTCGAGCAGCGCGTCGATGAGATTGCGCATCCGGCCGGTGGCGATGCCGATCCGGTTCAGGTAATCCCGTTCCGTTTCGTTGAGCCGGTCGGCGGCATCCTCGCCGAGCGCGTCGACGAAGCTGCCGATCCGCCGTAGCGGCGCCTGCAGGTCGTGGGATACCGAATAGCTGAACGCTTCAAGCTCGCGGTTGGCCGCTTCAGCCTGGACGGAACGGTCGAGCAGCTGCCGGTTGACCTTTTCCAGGAGCGCGATCCGAGCATTGATTCCCCCCGGCGACAGATACTGCCGGAGCCCCCCATCCTGCGGTACGGCCGCCTCCCCCTCCGCTTCCAGATGGCTCGCCACCGCGGCGTAGTACTGCTGGAGCCGTGCCGCGGCATCTTTGAGGCGGAAAAGGAGCGCTGCGCAACAGAGATAGGTTGCCGCGACGTAGAAGATCCCGGGGGCCAGCCAGCGATGGCCTTGGGTGAAGAGGAGATAGACAGTGACGGTGACGCCGCCGACGGTCGCCAGCCAGGTCAGGACGGCGCCGGTTTCGGAAAGCTGCAACAACAGGAGATAGAGGCCGGCGGCAAAGAGGAGGCAGAGCACCAGTCGCGTTCCCTCGACGACCGGCCGGATGGCGCTGCCGTCGAGCAGGTTCCCGACGGCGGTCGCCTGGACCTCGACGGCGGCCATCCGGTTCCGCTGCTGGCCGAAGGGGGTGATGAACCGCTCTTCGATCCCCGGCGCGGTGATCCCGACCAGGACGACTTTTCCCCGCAGCCGGGCCGGCGCCAACCGTCCGGCAACCAGATCGGCCAGTGAAACCGTCGGGATCGTCCCCGGCGGGCCGTAGTAATTGAGGTTGAGCGGCCTCCCCTGGGCGATGAGCTGCCCCTTCCCCCCCTCCGGCGGAGGAACGGTCGGAACCGCGGCGCCGGCCCAGGCGGCGACGGCGGCAGCGAGGGCGGGGACGGTACGGCTATCGTGCCGCAGGTAGAGGAACTCCCGCCGCACCACCCCGTCCAGATCCTGTTCGAGATGGAGATGCCCGACGGGAAGCCCGGCCAGTGCCGGCGCCGGATTTTCCGTGCGGAGACGGTCGTCGATGTAAAGCGGCAGGACGGTCCGCCCCTGCCGGCGGGCGGCTGCGGCCAGCAGGGGATCATCGGCGGACGGCTCGGTCATGATGATGGTGAAGCCCACCGCCCGGGCTTCGGCGAGGCGGTCGAGCAGCGTCGCGTAATAGCGCCGCGGCAGGGGCCAGCGCCCCAGCTCGTGGAGGGTCGGCTCGTCGATGGCGGCGATCAGCAGCTGCCGGGGCGGCCGTACCGTCCCCCGCACCCGGAAGGCGAGGTCGTAGCAGTAGGAATTGACCCCGTCGAAGGCGCCGAGATGGGCAATCAGGCCGATCGCCAAAAGCCCCGCCGCAACGACGAGCAGGTCCCGCCGCCATCTGTTCCGCTCCTGCCGCGCCATCATCCCCCCCGCCGCGCGCCGCCCGTCACAGCACCAGCCCGAGAATCAGCCCGACTCCGCCGAGCACCCCCAGCCCCCACCAGGGGATATGCCGCGGCACCTCGAAGCTCTGCGGTGGCGAAAAGGCCCCGGCAGAGCCGTCCGTATCGATGCACTGCACCCGCACCAGGTAACTGCCCGGCGCGGTCGGGGCGGGAAAGGCGACTTCCGGCCGCGGTTCCCGCCGGTCGAGCAGCACCTCGGCAAAGGAGGCGTCCCGGGCCAGCTGGAAGCGATAGGTCATCCCCGGACAGACATCGTTGACCCGGATCCGCATCTCCCCCCCCGCCTGCTCCGGCGGGGCGACCGCCGGCGTCGGCGGCGGCGGGATAACCGTGAACGCCAGCGGGTCGGACCACTCGCCCTGGAAACCGTCGGCGGCGACCGAAGCGACCCGGAACAGGTAACTGCCCGCCGCCAGAGAGTCGGCCCGCCAGGCGGTGCCTGCCGCCGGTTCGTCCCGGAGCGGCGCGGCGAAACCGGCCGCCGGGGCCACCTGCAGCCGGTAGGAGGTCGCATCGCCGACCTTCAGCCAGCGGAAATCGACCGGCCCCTGCCTGACGCTGGCACCGGGCGCCGGCGTCATGGTGTAGGGGGGGAGCGGGTGACGGCGCACCACGACCGGCAGGGGGGCGGAAGGGAGTCCCGCCAGCCCGAACTGATCAATGCTCTCCGTCTGCAGGTAATAGCTGCCATCGTCCAGGCCGGTGGCGGCGAACGCCTCGCACCCGGCGACCAGCTGCTGCCGGACGACCTCCTTCACCTCCCGGTCCCGGCCGAGCATGAACCGGCAGGCGACGGCGCCGGAGACATTGGCAAAACTGATCCGCAGGGGGTCGGCCCGGTAAAGAGGCTGCAGGTCGAGCGGCGCCGGCGGCGGCAGCAGGGCGATGGGGCTGTGCGGTGCCCCCCCTTTCCGCACAATGGTCCCCTCCCCCCCCCCGACCGCCACCTCTTTGCCCTGCGCCCCGACCACCACCGTCCCGTCGAGGACCTCCGAGCGGGTCAGGGCATCCCGGTCGACCGACACCCGGTAGGTGGTCCCCCGGGCCCCGGCCACCGCCGACGGCGTGATGATCAGGTGGCGCTGCTCCCGGCCGGTCGCCTGCCTGATCCGGGAGATGACCCGGCCAAGGCCGAGCCGCAGTTCGCGCAGCAGGTGGAATTCACCCTTCGCCCGGGAACGGACCAGCTGCAACTCGCTGTCGTTGCGGAGCAACACGGAACTGCCGCCCGGAAAGGTGATCTCGGCCGCGCCGTCGGCGCCGGTGACGATCCGCGCCCCTTCGCCGACCCGTTCGTCGAGCCGGAGCGGCTGCCGGTTGCCGCCGGTGCCGGCCAGGGTTGCGCCCCCCCGGACGAAGGTGATGATCCCGGCGACCGGGGTTCCCTTCAGCAACTCAACCGGGATGGCGATGAGCTGGCCCGGATAAATGAGATCGGGATTGCGCAGCCGGTTGACCCGGTAGACGTCCCGGCAGCGGGCCGGGTTCTCCAGCTGCTGGCGGCAGAGTCCCAGGAGCGTATCCCCCTGCCGAACGACAATCGACTCCACCCCGGCGGCAGCGGCGGGAGACGCGGCCGCCACCAGCAGCGCACCGGCGACCAGCGCCTTCATCGACGGCAATTTCCCCCGGCAGACCATGAAAACCTCCCCCGACATAAATTAGAACCAGTTTACCCGATTCCCCACGGGATGGAAGAGCAAAATACAAATAATATCAGTTAAGTAGCAGATGCAAGCACTGACACGCCGCCGGGGCGCCGGCTACTTGATCAGCACATTCTCAACGATCAGCGTCCCCCGCTGGATGGTCAACCGGCCGTGCAGGACCGTCAGGCCGCTATTGGCGGTATACGTGCCGTTCCACCCTCCTTTGAGGGTCACCCCCTTGGCCGCAGCGCAGGTCAGGTTCTCATCGAACTCGATTCCCCAGCTCTTGATCGTCCCGCCGGCCAGGGCACCATCGTAAGCCTGCTGCAGCGACGGGTAGTAATCGGCAACGGCGGCGCTGCCGAGCACCGCATGGACAATGTCGAGAGTGAAGCTGGCAGTGACGGTGGTATCGACGACGAGCGACAGGAGGCAGTCCGCGGTACCGCTGCAGCCGCCGCCGGCCCAGCCGTCGAACAGCGAATACTGGTCGGGAGTGGCGCGGAGCGTCAGCGGCGTATCGCTGGGATAGGAATTGCTGCAGGAGACGCTGCAGCCGGTGGGTGGTGGCGAAATGGCCACGCTGCCGAGGCCGCTGCCGCCGATCACCAGTGCCAGGGTGTGGTTGGCCATCAACTCCAGCGCCCCCAGGTCGACCACCGGGGTGCCGGTCAGCGTGCCGTCGACGATCCGCGGCTTGCCGGCATAATCGACCGCTCCGGCCGGCACCAGGGCGTTGCTGCCCCTGTCGACGACCGGCGAAGCCGCCTGCAGCCGGTAGTCCCCGCCGGCCCGGTCGACAAACAGCGGATCGACCGAGACGTCGCTGGCGCCGGCGGTCACCAGGGTGTAGTTGGCACCGGTGTTGTAGAGATCGTTGCTGGTCAGGGTGGGTGCGAGCAGCGGATAAGTGAGGGTCTCGGAGATCCCCGAACTGTTGAAGGCGATGATGTTGTTGCCGATCAGGAGTTTCCCCGCCGGTGGCGGCGACGGGGTCGGCAACGGCGGCGGCAGGGAGATGGCGATCCCGCCCCCCTGGGCGCCGATCCCCGGCAGATCGCCGCTGCTGTTGCCGACGATGGTATTGTTGACGATGGTGGTGATGGCGGTGGCGCTATCCTGAACGAGGCAATAGATGCCGCCGCCCCCCAGGCTGTTGGCAGGGGAAGCGAGGGTGCTGTTGCCGACGAGCAGGTTGTTGCTGATGCTGCCGGCAAAGTTGGTGCTAACGTTGATCCCGGCCCCCTGGCCGGCTTGGTTGCCGCTGATCAGGTTGCCGTCGATCAGGAAGGCGGGGCCGAGTTCGAGGGTGATCGCCCCGGTCTGGGCCCCGGCGCTGGCCGGTGGATAGGGGATGTAGAAGGAGTTGGCGCTGACGGTGTTGCGGGTGATCCGCGGCGTAGTGCGGTAGGCGTAGATCGCCGCCCCCCGGAGCGCCCGGTTGCCGGTGAAGACATTGCCGTCGATGGTCGGCGCGGAGCGGGTCAGGTAGATGCCGGCGCCGCTGCCGTCGATGGTATTCAGCAGTTCGTTGTCGGCGAAGGTGTTCCCCCGGATGAGCGCGTAGCTCAGGTAGCCGAACAGGCCGCCGCCGTAGGCGAGCTTGTTGGCGTTGTCGAACGGGTTGCCGAGGGAGTTGCGACGGATGGTGCAGTTCTCCAGGTAAAGGGAACCGACCCGGTTGACCACCCCGCCGCCCCGGCCGCTGTAGCCCGAGGAGGGATTATTGAGGAAGATCAGGTAATCGCCGCCGGTATACGCCCCGCCGTTCTGGATGGTGAAGCCGTCCAGGGCGCTGACCAGGTAGCCGGCATAGGCGCTATAAACCACGTTCGGCACCGCATCGCCGTCGATGACCGCCGGGTGAGCCGCCACGTCCCGCGCCGCCCGGCTCGTTTCGCTCCCGGCAAAGCCGCCGTAGAGATAGACATAGGCCGGGATGCGGAGATGCTCGTGATAGGTCCCCGTCGCCACCCAAAGTTCGCCGCCGGTCGCCGCCGCCGCATTGATCCCCCCCTGGATGGTCCGTTTGGCGCCGGCCCAGCTGAGGCCGTCGCCATCCGAACCGGCGGGGCTCACATAGTAAACCGGCGTCGGGACGTGCCAGACCGTGCCATCCCATTCGTCGGCACCGATATCGACCGCGGCGCCGCCAAGCCGCGCCAGGCCGTCCAGGTCGGTCCAGGCGGCGCTGGCATCGCTCGACAGGCCGGCATCGATGCACGGCGAGCCGCTGCCGAGGTGATAGTTGCCGATCGTTGCGTTCGCCAGCAGCGGATCGGCGGTGATGTTGCCGGCGGTCCCGCCCTGGTCGGCCAGATCCCGGTAATCGGTCCGTTGGCCCTGCAGTGTGTTGCCGTAAATGTCGTTGTAGCGGATGACCGGCGCCGAACTGCCGATCGTCCCCTGCTGCACGCCCCAGGTGTTGAAGGCGACCAGGTTGTTGCTGATGATCGGGAAGGCGTTGTCCCAGAAGATCCCCGCGCCGTTGTTGGCAACGATGGTGTTGTTGATCACCCGCGGCGGCGGGGTGAGTTCCGGGTCCGGCGCCGGCCGGTAGTCGACGAAGTAGATTCCCGCCCCCTGGTTGGCGCCGTTGGCGGCGATGACGTTATTGACGATCAGCGGCGCGGCGATGGCGTACTGGACAGGTTCCCCCTCCAGGTCGTCGGCGGTGGAGAGGATTCCCCCGCCGCCCGGCTCGCCGCTCCCCTCGTCGTAGTTCGCCGCGTTGGCCCGGATCAGGTTATTGGCGATGACCGGCGAAGAGTGCCCCCAGCTGCCGATCCCGCCGGCGGTGAAATCGGCCACGTTGGCCATGATCAGGTTCTCCCGGATCACCGCCGCGGCGCTCGCCAGATGAACGATGGCGTCCCCCCCCTCGACGGCGATGCCGCCGCCGTCGTCGGCATAGTTGTAGGCGATGATGTTGCCGGCGATCAGCGGCTGGGCCACCGGCGGCGTCACCTTGTAGTTGACGGCGTAAATCCCCGCCCCGACTTCGGCGTGGTTGTCCCGAAGGTAGTTGCTGGTGATGGTCGGCGCCGAGCCGACAATGGCGATCCCCCCGCCGAGGTAGGCATGGCCGCCGGTGATGATGAAACCGTCGATCACCATCCCCGGGCCGGCCCCGCCGGTAATGGTGATCACCGAACCGCTCTCCGGCGGCAGCGGCGGCTCGCCGCCCCCACCGTCGAGGATGGTCGGGTTCAGCTGCCAGTTCCGCTGCCCGAGCAGGGTCTCGCTGCCGTTGAAGCCGCCGTACAGTTTGATGTCGACCGGCGTGTCGCCGACGATGCGATTCCGAAGGTGCTCGGCATAGGTCCCGGCGGCAACCCAGATTTCGTCGCCGGCGGCGGCGACGGCGATGGCCCCGCTGACGCTCTTCTTGGCCAGCAGCCAGGTGAGGCCGGAATTGCTGTCACTTCCCGATGGTTGAACGTAGAAGGTAGTTGCAGAGGCGCTTCCTTGCGCAATCAGGGCAAGGGGGATGACGAGGCACAGAATTGACCTTTTCATAACTCCTCCCTTTACTGCCGAACAGCCCGTATCTCCTTTCCGGAACCATGGTCAGCCTCCCTCCTGCCATCGCATGGCACAGCCCCGCCGGTGGCTGCCGCAACGAACACACCCGGCGCGGCGCCACCGCGTTAACAATATCTAACCATACTGGTAACAACTTGCAAGCCGGGCGCGGCAAAAATCGGGCGGCAGATCACGGAACGCGCTGCCCGCGGAACCGCCGGCCGGCGAAGGAGGATTGTTACGGGGGTAGGCTGCTGACTGGGGAAGCTGTGACTGCGGCGGCGACTATCTGCTGCCGTTCTTCCCTTTCCCCCCGCCCGTCGGCGCCGCTTCCGCCGCCGCCGCGTGGTAGCGCGCCGTGATCTCGCCGATATCCACCTTCGGCGGCGGGAACTCCATCCGCAGCGCTTCAAGGGTCTCGACGACGATCCGCGAGACGGCGAGGTTGCGGAACCATTTGTGGTTGGCCGGAATGACGTACCACGGCGCCTGGTCGGTGCTGCAGTTGCTCAGGGCGTCTTCGAAGGCCCGGGTGTAGTCGTCCCAGTATTCACGCTCCGAGTAGTCGGACTCACTGATCTTCCAGTGCCGGGCGGGATCGTCGAGCCGCTGCTTGAAGCGCCGCAGCTGCTCGTCCTTGCCGATGTGCAGGTAGAATTTCAGGATGTGGGTGCCGTTGGCGACCAGGTTATTTTCGAAGTCGTTGATCAACTCGTAGCGTCTGGCCCAGACCTTCTTCGGCACCAGGTCGTGGACCCGGGTCACCAGCACGTCCTCGTAATGGGAGCGGTTAAAGATCGCCACCTGTCCCCGCGGCGGCGCGGCCTGGTGAATACGCCAGAGAAAGTCGTGGGCCGCCTCCTCGGCAGATGGGACTTTGAAACCGTAGACCCGGGCCCCCTGGGGGTTCATGTTGCCGAGGACGTGGTTGATGGTGCCGTCCTTGCCGCCGGCGTCCATCGCCTGCAGGATGATCAGCAGCGACCGGCGGTCCTCGGCGTAGAGCAGATACTGCAGCTCGCGGAGCCGTTTGGTATAGCGCTCGATCTCGTCGAGCGCCGCTGCGTGGTCCTCATGTTTATCCTTGAACGACGGATCGATCTTGTCCAGCCGGACGATACTCCCCGGCTTGACGCGGAATTTTTCAAGGTAGTTCATGCTGTTCCTCCTGCGCCGCAAGGCGGCCGACGGTCATGACGAGGGGGCTGTCGCGGCGGGGTCCCGCTGCCGGTAAGCGGCAACCACGGCGTCGAACGTCGGGAAAAAGGCATCCCGGCCGAACAGATCGCTGAGCTGGGAGCGGTCGAGCCCGGCGCGGACTTCGTCGACAACTTCGCACCAGACCAGCCTGACCCCCTGCTTCGCCAGGTTGTAATAGATGATCCGCAGCGTCTCGGCGGCGGTGAAATCCACGTCGTTGACGGCGACCGCATCGATGCAGAACCAGGCGAGCGGCGGCTCGGCACTCCTGACCAGTTCGCCGATCTGGTCGCTCAGCACCTGGCTGTTGGCGTAATACATGTTGTGCATGAAGCGATAGATCATCAGGCCGGGGACCGCCTGCCCGCCGGTGCCGAGAGGCCGCTGGCGCCAGCCGAGAGTCCGGTCGTGGACGAGCAGCATGTTGTTGACCAGATAGCCGTGTCGCGTATGGACGGCGAGCGACAGCACAATGGCCAGCAGAATGCTCTGCTCGACCCCGACCAGCACGACCGTCGCCATGGTGATCAGCGCCACCCAGAATTCCCACGGCCGCTCGGCGTAGATCCGCTTCAGCCCCTTCAGGTCGACCAGTTCGAGGCCAATCAGGAACACTACCGCCGAGAGGACCGCCTTCGGCAGGAAGGCCAGCGGCGCGGTGAAGAACAACAACACCATCAGGACGATGAAGCTGGTGGTGAGCTGCGAGAGCTGGCTGTGCCCCCCGGCGCTTTCGACCATCTGGGTCTTGGTCGGGCTGCCGTTGACGACAAAGGTGCCGGAGAGGCCGGCGCCGATGTTGGCCAGGCAGAGCCCCACCAGGTCGACGTTCTCGTCAAAGCGCTCGTTGTAGTGTGCCGCATAGGCGCGAGAAGTGGCGGCGCTCTGGGAGAGGATGACCACGAACATGGCAAAGGCGGTAGGAGTCAGACGCTCGATCAGCGCCAGGTCGATCGTTACCGCCGGCAGCCCCAGTGTCGGCAGTCCGCTCGGCACCGGTCCGAGGAGTTGGACGCCGGACGCCTGCAGGTTGAATGCCCAGCTGGCGACGATAGCGCCGCTGACTGCAATCAGCGGCCCGGGGATTTTCTTCGAGAGCCGGCGCGAGCCGACGATTACCGCCAGGACGGCCGTCGCCACCACCAGCGAAGCGGGATTGGCCTGGCGAATCTCCCGGACGGTAAAGAGCAGTTTGGCGATGGTGCCGTCTCCGGCCACCGGCAGATCGAGCATCCCGGCCAACTCGCCGACGGCGACCTGAATGCCGACCCCGGAGAGAAAACCGACCAGCACGGTCCGGGAGAGGAAGTCGGCCAGGAATCCGAGCCGGGCAAGCCGGGCCAGCAGCAGAAAGCCGGCCGCCATCAGCGCCAGCAGCCCGGCCAGGGCAACCCACTCCCCCGAGCGTGGGGCCGCCATGCCGGCGATGCTGGAGGCGAGGATGGCCGCCGTGGCCGAATCGGCACCGACCACCAGGTGGCGGGACGAACCGAACAGGGCATACAGGATCATCGGGATGAGGATCGTGTACAGGCCGGTAATGACCGGGGTACCGGAGATCTTCGTGTAGCCCATCACTTCGGGGATGGCCAGGGCTGCCAGCGTTATCCCGGCGATGATGTCGGCCGGCACCCGCGAACGGTCGACCGGAAGGAGCCCCTGGAACACGGCGAACCGGCGCCGGCCGTTATGAGCGGCGGCATTGGTCATAACCGGTGTCCCCCTGCCGGATCGACCGACGGCCGACGATGACAATTCATCCCCGCCCCGGCCCTGCCGATGGCTGCACCCTGTCCGGCGATGTCGCGCTGACCTCCCATAATCCCCCTCGTCCGCTTGTTCCGTAGGGAAAGATTACGTCATTAGCCGGCGGATTGCAAAAGCAAGGTTTGCCGAATGGGATTTATTTCCCCGCCTGAGGGCGCTGGACCGCCGCTGCAGCGCGGCACAACAAACGGCCCGGAATCCAATCGGATTCCGGGCCGCCAGATGAGTTGCCAGCTTCCGCAGCGGCCTTTTGCCGGCCGCCGCCATTTCTGCCGGAGATTCTCCGCGCAATCAGCGGGGACGCCCCCCCCTATGAGCGGATCAGCCGGCGAGGCCAAGGGGAGCGACCGTTCTCCCGTAGACCTCGTTGATCACCTGGGCCAGACCGGCGTATATGGCGGACAGCCCACAGAAGATACCTTCATAGCCGGCGATGATCTTGATGACGTGGCTGCCGGTTGCATCACCAGCCGCCAGCAGGAAAAAGAGTACCGTCAACGAACCGAAGACCACCTGCAGCGCCCGGTTCATTTTCAACGTACCGATAAACAGTACGGCGGTAAAGAGCCCCCACATCGCCAGATACGCCGTCATGGCGGAGGTATCCGGGGCCTGGATGAAACCGGTATTGGGAAGGATGATCAGGCCAACCAGGGTCAACCAGAAAAGGCCGTAGGAGGTAAAGGCGGTCGCTCCGAACGTGTTGTTTTTCCGCCACTCCATGATGCCGACAATAATCTGGCCGAGGCCGCCATAGAAGATTCCCATGCTGAGGATCATCGCATCGAGGGGAAACATTCCGGCATTGTGCAGATTGAGCAGAACGGTCGTCATGCCGAAGCCGAGGAGCCCGAGCGGCGCCGGGTTGGCCGTCGTATCGTTGAGTTCCAGTACCGTTGCCGTTTCTTGTGATTTCAGGGTCATGCATACGCCTCCTTATAAAGTGTCGGTGGTCATTCACACAAATCGATCTTCATATCCCAGTTCTTGATTTTCATGGTGCCGTTCTGGGCCAGATTCAGCTGCATCTTGAAGGCCCGGTCCCACAGCTGGGGCTCATGGCCCACTTTCCGCGCGAGACATTCCTTGGTGGCAATCTCCAGATATTCGGCAAGGATCGGCTTGTAGTCGGGATGGGCGCACTTCTCGATGATCCGCCTGGCGCGCTCTTTCGGCGCCAGCCCCCGCAGGTCGGCCAGCCCCTGTTCGGTCACCACGCAATCGAGGTCGTGTTCCGTATGATCGATGTGCGAGCAGTGGGGCACGACACAGGTGATACCGGTGGGGTCGGTCTTGGAGGGACGGCTCGACGGGGTGTGCATGATCTTGAGAAAACCGTTGCGGAGGAAATCGCCGGAACCGCCGATCCCGTTGATCATCCTGGTGCCGCCGACGAGGGTCGAGTTGGCATGGGCGTAAATATCGATCTCCACCGGGGTGTTCATGGCAATGACCCCGAGGCGGCGGATCGGCTCCGGGGCATTGGAGATGGCAAGCGGCCGGAGCAGGATTTTGCCGGCATACTTGTCCATCGCGGCGAAAAAGCGCGGAAAGCCTTCATCCTTGGAAAGGGAGAGCGAACAGGACGAGGCGCAGGCGAGTTTGCCCGAATCGATCAGGTCGAGCATCGTATCCTGCAGCACCTCGGTATAGACGCTGAGATCGGCGAAGGGACCTTTCGCCAGGCCGCCGATGACGGCGTTGGCAATGGAGCCGACCCCCGACTGGAGCGGCAGCAGATTCTTGGGCAGACGGCCGGCCTTCACCTCGTGACTGAAGAAGTCGATGATGTGGTTGGCGATGGCCTCGGAGGTCTCGTCCTGCTCGGAGAAGGCCCGCCCGTTGTCGCGATGGCGGGATTCGACAACGGCGACGATCTTCGCCGGGTCGCACGGAACGAAGGTGGTGCCGATCCGCGAATCGGCCTTGGTGATGTTCAGCACCTGCCGGTTCGGTGGATTGTTGCAGATGAGGTTGTCGTGCATCCCCTCGAAGGAAGGCTGTCCCACATTGACCTCGACGATGATCCGGTCGCACATCGTGACTATTTCGGGGATGACGCCGCCGGAAGAGGTCGGGACCAGCCCCCCCTCTTCGGTGATTGCCGATACCTCGATGATCGCCAGGTCCAGTCTGCCGCCCGGCGTATCCTTCGTATAGAACCCGTAGCCGAGATCCTGGGCGAACAGCGAGAGATGCTTGTCGCCCATTCTGATCCGCCCTTCATTGATGCCGGCGGCGATGTTCTTGCCGGTCTGGTAGGGCCAACGGCGATCGATCATGTCCAGGGTGGCCCAACGATCTTCCGTCTCGGCACCGACAGATGCGCCGGTGAAGACGTTGAAGCGCAGCTTCCCCTGAAGATTGTTCTTCTCCACGTGGTCGGCAAGGGCAATGGGGACCGCTTTGGGATAACCGGCGGGGGTAAAGCCCGACCAGCCGAGGCTCATCCCGTCCTTGAAGAAAGGAATGGTATCTTCCGCCTTCATGACTTTGCTCAGTAACGATTTGCAGCGCACACGCTCCTGCAGGGTGCCGTATTCCATAACGTTAAACTCCTGTTTTGTTTTATTGTATACAGTACAGACAAATTTTTAGACCGGGGACTACCGCCGGCCGCCTTGCGCCGCCCACTCCTCAAGCATGGGGGTGGTCACCGATTTCGGTCGCTCGATAGCATAACCGAGCCCGCGGTCCCAGGTGAGATTGGCCATACAGCCGAGCGCCCGGCCGACCCCGAAAAGAACGGTGTAGTAGTCCCACTCCTTGACCCCGTAATGCCACTGGATGACGCCGGACTGGGCATCGACGTTGGGCCACGGATTCTTGGTCTTGCCATGCTCGGTGAGAACGCCCGGTGCCACCTCGAAAATCATCGACACCAGCTTGAAGAGCGGGTCCTCCGGCAGATGCTTCAGGCAGAACTCGCGCTGGGAAATATAGCGGGGATCGGTTTTGCGCAAAACGGCATGGCCGTAACCGGGGATCACCTGGCCGGAGTTGAGGGTATCCCACAATGCCTTGGTAATGAGTTCTTTGGTCGGCTCGCGATCCTTGCAGTACTTCTCCTGGAACTTGATGGTCCAGTCGAGCACTTCCTGGTTGGCGCGGCCGTGGAGCGGCCCGGCCAGGCCGTTCAAACCGGCGGCATAGGCATAGTAGGGATCGGAAAGCGCGGAATGCACCAGGTGGGTGGTGTGGGCGGAGACATTGCCCGATTCATGATCGGAGTGCAGGATGAAGTACATCCGCGCCACGTCTTTGTACGCCTCCCCCTGCCCGATCATCTGGGCGAAATTGGCCCCCATGTCCAGCGTGGGGTCGATGGCGACCTGCCGATCCCCCTGGTATTTCAGGTTATAGATGAAGGCGGCAATGACCGGGATACGGGCGACGATGTCGCTGGCGTCTTCATAGACGGTTTCCCAGGCGGTCAACTTGTTGAATGCGCCGGAATTGTAGAGGGCGGCGAATTTGGAATCCCGCTGCATAGCGGTGATCCCCACCGAAAGCATCGCCATGGGATGACTGTCCCGTGGCAATGTTCGAATGGTATCGAAAACATACGGGGGAACTTCCTGGCGGGTCTTCCATTCGGCCAGCACTGCATCGACCTGGGCCTGGCTGGGGACTTCGCCCGTCAGCAGGAAATACCAGAATGATTCGACGGTCGGGTAATCCGACCCCGGGGCCTTGGGAAGGCTGGCAAAGGTTTCGGGAATGGTCTTGCCGCGAAACCGGATCCCCTCCTGCGGGTCCAGATAGGAAATATCGGTAACCAGGCAACGGATGTCGCGGGCGCCGCCGATGCACTGTTCGATGGTGACCTCGTCGATCTTGACCTTGCCGAACTCTTTGGCCAGCCTGGTGGTGCGGGGACGAAATTCGTCGATTTTCTGTCTCAGTGTTTCTTTCAATGCCATCGTACTGCTCTCCTTTCGTGGTGATTACCCTGAAATGATCAATCCTGAACCGGCTGCACAACCTCCTTTCTCCGTTCGTTCGATACGGCCACCGCATACTTGGTTAACGTAAACTCAGCCCTTGCCCCTTTCGCCGGCCATCGCTTTTATCTGCCGGGCCTCGACACTGAGGCGCGCCGTCCGTATATGGCGCCGCATCAGCAGTTCCGCCAGTTCCTCATCCCGCTCTTCAATGGCGTCGACGATCCGGCGATGTTCCTTGAGCGCCTGCAAGGGCCGCTGGCTGTCGGTACTGAACTGGTAGCGGTACATCCGGATCAGCTGGTAAAGCCCGCCATCCAGAATGGCCAACAGCTTCTTATTGCGGCTCCCCTGCAGAATCCGGTAATGGAAATCGAACTCGCCCTCCTTCTGGTAATAGGAAAGGCCCTGATCTTCCTTGATGCTCTTCTCATGCTCGTCAAGAAGCCTTTTCAGCTCCTCGATCTCGCCATCGGTCATGTTCTGGACGGCCAGCCGGCACCCCAACCCTCCCAGGACTTCCCGAATCTGGTAGGTTTCGATCAGCTCCTCATACGACAGCGAAATGACCCGGGCGCCGTGGTTCGGTGACCTGACCACGAGTTGCCGCTCTTCGAGCCGGCTCAGGGCTTCACGGAGCGTACCCCGGCTTATGCCGTAGGTCTTGGCCAGTTCCGGCTCGGAGATTTTGCCCCCCGCGGGGATCTCGCCCTTGATAATCGCATCCTGCAAGAGGTCGAAGATCCGGTCGGTTAACGGAGTGGCGGATTGATCGTTATCGCTCAACGGTAAATCCATTTTGTCGACACCTCCTTTGGTATCAGCCGCTTCACAGGCAAAATAACGCCAACAAAACCGTTAATCAAGCAAAAAGTGTCGACAGTTTTATTTTAGGTAAATTTTTACACTCGCAATAAATAGACAGGAGCGCGGACGATGCCCCCGGCGCAGGTGATCGGCGGGAATAGAGCTGAAAGGGATGCAACGGGGGCGCCCCCCCACCCCGGGTACTTGAAAGCGGTAGGCAAAATACTGCGGGGGTGGGGCAAAAGCCAGCGCACCGGATGACGGGATGGGACCTGAGGATTAGCCCGGCAAAGCAGCGGCCGCCGTTAGCGCCGCTGCCATTTCAGCCACGTCGTCAGCAGCCGCTTCACCAACGGCGTCAACCTGGTGCGGTTGTAGGCGTCGGCCAGCTTCTTCACCGCCTCCGCCTGGGTGGGATAGGGATGGATGGTCCGGCCGATGGCGGAGAGCCCCACCCCGGCGGTCATGGCGAGGGACAGCTCGTTGATCATCTCGCCGGCGTGACGCGCGACGATGGTGGCGCCGAGGATCGTGTCGGTCCCCTTTTGCAGATGCACCCGGGCAAAGCCTTCGCTCTCGCCGTCCAAAAGCGCCCGGTCCACCTCGGCCAGCGGGACGGTCAGGGTGGTGACGTCGAGGCCCTTGGCCGCCGCCTCCTTCGCACTCATCCCGACGTGGGCCACCTCCGGATCGGTATAGGTGCACCACGGGACGACCAGCGCCGAGGTTTTCTGCCGGCCCATGAACAGGGCATTGGCAATGAGGATCCGGGCCAGGGCATCGGCGGTATGGGTAAATTTGTAGGGAAAGCAGATGTCGCCGGCGGCAAAGACCAGCCGGTTGGTGGTCCGCAGCCGCTCGTCGACCGTCACCCCCTGTTGCGGGTCGTAGGCGATCCCGGCCCGCTCCAGGTCAAGTCCCGCCACGTTCGGCGCCCGGCCGACGCCGACCAGGATCTCGTCGACGACCAGTTCCCGTGGCGTACCATCCTGTTCGACGCTGATCGTTTTGCCGTGTCCCGTTGCCGTCACCCCGACGACCTTCGCCCGGAGGCAGAGCTCGACCCCGTCCCGCAGCAGCGCCTGCTGGACAACCGCGGCGGCATCCGCATCCTCCCGCGGGAGGAGATGCCCGACATGCTCGACGACGGTGACGTTGCTGCCGAGCCGGGCGAAGGTCTGGGCAAGCTCGCAGCCGATGGGCCCGCCGCCGATCACCGCGAGCCGGCGAGGAAGGGCGGTCAGCGAAAAGACCGTCTCGTTGGTGAGGTATCCGGCCGCCTCGATCCCCGGGATAGGGGGTGCTGCAGCCCGCGCCCCGGTGCAGACGGCGGCCCGCTTGAAACGCAGCAGCTGCCCCGCCACTTCGATGGTGTCCGGCCCGGCGAAACGCCCGGTGCCGAAGAAGACATCCACCCCGAGCTCGTCCCGGAAACGGCGGGCCGAGTCGTGGGGGCTGATCTTGCTCCGGAGCCGCCGCATCCGCTCCATCACCGCGCCGAAATCGCTGGCGAGCCCTGCTCCGCCCGCCACGCCGAATTCGGCTGAACGCTGCACGTCATAAATGGCCCTGGCAGCGCGGATGAGCCCCTTGGAGGGGACGCAGCCGTAATTGAGGCAGTCGCCGCCAAGGAGATGCCGTTCGATCAGGGCGACCCTGGCGCCGAGCCCCGCGGCCCCGGCGGCGGCGACCAGCCCGGCGGTACCGGCGCCGATCACTACCAGGTTATAGCAACCGGCCGGTTCGGGGTTCGTCCAGTCGGCAGGATGAACATTGCCGACCAGGGCACGGTTGAAACCGTTATCCGGGAGAACCAACGGCCCGTCGCTCATCCACCCTCCTCTCGCCGTCTCGTTGGCGCGTCGCCCGCCCGGAACCGCTCGCCGGCGACCGACGACCGAGACTCGGCGGCTTCAGCACTTGAGACAGCGGACATTGCCCTTTTCCCCCCACCGCTTGACCGCCCGATTCAGTTCCGCCAAGCCCTCCTTGAGCAAAGCGCCGAGAGCAAGAGTAAAGAGCGGCGCCAGAACGCCGCCAAACGTTGAGCGCTGGATGAAGCTGACCTGCTCGGCGGCCGACGCTTCCAGCTCGAAACAGTAACGCCAGCTGAACAACCCGGCGAACAGCAGCGTGTGCCGCCAGCAGACGCAACTCGGCGCCTCGGCCGACACCACCTCGGGGGTGATGGTGAACGGCTCCATGCCGGGGAGCTTTACCTGGATTTCCAGGCGTCCGCCGGTCTCCAGCCTCCCCGCGGCCCGGGGGAAAAGCGGGTTCCACTGCGGGTAGAGCGGACAGTCGGTGAGCAGTTCCCAGATGCGGTCGACCGGCGCCGCCAGCGTCAATTCCGTTGTGATTTCATGCACCGCCGTATTCCTCGATGATCCATAGTATTGCCCATCCCGCGACGACAGGCTGGCGGCCGGGCCTCAGCCCCCGCAGGAGGCCGAGCCGGGCCAGTCGGTCACGGGAGATGTGCTGCCAAGAATATAACATGCTTTGCGGGATTGTCCCGCGGCAACGGGCGCCACGGGGCGAGCGGGCGGGAAGGCGGGGGCAACCGACGACGGGAACAAAGCCCGGAAGACGATGCCCGCGTGCTCGGATACCATGAGCGGTAGGAAGGGGGCGGCCGCCGGCAGACACAGGGCGGGGCTCCTCCCGTGTGCAGCCTGCCTGGCGGCCACCCCGGCTGGCCCTCAATCGTGGTGCTGCGGCGGCCGCACGGTCAGCACGGGACAGAGCGAGGTCTTCACGACCCGCTCCGCGGTGCTGCCGAAGATAAAATGTTCGAACCCCTTGCGGCCGTGGGTCCCCATGACAATCAGCGATGCCTTTTCTTCGGCGGCCTTGTTGAGGATTTCCTCGTAGGGCACCCCGGTCACCACGCAGGAAGTTGCCCCGGGAAACCGCCCCAGATATTTTTCGGTAAACTCCGCCATTTTCTTGCGCGCCCCGGCCTCGACTTCCTTGTCCAGCTCGTCGAAGGCGATGTGGGGCACGTAAAAACTCCGCAGGTCTTCCTGGTGGGGGACCACGTGGATAACCACCAGCCGCGCCGTGCATGTCGTCGCCAGGGTTGCGGCATAGTCGAAGGCGTAGTCGCTGATGGTCGAAAAATCGGTGGCAAACAGTATCGTTTCGATCGTTTTCATGATCATTCCTTTCGCCCGGGAGTTCAGTTGATCCAGCCCAGCATTATGGCGGCACTGCTCGTCACCGAGACGATCGCCCACAGTATTACCCCCTGGGCCAGCGGTTTGACGCCGGTCCTCCCCAGGACCTCCCTGGTCAGGCCGGTGCCGATCAGGAACAGGGTCACCACCAGGCTCTGCTTCGCCACGCTGTTCAACGGGTGCCAGACGCTGTCAAACTGGGGCAGCATCGTCTTGACGGCCGCCGCGACAATGAAGCCGATGATAAAGAGCGGGAATTTCACCTTCCCTTCGGACTTGGTGAACCAGGTGGCAAGCAGGGCCGACGGCATGATCCACAACGCCCGGGTCAGTTTGACCGTCGTGCCGACCGCCAGGGCAAGCCCGCCATAGGCGGCCGCCGCCCCGACGACGCTACTCGTGTCGTGGATGGCCAACGCCGACCAGAGGCCGAACTGCCGCTGCCCCATCCCGAGAAGATGCCCCACCGGCGGGAAGAGCAGCAAGGCAATGGAATTGAGCGTGAACACCGTTGCCATGGCAACGCCGGTCTCCTCCGACTCCGCCTTGATCACCGGCGCCATGGCGGCGATGGCGCTGCCGCCGCAGATGGCGGTGCCGAACGAGATCAGGGAAGAAATGCGTGGCGGGGTGCGGAAAAACTTCCCGAGCAGATACCCGACGATCATGGTGAAGCTGATGCTGATCGCCGTGTAGACAAAGGCTTCTTTGCCCGTTCTGAGCAATTCCGGCAGATTCATGCCGAACCCCAGGCCGACCACCGACGCTTGCAGCAGGCGCCGGCTCCAGCTCGACGTGGTGGCGCCCCAGGGATTGCCGACCACAATGCCGAAGGTGATGCCGGCAACCAACGCCATGGGGGCGGATACCCCCGGCCAGCAGCACCCCACTAACAATACCCAAAAGAGAATCCGCAATCCGCTGGCAGCTTTCATCCTCGTCTCCTTTCGCCATAGGTTAAGCGTATCATAGAGGAAAACAGTCATAAGTAAAAATCAATAATATTCATATTTATCATCAATGCAATTTATATAGCCAACTCCAGCGACGAGTCGCCTCCCCCCACGGACAAATTACCGGCACGCCCCTATCCCGACCGATAAATCCCGGCGCCGCGCCGCCGGGATGACACGACCTACGGGCTAGGGGAGAACTCCCGGCAGCTTGCCATTCCATTCGAATGTGATATTTTTTTACTAAACGTTTGTTAAGTTTATATGGAGGTGCCATGCTCCAGGTCGTAGCCAAAAGGAAAACGCGTGAAGAGATTCTTGAACTGTCGGTTCCCCTGTTCGCCAGGTACGGCTACGATGGGGTGGCGATGCGCGATATCGCCTCGACAGTCGGCGTTACCCCGGCCGCGCTTTATTACCATTTCCCGGACAAGGAAAATCTCTACCTCGACGTCGTCGCGTACGCATTCGAGGAGAGATTGGCCGTGCTGAAGAAAATCCTTGCCGGCGGAGGGTCCCCGCGGCAACGGCTTGAGGAATTCATCACCGAAAATGCCCGGGTAATGGCAACGGACAAGAACTTTATCCGGCTGATGCAGTGGGCGGCACTGGATAGCAACGAAGCGAGACTGCAAAAATTATCGCATTGTGTGTTCAAGGACCTGTTCATTGCCATCTATCACCTGGCCTCAGAACTTGACGACCGATACGACCCGCACCTGCTGGCGATTTCAATCATCGGCCTGGTGTATTTCCACTTTGAGGCGGGAGCTACACGCCATCTCATGCCGGGGTACCTGCCCCATCAGGACGATCCGCAGGTGGTGGCAGAGCATGTTATCCAATTGCTGCACGACAGTATTAGTGAAACCGTAACGTATTAGCATCGCTACAAGACACTATAAATAGAGACAAAGCATGTGCCTGACAGCGGCATGTTGGGCCGTGCATTGTTGTGTTAACTGTCGCCAGACGATTGCGCTGACAAAAGGAGGTGTATGACATGAGAACGCACCGGCACAATCCTGATTTCAGCAAGCGCGCCAGAGACAGGCATGGGTGACGAATTGGACCGATTGAACCGCGCTTGGTTAGCCAAGCCCATTAACTGTGCAATCGACAGATAACAAGGGAGGGAGAGGAGCAACCGAACTGCTCATTGGGTCACAATATTCCTGCTTATGCTGCGGGGTTTGGTAGAGGAGAGATCCCGATGAAAACTAACGACTCGAATGATGCGAACCAGCACATTGGTGGGGTTTCCCGTCGCGACTTCATCAAGTATTGCTCGATTATGGCCGTCAGCATGGGTTTGCCGGTCAGTGCGGGGATCAGGATTGCCGATGCCGTCGTCAATCCGGGTCGGCCGCCGGTAATCTGGCTTTCATTCCAGGAATGCACCGGCTGTGTGGAGTCCCTGCTGCGTGCCAACCATCCGACGATTGAACAGCTGATCCTCAGCCTGATTTCCCTGGATTATTCGGAAACCCTTGCCGCCGCTGCCGGGCGTCAGGCGGAATCGGCCAGGGAACTATCGATACAAAACAACCGCGGCAAGTTCATCCTGGTAGTAGACGGCGCCGTCCCGACAAAAGATAACGGCATCTATTGCAAGATCGCCGGGAAAACAGCCCTGGAGATCCTCAACGAAACGGCGCGGCATGCAGCGGCAATAGTGGCGATGGGCTCATGCGCCTCCTGGGGGGGCGTGGCGGCGGCAGCACCGAATCCCACCGAAGCGAAGGGAATTCCCGCGCTCGTCGGCGGGAAACCGCTGGTGACGATCCCGGGGTGCCCGCCGAATCCGTACAATCTGCTTTCCACCCTGCTCTATTACATCACCTACCACAAGCTTCCCGCGCTCGACGCCCAAGGGCGGCCGAAATTCGCCTACAGCAGGCTCATCCACGAAAACTGCGAACGAAGGCCGCATTTCGATGCCGGCCGGTTTGCCACCCAGTTCGGCGACGAGCTGCACAGAAAGGGGGCCTGCCTGTACAAGCTCGGCTGCAAGGGACCGGAGACCCACGCGAACTGCCCGTCGGTACAGTTCGGCGATGTCGGGGCCGGATCCTGGCCGGTCGGGACCGGCCATCCCTGCTTCGGCTGCGCCGAGAGAGGGGTCGGTTTTTCAACGCCGCTGCATACGCTTGCGACCATTAAAGAGTTCACGCCGCCGACCTTCTTTGCCGAAGCATTCCCCAACAAACAGGGGGTACCGGCGGGGCTGAAAGCGTTTGCGAGCGGGACAGCCGGCCTGGTGGTCGGTGCGGCGGGCGCGGCCATGCTCACCGGTCTGGGGAAAAGCCGCGAAAAGGACCAACACGGACCTGACTCCGGTAGCGAAGGGCATGATCAGGGTTAGGAGGAGCGCCATGTCCATCAGCAGACGTCAATTTTTGAAAGGTGTTGCCGGGAGCGGGCTTGTCCTGGCGGCTGGAGTCTCATCAACCGAAGCCAGAATGAGCAAAAAACTCCCTCCGGAAGCGGTCGGGTTGCTCTATGACGCGACCCTCTGCATCGGATGCAAGTCATGCATGGTCAACTGCAAAATTTACAACAGCGTGCCTGGCGGTGCCCTCTACAAGGAAGGTGTCGCGTCGGGAGTTACCGATTCCCTGCGGTGCAGCAAAACCGAACAGACGGAGAAAATGGCCTCTCCCCCTTACGAAACCGACGGGATTGAGGGAAATGAAGGGGTTTGGGATGCGGCAGAGGATCTTTCCGGGAAAACGCTCAGTATCATCAAGGCCTATCGAAACGGTAGCGGCGAACGCAAAGATACCCCGGTAAACGGTCATGCCTTTTTCAAACAGCAGTGCCTGCACTGCATTACCCCGGCCTGCGTTTCGGTATGCCCGGCGGGGGCGTTCGTCAAGGACCCGCACAACGGCGTGGTTTACTATGAAGCGTACCGCTGCATCGGCTGCCGTTACTGCCAGATTGCCTGCCCCTTCAACATCCCCCGCTATGAATGGGATTCGGTCTGGCCCGAAGTAAGGAAATGCCAGCTCTGCCACCATCGCTTCAAGGAGGGGAAATATTCGGCCTGCGCGGAATTTTGCCCGACCGGCGCCACCATTTTCGGAAAAGTCGTCGAGCTCCGCGAAGAGGCGAAAAGAAGATTCAATCTGAAGCCGGGCTCCCGGTACGATTACCCCATCCGGACGCTGGGCGCGAAGGAGGTAAATACCAGAACGGTTGCCCCCTATGCGGACCGGATCTATGGCCTGAATGAGGCGGGAGGGACACAGAACCTCATGCTGTCGGGGATTTCATTTGACCTGCTCGGTTTCAGCAAGAAAATCCCCGATTCCGCCCTGCCGGATCTTACCTGGGCATACATCGCCAAAATCCCATGGGTCTTTCTCGCGGTATTTGTTGGTGGAACCGGCATTCACGCCATAACCGGTCGCCTGGACAAGAACCGCAAAGAGAAAGGGGGCGGCCATGATTGATTTTACCCGCTATATCGGCCAAACCGCCGGCGGAGCGATGAACAGGCTCCTCGACGACAGCCACAGCAAGCATCTCGGCATAAAGATGGATACCCCCTTCACCCGTTTCCTTATTCTCCTGATGGCAGCGGCGGCTCTCGTGGCGGTCTACCGCCTCGGCTGGGGACTGCGGGCCTCGACCCACATGAACGACTACTGGCCGTGGGGCCTCTGGATATCCTTCGACGTACTGGGCGGGGTGGCAATGGCGGCAGGGGCATTCCTGATTGCCGGCGCGGTCTATATCCTGAACTGGAAAAAATACCAATGCATCGCCCGGGCCTCGATCCTCAATGCGTTTTTCGGCTACCTGCTGGCAGCCATCTCCATCACCCTCGACGTCGGCCGCTCGTTTGTCATCTGGCACCCGCTGATCATGTGGCAGGTCAACTCGGTCATGTTCATCGTTGCCCTCCATCTCGTGCTTTACCTCAGCACGCTGGCAACGGAATCGAGCCCGATGGTTTTCGAGAAGCTCGGCTGGCAACGCGCCCTGCATATCGTCGGCCGCGGCATGATCGGGGCGGTGATGTTCGGGGTCGCCCTTTCACTGCTTCACCAGTCGTCATTGGGTGCCAACTACCTGATCGTGCCCGGCAAGTTGTCGCCGCTCTGGTACAGCAAGCTCCTCCCCTACCTGTTCCTCGTTTCGTCGATCATGATGGGGCTGTCGATGGTCAGCTTCGAAACCATCCTGACGGGCAAGGTTTTCAACCATAAAACGCCGCTCGATGTGCTTGAGGGCCTGTCCAGGGGAGTTGTGCTCGTCGGTTCACTCTACTGTGCCATGAAGATCGGCCTCCTTGCCGCCGGGCCGGGATTTGGCGCGCTGATCGACGGCGGATTCCTGGGAGTCATGTGGCTGTTGGAAATGGCGGTCGGGGTGGTCATCCCCGTCGCCCTGCTGGCAAAGAGGTCAAACCGGAGGAATCTTGATACAATTTTCGTGGCGAGTATTCTGGTGATCCTGGGGGTGCTTCTCAATCGGCTCGATGTCGGCATCTTCGCGATTTCGGATTACGCGAACCGGACGGGGGCGGACTATTTCCCCTCGGCGATGGAGCTCATTCTTACGTCCGGGATGATTGCCTTTGCGATTCTCGGCTTCAAGGTCTGCGCAAAATACCTGAATCTGTTTCCCGAAACAGATCATTGAGCACGATTCGGCTGGCGCCGGTGGACTCAGATCAACCGCGTGGACAACAGGGAGGATGGTATGTCAACACGAATCACCATTGATCCGGTAACCAGGATAGAAGGTCACCTCAGAATAGATTGCGAACTGGCCGGCGGCAGGGTGAGCAAGGCCTGGGCGTCGGGACAAATGTGGCGGGGAATGGAGGTTATCCTCAAAGGGCGCGATCCCCGCGAAGCGTGGCTCTATACACAGCGAATCTGTGGCGTTTGCACCACCGTTCATGCAATAGCCTCGGTAAGGGCGGTCGAAAACGCCCTTAACATGGAGATCCCCCTGAATGCGCAATACATCCGCAACATCATGATCGCCGCTCATGCCATTCAGGACCATATTGTCCATTTTTATCACCTTTCCGCCCTTGACTGGATCGATGTGCCCGCGGCACTAAAGGCCAATCCCGCCAAAAGCGCATCGTTTGCCCAGGGGATTTCCTCCTGGCACCTGAACAGCGTTCAGGAACTGGCCCAGACGCAGGAGAAGCTGAAAAAACTTGCCGACAGCGGCCAGTTCGGCATCTTCACCAACGGCTATTGGGGGCATCCGGCAATGAAGCTCTCCCCGGAAGTGAACCTTTTGGCCTGCACCCATTATCTGCAGGCGCTGGAGGTACAGCGCCGGGCCAACATGATCATCGCGATCCTCGGCGCCAAGACGCCGCATATCCAGAATCTGGCGGTCGGCGGCGTTGCCAACCCGCTCAACAACGACAGCCCGTCCGCCCTTTCCATGGAAAGGCTTTACTACGTCAAGACGCTCATCGACGAACTCGGCGATTTCATCGACAACGTCTACCTCCCGGATGTGTGCGCCATCGGCGCGTTCTACAGCGATTGGACCGAACACGGCGCGGGAGTGACGAACTATCTCTCCGTTCCCGAGTACCCGCTCGACAGCAAAGGGACCGCCTTCGACCTCCCCGGCGGGTACATCCCGAACGGGAACCTTGCGCAGTACCGGCCGATCACCGGCTTCCACGATCAATTCTTCAGCCGGGGCGTCAATGAGAGTATCAAGCACTCCTGGTATGCCGGCGACTGGGACCGTTCGCCATGGGAAGAGGAAACGGAGCCGCACTATACCGATTTCCAGGAGGGCGGCAAGTATTCCTGGGTCAAGGCCCCGACGTTCAACGGCGCGCCCGCCCAGGTCGGACCGCTGGCAAACGTCCTTTGTCTCTATGCCGCAGGGCATGCGCCGACCCGGAAGCAGACGGACAAGGCCCTTTCGATGATCGGCTCCCTTGCCGGGAAATCGATGGGCATCGGCGCCCTCCAGTCCACCATCGGCCGCCATGCCGCACGGGCGGTGCGGGCGGCCGTGCTCTACGAAACACTTCGCAAGCAGTGGCAGCTCTTGATCGAAAATATCGGCACCGGAGACCTTGCCACCTTTATCCCCCCGGAGTTCCCCAAAGGCGAAATCAGCGGCGTCGGCATACACGAGGCGCCCCGGGGAGTGCTGTCGCACTGGGTCGTGATTGAGGACATGAAAATAAAAAATTATCAGGCGGTTGTCCCGTCAACCTGGAATTCCAGCCCGCGAAACGCCAAAGATCAGCCGGGACCGTACGAGGCCTCGCTGCTGGGAACGCCGGTAGCCGTGGCGGATAAACCGCTTGAAGTGCTCAGGACCATTCACTCCTTCGATCCCTGTCTGGCATGCGCGATCCATATGGTGGACAGGAAAAACAGGGAAATCGTCAGGGTCAGGGCGCTGTAGGAACAGTGCGGAGGCATTATGCGAAGGATTTGGCAAGGATTGTGGGCGACAGCCCTGGCAATGGCGTTACTTCAACCGCACTCCCTGGCGGCGCGGGAGAACAGCGAGTGCCTCGGCTGTCACGGCACGCGGGCCATCATCGAGCAAGGGGGAGCACGCCTTTATATCGATCCGCAGCAATTTGCCGAAACGAGCCATCGGTTCGTCGGCTGCTCCTCCTGCCACGATTCGGTGACCGACAAACACCCCGCGGACGGTATCAAGCCGGCGCATGCCAGCTGTAGGGAATGCCATGGTGCGATTGTCGGGGAATACGCCGCCAGCATGCATGCCAGGAACGCCGCCTGTGCCGATTGCCACAACCCGCACCATGTACGGAAGCTGGCCTATATGTCCGCCGTGGAAATCAACGCCATCTGCAACCGGTGCCACATGCTGCCGGCCAGCGTGAAAAGCCACCGGCAATGGCTCCCCCAGACGGAACTCCACCTGAATGCCCTGCCCTGCATCACCTGCCATACCGGTTCAAAAAACTACGCTATCGACCTGTTTATCGAAAAAGAGGACCGGCAGGGCAATTTCCACATGCCGGACTACCAGGAGTTGCACGAGGCAACCGGCGGCCGGGAAGTATCGTCGCTGATCGACGCCAACGGCGACAATTTCATTTCGCTGTCGGAATTGCGCAGCTTCAACCGCACGGCCCGCTCGAACGGCATGCGATTGCGGGGCACGATAATGCCCAGGATAATGACCCACAGTTACCAGATTCTCGACAACCGCTGGGATTGCACCTTTTGCCACGTTTCGGGGACCAAGATCATGCAGGTGTGTTATGTATCGTTCCCGACCAAGACCGCCGGCTATATCCGAATACCGGTCGAAAAGGGGGCAGTTCTCGACGCCCTCTACGGCACCCCCGACTTTTACATGACCGGCGCGACCCGCAATAAACAGCTGAGCATCATCGGCGCGCTCCTCATCGCCTGCGGGATCATCATCCCGATGGGCCATGGCTTCATCCGTTTTCTGACCCGCAGGAGAAGAGAACACGGCACCCCCCTCCCCGCCCGGGAAGTCATCGTCTATCTGCAGCCGACCCCAGTCAGGATCTGGCACTGGATTCACGCCCTGAGCATTGTCACCTTATGCGCCACCGGGGTTCAGATTCGTTTCCCCGACACGGTCGACCTGTTCGGCAGTTACAAGGCGGCGGTATATCTCCATAACACGGCCGGAATCACGGTGACGGTTTCCATGGTCTATTGGGTGCTGTATTACGTGGTGATTTCCCGCAGCATCGGCAAGATTTACGTTCCCAACGGCGAAGATATGAAGCATGGCCTGATTCGCCAGGCACTCTACTACGCTTTCAACTATTTCCGCGGCAAGCCGAACCCCTTCCATGCCACCCCGGAAAACAAGTTCAATGCCTTGCAGAAGATCGCCTATCTCGTAATCATGTTTGTCTTCATGCCGCTGGTGATCGTCACCGGGTTCCTGCTGCTGGACATCATGCCGCTCCGGAGAATGCTGTTCACGCTGGGCGGAATCAAGCTGATCGACGGGCTCCATTTTCTGACAGCCTGCTGCCTCTGCGCCTTTGTATTCTTCCACTTCTACCTGACGACCCTTGGTCCGACGCCATTCTCCGAAATCAGGACGATGTGGACCGGCTGGGAAAAGGAACGGGAAGAGGAGGAAAAGCCGACAGCCGAATAAATGCCGTAATGGGCCGCAAGGGACCACGCAGCCCATCGTGACAAGGATCTCATGCAGGCCTTCAGCCGGCCTGGCGAGGGGGCGGATACACGATCTGCCCCCTTCGTCTTGCCGGCAGCGGAAAAGAATTCGTTTAACAATTGCCCCGGCGCGGTATTATACTGGCGTGCACCGGTTGCCAAAGTTCGCAGCCAGTTTTGCGGTTCGCAACAATAATGAAACATGGCCATGGTACTATGTCCGGCATTGCATTGCCCGGCTGGGCCACGGTAGCTGAGGAGAGAAGACGTATGTTGTACATTGCCCGTGATAAGGATGGCGATCTCTATCTGTTTAACAATATGCCGCGCCGGGACCGGAATTGCTGGTGGGCGGAGAGCGGCATTGACGGCACTTACCTCCGGCTCGACCGATCGCTGTACCCTGAAGTCACCTGGGAATCGGAACCGCTGCCGGTCGTGCTCAACAACGCCTGACGGGGCGTCGCCGGTGAGCTGGAATTTCCCTCGCAAAATCCGGCATGATCGGCGCGACGGCCTGTTTTCCCGGCTCGCGACCGGCGGGAGAACGAAAAAAAATGGTTGACGCTTAAAAGCTCATTTGCTATATAACGGGAACCTGTTGCGCGGGAATAACTCAGTGGTAGAGTGCAACCTTGCCAAGGTTGAAGTCGCGGGTTCGAATCCCGTTTCCCGCTCCATGAAAGCCCAGGGGCCAGATCAAGAATCTGGCCCCTTTTTCGTTCGTATTTACTGTTTGTTAGCGATTTCCGCTTACCTCTTTGATCTCTCCTTAAGGCATCTCCGGAATAAATTCCCTATCGAACCAGTCAAGCCTGTGCCCATCCTGTGCCCAAACTGTGCCCAGATTCAAAAATCGGCTCTCGTTTGACCGTGAAAAAACGACTGTAACCCTGTTTGGGCCTACTCTCTCGGGCGGGCTGCAAAAGAGCTTATCAGGATTTCTCCCGGTTGACCTGCAATATGAAATGGCTTATTAAGAATACTTGCACTTGCGTGATGATTGAAGTTGGTGGGCAGGGCATTTTAATGGTTGGCCGAGGCTGGAGGTCTTCTCCTGAAGACTACGGCCAGTAATGAACTTGGAGGCAATTTCAGGTGTTGTCCTCGTTGAAGCATATCCACGTCACCTGCGCCATCATCGAGCGAGACGGCCTCGTCCTTGCCGCCCAGCGGAGCGCCGCCATGAGCCTGCCGCTCAAGTGGGAATTCCCCGGTGGCAAGATCGACCCCGGTGAATCGCCCGAAGAATGCCTCTGGCGGGAGCTTGTGGAGGAAATGGCGGTCCACGTGCGCGTGGGGCAGAGCCTTCCCGTCAGCACCCATCAGTACTCGACGTTCGCGATCACCCTTTATCCCTTCCTCTGCACTATCGAATCTGGAGAGATCATCCTCCACGAACACGCTGCCATAACCTGGCTTCCTCCCGATGAACTCCACACCCTCGACTGGGCCGAGGCCGATCTGCCGGTGATCGCGTCGTATCGTGCCGGAAGGGGTGCGGGCTCCCGATGAAACATCTTGTTCCCGGCATCTATGATTCACTCATAGACGAGTACCTGCGCGAAACCCTTGAGAAGCATCCGGAACTGCGCAGGGTCTTCGGCAAGATCGACCAGGAGGAACAGCCACCCCGTTACGCAGCATTCGTGGCAAAGGTGCTGGAGCAGGCGCTGCGCGAAGAAACAGACCCGGAACGGCGTCTGGCCCTCTGCAACCGGATCCTTGGCCAGGTTGCCAGTGAGCCGGGCAGGGGGCATCTGGAAAAACATCGCCTCGTCCAGGAACAAAAGCCGCTCCTCCTGGAGATCACCCCTCCAAATTACGGTCAATCAGGTCTTCCACGCCCCCATACATCCCTCGCCGAAAGCAGCCTCTTTACCGGCTCGCCCCACGAACCACAACTTGCCCATGAATTGCACGAAGAGATGCGCTCCGCCGATGGGGTGGACATCCTGGTGTCATTCATCAAGTGGTCCGGCCTGCGCCTCCTGATGCCGGCCTTCGAGGACCTGCGGGACCGGCGTGTGCCGGTGCGCGTGATCACCACCTCCTACATGGGGGCGTCCGATGCCCCGGCAGTGGAGTGGCTGGCCAAGCTCCCCAATGTGCAGGTACGGGTCTCCTACGACACCGAGCGGACCCGGCTCCATGCAAAGGCCTACCATTTCCGGCGCCAGAGCGGCTTTTCCACCGCCTACATCGGTTCGGCCAACATGTCCCAGGCGGCCATCACCAGCGGGTTGGAGTGGAACCTGAAGGTGACCGCGCAGGACATGGCCCATGTGCTGGAGAAGTTCAGCGTCGAGTTCGAGACCTACTGGAACAGCCGGGAGTTTGCCCCCTTTGACCCGGAGCGGCCGGAGCAGTTTCGCAGTGCCCTGGCCCGCGCCAAGAACAGAGATGCCAGCGGCCCGGCGGTCTTCTTCGACCTCACCCCCCACCCGTTTCAGGAGCGGATTCTGGAAGCGCTGGAGCGGGAGCGAATCGCCCACGACCGCTGGCGCAACTTGGTCATCGCTGCCACCGGCACCGGCAAGACCGTGGTGGCGGCCTTCGACTTCAAGCGCTTCTATGACCTGCGAAAGCGCCAGGCGCGGCTCCTCTTTCTGGCCCACCGCCAAGAGATTCTCCAGCAGGCGCTCGGCACCTTCCGCAACATCCTGCGCGACCAGAACTTCGGCGAATTGCAGGTCGGCCCTTTTGAAGCCACCCGTCTGGAGCACTTGTTCTGCTCCGTCGGCATGCTCACCTCCCGCCGGCTCTGGCAGCTGGTTGGCAGCGGCTTCTACGATTACATCGTGGTTGACGAGGCCCACCACGGCACCGCCAGCAGCTATCGCCCCATCTTCGACCACTTCACCCCGCAGATTCTCCTCGGCCTCACCGCCACCCCCGAGCGGATGGACGGCGACAACGTGGCCGCCGATTTCGGCAATCGCTTTGCCGCGGAAATCCGCCTCCCCGAAGCGCTGGAGGAAAAGCTTCTCTGCCCGTTCCACTATTTCGGCATTGCCGACCCCATCGCCATCAACGGTGACCAGTTCTGGCGCAATGGCAAGTACGACGCCGCCGCGCTGGAGAATGTCTACGTGCTGGACCCGGCCCGCGCCCGCCAGCGGGTGGCGGCGATCATCACCGCCTTGCACCGCTACGAGCCGGACGTGGCGAGCCTCAAAGGGATCGGCTTCTGCGTCACCATCCGCCATGCCGAATACATGGCCGAGCAGTTCAGCCAGCACGGCATCCCGTCCGCCGCTTTTACCTCCAACAGCGACAGCGACAAGTGCGCCGACCTGCTGGCCCGGCTAAAGAACGGCCAGCTCACCTTCCTCTTCACCGTAGACAAGCTGAGCGAAGGGGTGGACGTGCCGGAGATCAACACCGTCCTCTTCCTCCGCCCCACCGAGAGCCTGACGGTCTTTCTCCAGCAACTCGGCCGCGGCCTGCGCCATGCCCCGGAGAAGGACTGTCTCACCGTGCTCGACTTTGTCGGTCAGGCCCACCGCCGCTACCGCATCGACACCAAACTGAAAGCGCTCCTCCCCCGGCACCGCTTCTCCATCGACAAGGAAGTGGAGCAGGATTTCCCCCACCTCCCGGCCGGCTGCGCCATCCAGCTTGACCGGCTCTCCCGCCAGTACGTGCTGGAGAACATCCGGGAAAACCTTGGCCGGTTGGCGGTGCAGGTGCCGGACCGGCTCCAGACCTTTACCAGCGAGACCGGGCAGGAGCTGACCTTTGGCAACTTTATCCGCTACCACGATTACGAGCCGGAGGTTCTGCTGGCCAAGGAGTCGTGGAGCGAGTGGAAAGCCAAGGCCCAGTTGGCGCCGATCCCGGTCGATCCCGATCTGGCGCGGCTGAAGAAGGCGCTGATCCGGGCAGCCTTCATCAATGGGCCACGTGAAGCGGCCCTGCTGCGACAGGTGCTGGCCATGCTGGCGGCCGGGCAGATGGCCGAGGCGCTGGAGCTGGCCGGTACAACGGCCATGCTCCTCTATTACCGCATATGGGGGGATAAGGCTGAGAAAGTGGGGATAGCGTCGCTGGCCGATGCCTTCCAGCGGCTGGTCGCCAATCCGACGGTCTGCGCCGATCTGGATGAGATTCTGGCCTGGTCACTGGATAGCACCGAGGTCGCCGGAATCGCTCCGGAGCTGCCATTTGCCGTGCCGCTGGAGTTGCACGCCCAGTATGGCAACAAAGAGATTCAAGCCGCCTTTGGCCGGGCCAACCTGGAGAGCGCCGGTCAGACCGGGATCGGATCGTTCCATTTTGCCGACATCAAGACCTATGCCCTGCTGGTGACCTTTCAGAAGACGGAGAAGGAGTTCTCCCCCAGCACCATGTATGCGGATTACCCCATCAGCCGGGAACTGTTGCACTGGGAGTCACAGGCCAACACCGCCCAGCACCACACCGACGGCCAGAACCTGATTCACCATCAGGAGCGGGGCTATACTGTTCTGGTCTTTGCCCGTGGGCAGAAGAAGCGGAACCACGTGACGGTGCCGTTCACCTACCTGGGGCCGGTGGATATGGTGAGTTACGAAAGCGAGCGGCCGATCAAGATGGTCTGGCGGCTCAGGTATGCCATGCCGGTGGAGATGTTTGAGGATAATCGGCGGGGTGGATAGATCTTGTGGAAATTCAGTTATTCAACGCCTCGTAAACTGCGTATGTAGAAACGTTTAACCTTCCAAGGCTAATCGATTTGCAGCAGACAGGTAACTTATGGATCGTTTCATAAAAAGCTCTGCCATCACATTTGGTGGCTACATTTACCAGAACCTAATCGGCTTAGAGCTTCTATGCGACTGGCTTGACGACCCAGGTAAATTCGAATGGGTCAAATTTGAGGCTGACGAAGATGAGACACCGAAAGGGTTGGATGACATCGTCGCCAGACTTGCGGGCAATGGTAAACGCATTCTATTGCAGGTCAAGTTCACAGTTGATCCATTTGACGAAAAAAACCTTATAACTTGGGACTGGCTCCTCCATCGAAAACCAAAAGGGAAATCTCTTCTCCAGAAGTGGACATCTGCATTTGTTGGTGAAGGAGCTGACAATATCGCCGAAGCAGCGCTTGTCAGCAATCGACGGCCTGACCGTGATTTTTACGAATGTCTTGATTCGAATAGTCGAGTCATTCTTTCCAAGGTTTCACTTGAAACAAAAACTCTCATTATCGAACAGCTTGGCTCTGAGAAGATCGCAAACCAATTTTTCCAAGCTTTTGAATTTCGCCATAGCCATAAGGGATATCTTTCGTTACAGCGGACTCTTCTTGACCGTTATGTCCCGAAGCACACGGCGTACCATGGGTGGCACGTTCTTTTCAGTCATGCCATAGATTGGGCGTTACGAAAAAACTTTCCTTTACCAGATGGAAGCATAACTCTTGGTTTGATCCGAGGAGCCCTCGACAGAAGGAGACCAGAGCCGATTTCCGAGTCTTTTCGCGTCCCTGATGGTTATTGCCCACCAGACATTACATTTAATGACGTTTTTATAGAGCGGCTAACCAAATCGGACCAAAATCTTAGTATTCTTTGGGGCTCTCCGGGCCAAGGCAAAAGCACCTATCTCAGTTTTGTTTGCGATAAACTTGACGAATTATCAGTACCATACATCAGGCACCACTATTTCCTCGACCTGTCTGACACATCTGATCGCTTTTCGTTAACAAGTGTTGCCAATTCGTTAATGGCACAGATGGAAAATGTTCATGCTGTGCATATTCAGGGTTTGCGAGATTCTCCAGAACATCTTCGTGAGTGGATTGAGGCGTGCGGTCGGTGCTATGCAGTAGAAGGTAAAAGGTTTGTCGTAATCATCGACGGACTTGATCATGTCTGGCGAGAAAATGACCGCGACAGGAGACCCTTGGAAAGTCTCTTCTCACAGTTGTTGCCGTGCACGAATAATGTAGCTGTAGTTTTAGGGACACAACGAGTTTCAGATGAGCAACTTCCTTCCCAATTATTAAAGTTTTCGGAAGATAATGACTGGATAGAACTGCCTAGGATGTCATTGGTCGCAATACGATCTTGGCTGGACAAGCAGTTTTCCGCTCAGAGATTTGAGATTCCAAATCGGAACTATCCCGTTGATCATGACCCTTTGACAGACTTGGCTGAATCATTCCAACAAATTTCTGACGGGCACCCACTCCACCTGACATACAGCTTCGAATTTCTAATGCGCGAGCATAGACAACTTACTCCGGATATAGTGAACGAATTGCCCGAATGTCCAGACGGTGACATAAAAAAATACTATCGTACTCTTTGGCAAAAATTGTCTTATGGTGCTAAAGATGCCCTCCATTTAGTTGCTGCAACAAAATTCATCTGGCCGACCTTCGGTCTTGAAGATTGTCTCGGTATAAGTGGAGGAGAATTGAATCGAGAGATCAGCCATTTGTTTTATGCAACAGAAGCCGGCAATGTTCCTTTTCATGGCAGTATTTTGGCGTTTGTGCGCGATGTAATTGATCACGAAAAACGTGTAACGTATCTTCTCCCATTCGTCATTGAATGGCTTGAGAAGAAAGCGCCGGAATACCACAAATGGGGCTGGCTGTGGCTTATGAAGGCACGTAATGGTCAGCAAAATGATCTAGTGAACACCCCCACACGGGATTGGATTATTGATAGCCTTGCACGAGGATATCCACAACCTCAAACCGATGCAATCCTTTCAGCGGCAGAACGTTTTGCATTCGAGTCAAAACAATTTGCACGCGCTGTTCGCCTTAGATGGTTAAAAATTCGTCTGCAGAATGGCACTAAGTATCAAATCCAAAATTTTGATCGCCTCTATGAGTGTGCCTTGACCTTATGCGAGGATGATTATCCTCTTCGGAATCTCTCCGCAGGCCTTCATGCTGCAACAATCGATGAATTACACCTTCTTGGCCGTCAATACCTTTTGATGCATAGGGTTGCAGACACGGCAGAATGCCAGGAGGAAATACGAAAACGAATTAATGACCGCCTTCATGCAGGAGCCTATGATAAAAACTCGCTGAAAAAAATGTCTGAACAGTTTCTTGAATTGGCTGCTGCCACAGGACAGTATAAGCCAGAGCTATTGTTAAAAAGCATTTCAAGTTTCAAGGAGATTTCAAATCAGCTTTTCATATATTTTCTTCGAGAGTTGGCTAAACGAAATGATTTGAGTCTACTTACGGTTTTCTTGAATCATGATTTATCTGATGTCAAGCGAGTTGATCTTGAGTTGTCTGTGCTTCGCTTGGCAGGAGTATGTCACGCAAGATTGCACGAATGGCCTGAGTTTGTAGAACTTCAAGCGCATCCTTTTGTATCGTGCTGGGCTCTCCTATATGCCCCACAAAAAACAAAGAAAATTGATTTTACCCCTAACATATCGGTAATTGACGAACTATCTCCGATAAACTCGTTGGAAGAAACAGGAGCTGAGTTTCTTCATCGACTATTTTTTCATACTCTCGCGGAGTGCCTCGAACTTTCAGGGGTAGCCCCTGTAATTTCAATAGCTGACTTTAATAATCGATCGTGGTTGAACTCTGCCGTTAAGCACATAGTAAGAATTGCATCCTCAACTGGAGCTATGCTAGCACGGGGAAATGCTCCTGGATTCTCCCACTGCTACCGCCTTCTGGCTGAGGTAAAAATGCCAGATGGATATGACAATTACCGTGACTACAACACATTTCGCAAGGCTTTGCTGGCCATCACAATGGACACTTTTTTACTCACCTCTTTGCGGTCTGGGTGCAAGGAAATTGATGATAAAGAATGGAGTTATCTCACTGGTTCAAAGCACTTCCTTTTCTCCGAATGGCTCGAAGGTTACATTGCGAGCGGCCATAAACTCCTCTCTGATGTTGTGGTACATTGCGAAATTGAAAGGCGTCTTGCAAAAGAGTTAGGAAGAGTAAGCCAATTCAATGACAGGGCTCAGACTTACCTTGAGTTATGCGAATTGGCGGTTTTTCATGGAATGAATGAGCTTGCCAGCCGATTGTTGAAAAAGGGGCTGGCCTGTGTAATGGGCTACGGGGCTCATAAGGACATGACAATGTCTTATGTTCTTAATGCGGTAGAAGCAGTTACATCTCAAGATATCGGCTATTGTCAAAATGCTCTCCGTAGACTGTGTCCAGCCATCGCCAATATTGATGAATTTACCGATGGTGATGATATACGCCATATCAAACTTGAAATGACAGAATTGCTGTTTAATCAAATGCCAGCTTCATATACAGCATACTTCGAGCACCTTATGAAAAGTGGTGAATGGTACGAAGCTGAGCAGGTACTGTCGATACTGTTGAAATACGAGCCTCTTGATTCTCCAATTATTAAGGTTGTGACGACAGGCATCTGGGACTCTCACACTGTTGGCGCTCTTCGGGATCGAGCTGATAAAGGAGAAGTGGCTGCACATAACATCATAGACGAAAATGCAGTATTTTTTGGGACTACACGGGAAAATCTCGGCAAAGAACGTTATTCAAATTCCTCGCACACCGATGAAGAACACGGAATTGATGTGACAGCGTTTGCTCCTGACGCACTTAAAGCTCTTCTAGATGAGCTACGAACGCAGAAAAAATATGTTAGTGATAGGAAAGCTGTCAGAGATTGGTTTACGTATTGGGTATTACAACGTCATGAACTTGAATTACTGAGAGGGATCGAACCTTTTTTGAACGAAGATAGCATTCCGTATGAAGTTGCCGAACTATTGGATGATGTCTTTAATATGAGCCTGAAACTTGAGGGCAAGAAGAAGGCATATAAATGGATTGTTGCTGCTCAGATATACAGACACGGATGGAGTGAATACTATGCGGAAGAGGATGCTCTCAAGCGCTTTTCTGTTATTAAACAACACTATTCTGACCGGTGGCAGGAATTCGTTATAGATACCTCAAAATCACCATACCAAAAGTCTACTGAAGCACTTGTAATCCCAAGTCATCGTCTGGTTCATTTATTATTGGCAATCGGCAAGGTTCCCGAAGCAAAAGAAGTGACTGAGGAAATGATTTCAACCGTTATTGAAGAAGTTTCCGAGCAACCGTTGGACATGCCTTACTGGTATATCGGGAAATAGTGAAATGGATGCTGCCCTGTTAGCAAAGATTGGACTTAGTAGGCTGCGGCTTCCCATACCATTGGCAAAGCTTGCTATTATTCATGGCGTCGCTGATGCGCTGCAGAACGACAATTGCCAGCACGAATTATGGGATGATTTCATTAAATGGATTTCGAGTCTGGAATTAGAGTCAGAGGTCGCTGAGGCTTTATGTATTGCTGTTCTTGCAAAGAATACGTCGGTTGTGTCAGGAGCAAAACTCCAGCTGGCCATAAATAGGCCGTCGCCCCTGTCGGACTTGTTACTTTACGAAATCTCTGGCCATCCATTATTAATCAATTCATGGTCCAAGGCTCACTCAGGAGAGGTACCGCCGTTATTCACTGGGCGGGAGGAAATTGAAGAATTAACTGAGGGTAGAATTGTTCCTCCAATCCTTGCAACAAGAATGACGCAATTGGAAAAACATTCGCGTAGACATTTTCTCAGACAATGGGCCTACGAATTTTGCCGCTTACGAGACAGTACGGGATGTCAGTCAGATGGCCATTGGGAATATTTCATCGGTAACAATCGAGATCGTGCGACTGGACAATTTATTACTTGTCGCGGACAGCTTGCTCGCTCTGCTTACCTAAGGACTTTATCACTGGCGGTTGACCAGTGGGATATGCCTGAGGATATTGCCATTTGGGAAGCAAGATATGCGACACCAGCAGATTTATCATTCTTGAAAATGTTACCTGGGATGAGGCCTAATTGGACTGATGTTCTTTATGCTGAGAAACCTTCCACTCTTGAAGAGTGGCAGAAAGTACTTTCATCTGTTGTCAATAAGGTAGTCGAAGATACTCCTAATAGTGTATTGCTGCATCTCAATACCCCGATATTTTTTGGTGACACGTACAATGCAGAAGTCGAATTAATTACTTGCCTTCATGATGAAAAATATCTTTCTCCTGAAGAGATGATGAAACTGCATCGATTTCTGCCTGGACAATTTGAATTGCCAAGAACAAAGGACTGGGACTTTTTTATACACAACAAAACAGGTTTGGAAGGCTTCTTAACTATGGATGGCGGCGTAAGAATTCTTCCCGCATTGTTGCCTTGTGCCGCTCAATTTGTTGGTTATTTGCAGTTCGATTTAGTAGGCAGAATGCCTTACCTTCCAGCCAACTATTCAAGTTCTGTTCCGCTAATTGGGACTCCTCGTAAAGGTGGAATGGACCTCACGATGGAGCGCAAGCATGTCGGAGAATTCCAATATTGGAACCACCAATGGAGTCCAACGCACGACAAAGCATTGGACGCTTCTTGTGGAATAAGTCTCATTCTCAGGAATGATGCCTGCAAAGAGCTTTGGTCAGTAGCTGAAATGACCCCAAGATATTATTGGAAAGCGACTGTGCTGAAACGAGAGAGTGATTACGGAAAGTGGGAAGAAAAGACGATCTACGGGTCATTACCTTAAATAATAAATCTCATAAGGTCGCTGGGTTACGCTTCCAAGATGATAATCATAGACAGCATCAAATATTTCTCCTCCCTCTCCCGCGCCCCCGGCGCGGTCTGGACCGAGGCCACCAAGCGCAAGGCGCCGCACAAGCCGCTGCTGCTCCTGGCGGTGCTGGACCTGGTGCATCGGGGCGTAATCACAACGCCGTTCATCGACGTCAGCGGCGATCTGGTGGAGCTGAACGAGCTGTTCAACCTCTACTGGCGGCGGATCGTTTCGCTGGGGCAGACCAGCAGCATCGCCTTTCCCTTTTCCAGACTTTCCCGCGAGCCGTTCTGGGAGCTGGTCCCACAGCCGGGCAAGACCATCACCGATGCGGTGATCAACAACACCTCGTCGGTCAGCTACCTGCGCAAGTACGCCCTCGGCGCCAAACTGGACGAGGGGCTGTTCCGGGTCATGCAGAGCGGGGAGGGGCGGGAGGCGCTGCGGGAAGCGCTGCTCCTCTCCTGCTTCTCGGAAGAGGCGGCGGCGCAGCTCCGGGAGCAGTCGATCATCAACCGGGAGGCGTTCGACTATAGCCAAGTGCTGGAGGAGCAAGCCCACCTGCCGCTGGTGAAGGAGATCGTCGAAGCGGACAACTACCGGCCGGTGGTACGGGACCAGGCATTCCGCAAGGTGGTGACCACTGCCTATGACCACCGCTGCGCCCTGTGCGGCATCCGCATCGTCACCCCCGACGGCCACACGGTGGTGGAGGCGGCCCACGTCGTGCCGTGGAGTAAGAGCAAGAATGATGACATCCGCAACGGCATGGCCCTCTGCCGCACCTGCCACTGGGGCTTCGATGAAGGGATGCTCGGCGTCTCCGACAGCTACACGGTCATCACCTCCCGCAACATCGGCATCGACCCCAATTTCCCCGGTCTACTCCTCACCCTCTCAGGCCGTGGCATCATCCCCCCGGCAGATCCGGACAAATCGCCGGCCCGCGAGTATCTTGCCGAGCACCGCCGGGCGTGGCGACTTTGATCATTTCCACGTATCCCGCGAGGTATCATGATTCTCAAAAGTAAAGACAGCCGTCAGGAAGACATTCAGGAACTCAACCGCCTCTTGGGGCTTAATCTCTCGGCCAAACAACGCTTTCTCGTGGACCGTGAGCTGAAGTGCCTGCAGTCTGGCGATCGCAACGAACAGAATTCAGCCTATTACCTGGACTTTCGCTACAAGGATTCCGCGAACTGGGCGGTGATCCATGACCTGCGGATCGAGCATCGGGGGCGGGTGGCCCAGATAGACCATCTTCTGATCAACCGCTATCTCGATGTCTATGTGCTTGAGTCGAAGAATTACTACTACGGGATCAAGATTACTCCGGAAGGAGAGTTTTTGGTTTGGAACGGCAAGGGGTACCAGGCCATCGAGTCCCCCATCGAGCAGAACGCCCGCCATATTCAGGCGCTGCAGCTGAGTATCGAGGACCGCAATCTCGCCCCTCGCCGCCTTGGTTTCCCAATTCCGATCAATTATCGTAATGTCGTACTGCTGGCGCCGACATCCAAAATTATCAGACCGGATAAGGCGCCATTCGACCTTTCCTCGGTGGTAAAGGCAGATGCCTTCGTTTCCTACATCGAGCAGATCATGGACAAGAAATCGATCATCGAGGCGCCGAAGATCGTCGGCAGCGACGCGCTGCGCGATTTTGCAGAAAAGCTGGTGCGGCTGCATCGACCGGGCACGTTCGATTATGCGACGAAGTTCGGTGTTTCCGAACAGCAGCCGGCAGCGACCACGCCTGCACCTCAGCCGGAGAAAGGGCAACCTGTTCCCACGGCGGCAGGCCACAAGGGATGCCAACAGTGCGGAGCAGCAGTCGACAAGAAGGTTGTTTATTTCTGCACCATCAACAAAGCACGCTTCAAAGGGCAGGTTCTCTGCCGGGAATGCCAGAAATCTCTCCCGGGAGAAGAAAAATAGAGACAATTAGGGACAGATTTCTTATTTACCGACCAGGCGGCGAAGAGATTCCTCACGAGAAATATCTGGAAATCCATGCCGAACTTCTAACACATCACGAATGGATCATTGATGGTTTTGGCTGCGTTGCGTCCGCTTGGGAGCGTTTCTCTGCGGCAGGTACGCTTATCTATATTGATCTTTCTCTCGTTACTCATTGTAGATGGGTGACAAAGCGTTTGCACAAGGGTTTGTTTGTTAACCCGGAAGGTTGGCCTGAAAAGAATCATATCCTGAAGGGTACATTTAATAGTTACTGTGTCCTGTGGCTTTGTCATCGTAAGCTAACTCCGAAATATCGCCAGCTTGTTGCCAATTCAACAGCTTCTAAACGTGTTTTTCACTTAACATCGCCGAATGACATAAAAACGTTCATTCATAACATCAGTCAGGTGAACTAGGGGAGGCACCTTCGGGGGCGATGGTCGCTTCTGACCATTTACAAGGGATAACTACCGAAAAAACCATGCCGCAAGCAGCACGTATCAACACAGCGGGTGAGCTTTATCGTGTAAGTTAGCAAGATAGAACGTACGCCGCCTTGGGGGGCTAAATCACCGCTTTCAACGATCAGGAAAGGATGAAAATGACATCCTTACCGCCGCCCAGTTTTTAATGTAGTGCACTTGAACAAGGCCGGTAGTTCGGCTATCTTTTAACCAGCTGCAATCAATATGTATAGCTAAAGCCATGCAACGGAGCCCGGCATACCTTACTGGTATGGCGGGCTTTTTTGTTGCCGACCGGGACGGCATATCGCTGTTTTCACGAATGATCGGCAGGGTTCCGGCAATGGCTGAGGCACACGAACGTACCGGAGACGGGCAGCAAATCCAGACAGGAGGAGAGAACTATGGCATGGACATCAGCAAAACCGATTGTTGCGGGGAAATACTGGTATGATCCGAATGGTCACCATGAGGCGGGTCGCAAGAAGCACGAATTGCGAATCGTTGCCATTCGCCCTGACGCCAACGGCAACCTGGTTGCGTTACTGCACGGCGTTGCCGATACGGCACCGATCGAAACCCTGAACGGCGATTGGTATGGACCGCTGGAGCCCCCGATGTAACGCACACCCGCCGGCTCGGTTGAGTCTACTGCACAAACTGTCACCACAGTCACCCCGGCAACGATGCCGGACATATCGAGGATTCGGCAACCAGGCGTTTTGTCCCGGCGGCCGAACGTTTTCTACAAGGAGGAAGGGTATGCAGACGGTTTGGGAAAAGGTGTTCGAGTATGCATCAATGCCGGTGCACGGCAGCCTGTCGCGCAAACTGCGCAAAGGGATCAGGATCCAGGTCAATGAAGGGAAGATCTTCAGCGAAGCGACCCTGTTCCTTGGGGATGAGTTCCTGCGGATCTCCGAGGAGGACGGCCAGAAAGAAGCGATCAACACCTATTACGACTGGAAAATGGTCGCCTCGGTTCGAACCTTCAGCGACAAGGAAGAACTGCCGCGCAAGGGGAAATAACAACCGCCGTTGGCACCATGCTCTTTTGCTAAAGGCGGCCAAACACAGGGGGGACGTTGCTTGCCAATCGGCTCTTGATACCGTTGGCAAGAGAGCAACGTCCCCCTTGACAGGCCGCCCTACCCACCCGGCGACCACATCAGCCTGGTTGCTTTCGCCGGAACGCTAGTCGGATTCACAGCGGAACGGCGGTCACTGTCACGTCAGGCCAATCGGCCGGATTCATCAGCAGAGCAATCGGAAAAATCTCCCGCGATAACCGCAAAGCGAACCACCTCCGGTCTTCATTGTTCGGTCGAGATATCACTTGCCCCACGGCCTATCGCCGGCGCCGCTCCTGCAGCCTCTAGTTGGGGAGTTGACTTTTCGCATATATTAGGTAAATTTAAACATAAATTGATTAATCAGTCAGTCAATCGCGAGGGAGCAGAGAATGGCTAAGCCGGATAAACGAACAGAGATTCTCAAGGCCGCGTTGAACCTGTTTGCGGAACATGGCTTTCATGGTACCCCCACATCCATGATCGCGCAAAAGGCAGGAGTTGCAGCCGGCACGCTCTACTGCTATTTCGAGAGCAAAGATGTACTGATTACCGAGCTTTTCCGGGAAATCAAAGAGCAATTCACCTTCACGATCATGGAAAGTTACCCGACGGAAGAGTCGGTAAAAAGCAAGTACCATTACCTCTGCACCGTTCTGCTCTGGCATTTTATTAACAATACGGACGAATTTAAGTATATGGAGCATTTCCTCAGTTCACCCTACGGGGTGGCATTTCGTCGAGCCCGACTCTCGGGAACAAGCGAAGAATCCGATGTATTCAACGAACTCTTCGAGGAAGGGATCGCACAACACGTAATTAAGGATATTCCCCTTGTCGTACTCCATGCCCTGGCCTTTGGGCCACTGTTGGCCGTGACGCGCGACCATGTCCTCGGCTTCGTCCACCTCGATGAGCGACTCATCGAGATAACGGTTAATGCCTGCTGGGATTCAATAAAGCAGTAAGAAATCTCCATTATTTCCGGGAGGAATATCGTGGCGATTGCTTTTTCTCGGCTGACAGACGAGTTCCGCACGGCATATTTTTAGCACTATACTGAGTGATCGGTCAGTCGGTTTCCCGCAAACACACCGCTTGTCCCACAGAGGAGGGTGTCATGAAGAGATCCAGAATGGCCTTGTATTGGATCATCGCCTTACTGGCAATTATACTGGCACTTTACTATCTGTCTCGTGAGCCTCCGCCCGAAGGGATAATCAATTTAATCTATCTGCTCACCAACTATAAGCTCCAGTAATTACTGACTGTTAAAGTCCACCGCCGGATCAAGGACGGGTCACCCTATGCCCAGAAATTGCGAGTTAGTTTATGACAAAGGTACGTCGATTATTTCTGATCCGGCAACTGCCCGCGAATATATCAGGGATATTGCGATGTGCTTTACTGACTTGAGAGATTTTTCGGAGTTTCTTGGCCTTTGTGATATTGCGCAAGCAGCATTGGCCTATTGTGTTATTGCCGAGGCCAATTATTTTCGCAGTAAACAAACCCATTACAAAAACGCTGGCGCAAGGGGAAATGCCGACCTGACAAATGAAGTGAAATTATATCGCCAATACCAAAATGCATTGGCCGAGATGGAAATCGTGAAGAAAAACTTGAACTCACTGCTCGCCAGATTGGGTCTTTAATAAAGCAACACAAAACACGTGGGTTATTGCGACTAAAGCAATACACATCATAACCAGCAAAAGGCAAAAACAATGACCATGAAGAGCATCATTATCGTGGACGATGACATAAATTATTTGCACATTTTAAGTGCTTTACTCAGATCGAAAGGATTTAATATCACCGCCGCAACAAGTGCAGCCAAGGCATTGGACATCTTGAACAATACGAGATTCGGCATGATCATTACTGACTACAACATGCCGGGGATGGATGGAATTAAGTTCGCAACGAGGATAAGAGAAACGTATCCGGATGGATACATCATCATGATTACCGGCGACATCTCTCCAAATGTTGTTGAGACGGCAACGAACGCCGGTATCAATCATATTCTAGCCAAGCCGGTAAATGTAACAAAGCTGATGGCCATTATCAGATCATCATTACGGGTCCGATAGATTGCATCAGGTGGAGGTGGGAGCATGGCAACGCTGGCTGCCGCCCCTTATTCCCGATTGACTTCTCGCTGCCGAGGCGTACTATACCCCCATTAATCGGTGATCCTCGGTTGACCAGCTGCCCCGTTGCGCCGGCCACTATAATTGCACGAATCACGGTACAGATTCTGGCAACACCTTTGACATGATTGCCAAGGGTGTTGCAGGAGACGCCTTGCTGAAAATGCGGCCTCCTCCCCTCGCCCAGTGAAAGATATCGCCCATTTCATAGCCGGATTCCAGCGCTTCAGGGAGCACTATTTCGACCAGGAGGAGCACCTGTTCGCCCCCCTCCAGGACGGCCAGCATCCCAAAGTCCTACTCATTGGCTGCAGCGATTCGCGGGTCGACCCGGCACTGCTCACCGGCTGTGCTCCCGGGGAGCTGTTCGTGGTCCGGAACGTGGCGAACCTTGTGCCGCCCTGCGAAAACGAGATTCGGCATCACGGGGTCAGTGCCGCCCTGGAATATGCCGTCTGCCATCTGCTGGTCGAACACATCGTTATCCTGGGGCACTCCGGTTGCGGCGGGATCAATGCCCTGATGCACGGCATTGCCAACGGGGGTTCGGCGGAGTTTATCGGCCCCTGGGTCAGCATTGCCGAACGTGCTCGCAGCCGGGTTCTGGCGGAACTGGCCGGCAAAGAGCCGGAGAAGCAGGATCGGGCCTGCGAACAGGCCGCCATCCTGGTTTCTCTTGAAAATCTGCTCACCTTCCCGTGGATTCGCGAGCGTGTCGAGGCCGGCAATCTGTGGCTGCACGGCTGGTACTTCGACATCGCGACCGGTCAGCTGTTATGCTACAATCCGCAGGCCGCCGCCTTCGAACCCCAGGGGTGAAAAGGCCTGGTCACGCGCCGGCCGCCGGTCTCCCCTCCCCCATGGCATGTCCTCCCCGGTTTCATTGTTCGCCATCCCTTCAGGTTGTTTCTTTCAACTGATGCGCTGCGGAAAAGTAGTGCCGGTACCCCTGAAGGAGAATCAGGAACGAAGTGATCGCCACCGCCCCGGTGATGGCACACATGATGGCGATCTGGTAGCGGACGGCGACAGTCGGTTCAGTCCCGGAGAGGATCTGGCCGGTCATCATGCCGGGCAGGGCCACGATCCCGGTGGCGGCCATGGTATTCATGGTCGGGATCAATGACGCAGTATACGCCGCACGCACTGCCGGTTCGGCGGCCTGTCGCATCGAAGCCCCGAGGCAGAGGGCCGTCTCGATCTCTTCCCGCCGGTCGTGCATTTCCGAAGAGAGGCGCTCGGCCGCCAGACTGGCGCCGTTCATGGCGTTACCGATGATCATCCCGGCCAGCGGAATCAGGTAGCGGGGATCAAACCAGGGGGTGTAACCGACGACCAGGAGGCAGAAGTAAAAGGTCACCCCGCCGCAGCCGATGATGATGGAGGAACCGACGATCCGGTAAAAATGCGGCAGCCGTCTTTTGATGCGGGTTCCGGCTACCTGGAGCGAAAAGCCGCTCATGGCCAGCAACATCAGCATTACCGGCAGTGGCGATCGGACCGTGAAGACCAGATGCAGCAGATAGCCGACCGCCAGGAGCTGCAGCACCATGCGGATCGAGGCCCAGAGGAGCTGCTTTTCCTGGCCGATCCGGCGCAGGCGGGACAGCGCGACGGCCAGGAGTATCAGGCCATAGGCACAGGAAAGTTGGACGAGGTCCATCGGCACAACGTGATTAGTTTCCATGGCGGGTTTCCTTTTCCCATGCCGGTTCGGCGAGGAAGCGCCGGAACGCCTCCGTCTGCGGCTGCCGCAACAGCTCGGCAGCGGCCCCCTTTTCGACGATCCGCCCCTGTTCCAGATAAATCAGCTGGTCGGCAGTATGTTCGGCGAGGCGAAGGTCATGGGTGACCATGATCACGGCCAGGCGCTCGGCACGACAGACATCGTGCAGCGTTGCCGCCAGGTGGTCGGCAGTGGGGCGATCAAGGGCACTGGTCGGTTCGTCCAGCAGCAGAACTTCCGGATGATTGATCAGGGCCCGGGCCAGGTTGACGCGCTGCTGTTCCCCGCCCGACAGGGAACGGGCATCCCGCTCCAGCAGACCGGTCGACAGCCGGGCGAGACCGAGCGCGCGCCGCACCGTCTCGCTCTCCCTGCCGGGCGGCGTCTCTTTACGATAGAGGAAAGGGCGTTGCAGGTTCGCCAACACCGTCCCCTCGAACATGAACGGTTTTTGCAGCACCATCGCAACCCTGCGCCGCAGCAAGAGCGGGTCGATCGCGGTGATGTCGTCGCCGTTGAGGGTGATCCTCCCGGCAGACAGCTCGTCGAGGCGGTTGAGCAGGCGGATCAGGGTACTTTTGCCGCTCCCCGACGGACCGATTATCGTGGTCGTCTCCCCGCCGCCGGCGCGAAAAGATATCTCGTGGAGGAGAACGATCTCCGCCGCCCCGGTGCTTTTCCGGACAACGCTGACCTTTTCGAGTTCGACGTTCGCCCGCGGTGTCCGTTCCATATCCCCTACCCTTGTCTGTCCGGTTTAGATACTGATCGGCAAACCACTATACGCTATTTTTGATAGTTGTCGGCACCAATAGTCGATGGCTATCCCGTCGTCGCGCCCGAGCGAAGTGCCCGATCCGCATCGAAGCGCTGCCCGCGCCGGGAAAACCAAAGGGGGCCGGATTCTCAATCCGGCCCCCTTATTGTTCATCCCCGGCGCCATGGCCCCATCAGTACCACCACCAGGTGATCGTCGCCCCCGGGGCTGCTTCGCCCGGGGTGACGGTGCGGAGGCCGGTGTCGCTGTCCGGGCCGTCGGGCATCGGTCCCCACGCGCCGTACAGCGTGTAGGCAACGCCGGCCGGCACGACGTAATCCTTCCACATCGACGACGGATGGGCCGGATCGTCGTTCCACCAGCTGCAGTCGTTGCCGTTGACGTCTTTGACGATAGTGCCATTGGCGTCATGAACTTCCCAGGTCACGTAGGCCCAGCCGCCGAACGAGGCGTTGGTCCGGAACGAAATCGTCGTGGTGCCGGAGACGATTGCCGGCGTGACGATCACGAAGCTGGCCGACTGGACCGCCTCCCGATTGCCGGCGTTGTCGATCGCATACCACTGGACGGTGTGCGCGGCGCTGCCGGCGGCCGGCGGCGACACGGCGATTGCCGAGCCGACTGTCCACGGGCCGTCGTCAAGCTTGTACAGCGTGCTTGCCACCCCGGACCCGCTGCCGTCCGTTGCCGCGAGGGTGAAGGTCTGCGGGCCGGTGTAGGCGGCGCCGGCGGCGACCGTACAGATTGTCAGGGGGGGAATGGTGTCGATGCGGAAGGTGTTGGCGGTATGGAGGGCTTCGCTGTTGCCGGCATTATCCACCGAGTAGTAGCTGAAGCTGTGCAGCCCCTCGCCGGCAATGGTGAAGGACGTCCCCGCGACGAAGGCGCCGGCGTCCACTTTGTAGAAGGTCGCCTTGACCCCCGAGCCGCCGGCGTTGTCGGCCGCGACGAGGGTGACGGTCTGGTTGGCGTTGACGAGCGCGTTGGCCGCCGGGGCGAAGCTGGCGATCGTCGCCGGCGGGATGGTATCCGGCGCCGGCACCGCCGCCACGGTAAAGGTAACCGACCTGGTCGCTTCCCGGTTGTTTGCCTTGTCGAGCGAATACCACTCGATGGTATGGCTGGCGCTGCCCGAGGCGGGCGACGCAACCGGCACCGTCGTCCCCGTCGCGAAACTGCCGCTGTCGAGCCGGTACCAGGTACTCGCCACTCCCCAACCGATGTCCGTTGCCGTCAGGGTGAACAGCTGGCTGCCGCTGTAGACCTTGCCCGCCACCGCGCTACAGGTCGTGGTGGGCGGAGTGGTGTCGGCCGCGGCCTGGATGGCGAACGTGACCGACTTGACGGGCTCGACGTTCATCGCGTGGTCGATGGAGTAGAACTGCAGCGTGTGGGATTTCGCCCCGGTGGTCGGTGCCGAATAGTAGACGTCGTTGCCGATTTCGAAGCGATGGTGATACTCGTTGTAGAAGAAGGTAACCGAGACGCCCGCCCCCGCGTCGGTCGCCGCCAGATGGATGACCGTCGGGCCGACGTACGGCACCTCGGTCCGGGCATCGGCAGTGGTTGTCGGCGGCTGGTGGTCGCCGACCGCCGCGGCCGTGTAGCCCGGCTCATGGCAGCGGCTGCAGTTGTCGCCCGAACCGGGGAAACCGCCGACGCCGTCATGACAGAGGTCGCAGCTCGCCGATGAGTCCCAGTAGATGCCGTTATGATTGGCCCCCATTGCCGCATGGATCGCGGGGTGACACGAAGCCTGCGCGCACCCTTTGTTCCACTGGCCGATCAGGGGGGCCGCCGGCGGGTTGGCACCCCCATGGCAGAGCGAACAATTGCTTTTGTGCTGCCGGACGAGGTTTGCATCGTGGCAGAGGGTGCAGTTTTCGGTCATGCTGAAGCCGGCACCGTGGTCGACGGTGTCGTTGCTGAAGACGATGACGTCGTCGGCGCCCAGATCGGCGTCGTGGCTCGGCATGGCCGCGGTGAACGAGCCGTTGGCATTGGTGTGACTATGACAGTTGTTGCAGACCCGGGGATCGCTGCTGGCATGGTCCGGGATGGAGGGGGGCGGCGTGTGGCACGCCTGGCAAACGCCCGTCCCCTCGTCATTGACGTATTCGCGCCGGCAGCCGGTGTAGCGGAAAAAGATCCGGCTGGCGTTTCCCGGCAGGTTGCGCCGGATCAGGTAGACGTTCGTCCCTTCTGCCCCGGTCGGGTCCTGCGGATCGAAGTCGACATGGGCGGCGTGGCAGTCGAGGCACTGGATATCCTGACCCGCGCCGTTGTGATTTGCCTTGCCGGCATGGCAGTTGGTGCAGATGTTCAGCGCATCGGGCTCGCCGGCGGCGACTTTCCGCCCCCGCGGATCGGTCCGCAGCAGGTTGCCGTCGCCGCTGCTGATATTCTTGAAGCCGTTGACGTAATTGGCACTCCGCGAATCGGCGTAATGCACCCCATGGCAGGTCGAACAGAGCAGTTTGCCGTCGGCAGCCAGCCTGGCGCCGAGATCGGACAGCGGATTGGCCGGATTGGCGTTGAGCGGCGGCGCATGATACTTCTGCGGCTGGCGTTCGACCGCACTGGAATAGGCGACGTTGACCGGATGGGTGCCATCCAGCTGGCTTTGCCGGTTGCGGGCACCATGGCATTCAAAGCAGAGCCGGTCGCCGGCGGTCGTCAGCCGGAGCAGCTTGGGGTTGGTGCGGCTATTGCCGTGCTGGTCATGGCAGCTGGCGCAGTTGATGAGCCCAGTCTCGGCCAGGGTCGCGCCGGTGACGATGCCGTAGCGGGGCGCTGTCGAGGCGATGTTGTAGAGTGGGGACGACGGAGAGACCGCAGCCGCCCCCGCGGCCGGGACCCTGTTGGCTGCGGCCCAGTTGTGGGAGGTCTGCAGCAGGGCGGAGGTATATCCCCCCATAACTGTCGAGCCGAACGGATTGGCCAGCGCCCGGGGACCGAATCCCGTGGCCATCACCGCTGGATTATGACACCGCACGCAGAGGTTATCCAGACCGGTCGCCGTCTGTTCGAGGTTGTAAAGATCGTAGTGGCAACCAGTACAATCGAGCATTCCGACATGGGGCGAGTTGACGGCCAGGGCGATCGATGCCGTCACCACCACGAGCACGCAGGCGTTCAGTAACCGTCCCAGCTCTTTTCCCATGGTTCCACTCCCCTAAGCGTATTGGCCCCGGGACATCGCCCTGGAGACGGCCGGTTGGCATGACTCAGGGCAATTCCCGGCAAGGCGGGGCGATTGATCGCGTTGAAGCCGGCAGCGGCAGCTCGCTCATCGCCAACGTGCCTGCGGTTGGCTGTGAAACAATTCATGAAACTATGCACACGATATTCCATCTCGACAACTGCCTCATATCGGCCGGTTATGGCAATAATGAGAATTTCACTCGCTAAATCGCCACATTAATTACTGCAAATGGCTTAGCGGGGAGAGCGATGCCGGACAACCGGGATGGCTGGCCCTGCCGTGACTGCCGGTCGGCCGGGGAACTGTCTGGCGACCAGGGGACCCTCGGTGAAAGGCTCTGCCGCCGGGAATCCGGCAAAGGGAGTTGACAGGGTCCGAGGGCACCAGTATGGTTGCTGCAACACGACTAGCGAATCAGGGGGCTGCAGCATGACCTGGCTTACCGACCCCCAGGCGTGGATCGCCCTGGCGACCCTCACCGCCCTGGAAATCGTCCTCGGTATCGACAACATCATCTTCATCTCGATCATGGCGGGCAAGCTGCCGGCCGCCCGGCAGAACCGGGCCCGTCTCACCGGCCTCGCCCTGGCGATGTTTACCCGGGTGGCACTGCTCTTTTCCCTCACCTGGCTGATGGGGCTCACCACTCCGCTGTTCTCGTTCCTCGACCGGGCAATCACTGGCCGGGACCTGATCCTGCTCGCCGGCGGGCTCTTCCTCCTTGCCAAGAGCACCATGGAGATCCACGAGAAACTCGAAGGCGAAGAGGAGATCGTCACCGGCCGGGCGGCGACCTCGTTCGGCGCGGTCATCGTCCAGATCCTGCTCCTCGATCTGGTCTTTTCCCTCGATTCGATCATCACCGCCATCGGCATGGCCAATCAGCTGGCGGTGATGGTGGCGGCGGTAGTGATCGCCGTCGGCTTCATGATGCTCTTCTCGGCCGCCATCGGCACCTTCGTCGAACGGCACCCGACAATCAAGATGCTCGCCCTTTCCTTCCTGATCCTGATCGGCGTGGCGCTGATCGGCGACGGCCTCGGCATGCACATTCCGAAGGGCTACATCTATTTCGCCATGGCGTTTTCCGTGATGGTCGAGATGCTGAACATGAAGGTCCGGGCCCGCGGCACCCCGGTCAAGCTGCACCAGCAGTACCAGGAGGGCGAGCCACCGCAGGGATGACGGCGGAGATGCCGCCGGGGAGGTCCGATGATGTCGAGATTCCTGTCGTTAGCGGCGCTGGCCGTTCTCGGCGGCCTGCTTTTCTGGGGCGGCGACGCCCTGCTGATGCTGATCGGCGGCGGCTGGCAGCCCCCCTACTGGATCATCGCCAAGAGCGTCACCCTGCCGGCCCTCTGCGGCTTCACCTTCCGGCTACTGGTCCGGCGCTTCGCTCCCGGCCAACGCATCACCTCCTGGGCGGTGGCGATGGCGCTCGGCATCTGGCTGAGCGGGCCGGCCTACTTTCTGCTCTTCCTCACTACCGCCGGCGGCCATCCGCTCAGCGCCGGCGAAGCGCTCTTCCACCTCCTCCTCTTCCCCCTCTCGACCCCGCTGGTGGCCTTGTTCAACGGTTCCTTCGGCGGCCTGCTGCTCACCACCGTCCTGCTTGCCCTGTTCGCCACCGGCTGGCTCGGCACCGGCCGGCGCCCGTAAGCCGCCGGGGGCCGGCAATCATTACCGCCGATTAATTTTATCCTTGACAGCGGCCGTCACAACGCTACACTCGTAGCGATTCCCCTTATAATTCAAGATATTACCAACAGACCCGCAAACCGACATCGCCAGTAATTCCCGAGGGTTAAACAGCGCGACAGGGAATGCCGCGGCCGGCCCAGCCGGCCGGCGACGCCAGGGAGGTGCGAACATGGTTGGGAAACGATGGGGCTGCAGCCTCGGGAGCCTGCTCGTTGTCATCGGCATCGTCGCCGTCGCCGGGGCGAAGGTGCTACCGCCGCCGGTAAACCAGTTTATCGGCATTTACGACACCCGCTACCCGAACCTGACCACCGGCGACTGCCTCGACTGCCACGTCAGCCATCCGCTCATGGTGCAGCGGCACCACGCCCTGATCCAGGAACGGGGGCTGGCGTGTCTCGACTGCCACACCCTGATCCCGGACGGCTCGGGCGGCTATACCCTGGCCGATTTCCGCACCTGCCTCGTCTGCCACACCAGCACCCCCCATCACAGCACGGCCGCGGCGCAACAAGGGGACTGCACCTCCTGCCACGGCAGCCTGGTCGACCGGCCGGACGACGGTCACTACATCCCGGCCTACCCGCCCTCGAGCATGACGCCGCTGCCGGACGGCCGGACCGAGGTCGACCCGGCGACCGGCGCCACCGTCATCGTCAACGGCTGCGCCGCCTGTCACCAGGCGGACCCGAACGCCGTCGATCCCCGCACCGGCACCAGCCGGCCGATCGTTGCCACCGCCGACCTCCACCACGGTACCGGCCTGACCTGCACGCTCTGCCACAACAGCACGGGCGAATTCACCACCATCCGGACCTGCGAACGCTGCCACAGCCTCAAGTCGTTGCACAACATCCAGCTCGATTCCGACAATCCCGCCACCCTCGGGGTGATTATCGACGGCCAGGAGAATCCCGGCTGGGGACATATCGGCGCCAGCTGGGACTGCATCGGCTGCCACGATTCCTGGCTCGGCTTCGCCGGCCCCGAACTGGGGGCGACGGTACCAGTCGTCACCGGCCAGAGCGCCTTCGCCCTGACCGCCGGCTCGTACACGGTCCTGACCCTGGCCGGGGCGAGCTTCACCAACACCGACGGCGTGGTGGTCTACCAGCCACGGATAACGATCGCCAACGCCAGCGGCTCCCTGACGCTGATCCCCTTCTCGATTACCGAAAGCGAGCTGAAAGTGACCGTGCCGCCGCTGGCCGACGGTAATTACGAGCTGCGGGTGATCAAAGACGACCGGCTGAGCAACCGGCGGAACCTGACCGTCGTCCCGGCGCTCGTCGTCCGCACCGCGCTGCTCGGCGCCGGCAACACCCTGACCGTCAGCGGCAGCGGCTTCGGCGCGGCCCCCCCGGCGGAGTATCCGTCGGCACTCGGCGTCTTTACCGGCAGCAGCCGGGCCGAGATCGTCTTCTGGAGCGACAGCCGGATCGTCGCCACTTCGCCGGACTTCGCCCCGGGGAGCGTCATCACCGTCCGCACCCTGTTCGGCAGCGCCAGCCGGGCCATCTATACCGCGCCGAAAAAATCCCGCCGCTAACAACGAAAAAGCCCATGGCAGGGGAATCCCCCGCCATGGGCTCGTCACGACAACCTGCCCGGACCGGCAACCGGTCCGGGGAAACCGCTACTTCACGGTGTACCAGAACTTGAACTGCTGAACCTTGTTGCCGCCCAGCTTGAATTTGGCCATGATGCCGTATTTCCCCTTCTGTGCCAGGACGAAATCCGAACCGAACCCTTCTTCCATCCCCATCAGCTTCTTCACCTGCTCCGACTTGTCCGGCCCGACGATCTTCATCGTCACTTCGCCGTCGGCCATGGCCTTGCCGGTCTTGGCATCGCTGAACATCACCATGATGTGGTTCGTTTCCTTCATCCCCATTTTTTCCATCTTCGCCTTGATGTCAATGGCCCGGACGGTGAACTTCACCCCGTCGACCTTCCCCTGGTGGATCACCTTGCCCATGGTCATCATCCCGCCCTTTTCCATCTTCATGGCGCCGTAATCCATCTTCATGTCACCGTGGTCCATATCCATGGAACCATGCTCGGCGGCGCCGGCCATCAGGGGGGCCGCCAGGGCGAACGTCGCTGCTGCGAGTACCAGTACCAGTTTCTTCATAGTGTGTCTCCTTTTTGTGTGATTACCACCGTTGTTTTACGCCTTCGAGATTGACTACCACTGTTCAGCGGCTTCGATATTTGCGCCAGACCGGCGAGGACAGGGTCGAGATGGCGTAAAGAGCGAAGCCGTCCCGCCTAATGTTTCATCCCCGAATACTTCAGCTTCCCTTTCTTCAGATCGTGGGTCTTCATCAGCACGAAGATCACCGGTGTCATGATCAGCACGTGGACCGCCGAGGAGATCATCCCGCCGATCATCGGCGCGGCGATCGGCTTCATCACGTCGGCGCCGGTGCCGGTCGACCACATGATCGGCACCAGGCCGAGCAGCGCCACCGCCACAGTCATCAGCTTCGGCCGGAGCCGGAGCACCGCCCCTTCGTAGGTGGCGTCGTAGATGTCCTGGACGGTCACCGGCCCGGCGAGGAGCTTTTTGTCCAGCGCCTCGTGCAGGTAGATGACCATCACCACCCCGGTCTCCACCGCCACCCCGTAGAGGGCGATGAAACCGACCCAGACCGCCACCGACATGTTGTAGCCGAGGGCCTTGACCAGATAGACCCCGCCGACCAAAGCGAAGGGGACCGAGAGCATCACCATGCTCGCCTCCAGCGCCGAATGGAAGGTGAAGTAGAGGAGGATGAAGATGATCACCATCCCCATCGGGATCAGAATCTCCAGCCGTTTTTTGGCCCGGACCTGGTTCTCCCACTGCCCCGACCAGGCGACGTAGTAGCCTGGCGGCAGCTTGAGCTGCTTCTCCAGCGCCGCCCGCGCCGCGCCGACGAAGCTCCCCATGTCCCGCCCCCGGACGTTGAGGAAGACGATCGAGCGCAACAGCCCCCCTTCGCTGGCGATCTCCGGCGCACCGGTGGAAACCTTGACGGTGGTCACCAGCGACAGCGGGATCTGGGCGCCGTCGCGGGCGGTAACCAGCATCCGCCGGATCGCCGGGATGTTGTCCCGGTAGTCGCGCAGATAGCGGATGCGAATCGGGAAGCGGTCCCGCCCCATGACCGCAGTGGTCAGCGCTTCGCCGCCGAGGGCGGTCTCGATCACGTCCTGGATGTCGCCGACGTCGATCCCGTAACGGGCCGCCGCCCGGCGGTCGACGTCGATGTCGACGTAGTCGCCGCCGGTGACCCGCTCCGCCACCACGTCCGCCGCCCCCGGCACGGTCTTGAGAATCCCCTCGGCCTGCACCGCCAGGTCCTTCAGCACGTTCAGGTCATGGCCGAAGATCTTAACCCCCAGGTCGGTCCGGACCCCGGTGGAAAGCATGTTGATCCGGTTGATGATCGGCTGGGTCCAGCCGTTGCGCACCCCCGGAATCTGCAGCTTGGCGTCCAGCTCCGAGATGATGTCGTTCTTGGTGATCCCGGGGCGCCACTGGTCCTTCGGCTTGAGGAGGATGATCGTCTCGAACATCGACACCGGTGCCGGGTCGGTGGAGGTCTCGGCCCGGCCGACTTTCCCCAGGGCCTGGGAAACCTCGGGCACGCTCATGATGATCTTGTCCTGAACCTGGATCAGCCGCTTCGCCTCGGTGATCGAGACGTTGGGGAGGGTGACCGGCATGTAGAGGATCGAGCCCTCGTCCAAAGGGGGCATGAACTCGGAACCGATCGACATGAACATCGGGATGGCGATGCCGAGGGCCAGGATATTGAGGGCGATGGTGGTCTTCTTGTACTTGAGCACCCACTTGATCACCGGCGAATAGAGCCTGATAAAGAACGAGGAGACCGGGTTGGCGCTCTCGGGGGGCATCTTGCCGCGCATGAAAAAATACATCAGCACTGGAACGAGGGTGATGGCGATGACCGCCGAACCGACCATCGAAAAGGTCTTGGTGAAGGCAAGCGGGTGAAACAGCTTCCCTTCCTGCCCTTCGAGGAGGAAGACCGGCACGAAGGAGAGGACGATGATCGCCAGCGAGAAGAAGATCGCCCGGCCCACCTGCTTGGCACTGGCAATGATCACCTCCAGCCTCCGGGTCTGCCGCTCTTCCGGCGGCAGTTCGGAAAGATGGCGATAGCAGTTCTCGACCATGATCACCCCGGCGTCCACCAGCACGCCGATGGCGATGGCAATCCCCCCCAGCGACATGATATTGGAGGTGACCCCCAACAGCTTCATGGTGATGAAAGAGATCAACACGGCGATCGGCAGCGTCAGGACGATCACCAGGGCACTCTGGAAGTGGAGAAGGAAGACGAGCACCACCAGCGAGACGACCACCGATTCCTCGGTCAGCGCCCGCTTGAGGGTATGGATCGCCCGGTCGATCAGGTCGGAGCGGTCGTAGCGGGCGACGATCTTCACCCCCGGCGGCAGCCCCTTGGAAAGGGCGGCGATCTTCTCCTTGACCCGGTTGATGACATCTTTGGCATTCTCGCCATAGCGCATGACGATAATCCCGCCGACCGCCTCGCCGTCGCCGTTCAGGTCGAGGAGCCCCCGGCGGATGGCACCGCCGAGCTGGACGGTGCCGAGGTTCCGGACGTAGATCGGCGTCCCGAGCTGGTCGGCGCCGACGACGATGTTCTCCAGATCACGGCGCGACTGGACGTAGCCGGTGCCGCGGATCAGGTACTCGGCATCGGCCTGTTCCAGCAACCGGCCGCCGACCTCGTTGTTGGAGCGCTTGACCGCATCCATGACGTCGCGGACCGAGATGTGGTAGGAGAAAAGTTTGGTCGGATCGAGATCGATCTGGTATTCGCGGACGAAACCGCCGATGGAGGCGACCTCCGCCACTCCGGGGACGGTGTTGAGCTGGTAGCGGACGAACCAGTCCTGGAGGGTACGGAGCTGCTCAAGATCGTACCCCTTCCCCTCGATGGTGTACCAGTAAACGTGGCCGACCCCGGTGCCATCGGGGCCAAGGGTGGGGGTCACTCCCGACGGCAAGAGCGAGGCGGCGTAATTGAGCCGTTCCAGCACCCGGGTCCGGGCCCAGTAGATATCCGCCTTGTCGTCGAAGATCACGTAGATCATCGAGAAGCCGAAGGCCGACGAAGCCCGCACCGCCTTGACCATCGGCAAACCCTGGAGGTTCACCGCCAGGGGGTAGGTGACCTGGTCCTCCACCACCTGCGGCGAGCGGCCGGGGTACTCGGTGAAGACGATCACCTGGTTGTCCGACAGGTCGGGGATCGCATCCACCGGGGTCGTATAGGCCGCCCAGATGCCGACGCCGATCACCAGGGCGAAGATCATCAGGATGACCACCCGGTTGCGAGCCGAATATTCGATGACTTTTTCGATCATAACAATTCCTGGCAGGATATTCCGGCCCGGCGGAGCTCAGCTGCGTTCGGCGGCCGGGTCGGAAGGCGCATCCCGCAGCTCACATTTTCATATTGCTCATATCCATGTCGTCTTTCGGCGCCGGCTTGCCGGGGGCCGGCGGAGTCCCCCCCTGCCCCTTCTCCTTCTCGCCACCCATCTTCATTCCCGGCATCGAGCCGCCCCCTCCCTTGAGCTGGGCTTCGGAGTCGATCAGGTAGCCGCCGGAGACAGCAATGGTGTCGCCACGCATGAGTCCCGAAAGGATCTGCACCCGGTCGTCGACCCGGGCCCCGACCTTGACGTCGCGGGGCTCGAAGACTCCCGGCCGCGCTTCGATCCAGACCACCTGCCGCTGGCCGGTGTCCATCACCGCCGTCACCGGCACCACCAGGGTCGGCGCCAGCGGCACCTTGATCGTCGCGTTAACGAACATGTCCGGCTTCAGCCGCAGGCCGGGATTGGCCAGTTCCACCCGCACCTTGACGGTGCGGGTCTTCGGATCGAGAAACGGATAGATGTACGACACCCGGCCGCTGAAAGTCCGCTCCGGGTAGGACTGGGAGGTGATCGCCACCCGCTGGCCAACCTTGACGAACGGGAACTCGTTCTCGTAGATCTCCACCTCGGTCCAGACCGTGGAGAGATCGGCGATGTTGAACAGCGGGTCCCCCTCCTTGACGTACTGGCCGGCAAGGACCAGTTTGTCGATGACGATCCCCGAGAGCGGGGTATAGATCGGGATGCGGATGTTCGGCTGGCCCGACTTCTCCAGGGCGGCGATCTGCTGATCCTTGACCCCCCAGAGCTTGAGCCGCTGCCGGGCCGCGGCGACCAGCCCCTCGCCGCCGGCGGCGATCGAGCTGATCGGCGAACTCTTCAGCTGGTCGCGGCTCTTCAGGGCGAGCAGATACTCCTGCTCGGTGGCCACCAGATCGGGGGAATAAATCTCGGCCACCGGCCGCCGGGTCGAGACGTAATCGCCGACCTTGTCGACGAACAGCCGGTCGAGACGGCCGCTGACCCAGGCGGTCACCTTGGCCTGCCGCGCCTGGTCGTACTGGACGATGCCGACCGCCGTCACTTCCTTGGCCAGGGCCGCCCGGTCAACCTTGTCGGTCGCCACGTTGGCCAGCACCATCTGGGTCGGCGACAGCGATACCTGTTCGAGGGTCTTCATCTCCTGGCCGCTCGCCGGCGTGCTCGCCACCTTCTTCACCAGGTTCATCCCGCAGATCGGACAGGCGCCGGGCTGTTCCTTCTCGATGAACGGATGCATCGGACAGGTGTAGATCACCTTCCCCTGCGCCGCCTTGGTCGCCTGGCCAGTGCCCGGCTGCCGCTGCCGCCAGAACCAGTAGCCGCCGGCGGCCAGTACCGCCAAGAGCAGGATTGCAATCGGCATCGCCGTCTTTTTCGAGATAGTCATCGTCCGTCCTCTCGCGGTTTGTTCGCGTGCCCGGGCAGGCCGCTAGCGCAGCTCGGTCCCGACCAGCGCCTCCAGCTGCGCCCGCTTGACCCCGTAATCGGCCAGGGAGTCGTAGTATTCCCGTTCGTAGTTGAAGAGCGACATCAGGCTGTCGAGCAGGGTGAGAAAGTCGACCTTGTTCACCCGGTAGTTGATGGTCGCCGATTCCAGCGTCTGGCTGGCTTGGGGGATGATCCCGCTCTTGTAGAGTTCCAGCAGCTTCCGGCGCCGCTCCAGCTGGGCGAGCAGGTCGGCGACACCGTAATTGATGCTGTTCTTCAGGTTCTGCACCTCTTCCGAGGCCATGGTGATCTCGGAGTTGGCCTCCGCCACCGCGGCATGGCGACGCGCCCGCTGCAGCGGCAGATTGAACGTCACGCCAAGGGAATACATGTCGTAACCGCCATTGCCCATCACCGGCTCACGCTGCATGTATTCGAGGGAGACGTTGAAGTCGGGATAGAAATCCTTGTCCGCCAGCTTCAGCCCCGCCTCGCCCCTGGCGACCTGGGCATCGAGACTTTTCAGGAGCGGCCGGTTGCCGTAGGCCAGCTGGCGCAGCTCGGCGGCGGACTGGCTCACCGGTGCCGGCAGCGCCTCGGTGATGGTCCCGACCGGCGTGTCGGCGGGCCGGAACAGGAGGGTGTTGAGATTGGCCGCGGCGCTTTGCCGCTGCTGCTCCAGGGTGATCTGCATGTCGAGCAGCTTGGAGCGTTCGACCTGGGCCTTCAGGATATCCTGCTGCACCCCCTGGCCGACGGCGTACTTGGTTTCGGCGAGGGTGATGAAATCGTCGAGGACGCGCAGGTTCTTGGCCACAATGCCGAGCGACTTGTCGATGAAGAAGATCTGGTACCAGGCCTCCTTGACCATCCGCGTCAGTTCGAGCTTCCGCTCGTCCACCGTCCAGCGGTACGAGTCGGCGGTCAGCGTCGCGACCTCCCCTTTTAGCTGCCGCTTCCCCCAGAACGGGAGCTGCTGGGAAATGCCGATCACCTTGGCGGTCATCGGCTCGCGGCTGAAATTCAGCGGATCGGTCACCACGCCGTTCTGAATCTTCAGCATCAGCATCGGATCGTCCAGCGAACGTGCCTGGGCGACCTTGTTGCTGAACAGCTGCCAGCGGGCGGCGGAAGCCTTCAGTTCGGGATTGTTGGCGAGCGCCGCCGCCACCAGCCTGGTCAGGTCTTCCGGCGGCGGCTCGGCGGCAAGGGCCGCGCCGGCGACGGCAAGGCCGGCGACAAGGGTCAGGAGCAGGAACAGGGAACGAATCTTCATGGCATCTCCCGGCATGGTGACATGCCCAAGGAATTACACGCTTCGTGCCGAACCGCAGCCCGGCAATGCCTCAGCAGACGAAAACCGGGGCCGGCACACGCCGGCTGCCGGCTGAAGGCCCGCCGGGCGGGCATCGGCGGGAGGTCGACCGGCACAGACTGCTGCCGCTTGGCGAAACGTCGCCGGCAAATCGTGCCGTCGAGAGCCGCGCCCGGCTGAGGAATATTCTTCACCGGGCGCAGAAAATCCTTCAGTGAAGTATAGTTCATACTGCCTTTTGCACAACCTGTCACGCACTTTTTAATGAGAAAAAGAGGATTAGTGATTGCCCGCCAGCAAGCCGTCATGGCAAGGGATCGCTGCCGGGTCAAAGTGGGCGGTCGCCCAGGCGAGGATGTCCTGGGGAGAAGCGCCGGCCAGCGCCGGATCGGGGCATTGCCCGAGGAAGGCCAGCGCGGCGAGGAGCAGCCCGGGGCCGCTCCTCCCCAGGTCGCAGCCGGCCGCCAGCGAGACGGCATTGTCCCGCTTGGAGAGCTTGCCGCCGCCGGGGCCGGTAACCAGCGGCAGGTGAGCGTAGCAGGGGGTCGGCAGGCCAAGCAGCCGCTGGAGGTAAATCTGCCGGGGGGTCGAGGAAAGGAGGTCGGCGCCACGCACCACCTGGTTCACCCCCTGGGCGGCGTCGTCGACGACCACCGCCAGCTGGTAGGCGAAGAGCCCGTCGGCCCGCTTGACGACGAAATCGCCGCAGAGGGTCGCCAGGTCGTAACAGGTGGGACCGACGAGCAGATCGGTGAAGCAGACCGGCTCAATGCCGACCCGGACCCGGTAGGCGCGGGCCGGCCGGCCGGCAGGGAGCCCGTCGCGGCAGCTGCCGGGGTAGACCAGCTCCCCGTCGCCGTCGTGGGGGGCGCTCCCCGCCCGGGCGATCTCCGCCCGGGAGCAGCCGCAGGGGTAACACCAGCCGTCGGCCACAAGCCGCTCCAGCGCCGCCTGGTATGCCGCACCCCGCCGACTCTGCCAGAGGACCTCGCCGTCCCAGTCGAGGCCGAGTCCCGCCAGGGTCCGCAGGATGTCGTCGGCCATCCCCGGCACCAGCCGCGGCGTATCCAGGTCCTCCATCCGGAGCAGCCACCGCCCCCCCGCCCGCTTCGCCAGCAGATAGCTGCCGACTGCGGCCACCAGGGAGCCGAGATGGAGGGGACCGGTGGGAGAGGGGGCGAAGCGGCCTACGATGTCGGGATATTGATCGGTCATGGCAGAGGCCAGGAGGATGAAAGCCGCGCCGCCCGGATCAGGCGAGGAAGGAACAGCAGTAATCGGCGACCGTCGCCACTTTCATGGTGAATGCCGATTTCGCCGGCACCGTGAACGACTCGCCCGCCCGCATCGGCAGCCAGGGCCCGCTGTCGCCGATCCGGTACTCCAGTTCGCCGGCCAGAAACTCCATCAGCTCGGCGGCGTCGGTATTGAAGGTGTACTCGCCCGGCTGCATGACGCCAAGGGTCTTCTTGGTGCCGTCGGCAAAGATGATGGTGCGGCTGGTGACGGCACCGCCGAAGTAAATGTTTGCTTCGCGAACGACGGTGACATTGCTGAATTCGGACATGGGAACTCCTTGGCAAGATAATCGGTCGGGCAGAGGCCATCGACCGGATGAAAACTACACTATCTTCGGCCAAGACTCAAGTGCCGACCGCGGTCCGGGCCGGGAAAAGGAAAAGCCCCGGAGCGGCCGGGGCTTTTCTGAACGACGGATTGGCAACGGGACGGCGGCTCAATGCTTGCCGGGAGCCAATTTGACACCGCGCCGTTCCCAGGTGATATAGGCTTCCAGGGCGATCAGCTGCGGATCGTCGAGTGCCAGCGGCGTTCCCTGCAGCGGATTCTGGATGCACCAGTTGATCATGTCCCGCAGACCGACCACCTTGCCGAGCTGCTTCTGGAACTTCGGATAGGTCTCCGGATGGGTGTTGGCGGCGTGGGGATGGCACATGTCGCACGACACGGAGTTCTTGCCGAGCGTCGAGCTGTGAAAGACCTTCTCCCCTTCCTGCCGCACCGCGGTAAAGGCGTCGTTCCACTTTTTCAGATCGTCCTTGGTAAACTCGTCGGCGCGGGCGACGGCCAACGAACCGAACGTCACCGCCAGCCCGAGCAGAGCCGCGAGCAGTGCTCTCATTGCCATGGCATCCTCCTTCTCGATCAATAGTGGGTCTGGGGTGGAATCCGCTTGGCCGGATCCTGGTAGACCGTATCTTCGGGCCGTTTGCCGGCGCCGGGCGATCTGACCGTCCGCGGCGAGTTTTCCCAGAGTTCGTAATGATGGACCAGCCCGTCGGCCACCTGGACGGAGCCCCAGCCGGTGCCGTCCCGCTCCTTGAACGGATCGGCCCGGTTCATGAAAACCGTCAGCTCCGGCACCTTGTTCGGCAGCTGGCTGTAGGTCACCGGATAGGGCCAGGGCCAGGCGGTCGCCATGAAGGCATTGAAGGTGATCGGCCCGAGCTGGTTGTAGAGGACCTGATGGACGTGGCCGTGAAACACCTTTACCGAGCGGAACTGTTTGAGTTGCGCCTGGACCGCTTCGGCATCGTCGGTCCAGAAGTTCCACGGTTTGAAAATCTTGTAGAGCGGCGAATGGGAGAGCACGATCAGCGGCGTCGTCCGGGGAATCTTGGCCAGATCCTGCTTCAGCCAGGCCAGTTGCTCCCGCTTGACCATGAACGGGGAACCGTGCGGGTTGTCGAGCCGGGCCATCTGGTGCATCCGTTCCTCGGCGGTCGGCCAGCGGTTGTGGGTCCAGTCGTCATCGGTCAGGATGCTGTTCAGGACGACAAAATGAACCCCCTTGTGATCGAAGCTGTAGTGGAGCGGCGAAATATGTTTCTGCCAGTATTCGCCCAGGTCGAGATAGTAATCGTGTTCGCCGATCACCCACTTGATCGGCAGGGTAACCCCCTTCAGCATTTCGAGGCCGTGTTCCAGTTCCGCCACCTTGCCGAGCTGGGCGAGATCGCCGCCGAAGACCACGAAATCGGGCTGCGGGTCGAGGAAGCTCAGTTCGAGCACCGCCCGCTGCAGCCCCTTGTCGAAATTGGCCACGAATTCGGTGCCGCGGATCTGGGTGATGTGGCAATCGGAAATGTAGGCGAAGGTGAAGCGGTCGGTCGGCTTCTTCCCCCAGGCGACGTTGACGAGGCCCAACGGCAACGCCGCCGCCGCAGTCAGCAGCCCGGCCTCTTTGAGAAACGCACGGCGAGTGATTCGTCCTTTCATCGTCCCCTCCTTTACGGCTGTGCCAGGTTGGCGTACTGCGGACTGGTAAGCGTTTTCAGGAAAGCGACCAGGTCGGCCTTTTCCTCGGCGGTCAAGTTGAGAGGGCGGATGCCGCTATCGAGAAACGGGTTCTGCTCCCCCCCCTTGTTGTAGAACTCGACGACCTCCTCCATGGTCTTCATGCTGCCGTCGTGCATGTACGGCCCGGTCACCGCGATGTTGCGCAGCGACGAGGTCTTGAAACGCCCCAGGTCCGAAGGGCGAAGGGTGACGACAAAGCGGCCCAGTTCGGAGGCATCACGGTCGGTGATCACGCTCTTGTCGACCTCCTTCCCTTGCTGGCGGGCCTTGCGGAAGGCGCTGGCGACCTGGAGATAGCGCCCGGCGATCCGGCTGAAACCGGCGCCGATATTGTGGAACTTGTTGTCGGTGAACAGGGCGGTGGTCTGGCCGATGCTGTGGCAATCCTGGCAGCGCCCCTTGGTCCGGAAGATATCCAGGCCGCGGATGGCGGAGGCTGGGATGGCGCCCCGCTCGCCGCCGTAGAGATAGCGATCGAAGGGGGAATCGCCGGCGATCACCGTCCGCTCGAAGGCGGCGATCGCCTTCGCCACGTGGTCGATGGTCAGCGCTGCCGGTTCGACGCCGAAGGCATGGCGGAACTGCCCCGGGTAATCCTTGTCGCCCCGGATCGTCGCCAGGATCGGCTCATGGCTGGTAAGACCGTGCTCGACCGGGTTGAGGAAGGGGTCCTTAGACTGGGCCTCCAGGCTCGGCCGCCGGCCGTCCCAGAACTGGCTTTCATAGTAGGCGGCGTTGATCACCGTCGGCGAGTTGCGCGCCCCGTGCTGCTTGCGAATCCCCTCGGCCACCGGCAGGCCGTCGGCGAACGCCTTTGCCGGGTCGTGGCAGTTCGAGCAGCTGACCGTACCGTCGCCGCTGAACCGCTTGTCCTCGAACAATCGCTTGCCGAGGCTGATCTTCTCCGGGCTTTGCGGGTTGTCCGCCGGAATCGGCACCGGCGGGAGTCCCAGTGGCGGCGCCGCGAAGGTGCCGGCCGGCACTCCCGCCAGGGCGAGCCCGAAGGCCAATACTGCTCCAGCAACCGTTCTGCTCATCGCTTCACCTCCACGCTGCGAAGATACCGACCGGCCGGGGAGTGGCGGCTGCGGAGGCCCGGTCAGTCGGGCAATGGTTGAGGGATCGTGACGGAAGGACAGGCCAGGGTGTGGCAGCGGCTCAGGTATGAACCGGCCGGAATCGGCACGAACTGGTCGGCCGGCCGGTAACGGTTCACCACCTCGCCGTCCCGGTCGTAAAGGACGATGCCGGTATAACGGTAAGTACCGCTCCGGCAATCGAGTTCCACCCGGTCGAGGGCATAGCACCGGTCGTCTCCCGGCGGGAAGTCGCGACGGACTTCAACCAGCCGCCGGCCAGCCGGCTGCCGCGGCGCCTCCGTGATTAGGCGCAGGGAAAGCCGCACCGCCCCGGCACTACCGAGGGGAAGCCAGTCGCCCGCCGCTCCTGCCGGGACGGCGACGGCCAAAAAGGTCGGGAAAACGACTATGCTGAACACGCAACTGCGCATCATGATTAACGTTTGGCAACAAAAGGATAACTCCAAACATCGGGGTGTCAAGGCGGGGAACAGGGATGGGGCAAAAAGGAAAAGGCGGCAGCACCGTTACTACGGCTCGTCAGCCTCCGGCAGGACGACGAAGGCGTTTGCCACCGCGGCGGGAATGGTGGAGGGGCGGCCGGCAGCGATGGTGACGTAGACCCAGTCGGTCTCGGCGGTCGCCAGCATCTGGCCGTCGGCGCTCCGGACGAAGCGGTAGCGGCGGAGCGAGCGAAAGCGGTCCATCGTTGCCACCCAGGTGGCAACGGTAAGCCGGTCGCCGGGGAGAGCCGGCTGCAGGTAGGTGATCCGGTGCGCCCGGACCACCCAGCAGCCGCCGAGTTCCACGTATTTCGCCCGGGTGAGCCCGAGGGCGTCCGAGTGGCGGGTGGCAAACTCCTGCATCCATTGGACGTAGACCACGTTATTGACATGGCCGTTCTCGTCGATGGCCTCGGCGGGGACAGCGAACGTCCCCTGGTAAAGGCGGGGAAGCAACGCAGGCTCGATGACGGGATCGATCGGCACGGTCACCCCCTCTTGGCCAGCATGATGTCGAGCATGGTATCGTCCACCAGCGCCATCCCCCGTTCGCTGATCCGGCTCAGGTTGCGAATGGTTTCCTCGGCGCTCCGGCCGACGAACCCCTCTTCGTCGCTGATCCCGTGCCCGTAGAGGGCCATGTAGGCAGAGCGGATCGCCGAATCGACGGAGCTGACCACCTTCAGGGCACACCCCCCTTTGGCCCCGTCGCAAAGCATTCCCCCCAGGTCGCTGACTAGGGTGTTGACCGCCAGATCGATCTTGCCGAGGTCCTTGCCGGCCTGCTGATAGACGATGGCGGCGGCCGCCCCCACCCCGGCGGCGATGGCGCAGCCGCAGATCGGCGACAGATCGCCGGTAAAGCATTTGATATAGCCGTTCACCAGATGGGAGAGGCCGATGCTGCGCAGGATCGTCTCCTCGGCGATCTCGAAGAACCGGCCGACGTTGTACGGGACAAGGATGGCGACAATCCCCTGGTTGCCGCTGCCGCCGCTCGCCATCACCGGGTAGGGCAGCCCAGCCATCCGGGCGTCCGAGGCGGCGGCGGCCAGCACCTTGCTCGACGAGACCACGTCGTTGACCAATAACCCCTTGCTGACCAGATCGGCGACGTAGTAGCCGACCTTTTCCAGCCCCTTCCCCGCATCCGCCATTGCCAGGTTCATCTCCACCCCGCGCCGCAGGTAGGCGAGGTCCTCGTCTTCGAGCAGCTCCACCAGGTCGATCATTTCGGCAAAGGTCATCTTCGCCAGCCGTTCCCGGTAGGCATGGCCGCCGGCAGTGGTCGGCCGCGGCCGCTCCAGGAGCACCCGGCCGTTTTTCTCCAGCAGCACCAGATTGGTATGCCCCCCCGCCAGCACTGCCCGGGCCGTTTCGCCGCCGGCACTGACGGTGACGTCGATGAACAGCTCGCTCCGCTCCGGATCGAAGCCGACGGTCACCCGTTTTTCCTCCACCATCGTCCGGGCCCGGTCGAGCAGCTCGCCATCCGCCGCCGAAAGGATTTCCATCTTCAGCTCCGGTTTGCCGATCAGGGCGCCGAGGGCGCCGGCGATCACGTTCCCGCGGGCGCCGCCGGTATTCGGCACAGTCACGGCAAAGCCGTTTTTGAAGACCCCCATATCGACAACGATGGCAACGGTCTCCGGGGCCGTTGCCAGTTCCGCCGCCGCCAGGCTGGCGGCATAGGCTACCGCGGTCGGCTCGGTGCAACCGAGGGCCGGAAAGACCTCATGGCTGATCAATTCCCGGTAAAGCGCCAGATCATGCATCGATTCACCTCTCTTTGTCAGGCGATCCCCGCCAGTTCGAGCCGTCCGCCCCAGCGCCGGGCAAGTTCGTCCCGCAGCCGGCGGTTTTCGGGAAGCTGCAGGTCCGGATCGGCGGCGATCACCGCGAAGGCCTCCTGACGGGCCTCCTCCAGCAGCCGGCCGTCGCGGAGGATGTTGGCCACCCGGAAGTCGGGCAGCCCCGCCTGGCGGGTGCCGAGGAAGTCGCCGGGGCCGCGGATCTCCAGATCCGCCTCGGCGATCCGGAAGCCGTCGTTGGTCGACTCCATCACCCGCAGCCGCTTCTCGCCGTCCTCGGAGAGCTTCCCCGCCGTCAGCAGGATGCAGCGGGAACTGGCGCTCCCCCGCCCGACCCGCCCCCGCAGCTGGTGCAGCTGGGAAAGGCCGAAGCGCTCGGCATGCTCGATCACCATCACCGTCGCGTTGGGGACGTCGATCCCGACCTCGATCACCGTCGTCGCCACCAGGATATCCAGCGCCCGTTCCTTGAACGAGCGCATCACCGCCTCTTTCTCCTCCGGCTTCATCTTGCCGTGGAGGATGCCGAGCCGCAGCTCGGGGAAGACCTCGTTGGCCAGGTGCTCGGCCATCTGGGTCGCCGCCTTCAGGTCGGACTTCTCCGACTCCTCCACCAGCGGATAGATGACATAGGCCTGCCGCCCCTTGGCCACTTCCTCGCGGATGATGCCGTAGACCTGCTGGCGGCGGTTTTCGGAGACGATCTTCGTCGCCACTGGCGTCCGGCCCGGCGGCAGTTCGTCGATCACCGACAGCGACAGGTCGCCGAAGACGGTCATCGCCAGGGTGCGGGGGATCGGCGTGGCGGTCATCACCAGAATGTCGGGGTTATCCCCTTTCCGGCGGAGGAGGCCCCGCTGCAGGACGCCGAAGCGGTGCTGCTCGTCGACAATCCCCAGCCCGAGGCGGTGGAACTCCACTTTGTCCTGGATCACCGCGTGAGTGCCGATGACGATCTGCGCCTCACCCCGCGCCACCCGCCCGAGCACTTCGCTCTTCGCTTTCCCCTTGAGCGACGAGGTCAAGAGGAGCACCGTGACCCCCAGCTGCTCGCACCAGTGATGGATATTGAGATAGTGCTGTTCGGCAAGGATCTCGGTCGGCGCCATGATCGCCACCTGGTAGCCATTCTCCACCGCCACCAGCGCCGCCAGCAGGGCCACCAGGGTTTTGCCGCACCCCACGTCCCCCTGGATCAGCCGGTGCATCGGGTGGGGCGCCATCATCTCTTCCTTGATCTCGGCGAGCACCCGGCGCTGGGCGGCGGTCAGCGAAAAGGGGAGCAGCTTGAGGAGCGGCTTGGTATAGGTATGGTGGACGGTAAAGGCAATCCCCGGCTCCAGGGTCACCCCCCGGCGGCGAAGCGCCAGGCCCAGCTCCAGAAAGAAGAATTCGTCGAAGACCAGCGTCCGGTGCCCCGCCCCCGCCCCTTCCTCCAGCTGCCGGAGGTCGGCATCGGCAGCGGGGAAATGGACCTCGCGCAGCGCCTCCGCCAGCGGCTGCAGGCCGTGCCGCGCCGCCACCGCCGGCGGCAGGGTGCTCGCCACGCAGGGAGCGAAGCGGTCCACCACTTCTTTCATCACCTTGCGGAGCACCTTCTGGTTGAGCCCTTCGGTCAGCGGATAGACCGGCACCACCCTGCCGAAGCTGACCGGATCGCGGGCCATTGCCGCCTCGACCGTCTCCCCCTCGGTCAGCCACTCCGCCTCCGGATGGTGGACTTCCCGCTGCAGACCGTACTGGCTCACCTGGCCGGTAAAGATGCCGCGCCGGCCGGGCTGCCAGCTTTTTTTCATGAACGCCGGATTGAAATGGAACCATTTGCAGGAGAGCAGACTGTTCCCGTCCTTGATCAGCACCTCGAAAAACCGCCGCCCCCCCTTGGTCACCACCGCCTCGGCACTGACCACCTCGCCGGCGAAGACCTCGGTCCGTCCCGGCTGCAACCGGGCGAGCGGCACCACCTGGCGCCGGTCCTCGTAGCGGTTGGGAAGGAGGTAGAGCGCATCCTCGACGGTAACGATCCCCTTCTTCGCCAGCACCTCTGCCAGCTTCGGACCGACCCCCTTGATGAACTGCATCGGCGTTTCCAGGTTCTTGCGGTTGATGGTGTCGGCCAGCGATGGAGCCGACGGCTGGCGCAACGGGGTCAGGAGCAGCCGTCCCTCGCCATCCACCTCGACTGTCAGGCGGTCACCCGGTTGCAGGCCGAGACGGGCCACCAACTCGGCGGGGAGCGGCAACAGGTTGTCGGCGGAAAGGGAGACGATCGGCATGCAATCCCCTGCTGGTCAGTGAAGACGGTCGGAATAACGCCAATTTTATATACCAATCGGGGGTAAATTGCCACCCCCTTCAGGGACCACCGCTCCCGTCGCCGGTCGTCAGCGGCCGCCGGCCGTGCCGTATCGCTGGACCTCTTCCAGCAGGAAGTCGACGAACGCCCGGTTGGCCCGCGACAGATAGCTGTGCTTCTTCCAGGCAAGCATCAGGTCGAGGTAGAGCGGCGGGGTGAACGAAACGGCCCGCAGCTCGGTGTCGTCCTCCACCACCATCCGGAGCAGGGTCGAGATGCCGAGCCCCTTTTTCACCAGCGATTTGACCATGGTGTAGAGGTTGGTTTCGAAAACGATCTCCGCCGGACCGCCGAGCCCCCGCATCTCCTCGAAGAGCATCTCCCGCTGGTAGTACCCTTCCTTGAACATGATCAGCGGCTGCCGGGCGAACTCCTCCATGGCAACCGCCCCGCGGCCGGCAAAGGGGTGGTCGGGCGGAACGCAGATCACCACCTCCTCCCGGAGGATCGGCCGCACTTCGAGGTTGTCGGGAACGTGGCCGCCGGCGATCACCCCCATGTCCAGCTCCCCCTGCACGATCTGTTTCTGGATGCTGGCCGCCCCTTCGCCCGACACCGACAGATGGAGCTTGGGGTAGCGGGCAGTGAAGGCACTGATGATCGCCGGAAAGAAGTAGGCGCTCATCATCGGCGGCACGCCGACCCGGACCTCCCCCTTGCCGAGGCCGCGCAGGTCGGCCATCTCCTCCCCCGCCGCCCGCACGTCGTCGAGGATTCGCCGGGCGTGGCCGAGAAAGATCTCCCCCTCGGCGGTCAGCGACACCTGGCGGTCCTGGCGGTTGAAGAGGACCAGTTCCAGCTCCTCTTCCAGCTTGCGGATCGCCGCGCTTACCGCCGGCTGGGCCACCCGCAGCTCCTCGGCCGCCCGGGTGAAATTGCGCAGGCGGGCAATGGTGACAAAGCATTTCAACTGCCGCAGATCCATCGCTGCCTCCCCACACTACATCCCGATTATCACCAATTGTTTGCCCCCTCCCTTGATGGGAGGGGGCAAGGGGGAGGGTGATGCCCCGGGCAGCGGCTATCACCCTCTCCCCTGCCCTCCCCCATCGAAGGGGGAGGGAGTGAAACTCTCATCGCCAACCATACAAATTATTTATCACATCAATAGATATTATATATTTTAATTATCGAAAGACAAGTGCTACGGTGAAATCATCACCGCACAGGGAACAGGAGCCATGAACGAACTGACCGTCCAGGAAGCAGATTTCATCGAAAGCGGCAGCAGGACCTTCCGCCAGACCAACCTGGCCTTTTTCGCCGCCGGGTTCGTCACCTTCATCACCCTCTACGACGTCCAGCCGCTCTTGCCGGAATTCGCCCGGGAATTCGGCGTACCGGCGGCAATGGCCAGCCTGCCGCTGTCGGTAACCACCTGCACCCTGGCCGTTGCCATGCTGCTGGCGGGGACCATCTCGGAAACCCTCGGCCGCAAGCCGGTGATGGTCTTTTCCCTCGTCCTCACCTCGCTGCTGGCGCTGTTGACCGCCTGCAGCCACTCGCTTGCCTCGCTGATCGCCATCCGCTTCGTCCAGGGGATCGTCCTGGCCGGCCTGCCGTCGGTGGCGATGGCCTACCTGAGCGAAGAGATCGCGCCGTCGTCCATCGGCGCGGCGATGGGGCTCTACATCAGCGGCAACGCCATCGGCGGAATGACCGGGCGAATCTTCACCGCCACCGTCACCGATCTCGCCTCCTGGCGACTGGCCATGGCACTGATCGGCGTCGCCTGCCTGGCGCTGAGCGGCTACTTTATCCGCCATCTTCCGCCGTCGAACCATTTCCGCCGCCACCCCTTCGCGGTCCGCTACCTGTTCACCTCCCTCGCCGGCCAGCTGCGCGACCCGGCGCTGCTCGCCCTGTACGGCCTGGCCTTCATGGTGATGGGGAGCTTCGTTACCCTCTACAACTACATTACCTTCCGGCTACTCGGCCACCCCTACAACCTCAGCCAGACCCTGGTCAGCCTGATCTTCCTGGTCTACTTCCTCGGCTCGTACAGTTCCAGCGCCATGGGTGCACTGGTGAACCGCTTCGGTCGGCGGCCGCTGATCCGCGCCGGGCTGACCGCCATGGCGCTCGGCACGGCCATCACCCTGGCGGCGCCGCTGCCGCTGATCATCGTCGGCATCGCCATCTTCACCTGCGGCTTCTTCGGTACCCACTCGGTCGCCTCCAGCTGGGTCGGACGGCACGCCCGGACCGCCAAAGCCCAGGCTTCGTCGCTCTACCTCTTCTTCTACTACCTCGGTTCGAGCATCTCCGGCACTGCCGGCGGCTTCTGCTGGACCCACGCCGGCTGGGGGGGCGTGGCCGGGCTGATCGGCCTGCTGCTGGCCTCGGCATTGCTCATCACTACCCGCCAGGCCGACACGGCCTGAGATCACGAAAAAGGGGGTGCCGCAACCGGCACCCCCTTTTTCGTTTCGTCTTTCCGTTCCGGAACCGCTCAGGCGAGCGCGTTCAGATCGCGGAGGATATCTTCCACGTCGAGCCCGTGGGCGCTGCACCCCTGTTCGAGGGACTCGTTCTGCGCCCCCATGCAGCCGATGCAGCCGAGATGATACTTGCTCAGCACCCGGCCGACTTCCGGATGGGCCTGGAGTGCCTGGGCAAAGGTCATGTCCTTGGTGAATTTCTGACTCATCATGCGTCCTTTCATAATCGACAGATATGCGGGAGCCCCCATTGACCCCCTGCCAACCGGGATTGCCCCGTTACAGATACTTGATGTCGATGATTTCGTATTCCCGCAGCCCCGACGGCACCTTCACCTTCACCGAATCGTCGAGCTTGTGGCCGATCAACGCCTTGCCGACCGGCGAGGTGCAGGAAATTTTCCCCAGCTTGATGTCGGCCTCTTCTTCGCCGACGATCTTGTAGGTAACTTCCTCCTCGGTGGCAGTATCGTACAGGGTGACGGTGGCGCCGAACACCACCTTGTCCGGCTTCATGTTGGAAAGATCGACCACGTAGGCGCGGGCCAGTTTTCCCTGCAGTTCCTGAATCCGCCCCTCGATGAAGGCCTGGCGATTCTTCGCGGCATCGTATTCGGCATTCTCAGACAGGTCGCCATGCCCGCGGGCCTCGGCTATATCCTGGATTACCCGCGGCCGCTCCTCGCGGATGAGCCGTTTCAGCTCTTCCTGGAGAGACTCGTAGCTTTCCTTGGTCATCGGAATCGAATGAGACATCGTCGTTACTGCTCCTCTTCACTATAAAATGGCGGGGCAGCCGTTGATGGCCGCCCCGCTGTCAGTGCTCACGCTCTCGTTGTCGGCTCTGCCCGCCGCGGGGGAGCTACCGGAGGTACTCCTGCAGCGGTTTGACGTCCAGCTCGGCCTCTTTCATGGCGATGATGCCGTCTACTGCCGCCTTGGCGCCGGCGACAGTGGTGAAGTAGGCCACGTTGTGCATCAGGGTCTCGCGGCGGATCGAGAAGGAATCGGCCACCGACTGGGCTCCCTGGGTAGTATTGAAGACCATGGCGATCTCGCCGTTTTTGATCGCATCGACGACGTGCGGCCGGCCTTCGAGTACCTTGTTGATCGTCTCCACCGCGATCCCCTTCTCCTGCAGATAGGCGGCAGTACCGCGGGTGGCAACGAGCTTAAAACCATATTTATACAGTTTTTTGGCTGATTCGACAATAAGTTTCTTGTCGGCGTTATGGAGGCTGATGAAGACCTTGCCGTCAGCGGGGAGCCGGACGTTCGCCCCGAGCTGGGCCTTGGCGAAGGCCTTGGCGAAGCTCTCGTCGATCCCCATCACTTCGCCGGTCGACTTCATCTCCGGACCGAGGATCGTATCGACACCGGGGAACTTGACGAACGGGAAGACCGCTTCTTTCACCGCCACATGCTGCGGGACGATATCGCCGGCGACGCCGAGCTCCTTGAGGCTCTTGCCGGCCATGACCCGGGCGGCGATCTTCGCCAGCGGCCGGCCGGTCGCCTTGGAGACGAAAGGCGCGGTCCGGGAAGCTCGGGGATTGACTTCGAGGATATAGATGACGTTGTCCTTGATGGCGTACTGGACGTTCATCAGCCCCTTGACATTCAGTTCCAGGGCCATCAGCTCGGTCTGGCGGCGAATCTCCTCGATCAGCTCCTGGGAGATCGAATACGGCGGCAGACTGCAGGCCGAGTCGCCGGAGTGAATCCCCGCCTCCTCGATATGCTCCATGATCCCGCCGATCACCACCTCGGTCCCGTCGCAGAGAGCATCGACGTCGATCTCGATCGCCTTGTCGAGGAACTTGTCGATCAGGATCGGGTGCTCCGGCGACGCCTGGACGGCGGTATGCATGTAGCGGCGGAGGTTATCCACATCGTAGACGATCTCCATCGCCCGCCCGCCGAGGACGTAGGAGGGGCGGACCACCACCGGGTAGCCGATCCGGTTGGCCACCTCCTCCGCCTCCTCGAAGGAGCGAGCGGTGCCGTTTTCGGGCTGGAGGAGGTTCAGCTTGTGCAGCATTGCCTGGAAGCGCTCCCGGTCTTCGGCACGGTCGATGGCGTCGGGCGAGGTGCCGATGATCGGCACGCCGGCCTTCTCCAGGGCCACGGCGAGCTTCAGCGGTGTCTGGCCGCCGAACTGGACGATCACCCCCTGCGGTTTCTCGATATCGACGATCGAGAGGACATCCTCGTAGGTGAGCGGCTCGAAGTAGAGCCGGTCGGAAGTGTCGTAGTCGGTGGAGACCGTTTCCGGATTGCAGTTGACCATGATCGTTTCAAAGCCGTCTTCGGCCAGGGCGAAGACCCCGTGGACGCAGCAGTAGTCGAACTCGATCCCCTGGCCGATCCGGTTCGGGCCACCGCCGAGGATCATGATCTTCGGCCGCTCGGTCACCTCCGCCTCGCACTCCTCTTCGTAGGTCGAGTAGAGGTACGGGGTGTAGGCGACGAACTCGGCGGCGCAGGTATCGACCCGTTTGAAGACCGGCCGGATGTCGAGCGACAGCCGGAGCTGGCGCAGTTCCTCCTCGTTCATCCCCCAGAACCGGCCGAGCATCTTGTCGGCGAAGCCCCACTGCTTGGCTTCCCGCAGCCGGGCGGCGAATTCCGGCCCCACCGCCTTGATGTCGAGGGCGCGCAGTTCCTTCTCCATCTCGATGATCTGGCGGATATTGTGGAGGAACCAGGGGTCGATGGCGGTCAGCGCAAAAACCTCTTCGACGCTCATCCCGCAGCGGAAGGCATCGCCCAGATACCAGAGCCGTTCCCAGTTGGGGACCCGGAGTTTGTCGTGGAGCAGCTGTTGTTCCTTGTCGGTCAGCGCCCGGCGGCTGTCGCCGTTGGCGAAGAGCCGCGACTCGAAGCCGCAGGAGCCGATCTCCAGCGAGCGAAGTGCCTTCTGGAACGACTCCTTGAAGGTCCGGCCGATCGCCATGACCTCGCCCACCGATTTCATCTGGGTAGTCAGGGTGGCATCGGCAGCCGGGAACTTCTCGAAGGTGAACCGCGGCACCTTGGTCACTACGTAGTCGATGGTCGGCTCGAAGCAGGCCGGGGTCTCGCGGGTGATGTCGTTGCGAATCTCGTCGAGGGTGTAGCCGACGGCCAGCTTGGCGGCGATCTTGGCGATCGGGAAGCCGGTCGCCTTGGAGGCGAGGGCCGAGGAGCGGGAGACCCGCGGATTCATCTCGATCACCACCAGCCGGCCGTCCCGCGGATTGATGCCGAACTGGATGTTCGAGCCGCCGGTATCGACGCCGATTTCGCGGATGATCTTCAGCGCCGCATCGCGAAGGATCTGGTACTCCTTGTCGGTCAGGGTCTGGGCCGGGGCGACGGTGATCGAATCACCGGTATGGACCCCCATCGGGTCGAAGTTCTCGATGGAGCAGATGATCACCACGTTGTCGGCGGTGTCGCGCATCACCTCCAGCTCATACTCTTTCCAGCCGATCACCGACTCCTCGACGAGGATTTCGTCGGTCGGCGAGGCGTCGATGCCGGCCATCGACATCTTCTCGTACTCTTCCATGTTGTAGGCGATGCCGCCGCCGGTTCCGCCAAGGGTGAAGGAAGGGCGGATGATCGCCGGGAAGCCGACGTGCCTGACGACCTCCATCGCCTCGTTGTAGTTGTGGGCCAGCCCGGAGCGGGGGACGGCAAGACCGATCCGCTCCATCGCCTCCTTGAACAGCGTCCGGTCCTCGGCCTTCTTGATCGCCGGCAGCTTGGCGCCGATCAGCTCAACGCCGAACTTCTCCAGGGTACCGTTCTCCGCCACCGCCACCGCGGTGTTGAGGGCGGTCTGGCCGCCGAGGGTCGGCAGCACCGCGTCGGGCCGCTCTTTCTCGATGATCTTCGCCAGCACTTCCGGGGTGACCGGCTCGACGTAGGTCCGGTCGGCAAAATCCGGGTCGGTCATGATGGTGGCCGGGTTGCTGTTCAAAAGCACCACCTCGAACCCCTCCTCCTTCAGCGCCTTGCAGGCCTGGGTGCCGGAATAGTCGAATTCGCACGCCTGGCCGATGACGATCGGGCCGGCGCCGATGATGAGGATCTTGTTAAGGTCTGTTCTTTTAGGCATCTACGACTCCTGTTATTGAATAAGCGTCCGTCTTGTCAAGAAACGTGATTGATCGCACCATGTACCGATTGCGCGGCGAAGGCGATGTCACCCCCGGAAGATGAAGAAGACCGCCCCCGCCAGACAGCAGCCCGCCCAGAGGAAGTTGAGCTTTAGCGGCTGTCCCATGTAAAAAACGGCAAAGGGGATGAAGATCGTCAGGGTGATCACCTCCTGGAGGATCTTCAGCTGGCCGAGATTGAAGGTGCCGTAGCCGAGCCGGTTGGCCGGCACCTGCACCAGGTACTCGAAGAAGGCGATCCCCCAGCTCGCCACCACCGCGATGTACCAGGGGGCTGCCCGGAGGTTCTTCAGGTGCGCGTACCAGGCAAAGGTCATGAACACATTCGACAGCGCCAGTAAAGCAATCGTTCGCATCCGCTATTCCTGCACCCAGCCGTTCTCCAGCCCCGCCGCTTCCAGGGCCGCCACCGCCGCGGCATACTCGTCGGCGGTGATCTTCCGCTGCAGGCCGGGGGTTTCCGGCGCCCGATGGGCCGGGAAATACTGGTTCATCAACGCCACGTGGGTTTCTTTTCCCAGCAGTGCAGCGATCCAGCGGAATGTTTCCCCACTCCCCGCCGCCCCTTCCGGGAGGACGAGATGACGGATGATCAGCCCGCGGACGCCGATACCATTATCATCTGCGGTGAAATGCCCCACCTGCCGGAGCATCTCGACCACCGCCGCCCGGTTCGCCGCCCGGTAGCCGGGCGCCGCGGAGAAGCCGACCGCCGGCTCCTCGGCAACATATTTCATGTCGGGCAGGTAGATATCCACCACCCCATCGAGCAGGTGCAGCGCATCCACCGTCTCGTAGCCGCTGGAGTTCCAGACCAGCGGCAGGGTGAATCCCCGAGGCACCGCCAGGTACAGCGCCGCCAGGATCTGCGGCAACATGTGGGTCGGGGTGACGAGATTGACGTTGTGCACCCTCTTCCGCTGCAGCCCGAGCATTTTTTCCGCCAGCTGGCGCGGTGTCAGGTCGTTGCCGTTTCCCAGCTGGCTGATCGGGAAGTTCTGGCAGAACCGGCAGTGCAGCGTACAGTGGGAGAAAAAGATCGTCCCCGAACCGCGGCTGCCGGAGATCGGCGGTTCCTCGCCGTGATGGACGCTGACCGAGGCAACCCGCGCCTGCGCCCCCGCCCCGCAACTGCCGACGGCACCGGCCAGGCGGTCCACCCCGCAGCGGTGCGGGCAGAGATCGCAGCTGCGCAGCCGGGCGTAGGCCGCCTTGACCCGCGCCAGCAGCTCGCCCGATGTGTACAGATCGAGATAGTTCACGTTAAATCGTCCGGCGGTCGATTCTTCGCCAGCCCGGCGACGCCCGGAAGGAGCCCCCGGGTAATGCCGGGCTGGCGGGAAAGCGGTCGCCGCCTACTTGCAGCGCTCCATCATTTCCACGAACCGGCCAAACAGGTAATGCGAATCGTGGGGGCCGGGCGACGCCTCCGGGTGGTGCTGGACCGAGAAGATCGGCAGCTCCTTGTGTTTCATTCCTTCGACCGTCTGGTCGTTGAGGTTTTCGTGGGCCAGTTCGCAGGCGTGGCCGAGGGAGACGATATCGACCGAGAAGCCGTGGTTCTGGGCGGTGATCTCGACCCGCCGGGTATCGAGGTCCATTACCGGCAGGTTGGAGCCGTGGTTGCCGAACTTGAGCTTGAGGGTCTTACCGCCGAGCGCCAGCCCGAGCAGCTGGTGACCGAGACAGATGCCGAAGATCGGCTTCTTGCCGACGAACTGGCGAATGTTGGCAATCACCTCGGTCATCGGCTCCGGATCGCCGGGGCCGTTGGAGAGGAAGATCCCGTCCGGGTTCATCGCCAGCGCTTCCGCCGCCGGGAAGGTGGCGGGAACCACCGTCACGTCGCAGCCGGCCGACACCAGGCAGCGGAGGATATTGTACTTGATGCCGAAATCATAGGCGACCACCTTGTACTTCAGCTCCGGCGGCGCAGCGGCGGTATATCCCGCCTCCAGCTCCCAGAGCTTCTCGCTCCAGTGATACGGCGCGGTACAGCTGACGCCGCTGGCGAGGTCGAGGCCGGCCATGCTCGGTACCGCCCGGGCCTTCTTCACCAGGCTCTCGTGGTCGAAGTCGATGGTGGAGATGATGCCGTTCTGCGCCCCCTTGTCCCGCAGGTGCCGGGTGAGGGCCCGGGTGTCGAGCCCCTGGATGCCGACCACCCCGTTCTCCTTCAGGTAGGCGTCGAGGCTCATGGTCGCCCGCCAGTTGGAGTAACAGTCGAGGTACTCCTTGACGATGAAGCCGGAGAGGTAGAGCTGCTTGCTCTCGATATCCTCGGGGTTGATCCCGGTGTTGCCGATCTGGGTATAGGTCATGGTGACCATCTGCCCCCGATAGGAGGGGTCGGTCAGCACTTCCTGGTAACCGGTCATGGCGGTATTGAAGACCACCTCGCCGGTCGCCTCGCCGGCGGCACCGAACGATTTTCCCTCGAAAACGCGCCCGTCCGCGAGCGCTAGCACTGCTTTCATGAACATGCTCCTGTCTGCAAATTATTGAAACGATCCGTCGGGGCGAGCTCGAAAGCAGCCCCGGACGGCATTAACGTTGATAGACGATTTTTCCGCCAACGATGGTGTACGCCGCGCCACCCTTCATTGGCTCACCGAGCCAGGGCGAGTTCTTCGACTTGCTGGCCAGCCCTTCCGCCGTCACGGTCCAGGCGGCATTCGGATCGATGACCGTCAGGTCGGCAACGGCACCGACCTTTAGTGTCCCCCGGTCGAGGCCGAGGATCCGCGCCGGGTTGCAGGACATTTTCTCAACCAGCGCCGGCAGGGTGAGGACCCCCTCTTCGACCAGTTTGAGCGACAGCGGCAGCGAGGTCTCCAGGCCGACGATGCCGTTGAGGGCGATATTGAACTCAACGTCCTTCTCGTCCAGGTGGTGCGGCGCATGGTCGGTGGCGATAGCATCGATGGTTCCGTCCCGCAGCCCCTCCTTGATCGCCGCCACGGCCGCGGCGCCTCGCAGCGGCGGGTTCATCTTGGCGTTGGTGTTGTAGCCGCGGACCGCGTCGTCGGTCAGGGAGAAATAGTGCGGCGCCGTCTCGCAGCTGACCTTGACGCCCCGCGCCTTGGCGTTGCGGATGATCCGCACCGAACCGGCGGTGGAGATATGAGCCACATGGAGCGGCGAAGCGGTACACTCAGCCAGGTAGACATCGCGGGCCACCGCCGCGTCTTCGGCTGCCCATGGAATTCCCTTCAGGCCGAGCTCGGTGGCGGTGAAGCCTTCGTTCATCACCCCGTCCCCCACCAGCGACAGGTCCTCGGCATGGGAGATCACCATGATCCCCATCCCCTTGGCATATTCCAGGGCCCGGCGCATCAGCTCCGAGTTGGTCACCGGGTGGCCGTCGTCGGAAACCGCTACGCAGCCCGCTTCCTTGAGGTCGCCCATCTCGGCCAGCGCCTCCCCCTTGCTCCCCTGGGTGATCGCGCCGACCGGCACGACGTTGACGACCCCTTCGTTCTGCGCCTTGGCGATGATATAGCTGGTCACCGCCTTGTTGTCGTTGACCGGCTTGGTATTCGGCATGCAGGCAACGGTGGTGAAACCGCCGGCCGCCGCCGCTTTCGTGCCGCTGACGATATCTTCCTTGTACTCCAGCCCCGGGTCCCGCAAATGGACATGCATGTCGACCAGCCCGGGGGTGACGATCAGGCCGGCAGCGTCTACCGTCTCGGTCCCCGCCGGCGCCGGCAGCATACTGCCGACTTCCTTCACCAGCCCGTTCTCGACGAGAATGTCGAACGTTCCGTCAATCCCCTGCGACGGGTCGATCACCCGGCCGCCCTTTATCAAAAGATTCATTGGTCACCTCGCGGAATCTTGGTTTTCATTTCTGGATTCGGCCCCGGTACGGTCATTGACGCGACCGGGGACGTTTCAGGCCGTCGGCAGCTCGCCACCGGAAACATGGTACAGCATCGCCATCCGCACCGCCACCCCGTTCTCCACCTGGGTCAGGATGGCCGATTGATCGCCGTCCGCCACGTAGGAGGAGAGCTCGACGCCGCGATTGATCGGCCCGGGGTGCATGACAATGGCCTCCGGCTTGGCCAGCTTCAGTTTTTCCGGGTTGAGGCCGTAGTAACGGGCGTATTCGCGGAGGGTCGGCAACAGCGTCTTTCCCTGCCGCTCCAGCTGGATGCGGAGCATCATCACCACGTCGGCGCCGCTGATCGCCTCCCGCATGTCGCTGCAGACCACGACGTTGCCGAGCCGTTCGATTCCCGGCGGCATCATGGTTGGCGGACCGGCCAGGCAGACCTGGGCCCCCATGGTGGTCAGGCCGAAAATGTCGGAGCGGGCGACCCGGCTGTGGGTAATGTCGCCAACGATGGCCACTTTCAGCCCTTCGAGCCGGCCGAACTTCTGCCGCATGGTCAGCATGTCGAGCAACCCCTGGGAAGGATGCTCATGGGCACCGTCGCCGGCATTGATCACCGAGCAGGAAACCCGCTGGGCCAGGTAGTGATGGGCGCCCGAAGCGGCATGGCGCATGACGATGATGTCCGGCTTCATCGCCAGGACGTTGCGCGCCGTATCGGAGAGGGTTTCACCCTTGGTCACCGAGCTGGTGGAGGCGGAAATATTGATCGTATCGGCGGACAGCCGCTTGGCGGCGATCTCGAAAGAGGTCCGGGTCCGGGTCGACGCCTCGTAGAAAAGGTTGACGACCGTCTTGCCGCGGAGGGTCGGTACCTTTTTGATGTCGCGGCCCATGATCTCCTTCATGTTCTCGGCGGTATCGAGGAGCAGTTCGATCTCCTCGCGCGTCAGGCCCTGCAATCCGATGATATCCTTGTGCTTGAACCCCATCGTCCCCCCCTTGTCGTGCGTCATTTTTCCAGGACCACCTCGAGCGGCCGGTTATCACCATCAAACGTGACGAGGATATTCTCTTTGCGGCTGGTCGGGACGTTGCGCCCGACGAAATCGGCCCGGATCGGCAGCTCCCGGTGCCCCCGGTCGACCAGCACCGCCAGCTGGATGCAGTCGGGCCGGCCATGATCCATCAGCGCGTCCAGCGCCGCCCGAATGGTCCGGCCGGTAAAGAGCACATCGTCGACCAGCACCACCTTCTTCCCTTCAATGGCGAAGGGGATATCGGTCTTGCCGACCGGCAGATGGGGGGTGTGCCCCTTGAAATCGTCGCGGTACAGGGTGATGTCCACCTCCCCGACCGGCGGCCGCTCCCCCTCGATCTCCTCCAGCCGGAGCGACAGCTCGCGGGCCAGGTGGACCCCACCGGTCCTGATTCCGACCAGCACCAGATCGGCTACCCCCTTGTTTCGTTCGAGAATCTCATGGGCGATCCGCGTCAGTGCCCGTCTGACTCCCGCACCATCGAGGATGACCGTTTTCTCTGCTCCCATCTTCGCCCCCTTTCCCCGGGAAGCCGGTCGTCTGACCGCTCCCCTGCCAGCTGCAAGCGCATCACGAAAAAGAGCCCTTCCACGCGCAGGCGGAAAGGCTCTCTCAAGACTGTCTCAGGAGTCCGAACATTGCCACCTTTTCTAACCTCACGGGGTTAAATTAAAAGGAAGAAGCTGATTTTTCAAGGAAGATAGCATCACCCCGCCAGAGAGTCAAGGCAGTTTTTCATCCGCGCGACGAATTCATCCCGAGGCCCTCCCCAGCGCCGGCACTTTTTGCTTGCAATAAAATTTGCTAATGATATTTTCCACACTCTTTGCCTCGGACCCCCGCAGTTTGCCAGGTTCCCGCCCGCAGTCGCCCAATTGTTACGATATGCCCACGGAACGAAGCACCCGCAGCCGAAGTTATCGCCCTGAGACGGCACAGGCCAGGACAGAACGCAGAGGCAACAGGTCGAACCCCCGCAACGAAAGTTGCGGTGCAACCATTGTTGCCTGCATCGCTACAGGGGAAAGGAACGCCCTGCAACCGCTACGTTATGGCGATAGACCAGGCAAGGCGGGCAATGACTGGCAAAATCCGGCAACCGTGGTTGCCCCCTTTTCCCCGCGGTACGCCCGGGGATTTTCCCGAATACTCTTTAATATTGGCTAATTAACGTTTGCACACCATGCTGGCACCGGCGTTGCTTCGCCGATCTTTGTACATCGTGAGGGTCGGCGCAATGAGCGGAAACCGCCGGAAACATTCCGGATTACAGGAGGGACTCGAAACAACCAAGGAAAGGAGGGCCGACAGTTTCGGAAGGATGCAGGCAGGACAACGAAAGGGAAAGGAAAGGAGCAAGCAAATGAGTACGAATTTCAGACGATGGCCGAGTCTGTTCTTCATCATGGTACTGGGCTTCTGCCTGGGCACCGGCGCCGCCATTGCGGCAGACGGCACGCTGGCAGGGAAAGTCACGATTGCCGGTTCGTCGACGGGGATTGCCGGAGCCACGGTAACCGCCGCTGGCAGCGCGGGAACATTTTCCGCAACCACCAATGCCAAGGGTTCATATTCCGTAGCGCTACCACCGGCCAGCTATTCGGTAACCTGTACGGCACCGGGATTCAGCGCCAAGACCGCAGCAGCCACCATCCAGAGCGGCATCAAGACCACCCTCAACTTCGCCCTGGCAAAACAGGCCGCAACGACCGGCACTATCACCGGCACCGTTACCAGCAGTGCCACCGGGGCCGCGATCCAGGCGGCAGCCGTTACCCTGAGCCCCGGCAGCTACGCAACGACCACCGATACCGCCGGCCACTACAGCATCGCCAACGTAGCCGCCGGCAGCTACACCGAAACCGTTGCCAAAACGGGCTTCGCCACCATCACCAAGCAGCTCGCCGTCAACGCAGGGACAACCGTTACCAGCAATGCAACCATGGCTCCCGTCACCATCAGTATCCCGTCACTGACCGCCACGCCCGGTTTGTTCACCGAAGCGGCCGCCGGTACCGTCTCCCTGGCGGCTACCCTGTCCGAAACGGTCGCCTCTTACCAGTGGAGCCAGGTCAAGGGTCCCAAGGTCCCCCTGACCGCCACCGCCGCCACCACCGCCACCGCCGACGTCAGTGCCCTGAGCGTCGCGGTCGACACCGAACTGGTCTTCCGGCTTACCGTCACGGGCGCCGATAACGTACCGACGTCCCGGGAGGTCAGCGTATTTGTCCAGCCGGCGGACATGTACCCGGTGCTCGGCGCCGACATCCAGATCGGCGGCTCCACCACCGCAGTCAAGAAGTTCCCCTTCAATGGCGCCGAATGGAGCATCTTCAACATCGGCAACCGGTTGTGCGTCACGCCGATCGGCATCGGCAAAGGAGCCGTCTATTCGCTCTACGCCCCCGGCTTCATCAACGACATCGACCTGGTCACTTTCAATGGTGTGAATTACGCCCTGCTCTCCGCCGGGACCGCCGGGATCGTGGTGGTGGACATCACCGACCCGACCGCCCTGCGCCAGGTGAACGTTGCCCGACTCAACTACTACCGGGACGGCATCACTTACACCGAGGGGGGTGGCGACATCCTCACCGGCAACGTAATTTCCAGCACGGCGGCGCCGGTGGCGGCCCTGGAGACCGACGGCACGACCCTCTACATTGCCGACAGCGACTACGGCCTGCACAAGACCGCCCTGGCCAACCTGCTCGGCGCAGCCGGCCCGATCCTGGAAACGGACGGCACGCTGCTCGTCGAACTGGACCGCTACACCCTGCAGTTTGCCGGCGAGAATCCCTGGGGCGGCCCCATCGACCTCAAGCTCTACGGCGGCAAACTGTTTGTCTGTATGAAAGAGCTGGGGCTGGGGATCTTCGACCCCGCCACCCTGGAGCAGATCGGCCGTTACAACCTCTATACCGATACCACGATGACCGAAGACTGGTTCATGGGAATGGACATCCGCCAGACCGTACAGAAAGACCCCACCACCGGTGAACCGTTTATCGACGCCGTGACCGGCATGCCCGACTACCGCCAGACCAACTTCGAACTGGTCGAGGTGATGAGAAATGACGTAGTGGCGCCGACGCCATGGGCCGACTTCGACCGCTACGGGAAATATTACTATAAGGCCCAGGGGGTGGATGTCGCCGAGTTCAACGGCCGCACCATCGCCTACATCGCTTACTCGCTCGGCGGTTTGATCGCCGTCGACATCACCGGCTACCAGGGCGCCACCCCGGCCGCCTTCCTCACCGGCCGCTACCTCGGTTACGTCCCGGCGGTGCCGGCCAATGGCCCGGACAAGATCACCGGCACCAAATCCCAGAGCCTGCTCCCCTATTACGGGGCAGGGATGCTGAAGGATTCGGGAGTGATCGATGTCAAGATCAGGGGGAACTACGCCTACCTGACCGACCACTTCGCCGGCCTGGTCATCGTCGATTTCGCCGCGACCCCGGAAACCGGCTGGCGGAACAGCAACGGTCCCTATAACAACGACACCGACGGCATCGCCGGCAATCACTTCCCGGATACCGAGTTCGTCACCTCCTACGATATGACCGCCTACGATCCGCTCGACAACGAGTCGATGCCCAAATGGATGTACCAGGCCCCCTGCAAGCTGGTGACCACCGAGATCAACGGCCATGGCAACCGGATCCTGCTCATGGACAGCATGGATCTCGGTGCTGCCGGTAACGTCGACCTGCTGGCCTGCTCCGGCGCCGGCGGCTTCAACTTCGTCGACATCGTCAACCTCGACGCCGCCACCATGGCAGACCGCTACCGCGTGCCGGTCTACTTCCCGACCACCGACGAAATCGGCGCCAAGGTCGACACCACCGCCGGCCAGGCCATCTCCATCGGCCACTCGGTGGGGATCGCCTCTTCCGAGAAGTACCTGTATCACGCCGACGGCCCCCACGGCATCTCCGCCTGGCAGATCGTCGACAACGACGGCTATCCGACCGACAACATCCACCTGGTGGCCAATACCCTCCAGGACGAATATCCGGAAGTCTACAACGGCACCACCATCTACCCGGCTTCCCATGCCGCCAACGTCGTCTACGATCCGCTTCATCAGGTGGCCTGGTCGGGAAGCTCCAGCCTCGGCCTGCGCCGGGTGGATGTCTCCCGGGTCGAAGGCGGCCTCGGCGCCATCGGCATGCCGCTGCTGCTGCCGCTCCAGCCAACCGACCTCTTCGAACACAATGGCGACTTCGGCACCGTCAAGGGGATCCAGTACCAGGATCACTCCTACGACGTGGAGATCAAGGGGAACTACGCCTACACCGCCGACGGCAGTAACGGCATCACCGTCTTCGACATCACCAAGGACCCGACCGTCATGAACAGCGGCTTCGTCGTCGCCAACCTGGGAGCGGGGAGCGGCAAGCCGCCGCTCGGCACCGCCTCGGGGATCGCGCTCTGGACCAACCCGGCCGACGGCAAGTCCTATGCCTTCGTCGCGGCCGGCCCACGCGGCGTCGGGGTAGCGGAAGTCACCGACGTGCTGAACATGCAGCTGATCAAGGTTTTCGAACCGATCAAGATTGAGGAAGGCAAAGTCGGCGCCGCCGACGGGCAATCCGTCGACGTCAAGGTGGTCGGCGACTATGCCTACTTCACCTACGACAGCTTCGGCGTCGTCTGCTACAAGCTCTCCGACCTGATCGCCCCGCTCCCCGCCGGCACCGACCCGACCGAGGCCTGGCAGAAGAACACCACCGACACCCTGGTTTACGACTACCGGCCGGTGGCGGTCAGCCGCTTCAAGCTGCAGCTGGTGCCCGGCTATGAGGAGTGGGCCGGCGGCGCGGTGAAGATGGACTACACCCTGGTCAACAACCGGCTGGTCTTCTATGTCGCCTTTGCCGAGGCCGGCGTACTCAAGATCGACTGGACCGACCCGGCAAATCCGGTCCTGGCCGGCGTGGCATCGACGGTGGGCGAATGCTCAGCCGTCACCATCAGCAACGGCCGGCTCTACGCTGCCGACGGCAGCGCCGGCATGCTGTTCTTCAAGTAGGCAGCACGAAGGGCAGGGCTTCACGGCCCTGCCCTCCACTCTCCGACCACCCGCCTCTGCCGCCAGATCAGCCGAAAATTGCCGTTCCTATCCTCGTGCACGAAAGCGAAACGACCAGCCCAACCGGGGAACGGCACCGGCCCGGGCGTCTCCCGGCGAGCGCCGGAAACGACTTTTCCCGAGAAAGGAGGAGCGGAACGACCACCGGGAGCAATACATCGGCATCAATAGCAATCAACTGTATCGGGAGGAAGAGAATGAGGAAAGGAAGAATCTGGATAACCATCGTCGGTTGGCTCGTCTGCTCGCTGTTCATTGCCAGCGGTGGCCTTGCGGCAACCTCGTCGACCGGCACCCTGACCGGCAAGGTCACCATTTCGGGGAGCCGGACAGCCATCGCCGGCGCCGCGATCAAGGCGGTCGGCAGCACGGGCACCTACACCGCCACTACCGGCACAACCGGCAGCTACTCTATGGCATTGCCGCCGGCCACCTACACCGTTACCTGCAGCGCTACGGGCTACAACACCGCCACCGCCTCGGCAGTCCTCAAGGCGGGAGTGAAGACCGTCGTCAACTTCGCCCTGACCGCGGCAACCGTTACCACCGGGACCCTGACCGGGACGGTCACCGATTCGGCGGGCGCTGCCATCGCCGGCGCGACGGTCGCCACCTCGACCGGCGGTTACAGTGCCACCACCAATTCCAGCGGGGCCTATACCATCGCCGCGATCACTGCCGGGACCTACGATGTCACCTGCACCGCCACCGGCTATACCGCCCAGAGCAAGCCGGCGACCATCACCGCCAATGCATCCGCCACCCTCAACTTCACCATGGCGTCCGCCGGCGTGACCATCAATTCCGTTACCGCCACCCCATCGACCATTGCCGAGCATGCCGCCACCTCGATCGGTCTTCTGGCAGCCATTACCGGCACCCCGGTCAGCTACCAGTGGAGCCAGGTGGCCGGGCCACGGGTCCCGCTTGCCGGCACCAGCGCCACCGCCGCCTCCGCTGATGTCAGCGGCCTCGACGTGGCGGTCGAAACCGATCTGATCTTCCGGCTTACCGTTACCGGCGCCGACGGCGTTGCCACCTCTCGGGACGTGACCGTGGCCGTCCAGCCGGTGGACATCTATCCGTTCCTCGGCCCCAACGTCCAGATCGGCGGCTCTACCACCGCCATCGCCAAATTTACCTATAGCGGCGCCACCTGGAGCGCCTTCAACGTCGGCAACGTCCTGAAACTCACCACCGTCGGCACCAGCAAGGGGAGCGTATATTCCCTGACCTTACCCGGCTTCATCTTCGATATCGATGTCGTCACCTATAACGGCACCGTCTATGCCATCGTCTCCTGCGGCCCGTCCGGCATCGCGGCGGTCGACATCACCGACCCGACCCTGCCGACGCTGGTCAGGATCCTGCCGGTCAACTACTATCAGGCCGGCATCACCTTCACCGATACCGGCGGCACCATCTGGCCGGACCAGGTCATCCAGGGAACCACGGCGCCGATCACCGCCACCGAAACCGACGGCACCACCCTCTGGATCGCCGATTTTGCCTACGGCCTCCACAAGACCGCCTTGGCCAACCTGATCAACGGCACCGTCGAGGCCGACGGCACCCTGCTGATCGACGCCGAGCTCTACACCCTGCAGTATGCCGGCGAGAACCCCTGGGGCGGCCCGATCGGCATCAAGCTCGTCGACGGCAAACTTTACGCCAGCCTCGGCGCCCTCGGGCTGAACATTTACGATGCCGCCTCCCTCGGCTGGCTCGGCCGCTACAACCTCTATACCGACGAGGCCCGGACCGAGGACTATTTCGGCGCCATGGCGGTCAGCCAGAGCGTCGGCCAGGATACGGCCACCGGCGACATCTACCTGGACGACTTCACCGGCATGCCCGATTACCGTCAGGTCCAGTACGAAATCCTGGTGGTGATGAAGGGGACCGGCACCGGCCTCACCCCCTATGCGGACTTCGCCCGCAACGGCTTCTGGTACTACAAGGCCCAGGATGTGGCGGTCGCCGTCCAGGGAAGCCGGACCATCGCCTATATCGCCTACTCGCTGGGCGGCGTCGTGGCGGTGGATGTCACCGCCCCGACCGCGCCGGCCTATCTCGGCTACTTCCCCGCCGTGCCGGTCAATGGTCCCTATGAGACCAACTCGCTGCCGGCCAGCATCCTTCCCTATGAGGGGGCGGGAATGCTGAAAGAGTCGGGCGTCACCGGCGTGCGCGTCGCCGGCAACCAGGTTTTCCTGACCGACCACTTTGCCGGGCTGGTCATCCTCGACAGCGCTGCGACGCCGGAACTGAGCTGGCACGGGCCGAACCCGCCTTACAGCAACGATACCAACGGCGTCGCCGACGACAATGTCCCCGACTACGAGGACATCACCTCCTACGACATGAGCCCCTACGACCCGCTGGACAACGAGTCGCTCCCCTGGGCCTTCTACCAGGCGCCGTGCCTGCTGGCGACCGCCGAGCTGAACGGCCACGGCTACACCCTGCTCCTCAACGAACCGCTGGCACTCGATACGGCCGGCAACGTCGACGTCCTGGAGGCCTCCAGCGCCGGCGGATTCGTCTTCGTCGACGTCAGGAACCTCACCGCGCCGCTGATGGCCGACCGCTTCGCGATCGTCGGCTACTTCCCCACCACCGACGAGATCGGCGCCGCCGTCGACGGCACCGCCACCCAGCCGATCTCCATCGGCAACGGCAACGGCATCGCCGCCAGCGACCGCTATCTCTACCTCTCCAACGGTCCCAAAGGGGTCTTGGCCTTCAACCTGCTCGATCCGCTCGGCTACCCGACCGACAGCGTCCACTTGGTTGCCAACACCCTCCAGGACGAGTACCCGGAAGTCTACAACGGCGAAACCATCTATCCCGCCTCCCACACCGCCCGTAACGTCATCGACCTGGCCCACGGCACGACCTGGGCCCAGTGCATCGGCAACGGCATGCGCGGCGTCCCCATCGACCAGGTGGAAGCGGGGGCCGGCCAGGTCGGCGCGCCGCTCCTCCTCAAGCTGCAGCGCGACGACATCTTCGAGCACAACTCCGATTTTACCGTCAAGGCCCTTCCCTTCCAGGACAAGGCCTACGACGTGGAATTCCGGGGCAACTACGCCTATGTGGCCGACGGCCCGAACGGCATCACCGTTTACGATGTGACCAAGGACCCGTCGAATGCCAAGAGCGGCTTCTTCGTCGCCAACATCGGCGCCAACAAGGGTGACCCGCTGCTCGGCACCGCCTCCGGCATCGAGCTGTGGCAGAACCCGGCCGACGGCAAGCTGTACGCCGTCGTCGCGGCCGGCCCCTACGGCGTGGGGGTGGTGGATATCACCGACATCGCCGACATGAAGATCGTCAAGGTTTTCGAACCGATCAAGATCGAGGACGGCGACATCGGCGTGGCCGACGGCCAGGCCATCGACGTCAAGGTGATCGGCGACCGGGCCTACTTCACCTACGACTCGTTCGGGGTGATCTGCTACGCCATGAGCGATCTGGTTGCCCCGCTCCCGGTCGGGGTCGATGCCACCGAAATCTTCCTCAAGACCCTCGACGGCATGGTCGTCTACGACTACCGCCCGGCTGCCCTGGGACGCTTCGCCCTCGATGAGACCGTCGGTTATGAGACGATTGCCGGCGGGGCGATGCGCCTCCAGTACACCATGCAGAACGGCACGCTCTACCTCTACGTAGCGTACGCCGAGGCTGGCCTGCTCAAGATCGATTACACCAACCCGGCGGCGCCACTGCTCGTCTCCCGCACCGACACCGCAGCGGAAGCCACCGACCTGGCCATCGCCAACGGCCGCATCTACCTCTCCGATGGTTCCGGCGGCATGGTCTTCTTCAAGTAGCAGTCCATCGGCCGCTCCGGCAGTTTGTCCACCGGAGCGGCCGCCCTTTCCCGCCGCTCGGCCGGCACCAGACGCAACAAGGCCACGGGAGCGATAAAGCCGCCCGTGGCCTTGTTGATGAATTACCGGCAGTCCGAGGAACGTCCTACCTGATCAGCGTGCCGATGCTGCCCCAGCGAACGCGGAAGTGCTCCTTGTCCCACGACCAGTACTTGATGAACGCCAGCCCCTTGATCTCGTCCATCTTGACGAAGCCCCAGAAACGGCTGTCATAGGAACGGTCCCGGTTGTCCCCCATGACGAAATAGCAGCCGGGCGGCACCGTCCGCGGCGGGAAGTTGTCCCGCGGATTCATGGCGGCCGGCAGCATATCCGGTTCCTTGTGGACTTCCTGGGGAATCTGGAACAGCTTGCCGTTCACGTAGATCTTCTTGTTGACTTCCTGCACGACATCGCCGGGGACACCAACCACCCGCTTGATGAAATCCTTGCTCGGATCTTCGGGGTACTCGAAGACGATCACGTCGCCCCGCTGCGGATCGCGAATCTTGAAAAACCGTTTGTCGGTGAAGGGGATCTTCGTCCCGTAGATGAACTTGTTGACCAGGATATGATCGCCGATGGCCAGGGTATCCTCCATCGAACCGGAGGGAATCTTGAAGGCCTGGACGATGAAGGTTCTGATGAACAGCGCCAGAATTACGGCAATGACTATCGACTCGGCATACTCCCGAAAAACGCTTTTCTTCCGCACCGGCTGGGATGCCGGATCGCTGCCGGCATCGGCGGTGTGTCCCGCCTTGCGCTCATCCTTGTGATCCATTGGTCTTCCTTTCGGAACGAGAATACGATCAGTCTTCAACCTTGAGAATGGCGAGGAACGCCTCCTGGGGAAGTTCGACGTTCCCGACGTTCTTCATCCGTTTTTTTCCTTCTTTCTGCTTCTCCAGCAGCTTCCGCTTGCGAGTGATGTCACCGCCGTAGCATTTGGCGAGAACGTCCTTGCGCAGCGCCTTGACGGTTTCGCGGGCGATGACCTTCGCACCGATGGCCGCCTGGATCACCACCTCGAACATCTGGCGCGGGATCAGTTCTTTCATCTTCGATACCAGCTCCCGACCGCGGTAATAGGCCTTGTCCCGGTGGATGATCAGCGACAGCGCATCGACCACCTCGCCGTTGATCAGGATATTCATCCGCACCAGTTCGCTCCGCCGGTAATCGAGCTGTTCGTAGTCAAGAGACGCATACCCCTTGGTGATCGATTTCAGCCGGTCGTAGAAGTCGAGCACCACTTCGTTGAGCGGCAGTTCGTAGACGATCATCACCCGGGTCTGGGTCAGGTACTTGATCTCCCGCTGCACACCGCGCTTCTCCTCGCAGAGAGCGAGGATGCCGCCGACGAACTCGTTGGGGGTATGGATGGAGGCGAGGATGAACGGCTCCTCGATGAAGTCGATCTCCTGCAGCGGCGGCAGCTGGTTGGCGCTCTCGATGGTGATAACGTCCCCTTTGAGCCGGTGGACGCGGTAGACGACGGTCGGAGCGGTGGTGATCAGGTCGAGATTGAACTCCCGTTCGAGCCGCTCCTGGATGATCTCCATGTGCAGCAGGCCGAGGAAGCCGCAGCGGAAACCGAAGCCAAGGGCAAGGGAGGTTTCGGGTTCGTAGGAAAAGGACGAGTCGTTCAGCTTGAGTTTCGCCAGGGCGTCCCGCAACTGCTCGTACTGGGCGGTATCGATCGGGTAGAGCCCGGAAAAGACCATCGGCTTCACTTCCTTGAAGCCGGACAGCGGCGCAGCGCAGGGACGGGCGGTCAGGGTGACCGTATCGCCGACTTTGGCGTCCTGGACATCCTTGATCCCGGCGATAATGAAACCGACCTCGCCGACCGAGAGCGCCGGCACCTCGCACATGGCCGGGGCGAACACCCCCACCTTGAGCGCCTCGTAAGAGCGGCCGGTCGACATCAACAGGATCTTGTCCCCCTTCTTGACCGTACCGTCGACGATCCGCACCAGGATGATCACCCCTTGATACTGGTCGTACCAGGAGTCGAAGAGCAGTGCTTTCAGCGGTTGATCGGCGCTGCCGTGGGGCGACGGGATTTTCTTGACGATCTCTTCGAGGATTTCCCGGGTGCCGATCCCTTCCTTGGCGCTCGCCAGTACCGCATCGTGAGCGTCGAGGCCGATGATCTCCTCGATCTCCTGTTTGACCCGTTCGGGCTCGGCGGCCGGAAGATCGATCTTGTTGAGGACCGGGAAAACCTCCAGGTTGATATCGATGGCCAGATAGACGTTGGCCAGGGTCTGGGCTTCCACCCCCTGGGAGGCATCGACCACCAGAAGCGCCCCCTCGCAGGCGGCCAGTGACCTGGAGACCTCGTAGGTAAAATCGACGTGTCCCGGGGTGTCGATCAGGTTGAGGACGTAATCCCGGCCATCGTCGGCCCGGTACGTGAGCCGCACGGTCTGAGCCTTGATGGTGATCCCGCGCTCCCGCTCCAAGTCCATCTTGTCGAGAAACTGGTCCTGCTTCTCCCGTTCCGACAAGGCACCGGTATATTCGAGGAGACGGTCGGCGAGCGTCGACTTGCCGTGATCGATGTGGGCGATTATCGAGAAATTTCGTATCAGTTCTGTCTGCATAGATTCCTGTTCCTGCTAAGTTCAACCGATGAAGAATAGCCGAACGATCGGTTAGTTGTAAAGGGATTTCTCACCCTCCCTGCCGCGCCGCGACCCGCCGGAACGCCTGAGAGCATTCTCATTGCAACCGCCACATTATTGTGCTATACCTCGACAAATTTCACCACGGTAACATCATCCTCGCACAACAGATACCGATATCTCGACAGGAAGTCACCAAGGAACCATGAAGCAGATCGCCCCGCCGCCCGAGCCACAGCCCCCCGTCGCCAATGATCATGCCGCTCGCGAGCTGGAAAAGCGCGTCACTGAGTTGACCCGCGAACTCGACCGGCAACGCCGCCATAACGAGGAACTGCACACCCGGCACGCGACCGCCACCGCCGCCTACCGGAACCAGGGCGAATTGCTCGCCCATGTCAGCCACGAGATCCGCTCGCTGATCCAACTCACGACCGGCACGGTGGAATTGCTCAGGCAGACCACACTGAACCGGCAACAGGAAGAGTATCTCTGCGCCTTCCAGCATTCCAACCAGCAGCTGCTCGCCCTGACCAATGACATCCTTGATGCGGCGAAGCTCGAAGCGGGGCGCTTCCGCCTCGAAGAAACCGAGCTGTCGCTCGATGAACTGCTTGCCGGTGCAACCAGACTACTGGCCTGGGAAGCGGGCAGGAAAGGACTCTCCTTCGAAGTCCTGATCGACGACAGCGTGCCTCGTCAACTACGGGGTGATCCGAAACGCCTCCAGCAAGTGCTGACCAACCTGATCGGCAATGCCGTCAAATTCACCCGCACGGGCGGGGTCACGCTACAGATCGACTATCAGGCCCCGGGACCGGCAACCGCCGCGATGCTCCGTTTCACTGTAGCGGACACCGGCATCGGCATTCCCAACGACCAGCTCCGGGAAATTTTCGACCGTTTCGTCCAATCATCGCCGGCCACTGCGCGTCTGCACGGCGGCACCGGCTTGGGGCTGGCGATCGCCAGGGATCTCGTAACGCTGATGGGAGGAGAAATCGCGGTGGAAAGCAGCGAGGGGCACGGCAGCCGCTTCATCTTCACCGTCCCGCTGCCACCCGACCGACCGGGCCGGCCCGCCGTTAGCCGCCCGGAGCAGGAATCGCCGGCGGCCGACCGGCAACTTTCCGTGCTGCTGGCCGAAGATTCGGCCGAAATCAGGCTCCTGCTCGGCGCCTTCCTCAGCCGGGCCGCTCACCGCGTCGACTTCGCCGCCGACGGCGCCGAGGCCGTGGCCATGGCGACGAGCAAACGCTATGAGGTGGTCCTCATGGATATGCAGATGCCGATCCTGGACGGCTATCTGGCAACCAGCGCCATTCGCGACTGGGAGCGGCAACACGGACTTCCCGAGGTTCCCATCCTGGCGCTCACCGCCGCGGTGGAGCGGAGCGATCACCATCGCTGCCGCGAAGCGGGCTGTTCCGGCCACCTGGCAAAGCCGATCAGGCAGGAAGCACTTCTCCGGGCGATCAGGGAGATTGCCGTTTAGCGCCGCGCCCATTGCCTTCCCGAACGTTTCGTGTTATACGTCCGGCACCGGTTTCACCGCCACCATTCCACCAAAGGACATAACAAATGCTGACCGGAAAACAGAAACGTTTTCTCCGGGCAATGGGACACAGTCTCAACCCGGTTATCACCATCGGCAAGGGAGAGATTACCGAGGCGCTGGTCAAAGAGACGGCGGAAGCCCTCGAACATCACGAACTGATCAAGGTCAAGATTCTCGAAAGCTGCCTCCTCGATCGCCACGATGCCGCCGACGAACTGGCGGCGGCCTGCGACGCGGACGTAGCCCAGGTGATCGGCCGTACCTTCCTGCTCTACCGCCCGGCCAAAGAACGCAAGATCGAACTTCCCCGCGGCCGGTAGCACGACCATCCCGCAACAATACATGCAAAAAGCCCGGTGGCGCTTGCCACCGGGCTTTTTCAGTTCGACCAACCCGCTCAGTCGCGGTCGCGGCCATGGCCGCGATGTTCTTTGCGCTCTTCGCGCTCCATCCGCCGCTCGTCCTTGCGCCGTTCCTTCCACTCCTTGTCGGGGCGGTAATACCGTCCACGGTAGTGATCACGGTCATGTTCGTAATGCCGATACTCGTCGTCGCGGTAGTAACGGATCCGGTCGAGCCGGTGCTTGCGCAGCCCGGGCGGGAGCCCCCGATAGCCGACGGCACCCCACGGCCCCCGGTAATCCCGCGAGCGGTACCAGGCATTCCCCGAATGGAGATAATAGAGGTTACCGATCATGAAGATGTCGTACGGAACCCCGACGCCGACATAGAAACCGAGCTGGGGCGGCACAATGAACAGCGGCGGCTCGTCGATAACCACGGCCGGCCCGACGGCTGCCGGAGCAACGGGAACGGCTACGGCACGCGGCCGGTTGCCGAGGTTGATATTCAGGTCGAACCCGACATCGGATGAGGCCCAAACGGGGGTAGTGGCCGCCAGGGAAAGCGAAACGGCCATCAGCAAACGCTTCATGGAATTCTCCTTTCGACTTCGTGATGAGACAGTGCGCGCCGCCGGCCCGGTCGATAAACAAAAAAAGCCGGGCTACCGTAATATCCGTGGACATTTCGGCAACCCGGCTGTCTGCTTGAGACCCTATAGGCTTTCCGCCCCACCCTCGCGGGTGGTTTAGTATTGTCGTCTATCGCACTGCCTTTTACTGGTAAATACCCCAAAATCGCCGGCGAGTCAAGAGGGGAACGGCCAGATCAAACCCGTTCGTAAGGCTCGAACAGCCGCTTGAACTCATCAAGGGCAAAACGGTCGGTCATTCCGGCCACATAGTCGCAGACCACCCGCTCCCGTCCCAGCAGTTCCATTTTATGCTGGTACTTCCTCGGCAGCAGGGTGGGATGCTTAATGAACGACTCGAACAGCCTGGACAGGTAACGTTCCGCCTTCACCCGCATCCGCTCGACCTTGTAGTGACGGTAGAGATTTTCGAACAAGAACCTTTTCAGGGCGCAGTTTTGTTCGGTAATCTCCGGGCTGAAGGCGACCAGCTGCCGGTTGACCCGACGAACATCGTCGAGGCTGGCGATCCGTAACTCCCGGAGATTGGCCAGGGTCGTCGCGGTCAGGTCCTTGATCAGCAGGCCGATCAGCGCGCTGATTGTCTGGAACTTCTGCCGTTCCGGATCGAGGTTCGGGTAGGCGGCCCTGATCCCATTGAACGCCTCCCGCCAGAGATCCACCTGCTGCAGCTGGTCGAAGGTAATGTACCCCGATTTGAGGCCGTCGTCGATATCGTGATTGTTATAGGCGATTTCGTCGGCAAAATTGATGATCTGGGCTTCCAGCGTCGGCACGATCCCGGGAAGGAACTCACCGAGCAGGCCGGTCGGCCGGTCATAGGGGGTGGAATGCTTGAGAATCCCCTCCCGGACTTCCCAGGAGAGGTTCAGCCCGTTGAAGCCGGGGTAGCGTTCCTCGAGTTCGTCGATAACACGAAACGACTGGATATTGTGCTCAAAGCCGCCGAAGCCTTCCATCAGCCGGCTCAGCACCTCCTCGCCAGTATGGCCGAAAGGGGTATGGCCGAGATCGTGAGCCAGCGCGAGCGCTTCGGTCAATTCTTCGTTCAGGCGCAGCCGGCGAGCGATCGCCTTGCCGATCTGCGCCACCTCCAGCGAATGGGTCAACCGGGTCCGATAATAATCACCTTCGTGGTTGACGAACACCTGGGTCTTGTATTCCAGCCGGCGAAACGCAGTGCAGTGGATGATCCGGTCGCGGTCCCGCTCGAAGGCCGGCCGGTTGTCCCGAAAGGACTCCTGATGCTTCCGGCCCCGGGACATCGTGCTCCGCGCGGCATAATCGGCCAGATCGGTTCGTTCGAGCGAACATTCGTCGGCGCTGGTTTCCATAATTCCTCCATTTGATTCAGGCAACTCTAATTCTGCCTCCGCCGGGTGTCAACCACAAAAGTTAGGCTTGACTCTCCCCACGGTAGATGGTATTTTTTTAAGCCTTTTTAAGATGTTAACCTCTGTATACAGAATTGCGAACCATTGTTATGCATACACTTCCTTCTGCGGTAATCCCCGAGCGGGTCAAACGGCTGCTCGGCAGCAAATCCGGCATCTGCCTCCTGAACGGCAAGGCGGCCTTTGACGCCCTGCGCAACGACAAATCGATCCTGATGGCCTGCAACCCGCGGATCAAGCATGTCATCCCGGGCATCATGAAGGCTGCCGAAGAACTCGACGCCATCGTCGCCTTCGAACTGACAAAGACCGAGGGGGGGCTCGACGGCGGCTACACCGGCCAGACGCCGGAACTCTTCTTCGAGACGGTAATCGACTACGCAGCACAATCCGGCTTCAGCAAACCGTTCATCATCCACGGCGACCACACCACCGTCCAGCGTCCCGGCACTGCCGAGATCGAAGAGGCCCGGGCACTGATCGCAGCCCAGATTCAGGCCGGCTACACATCCTTCGCCATCGACTGCTCCTTCAACCCTCTCCCCGACGATATCCGGCTGACCACGGAACTGGCCCGGCCGATCGTCGACGAAGGGTATGGGCTGGAGGTGGAGCTGGGTGAAATCAAAAGTGCGAGCGGCGAATCGTCGCTAACGACGGCCGAGGAAGCGGAAGAATTTCTGGCCGGCCTGGCCGCCGGCGGCATATCCCCCCAGCTTCTCGCCATCAATAACGGCTCGAAAAAAGGCAATTACCTCGACGGGGAGATGGTCAGGATCGACCTGGAGCGGACCCGGCAGATCCATGCCGTCGCCACCCGTTACGGCCTCGCCGGCCTGGTCCAGCACGGCATCACCGGTACCCCCCTCCGGCTGGTCGGCAAACTGGTCGAATACGGCATCAAAAAGGGGAACATCGGCACCCTCTGGCAGAATGTCGCCCACGCCGGGCTCCCCCTCGAACTGATGGACGCGATGCGCCGCTGGGCCAGGGAAAACGGCAAGGATATCAAATTCGCCACCGGGATGTTCAAGAGCGAGATCGATGCCATCAGCGAGGAGCATGCCCGCCAGATTCACGACATGGCCTACCGCGAAGCAAAAGAGTTCCTCCTGGCGTTCCACGCCAAAGGGAGCGCGTCGCGCCTCTGTGCCGTCCTCAAGACCGGCGCATGAGGGTAATCGGCGGCACGGCAGGCGGTCGCCGGCTGGCGGCGCCGCGCGGCGACCGGGTACGCCCGACGGCCGACCGGGTGAAGGAGGCGCTGTTCAGCATTCTCTCTTCGCTGCTCGGCAGCTTCGCCGGCGCCCGGGTGCTCGACATCTTCGCCGGCAGCGGCAATCTCGGTATCGAGGCATTGAGCCGCGGCTGCAGCGAAGCCGTCTTCATCGACAATCACCGCGATTCGGCGGCAGTCATCCGCCGGAATCTGGCGCAGCTGGGATTTGACAGCCGCAGCCGGGTCATCGTCAAGGAAGCGCTGGCCGCGTTGCAGTTACTCGCCGAAAGCCACCCCCCGTTCAGGATTGTTCTTCTCGATCCGCCCTACCGGGTCGGTCTGGCGACGCGGGTCCTTGACCAGCTGGCCCAGTCGGCACTCGTGACGGAGGAAACGGTGGTCGTGGCCGAATGCGCCTCGGACGAGCATCTCCCCACCGAGTTCGGCCCGCTGCGGGAATTCGACCGCCGCATCTACGGCGATACCACGCTCGTATTTTTCCAGAAAGGGAACTGACCACACCATGCCCAGGAAAATTGCCGTCTACCCCGGTTCCTTCGACCCGATCACTTACGGACACCTCGACATCATCGACCGCGGGCTGAAAATCTTCGACTCGATCATCGTCGCCGTGGCCCGCAACTCTGCGAAAAACGCCCTGTTCACCATCGACGAGCGGCTGGAATTGCTACAGAAAGTGCTGGCCGACAACCCGCGGGCAAGGGTTGACACCTTCGACGGCCTTCTGGTAGATTACGTCCTTTCACAGCAGGCTTCGGTAATTATCCGCGGACTGCGGGCGATCTCGGATTTCGAATACGAATTCCAGATCGCCCAGATGAACCGGAGCATTTCCCAGGAGGTGGAAACCCTGTTCATGATGACCTCGGTGCCGTTCGGTTACCTGTCGTCGTCGATCGTCAAGGAAGTCAGCTCCCTGAACGGCCCCATCGAAGGGCTGGTGCCGCCGCTGGTCAGGGATGCTCTCAAACGGAAGTTCCAGGAGCGTAGCGCTTAAAGAAAGACCTTTTCCCACGAGGCTTTCATCCAACCCCTAAGGAGGGACCAATGAAACTTGCAGATCGCGTCAACAAAATCCAGCCTTCCCCCACCCTGTCCATCGATGCCAAGGCAAAGGCATTGAAGGCCCAGGGGGTCGACGTCGTCGGCTTCGGCGCCGGTGAGCCCGACTTCGACACCCCGGCCAACATCAAGGAAGCCGGGAAAAAAGCGATCGACGGCGGTTTTACCAAATACATGCCGGTCGGCGGGGCCGACGACCTGAAGGACGCCATCATCGCCAAGATGAAGCGCGACCACGGCCTTGACTACAGCCGCGACGAAATTTCCGTCGCCTGCGGTGCCAAGCACACCCTGTACAACATCTCCCAGGCACTGCTCCAGGAAGGGGATGAAGTGATCATTCCGGGGCCCTACTGGGTCTCCTACCCCGACCAGGTGGTCCTTGCCGGCGGCACGCCGGTCTTCATCATGACCGACGAGAACACCGGCTTCAAGATTACCCCGGAACAGCTGGAAAAGGCGGTCACCCCCCGGACCAAGTACCTGATCCTCAACTCGCCCTGCAACCCGACCGGCTCCACCTACACCAAGGCCGAGCTGGCTGCCCTGGCCGAGGTGATCAAGAAGCATGATTTCCTGATCGTCTCCGACGACATCTACGAAAAACTGCTCTACGACGGGCTGGAATTCTGCAACATCCCGATGGCCTGCCCGGAACTCAAGCCCCGGACCATCATCGTCAACGGCGTCTCCAAGGCTTACTCGATGACCGGCTGGCGGATCGGTTACGCCTGCGGGCCGAAGGAGCTGATGGCCGCCATGACCAAGATGCAGTCCCAGTCGACCTCCAACGCCACCTCCATCGCCCAGAAAGCCTCGGTGGAAGCGCTGAACGGTCCCCAGACCGCAGTTGCCGAAATGGTCAAGGAATTCGAAAAACGGCGGACCTACATCGTCGACCGGCTCAACGCCATCCCCGGCGTCACCTGCTTCAAATCGACCGGCGCCTTCTACGCCTTCCCCAACTTCTCCGGCGTCTACGGCAAGAGCTTCAACGGCAAGGTCATCAGCAATTCGACCGAATTTGCCGCCTACCTGCTGGAAGAGGCCAAGGTGGCGCTGGTACCGGGGGTCGCCTTTGGCGATGACCGCTATGCCCGGCTCTCCTACGCCACGAGCATGGAAAACATCAAGAAGGGGATCGACCGGATCGAAGCAGCGATCGCCGACCTCAAATAACGGATAATCGGGCCGGCCAGGTGCTGCGGGCTGCCGATTTACCATTGCATGCACCGAGCTTATTTGTTACTGTAGCGAAAAAAGGCGAGGCTGGGATACCGACCTCGCCTTTTTTCGCATTCGTTGCACCGTATCCGCTCGTGGACGATCTCCCGGAACATTGCAGCGACCACCCCGGGGGATCAGGAGGTCGACATGATCACCAGGGAGATGCTGATCGGCGACATTATCCGCCGGTACCCCGCAACGCTGAAGATTTTTGCGAAATACGGTCTCGACTGTTACGAATGCCAGATAGCCGACTTTGAAGAGCTTCAGCACGGTGCCGATGTCCACAAGACCGACCTCGAGCAGCTGCTGAAAGAACTTAACGAGGAGATTTCCCGACTGCAGGCATGAAGGAAGAGCTCCCAGACTACGCCAAATATTTTGCGGTCGGCCTGCGGGTCGAGGTCCGGTTTCCCCGGTCGCAAAACACCACCTTCCACGACTGGGCCGATATCACGGTCTTCGACGAAGACCTTCTTGTCCTCCAGCTCTCCCGCGACGTCCTGCCCGACGGCATCCGGACCGATACCGGAACGATCCTCGACATCCGGGTCGGCAAGGATGGCTACGCCTATTACTGCCGCGGAATCATCGTCGCCGAAGAGGGGCCGGCAAAGCTTTCCGTCCGGCTGATCAGCGACGTCATCCCCGACGAGCTGCGCGAGTTCTACCGCATCGACGTCCACATTCCGCTGACCTACAGCATTCCCGTCGGCAAAACCGCCGAACAGATCCGCCAGGAATGGCATGACCGGCGCTATCCGGCGCCCCCCCCGGAAGACGAGCAAACGGGGGAAGTCCCTGCCGAGCCACCGCCACCACCGCCCCCCCTGCCGCCGGTCGCCGCAAACATCAGCGGTTCGGGGATCCGCATCAAAATGCGCGAAAAGCTCTCCGCCGATGCCCTGGTCCCGCTCCACCTGCACCTGCCACTCGACCAGCCACGGGAAATCGAGGTCGTCGGCCGGGTGGTCGACGTGCGCGGGCTGCACACCAGGGAGGGGACGCCGCCACTGTTCAGCACCGGACTCCACTTTCTCCACATCGACGAGCGGGACCGCGACGCGATCGTCCAATTCGTCGCCGTCGCCCAGTTGGAACGGCTGCGCGAACTCCGCCAGGGAAACGTCAGCATCACCAGCCTCGCCTACCCATCGTACGCCGAGCAGATCCGCCGCCGAAGGATTCTCGCCGCCTTCACCCTCTTCGTCATCCTGGCCACACTCGTCGCCGGTCTTATCTATTGGCAATTTACCGCCAAGAAGGGCGAGATCGAACGGACCTACGAGCGGGAAATCAGAAAATACCGGGACAACCTCCCCGTAAGGTAACCGGCCCCGCTGCCGTGCTTCCGCCGGCAACTGTGTATTTTTTAGAATCCCGAGTCTACTCTGGCAGTCCCCAAAAGCGCTTCGACCGCGACCAGCTGCTCGCGGCAGCCACCCACCCACCCCTTCCCCACCCGGACCGCTGCAATACATTGTCAACGATTCCGGCATATTACAAACTGGGCCACCCAAGCACGCCAGCACCGGGATTTATGGCATGATAATCGCATCAATACTTTTCCACCAGGCTGGAGTGTACTCAGTTTACCCACCACCAGCATCCAGGAGGTCTAAAGGTGCTTTACAAGACAGTTACTGAATCGTTCAACGAATTCATCGTCGACCGAAGCGATGCCAAGTGTATCCGCTGCAAGGTCTGCGTCCGGCAGTGCGCATACGAAGTCCACTCCTACCTGGAGGAGGCGGATGCCCTGACCGAGGACTGCACCCTCTGCATCGGCTGCCGGCGCTGCTCGGCTCTCTGCCCCACCGGTGCCATCACCATTCGCGGTAACGAAGAGAACTTCAAACGTAACGAGTCGTGGTCCGGTGCCCATATCAGGAACCTCTACGCCCAGGCCGACACCGGCGGGATCCTGCTGGCAGCCATGGGCAATCCGGCCAAGTACCCGATTTACTGGGACCACCTGCTGCTCGACGCCTCCCAGGTAACCAACCCCTCCATCGACCCGCTGCGCGAACCGATGGAACTCCGCACCTACCTCGGCAAGAAGCCCGATTCGATCCAGGTGGTCAAAGACGAAAAGACCGGCAAGCCGAAGCTGGCAACCCAGCTGACGCCGCAGCTGAAGCTGGAATATCCGTTCATCTTCTCCGCCATGAGCTACGGCGCCCTCAACCTGAACGCCCACAAGGCGATGGCAGCGGCGGCCCAGGAGCTCGGCACCCTGTACAACACCGGCGAGGGGGGGTTGCACAAGGACCTCTACCAGTACGGCAAGAATGTCATCGTCCAGGTGGCTTCCGGCCGTTTCGGCGTCAGCGAGCAGTATCTCAACGCCGGCGTCGCCATCGAGATCAAGGTCGGCCAGGGGGCCAAGCCGGGAATCGGCGGCCATCTGCCCGGCGAAAAGGTCAACAGCGAGATTTCCGAAACCCGGATGATCCCCCTCGGCTCCGACGCCATCTCGCCGGCACCACACCACGACATATACTCCATCGAGGACCTGCGCCAGTTGATCTACGCCCTGAAAGAGGCGACCAACTACGAAAAACCGGTATCGGTGAAAATCGCCGCCGTCCATCACATTGCCGCCATCGCTTCCGGGGTTGCCCGGGCCGGGGCCGATATCATCACCATCGACGGTTTCCGTGGGGGGACCGGAGCGGCGCCGCAGGTGATCCGCGACAACGTCGGTATCCCGATGGAGCTGGCCCTGGCAGCGGTCGACGCCCGGCTGCGCGACGAAGGGATCAGAAACCAGGTCTCCATCGTGGTCGGCGGCGGGGTCCGCAGTTCCGGCGATGCCATCAAGGCGATCGCCCTCGGCGCCGACGCCATCAACCTCGGCACCTCGACCCTGCTGGCGCTCGGCTGTACCCTCTGCCAGCGCTGCTACACCGGCAAGTGCCCCTGGGGGATCACCACCAACAACCCCTACCTGGCCAAACGGCTGAACCCCGAACTCGGCGCCGAACGGCTGGTGAACCTGGTCCACGCCTGGGGCCACGAAATGAAGGAAATCCTCGGCGGCATGGGACTGAATGCCCTCGAATCGCTGCGCGGCAACCGCTACAAGCTTCGCTCCGTGGGCCTTTCCGAACAAGACATGAACTTACTCGGCGTCATGCCGGCTGGAGAGTAGCATGAAACGTATCTACACCCTTGAGGACTACTGCATCGGCTGCCATCTCTGCGAGGTAGCCTGCATCACCGAACATTCCGCGTCGAAGGACCCGGTCCGGGCATTCCTCCACGAACCGGCTCGCGCCATCTCCCGCTGCACCGTTGAAGAGTGGGACGGGGGGGTTGTCTCCTTCTCCACCACCTGCCGCCACTGCGACGAGCCGGACTGTCTCCGCGCCTGCATCTCCGGCGCCATCCAGAAAGGGGATAACGGCACCGTCAGGATCGACACCGAGCAGTGCGTCGGCTGCTGGTCCTGCGTCATGGCCTGCCCTTACGGCGCCATCCAACGCAACCTGACCCGCAAGAAAGCGAACAAATGCGACCTCTGCCCGGACCGGAAGAGCCCGGCCTGCGTTGATGCCTGTCCCAACCGGGCGCTCGTCTACAAGGAGGGGAGCCAGAAATGAATTACGTCATCATCGGCAACTCGGTGGCCGCCGTCGGCGCCATCCGTGGTATCAGAAGCATCGATCCGGACGGGACCATCACCGTGCTCTCCCGCGAAAGACACATCGCCTACGGCCGGCCGCTTATCTCCTACCTGCTCGGCGGACTGATCACCGAAAAACGGATGGCTTACCTGCCGGAAGATTTCTATGAGAAGAACCGGGTCAATCTGCTCCTCGGTGCCGAAGCGACCGGCGTCGACAGCGCCAAGCACCAGATCAGGCTGGCCAGTGGCGAGACGATCGCTTACGACCGGCTGCTGGTCGCTACCGGCGGCGACCCGTTCATCCCGCCCATCGAAGGGATGGCCGACAAGGAGCGGATCTTCACCTTCACCACCTGGGACGATGCCGCCACCATGAAGGGAATTGCCGACGACATCGAGAAGGTGGTGGTGATCGGCGGCGGGCTGATCGGCCTGAAGGCCGCCGAGGGACTCCACCTCCTCGGCAAACAGATCACCATCGTCGAACTGGCCGACCGAATCCTCTCCGCCGCCTTCGACCGGCCGGCCGGGAAGATCGTCGCCAAGAAGATGAAGGCCAACGGCATCGACGTCATCACCGAAGACACCGTTGTCCGCATCGAGGGCGACGGCGCCGAGATCACCGGCGTCACCCTCAAGTCCGGCGATTTCATCCCCTGCGACACGGTCATCGTCGCCATCGGCGTCCGTCCGGCGGCCGGCTTCCTCAAGGGGAGCGGCGTCGAAGTCAACCGCGGCATCGTCGTCGACGACCGGATGGAAACCTCGGTGAGCGGCATCTTCGCCGCCGGCGACGTTGCCGAGGCGAAGGACTTTTTCTCGGGGGTCAAGAACCCGATGCCGATCTGGCCCGATGCCTATATCCAGGGTGATGTGGCCGGGGTCGCCATGGCCGGCAGCGCCAAGGGATATGCTGGCGGCCTGGCCATGAACTCGCTGGAGCTGTTCAAGGTTCCGACCATCTCGATGGGAGTCACCAACCCGCTCGATCCGAGCGAATACGAAATCCTGACCTATCAGGACAGCGCCAATTACCAGTACCGGAAGATCGTCATCCAGAACGACCGGCTCGCCGGCGCCGTCCTGGTCGGCGCCGTGGACCGGGCCGGCATCTTCGCCGGGCTGATCAGGGAAAAGGTGGCAATCACTCCCTTCAAGGAGAACCTGCTGGCTCCCGATTTCGGCTTCGTCCATCTTCCCAAAGAGATCCGCAACGCCCTGTTTGCCCCGTACGGCAAGGTGGCTTAACGGCGGGCGGCGGGGCGGCCGGCAGCGGACCTTTCGCGCCGCGCCCCATGCACGTTTACCAGGAGGAACGTCAGCGCATGAAACGACAACCGACGCATCACTTTCAGAAAGACATTTCCAACTGCGGCCTGACCGGCTTTATCTCTACTTCCGGCAAGCTCGTTGAGGGTGATGTCATTATCAAATCGATATCATTGATGCACGACCGCGGCAACGGTCTCGGCGGCGGTTTTGCCGCCTACGGCATCTATCCGGACTATAAGGAGTTCTACGCCTTCCACCTGATGTACGAGAGCGGCATGGCACTTCAGTTGACCGAAGAGTACCTGGAACGGCACTTCTACATCGACCATCACGAAGCGATCCCCACCCGGCGGATTCCGGCGATCGCCAACCCGCCGGCCTTCAAGCGCTATTTCGTCAAACCGCTGGAAACCGCCGAATACAAGGAAGCGGTCGAATTCCAGTCGATGACCGACCAGGACATCGTCGTCCGGCACGTCATGGCGATCAACAACGAGATCGAGGGGGCCTTCGTCGTCTCCTCCGGCAAGAACATGGGCGCCTTCAAGGGGGTCGGCTACCCCGAGGAAATCGCCGATTTCTTCCGTCTCGAAGAGTACAGCGGCTATATCTGGACCGCTCATAACCGCTTCCCGACCAATACCCCGGGCTGGTGGGGCGGCGCCCATCCGTTCACCCTCCTCGACTGGTCGATCGTCCACAACGGCGAAATCTCCTCATACGGCATCAACAAGCGCTACCTGGAGATGTACGGCTACCTTTGCACCATGCTGACCGACACCGAGGTCGTCGCCTACACCCTCGACCTGTTGATCCGCAAGCACGGGCTGACGCCGGAACTGGCCAGCCTGGCGATGGCCTCCCCCTTCTGGGACATCATCGATACCCTCCCCGAGGACGAGCGGCAACTGCTGACCGCCATTCGCCAAGTGTACGGCAGCGCCCTGCTGAACGGCCCGTTTGCCATCCTTTTCGCCAGCAACGAGGGGCTGATCGGCTTGAACGACCGGGTAAAGCTGCGGCCGCTGGTCTGCGCCACTAAGGACGATTTCGTCTACATGGCCTCCGAGGAAGCGGCCATCCGGGAGATCTGCCCGAGCCCCGACAAGGTCTGGGCGCCCCGCGGCGGCGAACCGGTCATTGCCAAGATGCAACCGGGAGTGCTCTAGCAATCACTCCCCATCCCCGACTCTTCATTAGGATACTGAGGTAAGACTATGAGAATAGACGCGCAGGGGCTCTACTACCGAGACCTCAACAAGAGAATCCGCGAAGAGGTGGCCGCCGGCGCCACCGAGATCGTCCTCGACAATGTGAACGGCCAGTATTTCATCGGCGACGGGATCAACCGGCCGGTCACCATCACCATCAACGGCGTCCCCGGCAACGACCTGGCGGCATTCATGAACGGCGCGACGATCATCGTCAACGAAAACGGCCAGGACAACATCGGCAACACCATGAATGCCGGGAAGGTCGTCGTCCACGGCCACGCCGGCGACGTCCTCGGTTACGGAATGCGCGGCGGCCGGGTCCATATCCGCAAGGATGTCGGCTACCGGGTCGGCATCCACATGAAATCCTACGACGAAAACAAGCCGGTATTGATTGCCGGCGGCAAGGCCGGCGATTTCTTTGGCGAGTACATGGCCGGCGGGGTGCTGGTACTGCTCGGCATGTTCAGCGACGACCCGGCGAAGCCGAAGCACGGCTTCCGCTTCGGCACCGGGATGCACGGCGGGACCATCTATGTCCGCGGCGAGGTTGACGAGGCAAAGCTGGCCCGGGAAGTCGGGGTTTTCGAGCTGACCGCCGAGGACCGCCAGGAGTTGGAGAACTATCTCAAGGATTATTGCGCCGACTTCGGCATCGACTTCGCCGAGGTGATGAAGGAAAGGTTCTGCAAGATCCTGCCGAAGAGCAAACGCCCCTACGGCAACATGTACTGCCCTGTCCCCCGCTGAACCGGGGCTGACCGACGGAGACGAAAAAAGGAAGGCACCCTGCGGCGCCTTCCTTTTTTTGTTGCGTCGGCTTGTGCCAGCCGGCGCTAGCGGGATGGCCCGTCGAGCTGGTAATTGACGCTGAACCGGCTCTCCTGGCGGACCGCCCCCCGGACGGCGCCAGCCAGTTCCTCCACCAGCAGGTCCCTGAGCAAGGCCGGCTTGCGGGGCGGGGTAATCAGTGTCGGCTCGCCCACAATCCCCGCCAGCCGTCCCGCCTCCGTCACCGCGTCCTGGAGGGTGCCGAGACGGTCGACCAGTTTCAGCCCCAGCGCCTGCTCGCCGGTATAGACCCGACCGTCGGCCAGCTTGCGGGTAACGGCCAGGGGAAGCTTGCGCCCTTCGGCAACCGCCCTGATGAACTGGTCGTGCAGATTGTCGATCACCCCCTGGAGCACGGCGCGGTCGGCAGCAGTGAGGGGCCGGAGCGGCGACCCGGAGTCCTTGTATTCCCCGCTCTTCAGAATGAAGGCCTTCATCCCCACTTTTCCCAGCAGACCCTCGATATTGGAGAGTTTCATCAGCACGCCGATGCTGCCGGTGATCGTGCCGGGGTTGGCGTAGATCGTCGTGGCCGGCACAGCGATATAGTAGCCGCCCGAGGCGGCGACGCTCCCCATGGAAACCACCACCTTCTTCACCGCCGCCAACTTTTTCACTTCCTGGTAGATTTCCTGGGACGGCCCCACCACCCCGCCGGGTGAATCGATCCGGAGCACGACCGCCCTCACGTCGTCATTCTTCTGCAGGGCATGGAGCTGCTTCACGACCTCTTCGGCATCGACGATCACCCCTTTGACTTCCACATAGCCAACACCCGGCCCGGAGGAGATCGTCAACCTTTCGCCCAACGCCAGCCTGACCAGCAGTACCGACAGGACAAAAAGCCCCACCAGAGCACAACTGGCAAGCACCACGCCCAACAGGATATTTTTTCGCCCGGTTACCGCCATCGACCGCTCTCCGCATCACCGCCCGCCGAAAACGGCATCGCTGGCGTCCGCCAGCCGGACAAGTGTATTGACTTAATGAATGCTATTGCTACAATGAACCCATGAGAATCATTGTTATTTCCGACACACACGGCAACTCCGCCGCCATTTTCCAGCTTCTGGACAGCACCGGCAACATCGACGCCGTCATTCATCTGGGCGACGAAACCGGCGACACCGAACACCTGGAGCTGGCCACCACCGCAACGATCGTCAGGATTGCCGGCAATTGCGATGCCGCCTCGCCTTTCCCCCGCGAACTGACGCTCGAACTGGGGGGGAAAAGATTTTTCCTCACCCACGGCGACCGGTACGGGGTTAAGACGACCCTTGAAAACCTGCGCCGGAAGGCCGCCGTTGAGCGGGCCGATGTCGTCCTGTATGGGCATACCCATCTGGCGGCCATCAATAAACTCGATGGCCGGCTCTACGTTAACCCCGGCTGCCTCAAGCGCGGCTGTGCCTCCCCGGGCTATGCGCTCCTGACCCTGGACGGCCAGGCGCTATCCGCCGAACTGGTCCCCCTGCCCGCCTGACGCGATGGCGGCACACTAGCAGCCGCAGCCGCAGTTATGGCAGACCTTCCGATTGTGATCTTCGGGAGGAACCGTCTCTGGAGCAAAGGCGATCCGCGTCACCGCCTTCCTGATATCTTCCAATAGATCGAGGTTGGCGCTGGCACCGATCACATGCCCGACGCAGACGCTGACGAAACCGTCCGCCGGCGACGAGAGGCGGATCGAATTCAGGACGTCCGCGTAGCTGTTAATGTCGATCGTAAAGGCATCGTTGGCTGCCCTTTTCAACGCAATCCCGTATCCGCCCAACTCATCGGTCAGTCCCGCGAAAAAGCGCTCCGCCTCCGGGCCGGCAAGGTCGACTCGCCAGTTGTCCCGCACATGGTTCTGTTTGAAGAAAACGATAGTTATCTCTTTGCCTGCCACGATCGCACCTCCCTGTTCACCCGGCGGTGGCATCCGCCGCTTTCCGCTGCAATGACTTGAAAACCATGTCGAGCACCGCCTTTTGCGCGGTTTCGTGCTTGTTCATCACCGCCAGGCAGGTCCCGAGGGGGAAATGCTGGTGGAGATAATCGGCATCGCGGCTCGACAGGATGATGATCCTGCTCGTTTCGATGCCGACCTCCCGGGCGTACTTGATGACCTTCTCGCCGTCGAGCACCGGCATTTCATAATCGACGAGCAGCAGATCGACCTCCCCCTTGCGGATCAACGGCAAGGCGCGCACCGGGTCGGTACAGATCTGCACCTGAAGCAAGGGATAGTACTTCTTGATGTGATCTTTCAAAAAGCACGAAAATGCCTTGTCGTCATCAACGATTAAAATCTTCCCCATCCTCACCTCGTTAACGGCTTGCGGCATCGGTGCCCCATTATTACTTGAGTACTTTGGTGGCAAGACTGAGAACCCGGAACGGGATATGGAACTCGAGCGTCTTGGCGGCCTGCAGGTTGACGATCAGTTCAACCTTGTGCGGCGTGGCGATCGGCATCTCGCCGGGCCGGCGGCCGGAGAGGATCTTGGCCGCATAATCAGCGGCCAGCTGCCCCTGCTCCTGCGGGCTGACTTCCAGGGCGACGAGCGCCCCCTTCTCCGCCGCATCGGGGATCAGCGAGATCACCGGGACATTCGCTTCGGTCGACTTCCGGACAATTTTTTCCAGATGTTTGCCGACGACGGAACTTTCCGCCACGAACAGACAGTCGACCCGGCCGAGCAGATGGCTGAGGGCCGCATCGAGACGCTCGGCGGTTGCCACGTTAGCCTCGACCACGGCAAACCCCTGCTGGGCCGCCAGTCGCCTCATCTCCTTCAGCTGAACGAGCGAGCCGGTCTCCCGGCTGTTGAACAGCACCCCGAGGGAACGCACCGGCCTGATTTCCACCATCGCCTTCATCAGCGTCGCCAGCGGTACTTTGGAACTTACCCCGCACAGATTGCTTCCCGTGCGGGTCATGCTCCGGGACACCCCGGCCTCCACCGGCGCATAGACGTCAGTAAAGACCACCGGGATGTCGTTGACCTCCTTCATCGCCGCCAGTGTCGCCGGCGCGCCGAACGTGACCAGCACGTCGGGCCGGATGGCATTGAACTTCCGAACGCTGTTGGCCCAGGAGATCGGATCCGGATTCGGTGATTGCAGGATAAATTCGACGCTTCCCTGGTCATACCCCTTGGCCGCCATCGCCCGGACGAACGCTCGATAGGCCTCCTTATAGCGGCTGATGTCGCTGGTAAGCACCGCGGCAACCAGCTTGCTCCCCGGCCGGGCCGGCACCGGCCAGGCAAGAGCCAGGGCAATCAGTAATGTCGGAATCAGCAGTTTCAAGCGCATATCAGAATTCCGATCCGCGGCCTACCATTTCGCCTTGACGGAAGCGATCACGAGATGGACGGTTCCTTCGTTGGCAGTGGCGAGTTTGTTGTCATAATCACGGTACGTATAGTTAACACCGCAGGAAAAGTGCTGCGACAGTGAGTACTGCGCCCGCGCCGACAGCGAGTTTTCCACCGTCTTCACCCGCGACAGTTCCATGATGCCGGCAGTGGAACCGCCATTGGCGGTCGCGCTGTCCGGGTTGTACTCGGCAAGCGACCGGACCTGCTGCAACGCCAGCGACAGCTCCAACAGCTCGGTCAGTTGGTAAGCGGCATTGAGCCCGCAGACCGTGGAGCGAGCCACGAAATCACTCCCGGCATAGCCGCCGATCTCGCCGTGGCTCACCAGCAGCGCCTGCTCGGCACGGTTCCGCAGATAGGCGTAATTGCCGCTGATCGTCAGTCGCTCGACCGGGCTGAACCAGAAGCCGGTCGCCAGTTCGTAGTTAAACCGGTCGCGCGGCAGCACATAAGTTGCCGTCAGGGTCGGATCGTTGAAATCGGTGGCAGTCCGTGAAATCTGGTTGTTCCATTCCCGGACGATCTGGTAGCTGGCCGAAAGTCCCCAGCGATTGACGCTGTTGTAGGAAGCCAGCAACTGGCCGGTGTGCTTCCGCTCCGGCAGCGTATCGTAAGCTGGGGTATCGGCCGCGGTGTAACCGTAGAGAGCGCGCAGGCGGAACCCTTTGAACGGCCGGCTGAAGATGGTCAGCGTTCCCCGGTGGGTATCCGACTCGCCGGGAAGCTGCCAGAGCGCCGCTCCCGTCCCGGTGTTGTCGCGGCGCAGGAAAGTCCCTTTGTATTCGCCGCTGATGGTCAGGATAGTGATCGGTCGCAGCGACAGGGCAGCGGACAGTACGTCCTGGCGGGTATCGATGGACGGACGGACGGTAACGACCGGATTGGCGGCAAACGGCGTGTAGAGGGTCGAGGCGTTGTTTCGGTCGACCTCCTGGTGCCGGTATTTCACCGCCACGGAAAACCAGCGGCAGGGGGTATAGGTGAAATCACCGGCGGCGTTTTGCAGGGTATCGCTGCTCTGGTCGGTCCCGCTGACCGTAACGAGCGAAGAACGGTTCTCCCGCTTCCCGTACGAATAGGAGGCAGCGCCGACGATACCGCCGCTCAGCGAGGTGTACATCTTGACGGTGTGGGAGTAGAAGCGGCTCTCCGGATCGCTGTTATGCTGTTGCAGCCCGCCGTAACGGACGATGGCACCGGTGTCGGGGTCCCGGCGCTCGATCAGGTTGTCCTGCGGCGTGCCGACCTGGTCGTCGAACTGGCGGATCAGGAACGTGTAGACCAGGTTGACCGGCCCGAGGTGGGCGTCGAAGCCGGCGGTCCCCTCGTGAATCCGGCGGTCGACACGATTCGACCGGGAATGGAGCGCGTTGCCCGCCGCGCCGTCGAAGGCGTAGTCGGCATAGCGGAGCTGGGAATTGCCGCTGCGAACCAGCAGCCAGTGACCGAGGTTCAGGTGGATCGGGTAATCGTGCAATTTGTAGCGAAAGTTGACGCTGTCCTGCCGCACGGCGATGCCGTAGGTGTCGGTCGGATTCTGGTCGCTGAACAACGGGTGATTCAACCGTTCGTGGTCCAGGTTGTGATAGAGCGACTCGGTCCGGACATTCAGCCGGTAGTACCCTTTATAATCGGCCACCAGCTGGGCGTTGTAATCCTTGGCATTGGCATAGGCGCCGTCCAGGACGAGCTTGAAATCCTTTCCCAGGCTCCCCAGCTGCGCCCCACCGGTGAAACTCGAATGGAGGTACTCGTACTCGGCGGCCCGGCCGCCATAACCCTCGACCGACATGAACCGGTAGCCGACCGGCACCTCCAGCCAGCGGTGCGTTTCGACCTCCACTTCGTCAAAGGGGAGCTCTACCGCATCGTTGAACGGCTCGATGACATTTTCCGGCTGAGCGCCCGACAGCTCCTCGTTATCGTCGGCTGGAGCCGCCTCCGCGGCGATAACGCCGGATACGGTCACGAACAGCACGAAGGCGGTCAGCGTCAGTTTCATGGCAAACCTGAGCGGCCTCATCGCGTAGCAACTCCTTGACCTGTCGTTTTTCGCTTCGTCATTGCAGCAACGCCCCCTGGCCATTGGCCGAAGGGATGTCGGTCCCGTGAATCTGGCTGTGACAGTCGGTGCAGCGATTGTTGAAGAGCGTCGTGCTCTCCGGTGTCGAGCCGGCAGTGTGGCCGGAATGGCATTGCAGGCAAAGGAACGGCATCGAGGCGGTAAGCAGTTGATTGTTCACCGAGCCATGGGGGGCATGGCAGTTCGAGCAGTTTTCGGTAACGTCACCGTGCTCGAAGGCGAAGGGCCCCTGCTTCTCCATGTGGCAGCGGGTACAGGTTTCCTTGACCGTGTTCCCCTTCAGCAGATGCTCCTGGGTGGAGCCGTGGGGTTCGTGGCAGTCGGTGCAGGCCATCTTCTTCTCCCGGATCGGGTGATGGGAGAAGAGCCCGTTCTCCGCCTTGACCTCCGGATGACAGGCGTAGCACATCTCGGCCATCTCTTCGCGGCTCACCTTCTGCTGGGGGCCCTGATGCAGCTTGTGGCAGTCGAAGCAGCTGACATCGTTCAGGGCGTGCAGGCTGGCATTCCAGAGAGCCAGGCTGGGAGTCGAGGCGGCGGAATGACATTTGAGACAGATCAGGGACTGGGCCGGCGCCGGCAGGTTCATGATGTCGAGGAACTTACTCGTGTCGCATTTCACCCCTTGCCGGTCATTGGCCGCCACGTCATCGCCGATCTTCTCGATGGCAAGACTTCCCGGCCCGTGGCACGACTCGCAATTGACCAGCGGCAGGCCGGTTTCCGGGCGGATCTGCTCGCCATGGACGCTATGGCGGAAGTCGTCGGTGATCTTCTGGTGCTTGTGGCATTTCTTGACGCAGTTGTCGGTGCCGACATAGTCGGCGTCGAACCGGCCGACGATCATCCGCTCGTACGATTCGATGGGAAGCAGCGGCTTGTCCTGTTTCAGCCCGGCACAAGCGGCGACCGCCAGCGCCCCCCCGGCCAGCACGGCGGCCCAGCCGATCTTTTTCATGGAATTGGTCACGTTCATGATCTCATCCCGGTATCCCTCGCCGCCATGGTGCTCACTTGTTGATCCCCTTGGTCGTGGTGTAGATGAAGCTCCTGATGATCGGGTCGTCGCTCGCCTTGATCTCCGCCGGGGTGCCGACCCCGACGATCCGGCCGTCGTGCATCATGGCGATCCGATCGGAGATGTAAAGCGCAAAGTTCAGGTCGTGGGTAACGATCACCGTGGTGTTTTTCGTCGTCTCCTTCAGGCGGAGGATCGTGTTCGCCAGCTCGTCGGTAGTGATCGGGTCGAGTTCGGCGGTCGGCTCGTCGTAAAGGATCAGGTCCGGATTCATCGCCAGCGACCGGGCGATCGCCACCCGTTTCTTCATCCCGCCGGACAGTTCGGAGGTCCGCAACGATTCCGCCCCTTCCAGGCCGACCAGCCGGAGCTTTTCGCTGATGATCTCCCGGATCTTCGGTTCCTTGCAGATGCGCTTCTCCCGCAGCCAGAGCCCGACGTTTTCGCCGACGGTCAGCGAATTGAACAGGGCGGACGACTGGAAGACCATGCTGTAGCGGTAGTCGCGCAGCTCATCGCGACCGTTGCCGGTAAACAGCGGGTGGCCGTTGATCAGGATTTCGCCGCTGTCGGGGGTCGCCAGCTTGACGATATGCTTCAACAGGACGCTCTTCCCCGTCCCCGACGGACCGATGATCGAGAAGGTCTCACCAGCCTCGATCTCCAGGTTCACATCCTTGAGAACGTGCTTGTCGCCGAAATATTTGTTCAAGCCCTTGATGCTGATCGACACGCCGCGGGTGTCATTCAACGACACCCGGCATTCGCATTCGTCCTGTTCAAAAACCGAACCGGTCAAACCGTGCATCAGTTTGTGGAAAAAACCGTTCTTTTCCTCGCGTCCTTCCGTAACCGACTTAGACAATACTCCATCCTCGCTTTCGCAAAACCGGCACGACGTCCGGGCCGAGCGACCCGCCCCGTCAGAACAGGTACTTCTTCCGGTTGGTAAAATAGTGCTTGTGCCGGAAAATGTACTGGGTCAGCAGCATGATCGCCAGGGCACTGGCAATGTTATTGATCAGCAGCGCCTCCCGGTCGACCTGTTCGCCGATCACCCGTTCGATTTCCGCCGGGGCGATGAAATAGAGATTGACGATGGTATTGGCGATTTCGAACAGGTTGTAGCCGATCACGAAATACCAGGTCAAAAGCTGCTTTTTCAGGATGCCGAGGAAAAGGTAGAGGCAAATCAGGCTGTCGATAAAGATCAGAATCTTGGCCGAAGTCCCAACGTAAATCCTGCCGAGAAACGGGTACGGATTGCCGAAGGTCGTGACCGTCACGATAAAGAAAAACAGGTAGAGGCCGGTTAGAAGCACCAAGCCGAGCGGTGCCCGCGCCTCGAAGTCATCAGTCATTTGGCGGCCTTTCCAACAGGAATCAAAGCATGCAGCTGGTGCCGGCGAGGGGCACCGGAAGCCGTCAATGCCTGTTTTTACGCATGTCGCTCACGGCGACACAGGCAAAAATCGTTGCCAGGACAAGCACGATGAAAATCCAGTCTGCAATACTGAAGCCGAACATGTAACCTCGCTATCCCGCCAGTTGTTCGAGGCAGTTGCGGGATTCTTCGTGATCCGGATCGATCGCCAGCGCCGTCCGGAGCGCCTCCTCGGCATACTTGGGCATATTGAGCTCGGCAAAACTCTTGCCGAGGACGCAGTGCATTTCAGCGATCGGGAATTCATCGCAAAAGGTCCGGTCCATCATCACGTCCTGGATGATCGCCAGCGCCTCTTCGTAGTCGCCGGCGTGAAAGGCATTGAAGGCGACGCCGAGCGCTTCAAGATAATCCACCGGCGGGATCCGGGGGAGCGTGCCGCTGCTGATCCGCTCCAGCCGCTCGGTCAGCTTGGCGGCATCGGGCAGCTCCGGCTCGCTGGCGATCGGCTGCCAGCAGTTCGCCGCCTCGTCATATTTGCCGAGGAGGTAGCAGACTTCGCCGAGATAACGGAGGACTTTCTTGTCGCCGGGGAGGAGCGTCAAGGCCCGGCGAAGGAAATGCTCCGCCCGGTAGAGGCTCACCGTCGACAGGTGCAGCGCCGATAGCCGGAGCCCCTTGTCGAGGAAGGTGATGCCGATCTCCAGGGCGAGGCCGCCGTTGTCCGGTTCCAGCAGGGCCAGAATCTTCAGGCAGTTGATCTTCCGGTCCAGGTACGGCACCTCGACATCCTTGTTGTCGAGCATGATCGCATGGCTCGCCAGCTCGGCGATGTAATGCGGAAAGGCGTCGCGCAAAAGTTCGGCGTACCGCGACGCATAATTGCAGTCCGGATTGTTCCGCAGGGCGTGGTAGATGCCACGGCCGACCGCATCGTAGGACGGCTCTCCCTCGATGGCGGTGAAATCCTCCTCCAGGAGCGGAATCGGCAGCGATCCATAGGGGATGCGGGCCTTCTCGTCCTTGAAGACGAGGACGGCGTCTTCGGGTGGATAGTAATAGCGAATCCCCTTGATCGGAGTCAGGTCTTTGGTTCCGTTGCCGTTAATAGTCTCCTCCTTCCGGCTCCCGGCCGGGAAAAGTATCGATCCCGGCATGTTCGCCTATCATTTTGTAAATCCTTACTTCATCCCACGGCTCATCCATGATCCCGTCATGAATCGCCCAGCTTCGCCCCCGCACCGTCCGCTCCATCCCCGGCCGGCGAAACGGCGACGAACCGTCCAGCCGCCGATGGAGGAGCCCGCCGGGTTGGAACTCGCGATCGATCTCCAGCATCAGCCGCTTGCCGGTAATGTAGTCGAAACCGTACTTTTCGTAACGGATCGCGTTATCATAGGTCAGCGGCTCGGCGACGATCATCTCCATGCCGAGGGCATCGACGAACCGCTCGAACAGGGCGAAGAACTCGCCGAACAGCTTCAGCCCCCGGCGGGTCTGGTTCGGGAAGAGCCCGGCCGCCATCGCCCGCAGTTCCTCGGGGATGTTCCTGCCGAGAGTGGCGAAGCAGTTGTCGCAACCGGCGCTGTCCCGGTCCACGCCGAAACGGGGCGCGTCCGGATCGGCGATGATGCAGAATGACAGCTCCATCTGCCGGTAGTGGGTGTCGGCCAACTCGACGAAAAAGACCGTGTCCCGGTCATCGGGAGCCCGCCGGACCTCGATGCGGGCCAGCCCGAGCCCTTCCGGGGCGATGATCCGGACCAGCCGGCGGCCGGCGGTGTCGCTGAACCCCGCCGGCGCAATCCCGAGCAGCTGCCGCAGCCGTTCCGGGAGCAGCCCGCCGTAGATCCGGTCGCGCTCGGCTGGCAGCAGCCGATTGATCTCCCGCAGCGAATGGAGCACCCGGCCGCCGCTGCAGAGCTGTTCATTACCCGTCAGTCGCGCCATAGGGTCCGATAATCACCGGGAAGACCGCGGCACGGATGGCGGCGATGCTCTTTTCCACCGCGTCGAGCGCCCGGTTCCGGTCGTCTTCCTGAGCCCAGTGCATGGCATCGAGCAGCATCCGGTTAGGATAGCCCAGCGCCCCGATGATTGCTACGAAATCGGCCGGCAGTTTCGGCGCCAGTTCGACGCCGTTCATCACCCCCCATGCCAGCGTCCAGGCCCTGGCGACGTTCACCATGTTGTAACCGCCGCCGCCGACGGCCACCCAGGGGAGCTTCAACGCCTTGAGCTTGCGCAGGATATAGGTGTAGCTGTGGGTGGTTATCTCCAGTCGAGTCAACGGATCGGTCCGAAAGGTATCGGCGCCGAGCTGGGTGACGATGACATCGGGATCGAAGGCGGCCAGCAGCGGGAACGCCACTTCATCGAACGCCTTCATGAACAGCGCATCGTCGGCGTGGGCGACAAGCGGAACGTTGACCGAATAGCCGGCCCCCCTGCCGACGCCGGTTTCCGCCTCGAAGCCGGTCCCCGGGAAAAAGTAGATGCCGCTCTCGTGGATCGAGATGGTCAGCACCCGGTCGGTATCGTAAAACGCTTCCTGCACCCCGTCGCCGTGATGGGCGTCGATATCCAGGTAAACCACCCGTTTCCCCTTCGCCAGCAGGGTATTGATGGCGACAACCGCATCGTTGAGGTAGGAGAACCCCGACGCCTTGGCCCGGTGGGCATGGTGCCAGCCGCCGGCCATATTGAAGGCGATGTCGTACCCCTCCTCCGTTACCAGCCGGGCCGCCTCGATCGTCCCGCCGCTGCCGAGGCAGGCCCATTCGTAAAGGCCGCTGAACACCGGGTTGTCGAGGTCGCCGAGGCCATAGCGAAAATCGGCGCGGGGTTCGGCGGAGGAGCTGAACTCCTTCAGCCGGGCCAGGTACTCCGGCGAATGGAAGGTCAGCAGCTGTTCATCCGTCGCCCGGGGACAATCGCGGATATCGGCACCGGGCAGGTCGGTCAGGCCATACTGGCGCATCAGTTCGAAGGCCAGCAGAAAGCGCTGGATCTTGAACGGATGTTCGTCGCCGTAACTGAAGCGACTGAAGTCGTGAGAGTATATAAGGGCGGTTCTGGTTGGCAAAATACCCCTAATGCGATGAAAATCCGGATAAATAACTTTTAACTACGCGAATTTACAATGTAGACACCGTACAGTCAACCCCTATTTTCCCTGCTTCATGCCGCATTTTTCAGCATACGTGCCCGCTTTTTAGGCAGCCACACCACCCCCGTCGTGGCCCCCCACGAAATAACCTCAATGATTTTAGCCGGGTAGATTTTGGCAGGAAGGTTGCTTGCTCACTCCGGCGCCTCCGCTCAACGATGAGTCGGCGGGCCAATACCAACGGAGGTATGACAATGGAGTCATTATCGGCAGTGGCAGGGCTGCGGAGCGGCGTCGACGTGCTGTTCCTCATGCTCGGCGCGGTCATGGTATTCGCCATGCACGCAGGGTTCGCGTTTCTGGAAGTGGGAACGGTCCGCAAGAAGAATCAGGTCAACGCATTCGTCAAAATCCTCACCGACTGGTCGGTTTCGACCATTGCCTATTTTTTGGTCGGCTTCCCCCTGGCCTACGGCATCTCGTTTTTCGTCCCGGCGAAGGACCTTCTCGGCGCCACCCAGGGCTACGACCTCGTCCACTACTTTTTCCTCCTCTGCTTCGCCGCCTGCATCCCGGCGATCATCTCCGGCGGCATCGCCGAGCGGGCCAAATTCTGGCCCCAGGTTTTCGCCGGCGCCATCTTCGCCGCCATCAGCTACCCGCTTTTCGAATCGCTGATCTGGGGTAAGAACGCCGCCCTGCTGCAAGGGTTCTTCAAACAGGTCGGTGGCGCCGAATTCCACGACTACGCCGGCTCGGTAGTGGTCCACTCCATCGGCGGCTGGCTGGCACTGCCGGCGGTCCTCTTCCTCGGCGCCCGCTCCGGCCGCTATCTGAACGGCAAATCCCACCCGCTACCGATCAGCAACATCCCGTTTCTCGCCCTCGGCTCCTGGATTCTGGCGGTCGGTTGGTTTGGCTTCAACGTCATGAGCGCCGGCCACCTGGAGAACATCTCCGGGCTGGTGGCAGTCAACTCGCTGCTCGCCATGGTTGGCGGCGTCCTGTCGGCGCTGGTCGCCGGCCGGAACGACCCGGGGTTCGTCCATAACGGCGCCCTGGCCGGCCTGATCGCCATCTGCGCCGGCAGCGACCTGATGCACCCGCTGGCCGCCTTCGTCACCGGCGTCATCGCCTCGCTGATCTTCGTCTACGGCTTCCACTTCGAGCAGGAGAAACTCCGGATCGACGACGTGCTCGGCGTCTGGCCGCTCCACGGCGTGATCGGCTCGTGGGGCGGGATCGCCGCCGGCATCTTCGGCCAGCCGCTGTTTGGCGGCATGGGTGGCGTCTCCTTCGTCTCCCAGCTGCTCGGTACCCTGGCGGCGATCGCCTTTGCCCTGGCCAACGGCTTCCTGGTTTACGGCGTTCTCTCCAAGACCGTCGGCATCAGGCTGAACGTCGACGAGGAGTTCGCCGGCGCCGACCTCTCCATTCACCATATCGGCGCCTATCCGGAAGATCACGTCCGCTGACCGGCACCGCACCGGAGCCCCTCGCCGGGGCTCCGGCCCCCCGTTTCGCCCCGGCATCAAAATCCTCAACCATTCCGCAAAGTTTCAATTAAAGATTCCATTTATCGCACCGATAAGTATAAGAGGTAATACCATTCCACCGCCGCCCGCCCGGACCGGACGGGGCGCAACAGGCCGGAATGGTAAGATTTCTCAACATAATCATTGGATTTCCCCTGCTCGTGTGTTAGGAGAGAATCGTCGGGATTTCCTGAAACGCGAGAAAAAGGACCTGCCATGACCGGAAGGAAGCAGCTGGGAGACTTGCTCGTCGAAGCGGAAATTATCACGGTGAAAACCCTGGAACGTGCCCTGGAGCGCCAGCGGGGCTCCGGCAAGCGCCTTGGTCAGGTGCTCGAGGAGATGGGGGTGATCACCGAAGACGAACTGATCACCGCCCTCTCCAAGCAGTTCAACTTCAAGACCGTCAACGGCTTTGCCGCTTACTCGTTCCCCGCCGAGCTGCTGGCCCTGGTACCGCCGGACATCGCCGCCCAGAAACTGGTTTTCCCGCTGAAGCAGAAAGATGCGATGCTGGCGCTGGCAATCAGTGATCCCTTCGACATGGATACCCAGGAATATCTCGAGAAGAAGAACAACCTCAAGATCATCCCGGTGCTCGCCACCCGCCAGGAACTGGCCGCAGCCGTGGAAAAGCATTACCTGCACGGCAAGAAGCGCGACGAGGAGCGGCAGAAGGTGCTGGTGGTCGAGGATACGGCGCCGGTTGCCGCCATCATCCAGGTTGCCCTGCAGAAGGAAGGGTACGAAGTACTGCTGGCAGGCGACGGCATGGAAGGGCTCAAGGTCGCGATGTCCGAAAAACCCGACCTGATCATCTGCGACTCGGTGATGCCGCGGATGGACGGTTTCAGCCTGCTGCGCGCCCTGCAGAACAGTCCGAGCACCGCGGAGACCCCCATAATCCTCCTCACCTCCAAGGCGACCGGCGAGGACGAACAGCGGGCTCTCGAAGCGGGGTTCATCGATTTCATCGCCAAACCGGTCCAGCCGATCCGGGTGGTCACCCGGGTGAAACGGGCCTTCGAACTGTTGAAAAAGCTCCGCTGACCCTCCCCGGCCGGCGAAACGACAAAGGGCGCTGCGGTCATGCCGCAACGCCCTTTTTTTGTCGTCGACTGCCGTCGACTAGCCGATAAACGCAACCGCCCGGCGGATGCGCCGCACCGTTTCGTCGCGGCCGAGCACCTCGATCACCTCGTAGATGCTCGGCGAAACCGTCCCGCCGCAGAGGGCGACCCGCACCGCCGGGCCGATCTGTCCCATCTTGATCCCCTGTTCGCTGCACAGCTCCTTGAAGGTTGCCTCGATGGCGTCGTGGCCGAACGGCTCCAACCCTTCCAGCCTGCCGGCGAGCCGCTCCATCAGCTGGGCCGCCGCCGGGGTGAACTGCTTGGCCGCCGCCGCTTCGTCGTAAGCGAAGTCGCCGCGGTAGTAGAAAATCGCCCCGTCGGCCATCTCGATCAGCGTCCGTGACCGCTCCTGGAGGGTCTTGACCACCGCCGCCAGCGCCGGTCCCGTCGCCGGGTCGATCCCACGCTCGGCCAAAAATGGCACCAACAGTCCGGCCAGCCGTTCCGGGGTGCTCTCCTTGATGTAATGATGGTTGAGCCAGAGCAGCTTGTCGGGGTTGAACACGCCGGCCGATTTGCCCACCGCCTCGATGGAGAACTTCTCGATCAGCTCCTCGCGGCTGAAAATCTCCTCGTCGCCATGGCTCCAGCCGAGCCGGACCAGGTAGTTGACCATCGCCTCCGGCAAAAAGCCCATGTCCCGGTAGGCCATGACGCTGGTGGCACCGTGCCGCTTGGAGAGCCGGGTCTTGTCGGCGCCGAGGATCATCGGCACGTGGGCGAAGCGCGGCACGGGATAGCCGAGGGCCTCGTAGAGAAGGATCTGCCGCGGGGTGTTGTTGACGTGATCGTCGCCGCGGATCACCGTGGTGATCCCCATGGTGGCGTCGTCGATCACCACCACGAAGTTATAGGTCGGCGTCCCGTCGCTCCGCTGGATGATCAGGTCGTCCAGTTCCTCATTATTGAAGGAGATCCGCCCCTTGATCAGGTCGTCGAAGGCGGTCACCCCTTCCTGCGGCGCCTTGAAACGAACCACGTACGGCGCATCGGGGGCGTCGGGGCGATGGCGGCAGGTGCCATCGTACTTCGGCTTGCGCCCTTCCCGCAGCGCCTGCTCCCGCTTGGCCTCCAGCTCTTCGGCGGTGCAGTAGCACTTGTAGGCCTTCCCCGCCGCCAGGAGCTTCTCCACGTACTCCCGGTAGACGCCGAACCGTTCCGACTGATAAAACGGCCCCTCGTCCCAGTCGAGACCGAGCCACTCCATCCCCTGGAGGATGGCATCCACCGACTCCTGGGTGGAACGGGCGACGTCGGTATCCTCGATCCGGAGGACGAAGGTCCCCCCCTGTTTGCGGGCCAAGAGCCAGTTGAACAGCGCCGTGCGCGCCCCCCCGACATGGAGGTAGCCGGTCGGGCTCGGGGCAAAGCGGAGACGAACATCAGCCATGGGATACTCCTTCCATCATTCGCAGTCACTCGATTCATCGTCGCCGGGGAGCGTCTCCCCGGCGATCCGGTAGGTTTCGTCGCTCCAGGCCGCCAGATCGATCAGCTTGCACCGCTCGGAGCAGAAGGGACGGTAAAGATTACCCTCCCAGACGGTTTCTTTGCGGCAATGGGGACAAAGTATGGTTTTCGGCATCGTGGCGGGCCCGGCAAACAAAAACCCCAGGCGCGGGCCCGGGGAGGTGGTCGATCATGTCCGAACTGCTTCGGCTGGGCGAATAGTACCGTCAAACTGCGGCGCAAGTCAACGGCAAAGTAGCCGTCGGGGGCGGCGGCGCCCCTAGGCGCCGGTGGCGTTACCCGGCGGCTGATGGTTGGCGGCGAGGGTGCGGAAAGCCCGGAGCGCCAGCCGTGCCCCGTCCAGCATCTGCCGGTGGAAATCGGCAACGAAGGAGCCGTTCTGCCGTTGGTTGATCACCGCGCAGACCGCCGCGGCCCGGTAGCCGAGCCCGCCGAGGAAATGAAGGACGAAGGCCGCCTCCATCTCCATGTTCTCCAGCCGCAGCCCGATCTTGCCGGTGTCGAGGGTGGCCAGGGCGTCGAGCAGTGCCGGGATGGTACTGCCGGTCCGCGCCACTCCCCGCCCCTGCTCGGCGAAGAAGCCGGCGCTGGAGACGGTGATCCCCCGGGCATGCGGAATCCCCAATTCGGTCGCCTCACGGGCAAGGGCCGCCAACAGCCCGCGGTCGGACCGGGCGCAGTAGGGGACGATCCGCCCGCCGAACCGCGCCCCCGGCGCCGCCGCCCCCTTCAACAGCGTCCGGAGCTGTTCTTCGAGGACGAAGCAGGTCGGACCGGGGAGCGGAATATCGTAGAACAGCCCGGTATTGTCGAGGCCGATGGCGTAATCGGTCAACACCAGGGTGCCGACCGGCGTGGCCGGATTAAGGCCGCCGGACGTGCCGAGCCGCACCACCGTAAGCGGCTCGAACTGCGCCTTGCGGGTCCGGGTCGCGAAATCGATCTCGTTCAGGGCGGCCAGCTCGTTGAGGACGATCTCCGTGGAGGGGGCGCCGATCCCCGAGGTGACCAGGGAAACCCGCCGGGCTGTTTCCCGGGCGATCCCGGTGATGGTATGGAAACCGCGGTGGCAGCGATCGGTGTCCCGGCTCGCCAGGAGTTCGCCGGCCAGAAAAGGGACCCGGTCCGGGTCGCCGACCAGGATCACCTCGCGGGCCAGCTCCCCCGGCGCCAGATCGAGATGGTAGACGCGGCCGTTGACGATCGGCAGGTCGTCGGCCGAGAGTGGCTGCTGTTCCATAGGAGTCCTCCCCTGGCATCGCCCCCGCCGGTGAGATGTCGTTCAGGCTAGCGCAAATGGGGCCGGCCAGCCGCCGCGGGAGATCAACCGGGGTATCCGGCGCGTGGCGGCACGGTATTCGCCGAGCGGTCCTCCGCCCGGGAATCGATCCGCTTCGTAATATAATCGTTGAGAAGCTGGTCGAAAGCGGCCCCGGACGGCAGGCCCCGTCCCTGGAGAACCGCCTGCTGCCGCTCCTGCCGATAGAGCCGGTCGACCCCCTGCAGCACCTGGTCGGCAAAAGAGCGCAGCTCCTGGTCGACGTTCTTGCCATCGACGAACAGCTGACCGTAGATCAACCGTTGCCGGTTGTCAACGAAGATCACCGAAGCCCGCTGCGAACTGATCCGGGCCAGCACCGCCGACACCTCCTTGACTACGGCGCGCCCCTGGTCGTCGGCCAGGGTGACCGTCGTCTTCTTGAGCAACACGGGGATCTTGGCGATATCGGTGGTGTATTCGTTGTGGAGGAAACGCGCCGGCGCATAGTCGGGATACCGTTCGGTCAGCGCCCGCATCAGCTCGCTAAAGGTCGGCGTGGTGTAGGCGTTGGCCAAAAAAAGCGCCTGCGCCTTGCCGTACAGCGCGCCGGCCGCCTCCCGCGCCTGCCAGAGTTGTTGCTGCCGCTCTTCGGCTACCAGGGAATCGGGCTTCAACAGATAGGCCTGGACGCTTTCCCGGTAAGAGTTGAGCAGATCGACGTTGACCGCCATCAGCGAATATTTGCCGATCGAGAGCGGCGCCGAGAATTCGAGATAGAGATTGTCGTCGGTGTTCAGCTCGCCCGACTCGCCGAAAAAGCGCATCTGGTCGTTGCCGATGACGAAGTAGCTGAGCAGGTCGGGGGCCGATCCCATGAACACCCGCGCCAGATCCTCGTGGACCGCCGGCACGGCAATCCGCTTCGCCAGTTCCGCCTCGTTGAAGATGATCGGGGCGTTACTGCCGATCAGCTCGGCATCGTTGTGGGTCAGCCAGAGCATCGTGTAGCGGAAATGCTCATTGAAGGTCCGCACCACCGACTTCAGGTCGGCGGGGGAAAGCTCATAGATCGGCAACCACTGGGCGATGATCCCCCCTGGCTCCAGGTGATCGGCGGCCAGTTTGAAATACTCGCTGGTGTACAGGTAGCCGGCGCCGCGGAACGACGGATGGATCGGATCGGCAGTGATGACGTCGAATTTCTCCTGGGTGGTCAGGAGATAGTTGCGGCCGTCGTTGAAGACGATCCGCAGCTTCGGGTTGTCGAGGACATGGTGGTTGTAGGCGGCGAAGGTCCGGGCGATGCCGAGCACCTTCGGCTCGATCTCCACCAGGGTGACCTTTTCGACGCTCGGATGGACCGAGGTGGCGCCGACGGTCATGCCGCTGCCGGTGCCGATCACCAGCACCTTCTTCGGGTTGGCATTGAGCAGCATCGGCAGATGGCCGAGGGTGTACTGACACTGCTGCCCTTCGAGCCGCGACGACGCCTCGATTCGGCCGTTGGTCAGAAAGGCCTGGTCGCCCCCCTTCACCTTGATCGAGCTGACCACCGCCTCCGTCCCCTCCGCATAGTAGAGGACATCGGTGTTATCGAGCGCCTCGGCGATCATCCGGGTGGAGCGGAACGCCTCCGGCTGGTTGTAGCGGAAGACCGCCAGGTACTTGGTATTCCAGGACTTGAGAATCCCGGCATCGCTGGCCAAGAGGACCAGCACCGCCGCCACCGCCGCGGCGGTGCCCCAGGTAAGGGTCTTTCTGCCGGTGACGCTGCAGACCACCACCAGCCCGATGCCGATGTTCACCACCGCCAGGAGCTGCAGCGACCGTTCGATGCCGAACAGGTAGATCATCCCGAAGCCGCTGCCGGCGGCGCCGAGAATGGCGCCGATCGTATTGTAGGCCAGCACCTCGCCGACGGCACGGCCGATGACCCGCTTGTACTCGGCATTGACCCGGCCGGCGAGGGGAAAGGCCAGCCCCATGAAGAAGGCCGGCACGACAAGGTAGAAGAAGGCGAGCACCGAGCCGCTCAGCACCTGGGTGCTGAAGAACTCCCGCCCACTGCCGAACAACCGCTGCAGGTAGAGGGTCTGGCCGGGAAGGCCGGCCATGGTGGCGGTAACCACCAGCGCCGCGACGCCGATGATCACCTGGGTGGTGCCGAAACCGACGATGGTGGTGGTGACCGGTTCCGGCTTGAGCCGCAGCAGCCGGGGTACCAGGGCGTAGGACTCGCTGCCGAGGGCGATCCCGGTCAGGAAGGCCACCAGGATGATGGTGAAGGCGTAGACGTTGGCGCCGCTGACCATCGACAGCACCCGGGTCCAGAGCACTTCGTAGCCGAGGGCGCAGAAACCGCTGATGCCGATCCCCCAGACGACCAGCCGATAGGCGAGGAGCGGCGGCCGCACCCCGCCGGCGACGGCCGCCGGCGGCACCTCGGCGTCGGGGACGGCGGGCTCGTCCGCCTCGTCCGTGAACTCTTCCGGATAGAGGATGCAGAAGAGGCCGATCAGGATATTGATGGTCGTCGCGCTGAACAGGGTCATGCTCAGGGTATAGAGCCGGATCAGGAAAAATCCGGCGGCGGCGGCGCCGGCCACCGCCCCCAGGGTATTGAAGCCGTAAAGCGACGACAGGTGCTGGCGCATCTCCCGGGGCTGGCGCGCCAGGACGGTGCTCAGGATCGGCAGCGTCCCCCCCATCAGGGTGGTCGGGATGATGATCGCCACCACGGTGAAGGCGAGCCGGATGGCGAACAGGTAGGCGGGATCGTTGTCGTGACCGCGGGCCAGCGCCACGTACAGCGCCGGGTAGTGCTCCATCAGGAAGTAGAAGCCGAGGGCGAAGGTGGCGATCCACAGCTCCAGGAAGCCGTACAGCTCCAGCGGCTTGCGGACCCGATCGGCGTATTTGCCGAACAGGTAACCGCCCAGGGCCAGGCCGCCCATGAAGATGGTCAGCACGGCGGTGACCGCCAGGTGCGAACCGCCGAAGACCAGGGTCAGCGAACGGACCCAGACGATCTGGTAGATCAGCGAGGCCGCCCCCGAGAAGAAAAAGAGTGCGTAGATAATGATGCTCAACTGTTTCCTCATGCTCCCCTCCCACCGAATTTCCCGCCGCCGGCCGGCCGCGGGCTACCTCCCCCGTTCGAACACCTGAACCCGATTGTTCCCCCGGTCGGCGACCATCAGTTCATTGCCGGTAACGCAGAGCTGGGCCGGGAAGTTGAGCAGCCCCGGCTTCCACCCCCGGCTCAACTGCCGGCCGAGCATCGCGCCGTCCTGGCCGATCAGCACGATGCTGCCGCTGCTCTGGTCGACCACGTAGATCACCCCCTGGGCATCGGTCTCCAGGGAGAGGGGAAAATCGAGGTATTCGTGCAGCTCGCCGGTCAACGGCCGGAAGGTCTGCTCCCCCGCGCCGGCGACATAGACCCTCGCCTTGACGCTGTCGATCAGGAGCAGCTTGCCGTCGGGGGCCAACGCCAGGTCGGACATGAACCCGTAAGCGGCGGGGAAGGTCACCTGCCGCTGGAAGGTTCCCGTGGCATCGAGCACCACCACCCGCCCGCCGGCGATATCGAGCAGGTAGATGCTGTCGCCGCTCCCCACCCGCAGGCTGCGGGGGACGACCGCCCCTCCCGGCACCCCCTGCGGCTCCAGGTAGCCGGCGAAAGAACCGTCCGGCTTGATCCGGGCGATCTTGCGCAGCCGGCCGTCCAGGGCCAGGATGTCGCCGTGGGAGGTGAGCTGGAGGCGGAGCGGGTACGGCAGCTGGGGCGCCTTGACTTCGCTGCCGCCGGAGAGGCTGCCGCCGCTGAAATGGTAGCGGAGCAGCCGGGCGTTGCCGGTATCGGCCACCACCACCGTCCCGTCGGCGGCGCAGGCGACCCCCTCGGGGATCTTCATCCCCCCCTCCTTATCGTCGCTGTAGATCCCTTGCAGATTCTGCAGCACCACCGTCTCGGCGGCCGCCGGCAGCGCCGCGGCCAGGCCGGCGAGGAGCATGGTCGGTATGAACAGTCGTTTCATGACGTCACCTCTTGTACTGTTGATGGCACTGGGTGCACAGGTCGCTCACCGTAACGAACGGGATCAGGTGCTTGTACTCCGTGCCGTGGGCCCGGTGGCAGGAGAGACACTGGACCGTCAGGTTGCGGTTGCGCGGATCGATGGCCTTGTCGCCCAGCGGGTGGGTCGAGTGCTTCTGCCAGTCGTGGCAGCTGCCGCACCACTCGGCGTCGGTCGGTGCCTTGGCGAGGAAGAGGTAGTCGGAAGAGTGTGGGTTGTGACAGGCGGTGCACTGCCCCTTGTCTACCGGTTCGTGCTTGCTGGCCGAACGATCCTGACGCCGGATCGCCTCTTCGTGACAACTGCCGCAGAGCGTCTTCTGGTCGCTCTTCAGCAGGCCGGCATCCTTGCTGGCGTGGGGATTGTGGCAGTTGAGGCACTCGTCCTTGCCGAGCAGCGGCCAGTGGAGCCGGTTCTTGCCGAGGATCTCGTTCATCTTGACGCTGTGGCAGCCGCGGCAGAGTTCGGCCCCCCGTTTCTTCAGCGCCAGCGGCTTGGCGGAGTTCGCCTCTTCGTGGCACTGGTTGCACATCCGCCCCGCCACCGGTTTGTGGACGCCGTTGTAGAGGAGCCCCTCCCGGTTCGACCCGTGCGGGTCGTGGCAGCCGGTGCAACGCGAACCGGCCACCGGGTAATTCATGTGCTGCTTGGCGAACAGCGGCCGATCGGTCTTGTGGCAGCCGGTACAGAGCGAGCTGATGTCGGCGCGGAGCAAAAACGGCGCCGTCGCCGAAGCATGGGGGAGATGGCAGGTCAGGCACCCCTTGGTGACCGGGCTGTGCTTGAACTTGATCTTCTCCAGTTGCTGCTTCAGCTCCTTGTGGCAGTCGAAACAGAGGTCGTTGCCGCTCTGGCGCAGTTGGAACTTGTTCGCTGCGGCATGGGGGTCATGGCACTTCATGCACTCCCCCGCGGCAACCACCTTGTGGACGCTCCGCGAACCGCTCGGCGTGAGGTCCGGGTGGCAGCGGAAGCAGATCCGCGACCGGTCCGCGTCGAGCAGCTTGCCGTGGCGGGAGGTATGGGGATTGTGGCAGCCGGCACAGTCCCCTTTCTTCAGCGGCGTATGGACGAACGGTTTCTTCATCGTCTCCTGGAACGCCGCATGGCAGTTGAAGCAGATCTTGCTGCCGGCGCCGGGCTTCAGCTTGAACTTGAGGCTATTGTCCTCGGCCCGGCTGGGAAACACACCCCACACGACCGCAGCCAAAAGCGCCGGAACCAGGAGCATTATCAGTCGGTTTCTCATCGCGCAACTCCTCTCAATGCTTCGCTACGATATGGCAGTCGTCACAGGTCCGGGCGGCGAAGGGGGGATGGAGCACATCCTTGAAGAACTTCGGGTCCTTCGACGCGTGGGGATCGTGGCAGCTCATGCACTCCATCGCTTCGGGGGCGATCCCCAGATGGGCCGTGCCGAACGACGGGCTCTTCACGTCGTGGCACGAGCTGCAGAGCGGCGTTACCGGCTGGAGCAGCAGCTTCGGCTCGACGGAGAAGTGCGGATTGTGACAGCTCTGGCAGTCCTTCCGCGCCGGCGAGTGGTCGGTCTCCTTGGCCAGTTTCTCCTTCAGATCCTTGTGGCAGGTCAGGCAGAGATCGGGACTGAGCGCTAACAGCAGCTTGTTCAGTTTCCCCTTGTGCGGGGTATGGCAGCTGGTGCATTCGCCCTTGGCGTAAGGGGCGTGGAGGTCCTTGGCCTTCTTGGCCGCAGTGCCGAGGGCATCGTGGCATTCGAGGCAGAGCACGTCCTCCTTGCGGGTAATCATCCCCCCCAGGTTGCTGCCGTGGGGATCGTGGCAGGTGAGGCAGTCGCCGTCGGCGAACGGCTGATGCTTGGCCATCTCGCCGCTATCCTTCAGCATGTCGGCATGGCAGTTGCTGCAGAGCTTGGCCGCCGGCGCCTTCAACAGCTTCGTCTCATTGGACGAATGGCCGAAATGGCAGGAGCCGCACTCGCCGTCAAGCACCGGCCGGTGGGTGTAAGTTTTCTTGAAACGGGTCTCTTCCGTCGAATGGCAGCCGTAGCAGACCGTGTCCATCCGGTCCTTGAGGATGAACGGGTAGCCGGAGCCGTGGGGATTGTGACAGGACGAGCAGTCGCCGCCGGCAAAAGGCGGATGGACGTCCTTGAGCTTTTCGGCATCGCGGACCTTGGCATGGCAGCCGTAGCAGAGGGTCGACCCCGCCGCCACCAACAGCCCCTTCTCCTTGGCGGCATGCGGCGAGTGGCAGCTGAGGCACCCTTTGCCGCTGGCCACCGCCTTGTGGCTCACCGCCGGCGGCGTCTGCTTCTCCTTGTGACAAGCGAAGCAGAGGGCATTGCCGTCGCCGGCGAGGAGCTTCGGATATTCCGAGGCATGGGGGTTGTGGCAGGCGACACACTTGCCGTTCTTGAACGGCGCATGCATCACCGTTCCGCCGGCTTGCAGCCCGGTCAGGTCATGGCAGTTGGCGCAGAGTTTGCTCCCCTCGTCCTGGAGGGCGAAAGGCTTGGCCGAATCGGCGGCCGCGTGGCAGGAGCCGCAGTCCGACTGCCCCACCGGGTTGTGGAGACTGTTCTTCAACAGCTTCGCCTGTTTGGACGAATGGGGATTGTGGCAGATCGTGCAGCGGCTCTTTTCCACCGGATAGTTGCCGTGCGCTTTCTTGAAGGCGGCAGCGCCGCTCTGGTGGCAGTCGAGGCAGAGCTGGGGGACCGCCTTGGTCAGCAGGTCCGGCTGGTCGGCGCTGTGCGCCAGGTGGCAGGCCCGGCACCCCTTCTCGGTCAAAACCTTGTGGACGTTCTGCTGCTCGTAGTTTTCCTTCTTGTGGCACTGGTAGCAGATGGCGTTCCCCTCGAAGCGGAGAAGGAAGGCGCCGGGGGCGCCGTGGGGATCGTGGCAGCCGGTGCATTTGCCGTTTTTAAGCGCCGAATGGAAATATTTCTTGTTCAGGCCGATCTTGTCGCGTGGGTGACATTTCAGGCAGAGGGCGTTGCCGTTCTCCTTGAGAATCAGCTTCGGCACGATGCCGTGGCGGAGGTGGCACTCTTCGCACTTCTGCTCCTTGACCGCCGGATGGAGGCTCTTCATCCCCATATACTTATCCGAGAACTTCTGATGGCAGTCGATGCACTCCTTGCGGGCCATCTTCCGGGCCGCCCCGGACTCTTGCCCGGTGCCGAGCACAAATACCGCTGCCAGCACCAGGACGAATGGAATCAGGAACAGCCCGCTTATCTTCGATGCTTTCATCATGGCGATTCTCCGTAAATGTCGTTTCACCTGCACGCGCTGCCGCTGCCGGGGGAAGTCTTCCCGGTCACTGGCGCAGGTCGGCCATGAACACTTTCACCTTGTAAGCCTGCTTGAGCTTTTCGGCCCAATCGTCGACCGCCTTGGTCAGCTTCTCGTTGAACAGCTTTTTCGCCACCGCCTCCCGCACATCTTCATAAGCAGTCGGCTGCGGGGCGATGACGTCCCGCACCTGGATCAGGTAGAAGTAACTGTCGGGGCTCTCGTAGAGGCGGTAGTCTCCCCCTTTGGCGCCGGCCAGGGCCTTGCGGAGCCCCTCATCCAGCTTGTTGGTGACCAGCGGCGTTTCGCCGAAGGTGAGCAGTCCCGCCTTGTCCGCCTTCACCTGGCCGTCGGCGTGCTCGCGCACCCACTGGAACTCGGCCCCCTTGCGCAATTTTTCGACAGCGCCTTCCGCATCCTTGTTGCTGCTGAAAACCAGCGCCGAGAGCCGCATCATCTCCGGCGTCGAGTAATCGCCGAGATGGCTGTCGAAATAGTCCTTCACTTCCTGCTCGGTGAGGGTGATGTCCGGCGCCACCGCCTTTTGAATGAACAGGCCGAACATCAGCGACCGCCGGTACTCGGTCACCGCCTTCTGATAGGCGGCACTCTTGTCGAGCCCACGCTGCCGCGCTTCGGCGGTATAGACCTCGTTCTGGATCAGGCCGTCGAGAACCGGGATTATCTTGGCATTGACCTTTTTCTCCTTGATCGCCTCGTCGATGCCGTGGAAAAACTTCTTGCCGATTTCGGTGGTCAGCTGGCCGACGGTGATCGGCGCTCCCCCCTTGATCCGCGTTATTACCCGCTTGTCCTTGAGCAGCTTGGCAAAGCCTGGTTTCGGCGCCTCCAGATCGAGCTTCTTCAGCAGCTTGTTATTGGTCTTGACCAGCTTCTTCAGCCAGACGGCCCGTTGTTCGGCGATGATCGCGTTCTTGCGGAAAACCAGCGCCTGGTCGGTAGCGGCTTCCCGGGCAGCGTCGCTCTCCGGGTAGCGGATGTCGTCCAGCCGGAAGAGCGTGAAGGCAGGGCCGATCGGCACCACCTGGCTGACCGCGCCGACCTTCATGGTATCGACAACGGCGGAGATCTCCGGCAACAGCGCCTTCGGCTTGACGTAGCCACCCTCGCCGCCCCCCTCGGCCTTGCCGGCCTTGACCAGTTCGGCGACCAGCGCCGAGAAATCGCCGCCGGCCGCCACCTTGGCCGCCAGCTCCTTGGCATCCTCTTCCTTGGCCAGTTTCACCGAGGTGAGCTTCCACTCCCGGGCCGACTCCTTGTACAGCTCCTCGACCCGGGCCGGGTCGGCCTTGGCGTCCTTGGTAATCTCGTCCTTCAGCATCTCCCAGAGGGTGATCCGGGCGTTATCGTCGAGGGCTTTTTTCGCCTCCGGCAGCTCGTCGAGCCCCATGGTGGTCCCTTCCTGGGTAAAGAGGCGGATATTGATCAGCCGGTCGAGCAGCGCTTCGTAATCCCGCGGGCCGTGGGCCGCTCCCATCTTCGACCAGTCGTGCATCGACGCCAGCGCATCGGCCAGGTCGGAAACGGTGATCGGCTCGTCATTGACCGTCGCCACCGGGCAGGAGGCGAACTGCGGCGAAAAGAGCGGCGCCTTAAGCTCGATCTCGATTTTCTTCGGTCCCGGCGCCGCAGCCGGGGCCACGGACGGCGTAGCGGCCGTCGCGGCGGGGGGAGCCGCCAGCGGCGGGGTCGTCGGGGCGGCGCCCCAGCAGTAGACCGCACTGGCGGTAATGATCATCATTGAACCAACTGCCTTGCCAATCAATTTCATAGTGCATTCTCCCTGTTTGGTTATCATCCGCGCGCGGCGGATGAGCGGCTGTGCGGCCGGCCTCGGCCGGTTCCGGCAGTACGTACCCCCGAGGGGGGAAAATTACTGATAGATCCACCACATTTCTTCCGGCTCCGGCGGCGGTGGCGGCTCCTCCTCCGGTTCGGGAGGGAGCGGCCCGGTCATTCGTTTCACCAGGGCGGTCGCCATTGCCGTAGCCAGCTGGTTGGCGCTGTTGATCCGGCCGAGGTCGAAGAAGTAAACCCCATCGTCGCCGGCATTGATGCTGCTCGAACTCCAGACCGCCGAGCGGTTCTCCCGGTCGATCAGGAGGAGCGAGAAATTGACCCGCGGCACCCCGCTGGTCCCCTGGCTCTCCTCGTAGTCCAAAACCGTCCCCGACACCACCAGGTCGGCCAGCAGCGAATCGAAGATGAAATCGGTCTGGGGCAGCGACACCCCGCCGTCCATGATTACCCGGTAGCGGAGCAGTTCCTGCCGGACCACCCCCGGCTCGATGATCGTGTAGCTGCCGTCGGCGAACAGCGCCCGGATCACCGCCAGCATCACCGAGGTGCCGGCGCTCGAATTCCCGGACTTGTTGAAGAACGGCAGCACCGCCACCCGGAACTTCCGCTCCGGCAAGAGCGTCGGCGCCCGGTAGAACGATTTCGGGGCGTAGCGGCCGGCCACCGACCCCGCCGGCGCCGCCGGCGCTCCCGCCAGGTAACCGGCCAGCGAGTGGGTCAGCCGGGAAAGTTCCGTGTCGATCAGCTGCCGGACATCGTCGACAAGGCCGAGGCCGAGGAACCCCGGGGTATCCACCCCGGTCATCCCGGCGCTCTTCATCCAGAGAATCTCCGGCGTATCGCCGGTGGCGACCAGCCGGCAGGTCATCGCCAGTCGGGGGGGACGGCCGTTACTATACGATTCCAGCGAGGTGATCAGCACCGCCTCCGCCCCCGTTTCGTCCCGCAGCTGGCGGGCGGCCTGCCCGTCGATCCCGCCGGTGTAACGAAGCCGGTGCCGGGTCAGAAAGGCATCGACCTCCCGTTCCGGCAGGGTCCTGATCCCCTGCTCCGCCAGCCGGGCAAAGAGCCCCTCGCGGATTTCCCGGACCGGCGGCGCGTTGCGGCAGAGGTTCTCGAAGGGGAAAACCGCCACCAGCGGCCCGTGGGGAGCCGGTACCTCCTTCGGCGGATGGGCGCACCCCGCCAGCAGGCCGAAAAGCGCCAGGAGCGCCGGCCAGCTAGAGAAAGAGCTTATCGAGCAGATCATTAACCGCCTCTTCGGTCACCACGTTCATCGGCTCGCCGCCGCCGCCGAACAGCCGGTCGGTAAACCCGACCCCCCCCTTGGTGGAGGAGGCCGACCAGACGATCCGGCCGGTCTGCCCTTCGATCATCTCCGCACTCACCGAGATGATGTTGGCGGTCACCGTCCCGGAGCGGGTCTCGCCGTACTCCTTCACCACCCCGGTGATCACCGCGTCGGCACCGATCATCTTGGCCAGTTTGACCACATCCTCGGGCGAAGGGGTTGTCGGCGTGGCGATCCCCGCCCGGGAGATTCCCCGGCCGACCTCGCCCGCCGGGACGACGTAAAAGCCGCCGCTGGCCAACAGCGCGGTGCTGAAGACGTCCCGCACCCGTTCGCCGGCCAGGTTGTCCCGGGTCAGGTTGCTGAAGGGCATCACCGCCACGGTCTTGACCGCGCCGAAGTCCATGTTCGGATCATGATAGACCTGCTCGCCCGCACAGCCGGCCAGCCAGTAGACCGCCACCGCCACCGGCAGCAGCATCGTCAGCCATGCCGCCCGTCCCCTTCGTCTCGTGTTGCTCGCTGCGCCCATTGCGTATTCTCCTGTCAGGTCAGAATGAAGTCCGCAGATTCATGCTGTAAATTTCCGAATCGGTGGTGGTCGTCGCCGACTTGGTCTGGAGGATCACGTAGGCCAACTGCAGAAAGCTGCGGCGGGTGATCTTCCAGTTCAGGTTCGGGGTGATCGTCCGGGTCTTCTCCTCGTTGAGCGTCCGCTGGTTCTCGCTGTAGGAAAAATTGAACTGCAGCGTCCCGTCCGGGAACGGCGACCAGTTGACGCCGTAGTTCTGGGTATAATCGGCCGGGCTGTTCTGCTGCTTCATGTAGCCGACCCCCGCCACCAGGTAAAGCGTCGTGAAGGGCCGGTAGGTCCCGGTGATGTCCGCCCGCTCGATCGACGAACCGATATCGGCGGAAGTCCCTTCGAGAGCGGTGGTCTTGTCTTTCGAATAGGTGAGGTTGATGGTCACCTTGGAGTTCGGGATGATGCTGGCGCCGGCAATGATGCTGTAGGTCCGGGTCTTGTCGCCGTTCTCGTGGGTGGCATAGGTGATCCCGCCGGCCAGGTTGAGCTGGATGCCCCGGTACAGCTCGGCGGTGTTGTAAAGGAAAACCGAATCCGAGTTGTTGGTCGTCTGCCCCACATCCTCCTTGCGGCCGCTGTAGATCAGGGTGTGGCTCAGGGTCGGCAGCGGCGTGGCCCGCAGGGTGGCATCGTAGATATAGGCGACCCGGTGCCCCAGGTCCTCCTGGCCGTCCTCCCGGGCGAACCGGGCATTCAGCGAGAAGACGTTGTTGAAGCGATGGTCGAGCAGCAGGCCGTTGGAAACGGTATAGCGGGTTTCGGCGGCCGGATCGCGCCGGTCGTAATAGAAAGAGAGCGTGTAATACAGCGCCGGGATGTCCAGCAGCCTGGTCTTGGTATCGATATTGAGCAGCTGGGTGGTCTGGCTGAAGGTATCGGGCGGCCGGCGGTTGTAGGTCTGCACCTCGGTCACCAGGATCGATTCGGGGTTGGTCAGCGGCGGGACCGCCTGGGCGGCAACCGCCGCCGACAGCGGCGAGGTGACCACCTTCAGGTAGCGGGTGGTGACCGTCGGGAAACGGATCTCGAAGCGGTTGTTCTGGGCCGAACGGATGAACGTGCCGGGGACCGCCGCCTGGACCAGGGTCCATTCCTGGTTGTCGGTGCTGGTGTAAACGTCCCAGGTGAACGAATTGGCAACGCTGTCCGGCAGGTCCCGATCCACCGAGATGACGAACAGGTCGACCGCCTCGGCGAAGACGAAGGTCACGCCGATATTGATGTTCCGGTCAGTATCCCCCCGCACCCCGAGGTTGACCTGGCTGTTGCCGACGGTGAAATTGCCGTCGATGAGATAGGAATAGGTGGCATCGATCGGCATCGCCCCCAGCTGGGGGGTCAGGTTGAGGGCGAACATCGCCGAGCTCGGGCTGACCGGGTAATCGATCTCGGTCTTGCCGGGGGCGGTCGCCGTGATTTCCTGATGGTTGATGTTGTAGTCGGCGGCGATGAACAGCCGGCCGTCGAACAGCTGGTCGGTGTAGGTCGCCCGCCCCGAGTGGACCAGCTGCTCGATCTCACTCTGCTTCAGATGGTTGATGTCGTCGGTATAGGTCGCCTGGTACCAGAGATCGAGGCTTTGCACCGGCAGGTAGCGGAGCCCGATGATCGCCCGGTCGGTGGTGGAATCGAGGGACGTCCGGTCGCTGTCGTAGTTGTTGAAGCGGGAGAACTGCAGGTCGAGCCACGGCAGCCCCTCGGGCTTCCAGCCGGCCAGGGCGTGGTAATCCTCGCTGATGGTGGTAAGTTTCGGCGCCGCGGTCACTTCGAGGGTCTCCTCCCGGCGATTGAAACCGACCCCGGCGTTGTAGAGCGGATTCTCCAGGGTCAGGTCCGCAAAGGGGCGAATCGTCGTATCGGTGGTATCGGTGGTCGTGCTCGTCTGGTTAGTCGCTTTCACCGTACTCTGGTCCTGTTTGAACAACCCGCCGGCCAACAGCCGCAACTGCGGGTACGGCTGCCAGTTGAGATTGAGGTTGTAGCGCTGGGTCAGCGTGTCGGCCCGGGTATGGGTCGTCTCGCCGCCGCTGGTCAGCCGGCCGTTGTTCAGGCTGTAGTTCCATTCCAGGAAGCCGCTGATCATATCGGCCCGGGCCGTCCCCCCCCAGAACGCACAACCGGCGCCGAGCGCCAGGGCGACGAGCCGGCGCCCCAGCGCATTGTACCGGTATATCCCGCCTCGCGCCGGCATCTGCAGTTCACCGTTCGCCCATCATCGTCACCCAGTAGGGGCCGAGATCGACGTCGATCTCGGCAACGATCCGCTTGCTGACCAGGTTCACCACCTGGAGGGTCCGGCGGGAGGCATTCACCACGTAGAGAAGATTCTCGTCGCCGTCGATCGCCAGCCGCAACGGTTCACCCCCCACCGGAATGAAGGTGAAGGAGAGCAGCGACAACGGTTCGAAGAGATCGACCTCGCCGCTCCGCCGCCGGGCGGCATAGATCAGGTCGGTGGCCGGATCGACGATGACCTCGCTCAGCCCCATCCCGGTGTAGGTCCGTTTCCGCTCGGCCAGGGTCGTCGGGTCGACCAGCCCCAGGTACGAACTCATCTCGTGGATCAGGTAGAGGCCGTCGCCCCGGCGGTTGAACGCGCCCCGGGTCGGCCCCGGCTCGGTGGCCGCCTTGGCCAGCACCGCCCGGCGGGCGATATCGATCAGGGTCACCGTATTGGTCAGCGAGCTGAAGACGTAGGCAAAGCGCCCGGACGGGTCGATCAGGACCGAGGACGGCCCCGGATCGACCGGAATTCTATCCAGCTCCAGGTACGACAGGGGATCGACGAAGCTGACCATGTTGGTGCCGCCGTCCACCACCACCAGCAGTTGCCCGTTGGGGGTCAACGCCAGTTCCTGCGGCGCGTCGCCGCTGTTGAGGGGGATGCGGTTGGTCACTTCGCCGACGGCGATATCGAGCACCTCGATGGCGTGATCGCCGGCCAGCGCCACATAGGCGCGGCGCCGCTGCTGATCGATCGCCATCCCCCGGGGATTCCGGCCGGTGGCGATAACCCCGACCACCTCCTTGCGCTGCTTGTCGAAGACGGTAACCGTCTGGGCCCGGCTGTTGGAAACGTAGCCGGTCAGCTCGATCACCGGCCGGGGCGGCACATTGAGGACGAAATTCGGGGTGAAGCGGAAACCGTCGCTGAGCGAACGGCCCGGATTGAGGGAAAGCGTGACGACGGTCGCCTTCTGACGGTTGACGACGAAATGGAACGACTGCTCCACCGGCCGCTCCGGCACCATCAGGGCCGCCGTACCGCTCTCGTCCGCCAGTTCCGCCTTCTTCACCGTCAGGGCGATGCCGCGGTAGGTGCCCGGCGGCAGTTGGCCGTAGGCAAGGAACCGCTGCCGCTTCACCTCTTCGCCGTTCAACTGGGAAAGCATCAGGGTCAGCGGATAGCTGCCGCCGTCGACTCCCAGCGCCGTCGCTTCGACAAGCTCGAAGCGGAGCCGGTTGCCTTCATGGGGGATCGGCTCCAGGTACAGGTACACCGCACCATCCTGGTCGAGGGGCAACCTGGAAACAACGGAAGGGAGCTGGCAGGCGGCCAGCAGGAGACAGCTCAGGGCAACAAGCAGCAGTTTCACGGCCACAACCTTTCAGGTCGGCCCGCTCCCCGGCGGAAGCAAAGGCCGGCAAAGGAAAAGCCTGTGGCCGGTCGGTACGGCACCGGCCACAGGTTCACGGACAGCTGACGTTCAAAACCAGTCGTTAGTCCTTAGCATGGCACTTGTTGCAGAGTGATCTTTGGAATGCAGCGTACTTCGTTGCCGGACGGTCATAGAAGGTCTTCTGAACTTCGGCAACGGTCCGGCCCTGAGCCGCGGCGGCGTTGGACACCGTGGAGTCGGTACCCGGATAGACCGGCTGACCGGTGGAATCGCCGAGCACCAGCATTTCGTACGAGTTGTTCCAGCGGGTCATGCTGTCCCAACCGGTGGCATGGGCGCGGTGGCAGGAGAGGCAGCTGACCTTGTCGCTACCCGACGGACCGTCGGTTTTGGAGGTCAGGGCGAACAGCGCCGAGTTGTCGGTCAGCTGGTCGGACTGGAACGGCACCATCGAGGTGAAGGCGGTGGTGGAGGTCCCGGTCATGTCGCCGGACTTCACGTACGCATTGTAGTTGTTGATGATGGTGGTGCCGAGATTCTGGCCGGCCGGGTGAACGAAGCCGCTGCCGAGGGTGCTGTGCATATTGACATGGCAGTTGGCGCACCATTCGGAAGTACCCTTGCCGTAAGCAACGCGGGTGTCGGAAGTCGCTTCAGAGCGGTTGTAGCTGCTCGGAACCGCAGCGTAGAGTGCCGGTTGGGTGAAGGCGAAACCGCCAACCGATACCGGGGTGTAGCCCGTACCGGCGAGCAGCCGGTAGGTACCAACGGCAAAGTTGCTGTCGCCAACGGCGCCATAGGAACCGGACGATTTGATCGGCTTGCCGGTAGTCGCCTGGGTACCGTCAGACAGCACGCGGTACTTGCCATGCGGATCGTGGCAGCTGATGCAGGAGAGTTTGTCGGCCGGATAGCTGCCGCCCGGGGCGGTGGTCAGAGTGCTATCCACGACATAGCCGAAGTCGGCGGCCACGACGTTATGGCCGTGACGCTCGCCAGGGCTGGTCTCGGTGGCGGCCCCGGTACGGGGAACCCACGAGTAGTCTTTCTTCAACCAGGCGAAGTCGCCGCCCGGGGTCAGTTCAACCGGCGGCAGGCCGGCGCCCGGGGTCGGGTAGGTCATGATGTGATAGCTGGAAGGAGCGGTGTCGGCGTGGGCATGGCAGTTGAGACAGGTCGAACTCTGGTCGGTACCTTGGAGCAGGTAGGCATTGGCGTTGTACTGGGTTCCGGCACCCATGGCTTGGCCGCCGAGGGAGTTATGCATCGTGTGGCACCCTTCGCACTCGGCAACGCCGCCGCTGTGGAAAGCATACGAAAAACCGGCAGTTCCAAAGACCACTAATGCTGCAGTGACTAAAACTGGCTTAAAACGCATGAGTTGAATCCTCCATTGATTTTACTCCGGCAGCCCGGCCGTCCCTGGAGGACCCGTAGGCTTTGTGCCCCCACCTCGCGATGGGTTTACTCTTTTCGGAGGATATTCGTAACCTTCGTCGGTTACGTGCGTTTGTTGTACAGCCATGTTGTTGCATCCCGTTCGCTGCTCCCGCTCACCTCCTTTCCGCCGGGAAGGGATGCATTGCCCCGTAATCACGGTCAGTTGTAGCTGATTTTGTAGACACTGACCCCCCTGTTCGCACCCTGTGTTACGTAAATACGCCCTGTCTTGTCCTGAAAGAGATCGGCCGGGATCACCAGGTTCCCCGGTCCGTAGCCGCGAAAACCGAACTCGGTGACAAACGAGAAATCGCTGTTAAAGATCATCACCACACTGCGCAAGGTATCGAGAACGAAGATCGTTCCCCGGGAGTCGGCAACGATCCCGGAAACGATATTGAATTTGCCGGGGCTGCTCCCCCGCGAGCCGAAGGTCTTCATCGTCCGGTCCGGCGCCATGACATAAGCCTTGAAATCCACCGGCAGGGTAAAGAGCATGTTGCCGCGGTCGTCGACGCTGAAGCCGCCCAGCCCCGAATCGCGAATCTGGCTGTCGGTCAGCCCGAGCATCTTTCCCAGTTGGTAGCTGGCGGTGCAGGCGCCGTCGGGAGTCACCGCCAGCACCTTCATCGCCTGGCGGTCCACCAGGTAGAGCACCCCCTTGTGCTGGGTCAGCTGGGTCGGGGAAAACTCGCCGAAATCTTCGGGGATCCCGCTCAAGGGGATCGCCGCCTGAAATTCGCCGCGGAAATTGGCCCGGATCAGCGAGTAGCGCGCCCCCTTGATCCCGGGGTTGGACAGGAGGATCAGGTCGCCGTTCTCCAGGGCCACCATGTCGACCACCACGTACTCGCCGTTATCGGTAAAGGTGTAGGTTTCCATCCCCGCTTCGTTGAACACCCTGACGAGCCGCTCGCTGGAATCGGCCACGTAAATTTCCCCCGTCACGCCGTCGATATTGAGCCGAACCCAGTTGCACGGCACGATGCCGTTGGAGGTGGAGAGATTGTACAGATAGGTGGCCGTCACCGACGGCGCTCCCTGCGCCGAACCGAGGCAAAAAAATAACACCAGGAGTACTGGTAATATGTGCAGGCCAATTTTCATATCCGACCAAAGAGCATTACATATGCCTAACCTTTGTTTGACGACATTAAATTTTATTCTTTCATGTCTATTCGGGCACTTACCCCATCCTCGTTAAATATTTGAACTAGCGTTGTTTTTCTTTTACGTCCCATTTAGGTAACAGACCCATCGTCATATAGCCAACCGGTCTAGCCAATTAACTGGCAGGCAATTTTTAGAATTTATTTAGCCAATATTTTTAAAAAGTTACAGGGTAGTCACGCGCGAATCAACCACGGTGTTTTAACCGAACATTTTCTAACTAACAGTAATGACATGGTGTTTTTTCGCGGAGTAGCTTCGGGAAAAGACCGTGGCAGGAAAAAATAACTCGATCGCCGGCCGGCGCGCCTTCGGCGGTCAGTCGACGGCAGCGCCGTCACAACGGCAAGGGGGACTCCGGGAGGGAACCGGCATCGGCCATGAGAGCGGAGAAATCGCGCCGGACGGCGCAGGAGTGGAATTTACGGCGAGTTTTGGGACGAGGTACAATCGGTGGTCGGCTGCCAGAGCCGGGCGCGGCGCTGGGCCGCCAGCAGTTCGAAAGGGGTCAGCCGGCCGGCAAGCCGCTCTTTCAGCGCCGCCGCTTCGCCATCGCCGCCGGCAATGGCCAGGTTGAACCACATCATTGCCTGGACACGGTCCGCCGCCACCAGCCGCCCGGCGGCATAGAGGACTCCCAACTGGCGCTGTGCCGGCGCATAGCCCCGGTCGGCGGCATAATGGTACCAGCCGACCGCCGATTCGCCCGGCGGCGGCGCCACATTCCCGTCATCGAGCAGTTGGCCGAGAGCAAAGGCGGCCGGGAGGCTGCCGCGGGAGGCCGCCTTGTGGAACCAGCGCGCCGCGTCGGCGTCGTTGCGCGGTATCCCGCGCCCATCGTGGATTAGCGTCCCGAGCCGGAATTCGGCGTCGGGCAGATGCCGGCCGGCCGCCATCAGGTAGAGCCGGGCGGCGGCGGCATCGTCGCCGGGAACGCCGCACCCCGTTTCGTACAGCACCCCGAGGCGATACTGCGCTTCGGCGACCCCCTGGCGGACGGCGAGGTCGTACCAGCGGGCGGCAATGGTGCAGTTCCGCGCCATCCCCCGCCCCTCCTCGGCCATCAGCCCCAGATAATACTCGGCTTCGCCGTAACCGAGGGCGGCCGCCATCCGGAACCACTTCACCGCCTCGACGTCGTTCGCCGCCCCGCCGGCCAGCCGGCTGGCGATGCCCAGCCGGGTCAGCGCCGCCGCATCCCCCTCGGCCTCCCGGGAGTAGAACGGGGAATTTCGCTCCGCTTCCGCTTGGTTCTGCAACTGCAGCACTTTCCGGGGATCGTAACCCTCGTGGCCCGCGGCGGTTGATACCGCCCCACTCCCGACAATCGCCAGCAATCCGGGAATAATCAGCTGCCAGCGCCAGTTTGCCGTCATTACCCCTCCCTGTGGTGGAAAAGCTCTCCGCGAAGTCAAAAACACGACACCTGTCGAGCGCAGCGCTCGACAGTGCCCCTGTCCGCCGCCATGCAAAGCCTAAACCAATTAAAATGGTCTTACCATATTCATCAAGGGGAATCGGGTCGATTTGAGGGAGGGGGCAAGGGGGAGGGCGATTTTTCGGCGCTGCTGCCAATAGAACCCGGGCACCCACAGGGGGGTGCCCCTACGAAGACGTAATTCCTTCCGTAGGGGCAGGCCCCCGTACCTGACTAGGACGTGACACCGTGCCCACATATCAGGCCACCCACAGGGGGGCGGCCCCATACCTGTCCCCCCTCCCTTCGACGGGAGGGGGCGAGGGGGAGGGTGAACTAACGGTGGGCAAACAACTCAGGCGCGGCGGCGGAGTTCCAGGTCCTGGCGGACCAATTGTTCGAGCGCGGCGGCGAAGAAGTCGCGGCGACAGTCGACGCCGTCGATGGCGCCGGTCCGCAGCTTGCGCAGCAGCCGGCAGCCGCCGAAGCAGAGGGGGAGATAGGGGCAGTCGAGGCATTCGTCGGTCCGCCAGACGTTGAGGTTGTGGGAGGCGGCGTAGTCGCCGACGCCGTCGGCCAGGGTGCCGACCGCCAGCTCCGGCCACCCCATGAAGGCGGGGCATTTGTAGAGGGTGCCGTCGTAGTTGACCACCAGGTCGTTGGCAAACTCGACCATGCAGGCGGCCATGGTCGGTTTCGGGGTGTCGAAGCCGCGGCGGAGGATCTCCTCGCGGAGGTAGAGGGCCGCCTCCACCAGCCACGGCTCGTTGGCCGAGAAGCAGCCGGCGTGATCGGTGGCGGCGCCGCCCCCCGCCTTGGGGATGATCGGGCTGAACTGGACCGCCCGCACCTTCTCAGGGGTGATCCCCTCGGCCAGCAGCTGGTCGAGAAGCCGGGGGAACTCCCGGTAGCTGTCGCGGCCGAAGTTGCCGCCGATCCGGAGCGGCACCAGGTCCCAGACCGCCTTGACATTGGCGAGGATGGTATCGAAGCTCCCCTTGCCGGAGACGAAGGGGCGCTGGCGGTCGTGGACCTCCCGCGGGCCGTCGAGGGTGATGCTCGCCCCGCTCAGCCCCAGCGGCAGCAGCTCCTCCGCCACCGCCCGGGTCAGCAGGGTGCCGTTGGTCACCAGGCCGAAGGAGAACTTCACCCCCAGCTCGCGGGCCGCGGCACCGAGCGGCGCGGCAATCTCCCGCAAAAGCGACCGGGAGAGGAGCGCCTCGCCGCCGTAGAATTCCAGCGCCACCTCCCGCCCCTCGGCCAACTGCTCGCGGCGGACCGTCTCCACCAGCAGCCGCGCCGTCTCCGGGGTCATAAAGTGCCGGCCGCGAAAGGGATCTTCGTAACAGTAGGGACAGGCCAGGTTACAGTCGAGATTGAGGACCACCAGGGCATTGAAGCGCCGGCGCCGCAGGTTGGTCCGCTCCACCGCCGCCGCCATCGCCGCCCGCTCCGCCGCCGGATCGTCGACGACGATCTCCAGCCGTCGCAGTCGCTCCGCCTCGGCCGGCGCCAGCGTCCCCGCCCGCGCCGCCGCCAGCAGCGCCGCCGACAGCCGGACCACCGCACCCTTCTTGGTCGAATAGAGGAGGAAACTGCCCGGCTTCTCCGGACAGGGGTAGATAGTCAGATAACGGGAAAGGGGCATAAGACCTCGACATTACGGGTACGGGAAAATGGGCTGCTACCGATCGGGGCAAAATTTGTCACCGGACCGTGTCAACTTTCAGACAGGATGGCCGGTTAATGGGGGGTATTCAGAGAAAGTTTCGGGGAGCCGAAGCTCCCCGAGGTGAAGGTATTGATGCGAATCAATTGAGTCGCGCCATGTTGGCAGCACAGCAGGTGTTTACTTCGGCAGCGTTTTCCGCTCCCTCGTCAAGGACTTCCAACTCACGATTTTCCAATTCCATAACAAGCTCCCTCCCATTGAAGAAAATCCATCCCGGCGGGATGGTCCTGCACACGGAACGCTGGACAAGGGGGCGGGAATTTGTTACGGTAGCGCCGCCCTGTCCCGGATAAGCGCGGTAGAACCGCTAGTTAATCGGGCAAGCACGATACATGCCACTACCTTTGGAGAGTCTTGGTGTTCCGTCTTCGCCGCCACATCCCGCTGCTCTGCCTCGTGACCCTGCTTCTCGGGGCCGTCGCCCCCGCCTGGGCGGAGGGTGACGCGGAGTTGCAGGCCCTCGGGCTGTTGGGGGGCGACGAAGAGCAGACGACCACCACCGCCCGGATCCCCCGGCCGATCTCCCGGATCGCCGAAAACGTCACCGTCATCACCGCCGAGCAGATCGCCCGCCTCAACGTCCACACCCTGGCCGAGGTGCTGCAGACCGTCCCCGGCATCCAGCTCTCCAACCCACGCACACCGGGGAGCTTCACCTTCTTCGACCTCCAGGGGGCGCCGAGCGCCCACGTCCAGGTGCTGGTGGACGGCATCCGCCAGAACGACCTGATTGAGAACAACCCGGAGATCGGCCTGATCCCGGTGCAGCAGATCGAGCGGATCGAGATCGTCAAGGGGGCCGCCTCCGCCGCCTGGGGCCAGGCCCTCGGCGGGGTGATCAACGTCATCACCAAATCCCCCGATCCGGACCGCCAGGCCGGCGGCGAGCTATTCGCCTCGGCCGGCGAGCGGCTGACCACCGACCTGCGGACCGAACTGAGCGGCACCGTCGGCCGTGTCGGCTACTACCTCTCCGGCGGCAACCTCCACTCCGACGGGCTCCTCCCCAACAACGGCGTCGACAACAACAACGGCCACGGCAAGGTCGTCTACACCCTCCCGGAAGACGGCAGCCTCACCCTCGGCGTCGACTACCGGAGTGCCTCGCGGGGAGTTCTCGAATGGCCCGCCTACGACATCCATGACAACGCCGACACCCGGAGCCTCAACAGCTACCTGGCGTTCAACTATCAACTCGCCGACAACCTGACCCTCGACCTGACCACCTTCTTCACCCAGAAGGAAACCGACTACTTCGGCCGCAACTGGAGCGACGGCGCCCTGGTCTACAACCCGGAAAGCCGGGAAAAGACCGGCGGCGGCAACGCCCGGCTCACCTGGGGGGACAGCGACTACAACCTGGTGACCGGCTTGGAGTACGAACACGCCCAGGTCACCACCACCGAGACGATCATCAAGGCCGACCTGCTCGACCGGCGCTTCGACCGCTGGAGCGGCTACGCCAACGGCGCCGTCACCCTCGGCCGCTTCACCTTCCTCCCCGGCTTCCGCCTCGACCACAACGGCATCGGCAGCAACTACTTCAGCTACACCGCCGGCCTCACCTGCCGGCTCACCGACGGCACCGTCCTGCGCGGCTACACCGCCAACGGCTACAGCCTCCCCTACGCCCTGCTCAACCAGAGCCACGGCCTGCAGAAGGTCTGGACCGCCCAGGCGGGCGTCGAGAGCAGCGACGTCCCCTACCTCTGGCTGAAGGGGACCGTCTTCTACAACAAGATCAGCAACGTCGAGGTGGCCGATTTCACCACCGGCGAGGTACTGCTCCACCGCCAGGTCCGCCAGGGGTTCGAGCTGGAAGCGCGGACGATCCCGCTCTATGGCCTGTCGCTGCGCGGTGGCTATACCTTCACCGACGCCTACGACCACGATAGCGGCCAACGGCTGTCGGACGTGCCGCGCCAATCGGCCAAGCTGGCGGTCGACTACGACAGCCGGGAGCTGGGGTTGAAGGGGACCCTGAGCGGCAACTACGTCTGGTGGAACGCCTCGGCCGATTATCAGGGACGCTACACCGCCCTCCTCTGGGACCTGACCCTGACCAAGCGGCTTTTCCCGGACGACGACCTGTCGCCGGAGCTGTTCTTCTCGGTCCATAACATCTTCAACGGGTCCCAGTACGATCAGACCTATTACAAAAACCCCGGCCGCTGGCTGGAGGGGGGAGTGAGGTGGCGCTTTTGAGGGCCCTGATCTTCGCCATCCTCCTTGCCCTGCTCCTCCCCGCCTGGGCGTGCGCCTACGACGTGCTGGTGGTGGAGAGCCGCCGCGACCCGGTGGCCGAGGAAGTGCTGCGCGGCTTCCGCAGCACCCACGACTGGAAGCTGCGCATCATCCCCCTGGCCGACTACGCCGAGGTGGACGTGGCGCGGATCGTCCGGGAGGACCGCCCCGACCTGGTGCTGACCATCGGCGATGACGCCCTGGCCGCCACCCGGAGCGTCCGCCAGACCCCGGTGGTCGCCGTTCTCTCCCTGGCGTTGCGCGACCTCTACGGCCGGCGGTCGAACCTGACCGGCGTCGACATCGACCTCGATCCGAACCGCTATTTGGCCCTCTTCGACGCCCTGCGCCGTTCGCGGGTCGGGGTGATCTACGATCCGGCCCGGAGCGGCCAGTACCTGAACCGCGCCGCCAATCAGGCCACCCGTTACGGCATCGACCTGGTGGAGCGGAAAATCCGCAATCCGAAGGAGACCATCGGGCAGCTTGCTGCCTTGAAAGGAAAGATTGACGCCATCTGGCTGATCCCCGACCCGACGGCAGTGACCCAGCAGACCGCCGAATCCTACTTCCTCTTCTCCCAGGAACAGCGGGTACCGGTGGTGGCCTTCGCCCCGGTCTATCTGCGGCTCGGCGCCGCGGTGGTGCTGGAACTGGACCGCTACGACCTCGGCCGCCAGGCGGGCGAGATCGCCCAGCGGATCACCCGGGGGACCCCGCCGGCATCGATCCCGCTGGCCGCCCCCCGCCGCTTCATCCTCAAGAGCAATCCGAGCATTCTCAAGCATCTGCAAATCCCGGCCGCGGCGCTGGAACGGCTGGCGGACGACCGGATCGGCCAATGACGTTCCTGAGCCGGATCGCCCACTTTCGCGCCAGCTTCCGCTACCGGCTGTTTCTCACCTTCACCGCCGTCACGGCGGGCATCACCATCCTTTTCACCACCCTGTTCGTCGCCCGCGAGATCCACGGCTACCGCGCCCTGCTCCAGGAAAAGGCGGCGCTCCTCGCTTCCCTGCTGGCCAACGACATCCGCCTCAACCTCTATGCCGAGGACCGCTCGGCCCTCGAACGGCGAGCGGACCGGGCGCTGGAAACCCCGGGGGTAGCTGGCGTCTTCATCATCAACGGCGAGGGGATCGTGATGCTGGAACGGCAACGGAAGGGGGTGCGGGATAACAGCTCCGTGATCAGCGCCTGGGTCCCAGTCTTCGCCGGCACCCTGTCATCCTCCGCCGAATCGGCCCTGACCGGCATCTCACCCCAGGCACAGCCGATCGGCAAGGTCCGGCTCGACATGGAAACCACCGAGCTGACCCGCAAGATCACCGTGCTGATATGCTTCGCCATTGTCTCGGCCGTCTGTTTCTGGGCCTTGGTTTCTTTCTTCAGCTATCTGGCGCTGCGCCGGGTCACCCAGTCGTTCAATGCGCTGATGGACGGCATCGACAAGCTTCGCCAGGGGAACCTGTCGTTTCGGATCGCCGGCAGCGAGCGGGACGAACCGGGGCGGGCAGCGCTGGCCGTTAACGCCATGGCCGCCTCGCTCCTGGACCGGGAAGCTGAAAACGAGCGGCTGCAGAAGGAACTGCTCCAGGCGATGCAGCTGGAGGTCCAGGAGGAAAAGCGCCAGGTGATGGCCAAGCTGATCCAGACCAACCGGATGACATCCCTCGGGCTGCTGGTTTCCAGCATGGCCCACGAGATCAACAACCCCAACGGCTCGATCCGGCTGGCCGGTCAGTTCCTCAGCAAAGCCTGGAAAGACGCCACGCCGATCCTGGAAGCGGTCGCCAGCGACGAGGGTGATTTCCAGCTGGGGGGGATTCAGTACAGTGCCGCGCGGGACGAGATCGACAAGGCGCTCGGCACCATCGCCCGCAACACCGACCGGATCGAGCAGGTGATCCGCGACCTGCGGGCCTATGGCCTGGGCGAGCGGAACGAGTTCCGCACCGACGTCGATCCCAACCAGGTGGTCGGCAACGCCCTGGCCATCATCCGCGCCCACGGCCGGCGCTCCAATCTCTCGATCTCCGTCGACCAGGCCGCCAGCCTGCCGGTGATCACCGGCAATGCCAACCAGCTGGAACAGGTGGTGCTCAACCTCCTGATGAACTCCATCCAGGCCCTCCCCGACGGCCAGGGGAACGTCATCGTCGGCACCAGGCTCGACCCCTACACCGGCCAGGTGGTGATCAGCGTCAAGGACGACGGCGAGGGAATCTCCTCCGAAGCAATGAACCATCTCTTCGAGCCGTTCTTCTCCACCCGGATCGAGCGGGGGGGGAGCGGCCTCGGCCTCTACATCACCAGTTTCATTGTCAGCGAACACAAGGGCCGGATGGAAGTCGAATCAGGCGTCGGCGCCGGCACCACCGTCCGGGTTTTCCTCCCCCCCACCACTCCGACCGAACCGGCCGAATAACCCCTAGATCATCTTTGGCAGAAAGTCGCCCCTTTGCCGGGGGCGCGCGGAGGAGGCCCTTCCGGGCCAGGGTTTAGCGGTGAAGAACCTCGCCGGCTACGGTTCACCCTCACCCCGGCCCTCTCCCATGAAGGGAGAGGGCGATGAAAACGCGCCCCTCCACCACGATAAACGTAAAGCGAGATAAAGACGCCCTCTTCCGCGACAAGAGAAAGGGATGGGCGATGAAGACCTGCCCATTTCAGCGACAAAAGGGAGCGATAAGAAGCCCCCTCCCCCTCGATGGGGGAGGGCTGGGGAGAGGGAGAATCGGGCAGATCTGCCGGAGGGCATCCCTCTGATGAGGGAAGCTGCGATGGTGGCAGCGGTCAGCTGTCCGTCCCGCCGGCGCCGGCGAGTTGGATGGTCTGGTCGGTGATCTCGGTGAAGGCAACGTCGTGACTGATCAGGAAGAGCTGGTCGTACCAGTGTTCAGTCAGCTCCTCCCGGCCGACGTCGATGGCCCGAAAGGCGTGGGCGAGGTTTTCCCGCCGGGCGGCGTCGAGGTTGGAGGTCGGCTCGTCGAAGAAGGCGATCCGGGCGCCGACCGTCTGCAGCAGGGCGAGCCGCAGCGCCACCACCGCGCTCATCGTCTGGCCGCCGGAGAGCTGGTCGTCGCTCCGTTCCCGCACTCCTCCTTCCTGGAGGTCGCGGAGAACGATCTGGTACCCCTCTCCCCAGACCAGTTCCTCGTCGGTCTCGGCGATGGTCCGGTAGATCCGGTCGGCCCGCTGGCCGATCTCTTCCCGGAACCGTTCCGAGAGCTGGCCGGAGACGTTCTTGAAGACCTGGTTGCGGAGGAACTTGACCAGCGTTTCCCGCGCGGTGCAGGCTGCCTGCTCTTCCCGCTTCCGGCCGATCTCGGCGACGATCTCCCGCAGCCGGCCGAGTTCGCCGGCGAGCCGCTGCCGTTCCCGCTCCAGGTCGTCGAGCTGCTGGCGCAGCGTGGCCACCCCGGCGACCAGCGTCTCTTTCTGTTGGCGAAGTTCCTCGTGCCGCGCCGGCTGGTAGGCGGCCCGGAGCCGTTCCGCCTCGGCCTGCTGCGCCGCCAGCTGCGCCTGCAGCTCCGCCAGCCGGCCCTGGTAGCGGACCAGGGTCTGCTGCCGACTCGCCAGTTCGCCGGCGGCCTGCTCGTTGGCCTGGCAGGCATCGCGGGCCGGCTGGTGGCGGCTCCGCTCCTCCTCGGCCCGGACGATTTCGTCATCCAGCTCGGCAAAGGGGGCCAGTTCCTGCCGCCGGCCGGCCACCAGCGCCGCCGCTTCGTCCCGGCGTGCCGCCCGTTCCGCCAGCCCGGCCCGCCGCTCCGCCAGCTGCCGCTGCCGCTCGACGAGGGCCGCCAGCTGCTTCTCCAGTTCCTGGCCGCGCACCCGGCGGGCGGCCAGTTCCCGCTCCGCTCCTTCGGCGGCGGCCAACCCGGCGGCGCCGTCGGCGATCGCCGCGTCGAGCCGGGCCAGTTCCCGGTCGAGGGTGGCGAAGCGGTCGTCGAACAGGTCGCCGGGCGCCCCGGCCGCCAGGTTCCGGCACGGTTCGCCGAGAAACGGGCAGACCCCGGCGCCAAGTTTCGCCGCGCCTTCCTCCAGCCCGGCCCGCCGGCCGGTCAGGCGCGCCCGTTCCCCCTTCCGCCGCTCCAGTTCGTCCCGTAACGCCGGCAACCGAGCGGCCGTCGCGGCAAGCTCCCCGTCGGCCGCCAGCTCCCGCCGGGCGGCGGTCAGCCGCTCACCCTCCGCCGCCAGCTGGGCCTCCGCCGTCGCCAGTTCCCGCACTTCCAGTTCGTACGCCTCGGCCAGCCGGACCGCCAGCCGGTCCAGTTCGCCGATCTCCCGCTCGATGGCCCGGCGCTGCCGCTCCCGCTCCCGCAAGCCGGTCAGTAGCTGCTCGGCCCGCTGGAAGGCCTCCCGGCCCGGGCGATTCGCCGCCACCGCCGCCGCAGCCGCCTCCGCCTGCTCGACGAGCCGCTGCTGGCTTGCCACGTATTCCCGGCCCGCTTCGAGCTGGGTGGCGGTCTGCCGGGCAGCCCCCTCCGCCGCCTCCAGCAGCTCCTTGCGCCGTTCCTCTTCGCCGAGCCGTTCGGTCGCCTGGCGGAGGGCAGTCTCCCGGGCCAGCAGTTCCTCCTGGCGCGCCGCCCGGGCGGCGATCGCCCCGGCCAGTGCCTCCTCCCGCGCCGGCAGCTCCGCCACCTGCTCCTCTTTTGCCGCCAGCTCGGCGGCCAGCACCTTGAGCCGCTCCTGCACCGCCGCCAGCAGCGCACTGGTCCCCTTGAAGGTCTTCCGCCAGGCGTCAATGCCGAGAATCTCGTCGAAGGCTTCCTGGCGCTTGGTCGGCTGGCGGATGACGAAGGGGCCGAGGAAGTCGTTCTGGAACGGGCCGATCACCAGCTTGAACTGCTCCGCCAGCGGCCGGCCGTTGTCCAGGCCGAGCAGCTCGGCAAGCCGCGCCGCCGTTTCTTCGCTTTTGGCGTGCTCTTCCACCTCGAAGGCGCCCCCCTGCTCTTTCGCCAGGAGCCACTTGGCCGGGGTGCCGACGGTTCGGGTCACCCGCCAGGTTTCGCCGCCGTCGGTGCGGAAGGTCACCGCAACCTCCCCCTTCCGGGCGCCGATCGAAAGGAACCGCTCGGCGTTGGTGACGAAATCGCGGGCATCCACCCCGAACAGCGCATAGCCGATCGCCTCGAAGATCGTGCTCTTGCCGGCGCCGTTCGGTCCGGAGAGGACATTGATCCCCGGCGCGAAGACCAACACGGCATCCCGGTGGGATTTAACGTTTTTCAGCTGGAGCGAGATGATTTGCATGGTGGCCTTATGAGTGGTGTTCGAGGAGCGCCAACAGCTCCTCCCCTTCCACGTCTCCCTTGAGCACCTGGTCGCGGATTGCCAGGGCGAGCCGGACCAGTTCGTCCTCCCGCCCCCGGTAGTCGCTTCGGCTGCCGATCAGCTCCCGGAGCACCTCCCGCTCAATCTCGGCCAGGCTCTTCTTTTCGGTGACCGCGCCGCCGCCGGCACTGACCAGCGACAGGTGGTTGCGGATCTCGACGTGGAGCGGCGCGCAGAGCTCGTCGAGGACCAGCCGCAGCCTCTCGCGCCCCAGTTCGAAGGGGTGGAAGCCGACCCGGCCGGTGAGCCGCAGTTCCAGGAGCGGCCGCCGGTCGTCGGCCAGCGGGCCGAGCTTGTCGGCAATCCGGGCACGGAACCGCTCCAGGGCGGTCTCGGCATCGGCGGCACCCTCCAGGTCGACGGTCAGCGAATACATCGGCCGCGGCGCGGTGGGGCGAAATTCGTGGCGGTAGTCGTCCCCGTCGACGGTAACCAGATAATACCCCTTGTCGTAGCGCTCTTCGCCGAAATTGACCCGCTCCGGCGCCCCCGGATTGAAGGCATAGGGGCGGCCGGCCGGGGTACTGACGATGTACGGCTTGTGGCCGTGGCCGAGGGCGACGTAGTCGAAGACCTCCGCCAGCGGCAGCGCCTCGTCGGGCTGCATGTTGCCGATCTCCACCGGCGAATAGCTCCAGATGCCGACATGGAAGAGGAGAAGGTTGCGGGTGGTCGTCACCGCGGCGCAGATCCGCGGCACGTGGTTCCCCGCCTGGGCGCCGATATAGCCGAGGCCGTAGATGTTCAGCCCCTTGAGCGTCAGCTGCCCCCCCAGCCCGCTTTCCGGATCGAAGGGGTCGAAGCGGTAGCCGCCGTCGGCGGTGCGGGTCGGCCGGAGCAACGCCAGGTAGCCCATCTGCGACAGTGCCTCCATCCAGGAGATGCTGTCGCGGCGGTGGATCCAGTCGTGGTTCCCTTCGACGGCAATACAGGGGATGCCGGCATCCTTGAGCGGCTGGAGGGTTTCGATGGTCAGGGCGAAGGTCCGGGGGAGAATCTGGCCGGTATGGAACAGGTCGCCGGCAATCAGCACGAAGTCGACCCGCTCGCGGAGCGCGTCGGCGACGAGGGTCGCCAGGCAGCGGAAAAAGTCGGCATAGCGCTCCGCCTCACCGGGGGAGTTGCGGTAGCTCTTGCCGAGATGCAGGTCGGCAGTATGGAGAAAACGGACAGTCATGGGGACACTTTCGGGCGGATGATCTCAGCGGCAAACTTACCATAAAGGCATCCCGGCAACAATGGCTAACCGCGGGGGTGGCAGCAACAGATTTGTTGAGGCCGACAATCAACAACCGGGCCGGCCGACCTTGCCAAGCGGGGCAATGATATTACGGGCTTAAACAACTTCTTGTTATTTTTTAACTAGTTGCAAACTTATTTTCTTGACAGCCGCGCTCGGTTAGTATTTGATGCGTCTAATTTTGTATCGTTAATTATCAGATATTACTTTTCAAAGAGCCCACCCTGAAAGGACTCCGGCATGAAAAGAACCGCCCCCTCCCTCCTCGCCGTCACCGTGGCCCTGCTGTTCGCCACCGTCACCGTGGCGACAGCAAAGGTCCCGCCGCCACCGGTCAACCAATACCTCGGGCTCTACGACACCGATTTCGGCGCCCTGACCCGGAGCAGCTGCCTGGCGTGCCACGGCAGCGACCAGGTGTTGGTCCTGCGGCATCACGCACTGCTCAACAACGTGGCTCCCGCCAAGACTTACGACTGCCTGACCTGCCACACCCTGGTGCCGGACGGCAGCGGCGGCTACCTCTTCGCCGACTTCCGGACCTGCGAGAACTGCCACAGCACATCGCCGCACCATACCACGACCGCCGCGGTCGAGCGGCACTGCACGGTCTGTCACGGCAGCTTCGTCGACGATTACGACGACGGCCACCCGATCCCGACCTATACCCCGTCGGCCGTCACACCGGGGATCACCGGCGACGCCTACACCGACCCGGTGACCGGCGAGCAGAAGATCACCGGCGGCTGCGGCGCCTGTCACCAGCCCGACGCCACGGCGATCGATCCGGCCACCGGCACGGTCCGCCCCATCCTCAGTAACCGGGAGACCCATCACGCCACCCATCTCGCCTGCGCCACCTGCCACCCGGTCCATGGCGGGGTGCTGGATATCCGGGGCTGCGAAAGCTGTCACGGCATCAGGTCGCTGCACAACATCCAACAGGAAACGCCGGCGCCGGCGAATGTGGGAACCGTGGTGCCGGGACAGGAAGAAGCCGGCTGGGGCCATGTGGGGAGCAACAGCGACTGCAACGGCTGTCACCTGCCGGCAATGTGGGCCGCTTCGGCGACCCCCGCCGGGGCCACCGTGCCGGCGATCGGCGCGCTCAGCAGCCGGACGGTACGGAGCGACCGCTCGACCCTGCTGACCATTGCCGGCGACTCGCTCGTCAACAGTGCGGCGGAAACTACCTATACCCCGACGATACTCCTCGGCAGCGGGCCGACGGCGGTTACCCTGCAACCATCCAGCGTCAGCGCCAACCGGTTGCAGGTAGTCATCCCGCCGCTCCCGCCCGGCAATTACGACCTCCGGGTGGTCAAGGCCGACAAGCGGAGCAACCGGGCCCGGCTGACGGTAGCATTGCTGCCGGCAGTCAAGCAGGCGTCGCTCACCCGCGGCACCGATCTCGTCACCATTATCGGCAGCGGCTTCGGCACCCCCCCGCCCGGCGACTACGCCTCGGGGCTCGGGGTATTCGCCAATGGCGCTGCGGCACGGATCGTCACCTGGTCCGCCACCCGGATCATCGTGACCAGCCCCGGCATCAAAGCCGGCGCGCTGGTCACGGTCAAGACCGTCAACGGCTCGGCAACCGCCAAAGTGCTCCAGCCGACGACCAAGACCCGCCGCTAGTAGAAAGGGAGATCACTCGATGAACAAGACGCTGGCATTTCTCGCTATCCTCGCGTTCGCCCTGACACCGGCGGCCTTTGCCGACTCCGTGGCGAACTCCTTCCATAACCTGGCCCGCACCGGCACCGGTGAATACAAGACCGATGCGTCAGGCACCCAGATGGTCTGCATCTTTTGCCATACGCCGCACAGCCCGGTCCAGCCGGCGCCGTTATGGAACCGTCTCCCCGGTACCGTCGCCGCCGTGTCGTATCGCCTCTACTCCTCGACAACCATGGAGAACAGGGCAGTCCGCAACGGCTTCAGTGCCGACAGCATCTCCCTGCTTTGCCTCAGTTGTCATGATGGCAGCCAGTTGGGCGGCTCGAATCTCCGCATCCAGCCCCTCGACGGCAACAGCATCGTCAGCGGCAGCAACGGCGAAACGGGGATTGCCCCCGGCCGCCCCACCCGGCTCGGCCCCGACCTCAAACGTCACCATCCGGTCAACTTCAACGTTACCGCCAGCGGCGAAGCGAACCGGCTCGGGGAGATCTACCTCTCCTCGGGAAGGTACGTGATGCAGACCACGGCGGTACTGAACGGTCTGCCGCTCTTTCCGAGCGAACGGGGCGAGCGGACCATCGAGTGCGCTACCTGCCACACCAGTCACGACAACGACAATCCGCCGTTTCTCCGCACCACCATGGAAGGCAACAGACTCTGCCTCGCCTGCCATCTCGAATAGGGAAGCACCGCCGGCGACAAAAAACGGGGGATGGCAATAACGCCATCCCCCGTTCTCCTGCAGTATTCCGCAACCGGCCACCATTGTCGCCGGCCCAGGCCACCCTTCCGTACCGCTCGCGTCCGGCGGCAACGGCCAGACAACGGCGATTGTCGCCGGCGAACGCACTGCTGGACAGCCCGCCGGCCCAGGCGCCGGATCAACCGGGCCGGGCCATGCTCCCATTTGCAGACGGCGCCTGCCGCCAGTCCCGCGCCACAACCCAGCGGCGCGGCCAGTCGGCAAACTCGGCAGGATCGAATGGCTCGTCGAGGATCTCGATATTGACGATCAGTTCCTCGGGGAGAGTCATGGCGCCCTGATTACCGGGGGCTTCGTAATCCCACAGGTCGTAAGAGATGCGGGAACTCTCGCCGCCGTTTACCGACCAGCAGTCGATCGGTGCGCACTTTGTCACCAGGATCTCCCGGTCGTCCGGCGAAAAAAAATGAACCAGGACTTTCTTGCGATCATGTATCGCTTTAATGAAGGTGTTACGCACAGTCCTCTCCTGAGGGGTAACCCGACGCTACGGGCACAGCGTCCGTTCAGCGGCAGGTCAGGCAGCGGCAGGGCTCGCGGAATCGCCGCCCCGCCTCGTGGCCATGCTCATCGGGGAGGTGATCATGGAGACGCAGCCCCCCGTTCATCGCCGCCGGTGAAGCAAATTCGACGACATCATCGGCGACGGCTCCCCGGAGCCGCAGCAGGTGCGGCCGCCACCCTCCACGGCTTTTCCGCCGCTGGCCCGGCAGGGGGAAGACGGCGATCCGGCTATCTCTCACACTTGTTCCATTCATCGAACAGACGCTGCAACCGGGGGTTAGCCTCGGCGGAGAGCCACAACGAGTTGACGACGCTCTGCTCGTCGATCAGTTCGTAGGTTCCCCGTCCGGCAAACTGGAGTTCCCGCTTGACGATGCTGTTTCGTTCCAGCCAGGCGGAGAACGAGTCGAGAACGGCGCGTTCCGGGGTTCCGGGGACGAGGCTGAAGGCGCCGCAGCGCACAAGCACCATCAGGGTCCTGCAGGCAAGCAGGCCGTACAGCCGTCCTTCGTCGTCGGGTTCCTGGACGAAGATGATTTTTTCGAACATGGTAGGATTGAGCAGACATAGCTCGGGGACTGTCGGGTCGATCTTGTCAACGATCAGTGAGGTATTTCCCCGATGGAGCAGGACAGCTGAAAGCCCGTAAGCCGCGGCATCGCTTATGCCGGCACCAGGGCTGGTTTTCTGCTCGACGGGATGATGCTCGCTGCGACTGGAACGATGCGCTGGAAAGGGGTGACTGGCATTCCCCGGTTGCCGTTCACGAATGACCTTCCATTCGGCGTAGTTGATGACTTTCGATTTTTCCATGGCTGCTACCCGCATCCCGCCCTGCCGCACTCCGCCGACCCGCGCCGGAGCGGGAGAACGGACAGTTTATCCGGTCGCCAGCATTTTCCGCTGCGACAAACCCCGCTGTACCGCCTGAACGAAGGGATACAGATCGTAAGATTTGATATTGACGTCGAAGGCGCCGAGCCGGGCAGACGATTCCATCAGCCGCTGATCGGGCTCGCCGGTATAGATGATGACCGGGATGTTCGGATCGAGCATCTTGACCCTCTCCAGGACATCGATCCCCGACATGGTCGGCATCATGTAGTCGGTAACCACCAGGTCCATCTGGCAGGTCTTGCACCGCTCGATGGCCTCCGCCGGATTGGTGAAGGTATAGACCGTGGCGCCGTACCGCTTCAGATAAATCCCCATGATAAAGAGTAACTCTTCGTCATCATCGATGCATGCGATGTTGCCTTTAAGATCGTAGGACATTTTCGCTCCGTTCTCCACGCCGCTCCCAAGGAGCCCAACGGGAAGAGATTTTAGCTCCGGCGCCGGCCGAAGTGTTCACGACTGTACCGGTCTTGTTTCACGGAGTGTGCCCAACCGCACAACAAATGCATAACTTTCAAATATCATTAAGCTATTTATCGGGTAACGGCATATAAAAGGGGGGTCCGGCGCGGAGAAAGGGGGCGAGAACGGGGCGACAGGGGGGAAAAATCGTAAAATATTTTTACAGCGGACCGGGCATTACAAGGTTTATCAAATAGAATCAACACCTTGCCGGATCGTAAATTTTTTTTACGCCGCCCGGAGAAACGGCTGTAAAGTGGCGCGACATGGGGCTTTGCAGCGGATGGAAAAATTTTTTACACCTGGCGGGGAGGATAGGCAACGACAGGGCCGTACCGGTGCTCAGCCGGCGCCGAGCCGCTTGTTGAGGGTCGGCCGGGTAATCCCGAGCAGCTCCGCGGCCGCGGTCTTGTTGCCGCCGACCGCCTTCACCGCCTCCTCGATAATCAGCCGCTCCACATCCTCCAGCGAGGGGAAGTGTTCGAAGACCGCCTGGAGGGTAAAGACCTTGTCGTAGTTTACCCGCACCGCATGGCGGGGGGGTGACGATGCCGGCAGGATTCCCGGGAAGTCGCCCAGCGTCAGGGTACCGCTCTGGTTGAAGGTGACCGCCTTGTTGACCTTGCTGATCAGCTCGCGGATATTGCCGGGGAATTCATATTCCCGGAGGGCAAGGTCCAGCTCCAGCGAGATTTTCGGCGGCACCTTGTTGAGGGTCCGGGCAATCTCCTTCGAGTAGTGCTTGACCAGCAGGGGGATATCCTCGCTCCGCTCGCGCAGCGACGGGATGTGCAGCTCGTGGAAGCAGAGCCGCTGGTAAAGATCGAGCCGGAACTTGCCGTCGTTGATCAGTTCGGCGAAGTCGCGGTTGGAGGCGGCGACGACCCGGGCATCGCTCTTCGCCAGGACGTCGGAACCGAGCCGGTAGTATTCGTGTTCCTGGAGCAGGCGGAGGAGCTTGACCTGGGATTCGAGACTCAGGTCGCCGATCTCGTCGAGGAACAGGGTCCCCCCCTGGGCCTTGGCGATCAACCCCTCGCGGGGCTCGTTGGCGCCGGTGAACGCCCCCCGCTTGTGGCCAAAGAGGGTATCGGTGAACATCAGGTCGTCGAGCCCGGCCACGTTGAGGGGGATAAACTCCCCGGTCAGGCCGCTTGCCTTGTGGATCGCCCGGGCGATCAGTTCCTTCCCCACCCCGGTTTCGCCGGTGATCAGCACCGGATGGTGGGTCGGGCCGACGGTCTCGATGATTTTGAAGATCGCCCGCATCCGGCTGTTGCAGGTGAGGATGTCGGTGAAGATGTGGGGAGCGGCCAGGGTATCGCTGAGCAGGTACTCCTTCAGCTGGCGGTTCTGCGAGGTGAGTTCGCTCAGCTGGAAGGCCTTGTGCAGGCTGGAGAGGAGCCGCCCCGAGTCGAGCGGCTTGGTGATGTAGTCGAACGCCCCTTCCTTGATGCAGTCGACGACGGTGTCGATGTCGTTGACCGCCGTCATGATGATCACCGGGATGTGGGGATAGCGCTGGACGATGAGCGGCAACAGGTCGGCGCCGGACTTGATCGGCATCACCCAGTCGAGCAGGATGGCGGAAAAGACCCCCCGTTGCAGTTCGTCGAGGACGGTGGTACTGTCGCCGACCGGCAATACGTCGCGGATATCGTTGGATACGAGCAGCAGCCGTACCTTGTCGAGGAAATCGGCATCATCGTCGACGATCATCACCGAATGTTTCTTCTGTCCGCTTTTCACCTCGAGCATCACCGCATCCTCCAGAGCTGACGTTAAGCGGAATTTACCAGTTATTTACCCGCTTGTCATCTCCCAGATGCAGCAAGCACGACAAATATTACATTATTCACAGAATACGGGAGATAGCCGGACCATCCCGGCCCCCGGTCTTAGCCGTCGACCGGCTGCCCGCCGAGAGTAAAGGAGAACGTCGCCCCCTCTCCCACCTTGCCTTCGGCCCGGATGGCCCCGCCATGCCGCTTGATGATCCGCTGAACCGTCGCCAGGCCGATCCCGGTCCCCTCGAACTCGCCGGCGGCATGCAGCCGCTGGAAGGGACCGAACAGCCGGTCGACGTAGGTCATATCGAACCCCGCCCCGTTGTCGCGAACGAAGTAGACTTGCTGGCCGTCCCGTTCGGCAACGCCGAACTCGATCACGGCTGCAGCCTTGTTCCCGGTGAATTTCCAGGCATTGCCGACCAGATTCTCCATGACCGCCCGGAGCAGCGGTTCGTCGCCATGGACCACGACGCCGTCGGCGATAATGCTGGTGACCGTGCGGGTCGGTTCCCGCTCGCGGAGTGAATCGACGATTTCCCGAACCATGGCGCTCAGATCGATGCGCACCATGTTCATCTTCTTGCGGCTGATCCGCGCCAGATCAAGCAGTGCGTCGATCAGTTCCTCCATCTTCAGGCTGGCCCGCTTGATCCGCTGCAGATAATCCTGCCCCTCGTCGCTCAACTGATCGTGGCACTCCTCCAGCAGCACGCTCGAATAGCCGGCGATGTGCCGCAGCGGCGCCTGCAGATCGTGGGAGACCGAATAGCTGAACGATTCCAGCTCGCGATTCGCCTCTTCCAGGGCGCTCCGCTGGCGCAGCAGGTTCTCGTTCAGCCAGCTGATCTCATCCTGGGCCAGTTCCCGCTGGCGCACCTCGGCGGCCAGCCCCTCGTTCGCCACCATCAGTTTCAGGTTCATCCGCTCCAGCTCTTCGGTCCGTTCGCGGATGCGCTGCTCCAGCCCCTCGTTAAGCTGCCGGATCTCCTCCTCGCTCCGCCGCCGCTCGGTAATATCCATGGCAACGCCGAGCGACTGCCCGGGCCGGCCGTCGGCGGAGCGGCGAAATACCGTTTCCCTGCTCCGCAGCCAGCGCCACCCCCCATCCCCCTTCTTCACTCGATATTCGACCTCCAGCGGGGCGGCGGAACTGGCAGTGCGCATCTGCTGCCGGTAAGCATCGAGCGACGGCAGATCGTCGGGATGGAGCAGTTCGACGAACCGCTCCGGCTCCATAGCGATCACTTCCTCCGGCCCGTAACCCAGCAGTTCTCGCGACAGTTCGTTGACGTAGGTGCAGTGCCCCCGGTCGAAATCGTAGAGGTAGATCAGCGCCGGCACCGTTTCGACGATCTTCTCGTTGAAGCGCTTGCTCGCCTCCAGTTCCGCGGTCCGCGCCCGGATCTGCCGCCGGAGGATCAGCACCACCGCGCAGGCCGCCAAAGCCACCGACACCAGGACGCTCCCCCCCCACTTGACCCAGCCCGGCACCTCGGTGCGCGGCTTGAGTCCGACCAGCCATTTATCCAGCGCCGCGTAATACGGGGAGTCCTTGTCCTCCTTAAACTGGACGAGGTACCGGTCGATGGTCTTGAGAATCTCGTCGCTCTCTCCCGGGTGAGCCGCGAAGCGAATCTCGATCGGGTTGAACACTACCGGCGTCATCTTGACCGGGTAGCGCCCGGCGTAGGCCAGGCCGAAAAAGCGGTTGACGATCCCGGCATCGGCCCGCCCCTGGGCGATGGCGCTGAAGACGTCGGCAAACTTGTCCACTTCGACATAGACGGCATTCTTGCCGAACTTGCGGAACATCTCGCGAAACGCCTTCTGGTGCGTATCGCTGTTTACCACCGCAATTCGTTTCCCTTGGAGATCGAGCAACGACTCGATCCGGACCCCCGGCGCGGCATAGATCTGTCCCCAGTTCGACAACGCCGCCACCCGGTTGAAATCGTACCGTTCGGCCCGGTCGGGCGAATAGGCGATCGCCATCAGCAGGTCCAGGTCCCCCTTGTCGAGGCCGGCAAGGCAGTCGTGCCAGGTGCAGGGGACATACTGGATCGTCCACCCCTCTTTGGCGGCGATGTAATTGAGCAGCTCGGGAATAATGCCGTAGGCCTTACCGTCTTCGTCGACCGATGAAATGGGGAGATTCTGCTCGCCGCCAACCCGCAGGACGAGATGGGCGCCGCGGGCCGTCACCGGCAGGAGCGACAAAATCGTTATCAGACCGAGCAGCAAGACGAATGTCTTCAACGGGCAGGACGAAACACGCAACGGAGCCGGCAGCGGCAAAAAGCCGCAGGCGGCCGCACCTTCGCGCGTCATCCCGGTGGGGGAATTATGAAGTGTTGTCTGGGCCATGATGATCCGGATGTTGCGTGGGCCGACAGCAACTGTATCAAAGAGTAACATAGTTTTGTGCCCCGACAAGGCGGGAGTGCCCCCCATTCCGTTGCAATTTGCCCGCTATGACCTACACTTACCGAAAGCCGGGCCGGTTCGGCCGCGGCATCCCCGGCACGGGAGGAGAACAGATGACCGCTCGCAACCGGCAACGCCGTGCCATCATCCTGGCATTGCTGACCGTTCTGGCCGCGCTGCTGCTCGGCTCCGCCAGAGCAACGGCCCACACCGCCGAAGACGAAGTGCTGGCGGGAGTCGGGGTCGACGAACACCTGGGGGCCGCCATCCCCCTCGATCTTCCCTTTACGGACCAGAACGGCACGGCGGTGCGGCTGGGAGACTATTTTACCGGCCAGCCGGTGATCCTCACCCTGAACTATTACGAATGCCCGATGCTCTGCCCGCTGCAGTTCCGCAACCTGGTGGCCACCATGAACGGCATCAGCGGGCTGTCGCTCGACCGCGATTTCCGGATCGTCACCGTCAGCATCAACCCGGCGGAGCCGCCGGAGATCGTCCGGCGGAAATGGAGCGAATCCCATGCTCTGCTCCGGGGAATCGCCGATCCGGCGAACCGCTGGCCGTTTCTGAGCGGCCGGCAGCCGGAGATCGAGCGGCTGACCCGGGCGGTCGGCTTCCGCTACGTCAAACTCGGGCCGGCCAATTTCGCTCACCCGTCGGTGATCCTGCTCATTACCCCCCAGGGGAAGGTGGCCCGCTACCTCTACGGCATGGAAATCCCGCCGCGGGACCTGAAACTGGCGCTGATCGAGGCGGCAGGAGGGAAGATCGGCGGCTCGTCGCTGATCAACCAGCTGATCCTCTCCTGCTATCACTACGATCCGGTCGGGAAAAAATACGTGCTGGCGGCGGTACGGATCATGAACACCGCCGCCTCCGCAGTGGGGCTCTTGCTCGGCGGACTGGTCCTGGTCCTCTGGCGGCGGGAGAAGCGCCGCCGCCCCGGCGGCAACGGCTGACGCACGGCCGAAACGACATCGCGCGAAGGACGTTATGCCCGCACTGACATTCCTCCACGGAGAAGCCTCCCGATCGGCCGGCGAAGTCGATGGCGCCTTCATCTTCATTGCCGCCATCTGCATCTTTTTCTTTCTCCTCACCCAGGGGTTCCTGATTTATTTCGCCCTGCGCTACCGGCGGAAGAAGGGGGAACCGGACGTCGAGACGCCGTACATCACCGACAATCACACCCTGGAAACCGTCTGGGTGATCGTCCCGTCGCTGCTTCTCCTGGCGATCTTCGCCTACGGCTACGTGGTGTTCATCGACCTGAAATCGCCGCTGGCCCACGCCACCGAGATCGCCGTTACCGCCCAGCAGTGGCAGTGGAGCTTCACCTACCCCGACGGCCGGACGGTGGTCGGCGAGCTGCGGCTGCCGGTCGGCCGGCCGGTCAAGCTGACCATGACCTCCCGGGACGTGATCCACGGCTTCTTCATCCCCGCCTACCGGCAGAAACAGGACGTGCTGCCGGGACGCTACACCTATCTCTGGCTCGAACCGGACCGGGTCGGTTCCTACGATATCTTCTGCTCGCAGTACTGCGGCACCGGCCATTCGCTGATGCGGGCCACCCTGGTCGTCATGCCGGCGGCCGCCTACGCGCAGTGGGTGGAGCAGCAAGAGGCGAAGGCCCGGCAGGCCAAGGCCGGCACGGAGCCGCTGGCGGAGAAGGGTGAGGAGTTGATGGAGCAGTCGGGCTGCCTCGGCTGCCACACCGTCGACGGCACCCCCAAGGTCGGCCCGACCCTCAAGGGGCTGTACGGCAAAAGCGTCCCGCTCTCCACCGGGCAGAGCGTCACCGCCGACGACGACTACATCCGGGAATCGATCGTCGATCCCAACGCCAAGATCGTCAAGGGCTTCCCGCCGATCATGCCGACCTTCCGGGGCAAGCTGTCGGCCGATGACATCCGGGCGATCATCGCCTATCTGAAGACGCTGCATTAGAAGTCTGCCGGACTGAGGGAATCCGACCGACTTCGAGGAAGGGGTGCCGATGACTGAACGCGCTGCCGCAGTTCCTCTTGCCGACCGGGGCTACCTGACCGAGCGGGGTTTCCGCGCCTGGGCCACCACCCTCGACCACAAGCGGATCGGGGTGATGTACCTCTTCACTACCCTCTTCTTCTTCCTGGTCGGCGGGCTGTTCGCCATCGTCATCCGGCTGAAGCTGATGACCCCCGGGCCGGGCTTCATCTCCGACCACACCTACAACGTCTTCTTCACCATCCACGGCGCGCTGATGATCTTCATCTTCGTCATCCCGGCGATCCCGTCGTCGCTCGGCAACTTCTTCATCCCGCTCCTGATCGGCGCCCGTGACGTCGCCTTCCCGCGGCTCAACCTCTTCAGCTACTGGCTGTTCGTGGCCGGGATCTGCGTGGTGTTCGGCTCGCTGTTGAACCCGATGGATACCGGCTGGACCTTCTATGCCCCCTACTCGACCCGGACCGCCGCTGCCGTCACCGTGCTCGCCTTCGGCCTGTTCATGACCGGCATGTCGACCATCCTCACCGGCCTCAATTTCGTGGTCACCATCCACAAGCTGCGGGCGCCGGGGATGACCTGGTACCGAATGCCGCTCTTCATCTGGGCGATGTACGCCACCAGCATCATCAACGTCCTCGCCACCCCGGTGATCGGCATCACCTTCCTGCTCCTGGCGGCCGAGCGGCTGTTCGGCATCGGCTTCTTCGATCCCGCAAAGGGGGGCGACCCGCTCCTCTTCCAGCACTTCTTCTGGTTCTACTCCCACCCGGTGGTCTACGTGATGATCCTGCCGGCGATGGGGATCATTTCCGAGGTGATCCCGGTCTTCGCCCGCAAGCCGATCTTCGGCTACAAGGCGATCGCCTACTCGGCCCTGGCGATCGCCTTCATCAGTTTCCTGGTCTGGGGGCACCACATGTTCGTCAGCGGCATGTCGACGGTGGCCGGGGTGATCTTCTCCTTCCTCACCTTCTTCGTCGCCGTGCCGACCGGGATCAAGATCTTCAACTGGATCGCCACCCTCTACAAGGGATCGATCCATCTCGATTCGCCGATGCTCTACGCCCTGACCTTCATCTTCCACTTCATCATCGGCGGCCTGACCGGGATGTTCCTCGGCGCCCTCGGCACCGACGTCCATGTCCACGACACCTACTTCCTGGTCGGCCACTTCCACTACACGATCATGGGGGGGACGATCATGGGGCTCTTCGCCGGGCTCCACTACTGGTTCCCGAAGATGACCGGCCGGCTGCTGGACGAGCTGCGGGCCAAGCTCGCCTGGCTGTTCATCATCGTCGGTTTCAACGTCACCTTCTTCCCGATGTTCATCCTCGGCTACCTGGGGATGCCGCGCCGCTATGCCGAGTACCCCCCCCGCTTCCAGACGCTGCACATCGTCTCGACGGTCGGCTCGTGGGTGCTGACCATCGGCATCGCCATCATGTTCCTCAATTTCCTCCGCTGCATGCGCAAGGGACAACCGGCGCCGGCCAACCCCTGGCGGGCGCTCACCCTGGAGTGGCAGACGGCTTCGCCGCCGGCCACCGACAACTTTGAAACCATCCCGACGGTCACCACATGGCCGTACGGCTACGGCAAGAAAGGAGACGCCGGTGAGTAGCCGTCCCCCGGAACCGTCGCTCGCCCCCGCTGGCGCCCCGGAAAAGGCCCGGCTCGGCATCTGGACCTTCCTGGCCACCGAAGTACTGCTCTTCGGCGGCCTCTTCACCGCCTACACGGTGTTCCGGATCGCCCATCCGGCCCAGTTCCACAGCGACTACCTGCAACTCAACCGGCTGTTCGGCGCCCTGAACACGGTGGTCCTGATCTGCAGCAGCCTGAGCGTCGCCATCGGCATCGCCGCCATCCGCCAGGGGAAGGAGCGGGCCCTGCAGCGCTGCCTGATTATCACCCTGCTGCTGGCGGCGGCGTTCCTCGGCATCAAGTACCTCGAATGGAGCGACCACTTCGCCCACGGGATTTATCCCCGGACGAGCATTTTTTTCGCCCTCTACTACACGATGACCGGCCTCCATGCGCTGCACGTCATGGCGGGGATGGGGGCGCTGACGACCATGCTGGTCCTGGCGCGGCGGGGAAAATTCTCGGCGGAGTATTCGACCCCGGTGGAGATCACCGGTATCTACTGGCATTTCGTCGATCTGGTCTGGATCTACCTCTTTCCGCTCCTCTACCTGATCGGCTGAGACAAGGGGGAACGATGGCGGCATACCGAATCTATTTCGTCGTCTGGGGAGGGCTGGTCCTCCTGACCGGGCTCACCCTCGCCGTCTCCTACGTCAACCTGGGGCTCGGCAACGTGGCGGTCGCCCTGCTCATCGCCTCGGCAAAGGCGTCCCTGGTCGCTCTCTACTTCATGCATCTGCGCCATGAGACGCGGCTGGTGATCGCCTTCGCCCTCTTCCCGCTCTTTTTCCTCTCGCTGATCATCGGCGGGACGCTGCTCGATACCATGTTCCGCTAACGGCAGGCGGTTCTTGCCCGGCACGTGAACGGCCGGGTCCGACACTCGTTTTCCAGGGAGGTCACCATGTTTGCACGCATAACTCTCGCCCTGTTTTTCCTGCTCCTCGTCTGGGGCAACCTGGTGGCGGGGATGAAAGCGGGGCTCGCCTGTCCCGACTGGCCCCTCTGCCACGGCCGGGTGCTCCCCCCCTTCCGGCTCGACATCTGGATGGAATTCGGCCACCGGCTGATCGCCGCCACGGCTACCGTTTCGCTGCTGGTGCTGGCCTGGCAGCGATTCAAACACTACCGGGGGGCGGCGAAGGCGGTACCGGTGGCGGCAGTGGCGATCATCGCCGTGGAGATCATTCTCGGTGGGTTGGTGGTGGTCCTGGAGCTGCCGGTGCAGCTGACCACCGTCCATTTCATGACCGGGCTGACGGTCTTCCTGCTGGTCGCTTACATGGCAGCCTTTGACGGCCGCGACCGCATCCCGGCTTTTGCCGTGCGGGGGCGTTCCGGATTGCTCCTGGCGCTGGGAGCGCTGATCTTCTCCCAGGGGGCACTCGGCGCCTATGTCCGCCACTCCGGCTCCGGCCTCGCCTGCACCGATTTCCCGACCTGCGGCGGTCACTGGCTCCCCCGAATCTCCTCCGCCGAGGTGCTCGCCCAGTTTTCCCATCGGGCCATGGGAGCGGTGATCGTCCTCACCCTCTTCACCTTCTGGCTGGCCACCCTCCTCGACGGGCGGCTCGGCCGCCACCGGGCCACCGCCCTGCTCCTGGCGGTGCTGGCAACGGCCCAGGTCGGCATCGGCGGGGTCGTCGTCCTCTCCGGGCTCTCTTACGTCATGGCGGCGGTCCATCTGGCCATGGCGCTGCTCCTGATCCTCTTGCTCGGCCGGATGTGGGTGGTGGAAATGACGGAAGGAGAACGGCCATCGACGGCGGGCTGACCTGCAGAGAACCGGCACTGCCAGCGGCTGCCGGCGGCGGACCGGCCCGGCTCGGCGCCCTGTTCGTCCTCGCCAAGCCGGGGATCGTGGCGGCGGTGGCCCTGGCGGGCTACGCCGGGATGGTGCTGGCCGCCCGCGGTACACCGGCCCCCCGGACCACCCTCGTCTGCCTGGTCGCCCTGGTGTTGACCGCCGGCGGGGCGGCGCTGCTCAACGTCCTCCTCGAAGCCGCAAGCGATGCGCGGATGGCCCGGCTGGGGCGACGGAACGCCGCACTGCGCCAAGTCGGCACCGGCACCACCCTGGTGGCGGCCGGCGGGGCACTGGCGCTCGGCCTTGCCCTCGACTTTACCCTGCTGCCGCCGCTGACCGGGCTCCTGACCCTGGCGGCGATCATCGCCTATGCGGTGGTCTACACCCTCTGGCTGAAGCGCCGTTCCCCCTACGGCGCGGTGCCGGGAGGAATCCCCGGGGCACTGCCGGTGCTGATCGGCTACAGCGCCGTCGCCACGACCATCGGCTTCGACGGCGTGCTGCTCTTCCTGGTGATGCTCCTCTGGCAGCCGCCCCACTTCTGGACCCTGGCGCTCCACTACCGGGAGGACTACCGCCGTGCCGGCATCCCGGCCCTGCCGGCGGTGCGGGGGGCGACCTACACCACCATCATGATCTTCCTTTACGCCACGGCGCTGGTTCCCGCGTCCCTCGCCCTCTGGGCCTTCGGCTGCTGCTCCGTCCGCTTTGCCGGCATCGCCCTGCTGCTCGGCCTCGCCTTCCTCGGCGCCTGTTTTCGCTACCTGGTGGCAACCAGCCGCTACCGGCGAGCCTTTGCCGCCTCGCTCCTCTACCTGGTCGCCCTGTTGACCGCAATCATCGTCGACCTGGTCGGCCGCGGCGCCTGAGCTGCCGAATCACTTCTCCAGCGGCAGATTGGCCCGCCGCCAGCCTGACATGTGGCCGTCGAGCAGTTCCACCCGCCGGTACCCCCGGGAGCCGAGGAGGGTGCGCGCAAGCTGGGCGCGGGGGCCGTGCTCGCAAGTCACCACCAGCAGCGCCTCCTTTTCCCGCGGCAGTTTCGCCAGCCGGAAGAGGATTTTCCACCCCGGGGCATGGACCGCCCCCGGGATATGGCCCGTCTTGTATTCGAAGCCGCTCCGGACGTCGATTATGCACGGCTGCTCCTTCCCCTTGAGCAGCCGTGCCAGTTCCTTTGCCTGCATAACACCTCCAACGATTTAGATATTCATATTTTACACAACACCATAGCGCACCTGTTTCACCGCAGACAAGCGCTAAATCGCCCCCCTGCCCGGGCCATGGCGGACAGGAAAGCAGCCTTTCAGACGTGCTGAATTTCATTAAAGTTGTCGGGAACAACCGGCCGACAACGAAGCATCCCCCACAGAGCCACGGCTGACGGCCGACGAGCCAGATCGCTATCTGCCGAGAATGAGTAAAATTTTAGTTGCCATCGTAATATTCATATTCTAAAATCAGCTACAAAACTTGCACAAAACTGATACACGACAATACTAAACCATCCGCGAGGATGGGACGGAAAGCCTACAGGGTCTCACCGAGACAGCCGGGTCGCCGAAATATCGCCAGAGGATATGAGGCCCCCGGCTTTTTTGTGCGCTACCGCCGGATGCTTCCCGGCAGATTGCACGAGGATACCCGAGCGACACAACAGCACGATTCGCGACATGCAGCGGGCGGCACACGCCGCCCCCGAATCAGAGATAGACGACAATACTAAACCATCCGCGAGGATGGGACGGAAAGCCTACAGGGTCTCACCGAGACAGCCGGGTCGCCGAAATATCGCAACAGGATATGAGGCCCCCGGTTTTTTTGTGCCCGGAGCACGGCGACGGCAGACCGGCGAGACAGGGAATTTCCCCGAAAGGAGACGACGATGGGATGGAGAAAAGGGCTGACACTGCTGGCGTGTTTCGCGGCGATAGCGCTGGGAGGATGCAGCACCGGCGTCAATAACGGCAGTGGTAGCACCAGTGGCGGCAGCACGCCGCAGGCCGCCCTGGACCGGTATTTTTCGACGGCGGTGAAACAGGACTATGCCGCGACGTATGACTGCTACTACCAACGCTACCGGGACAAGGTCACCAAAGACGACTTCGTCAAACACCGGGCCGAAGCCTCGGTACTGAGCAGCTACGAAATCACCTCGCTCCGCCAGAATGGCGACAGCGCCGAGGCGGTGGCACTGCTGACCTTTGCCCCTTCGGCGAAGCTGCACCGCAGCAAGCCGACCACCGTTCGGGTAACCGAGCAGCTGGTACGGGAAAACGGTGCCTGGAAAATCAAAGTCTGGTAGCCGGGTCGGGCCGCAGGGACGACGGCCGGGCCGCGGTATCGGGACCGCAGCGAAAGGAGGTGAGCGAAAACAGCGAAAGAAATCCCTCGCCGCGGCAGGGTGCGACGAACCCGCCGAAGGCGCCAGATCGGTTGATTGGCAGTGAACCCGGCAGTATCCACGCACTTTAAACACAAGGAGAGCAGCAATGAAAAAGGTATGTTCCGTCCTCGTCGGCCTGTCGTTCGTCTTTGCCATGGCGAATGGCACGCTGGCGGAAACCGAATGGCATAGCGGCCAAACCTCATCCACCGGAAGCACCTCCGGGAGCACCTCGGGAAGCACCTCGACAACCACCGCCATCACCGGTGTCGTCAAGGACATCGTTACCGGCGCCGCCATCTCCGGCGCCACCATCAGCGACGGTTCCCACACCGCTACCACCAGCTCGACCGGCAGCTACACCCTGAGTGAGGCCGCGGGCAACTACACCCTGTCAGTCACGAAAAGCGGCTACCAGCAGACCTACCAGATCTGCACCGTTGTCTCCGGCGCGGCAACCCCGGTCAACTGGAGCCTGACCAAAGCCTACGGCAACCAGTACATCCCCGCCTCGGCCATGAGCTATGCCGTCTTCGCCTGGAACGACCTGGGGATGCACTGCGACCAGGACGATTATTCATATTTCTGCGTCCTGCCGCCGTTCAACACCCTCCACGTCCAGGTATTCCGCCACGGCGGCGAATCGAGCCTTGTCACCTCCGGGATCACCGTCAGCTATTCGTTCCCGAAAAAGACCAACTCCACCCTGCACACCAACTTCTGGGACTACGCCGCCCAGTTCGGCTGGAACGTGGCGCCGAATACCGGCATCACCGGCACCCCGCTCTCCGGCACAATGAAGCTCGACGCCAATGGCAAAGGGTTCGTTGCCGAAGGAATCCCGATCACCCCCTATGACGACGACGGCACCTGGGACCCCTACGGCACCGCGGTGATCACCGTCACCAACAGCAGCGGCCAGGTCCTCCAGACCACCAACGTCGTCACCCCCGTTTCGACGGAAATGATGTGCAGCAACTGCCACACCGGCAGCAATCCGCAGCTCGACATCCTGCAGAAGCACGACGATCACAGCAACACCACCCTGGTCGCCGACTACTGGAGCGGCAAGGTACATCGCTGTTCCGAATGCCACGCCGACAACGCCCTGAGCGCCCCGGGCAAAGCCGGCGTCGAAAGCCTCTCGCTGGCGATGCACAACTTCCACAAGGACAAGATGAAGGCCACCGCCACTGCCGCCGCCCTCACCCCCGACTGCTACAACTGCCACCCCGGGCCGAAGACCGCCTGCATGCGCGGCGTCATGGCCCGAGCCGGCAAGAACTGCCATGACTGCCACGGCGACATGAACACCATGGCATCCTCGGTCCAGAACGGCCGGCAGCCCTGGCTGCAGGAGCCGAAGTGCGGCAACTGCCACGACGCCAAGCACCAGGAGAACGCCAACACCCTCTACCGGAACTCCTTGCTGCAGAACGGCCCCGACGGCGACATGAACAACCGGATCTACTGCGAGGCCTGCCACAACGGCCCGCACGCCGAGTACACCACCGCCAATCCGGCCGACACGGTCATCACCAAACAGCTCCAGGGCGACAACTTCTGGATCTGGAACTGCAACGTCTGCCACAGCAACTACAGCGTCCGGGCCATGCACCGCTAGCAGAACACAGCAGTTACAAAAGCGAAACCCGACTCCTCGACAACACCCTCCCCCATCAAGGGGGAGGTGATGTTTATGTCGGATAGTCAATACACTTCTTAGTAAGTAGCAGAACGACATGGGGGATGCAGACACGCTGCATCCCCCAATTTATTTGGATCGAGAAACCGCTTGCCGCCGTTTCGCCCCATCCGCTATAAAGAGTGGAGAATGAGCGCCGGCGAAGGCGGAAGATCACGGGAAGGAAACGACGCAAACGATGCAGCGCTTGAGTTATCTGGCAGGATATTCGGAAAAGATCGTCGACCAGGTTCGCCGGCTGCTGGCGGAAGGACGGCTGGGGGACCACCTGCGGCAGAAATACCCGGCCGGCCACGAAATCAGGACTGATCGGGCACTGTACGACTACGCGGTGGCGATCAAGAACGAATTTCTCCGCACCGCCCCACCGCTCAGCAAGGTGCGCTACGACGGCCGGATCAATGTCATCAACGATGCGCTGGGACTGCACACCTTCGTCTCGCGGGTCCAGGGAGGCAAACTGAAGGCCAAACACGAAATCAGGATTGCCGCGCTCTTCAAGGAAACGCCGCCGGAATTCCTGCGGATGATCGTCGTCCACGAGCTGGCCCACCTGAAGGAGAAAAGCCACGACAAGGCCTTCTACCAGCTCTGCAACCACATCGAGCCGGCTTATCACCAGCTGGAATTCGACCTGCGGCTCTACCTGACCTACCTGGAAGCCGTTGGCCCGCTCTACATCGCCTGAGCACTCCCCCCCATCACTGCTGTTCCACCTGGTACCCCTTGCGACGGAGGATTTCGACGATTCCCTGTTGCCCCACCAGATGGCCGGCACCAACCACCACGAACGGCCGTTGCCGCTCCGTCATCAGTCGCTCGATCCCGGCCGCCATTGCCCGATTGCGGCTGAAAAAGAGCTTTTCATAGATCGATGCCGTTTCGGGATACTCCTGCAAGGGCTTCATGATCACCGCCTCAAGGCCCGCCGCGTCCCCCGCCAGCCAGCTTTTGATCATCCCGTCGATCGCCGAACCGTCCGCCAGATCCTGAAGGGTACCGAGCAGGAAATCCTCCGCCTCGGCAGGGCTGAAGCCGTTCATCAGCGCCATTTGGGCATCGACCGACTCCAGCTCAACCAGCCGCTTGCCGAGTTCCTTCCCCCGCCGGGCAAAGTAGCGGTCGACACCGTAATCGGGCGCCAGGCCCGCCTTCTGGAAACAGAACACCTGCAGCGTCACCGCCAGCATCCACGGCTTGAAGCGGTTCAGCACCGGCTCGGGGAGTCCGAGCCGCCCCGCCTCTTCCAGCGCCCGCCGGTAGGTTTCCGGTTTCACATGGTTGCGCAGCGAATCGCCCTCCGGATAGAGCGCCATCCGCAACGACCGCTGCTGGACATCCGGAGTATTCAGCTTGTCCGGGTCAAGCTCCATCACCAGCGGCCCGGCTGCGGCGAAACTCTGTTCGAGCGGGTCCGGCAGCGGGTAGAAATCCGCCCGCCCCACGTGGATCGAACCGACAAGATAGGCCGTATCGGTCTTCGACCGGACCACGTACCACAGCCCCCGCTCCGCCGCCAGAGCCGACGAGGCACAGACGAGAACCAGCCAGAGGATTAGCAGAACCAGGGAACGACAACGGGACATGGGAAGCTCCTGGGGTGAGGAAGGTAAACAGTGCTAACGACAAAGGATAACCCTCAGCGAGCCGTTTGTCATCAGGCTTCTAACGGTCAAGGATATGGTACCGGCCACATCCGCGCCCGGCACGACAACCAGCCCTTCGACCGCCGCCCGCGATCACAGGCGCAGCACGATTCGCCGGCCCTGCGGTTGTCCTTTCCGCCTAGAATGATAATCTATTCATAATACTAGCGAATAACCATTCCCCGACAAAAGGAACTGCCATGCGAAAGGCGATTATCGTGCTGTTGCTGCTGCTCCCCATCCCGGCTTTCGCTGTCGACCGCACCAATATCCCGCATTTCTGGACCGGTTCAGTATTGGGAATCGCCGCCGATACCGCCTTGTACCACTACGCCGGGCAGATGGGGCCGGGGGAGCGGACGGTGACTGCTTCCGGGATAGCGTTGGTTCCGGGGGTGATCAATGAAATTGTCGATGAATTTACCGGCGACCATTTCGGCTGGGATGACGTGGCAGCCGACGCCCTGGGGGCTGTGGCTGGGGCGTTTGCCGCCGAACTGGTCAATGGTCAGTTGTGGATTTCCGCTTCCGGTCGGCAGATTAGGCTGGTTGGCAAGTGGTAAGGTGGACTCCATCCGGAAAACTTCGGATGAACCACTCCTCGTTTCCCCGAGGATCGGAGAGGTTGCGCATCAGCGTGCGGTCGGGATCGCCGTACTCGGGAGCTTTGCCCGTGTGTTTGCAGGGGTCAGTGTTTGCAGGGTAGAGTGGGGAGCAGGTATTACCCTGCCCTCCCTCATCAAACCGTGCATGCAGTTTTCCCGCACACGGCTTTCCGATGTTCTTCACGACAAGGCATGCGCTTTAGTCCAACCCGCTGTTGTCGGCACTTTGTACAGTCCGTATTTCCCGTAGAGCGTCCGGTTGCCGAATCGGTAATACCCGGTGCCCCTATCTTTGATTTTGTGCCGCTTGCGTAGATGGGTCCGCAGTCGTTCTTCTACATGATACTTAACGGCTTTGAGCGCCCTGCTACAGTTATGGTAGTGAAAGTAGCCAGCCCATCCTCTCACGGTTGCGTTAACTTCTCGCACTATGGTTTCAAGCAGTTTTACCGTCCTCGTCCTCTTCTTCCGCAACATGCCGTCCCTGCTACCCCGGAAGATCTCACTGGCCGATTCCGTTATCAGGGCCTGCGAACAGCGGCCTTCCCCATCTGACCACAGGGTCGGCATCTCCAAAGCAAGTTACGAGGCTACACCTGGGTTCACTTACGTTACGGCCTGCTGTTTTGCCAATTGGGAACTTATGACCCCCTGTTGCCAGAACGCCACTCCCTTGAGCTACCGGGGCGAACGGACAACTCCCCGGGCGGGACTTAAACCCGTGAGATATTCAACTGTTACTACGTACGGTCAAGTCTCCAAAATTCAATTTTGAATTTTGGAGACTTGACCCTTTGTCTTTCCTCCTAGTCTCCGCTAAGGCTCGCCAGATATGTCGATACGTGCTGCTCGCGGCACGGTTTTTCAGGTAGTTATCCTATGTAAGTTGGCAGAAGTGACCAACGTCCCCGTGGGCGCATCCGAGTAAAGCCTTACTAACCAAACCATCATGGTCCTTGAAGCTGACATATGAACTCCAGCGGTGCAACAGCTCATGGCTCAGGGCACTCAACGTTTGTTCGAAGACCGGATTAAGGGGATCAACCGTCAAACGTGCAACATTCCCCATGTCAATGGTTCCCTGTAGCTTGCCGGTGCTGCCGTAACGAGAGGAATTGTCGAATAGTTCACGGCCGATGCCAAGAACGTCGTTCTTGACTCCCACATAGAAGGCAGTCATACCGGGCGCCAACTGAAAGTCAAAATTGGTAAAAATAACGATGAAATCGTAGATATCTTGATGTGATTTGAAAAATTCCTGGGAAATCAATTGCCGTGGCAGTTCATTGAGGGTTCCGCCAGAGGTGCTTAAATCATAGTTGCCGGAGAATTCCATCACTGTGACATTGCCATAATCGCCAATACTCCGAACGGAATAATCGTCGGCATACGACGGACATGTTATTAAAATCATCCCAAATAGCAGAATCAGATAACGCAATAATCCGAATATGAACGGGAACCGGGGCCAGCTTGCATACATCGATACTCCCTCCAACAAAATAAAGTTTAAGCAAGCAAATCCGCTCGCTCCATTCACATGCTAATACCGGTTTTTTCATTTTGCTTTATTGAGTAGCATCAATCTATTTCACCGCCATTCTTTACCTATTTATTCACAACCGGCACGGTCAAGGTCGGCAGGGTGCCCGGAAGACGTCGTACACGACTAATCAGCTGTTTATCATTTACAAGACGGACAATTACCAACTCAGTTCCGCTCTCATGTCTCTCCTCTAACAGGATCCTTCCTGATGCAATTTCCTTAACCGTCACATCATTGCCGATCACATCCCCAGGCTTAATGACACGCAAGAAACCTTCGGGCATTTTAATTACCGCGGTACCATCCAAGGAAGATATTTTAAGGATGTGTAATTGATCCAGCGGGAAAGCTAGCAAATTGTGAGGGCATATAATCATCAAGAGAGCAATAAATAGCGTCACAAAATCCCGGTTTGTCCATGTCATTGTCATTCTCCTTGATAATCAATACACACCTATCAATTGATAAGAATTTAGTTTTTTAAATAGATTGCATTTAGGATAAAATTCCATATTTCTTGTTAAATTTGGATTTTGAAAATATGTAAAAGCCGGGGTACTTTTGTACTAATAAGTGTTTAATCTCTGGAATAGACCTAGATTCTTAAACAAATTCTTCTTCGGATCAAATTCTAAATTTTTAGAATAGTCAGGATTAAGCAAATACTCAAAATATATTGCTGCTGTGTTATAATTAAGCGGCGCGAAATAAATATCGCCGTAAATTTTACCATACATTGATTTAATTAGTTTACCATCGATAACCTCTGATCTGATCCTAAATATATAGTTGTTTGAATCGTCTATATTGGTATGCATTGCTTCCCCAGGCTTTCTATTCATATAAAGCACAATTTTATTAGAATATCCATCATCTGGAGCAATTTTCGGCAATTTCAATTCACTCCCAAATCTTATATTTTCTTTCACTTGTAGTATGCCATCGTGTTGACTGTTAAATGTAACGGTAATAGCACAATCTAAATCAGTTCTACTTACAACTTTTTTATCCAGTTTAAATATAAAATCTGCAGTGTTACCTTTGCCGTATGGTGACACCCAATCGCAAACAATTAAGTCAAAGCCTATGGGCTCACCAATTTTAGGAATTATCATTTTAATATTGCGAGCATACATCGGTACTTGATTGCCGATTGCCCTAAGGATAACTTTTACTCTAGGATCCCAAGGTTCCCAATGTCCGGCTTTTTTATGTTTAAATTTATACTCCCCATCACTACTATAAAATCCTTGCTTGGCAACTTTATAATACATAATATCTAGTGTATTAAATACTATTGGAGATAACCCGTTTTTGTCTGTTACATTTTCAAATCTTATAAAATCTAATTTGTTTTTTGATAAATTGATACCTTGCGTAGAAATCATTGTTTCAGCATTTTCTATTGGTACATTATTTTCATCGACTACTTCGAATGTTAATTTTGCTTGTGGGAATTCCACCGCGCACGCATATACTGCTAATTGAAGTAATAGCAATAATTGTAAAGTCGTAAATAACGCTGTTTTATTCATTTGTAACCCCCATTAAATAGAATGCTTTGTAAAGTCCAAATACATAAACATATGCTCTTGCTTTAAAATCGCAGTGAAGCCAATAATGATCAGACCTATCTAACGGCAAACTGTTTGAAAATTTTAACGGCATATCAATATTATTGTTATCTAGTTTAGTTATATTATTCCTACCTATTGCCCCCGTCCTCGCTGGGAATGCCTCAGCAAGGAGTCTATCTCTGTGCAATTTTGCGTAGTTACTTCCGCTTTCTTCCATATAAAGAAGTCCATCATCTTTGTGCTTCAGAAAAAACGGTGCGATTCGTAAACTTTGAGGCTCCTGTAATAGAAATCCCGTTTCTTCTGGATTCAATTTTTCATGAACCTTGGGGACCGAATTAGGATCTGGAGCGCTCATATCCAGCACCTCCTTATAATAGTCATCAAGATTGAATCCCCACCCACCGTTCACATTACCAACATCAAATGACACATTACGTCCCTTGAGTTTTTCCTGCAGAGCCCAGGTCTGACGACCAATCATCGTCAAGTCAAAAAGAGTAACATCTTCAGTCCCCGGGACATCGTCATGCGGATGCGGCTCAAAGACTTCATCGCTTGATGAATAAAAATTATATATTTTTTCGAACGGAATATCCTTGAAGCGGTCCCGCCAGGTCAGTTTTGCCCGCTCGTCTTGCGGAGTATCATCCAAGAAAAGCCTGTACCATTCTGAGGCGAAGAGTTGCGGATCGTATCCGTCCCAATCGATATGATCCATGTCAGTGCTGGTCGGCGTCGCAGCATCGAGTGCTTCAAGTGCCACGGCAGCATTTATCATGTAATATCTGGCGAAATTAGTCAGCCCGTGGTCTTGTATCGCGCTCAGAACTACCATATTTCCCAAGCTGTGCGCAGCTATCGTTACATTGTTCCCAACATTTGCCACAAAATTCTTAAACTCACCTGCAGTATTGAATGCTTGCCTGACATTCAGGCGGTAATGTGACGTACGATACCCGTATATCGGATAATATTGCTGTGTTCGCCAACCATACCATGTCACCCCCCAAAATTTCGCTTTCGAGCCCGACCAGTACATGCGTTTGAACATCTCTGCGTGCCATCCTCTGGCCTGCTGCCCATTAACGTTATACCCATGAACAAAGACAAAGTTCTGCTCGTTCAGGGGATCGCCGGCCTCATTATCCGGGAAATTGGTTGGTTCGCCTAATCTATCGGGCTCGCCGTTCTCGGGAGCTTTGCCCGGAAGAAGATTGCTCGGATCTTCCGCATCAGGCTCTATAGTTATGACACCATTCGCAGTGAGGTTTTTATGTCTGAACATCTGTTCTACGTCCGCAAGGCCGACATTAAGCCGGTATGAAAATACAGTGGTCCCCCCTGAGTCGACAATATCAAGGATCAGTGAATCTTTAGCAGCGTTTCGCCCTTCGACCAGAATGATGCCGGCACCTTCAGTCCCCAAGATCTTATCGATAAAGGCAGTGTCAAGTTCAATCCCTTCAGGTGTGATTATGTAAGTTTTTACTTCTCCTAAGTCTCTTGCAGTATCAACGTCTGTGAGATAATTGCCAGATTTCTCTCTTATCAACTGTGGAGCATAGGCAAAATTCATGCTTCCCAGATTAGTTCTGATAAAATATTTATAAGGACCACCGACCATGGTGGTCATATACCTTTTCAAATCGATAAATACAGGGAAGAAGTCGACAAGGTCACGGACTCCATTCACATTACTATCTTCCGAGTTGGGTGAGCTGTTCCCCGGGATATCATCGCCTTCGGTTTCTCCCTCATCGTTGTCGTCGTTTATCCAAAAATGATAAGAATCCTGGGAGATAGCCAGCTTAGCGTCTTCGTCGTCAATCTGACCGTTGCGGTTATAATCCGGGAGCAAAATCCCACCCAATGTCACCGGAATTTTGTCGCTCCGGATTTCCACTCCCGTGCCCACGTTAAGAACAACTTCAACCTGATATTTAGACTTTATGTCAAACTGGAAACCTTTAAGGATTGTAGCAGTTCCACTGCCTGTGATTTCAGATCAATCAGTTATAATGCTGTAAAAATTCTTTACGCGTAAAAAAATTTTACAGTTCATCTACCCAGCCCATGCAAAAATGGTTCTCGTTACTTTTGGGACAAAGTACGATGACGCCCAAGATGCAAACAGCGCCGGGAAACGCCCAACCGACCTCTCGGTGGGCGCAATCTTTATTATGCTCCACGTTCTCCCCAGACTGTCGGTAGTAATGTTCGCCCATGACGGCGAACGGTATTAGGCTGAGTCGCCGGCGACAGTGGCCGGCGAGATCGTGCTGGTCGATACCGGATCAAGGGACCGGACCGTTGCCATCACTAAGGAAAACGGCTGCTGGGTGTCCTTCTTCCACTGGGACAACGATATCGCCCTCGCCTCGCTCCGCCATCGCTAAATTCTCAGCATCGGCGACGAGGTGCTAGTAACCGACGGGGCACGGGAAATCCTGGAGGTGACCGACCCACAAGCCTCTAGCCCAAGTCCCCACCCTCCCCCGCGCAAATCCCCACCTCTTCCCACCACCTCCAGGCTCCGCCGCCTCCCGTTGACAGGCCCGGCTGATGACCTATCATTCTTAGGAAGCCACCACGATAAATCCCCGGCCGGACAGCGGCAGCGTAAAAGGAGCATTACCATGGCACTGGCAATTCCCGAAGGTTATCGCACCGTTACCCCGATGTTCATCTTCAAGGATGCCCGAAAGGCGATCGACTTCTACCGGCGGGCATTCGGCGCCGTGGAGCGGTTCGTCATGCCAGGTCCCGGCGGTAAAGGGGTGATGCACGCCGAGATCGCCATCGGCGACTCGCTCATGATGATGGGCGAAGAGCACCCGCAGCAGCCGTGCCGGAGCGCCGAGACCACCGGCGGCTCGCCGGTCAATTTTTACCTCTACGTGGCAAACGTCGACGAGGCCATCGCAACGGCGGTGGCGGCCGGCGCCACGCTCACCATGCCGGTGGACGACATGTTCTGGGGGGACCGGGTCGGCACGGTGCGCGATCCGTTCGGCTACAGCTGGAGCCTCGCCAGCCGGACCAGGGAGCTGACGCCGGAGGAGATCCAGCGGGGCGCCGAAGCGGCATTGGCGCAGATGGCAGCGAAATAGACCGCGCCGGCGGCAATGCCCCGGGAAGGAGAACAGCGACCATGAGTAATCAACTGACAGGAAAAACGGCAATCGTGACCGGTGCCAGTTCCGGCATCGGCCGGGCAACGGCCTTGGCCCTGGCCCGGGACGGAGCGGCGGTGGTGCTCTTCGCCCGGCGGGAAGAACGGCTGACGGAGCTGGCGACGGAGATCACCGCCGCAGGTGGCAAGGCCCTGACGGTGACCGGGGATGCGGGAAACGAAACGGATATCGACCGCCTGCTGGCACGGGCGGTGGGGTGGAGCGACGGCGGCGGCCGCTACGACATTGTCGTCGCCAACGCCGGCCGCGGCCTGGCGGGCGGCATCCTGAACAGCGATGAAGCGGCCTGGCAGGAAATCTACCGGACCAACGTCCTCGGCGTCGCCCGGCTGCTGCGGCGGGCAGGACAATACCTGGTCGGGCGGCGCCAGGGGGACATCGTGGTGATCGGTTCGGCGGTGGGGAGGAACATCTCCCCGTTCAGCGGCTTCTACGGCTCCAGCAAATTCGCCGTCGGCGCCATCGCCGAGGCGCTCCGCCGCGAGGTCTGTGCGCACGGGGTGCGCGTTTCGCTGGTGATGCCGGGGATCGTCGTCAGCGGCTTCCAGGGGGTGGCCGGCTACGACGAGGAGAATTTCGGCAAGTCAGTGGCCCAGTTCGGCAAGCTCCTCGAACCGCAGGCCATCGCCGACGGCATCCACTGGCTCCTCACTCTGCCGCCCCATGTCAACGTCAACGAGATCATGATCCGTCCGACCGGACAGACTTTCCCCTGACCCCGACTCCGGACGGGTGACCAACGGCAGGTGGCGCCATGCTGAAGGCCCTTGCCCGAACCATCGTTACCATCTTCCTCGGCGGCGACATCATGATCGGCCGGGGGATCGACCAGGCCCTCCGCCTGCCGACCGTGCCGGGCCAGTGAACGGCCCGGGAGAGCACTTGTCGATGCGGACCACCGACCGGATTCGCCAGCTCATTGCCCACGAGGCGGCCCGCCTGATGGCCGAGGAAGGGGTGCGGGAATACCGCGACGCCAAACGGAAGGCGGCTCGGCAGTTCGGCGCCGCCAAAGCCCTCGCCCTCGGCTCCCATCTCCCCACCAACGCCGAGATTCACGCCGAACTACAGCGGTTGATCGACTTCCGGGACGAGGCACGGCCGGAGCGGCTGCTCAGGCTGCGCCTCCTGGCGCTCGACGCCTTGGAGACGCTGGCGCCGTTTCGCCCCTACCTGGTTGGCTCGGTATTGAGCGGCGCGGTCACCGAACGGAGCGACATCGATTTGCACCTCTTCGCCGATACGCCGGAAGAGGTCGAAGCATACCTGGAACGGCAGGGAATCCCCTTCAGCAGCGAAACGGTGACCGTCCGCTACGGCAGCGAGTTCATCGATTACCCGCATTTCTACCTGGAGAGTGACGGGGTAGTTATCGAATGCACGGTCTATCCATCCGGCGACCGCCGCCGCAGCCCGAAAAGCAGCATCACCGGCAAGGCCATGGAACGGGCCGATGCGAAGAAGCTGCACACGATCATCGCCGCAATGGCCGAACGAACCGCCTGAGCGCTGGGCTCCCGTTCGCCCCTGCCTGTCAACTAATCGCGTTTGAGATCGCCACCGGCAACTCCGCTCGTGCAGAAAGCTGCCCATCAATTCTAACGTTTTTTTAAAATTGGCCCACCACGTTGCCAACACCACCGCCCCGCGCATAATAGTTTAAAATGCGGATATTACGCCACACGGCCCGCTGACCGGGCATTTTTCACCGCCATGCAAAATTTTTGCTTGCAATAAATATAAAGCTGTTATATTTATTTTGTAAACAAACTGTTTTATTACCGGCCGCCGCCCGCACCAGTGGCATCGGCAACTGGTGCGGCAGTTGAAAAATCTCCGGACATTATGGTTGGCACAATGGCAATGAGGACGAGAGACATTCAAGGCAGGATCTCGCTGACAGCGACCGTATCGTTGCTGCTCCTCTTCGCCATCTTTTTCCGGCTGGGCTACAGCTGCCTGAACCAGGCCAGCTTCAAGCAGCGGCCGACCGCTATCCTCGAACAGATCAGCAAGGCCACCCAGGAGGCCGACGACGACCAGGGGTTCGATGCAGTCCCCAGCCGACCGTTGGTCATTGCCGTAGCGCCGAGCTACCAGGCTCTCCCCCCCCGCGAGGCCAGGAATTGCGATCTCCAGGTCGTATCCCGTCTTTCCGCCCGAGCACCACCCCTCTCAGCAGTCATTCCGTCGTAATCCTTTTCGAACAAGACCGGTCTCACCCCTGCACAGCGAGACGTACTGACGGCGCAATGCCCGCCTGACGCGCTCTGCCGTCCGTCATCGTCCGAAGTCGCCCCGCCACCCGGCGCCGCGCGACCGCAGGTCCGGCACACCGCTCCGCATGGCGCATGCGCCGGGACGGTATGCCACCGGGAACGAGCCCGGCACGAATGGCGACGATTACAGCGAACACTGAGAGGCCAGCCATGAAACTAGCAAAGACCACCTATAGCGTTCAGACAGTAGATAAGGCATTCGAAATGCTCGAACTTCTCGCGGAGCAGACCAACGGCCTGTCCATGGCCCAACTGGCGACGCAGATCGGCCTGAACCGGAACAAGGCGTTCCGGCTGGCGGCAACCTTGTGCGAACGGGGGCTGGTGGAGCAGGAAAAGGGCAGCGGTGTTTACCGGCTCGGCGTCTGCTCCGTCGCCCTGGCACAGAAATTCCTCCGCAATGCAAACCTCGTCAATTACGCCCACCCGCTCATGGAAGAGCTGGCCCGCAAACACGGCGAAGCAGTCTACATGACCGTCATCAAGGACGATGAAGTGGTATTCGTCGACATGGTCGACTGCGACCGGCACATCAAGGCGGCGCCGCTGGTCGGCAAGAAATTCCCCTTCGCCACCAACGCGCCGGGGAAGGTACTGAAAGCGCTCGATTCGCGCGAGCTGCTGGAGAAGCTGATGACCAGGCGGGGGCGCCGGGGCGGCAGCGCCGACCTCGACCTGCTGGAATCGGAACTGGACGAGATCCGCACCAGCGGCATTGCGGTCGACCGGGACGCCCTGGGCGACGGCATCAGCAGCGTGGCCGTGGCGATCAGGGATTATGCGGGGATGGTGATCGGGGCGCTCACCATGCTCGGGCCGTCGTTCCGGATGCTCCAGAACCGGCTCGAACAGGAGATCATCCCCTCGCTCAACGAGTACGCGGAAATTTTGTCGATGAAGTTCGGTTATGCAAAGGCATCCGCTTGACCAACACAAACAGGAAAGGAGGTGTCGGAAACGACCGCAGATTGTTTCATCGCTGGGCTAATAGAAATTCTGGGCTGATCACTCTTAACCAAAAAGGAGAACGACAATGAACGAAATGAAAATGGGCAATCCCGCAGTGGTAGGTCTCGCCGGCTTCGGTCTCACGACAATCCTTCTGCAGCTGCACAACCTGGGGATCTGCGGCATCGCCCCGGTTATCTGGCTCGGCCTCTGTTTCGGCGGCACCGCCCAGCTCGTCGCCGGTTTCATGGAATTCAGGACCGGCAACAACTTCGGCTTCTGCGCCTTCACCGGCTACGGCGTCTTCTGGATCTCCCTCTGCCTGATGCTGATCTTCGGCACCAACGCCGACCTCGACAAGAGCTACCCGCTGATGAAGTTCTCCGGCACCGACCTCGGACTCTACCTGGTAATGTGGACCATCTTCACCCTGATCCTCTTCCTGATCTCGATGAAGCACCACACCGCGCTGGCCCTCACCTTCCTGACGCTGGTGCTCGGCTTCGTCGGCCTCGACGTCAAGGAACTGGCAGGCATCGCCGCTGCCGGCACCGCCGCTGCCTACATCCTGCTGGTCTGCGGTACGCTGGCCCTCTACCTGATGGCGGCCACGGTCGCCGCCGAATCGGGCATCAAGCTGCCGGTCGGCGCCCCCTGGATCAAGTAAACTCATCGTCCGGCCAGGAAAAAGCCCGTAACCGAAAGGTTACGGGCTTTTTTTCGCTGGCGGCCCGGAGGCAACGGTCGGCTCAGGTCCGCGGTTCGGTCCGGGTGAGCCGGCTGCGGAAATCGAGGCCGAGCAGGTGGCGCGCCTCGCTAATGGCGGTGACGAAACCGTCCTTGCCGGCATGGAACAGCGCGTTCGGCTCCCCCTCCTCATCCCAGGGCCAACCAGTCCGGACAATCATGATCAGCAGCTCTTCGAGCGCATCGAGCCGCTCTTTATGCTCGCGATACTCGTTCTCCACCTCCGCCAGCAGCGCGCGGTCGATAACCCCGTTGTCCAGGCTCGCTTTAAATCTTTCCAGGGCATTAGCCATGATATCCTCTTCTCCTCCCGTGATCGCCGGCAACTCCCCGCCCCGCCCGGCAAGGGCGGCCGGCCGGCGGGCATCCGCTGCGGCTCAGAGCTTTTCCTGAACGCTCCGCACCTTGTCTTCCATCGTCTGGACCCGGTCGGTCCGGGTGCCGAGTTTGATGGTGGTGGTGATGCGCGGGGCCCCCAACTCGTGGACCACCTCGTGGCAACGCTTCACCGCGGCGAAAACCGCATCCCACTCCCCCTCGATGTTCGTGCCGTAGGCATGGAGCGAACTCTTCAGCCCGGCTTCGGCAACCACCTTTTCGCAGGCGGCGACATAGCGCGACAGGGAAACGCCGACCCCGATCGGCACAAGACAGAGATCAACGAGCACATGCATGGGGCAACTCCTTATTCGTGGCATGGCGGGCCGCACTGCTCAACGGTTTACCGTCCGTTCCTTGAGCGAGCGGAGCGTCCGCAGGATATCCTCGACCTTGTACGGTTTTTCGATAGCGGCGGAAAAGCCGTAGGTCTTGAAGTTGGCCATCACCGGGTCTTCGGAATAGCCGCTGGAAACGATCAACACCGCCGCCGGATCGATGGCCAGGATGCGGCGGGCCGCTTCCACGCCCCCCATGCCGCCCGGAATGGTCAGGTCCATGATCGTCACCGTGAAGGGCGCCCCCCCCGCCAGCGCCACCCGGTAGAGGGCGATCGCCTCGTCGCCGTCCGCGCAGGTCGTCACCGCATACCCCGCCCGGCGCAGGGTAATGGTCGCCAGTTCGCGAATCATCTCATCGTCGTCCATTACCAGGATGGTCTCTGCCGACCGGTCAACCGTCGCGACCGAATTCGCCTGGTGGTGGGCCGTCTCCGCCGTGCCGTTCGACGGGAGATAGATGGTAAAGACCGTGCCGACGCCAACGGTCGAAGTAACGGTAATCCGGCCGCCGTGCTTGGCGACAATAGCATAGGTCGAAGCGAGCCCGAGTCCCGTTCCGCCGGCCTTGGTAGAAAAATACGGGTCGAAGATCCGTTTCTGGTCCTCTTCGGAGATGCCGCAGCCCTGGTCGGTGAAGGTGATCCTGACGTAATTCCCGCCGGGGAGACCGAGCGCGTTCCGCTCGTCCAGAACGAGATTCTCGCCGCAAACGGTCAGCTTCCCCCCTTCCGGCATCGCCTCGACCGCATTGATGACGATACTGTGGCAGGCCTGGCTGAGCTGCCCTTCGTCGGCCTCAACCGCATGGAGTTCGGCGGGCATCTCGAACTCTGCCTTGACCGGGGTGCCGCTCAGCGCCAGCGAAACGGCATCGTCCACCACCTTGCGCACGTCGAGCATCCGCTTGACCGGCTGGCTCCCCTTGGCAAACACCAGCAGCTGCCGGGCCAGGTCGGCGGCCCGCCCCGACGCCTTCTCGGCCCGGTCGAGCGGCCCGCAGGCTTCGTGCCCGGGGTCGAGCAGCATCTTGGCGAAGGAGATATTCCCCATGATCCCGGTGAGGATGTTGTTGAAGTCATGGGCGATCCCGCCGGCCAGCACGCCGAGGGATTCCAGTTTCTGGATCTTGAGCAGCTCCCGCTGGACCCGTTCGTGCTCCGTCAGATCGGTGAAGATCACCAGGATACGGTCCCGGATGAGTTGGGTGTTGGCGAGCGTCTGCCGGACCGTGCCGTCCTTGCAGGTGACCAGGGCTTCCCGGGGAGCCAGCGGAGTCCCGTTGAGCCGGGCGGCAACAAGGTCCGCCCGCCAGGTACTGGTCAGCGCCTGGCGGTACTCCGGGTCCGGATAGGCCCGGCGGAACCACTCATCGTCGGTGGGGATCTCTTCGGCCCCATAGCCGAAATGTTCGATGAAGCAGCGATTGAGGTATTCGATCGTCGTGCCGTCGGTGATGGCAATACAGACCGGCATGGCGTCCATGATTGTCCGCAGGTTCTCTTCGTTGTCGCGGAGTGCCTTCATCGCCTGCTTGTGCGCCGAGATATCGCGGGCGACACTGAGGATGCACGGCTCGCCTTCGATCTCGATCGGGCAGGCCGTCAACTGACCGGTGAAGAACGTACCGTCCTTGCGCCGGAACTCGGCCTCCATCCCCCTGACGACCCCCTGCTGTTCAACTTCAACCATGAAACGCTGCCGCTCGGCCGGGTTGACCCAGATATTGAGCGACAACGAAGAATTGCCGATCGTTTCGTCGAGCGTATAGCCGGTCATCAGGGCGAACGCTTCACTGACCTCCAGGTACGTGCCGTCACGAAGGCTGGTGAGGATGATTGCATCGGGCGAGGTGTGAAATACCGAGGCATACTTCTGTTCCGACAGGCGCAGCTGTTCTTCGGCATGTTTGCGGGTCGAGATATCGACAATGGTGCCGACCATCCGCGTCGGGCTCCCCAGGTTATCGAATTCGACGGCCTTGCCGCGCCCCTCGATCCAGCGGACAGTCCCGTCCCGGGAGATCACCCGGTATTCGATGACCGAAAGACCTTTCTTTCCCTGGCAATGCGCTTCAATGGTGGCAAAGACCCGCTCCCGGTCGTCGGGATGGACGATCGACTTCAAAAAGGCACTATCGAAGACCGTTTCAGCCGGTGAATAACCGATCAGCTCGCAATAGCGTGGGCTCAGATAGGCCCGATCGGCCTGCATGTCCCAGTCCCAGAACCCTTCAGCCGCCACATCGAGGATCAGTTCGTTTCTGGCTGCTTTCATCAACCCTCCGCAGAAGCAGAGCGCTTCCGCACGTCCCGGGCCAGCACCCATGCCATGGCCGGGCATCCCGATAAAGATATTCCATACACGGAGCGGCGCGGTGCTGTCAAGAAATTCGGCGGCGGACAAACAGCGTTTCGGCCCCGCCCCGCGCAGCGATTCCCGCCGACGGCAGCCGGCATCGTTCGGTGCCGCAATGCCCCGTCACCCCTTCAGCCGCTGCAGGAGCTGTTCGAGCACGATCACGCGCTGCTTCAGCTCGGCATGCAATTCCCGGCGGTCGGTACGGCCGATCTCCGTCCGCAGTTCGTCGCAAGAGCTGATAAGGGTATCCGTCAGCACGTCAAGTTCCGTTTCGGTCAGTTCGATGGTTTTCATCTCGTCCCTCCCGTTGCCGGCTGGGCAACCCGGGTTTTAAAATGCCTCGCGCGTTCTGTTAATTGTAAAGCACCCGCCGGCAGGTTCAAGCCGGCACCGGTCAGCCGATCAGGAAGGAGCGCATCGAGATCGAGCCGAGTTCGATCCCCTCGATGAACGAGACGACCGGTTCGTCCGCCCGGCGGAGCGCCAGCACGTAGAGAAGTGGCAGATAATGCTCATTGGTGGGGATGGCGAGCCGGGCCGCCTCGCCGAAGGCGGGATAATCGGCCAACCGCGCCAGGTCGCCGGCCAGGGCCAGCTGCGTCGCCAGGGCGTCGAACTCGACGGCCCACGGATAGGGACGGTTGTCCTCCCAGCGGAGCAGCCGCAGGTTGTGGACCAGGTTGCCGCTGCCGAAGATCAATACTCCTTCATCCCGAAGCGGCCGGAGACGTGCCGCCAGGGCAAGATGCTCGCCGGGAGAGCGCTGCCGGTCGAGGGAGAGCTGCACCACCGGGATGTCGGCGGCGGGATACATCCGGCGCAGCACCGACCAGCTGCCGTGGTCGAGACCCCAGGCGTCGTCCGCCGCCACCTCGGCCCCCGCCAGCAACCGAAGCCGTTCCGCCAGCGCCGGCGAACCGGGCGCCGGATACTGCACCCGGGAAAGCTCCGCCGGGAAACCGAAAAAGTCGTGGATCGTCGCCGGCCGCTCCATCGTCGTCACCCGGGCGCCATCCGTCTCCCAATGGGCGGAAATGGCCAGGATCGCCGCCGGCCGGGGAAACCGCGTCACCACCTCGCGCCAGGCAGCGGCGAACGACGTCTCCTCGATGGCGTGCATCGGGTTGCCATGGCCGACAAACAGCGCCGGCATCGTTGTTCCGGTCATCGGCTCTCCTCCGTATTCAGTCAGGGAATCAGCCCCCGCAGCCGGGCGGCCCACCAGGGCGACAGGGCAATCGTCAACAGCACCAGCAGCCAGAGGTTACCGCCCGTCGGGTTGTAGGCGGCCAGCAGTTCCCGCCAGCCTTTGTTCGCCACCAGCCGGCCGAAGAGGAATTCGAACAGCACGGTCAGGACAAGCCACCCGAGGCCGAGCAGCCGGTATCCGGCCGGCGACAGCGGTCCGAGCCACGGCAGCGTACCCCAGGCCAGCAGCAGGAACAGCCCGGCGGCCAGCAGTCCGGAAAGCGGCAGGGCAAGGCGGGAACCGATGAGCGGCACGAGGCACTTCTCCCGCAGCCCGCCGTTCAGGATGGCAATCGGGATGAACGCCGCCCAGATGACGACGCTTTTCAGCAGCAGGATCGGCATGGGGCGCCCCCTCCTAGGACTCCGCCCCGTCGGCAATGATCGCCACCACCCACTCGGCCAGCAGGGCCAGCTGCTGGCGGGAAATCCGTTCTTCGGTCGTGTGGACCTTCTCGTAGCCGCAGCTCAGGACCACCGTCGGAATCCCCCGGTGATTGAAGATATTGGCATCGGAGCCGCCGCCGGTCGCCTTGCAGCGGACCGGCAGGCCGAGCCGGCGGCCCGCCCGGGCGGCACGCTGAACCGGCGCCGCCTCTTCCGCCAGCCGGTAGGCCTGATAGCAGGAAACCAGATTGATATCCACCCAGCCCCCCTGCTCCTTCGCGGCCCCCTCCATCGCGTCGAGCATGCCGGCCACCTGGGCCTGCAACTTCGCCGGATCGAGCGACCGCGCCTCCGCCTGCAGCTCGCAACGGTCGGCGACGATATTGGTCGGCCCGGCGGCATGGATGCTGCCGATATTGGCCGTCGTCTCGGCGTCGATCCGCAACAGCGTCATCCGGCCGATTGCCGTGGCGGCGAGCTGGATGGCCGAGAGCCCCTGTTCGGGGGCGAAGCCCGCGTGGGCGCTCCGGCCGTGGAAAACGGCGTTGATCTTCACCTGTTCCGGCGCCTGGACGACGATCTCGCCGACCGGCCCGCTCGCGTCGAGAATAAAGCCGCAACGGGCGGTAAGCCGCTCGGTGGCAAAATGACGGGAGCCGAGTAGCGCCAGTTCTTCGGCAACGGTGAAGACGATTTCAATCGGCGGATGGGGGAGTTGCCGCTCCCGGATGGCGGTCAGCCCCTCCAGCACCGCCGCCAGGCCGGAAACGTCGTCCGCGCCGAGCACGGTCGTACCGTCGCTGACGATATACTCCCCGTCGCAGCGCGGCTTGATGCCGATCCCCGGGGCGACCCGGTCCATGTGGCAGGAGAAGAGCAACGGCTCTCCCGGCCCACTGCCGGCCAGCCGAGCGAGGAGATTTCCCGCGCTGCCGCCGATCTTCTCGCCGGCGTCGTCCTCCTGGACGGTAAAGCCGAGCTCCGTCAGCAACGTCGTCAGCCGGTCGGCCAGCAGGCGTTCGCCGGTCGGCTCGGCATCGATGGCGCATAACTCCATGAATCTGGCATCCAGCCGTTCCCTGTCGATCATAGACATCCTTTCCCCGGTCGCGCTTCGCCCCCGCCGCACTATCCGGCACGGGACCACCATCAGGGATAATCCAACCGGGCGACACTGTCAAGCAGGACAGTCGCAGCCGCCGCCGACAACCCCGGTTAGCGGTAGGAATAGAGCAGCATGAGATAGGCCAGGTACATCAGCATGATCACGAACGAATCCCAGGCAAGAAACAGCAGGCGCCGTTCCGAGCGGTAGGTCAGGCCGATGATCACGATGCTCGTCATCGAGACGGCGGTCAGAGTGGAGATAATGTGGCTGTGACTGACGGCGGACAACAGCGGCCCGGGGAAATAGAAGAAATCGTCAGCGGCAAGGATGCCGACATTGAAGAGATTGCTCCCCAGCAGATTGCCAATCGCCAGATCGATGGCGCCGATCCGCACCGCCGTGACGGCGATCACCACCTCGGGCAGCGACGTGGCAGCCGCAATAAAGATGTTCCCGACGAAGGTCTGCCCCAGGCCGGTCCGGAGCGCAATCCCCTTGCCGATCTCCGGCAGCAGGATCGCGGCACCGATCACCAGCAGGGCGTTCCAGCCATAGCGCACCGCCGCGGTCCTCAGTTCGATGTCGCCGTAGGCGAACGTCTCGGCCTGTTCGCTGATGAACCGGGCAATCTGGCGTTTTTCGTAACTGTAGACCAGCCTGATGGCGATGACGTAGATGCCGACGAACAGGAGGGAATAGAACCCCATCCAGCCGAAGGGGACCATCCGGTTCCCCCAGAACAGGCTCAGGCTGACAATGGCGAGCAGCAGGACGCCGAAACCGCCGGAGAGGACATGCCCCTGCTGCGCCCTGGCCGAGATCGGCTTTGCCCGCTCGATGACGTCGAGAAACGCCAGGATTACCAGGTTGAAGACGCAACTCCCCATTGCGTCGCCGACGGCGAGATCGGGAGCGCCGACATAGGTCACCGAACTTACCCCGGTCACCAGTTCCGGCAGCGACGAGACGCACGCCATCAGGATAACGCCGATCCAGCTCCTCCCCAGGCCGCTTTTCTCCGCCAGGACATCGCCGTACCTGGACAGCTTCGCCCCCGCATAGACGATGACGGCACCACTGGCCACAAAACCGAGCCAGAGGATTGCAAGTTCCCCGTCGACCATTGCTCCCTCGTTGCGGCCCACCGCTTCCCGCCGCTCCTTTCAATTGTAGGAGGCATTGCCGGTTCCGCAACCGCTCGCGGGGGTCGAACGGCCGGCGGGCCGCGCCGACCCGGCCGCGGCTGAATGAACGCGGTGCGGTTCCACGGAGAATTGACTGCCGGACAGCCGGGGGTATGATTAAAAAACATCCAGAAAAATCATTGGCGTGCCGCGGCCCGAACCTCCATTTTCGCCCCGGCGGAGGTTGATGCGAGTCCTACCCAAGTGAGCCGCTCTTCTCTGGACGGTGCTCCGGATCGATCCGGCTCCGTTCACCGGAGACGGCAGAGAGTTCAGGAGGTCCCGCCATGACCAGGAGAATCGCCCTGCTCCCCATGCCACTTATTCTCGCCGCCGCTCTTCCGCCAACCACCGGAGCCTTCCTGCTTCCCGACACCGGCCAGACCCTCTGCTACGACGCCTCGGGAAGCACCATCCCCTGCGCCGGCACCGGTCAGGACGGCGCCTACACCATCAACCCGCCGTCGTACTCCGACAACGGCAACGGCACCATCACCGACAACAACACCGGCCTGATGTGGCAGAAGGAAGACGACAATCAGCTCTACAGCTGGTACATGGCAACCGGCAACTACCATTACAGCTACAATCCGGCTTCACAGAACGTCTGCGGCGACTTGGTCCTCGGCGGCTATGCCGACTGGCGGCTGCCGACCAAAAAAGAATTGCTGGGGATCGTCGATTACTCCGTCAGCATGCCCGCCTCAAGCATCAACCCTATCTACTTCCCGACCGCCAAGGCGGACGCTTACTGGACGGCAACCGGCTTCCGCGGCGGGACGACCAGTGCCTGGTACGTCCAGTTCGGCGGCGGGACCGTCAACTACAACAGTACGGGAAACGAACTCTACGTCCGCTGCGTGCGGGGCGACCAGGGAGAGTCCACCCTGATCGACAACGGCAACGGCACGGTCGCTGACTCCCGGACCGGCCTGGTCTGGCAGCAGGCCGAGCCGGGGCAAAAGAGCTGGAGCGAAGCCTTTTCCTACTGCGCGGGGCTTACTCTCGGCGGGAGCGCAGACTGGCGGGTTCCCAACGTCAAGGAGCTCGAATCGCTGACGAACGACGTGGCCTACGCACCCGCCATCGACACCGCCCTCTTTCCCAACGCCCTCAGCGCCGCCTACTGGGCGTCGACCTCGACCGCTTTCGACCCGAGCACCACCTTGTACGTCAATTTCACTACCGGCAGCGTCAGCTACCTCGACAAGACCAGCACAATCAACCTGCGGTGCGTACGGGGCGGCCAAGGCGGAGCGTTAGGCACCCTGTCGGTCAGCTGTGGCGGCACGGGAACCGGCACCGTAACCGGCAACGGGCTACTGGTCGGCTCGCCGGTCAGCTTCTCGACCAACACCGGCGTCAGCGCATACTTCGACGTCGGCTCCACCGTCAGTCTCCATGCCTCGCCGGCGGAGTACTCCCTCTTCTCGGGCTGGGAGGGGGGCTTTTCGGGCACGGCGGCCGATTACAACCTGACCATGCCAGCCAGCATCGCGGTAACCGCAGTCTTCGACTTCGACATTAGCCACAAGACCCTGATCTACGGCACCACCAGCTATTACTCGACACTTTTGGCAGCGTACAATGCCGCTGCCCCCGGCAGCGTCATCCAGGCATGGGCCACCGACTTCGGCGAAACGCTCATCCTTGCATCAAGCAAAGCCGTCAGCATCAAGGGAGGATTCAACCAGGAATACACCGCGATCAGCGGCCGGACCACCCTCAAGGGGACGCTCACCATCGCCGGCGGCACGGTCATCCTGGAAAACCTGCAGATCCAGTAGCCGGCCGGCTTCAGCGCATCCGGGAACCGCCCCGTGAAGCTCCCGGCCGTCCCTACGGCAAATTCCGTCCGCCCTCCCCCAGCCAGCCGAGCAGTTTCCGGCGGAGGAGCGGCCGGATGGTACCGCAGCGGGGCAAGTCCGCCAAATCCGCCGGCGCATTTTGGCCGATCCTTTGGCCGATAATCCGACCCCTCCCTATTTATCCCGATTGGCAGGACGAAACCTTCCTGCAAGAACGACTAACTTCTCATTCACAAGGAGGATTCAGCAATGATGACGAACAGGGGAAGACGGCTGGCCATTGCGGCCTGCGGAGTGCTGGGCTTGGCATCGACGGGGTCCGCCTTCGACCGGCTCCTGCTTGATCGGGCGAAGTCGCTGGGCGAGTGCGAACACTGCGATTTCAGTCACGCCGAGTTGAAGGGGATCGATTTCAAAGGGATCAAGCTGGACGAATCCGATTTCTCCGGAGCAATGCTGAACGGGGTACGTTTCGAGGACTGTGGGGAGTGCAACTTCACCGGCGCAGACCTGACGGGGGCGCGACTGGAGGGCGCAAGCCTCGACGAGGCGATCTTCGAAAACGCGAACCTTACCTCGGCCGCCGGTAGCGATGCCTATATCCATCACGCAAATTTCGTCGGTGCCAACCTGACCGGCGCCGTTTTAAAAAGATTCAACGCTGAGAAAGGGGACTTTTCGGGGGCGAACCTGACCAACGCCGCCGTCACCGGCGCGAAACTCAAGCGGGCCATCTTCACCGACGCTATCGTGAAAGGAGCTGACTTTTCCTTTGCCGATCTGTCATCCGCAGAGATGGAGAATCTGGATCTTGCCGGCGCAAATTTTCGCGGGGCGACGCTCGCCGGCACCAACCTGCAGGGGGCAAAGCTCGGCAAAGCGGATTTCACCGGTGCCGACCTGAGCAGTTCCCAGTACAGCCTCTCGTCAACCTACGACTTCACTGGACGGCTGGTTGAAACCTTCGCCCCGGTCAAGTGCAGCGACCTTCAGGAAGCGGGAGCAATCTTCGACCAGACGACGAAGTGCGGGAAATAGGTCTACAATCGGCAAAGCGGGAGATATTTATTCCGGGAAAATAAAAGCCCCGGCACTGATTAGTCACAGTACCGGGGTCTGTATTGTCGACAACCCTCCAAGGCACCGGGGTTGTTGAATTTTTTTGGAGCGGGAAACGGGATTCGAAGCCGTCTGAAAGCTGTCCGTCAACTGTAGTTGCAAACGGGTAAAAACCAATCAAATTGGGCAACTAACAGAACTTCCGTTGGTCTTGAGTCCTCACAAAATCTCAACGGAACGGAACGAAACAAAACTCACCCGGTTTAGCAAAAGTTTTGCGAAAGGCCTGCCGACGATCACGGCCCCCACCTTCTTTCACTGCTCCACACAATTATCTAATTGATTCTAAATTGTTTTCCGTATAAAATTTCAAATATGAAAAAAGTACGGAAAACATTCCGGTGGATTGATATAGGTGAAGATGCCAGGCGGCAATACATTAACGCTCAGGCAACATTCACGGCTTGGGAAGATGCCCGAAAAGCTGCTTCTGAAGTACGAGGCGGCATGTATTGGAAGCGACAGGGTGCAACTGAATACTTGATCCGGACTTCGCCCAGTAACGCCCAAAAAAGTATTGGCCTTCGCTCCGAAAAGACGGAACAGATTTACCAAAATTTCATTGCCAGAAAAGCTGAGGTCGAGCAAAGGCTCGCCGGGCTCACCAGCGCACTTGAGCGACAACAGCGGATGAACCGAGCGCTTTTTGTTGGCCGGGCTCCTCGCATACTTATCGACATACTAAACAAGCTCGCCAAAGAAGGGCTTTCGGAGTATTTCACGGTCATTGGCACTCATGCCCTATACGCCTATGAAGCTGCCGCAGGCGTTGGTATTGGAGAAGAGGCAGCATTGGCAACGCAGGACATTGACCTTCTTCTGGATACCCGGAAGCGCCTGAGCTTCATCACACGGATGGCCAATTTGGGCACATCAATGCTAAAGCTGATCCAGAAAGTAGATTCCACCTTCAAAATCCGCGACGACCAGAAGTACACTGCTGTCAATAGCAAGGGCTTTGAAGTCGATATCATCCGAAGGGAACCGAAAGACGATGACCCCCACCCGTTGCGATTGACTGATGAGGATGATGAGTTCTATGCCGTACCAGCTCGGAATGCTGGTTTACTTCTCAATGGGCCGCGTTTTTCTGCGGTGATCGTTTCCACGACCGGCCACATGGCACGGATGAACACTATTTCTCCAGTCTCATTCGTCAGGTTCAAAAGATGGATGGCTGAACAGCCTGACCGGGAGCCGATGAAGCGCACAAGAGACATCCTTCAGGCGAATATGGTCGAAGAGCTGATCACCGAATACCTCCCCCACTTGTCAGTTAGTAACTAAGGCAAAACCTGACCACTCGACATGATCAGCTAGGGTCAGGAGCAGGTCAGCAGCAGGTCAGCAGGGTCACAGGTCAGCAGGGTCAGGTCAGCAGGGTCAGGCTTTGCATCTTGTGATTTGTGTGATTTGCGCAAGGATGGCCCCCTTCTCCTCGGCAAGAGAGGCCTCCACGGCAGATCGTGCATGCAGGCGCGCCGCTATTGCACTCAGCGACGACAGGTCTCTCCCCGTACGGCGACCCAGTTCGGTCAGCGAGCACGACGGCAAGTCCTGGATAATCCACGCCGCCATTCCCCGGGCACGGGACAGCACCTGCTTCTTTCCCGGCTGGGCGAGCATTTCCGGCGTAAGCCGGTAGTGGCGGCAAACGGCCGAGATGACGTCATCGATGGAAATCGCCGTTCTTGGGAATCCCCCCTCTCCCATCAGGTTGTGAACGAATTCCTCGTCGCCGAGTATTCGGCTGTCGGCAGTCCCCTCGCCGTGGAACTCCCCTCGCCTTCCCTCGGAGATGCCGTCGCGCACAAAGGCCAAATAGGCCCGGCTCGCCGCGTCCCTCGTTTCGGACAGCATCCCCAGAATCATGTCGGTGCAAAGCCAGGGGAGCGTCTCCATGCCGCAGTACGCCTTATGACCCGTCCACGGATATTCCCCGGGAGCTGCGGCCATTCCCGCCCGCACAGGATTGAGGTGGACGTAGCGCACCAGTTCGAGAAGGTACGAATCGCCATCCACGAGAACCGCCTTGTACCTGCTCTGAAAGAGATGGCCGCAACGATCGTGGCGCCAGTTGATCCAACGGGTATACCGGAAAGAGAGGTTCTGCATGATGCGGGAGAGGGGCAGCGCATCCACCTGCACCACCAGGTGGACATGGTTGCTCATGAGACAAAAGGCGTGGATGCGGTGGCGGAAACGCTCCACCCCTTCCTGCAGGAGAAGGTAAAAGCGGTAGCGGTCCCGGTCATCAAAGAAGATGTCCTGTTTACCGTTGCCGCGCAGCATGACGTGATAGAAGGCGCCAGGATGATGAATGCGAGGCTTGCGTGCCACACCCTACCCCCAGAATATGCCGGTGGGGTCGTCGTCGACTTCCTTCAGAGGTTTTTCAAATTTCTTTGCAGGATCAATGTCAACGTAGTAGTGCCAGCGGGAATTTCGATCCGGCCAGTATAGCGTCCAGAGAGATGTCGACGCATCGAAACGGAACTGGGCAACCACAATCTCGACCCACTGCTGCGGATCAGCATAGAATGGTCGAGATTCGAACAGGGTCGCGTTGTTCCCCCGAAACCGGAAGCCGATTTTCAACTTATCAGAAAAATGAAGAGGAACCTTCTTAGCACAATAGGCTGAGAGCATCTTTTCAACCAGCAATTTTACCAGGTTCGGCAACGCCATTTCAGCCTCCACATGGTTTATTCAAGGAACTATACCAGGCAGATCGAAAGATGCAAAGCCTGACCCGACCAGAATTTCGACCAGAATTTGACCCGACCAGAATTCCCGATCAGGCGGGTATCGAATATCCTGACGTCGGTGGGGCAACCTTCAACTTCCAGCGAGATCAGGGAATTATTAGTAACGGGAGACTTGCGGATGGCGGTTAAGCACCTGGTGATGTAAGGCTCTTTGCGGTCCGCGAGAACGCTCCACTCGGCGGTGACGTGGTGGGCGACGAGGATAACGAGGGGGCATTTATTACGTTTATGAGGGGGGATACTACCGCCGCTGACGGACCTAATCCTCAGCTCGATGATCTCCGCCAGGGTCAGGCGCTCGTCGGGGTCGACATACTGGATGATGTTGTTGGTGGAGGTGGAGGAAGCGGTGGCGATCTGGTAGGAGATGACTACATTCTGGCCGCCGGATTCGAACCATTCGGCATCCAGGGCCATGAAGTAGGCGCGGTCGTGACCTGTCGGCGACCACGGGCGGGACTCGCAGATCGGGAAGAAATCTTGGTATTTCTCGGGTAAGTACTGCAAGGGTGTCTCGGTGCAAGAGGTGTGGTTATGCTTTATTCCAATTTATCCATTTCTCCAGAGTGGAACCGCCGGGAAACTGGCAGTTTCTCGTGATCGTGACCCAGTAAAACTCATCGATCAGCTTCGGTGTCGTTGAATGCTGCCGATTCAGCAGTTGCGGGAGGTCTTTTAAGGCAACTCCCAGCTTTTTGCACTGAGATTCGAGCATTGAAAGCTCCTCCTTGATTGTCATGTGGAAGCGGTAGAACGATTGTTCCGATGAATCATAGTTGAATTTGGCTCTAATCGGTTCATCCCATGGGACGAGGACATTTGGCCGTAATGCGAATAGGATTTTTGCGGCACCTGTAGGACCAACGGTGACAACAACGGTCCTCTCGCCCCGGGGTTTACGACAAGCTATCATTTTCGTGAGCTTTGCATAAGCCTCGCTGGCCGATTCGAGTTCGTAGGGTGCAATGGAGAGCAAGTCTGCGCCCTTCATCGGAAGCATTTCCCGGCAGTCTTCATACCATTGCAAAATCTGTGCACTGGCCAGACCGTGGCACTCTTTGGAGAACTGCCTACATCCCCACTGGTTAAGCCAGGTGATAAGGGCTTGTCGGTGGTCAGCATCCGTCAAATCAAGCTCATCATCGATCTTCGATCTAAAATCGCAATACGAGCTATCGTAGTCGGTCATACTGGCATAGATGTGACAGGCAAATGCGAGCTCGGCAAGGGTCATGAAACCTACTCCTCTTCCTGCGCCGCTATCATCCAGATGCGTTTCAACGGTAATTCTGCCTTCAAATCCTCATCAAGCTTGTCATAGTGAGCGAAAAGCTGTTCCAGCAGCTCCTTCTGGGTCCAGAGACGTACCGTGAAAAAGCTTGCGGCAAGTTCTTTCTGGACGTTGGTTTTAAACCCGCTCCACGATACGAAAAGCCCCTCGTTGGCTTTGAATTTCGTAACTGCGCCGATCAACTTGTCCACGGTGGGGCGGTCGATGGGAGACGCTTCGGACTTCACTTCGACACAGAGTCGAGGAGCGCCGAACCCCAGCGGGCCGGTACCAGCAAGGATGTCGGCCCCCCCATCAGATCCTTCCGGGCTACGATAGGTTGTGTAGCCTTGAGCATTCAAAATGGCCTCTACCAATCGAGTCAAACCGTGCCCCTTAAATTTTGCCTCGATGACCCGGGCAATCTGGTCGAGAGCCAATTCCTCAAGATTCGTCGATACGGCTGCCTCGTCCGTATCTGCGGCCACGGCGGGTGTAGCGGCCACCGCTGCAACACTTTCCGGTTTCCAGTCGTTTGCACGCATGGCATTGATACGCGCTTCTGCGTTATTTCTCTGGACGCGGCAGATCGTGAGGAATGCCCCGAGGGTGTAGAGGATATCTTGGCTGAAATTTGACCTGGGAATGGCCTCTCCTATCCACGTGACCGGCCGCCAGTGGTAAAACGGGTTTGGTCCGTCCGGCTCGAAATGATAATCACCGGTCACTTCTCCGATGTAAATTACTGGTTGAGTCTTGAGTGGCAGGATAACGAGGTCGCCAGTGTTTATTTCGTGGGCGAAAGGCCAAACCTGGCTCACCCAATTCTGGAGGCGTTTCGGCTTAGAGTCGGGATATATCGAAGCCATAGCGGCATACAGGGTATCTCGGCTAGAGAGGAGCGAAAGGTCCTGATTGAAATTGTCCCAGGTCACGTAAACCCGTTTTTCCTGAATGAACTTCTGTTCGTATTCACCATAAGAACCGGCTCGGATTAACCAGATTGCCATAGCACTGCCTCCATTAAGATTGTATCAGGTGATGCAACGTATTAGATGGCGAAGTAGATAGTAAGCTGGCTCATAGGTGCGATTAGCCTGAGCATCTGGCACTAACTCACCGTGAAACAGAAGGTTGCGCATGCAATATAAGACCTCTATCAAACCTGCGAATATGGCATATTTATCGTTCACAAAATGATATCCATCCATCAGCATTGCATCTGCTGGTGGCGGGTTTGTCGTTAGCAGTGATGTGAACTGGAAAGGATTAGCTTCGGCGTAACATTGCCTGAACGGCCCCCTCTTATTGGTATGCAGTGCCATAAAGCTCGGGTGTGTCTCGAATTCGTCAACGTCCCAGCCGTTGGTTTGAGTAATTGTACAAGTAACAGCGTTAGCAGGAGATGTAACCGTAGACACGATGTTATTTGCATTCTGCCGTTCTACTCGGTAGGTCCAATTGTAGAAGGTACGACTGAAAATTCTTTGTGGATTTCTGCCGATACAGACACTCTCAAAGCTCACTTGGTTATCGTTACGGTCTTGAAGAGGATCGGACGATAGACGACGGTGTAGCGCCGCAATGTGGTTTCGGATCTCCTCGCTGTCCGGGTCGCCTCCGTCCAGCTTTGCCATAAATCTTGTTCTGATGCGGTTTCCATCCGATTTCACTTCGTCCAGGATTTCTCTTTCGGTGCGCAGGGTATCGTACGTGTGTCGATACCAGGCATTGAAGGGTATCCAAGCCTTTACAAAATGTGTAAAGAACTCCACGTCTGATTGATCCAGCCACTGCTTAATATTGTCACGGTTAGGTCTTGGCATGGTCAGTCTCCGTTGAGGTATGAGAGGGCGACGGATTCCGAGGATTCAATGGCAACTTCAACCGCTCGTTTTGCCCGCTCCAGAAGCTTCTTAGCCTTGGCGCGGGCAGCCTTAGCGGTTTTTGCCAATTCTTCCAATTTGGCTTGGTCTGCTTCTGGAATTAGTGGCACGAAAAATTTGCCAACATCTTTAGGGTAAAGATGAAGCTGACCAGTTGCCCCGGTGATAAATCGTTCAATCTGGAGCTGTCCGGCAATTGAGCGTAGGTAAAAGTGCAAATAGTAGGGGTTAAGACGGTTCTGTCGAATGACAGTTACTTCACTTACCGTACCAAAAGTGCCAGGTTTGTCGAAGACTTGCACCTTGCCGATCGAACCAAATCCGATTGAAGAAATCAATACATCGCCACGATGCAACTTGAATATCGGGCTGTCGGAAGCTGCACGAAGAAATTTCCCGTCATCCTCCAAATCTTTCAAATCGCCAGAGCGTATTATGGGGACTGGCCCGTCTTCCGAGTATGGGATTGTTATTCCCTTCGTGATTTTTCCAATTTGTTCAAGAGTTTGAAGTTCAAATTTTGCTGAAAGTGAGTCACGCAACGATTGGTATTTCGGTTGAAAATATTCTGCATCCAGCCGTTTTGCAGCGAAAGCATCGGAGGCACGGCGAGTATAGGTCAACGGCTCAGGTGGTTGCCAACTATCGAGATTGAGAGCATGGAGCAGGGTTTGTTCGGACTGGGTAGCTAATCTGTTCGCCTCATCTTGTAGCTGCTCGCTTTTCAGGAATGCTTGCTTAACCGATTTCTGGAAGTCTTCGGAGAAAACCGGCAAACGCAACTCTTTGATAATCTCTGTTGAAATGGTTGGTTGCGCTACCACCTTGATAGCACCTTCCATTTGAAGCCTGCCAAAGCGAGTATTGAAGAACACTGTAGCAAAGAAGGGATCGACAGCACCTTGCTTCAGAGAGGCGACAATCACGTTCGGACTGATTGTTACCTCTGCTTGAATCACGACTCCGCAACCCACATCACCGACACGGGCAAAGGCAATATCTCCCCGTTTGAAGGTTTTCAGTCCCTGTTGGGCTATGAAGCCGGGGGAAAGGTAAACTATTTCCGCTGCATCAGACCGTAACCCTCGGAGATTGAACGGACGTAGCATTGGAACACCAGACTCAACATAATTAGTATCCAATACGTTCGAGCCAAACGGCCCACATACAATCCGTTTGCAGTAATCACCGAGTTTCGGCCATGTTGCCGATAACTTCCTAACAGCAAGTTGCTCTTTTGTGAAATAGGAACTATCAATCCTTCCAGTTCGTTCGCTTTTCAGAACTTCCGACAACCGAATTACACTTACTTCCAGCCCCTCCAACAACGCCCGGTAACGAGCCTCATCAAAGGGGCTTAGAGAAAAAAACTGAGCTTCTCCTTCTTGGCAAACTCGACGAACGCTTCGGTTACCCCATCCTGTGTCAGTCCGTCATGGTTGAATAGATCGTGCTGAATGACCCAATGCCCGTGCGTGTCACGGAGTAGCTTGCCATCCTTCACGGCAATGATCTTATCACCACTGGTATCCTTTGACTCCAACTTTTGCGTGGCAAAGAAAATGTTGTAATCCTCTACCTTGGGGCAAAGCGGCCCTGCCTTGGGGTCATCGTTCCACTTCTGGACAAAAAGCACACTGGTCTTAGTGCCGGTGTGGGGCTTGAAGGTGTTGGGATGCAGGCCGACCACCGCCAATATGCGGCCTCGCTCCGCTATGAATTCCCTTACTCTCTGATCGCTGGAATTGTTGAAACGCCCCTGGGGAAGAACTATCGCCATCCGGCCACCGGGCTTGAGAAAATCAAGATTCCGCTCGATAAAGAGGAGGTCGCGCCCCACCTTATTTTCCAGCTTGCCGTTGGTCTTGTGGGCCAGCTCGTAGGGGGCCAGCATATCGGTCTGCTTGATGTCTCCGGCAAAGGGTGGGTTTGCCATGAGCACATCGAAACCAAACCCGCGATAGCTTCCCTTTTCAGCCAGCAATTTCCGGAGCTTCTTCCACCCATCTCCATAGGTGTCACGCCAATCGTCTTGTTTTGCAGTTTCGTCCCACTTGGTCCAGTCCAAGGTATTCAGGTGTAGCACGTTGGTCTGGCCATCACCGGCGATCAGGTTCAGGCAGCGGGCGACCCGGACGCTCTTTTCGTCGAAGTCGATGGCAAAAACCTTGTCCCGTACGTACTCCTTGCAGCGTTGCGGTTTATCCTCCATGGTGAAGAGGTGGGAAGCGGTCAGTCCCTCGTCTTCCAATATCTGCTTCCAGACATGGAAAATGGCATGCACTGTAAACCCAGCACTGCCACAGGCGGTATCGATGACGGTTTCCCCTTCTGTGGGGTTCATCATCTTAACGCACATATCAATAACCCAGCGAGGGGTGAAGTACTGCCCTTTCTCCCCTTTGGATGACTTGTTGACCAGGTACTCGAAGGCCTCATCCACCACGTCCAGGTTGGAGTTGAACAGCTTCCACTCTTCCAGGGAACCTACACAGACCTGTAAGTGGTCGGGGTTGAGCTTGATCTTTTCGTCCGGGGAGAATACTCCTTCCCACTCGGCCTTTGCGTCATCAAACAGGTTTTGGATGTTGACTTTGAGTTGGGCAGCGGTATTGCTATTGCGGAAGCGGAGGTATTTTTGCCCTTTACGCCCTTGATAACAGGCAATCTCGTCGTAGAGCTTGGCAAAAATCAGCTTAAATACCTCTTCAAAGACATCCACCCCGGCGTTGGCTAGTACCTCGTCCTCCATATCCTCAATCAACTGCCGCAGATTGCGGGCCTTTTGCCCCAGAGCCTCGCGTTTATGCTCCTCATCGATGAGGTTCTGAATGGTCCAAGGCTGTCCAGCGATATCGTCGATAGTCTGGGTGGCAGTGGGAAGGTCGGGAATTTCGATGAAATAATTGGGGTTTTTACGATGCCAAATGGTGGCTTGGTTGCCATTGCTCCAGAGCGCCAACGGTGCACCAGTGGCATGGGTGTAAGATTTGAGCTGTTCCTTGCCCCCCTTCAAATCCCCTTGTTTTACTTCAATAATGAGGAACGGAACTGTCGGGCGGTCGGCATCGAAAACCACGATATCAGCCCGTTTAGATGAGTCGCGGCCGAAAGTGATCGGATATTCTACGGTGAGACTGGAAAGGGGATACTTGTACTCGTTGAGCAAGCGTTGAATCCAGAGTTGGCGGATGATCTCTTCCGGCTTGGCTTGAATTTCCTTGTTCCGCACTTGACAGGTGAGATAAGGCTTCCCGTTCTTTTCGGTCAAGGTTGATTCAATGGCAGCGATTGATGTTGAATCAAAAAGCGCAAGGGATGCCGAACTCTTGGAGCTACCGAGAATATCAGTGAAATTCATTTGCGGTCCTTTGTCTGTGATTGAGAAATATTACGGGAGAAAATTTTCTCTGCTTTGTTCGATTGCTATTACCTGCCGACACTTCGGATAGGTCGAACAAGCCCAGAAGAATTTCCCCGCATGAGATCCGTTCTTGGCCTGGCGCTTAACCAAGAGAGGCGGGAGGGTCAGGCTTTGCATCTTGTGATTTGCGCAAGAATCGCCCCCTTCCTCCTCAGCAAGAGACGGGGATAGGCGCCGTAAGACATGACAGCTCCAAAGGGCGCTGCAAAATGAAAAGGGCTGACAAAAAAGTCAGCCCTTCCGATTTTCTTTGGAGCGGGAAACGGGATTCGAACCCGCGACCTTCAGCTTGGGAAGCTGACAATTTGATGTTTCAGCGTCTTTCAAAAAGCTTCTGCCTTTATCATTACCCAACTCTATACTATTGACATATTTCATGTTTTACCCTATTTTCTGTTTCCAGATGTTTCAGTCTGCCTCCCCGCTTGCCAACCGTAAAACGGATGCAAAACGGATGCAAAGGGGTCAAGCGACACTCAAAACGGATGCAAAACGGATGCAAAAAAATGGGGAAAACGATGAAACAATTTACCGACCGTTACCTCACCTCTCTCAAACCTCAAGATAAAAAATATGTCGTAAGAGAGGGCCGAGGATTCGCGATCCAGGTGCTGCCTTCAGGAACAAAGACATTTATGTATATCTTTGAACTGAACAAGCAGAAGGGTTACCTACTGCTCGGCAATTATCCCGCCATGTCCTTGGGTGATGCCCGGATAGCTTACAACGACGCATATAAACTCGTCAAGAACGGCATCGATCCACGCGAGGAAAAAAGAACAGCTATCGAGGAACAATCTCGATTGGCAAAAGAGGCTAGACTTCAAGCTGAAGCTGCAGCCCTTGCTGCTGAGAAATTGGAAAAAGATTCCTTTGATTCCCTGATAGAGAATGAACTCCCCGAAGGATACACCCCGATAACCGTAGAGCAGCTCGCTGCGGTATGGTACGTCAAATACTCTAAGGAGAATCATTCAGTTCGATGGCGAGAAACTATCCTTAGCGCTATCAAGACCCACATCATTCCCGGTATCGGCAAAATGGAAATTTCCTCTGTCAGACACAAGCATGCTGTTTCTCTCATCGAGCAAATTGCATCTAAGGTCCCGGGATCGGCTCGTAACGTGATGAAATTTGGCAGACAAATGTTCAAATATGCCTGTCGGCAAGAGTGGGCGGAGATTCAGCCGTTCCAGGAGATCACAGCATCTGTCCCTAAGATTGCCCCCAAAACTGACGACCGGCATCTTGATGACGACGAAATCGTGAAGGCGTGGGAAGAAATCAGCAAGGGACCAAGCTCTACCGAGGTCAAGCGTGCGCTTAAATTGATTCTGGTAACCGCTCAGCGCCCCGGAGAAGTTGCACAAATTCACCGTGATCAGATCAAGGACAGATGGTGGACTATTCCTGCAGAGGTTGCTGGCAAAAATGAGCGTGAGCACAGAGTCTACTTGACTGACACTGCTCTGGAACTGATCGGACAAGGTAAAGGGTACATCTTCTCATCTGGCCGAGGGAAAAGAGGCCATATTTCCGAGAACACTCTTTCACAAGCCATAAATCGAGGTTATTTGGACGAAGATGTCGTGAAAGTTGTTGGGAACAGAAAAATCAAAGCGCGCAAAGAACCTTACTTCGGGATGAAGCCGTGGTCGCCGCATGATCTTCGCCGAACCGCACGCACGAATATGGCACGAGTTGGCATTACAGACGAGGTTGGCGAAGAAGTCATAAATCACATCAAGCCAGGCATAGTCGGCGTTTACAATAAATATCGCTATGACAATGAGAAAAAGGACGCCCTTTTGAAGTGGGAAGCCTTGTTACTGGACATTCTGTCGCCCAAATCGCAGGATAGTAATGCAGATGGAGAATAGCTCCATCGTGCTTTTGCTTGATCATTCGAAGCAGATCTGAATATTTCACCTTGAGAATCTCTATCAACATAGAGTAACTTTGTCCCCTCTCCCCTCCCCCGAACCGGGGGAGGGGTTTCAATCATTTTCTGGCAAACGGAGCAATAATGACTAAGGCAGATATTGTTGAAAGAGTTTCCGACCGGTGTGGAATTTCGAAGAAAGATTCCATTGAAATGGTCGAGTTGGTTTTCAGCATTCTGAAGAACACCCTTGAGATCGGAGAGGATATAAAGATATCCGGCTTCGGAAAATTTGAAATTAAAAATAAGCACGCCCGCAAAGGCAGGAATCCTCAAACAGGTGATGCCATTACCATTGAGGCCAGAAGAATTCTAACGTTCAAACCGAGCACCATTCTGAAAAACAACATAAACTCTTAATAGCACCATCACGCCCCAAGTCGTCCAAAGCTTACAACTGCCCCACTCACACCTGCCCCCCCTATAGATTATAGTCGTAGGGGGAATCATGCGCTTCGCCACTCTAGTTTTCCTACTTTGCATATCTGTCGGTTCATCAAATCCGGCATCCGCCTTCTGTTTTGAAGAAGCCGGTAACAGGTACGGAATCTCGCCTCAACTCCTCTATGCAATCTCCAAGGGGGAAAGCAGCTTCAATCCTCTCGCAATCAACTACAACACAAACGACACGTACGATTACGGCCTCATGCAGATCAACTCCTCATGGGAACCGGCGCTTCGCAAACTCGGCATCTCCTGGAGCTACCTTGCCGATCCATGCACCAATGTCATGGTCGGGGCCTGGGTTCTTTCCCAATGCATTCAGGACTACGGATACACCTGGCCGGCTGTCGGCTGCTACAACTCCCGCACACCGTCCAAACGTGATCGGTACGCCGCCAGAGTAGCCCGTATTGTCAAACACGAACTATCCCGTCCGCAATCAGTTCAGGTGGCTTCAGCAATCAACGTTGCCACTCCTTGGGAAGAAGCTTTTGGCCGTGAACACCGCTGAGATTATCTCTGAAAGTGGTTTGACCGAAGCTGACGCGCTGGATGCGATTGAGGTAGCCGTTGCCAGAACACTGACTCATGCACTCAAGATAAATGTCACTGTCAGGATCAAGGATCAAATGCAAATTCTCGTTTATGCGCCTGGCGGTGCGCCGACAGCACTTTCTTTCACCGACATAGATAGAAAATTGAGACGGCATGTGCAACATCAGGTCGAACTGGAACTGCAAATGCGGAAAACCTTGAATGAAGCAGGAAAGTTGAAGGAGCTGAGAGGCTATACGGCTCCGGGCGAGATTACTCGTATTGCCGAGGATGGTTCACTGATCGTCACCCTGGAAATTGCAGACTATTATCGGCGCTTGATTCTTTCCGGAATCTGTCCTCTACGGTTTCAACCCATTCACGAGCGTGGCAGCTATCTCTTAGGAACCGTGAAGGAGTTCCATGTAACCAGCGTTGTTCCGGTAATGATTGACCATAGGTCGTCCAGGGTACGGGTGCAGCTAAGCCGCAGCTCGAAGCAATTGCCGCAATTGCTCCTGAGGGAGCGCAGCCGCATTTACGGGATTGTATGCCTGAAACGTATCCCCGGGGCCTTCAGTTCAATCGTGACACCGACAAGAATACCAAAGGACATCATCAACTCCGTAGGGAAGGAACTGCAAGAGCACCTGTATGTCTCTGTTCAAAAAACGAATCATTAATCCGTCCGGTGACATGACAGACATCGGCAGCGGCGTGAACCTGGACCGACGCACAAAGATCGTTCCTATCGCCATCCCCGATGCAGACAGGAAACGGCACACTTTTGTCTTTGGAACCACCGGGGTCGGCAAAACCCGTCTGTGTGAAAATCTGATCGAACAGGACATCCGCAAGGGGTATTCGGTGGTCTATTTTGATCCCAAGGGTGACCAGCAGATCTTCACCAAGATTTATGAAGTGGCCAGAGATAGTGATCGCCTTGAAGAACTGATGCTCGTCACCCCCATTTTCCCGGAATACTCAGCTGTGGTTGATCCCATGGCCTTCTATTTCATGCCGGATGAACTGGTCGGACATATCGTTTCAGGCATCATGGGTGGACGCGAACCGTTTTACCGGAACATCGCCAAGGAGATCACCACTGCCGTAATCTCCGCCTACATTATCCAGTCGAAACGACACGGCAACCTGCCAATCCTGAATATCGATGAAATACGGAAGCGCATACGCCGGGAGTCACTCGATTCAACCATGAAATCGCTACGTAGCATCGGCAGTGCCGAAGCTGACCTGACAGCAGGCATGATCGAGGACATCCTGAAATCCCCTATGGAATATTACGCCAAGGTCTCGTCGACGCTACGCACCGCCTTGATGGAACTATCTTCGGGCAATATCGGCAAGATCATCGGCCAGGCCGACTCAAACCGTTTCATAAAGAATCTTGAGTCCGGCAAACCGGTCATCCTTGTGGTCCATACCGGCGCCATGATCACCCGCGAGGCCTCTGCCACCCTCGGCAAAGTACTTCTATCCATGATTCAATCCTTTGTGGGACGGGTGTACCTCTCCAACCGCCAAAAGGTCAATCCTCCGCTCTCCATCTTCATCGATGAGGCGCAGAGCCTGCTTTACCAGGGTGTGGAGGAGCTGTTCGCCAAAGCAGGGTCCGCTGATGTCATGGTGACCGCTTTCGCTCAATCGGTGAACCAGGTCTATGCCGTCATCGGCGAAGAGTTCGGCAAGAGTATCCTCGACAACACCAACACCAAGATTTTCATGCGCTGCTCCGATGCCGAGACAAGCGATTACGTGGTCAAGCATTTTGGCGTACAGAATGTGCTGACCGGGATATTCGGCTCGAATCAGGTTACGACCCGTGAGGTCGAACAGGACATTCTGCGGGTTCAGGATGTCTTGAGTCTGAAGCCGCGGGAATTTTACATGATGACCTACTCGGGACGCTTCAAGGGGACCACTAATGACGCCCATGAACCCAAGATGAAGATCATCTTTCCGGAAGCGCCGGCGGTTATCACCTCGAAGCTGTCTCAATCTAAGCCTGCAACGCCGTCCTCGCCATGAATACGACGCTGTTAGGAATATCGGCCACTGTAGGAATCGGCTTTGCCATTTATGGGTCAAGGAAATGGCTGCCGAAGGAAACTCCTGCACTACAGGAGGAGAAACAGTTTGAGGTGGCCAAGCTGGCCGAGCTGAGCCACCTCTGGAAAGACCGTGAGGTACAAATAAAAGACGCAGCAAATCTCTGGAGGGAACAGTCTCAGGAGAACAACTCTGCTACGCCTCGCCCATCATTTACCCATACAGAAATCGAGCGGTTTTTCAGCGAAATGATCGAACACCGCTCATCAATCAATGGAATCCGCAGAGACCTGATAATCTGGCTGCTCAAGCTGCTCGATAAGGAGGGTGACTGCCCATCCGTTGTCAGAAAACACAAAGACGAAGCTGAACGGATCTATTCGGAGGATTCGTATGCCATGCTTGAGGCAGTTCCGCTTTACCGCCATACGCTGACAGTAGCCCGCAACTTCATTGCCAAGGCTGACCAGGAGGCGTTGCTGGCGGATATTATCCTCATTGCCCTGGCCCATGACATCGGCAAGATCCCCTCGTATCACGACGGCATGTACAGTAGCGGCGACCATCCTATTATTGCCGGGCTCATCCTGAATGGAATTCCGGAATTCGTTTCCCTCCCTAATAAGGAAGATATTCTTCGTGCCGTGACCGGCCACCATCTGATGAAGAGCGACAACATCCTGACGGATGGCCTCAAACAGAGCGATCATGAGGCTCGCCAGTCCGAACTGTCAGCACTTTATTTGAAGATGCGGGAGCAAAAGAACAGCCGCACTGAAAGCAACGTTGACACGCAGTTCGCCGCAGAAGAAATAGAACCCACGTCAGCCAGACCAGTAACAACAGAACTACCATCGGCAGAACGGGCAGACCCGCTCGGATTTGCTCCCGCCAAAGAGAAGTACACACCACAACTGATAAATATCCCGGAATGCATTGTTCCGGATGCAGTAATTGAGTCGCTGAAAAACAGGATAAATCTGGTTGAATCCACCCCGAAAGGTGATCAGTGGTCTGTTGTTTCCATGCCCAACGGAGTGATCTATGTCAACCCCGATGCGCTCTGGGAAGCCATCAAGGAAGTAAGTAACTATGATCCATTGGTTTATGCCTCGGAAGGCTTCGAGGCGGAGAAACGGAATCTGATGCACTCCGTTGTTACAGAGTTGGCCAGAACCAAGCAGGCCCTGGCAACCGAATACGTTGCTGACGGTTACTACACATCTAAGGTTTCCATCATTACCGGTGGGGGCAAGCGCCTTTCCCATATTCTGATCCCCCTCACTGCTCAGTCCTTCGGCGTAACTGCGTCGGAACTGGAAGAACAGAAATCCGCGCAACTGAAGCGAATGGTGAAAGATATCAAGCATAAGAACAAGGAGGTGGAACAATGCGTTGGCCGTTGATGGCTGCGGCGATGCTCTCGCTGTCCGTATCCGCCTCTGCAAGCTACTACACCGATTCGGCCACTGGATGGTGGTGGTACCAGAAGGAACCGGAGAAGCAGGCCGAGAAGCCGGTCAAAAAGAAGAAACCGACCAAGCACACTCCGTCCCTCAAGGACTACACCTTTGAGCAGATCTGGGAGATGCACCCCGACCAGTTCCAGGAGTTCGCCGAGGCGCTAAAGAAGAAGGCGGTCCAGAAGCCGAGTGAAGAGAATGTGAAGGAGTATTTCGAGGTCCAGGAGATCGCCCGCAAGAAGGCGCTCGCCTTTTCCAACGTGGCCCAGTTCGTCTGGCAGAAATACCCGGAACTGACCACGAAGAAGGATTACCCGATCACCACCCCCGGCAACCTGGCGAGGATCGCCCAGATCAACGAGGAGCGGCAGCGTGTGCTGAGGGACAACCGGGACGACTTCGCCCTGATTTACTTCCAGCGCTCCGACTGCAGTTACTGCGACGAGCAGTCACGCATTCTGGACTGGTTCACCAACGAGACCGGCTGGACCGTGAAGCGGGTCAACATCAGTGAGAGTCCGGGACTTGCCGCCAAATTCAGCGTGGAGATCACCCCGACGCTGATCCTGATCCAGAAAGGGAATCAAGATTACCTGCCGGTCTCGGCCGGGGTCATCTCATCCGACGAGATCGAGGACAAGGCGTACCGGGCCGTGCGTCTTCTGAAGGGGGACATCTCTCCAGAGGAGTATTCGCTCTACGAATTCCAGAAGGGAGGCGGCTTTGACGTCAAGAAGCGCCGTCTTCAGGAGCAGCCATGAGATCACGGTCGGTCAGCGACAGAGAAGAGGTGTCCGTATGAGACGAACCGTATATACCAGAACCACCGCCGCCTGCCTGGCGGCAGCGATAGCCCTGAACCCTGTCCTGTCATGGTCCGGCTGGGTCGATGACTGGGTGCAGCAGAAGAGTTCCACCTCGCCCAGCTACTACGAAGGATCGAAGCGTGGCTACTACACCGGTGGGAGCTTTTCGGCCAGGTGGGCAAACACCGATGACCATCTGTTCACCGCCTCGCTCCCGAAACTGAAGTCCGGTTGCGGGGGTATCGATATGTTCCTTGGCGGTTTCTCGTTCCTGAACGTGGATTACCTGGTGCAGAAGCTTCAGAACATCCTGTCGGCAGCTCCTGCAGCGGCCTTCGACATCGCCCTGAAGACCCTTGCCCCCCAGGTGGCCGACACCATCAAGACCCTTGAAGCAATCACCGACCGGCTGAACTCGCTCCAGTTGAATGACTGCAAGGCGGCTAAGGCGCTGGTGGCCACCGCAGCCAGTCCGTTTTCGTCGGTAATGTCGGACAGCCTGAAGGCGGAGATGAAAACAGCCCAGACCGATTTCATGGTGTCGAGCGGCGCCAAGGATCTCTACCAGGATGTCAGCAAGCTGTTCGAGAGCGAGCAGAAGACCAATGCCGGCAACAAGCCGGGAGTCCCCGGCACCACCCAGACCTCGGCCACCAGCGCCACCGCCGGTTGCCCGACCGAAGTACTGCAAGTATTCGGGGACGGGTCGGTGCTGGAGAATCTTGCCGGCAAAAAAGGGATGAGCAGCGATTACGTCAAGCTGGTGCGCGGCTTCATCGGTGATGTGGTAATCCAGAACCCGGCAACGACCGGTACCACCTACCAGGCCCAGTACATCCCCCCGTGCGACAAGAACAACAGTTTCGACTCCTTCATCAGCGGCTCCGCCCAAGGACGTGATACCGCCGGGGCCTGTGCCGACATCACCGATGCCAACAAGAACCTGATGGTCTATGTGGCCGGCAAGATGCAGTCCATCGCCGGGAAGATCAAATCGAAGACAGCACTCACCGCCGATGAGGAAGCGTTCCTCAAGAGCACGCCACTGTCGGTCGGGCTGATTCTCAAGAATGCCACGGCCACCAACACCGAGGGCGAGGTCATCGGAAAGCTGGCTGAACTGACTGCCCGAGCTTACGGATACTACATGCTGCTTGATCTGTTCGGGAGGGCGGTGCAGCTCCAGGAGATGGCCCGGAACATCATGTCAACCCAGAAGGGGAACAAAGCGGGGGCATCTCCGGAAACCTGCCAACTGGCGTTACTCGGTGAGGGGATGCAGCACATCCAGACACTGGAGGAGAAGACGCTACAATTGCTCACCGTGGCCCAGCAGAGTTATGCCAACGCGGCATCGGAGATCAATGCGGTGGAGATGATCGTCCAGAACATGAAGAAGTTCGACGACACAGTGTTTTCGGAATTATCTGACCGTTTCGGTAAGGGGATCGCCCTGCGGGCGACCGGCAGAATCTAACCACAGTAATCAAGGGAGGAACCAATGGCTGAGAGCAAACAGGAAGCAAGCGGGAAGAAAGCTTCAGGGAAACAGTCCTGGCAGGACCGGAAGCTGAAAAAGGTTGTCCGGGATGATATTGACGTCATTTCCCGGAAAACTCTGGACCAGAGCGATTTCATCACCATGCTCAATACCCATGACAATGTGCTTCACCGATTGCGCATGACGATGGGGCGGAACAAGAACATCACGTTTGAAAAAGCGCAGGAATTTATCGAGAGGAGCCAGCAGATTCGCGAAGAAATCAACCTGCTGAATGCCGAGATGTGCGAGCTGATGGAATGGGACTACACGCCGCCACGGGGCTTTACCAACCCGTTTGCAAAAAACGTCGAAGGTGAGAGTAAGGGAAGCAAGAAGAAGGTATCCGAAACTGCCGTCACCTGACGGTTTCAATAACCTCATTCAATGCTGCGGTCATGGCCTTGAATTTCGTCCTGTTAGACTTGGCCAGTTTTTGCAGGTTCAGCTGTTTCCATTTGAGGGCCGGCAGGTTTTCAATACCCGGCATGGCGATAATTGCTCCATCCGGCTCACACCGGTTTATCGAGAGGAGAAAATTGCGCTCTGCATCGTCAAGAGTTGCCGGTAGCTGTTCAAACAACTGCTCTCTGACTTCAAGCAGTTTATCAATGGTCACTTCGCGGGTGGTCATTCCGGCAAAGTCTCTCTCGAACTCAACATGGATGTCTTTTCGATGGGGCGCCAGAAGTTCATGGATCGGCCTGTTGTGGCCGGCGAGATAGACGGTGAAAGCCCGCCGAATCCTCGGAGTAATGCCTTGGCGTTCAAAGAGAAGCATCACGTCAAACAGATCACGAGGATGTTGGCGGTCAAGCGCCGCGACAAGCTTGCTGGCATACAGTTCGTCAGGATCAAGCATGGGAATGGAAAGGCCCCTGGAGAAACGTCGCTGCGCCTCCGCTGACAAGTTGCCAGTCACGAGAGGATATACCGTGCCCCGGAAGACATGATTCACCTCAACCTTGAGAAGTACAGGCCCCCTGGATATAAACAGCTTGGACTCATGGTCGCTGCCCGACATTGTCGGTCGAACCGTAACACCGAGTTTGCTGTGCAGCAGATTTGCCACGTCATGCAAGGCATGCTCGATTGCCGCAAGCGCCGATTCTCTGTCGGGACAAGTGAGATCCGTGAAAACCAGATCGATATCGACTGATAATCGCGGCATATCTTCTACAAACAGGTTGATGGCAGTGCCCCCTTTGAGGGCAAAGCACTGCTGGGTAAAAACGAATGGAGCTGCGTCGATAAGCAGCCGGACAATATCGAGGTAACGGCTATCCATTGCTTCCTTTTCCTGGATTCTGCAAGATCAGAGAGTTCCCTTTCAGTGTCCGGACATAAACAGAAGCGGAGCCAAAATCCAATTTGGATACGTTGAGTTGCTGTACTACCGGCAACTGTAATTCAGCAGCCATCGTGAAGAACAGCCGCTTGACTTTGATCCTCGTGCAGGCTTCCAATAGCTCCTGTAGCAGATCGGAGCGCAAAGCAAAAAGGGGTTCCATGACCTTTTTGGCGTCATCGAGGCTCTGTTTATGGGGCACGTCATCAAGCATCTCAAGGAGAGCCCGTTCCGGCTCTGACACAAATGGGGAGTATTGGTCGGCTTCTTCGAGACGCCGTACGTGCAGCCTGTTCTCCAAGGCACATTTTTCCTCAAAAAGGCGGCTCATGCGTATTTCGCAGTCAAACCTGGCGGTAAACCATTCAGGCATCTTCTTGCGTGACATCCGATACAGGGTCAGCTTATCTTTGCCAAGGGCTAGATAATGTATGGTTCCTCTGAGTGATAAAGCCGATTTCCCGCCTATGTGGACATCATGCCCCTGGCTTTCAAGAGCTGCTACAGCGCCATTCCGGGTAAGCTCATCACCGGCACGCAGGAAATAGCCGTACCCGAGTGACTCCAGCCAGCCATTCAGCACATACCGGTGTACCAGTTGGCGAGATATACCCATCTGCTCCATCTGACTGGTTGTAACCGGCATGCCATTCGGCAGAGAAAAGAGTGCTGCTTTCAGATTTTTACTTGAATGTAAACTATTAGTTGACATTTAAGCACCTATCTTATAATTGAACCACTTAAGCGCATGAGCATCAATATATAATTTACAGCATGACATGTAAACCTTTAGTTTACATTTTACTACGTATTTTATATTGCCCGCCATCCCAGCCGGTTGCCCTTTTACCTGTACCCTCTGTATTTCTTTGGATCTATCCGGATCATCCCACCAGTGTCGATGAACGGCTCCCGCCAGGAGTGCATGGACAGATCGAAGGTAGCGTTGTGGATAGGGAACAGGCGCTTCCCCTTCAGGTAGAGATGCCCATGGATGCTCTCTTTCGGGTGCATATGGACGTTCGTCCAGTATTTATTGTAGGCACCCGTTTCCAGAAGAGTCAGGTCGAAGGGGCCGTATTTCTCACCGATCTGCCTGAAACCATCGAAGTAGCCGGAATCACCACTGAAGAGCACGCGCTGCTCAGGGGCAAGGATTATCTACAGGGTTGAGAACGATTGTGCCGTGGGTAGTATGAAAACAGCAAAGGCGGCCGACTGGTCGCCTTTAATTAAATACAGTGTTGCCCGACTCTCATAAGTTATCAGTCCGACGCGATTGGAATCAGTATCGCGTTTCTACGCAAGTTACGTCATGCGGGCGTTACAGTTACTTTGAATACTGCCGCTTGGCATGCTCCAGCAGACTGGCGATGATCAACCGGTTAAAGGACTATCTGAGATTAAAAGCTTCATACTCTGTCGGAGCGTAAGTGGCAACGCACCTTCCATGCATCTTGCGTAACCTGATGGCGCTGTTCGAGCAGCCCTCCCAGGAGCTGCCCAGCAACTGCGCCGCCCAAGAGCAGTGGAACAAATTTCCACTCATATCCCGTCTTTACCCTCAGGTAAACGACAACGGGAAGGAACAGGTGCAGGTAGAAAAGCCACCCGAAGGTGAACCGTTCATATCTCCTGCGCAGGTACCCGAGAGGCAGGTTAACTAACACGAGGAGTGAGGTCAGCGCGGAAAGAACCAGATATGACATCATCGGGCTCCCTTTCCGTTACGCGGCGGAGCAGGAGCCGCATTCGTTTCCCGCGCTACCGCACTTTCCAGGGAACAGGCGGTCTGCGGCGTACTCGGTGATATCAGTAGCAAAATGGACGAAGAAGTCTTCGGCGCCGGCCAGCGGAATCCAGTAGCTGTCAGCTACCTGCCCGAGGAACTCGTAGTACGCCACATCCCGTACCGCAGTCTTCTCGCTTAGCGCAATGTGCAACTTGCACCCGGCGTGGTGCTTTGTTTCTCCCATGCTCATACACCGGACGCCGACCGGGTAACCGCGATCCTGCGCGACCTTGTTGACCTCGATTATTGTGCGATCTTTGTAGGCCAGGATGACTGCCGCCGGAAAGTTGTCCCAGAAGAGATGAAAGCTCCTGCGGATTTCTTCGTTGACTTCGATGCTCATCTGTTAGCTCCTTTTTTGTTTGAATGATAGCGGACTACTTCCCGTTTCCGTGGCCAGTCTCGAACCGCGTCTTCAGTTCCGCACGCTGCACTGGGGTGAGCGTCCCGCTGATCTCGATGAGGCTGTCGATGGTGCGGTGAGTGAACGCCGTGATCTCCTTCGCCTTCTCGTCCACCGTCTTGTGCAGCCATTCGCGGTCCGGATTGTCCAGCAGGAGGCAGGCGACGAACTTCTGGCGCAGCCCCTGGCTGTTTTTGTGGATTTCTCCGCAGTCGGCAATGATACGGTCGGAAATGGTGCCGATCTTTGCCTGTTGCTCCTCAGTCGTGCCGATCTTTTTCAGTGTCGACTCGATGTGTCCCTTGATTTCCTTCGGGTCGTGTCCCTGATGCCCGTGCTTGCATGCCGCAAGCGCCCCCAGTGATGCCACCGCCATTACGGCGGCAATAGCTTTGAATCCTTTTTTCATGTTGATTCTCCTTTCTGTAGATCGTCGCTGTAGCGACAGTTGCAAGGTAACCGGAGGATGTAAAAAAAGTGTGTTCCAGGTGTAAAAAAAGTGTAAATAACCGGCAGAGTTGACCGCCGGCCTGCTAGAATTGTTCATGAGCATGGAAGGAGGTTCGGCTTGAACTCGCAAGGCGCAAAGATGCTTTTTCTGGTGGACGACGACGCGAAGCTGCGGAGGCTTCTGGTGAAGTTTCTCCGGGACAACGGCTTCGATGTCCGCGAGTTTTCCGGCGGCGGCGGGGTTGTCGAAGCCATATCGGATGGTGAACCGGTTGCTGTCATCCTGGACATCATGATGCCCGGGGAGAGCGGACTGCAGATTCTTCGTAGAATACGCCGGGAGTCGGCAGTTCCGGTGATTATGCTTACTGCAAAGGGGGAGGATGAGGACAGGATCGCAGGCTTGGAGTTGGGCGCCGACGATTACCTGCCGAAGCCCTTCAACCCGCGTGAACTCCTCGCCCGGATCAATGCGGTGCTGCGAAGGACGGTTCCCAGGGAGGAAGCGACGACGGCTGCCACGGAAACGGTGGAGGCCGGAGGGTTTGTCCTGAACCGCAGGAGACGTACCGTATCGGCCGGCGGTGCGGAGCAGGAGCTGTCTTCTACCGAGTTCAAGCTGCTGGAAGCTCTGATGACCCACCCCGGGATGATGCTCAGCCGGGACGAACTCCTCAACTTCGCGCGCGGGAAGGACTTCGGTCCTTTTGACCGGAGCATCGACGTGCACATCAGCAAGGTACGCACAAAGACTGAGTCGCTGCCTGGAGGGAGGCGCTGCATCAAGACCGTCTGGGGGTCCGGCTACATGTTCGAGGTGGAGAAATGATCCGTAGCCTCTACCTGAAGATATTGCTGCACTGGATCATCGCTCTCGTCATATGCGAGGCGCTGATATACGCCCTGTTCATCCTGGTGGTCAGCGATAGCCACCGGCAGTACGTAATCCGGTCGGTCGGACAGAAATCACTGGTGGCGCGCGAATACGTACAGACGGCAGTGAAGGGGGCGAAGCCGGCAGAGGCGCTGGAGTCGGCACTGCTCGTGCTAGCGGCCACCTCAAGCGACAAAGCCTGGGTGGCGGGACCCGGAGGCAAGATCGTCGCAACCTCTTTTGCAGGAGCGGTCTCGCCCCCAGCCACCGATCCGGAAAAATCCGGCCGCTACCGCGAAGTCGCCGTCTCGGTTGATGTGGGCCCAAACAGGGCAACCTACACCGTGGTGCCCCTTTCCTTTGAAGGGCGGAACATGACTCTGCACCTGCTTTCACAGCCGGAAGCTGGCGCTTTTCCAGCCGGAGCCTTCGCTGGTGGGCTTGCGCTCATCGGGGCAATCCTGGCGCTGCTGGCCGTGCCGCTTTCCCAGCGGATAACGAAGCCGCTGAAGCGCCTGGAGGATTCTGCCCTGCGAATCGCAGGAGGAGACCTGTCGGCCCGGGCAGAGATCACCGAGAGAGACGTAATCGGCAAACTCGGCAACGCGTTTAACCGTATGGCCGAGACGGTGGAGCGCATGGTTCGGGGGGGCAAGGAGCTGACCGCGAATATCTCCCACGAACTACGCAGCCCCCTTGCCCGTATCCGCATCGCCGGGGAGTGCCTGAATGATGCGCTGGATCGGGGGAACCCCAAGGATGCTCAAGAGATGCTTAAGGTGATGTGGGAGGACATTGAGGAGGCGGATCGCATGATCGGCCGCATTCTGGAGTTTTCCAAGATCGACCTGCACGAGCCGCTCCCGATGACGGAGGAAGTGGCACCGGCGGTAATCATGGAGGGACTGGCCAGGACGCTGGCACCACTCGCGCGGTCGAACCGGACTGAGATTGCCCTCGACCTGGACCCCGGAGTCCGCGTCCCTGGAGACGAAGAATGGCTGCGGGCTGCTTTCAAGAACCTGCTGGAGAATGCCCTGCGGCATACCGGTGAAGGGGGAGCGGTAGACGTTTCAGTGCGCCGGGAGACGGACACGGTTGTCATCGAAGTGACGAATCCCTTCACCCCGGTGGATCTGGAGGAACTGGATCTCATCTTCAAGCCCTTCTACAGGGGAAAAGATTCCCTTGGCGAAGGGAGCGGCCTCGGCCTGTCGATCGTGAAGAAAATTGTCGAACTGCATCACGGTGAGGTACAGGCCAGGAATGTCCCGGAAGGTTTTCAGGTTGTGGTCCGCCTTCCGGCAGGAACGACGGGGGCAGATTAGCGGGAACCCGTTGTCAGCCACTCAAAAAGTCACTCAAAAAGCATTTTCTCTGGGTTTTCAGCCGCCCCGGCACTGTCGCTACGGTTTCGAATGCGTTTTTTGCCTTCCTTGGCAGCCATTTACATTTTTTTACATCAAGGACATACTTTTTTTACAATTTCCGGGTAATTTGAAACAAAAACTCATCTCACAGGAGGATATTTACCCATGTATGCACTTCCCCCCAACGCACCAACCAATCTGTACGAAGCCTTTGCGTATATCGGCTCGGTCCGGCAGCCGACCATTGATGACCTCAAGCTGATGCTCCTGCTTGAAGCCGCTGGAAAAGCGATGTACGACGACCTTGCCGCTGATGCCGTCGAACCTGACGTCCGCCGAATGCTGCTTGAGAGCGGACAGGATGAATATCTGCACGCCCAGCGGCTGGCACAGGTTGTCAGCCTGTTGGCACATGAGCCATATTCCGTCCCGAGTTCGGAAGAGAATCCCTATTTTGTTGGATGGCAAAAACCGCAATTGTCTGCTGATTTAATAGAGAAGCTGGCAACCGCCGAAGCTGGCGGGGAAGCACTTTACGAAGGTTGGGCCAAGTCCTGCCCGAATCCGGAAGCGGCCACGCTGCTACGCGAGAACGGAAGCGAGGAAGCGGTTCACGCAGAGCGTATGCGCCTGATCAGCCAGCGTTTGGCCGGCTAAGAAAACGAAGGAAGAAGAGGAACGGAAAACCCAGGAGGAGACTGAACCTAATTGAACCCGTGACATACCAGTTACAAACAAAAAAACAGGCGCTCACGGTCGGTATCGTAAGTGCCAAATTCCGGGACATAATACAGATTCCCAATATAACCGATCCGGGCCGCGCGTATCCGTACATCTGCCCGGCAGGCTTCTGGACGATTGGCTTCGGCCACCTCTGCGATGCCCAGCACCCGCCGATCACCGAGGACGAAGCGGAAGCCTATCTCGCCCGCGACCTGAGCACGGCGCTGGCCGCCACACTGCGCTACTGCCCGGTGTTGGCCTCCGAACCCGAAGGGCGGCTGGCGGCCATCGTGGACTTCACATTCAATCTCGGCGGCGGTCGCTTGCAGACCTCGACGCTGCGGCGGCGGGTGAACCAGCGGGACTGGGCCGCTGCCGCGACTGAGCTGCGGCGCTGGGTCTATGGCGGCGGCAGGGTGCTGCCGGGGCTTGTCACGCGGCGGGAGGCTGAGGCCACTTGCCTGCTCCGCGCCGCCTGATAGACCGGGTCGATTCAATCAAATCCCCGGTTGCAGCTCCACACGCACTTCGCGCGTTTTGCCGGCCCGTTCCACTGACAAGACCACCACATCGCCGACCTTCCTGTCGTCTAGCCGCGCGAGCAGCTTAGCCACATCGTCCGTCGCCTTGCCATCAACACCGATGATGCGGTCGCCGGGCACGATGCCTTGCGGCGTGACTTCGACACCCGCGAGGCCGGCCTTGTGCGCTGCCGAACCAGGGGTAACACGCAGCACGAACACGCCCTTGCTTCCAGTCAGCGCCAGCAGGCGCTGATTGAGCTGTTCGTCCACCTGAATGCCCAGCGCCGGACGGATGTACTTACCGGTCTTGATGAGTTGCGGGACTACGCGCATGACGGTGTCCACCGGCACGGCGAAACCAATCCCGGCCGAGGCGCCGGAGGGGCTATAGATCGCCGTGTTGATGCCGATGAGCCTTCCTGCCGAATCGAGCAGCGGCCCACCGGAGTTGCCAGGGTTGATGGCGGCGTCGGTCTGGATCAGGTGATCGATGGCCGGGCCGCCCGCTTCTCCGGGTAACGAGCGGTCGAGCGCGGAGACGATACCGGTGGTGAGCGTCCAGTCCAGGCCGAAGGGGTTGCCGATGGCAAAGACCTTTTGACCCACCTTGAGGTCGGCGCTGGTGCCGATCGGCACGGCAGGCGGGCGCTTGAAACCGACGCCGATCTTGAGCACAGCGATGTCGTGCGCGGGGCTTGCCCCCACCAGCGCGGCTTGGTAGTCGCGGCCGTCGGCGAGTTTGACGGTGGCTTCGGACGCACCCTGGATGACGTGGAAGTTGGTGACAACGTGGCCGGCGTCGTCCCAGATGAAGCCCGAGCCGGTGCCGCGCGGCACGGAGAAGACATTGCGCGTCCAGACGTCTCGTACCAGCTGTGCGGTGGTGATATACACCACCGAGGCGCGCGATTTTTCGAACAGTTCGATGGTGGCCTTCTCGTCCGCCGCCAGATCGCCACGCGCCGTCACGGTGCGTTCTGCCGCCTCGCGCGGACTGAACCAGGCCTCGATGGCGGGCAGAAACTGCCACAGCAGCATGAGCGCGGCAATGCAGGCGGTGATGAAGAGCCAGCGCCGGACGAAGTGGTCCGGCGCGGGACGTTGGTACGGGTCGGGGTAGGCCATGAGAGGTCTCCTGTTGATAGGCAATCAGCGCCACAGCCCGCTCGGGCGCCAGCGCGGTGGGCGCGGCGTCAAAGCGGATTCCGGCAAGAAATGGGGCGCGTGGAGTGGCAACGCTGATGCTGGCCCAGGCGCCAACGTCAGTAGGCGTGAGATGCGTTCTTGCGTGGCCGGATGCGTGCGCAACCAGGAGGGTTCGGGATTGCCCCATCCCGGCCACAACCAGGCGCGCCAGGAGCGGCTGACCCGCTCGATTTTCGCCAGCGCGGACGCAAGCCCCTGCGGGTCGCCAGTCAGTTCCGCAGCGAGGCGGTCAGCGTCGAACTCACGCACGCGAGACAAGCCGAGCTGTGCGAGCAGGGCCAGCTGGGGCGATGCGGCCAATAACAATAAACCAGGCCAATAGACCTCCGCCGCGCCAACCAGCAGCGCGGGCAGGCTCAGCAGGATCGCGATCTGTCCCATAAGGGCCAGTAGGCTCGTGAAGCGACTGACGGAATCCGCCAGCCCCATGACGCGCAGATCCTCACTGGCGATGTGCGCGATCTCGTGCGCGAGCACACCCGCCAGCTCGCGTGGGCTCAGGCGGCGCAGCAGGCCATCGGTGAGGGCGATCGATGCCTCCTGCTTCGATCCGGTGGCGAAGGCGTTGACGACGGCACTGGGCACGTAGTGCGGCACCGGCGTGGCGGGCAAACCGGCACGGGCGGACAGCTCGCGCAACAGGGCCCAAATCTCGGGCGCTTCGTGCGGGTGCAGGGCCCGCGCGCGGTACAGGCGCAAGGTCAGCGCCGATGCGGCTGCCGGTTCCAGCAGCAGCGTGCCTGCAACGGCAAACAGCGCGAGCCACAGGCCGCTTTCCCCGAACAGCAGGCTTCCTGCGGCGGCTGCGATCCCGACCAGGGTCAGGATCAACAGCCCGGTCTGCAGGCGGTTGAGCCAGCGGTGTTGCAACAACGCCGCGCGCGGGTCATTGGGATGATGACGGATCATGCTCAGATGTCTCGGCGGCGCGGTCGCCGCGCTTGCGCAGCAGCCAGTAGGTCGCACCCAGAGCCAGCGTGGCGCCTGCCAGCGCGGCTATCTTTGCGGGGCTCGCCTCGGGGTCAAGGATCACGAACTTGCGCGCCAGCGCGATCAGACCGATGAGGATCACGGTCTTGACCTGGATGATGTTGTCCCGACGCAGCGCCACGCGAACGATGGAATGCTTGAATTCCATCGCGATCAAGAGCGTCATGATCATGCCGAACACACTCTGGAATACCTTGTGATCCAGGGGATTGAAGGCATCGAGGACCAGCAGCGTGAAGACGATGGCGATGAGCTGGAACAGCGACACCACGATGATGACGGCAATTACCGCCGACAGAACGAGGGCAACGACCTGCTCGAAGCGCTCGTATAAACTCATGATGGCCCATTGGTCACGGAACACCTGAAATGGATTGCGGCCTGTTGACTTCATGCAGATGGACTCCCTGCGACATTGCCGCTGTCGAGACGGCGGCGCATCGCACTGATGTTTCGTTCGACGAGCTCGGCCGACATGCCAAGCGACGACATCACTTGTTCCGCCAGCCCAAGGCCTGCGGCAAAGGATTGCTGGTACACACGCACGTTGGGCGTGGCGCGAAATGCATCGGCCGCGGCCGTCCTTCCGCATGACACCCACAAGGTCAGCGCCGGACGGCGCTCGGCAATCGCCTGGGCGATGCGCAGCACTTGCTGAGCATGGGCGAACGTGAGCACCACCAGACGCGCTTGTGCCAACCCGGCAGCCAGCAGGGTATCGGGCCGACTCGCATCGCCATGGAACACCGGCACGCCGGCGGCACGCTCGGCCTCTACCTTCTGCTCGTCTGCTTCCAGCAGCAGATGCGCCACGCCGGCGTGGCGAAGAATCTCACTGACGGTCAGGCCAAGCTCGCCCGCGCCGCAGATGATGACGTGGTCTCGAAATCGCGCTGTCTGCGCAGTGATCTCAACTTCTTCAGCCTGGGGTGGCTGAATGACGCCGCCGGTGCGGCTCAAGAACCGGGCAAGTACATCGTGATGGCGGATCAGCAGCGGTGCCAAGGCCATGCTGAGGACCAGCGCGACCAGCATGGGTTGTACGACGGTCGCGGGAATCAGATGCTGCTGCAAGACCATGCCCAACAACAGCAGGGCGAACTCGCCGCCATGCCCCAACGCTATGCCCGTGCGCCAGGCATCGAGGGCGGATAGGCGCGTCGCCCGCAAGGCCAGGGTGTTGAGCCCGATCTTGACCGGTACCAGCACTGCCAGCCACGCGAACACCGCCAGTGGTGCCGAAAGAATCTGCGCTCCGTCCAACTGCAGGCCGATGGTCACGAAGAACACCCCCGACAACACATCGCGAAACGGTTTGAGGTGGCTTTCCATGTGGTGACGGAAGTCGCTCTCGCCCAGCACTATGCCGGCCAAAAACGCACCTAGGGCGGCGGATACGCCGACCGCGTGTGCAGCAGCGGCGGCAGCCACCACCACGCACAAGGAAACCAGCACGAAGGATTCTTCGTGGCCCTGCCGCGCCACCCAGCCCAGCAGGCCATGCAACAGACGACGGGAGGCGAGGGCCGCTGCCGCGAACAACATCAGCACGCCCAACACTTCGAGCAGCACGCTCTCGATCTTCGGCGACTCGCCGCGCGCCCAGATCGCCAGCAGGGCCAGCAGGGGCACGCTGGCCAGGTCCTGAAAGACCAGCACGGCGATGGCGCTGCGGCCGTGGCGGGTGGTGAGCTCGCCTTGGTCGGCCAGCTGTCGGCTGACCAGCGCCGTGGACGACATGGCCGCCGCAGCGCCGAGCAGCGCAGCGCTCTGAGCTGGCTGCCCCAACCCCATCAGCATCAGGGTCAGAGGTGCGGCCACAACGACCATCTGCAAACTGCCAGCCACCAGTACGGTCTTACGAGTGAGCCAAAAGTGCCCGAGGGAGAATTCCAGTCCGACCATGAACAGCAGCAGCGCCACGCCCAGCTCGGACAGAAAATCAAGCGCTTCTCCCGGCGCGACTACACCGCTGACCGACGGGCCCAGCAAGGCGCCGACGGCGAGGTAACCCAGCAAGGCGGGTACTCTGAACGCCGCCGTCGCCACCGCCGCGAGGCTGCATGCCGCCAGCAGGATCAGGGTGGCGCCGAGCAAGTCCTGCATCGGTCAGCGCCCCACCTGTGCAGATGCCCAGCGCACGATGTCCTGCGCGCCCAAGGCGCCGGCCTGACGCCCGATCTCCCGCCCACCCTGGAACAGGGCGAGCGTCGGAATGCTGCGGATGCCGAACTGCGCGGCCAGGTGGGGTTCTGCCTCGGTATTGACCTTGGCCAGCCTGACCCTGGGTTCGAGCTGGCGCGCCGCTTGCTGGAACTGCGGGGCCATCATCTTGCACGGCCCGCACCAAGGTGCCCAGAAATCGACCAACAGTGGCAGGTCGCTGCGCTCCACGTGGCGCGAGAACGTCGCCGTGGTCAACTCGATGGGTTCGCCCGTGAACAAGGGCTGCTGGCAGCGGCCGCAGTTGGGATGTTCCGATAGCTTCGCAGTCGGTACGCGGTTGATGGACTGGCAATGCGGACAGACGAGGTGAAGATCATTCTTCATGGTTCGCCTCCTTGGACCACAGTGAGGCTGCCGCGCTTCGGGTCACAGACAATGCCGACCAATCAACGCCTTGAAGCCAATCGTTCCCGTTTTTGCTTACTCCGGCCTCTTCCAAATGAGCAGCGATGAATGCTTCGGCCTGCATGAGCCACCTTTGGACAGTATCTTCCGTACAAGGAATCAGCAGGATTTCAGAGACGCTGCTGGCATCCAGCCCGTCCACACGGATAAGCAGAAAAATGCGCCGCCACAAACGCGGCATGTCCTTCAGCAGGTCGAATGCAAAAGCGAACTCGCTCGACCGATCAACTAGCTCCTCCTGTTCCGCGATCGTTGCGGCATCGGGATGCTGACTGTCAGCGATGATATCGGCCAGCCTGAGTGTGTCGTCGGGCTGATAAAATTCGAAGACTTCCTCTTCCACCATGGCCTCGGCGACGTCCTGGGCATCCGCTTCGACCGGCGCGTCCAGAGAAACGAATTCGCCAAATTGCCGGCTGTTTACCACTTCGTGATCTAGGACGGCGAACAGATGCTTCAGAAGACCGAAGTAAGCCGCTTTTTCTTCCGGCACGGATTGCCATTCCACCTCAGCTTGGACAATCGCTTCATCCACCACGTCGCGCAGCGTCGGATAATCGCGCGGTAAATCGCCGACGGCACGCAGATAAGCCAGCTCACGCCTTGCGACAGCCTCAAGTTTCGATAGTAGAGGCATTCGGGTCACTTTGGCCTCATGGGCGGCTGACGCGGGTTTTGCGGCAATTCGCACCTTAAGCTCGCGCAAGCGCTCGCGTCGTGCTTTGCGCTTGATTTGGTCCTGAGCATGCAGCCGGTCAAAATGCTTCTTGGCCTGACGGAACAACGACTGTGCGAGCTTCCGCGCGAGGGGCGTCAGCTCGTCATGTGATGCAGTAACGCTGACAATTTTTTTGCCGGGCAGGTGCATATAGCCACTGGCCAGAAATTGCCACTTGATCTTGTCGCGATCAAGGACGATTTGAAGTCGCACTGAATCTTTAGTGTGTTTGTCGAGCAGTGGCTTGAGGTCGCGCTCGATCACATTTCCCAAAGCTCTCTGCCATGGTTCATGAAACTCTTTGTCGATAGCTCGAAAGCTATATTGAATCTGCATGCATGACTCCTTTGATGTCATTCCTATGGAGGCACGAACCGAAAATGCTCATATCCATAGAATTTAGTTTGACCTGCTCTTATCCCTGGCGCGTTTTGCGAAGACGCCAACTCAAGAACAAAAGCGTGACACCATAGACTGCCGCATAGAAGCCCAACAGCCAGCCTGCGGCCAGGAATGACTCGGCCGGACGGGAAAAGAATATCCACAAGACGATAGCGCCAAGGACAATCGAGAGCAGTCCACTGAAGGCAAGCCAGATTTCACCCTTGATTTCTTGACGCAGCCGAACCGCGGCGGATATCTCCAGCACACCGGTGAAAATCGCCCAGAACCCCACGCTAGCCCATAAAAAAGAAGCCATGACCATCGTGGCGACCCAAGGAGCAACCAGGACGACGACGCCGGTAAGGATGCCGACAATGCCGCTGAACAGCAGCCAGCCCCAGCGCTCTTTTTTCTGGATATGGCGCACCGCTGCAACCAAGTTGAAAGCGCCATTGACCAAGGAAAATGCGCCGAACACTAAGGTCATGGCCAACAGAGCCGATTGTGGCATCTCGAACGCAAGGGCTGCGAAAATCAATGCCAAGACACCGCGCAGCGCAAAAAGCCACCAATTTTGGCTCAGCGAACACAGTGCTTTGGTGGGGTCATCCCCATTGGAATTGGTGATGGTGTCTGTATTCATACTATATCTCCTAAAGATCTAATGGGGTGAAAAAGCAAACACTCCTGAGCCAAGAGAGGGGCGCGACGCGCCCCTCTTACGCCCTATCCAGCGGTTTCAGAACAACTTGGACAGCTTTGCCTTGATTTCATCGAGCCAGCCTTTTCCGCCGCCTCCCCCAGCCGTCTTTTGCTTGACTTTCTTGAGTTCGGCATACAGGGGCTCAAAGTCCTTCTTCTTTCCATAGCCCAGCAGTTCTGCCATTTCCAACTGCTGCCGCGCTTCGTTCAATAATGTCTCCAGGCGCTCATTGGACGCTTCGCTGCGCTGACCATCTTCTACCAAGGTCTCGGCGCGCTGCAGGAGCAGCTTCGCACGCAGGACGGGCAGCGGAAGCACGCTGCGCTCCTCGACCAGCGTGCTGAGCGCTGCCTGCAGCGCGGCTTTGGCTTCTTCAATCTTGCCCTGATCGATCAGCGGCACGACTGACTTCACGGCTGCGGGATAGGACGCCAGAGGGATGTTGGTGACCGTGATCACGATTTCACTGGCCAGCAAAGCCAGCACGTGACGTGCCTGTTGCACCTCGCCATGTTTGAGGGCATCCAGCGCCTCGTCGGTCATCGCCTCAATGGTTTCCGTGTTGGCGAACAAGTCGTGCACGATGGTGCGCACATCAACGGGGGCCAGGGCGAGCGTGGGTTCGCGCGCGACGATCAGCTCCAGCTTTCCCGTCACTTCGGCCAGCGATGCTAATGCGCGTGCAGTGTCCTTGCCGTCAAGTGCGGCCAGCGCTGATTTGGTCAGCGACAAGGCCGAGACGGCCTCATCGAGGACTTGTTTACGTTTGTCTGCCGCCTGCGAGTCCGTTTCCTTCTGAACCTCAGGCTGTACCTCCGTGACGACTTCAGGCTTGGCCTCTGGACTGACAGGAAGGCTGCTTACCGCGGCCTGTTCGTTTATTCCTTCGTTCGTCGCATTGGGATTCGGTGTTTGCTCATTCATGGTGATATACCTCGTATGTGATAGTGAAAATAGGCGAATCTATTGGGGCTGAATGCGAACATCGCGAGACTGACCGACAGAGCAGTCAGCCCCTTCATCACCTCAAAACAGCTTTTGGATGCGCGTCTTCAACTCGTCGAACCATCCCTTGCCGCTTTTTCCTCCGGCGGATTTCTGCTCGATAGCCTTCACCTGATCGAAGATGGGCTTGAAGTCCGCTTTCTTGCCATAGCCTAGGGCTTGCGCCAGCTCGATTTCCGTGCGCACGTAGGCCAGCAGGGCGCTGAGCTCCTTGCTCTGTTTGGCATTGCGCTTGCCGGTCTCGGCCAGCTTTTCAGCTTTTGCCATCGCGGCTTCAGCCCGTAGCACGGGCAGAGGAAAGGCGACCGAGGTCACCACCAGCGTGTTCAGTGCTCGGGCGAGTTCCGCCTTGGCATCGTCGATCTTGCCGCTGTCGATGAGCCGTGCGGCCGACTTGATCGCTGCCGGGTACGTTGCCATCGGCAGGTTGTCGGTTTCGATCACGATTTCGCTGGCCAGATTGGCGACGATGGGCCGGGCCTTTTGCACCTCGCCATCACCCAACAACTCCCGAGACAACTTGACCGCTTTCTTCACCGTTTCCACGTTGGCGTGGATATCGCGGGTGATGACGCGTACATTGACCGGCGCCAAAGCAAGTTTGGCGTCGCGTGCCAATACCAGTTCCAGCTTTCCGCTGGCCAGTTCCAGCGCAGCGAGCGCCTCCTTGGTCTTCTTTGCATCAAGAAGTGTCAAAGCCTCCTGGGTCTTGGTGAGCGCCGTGATGGCGTCCTGAGTGAGCTCAGCACGCTTTTTTTCGGCTTCCCGGGCGGCCTTGTCATCTACCTGTGGCTGCGCCGCCTTGGATGCGGCAGAGGGTGCTGCAGCACCTGGGCTAGAACCTGCCGCCGATTGGGCCAGAGCCGGTCCGCTCAGTCCGACGACGACCGCCAGGGCAAGTGCGGAGAAGGTTAATTGGGGCTGTTTGATATTCATGATCTTGGGCTCCTAGTTAAAGTTAGTTGACTGAGATTTCAATCTGTTTCGGTTTGGCTTGCTCGGCCTTGACAAGCCGCACTTCCAGCACGCCGTCTTTCATCGAGGCCGTCACCTTGGTCGGATCAACGTTGTCAGGCAAGACAAAGCTGCGCACAAAGCGGCCATACGCACGTTCGATGCGGTGGAACTTCTTGCCCTGCTCCTCTTTTTCCAGTTTGCGCTCGCCGCTGATGGTGAGCACGCCGTTTTCCGCGCTGACGCGCACGGCATCCTTGGGGACCTCCGGCAGATCCAGCTTGAGGAGGAATACGTTCTCATCCTCGCTGATGTCCACCATTGGTTCCCAGTCCGCCGTGGTCATGGCTTCGTTGCCAGTACGGGCGCCCTGTCGCTGGGGGGGGCCGTCCCAACATCGTCGCCAGGCGGTTTTGCAATTCATCCAGTTCCCGGAAGGGGTCCCACGGAGTCAATGCAGACATATCGGTTCTCCTTGAACAATGCCGGCGAATTGGATGACGCACCGAACAGAGCCGCCGGCTTACTCTGAATGGCACCTACTACTGTTTTCAGTTCCGAACAAGTCCTTGAGTCAATTGACGGATATCGCTTTCGTCGAGCGTTTCCCGCACCAGCAGTTCGCGCGCACAACGCTCCAGCACCGCGCGGTTGGTGTCGAGGATCCGGTAGGCGCGCTCGAACACGCCCATCACGATGTCGCGGATGGCCTGATCGATGCGCGCCTGGGTCGATTCGGCCACCCGGCAGCCGCCTTGGGCCAGTTCCGGTGTATCGAGAAAGCGTGGCCGCTGCGCCTCAAACGCGATGTAGCCGAGCCCCTCGTCCATGCCAAAGCGGGTGATCATGTCGCGCGCGATGTCGGTGGCCCGCGCCAGATCGTCTGCGGCACCGGTCGACAGTTCGCCAAACACCAACTTCTCTGCGGCGCGCCCGCCCAACAGTACGGCGATCTTGTGCTCGAGATCGGTACGCGTCATCAGGAACCGGTCCTCGGTGGGGCGTTGCAGCGTGTAGCCCAGTGCGCCGATGCCGCGCGGAATGATCGATATCTTGTGTACCGGGTCTGTGCCTGGTAGCGCCAGCGCCACCAGCGCATGGCCCATCTCGTGATAGGCCACGGTTTCCCGCTCCTTGGGATTGAGCACTCGGTTCTTCTTCTCCAGGCCCGCCACGATGCGCTCGATGGCGGCGGTGAAATCCTGCAACTCCACGGCGGACGCTTTGCGCCGGGTCGCGGCCAGCGCGGCCTCGTTGACCAGGTTCGCGAGGTCTGCACCCGAAAAGCCCGTGGTCAGCGCAGCCACCTGTTCGAGATCGATATCCTGAGCCAGCGTCACCTTCTTGACGTGGACTTTCAGGATGTCCAGCCGTCCCTTCTTGTCGGGCCGGTCCACCAGCACCTGGCGGTCGAAGCGGCCGGCGCGCAGCAGCGCCTGGTCGAGGATTTCGGGGCGGTTGGTGGCGGCGAGGATGATCAGCCCCACCGAGCTGTCGAAGCCGTCCATCTCGGTGAGCAGCTGGTTGAGCGTCTGCTCACGCTCGTCGTGGCCGCCGATGGGCCCGCCGACGCCGCGTGCACGGCCCAGCGCGTCGAGTTCATCGATGAAGATGATGGCCGGCGCCTGCCCGCGCGCCTGCTCGAACAGGTCGCGCACCCGCGCCGCGCCCACGCCGACAAACATCTCGACGAACTCCGAGCCGGAGATAGAGAAGAACGGTACCCCGGCCTCGCCCGCCACGGCCTTGGCCAGCAGGGTCTTGCCCGTGCCGGGCGGGCCAACCAGCAACACACCTTTCGGGATGCGCGCGCCGAGGCGGCCGTAATCCTGCGGGTTCTTCAGGAAGTCGACGATTTCGACCAGCTCGGCCTTGGCCTCATCGACACCAGCGACATCGGCGAAGGTGACGCCCGTGTTCTTCTCCATGAATACCTTGGCACGGCTCTTGCCGATGCTCAGGAAGCCGCCCATGCCCTGCTTCTCGGCGAAGCGGCGGAACAGGAAGAACCAGACGCCGAAGAAGGCCACCGCCGGCAGAATCCAGGAGAGCACATCACGTAGCCAGGTGCTTTCCACCACCCGCGCGTAAGGCACGTCGTACTTGGACAGCCGCTCGGCCAGGTCGGGTTCGACGCGAGTGGCCACGATGGTGGTCTTGCCCCGGCTGTCCGGCGATTTCAGGCGCCCGGTGACCGTGCGGTCCGACACCAGCACTTCGGCGACGCGCCCCTCGGCCAGCGCCTTCTCGAATTCGCTGTAGGGCACGGGCTCGACGGTCTTGGCCGCCTGCCAGTAGTTCTGCAGCGTCAGCAGCAACAGGCCGGCGACGATCCAGTAGCCAATGTTCCATTGATCTTTCTTTTCCATCGGCAATGTTCCTCGCAAGCCGTGCCGCTAGAGAATGGGGGTGAACAGACGGGCCACCCCGTCGCGCAAGCGGATGGCCAGCGGGCAGGCGCGCAACGCCATGGCCGATATCTCGTTCGATGCATCACGGGCGGCATCAAAAAGGGATGACAGCCGCGTAGACAACGCGGTGTCGTACACCTCCACATTGAACTCGAAGTTGAGGCGCAAACTGCGCGCATCCCAATTGGCCGAACCCAGGCAGCACCACGCTCCGTCTACCAGCATCAGCTTGCTGTGGTCGAACGGGCCCGGCCGTTCGAAGATGCGCACACCGTGCTCCAGCACCTGCCAGTAGTGGGCGCGTGCGGCCCATTGCACCGTGGGATGGTCGCCGTTTGCGGGCGTCAGCACGTCGATACGCACGCCGCGCAACGCAGCCGTACTCAGCGCCGCGATCATCGGCTGATCGGGGACGAAATACGGTGTCCAGATGCGCACCGAATGCTTCGCGGCGCTCAAAGCGCCCATGAAGGTCCAGCGCAGCCGGTCCAGGGTCTCATCGGGACCGGCCTCGATGCCGCGCGCCCAAGAGGTTCCTTGCTCATCAGCCGTTGCGGGCGGTTCGCCCCAGAAACCCTCGTTGAGCCGCTCGCCCGTGGTATCGCACCAATCGTCGGTGAAGCACCGCATCAGATGCGCAACCACTGGCCCGCGCAGACGAAAGTGCAAATCGTGACAGGCCTGCTCCGGCGCATCGGGCCGCCAATACGGGCTGAAGATGTTCATGCCGCCGGTGAAACCCGTCTTGCCATCGATCACCAGCAGCTTGCGGTGATTGCGCAGATGCGCGGCATGCAGGCGCGCGGGAATCAACGTCGGGTTGAACGTCGCCGCCGGAACGCCGGCGCGTTGCAAGGCGCGGTAGGCGCTGCGGGGCCTCCAGCGGGCATAGACGTCGTCGATCAGCACCCGCACTTGCACGCCGCGCTCATGAGCCCGGCGCAGCGCATCGACGAACTGCGCCCCGATGCCTTGGCTGTCGAAGATGTACGAAGCCAGCGCGACGCTGTGCCGCGCCGACTCGATGGCAGCGAGCATGGCTGGGTAGGCCTGCTCGCCATCGACGAGCGGCTCGATGCGGTTGCCGCTGGTCAGCGACTGGCCGGTGGCACGTCCCACCAGGTGCGCCAGGCCGGCAAACGGCGCCGATACGGCCTGGGGCATCGTAGGCGCGAGGTCCTGCCGAACAGCAGGATCTGCCCCCGGAAACAGCCGCCGCGCCCGCCGCTCGTAACGGTTGATGCCGAACAGCCCATACAGCAGCGAACCGCCCAGCGGCAACAAGGCGATCAGCAGTACCCACAGCGTGGCCGATCGCGGGTCACGCTTGTAGATGACCGCGTGCCCCGCTGTGGGGATGGCGACCGCCAGCGACACGAGGGTGGCTGCCCATGTCAGCCCGTTAGGGTCGGACACGACAGCCTCCCATCAATCAAGATTCGCCGCCCGCTGACTTCTTCTTGCGCGCAGGCTTGCTCGCGTCGCTAGGCGGCGTCTCGGCCGCGTTCGCGGCATCGGGCTTCTCAGGCTCGGCCGGCTTCGCGGGTGGCTCCTGGCGCTCGAAGACCACCCGTTCGGCCTTGTCATCCCAGCGGGCGCTGGCGTGATCGGCCTTGCCGATACCGCCACCCAGCATCTCGCGCGCCAGAGCGGTTTCCAGCTCGCTGCGGATCAGCCGCTTGAGCTCACGCGCGCCGAACTCGGGCTTGTAGCCTTCCTCCGCGAAGTGATCGATCAAGGTCTGATCGAAGGCCAGCGTCACGCCCTGGCTGGCGGCGTTGCGCGCCACGCGATCGAGCTGCAGGCCGACGATATGGCGGATCTCCTCCTTGCCTAGCGCATGGAAGACGATGATTTCATCGATGCGGTTGAGGAACTCGGGGCGGAAATGCCCGCGCAGCACGTCCATCACCTCGGACTTGGTCTTCTCGTATTCCTCGCCGGCGGCGCCACGGGCCTTCAGCCGACGCTGGATGATGTCCGAGCCCAAGTTCGAGGTGGCGATGATGATGGTATTGGTGAAATCCACCACCCGGCCCTTGCCATCGGTGAGCCGCCCGTCGTCGAACACCTGCAGCAGGATGTTGTAGACGTCGGGGTGCGCTTTTTCGATCTCATCGAGCAACAACACGCTGTAGGGTTTGCGCCGCACTTTCTCGGTGAGCTGCCCCCCCTCGTCATAGCCCACATAGCCCGGAGGCGCGCCCACCAGGCGTGCCACGGTATGGCGTTCACCGTACTCGGACATGTCGATGCGCAGCAGCGCGCCCTCATCGCCATAGATGGACTCGGCCAGTGCCTTGGCGAGTTCGGTCTTGCCCACACCCGTCGGCCCGAGGAACAGGAAGGTGGCCACTGGCTTGCTGCCTTCGCGCAGGCCCGCGCGCGACAGCCGCACGGCATCGGCCACGGCACGTACTGCTTCGTCCTGTCCCACCAGGCGCTCATGCAGCCGCTGCTCCAGATGCAGCAGCTTCTCGCGTTCTTCCACCGTCAGCTCGTTGACCGGGATGCCGGTCAGCCGCGAGACGATCTGCGCCACGTGCTCTGCCTTGACCTCGGCGCTGCCCGAGGCGCGCTCGCGCTCCCAATCCTCGACGAGCTTCTTTAGTTCGGCCTCTTTGGCCTCGATGCGCTTGCCGAGCTTGGCGGCCTTGTCGTACTGCTTGCGCGAAGCCACATAGTCCTGCTCACGCCGCAACTGATGCAGTTCGGACTCCAGCTCTTGCACCGCCACCGGGCGCGCCGTGGCCGACAGCTTCACGCGTGCGGCTGCCTGGTCGAGCAGGTCGATGGCCTTGTCAGGCAAAAAGCGCGCGGTGATGTAGCGGTCCGACAACTCGGCGGCGGCGATGATCGCATCCTCGGTGATGCTGACCTTGTGGTGCGCCTCGAAGGTGTCGCGCAGGCCGCGCAGGATCATCATGGTCTGCGCTACCGTCGGCTCGGGCACCATCACCGGCTGGAAGCGACGCTCCAGCGCGGCGTCCTTCTCGATGTACTTCTGATACTCGTTGAGCGTGGTGGCGCCGATCAGGTTCAGCTCGCCGCGCGCCATCATCGGCTTGAACACGTTGGCCACGTCCAGCCCGCCTTCGCCGCCACCCTGGCCTGCACCGACGATGGTGTGCACCTCGTCGATGAAGAGAATCAGCTCACCCTGGTGCTCGGTCACTTCCTTGAGCACCTTCTGCACGCGCTCCTCGAACTCGCCGCGGTACTTGGCGCCGGCCACCATGGCATTGATGTTGAGTTCCACCAGGCGCTTGTCGCGCAGCGTCTCGGGCACTTCGCCAGCGACCATCCGCTGCGCCAGTCCTTCGACAATGGCGGTCTTGCCGACGCCGGGCTCACCGATCAACACCGGGTTGTTTTTCTTGCGCCGGGCCAGCACCTCGATGGTGGTCTCGATCTCCTGCGCACGGCCGATGACTGGATCGAGTTTGCCCTCGCGCGCCATCTTGGTGAGGTCGCGCGAGTATTTATCCAGCTCGGGCGTATTGGTCGGCGTCTCGGCGCGGCCATCCTCGGCCCCTTTGCCGACCACCTTGCTGACCTGTTGGCGCAGCGCCTGCGGCGTGAGCCCGTAGCGGCGTAGCAGGTTGGCGGCCAGACCTTCGCCTTCCTCGGCGAGCCCGATCAGGAAATGCTCCGGGCCAACATAGGAGTGGCCGAGTTCGTTTGAGGCCACGAAAGCACGGCTGAGCGCATCCTTCACGCGGGGCGACACGCCGATCTCGCCCTCGAATGGCTTGTCGCCGCGCTTGGCTTCGGATTCGATCTGTCGCTTGAGGTCATCGACCTTGATCTTGAACTGCCCCAGGATGGTCTTGACCACGTCGCTGTCGGATAGCGCCAGCAGCAGGTGTTCGGTATCGACTTCGGCGCGCCCGAACTCTGCAGCGTGTCGGGCGGCTTCCTGCAACAGGGCCTCGGACTGTTCGCTGATACGGCTGGCGAGCCCACTGCCGCGACGGCGCGCGGTGCCCGTACCGGCCGGGGCGGGTTCGCCGAACGAGGCATCGACGACCTCGTCGGTATCGGCCGCCATGGACGGTGCGTCGTCACCGATGCGGAAGAAGTCGCTGCCAAGGAAGTCTTCGAACAGCCCGCTGCGCGAGCCGAACAAGGCTTCCAGCGGTGAGACGGTGCGCTTTTGCTGGCGCACCAGTTGGCGATAGTGATCGTCACACAACAGCATGGTGCTGTGTCGACCATTGAGATTGGCTTCCACCCGCACCGTGGCGGGCTGGCCGCAGACCTGGCATTGTTTTCTGGCCATGCTGATGCTCCTGTAAAGATTGATTTGATGAGACGCCGCCGATCACGGCGTCTCATCCTTTTGTGGTTTTGAGAAAAGCGAGCCGACCAGCGTCAGCCGTTGATCGGGATCGAGCGGCCCTGCTTGGGCGCGCTGGCCTCGCGCTTTTCCATCGTGATCGTGAGCACGCCGTTCTTGAAAGCGGCCTTGATCGTGTCCTGGTTGGCATCGGCCGGCAGGTTCAGAGCGCGCTGAAAGCTGCCGTAGGAGCGCTCCACCCGGTGGAAACCGCCGTCTTTCGTTTCCTGCTCCTGACGCTTTTCACCGCGCACCAGCAGCACGTCGTTGTCGAGCGTGATCTGGATGTCCTTTTCCTCGACGCCGGGAACCTCCAAAGAAATCTTATACAGCTTGTCGGTTTCCTGGATGTCAAGTGCCGGCTTCAGCAGGCCCGGCCAGTCCGACGGCCATCGCGGCATGGCCAGCGCCGGAAAGCCGAAGCCTCGAAATGCATCGTCAAAGAGGCGGTCGATCTCGCGATGCAATTGCAGGATGGGACTGACGGGCCCACCCGCCACCGGCAGGTCATTGCGCTGCACCGGCAGCGAGGCAGTGCTCTGTTGTTCTTCCTGCTCCTTCTTGAACCAGTTCCAGGGAGCCAATTTCTTGAAATCAATGTCCATGTCACACCTCCAGAAGAAAAATTGAAGACTCTCGCTCACTCCGTTTGCCTGCGGCGACGGACAGCGCGCCCAGACGACACGGAGTGTTCCGCTGACTTTGGCTGCTCATCTGTGCGTATCACCTCCTTCTTTCTGCCTGCTTGGATCTGATCATTGATCCATCGATCGATTTCACTTTGACGAAACCGCCACGTCCCGCCGACCTTGAAGGCCGGAATCTCCCCGTGCGAGGCGAGCCGGTAAAGCGTCCGCTTGCCGACTTTCAAGTAGGCAGCCAACTCGTCGAGTGTGAAGATCGCCTGCTGGCGCGCTGTCATACCACCCCCACAAGTTCCGACGTCACGCGGCCTCGCTCGAGGAAATTCTTGCAAGACTTTGCATAATATTAGGCCTAACATGCCGAAAGTCAAGAATCAACATCCAGCGACCTGCTGGCCGATGGATGTGACTCCAATCTTCAAGGGCGATGGCCGGGATGGCCCGATCCGGTGACGACGGCAGCGGGTTGATCGGGACTTTTGTTATTGCATCGTCATCGGGCGTGGCCGTTCGGTTCTACCGGGATGTTGTTTCCACCTGCGCCCGGGCTTGCCGCGAACCTGCCGCCAACATCCGGGAGATGAAAGACTTTGTGAAACGCTACGAAGCGCACTGGGCAGATTGCGCCTGGCAGCCGGAGTGAACCTGTCTGGTTGAGTCAAAGCGCGAGGATTGATCAATGGTAACGGCAGATGCACCATTCGAGCAGAAAAAATTGGGCCGCAAGCATATCAAGAGCTTCGCCAGCGGCATCGCTCATATGTTTGCCTGTTCGGCCCAGCATTATGCCTGGCTGGCGTATCAGCACCAGTTGCTGGTGGTGGCAATTGACCTCCTGGAACTGCGAATCGAACCATCGGAATTCGACATTGAGAGGAACCGGACTCTTGCCAGTATGTGTCAGAGAACACTCCTCCGAAACGCCGGGCAACTGGCACCACCTGGCGCTGTGGTTACGGCGTCTCTCTCTGCCCACTTCGGGATTGATGACTATTCTGAAGACGGCCGTTCTGCTTCGATTGGTAGGTCCGTTTTCACCGTGATCCTGACCGATGACCGAAGCAAGGAGTGGCGCGTTGACCATGCTGAGGAGCGGATGCTGATGCAATCGTAGCGGAGAACGGTTGGTGCAACTCATATCAACAGAAACCAAAATACCAATATAAAAAGCAAAGGGCGCCGAAACGGGCGCCCTTTCAATTTCATCCTACTTCAAATTCCTCTTTACCCGGTACAACAACTGATCACTTTGACTGGTCAACATCACGCATGTATATTTCGCCCATACGGCCACCGTACACTTTGATCTTAGAGAGTGCAGTTTCGATCTCACGTAAATCCGCAGGCGTTAGTTGAACATTGATTGCTCCCAAATTCTCGTTCAGATGATCCATGTTACGTGTCCCTGGGATTGGAACAATCCATGGTTTCTGCGCCAATAGCCATGCAAGAGATATCTGTGCAGGCGTCGCATTCTTCTTCTCAGCAAATATTTTTAGAAAATCAACAATCGGCATATTTGCCTTTATGTTTACAGGAGTAAAACGATCAAACCCGGAGCGAAGGTCTGTTTTCGGGTCCAACTTCGTACGAGAATCAATTTTCCCGGTCAAATAACCCATTCCAACCGGCCCCCAAGGAACAAAGCCAATACCCAGCTCATCACACGTTTTAAGTACACCGTTGCGTTCTGGATCTCTTTCCATAAGCGAGTATTCAGTCTGAACTGCTGATACCGGATGAACAGAATGCGCTCGGCGGATTGTCTTCGCACTCGCTTCGGAGAGACCGAAATGCAAAACCTTTCCCTGCTTGATGAGATCCTTGATCACACCAGCCACATCTTCAATTGGCACCTTTGGATCTACCCTGTGTTGGTAGTAGAGATCAATGCGGTCAGTCTTAAGCCGCTTTAGTGACTCCTCTACCACTTTCCTAATATGTTCTGGCCTGCTATTAAGTCCACCCGCTACAAGATCAAATCCAAATTTGGTTGCGACAACGACTTTGTCGCGAAAAGGCGCGAGAGCTTCCCCGACAAGGCCTTCGTTCGTATAGGGGCCGTAAACTTCGGCGGTATCAAAGAACGTGACCCCCTTTTCATAGGCTGTGCGAATGACCTTAATTCCTTGCTTTCTGTCTGCGGGTGGGCCGTAGTTGGCGCTGATACTCATGCACCCTGCACCTATTGCCGAGACTTCCAATTTTCCGAGCCTTCGAGTTTTCATTGTATTTCCGCCTTTATGGAGTCCGTTGCCGGACCGATTCTCAATTTTCTCCGCTGATGCGACTCCCAACAGTGGCCCGACGGCCAATCCTGCCCCGACAAGTGCAGTAGTAACCAAAAAGTCTCGGCGAGTCAGTCCTTGGGGATTTTGAGCGAGCAATCCAGTTATCTGGTTATTCTTTTCCATAAATCCTTCCTTGATCTATTCTGCCACCATGATGATTTCATCTTATCTCCGAAGTATCTGCAGGAGGTAGCCCAATACTACTAACTTATTGCCTAAAAATGCAAAATTACTAGAATACAGTTGTAACGAGCAAATGGGTTAGTTAGAATCAAAATATAATCAATGTATGCTAAATGAGGAATTTATGCAGGATTTTACTAATGATGGAATAGAGATTGCGCTTGATCCGCTAACAAAGAGCATTGCCCGATGCACCCAAAATGGCGATCAGGACCCAACCCCAATTCATGACTTATCACTTTTCCGAATGGATGGGCCTACCGGACCAATCAGCGTCACATATGAACCCAGCGTTTGTTTGGCTGTGCAAGGAGCTAAACGAGTCATTCTTGGAGATGACACCTATGTGTATGACGCGCACAATTATTTGATCACATCCGTGCATCTGCCAACGATCGTACAGGTTATTGAAGCAAGTACGGAGAAACCTTTTCTGGCGCTCAGATTTAAACTTGATCTGAAGGAAATTTCACAACTGATGGCGGACAGTAATCTGCCCCCACCGCGTACGAAACAGACAAGCCGTGGTATGGCGACTGGCGAGGTGACGCAGCCGTTGCTTAACGCCTTTCAAAGGTTGATTGAAGTCCTAGCTGAAAAACAGGACATCCCGATGCTTGCTACGATCATCAAGCGAGAAATCATCTACCGATTACTGGTGGGGGATCAAGGTGAGCGTTTGCGCCAGATAGCATCAGTTGGGAGTAAGAGTCAGCAAATAAGGCGTGCTATTGAGTGGTTGCAGAATAACTTCACACAACCATTTAGTATAGACGACCTCGCAGAGCAGGTGAACATGAGTCCCACATCATTTCATAACCACTTCCGGTCAATGACCGCACTCAGTCCACTTCAATTTCAGAAGCAGTTGCGCTTGCAAGAGGCCAGACGTCTCATGCTCGCAGAACGTATGGATGCCGCAAACGCAGCGTTCCAAGTAGGCTATGAGAGCCCAACTCAGTTTAGTCGCGAGTATAACCGCCTGTTCGGCGCGCCGCCACTGCGGGACATTACGAAACTCCGCCAGATATCCGCTGCGGAATAGACAACAACTTCCGCATTGGAAAGTGTGGAATCACTGAATTTAAACATTTGGGAAACGGCTGAGATGCTCGATATGAAAGGGATTAAGGAAATTACCGAGCAATTCCTGACCAAGACTGCCATTGCGGATGTTCTGGACGATGTGGCGACGCTCCGACTTGAAATTTTCCGGGAGTATCCCTATCTGTATCAAGGGCGCAGAGAAGATGAGCTTAAATACCTGGGTACCTATGCCGAGGCACCCGATGCCTGCGTCATTCTCGCACATGAAGGACATGCGGTTATCGGGGCGATTGCAGGCATGCCTCTTGTCCATGAAGACGCCCATATGCTTGACGCCTTTTCTGGGACAGCATTTCCGCTCAACGAGGCATATTACGTTGGGGAACTGCTCTTTCGCCTGGTCTACCGCAATTGTGGACTGGGCCAGAAGCTGCTTGTACGACTGGAAAGCCACATCCGTTCTCTAGGCCGCTACCGCACGCTCACTTGTGCCACGGTTGAACGTCCCGATGATCACCCCTTGCGCCCGAATGACTACATCCCCATCACAAGATTCCTTGCCCGCACCGGTTTTGTCCGGATCCCAGGGGTAACCACCCACTTCACGTGGCGTGAGACCAATGGTGGCAAACGGGACCATCCCATGAAATTCTGGAGCAAAGAGCTGACTTGATTGATAGTCCTGCTTAAGTAGTCGATAAACTATCTGCTGACAGTGTTGATCAGAAATGGCGGGAACGTAGGATGAATTATGTTCTTCGTTGGAACACCCTGCCTGCGAATCAACGAGGTATTTGCTTCAGAATGTTTCAGCGTATTTACAGCAAGTTACATATACGTTTTGCTATTGACACATGAAGTTGCTGTCTGCTATTAAACTCGTATATTTTAGACTCTTTCAGAGAAAGAGACTCCGCAAGCCATAGCGCTTCCGGACAAACTTCTTCGGAAAGCCCGAGGAAGAATCGCCCCGGCAGGGATGAAATCCCCGGATAGATCAGGCTGCTGTTGCCCCTGTCCGGATGAGATTCGGAGGCATGTTTGCCAACCGAGCAGTCGTTTGGGTAAAACGACGTAAATCCAAGCAGTAGTGCGTCCAGTTTCTGGAGCACACATAATACCGCAAAAATAATGACCCGTTCCGGCATAGCTGGAGTGGGTTTTTTGTTGCTCGACATCCGCGACAAGCCTTGTAAGCGGCGGATACTTTCACCACATCCCGATTGGGAGACACTCTGTTCTCTCCCCACCGGGACGGACAAATGTCTCCTTGCTTCGGGAAAACCAACAAGGAGGCAGTATGGCAAGTCTGAATCGTGTGGAACTCATCGGCAACCTGGGTCGTGATCCTGAGATTAGGTACACACCAGGAGGCACCGCTGTCGCAAATTTTTCACTCGCGACCAGTGAGAAGGTAAAGAACAAAAGTGGCGAATGGGAGACCCGCACCGAGTGGCACAACATCGTCCTCTATGCACGTCTCGCTGAAGTAGCTGGCGAGTACCTGTCCAAAGGAAAGAGTGTCTACCTCGACGGCAAACTCAAGACCCGTAAATGGCAAGATCGGGACGGTAAAGATCGGTACACAACCGAGATCATCGGCGACAAGCTTCTCATGCTGGGCGGCAAGACGGGCAGCATTCCCGACGGAAGTGATGAACAGCCAACAAGCGACCAGGCACACGAGGAGATTCCGCCCGATGACAATGATCCGTTCTAGGTAACCAGCAACCACAACTCAACAGTCCTATGGGGAGCCATTACCAAATCCCCAAAGGGATTGGTCTGTCTCCCCTGTCAGACACAAACCACAGAAAAGGAGACAGACAGATGAACGCACCAGCTCAAATCATTCCCATCAGCCCCACCGCATCATCCCTCACTCACCACGCCGTCAACATCAGCGAACTGAAGGCCCAGGTAAACCTGATCCAGTACGTCATGCGTGACGTCATGAAATCAGGCGAGCACTACGGCACCATTCCAGGTTGCGGAGACAAAGCCGTTCTTCTCAAACCGGGCGCCGAAAAGCTCATGCTGACCTTCAGGCTGGCAAACGACGTGGAAGTGGAAACCATCGACCTGCATCTTGGCCATCGTGAGTATCGCATCAAGGTGACGCTCTACTCACCAGCAGGCCAGCGTCTCGGTACCGGTGTCGGTTCCTGCTCGACCATGGAAAGCAAGTATCGCTTCCGTGTCGGGCCAGTTGAACTGACGAACAAACCGGTGCCGAAGGAATACTGGGATCTTCGCAAGGAGAACCCGGCAAAGGCGCAGGAGATCATCGGTGGACGCGGCTTCAGCGCAAAAAAGGATGACAGCGGCAACTGGAAGATTGCCAGGCAGGGAGAAAAGGTCGAACACGACAATCCTGCCGACTTTTACAACACATGCCTGAAAATGGCCAAGAAGCGCGGCTTGGTGGATGCTGTACTTACCTCAACCGCAGCCTCGGACATCTTCACCCAGGACATCGAGGAAGATCCTGACCTTTATGGACAGACGGAACACAACGGAGGAAACAGTGCCGGCAGTACCAGCGCAACCTCCGGGACTTCGCAGACTCACCGAACTGACAGCGCCCCATCATCTCACGAAGCCGAACCAGTTTCGACTTCCGAGATCATCGGGTATCTGACGGCCAAAGGGATCAGAATGGAACTCTCCGCAGATGAATCGGAGATCTCCGCCTTCCCTGACTACAACGACACTTCAGCTCGTCAATGGCTGAAAGACCATGGCTTCAAATGGGACGGCAAGGGCAAATGCTGGCAGTACCGGTAATACCTGACGTTCCGGATTGAACATCACTCACAACTCACCTCAGCAGGGAGACAACGACTTTCTCCCTACCGGGGGTGTCTTGTCTCCTCTGCCGGGTACAAACCCACAGACAAGGAGACAAGAAAATGACTACCCACATCATCAAGCACGTAACCATCAAAGGCTGTCAGGTACCGGTCTATGCACCTGTAACGGAGTGCCGGATCAGTATCAATGTCACCAGGATCATTGCCGGCGTCATTTTCGGTTCCCTGCTTACCGCAGTCGGGACCCTGCCGTTTCTGATCTGAAAGGAGACAGCCATGAGCAAACTCGCCGCATTTCTGGGCCGCGCTATTCCGACCCACCAACAGAAACAATCATCGCATCTAGGTGACCGAACGGGATATGTCGGAGCTTCCGATATTGCCGGCTGCCCGCGTAAAGCGGCACTCAGCAAACAAAACCCGACCGGTCATGACATCAAGACGCTCCTTCGTTTTTCTCGTGGTCACGCTGCGCAAGCCATGTATGCCGATTTTTTCAGGACCGGTGGCGCTCTCTTCGAAGAAGAAGTCGAAGTGCGGCATCCGGACATCCCTGAGATCAGGTGTCATATCGACTTCCTGTTCTACGCGAACCGGCAGACAAAACGGCTGCATATCGTGGAAATGAAGTCAACCGACGGCATCCCCGACGAACCCTACTCATCATGGGTGGATCAGCTACATGTCCAGATGGGCCTGCTGCAACTCACCCTCGATCCAACAGTGGAAATCGGCGGTTCGATCCTGGTGGTTGACCTCAACGCGGGAACGTACCATGAGTTCAACAGCTATACACCCAACAGACTGGTATTCGATCAACTTGTGGAAAAGGGAAAACATATCCTTGCGGCAGCGCGAGGAGAGTGTGCCCCTCGAACCGAACCAGGAATTCTCTGCGGTTACTGTCCGTTTCGCACCGGCTGTCCTACCCATGCCGTCGCCCTGGATCTCCCCCGGGAAATACTTGATGCCGGCAGGAAGTATCTGGAGCTGAATGAGCAGAAGAAGGCTCTCGAAACCCGGCTGGACGTCCTGAAAAACGACATCCTCACCTTTGCGGATGGCACGTTCAAAGGGGCTTCGGACGGGATACTGATCAACGTCACCTCAGTGGCGGAGTCGGTAATGATCGACAGCTGCAAGCTCAAGAGAAACTATCCTGACATCTATGACCAAGTCACGAAACCGAAAGCCGGTTTCGTAAAACTTGAAATCAAACCATTCATGCCGCCCGTAGCACAAGCGGCCTGAATCAACCCCACCAGGGGGCATCACGCTCCCCATGGGAAATCTCCATTCATGGAGGCGTGTCTGCCCTCAGCGAAAGGAGATTACCGATGAAAATCTATCGTACCGGTACGTTACCGCCTGACCTCAAGTCCTTCACCCGCGAGAACAGATACGAAGATCTGAAGGAGGCACTTCAGACCATAGCGTCGCTGATCCTCATAGCTGCAATGCTCTTCGTGTTCATGTTTGCCGCTGCTGCTCCACCGGAACCCCAGGTTTATCCAAAGGGCTGGGAGGAGGTGCGAGGATGAATGGATCGGTCAACATATTCTGCTCGGGAGATGAAATACATCTTCCTGCTGTCGCCATGGAAGAGGTCAACCTGTCACTGCATGGGGCAAACCGCTTCCTGGAGCGCGACATTCCGCTGGAAGCTGTCGAGGGTGTCCGTCACCTTCTACCGCTCCTCAACGAGAAGCCGCTCAAGTTCAGGTACAAGGGAGTACTTGTCGTTGCCCGTCTGGTCAACGGTTCACCCAGGATCATCACTGCCTGGAAAGTCCCTCCTGCAGCATAGCAATCACACAGCAGCACACTGCCAGAACAAGGAGGCCATTATGAGCCCAAAGATTCCACGGCCCAAGGCTGTTACCGGTTTCACCATTGAACGCCGGTCGTCATGCGGCAAGATCTACACCACGGTAACACTCTCCCCGGGCACCGCTGTTCCCATGGAAATATTCGTGCGCTTCGGCAAAGCCGGAGGGTGCGGTTCCGCCATGGCTGACGGCATTGCCCGCCTGGTCTCGTACGGTCTCCGTTCGGGACTGGAAGCAACCGATGCCGTCAAAGCATTGAGTGGTATCGGCTGTCATCTGGGGAGTAATACCTGTCTCAACTGCGTTGCCGAATCAATCCGTCTGGTACTTGTACATCTTGATACCGGGCGAGACCTGAATGACCTGATTGAGGAAGCGGCTCTTGCAGAGGCAAATGCCGTAAGCGCCCACGAATTCAACTAATACAAACTACCCATCGACACCTGGCAGGGAGAGCACGACATCCCTGTGGGGGAGTCTGTCTCCCTGTCCGGTTACCACACACTGCACAGGAGGCAGACATGAACTACGAAATCAGAAGCACGTTCAATATCGACGCGCCCAAATCCGTCACCATCAAGGGGAGAACACCGGGACATCCGGCGGTTCCCCAACAGGATATCCAGTACATCTTCCGGCAGTCAACCCTGTCGGATCTGTTCACCTGGTATCTCCTCGGCGAACACTCTCTCTACCTCACCGGCCCCACCGGCTGCGGCAAATCCTCCGTCATCATCGAGGTAGCAGCCCGGCTCAATATCCCCCTTTGGAATGTCGTCGCCCACTCCCGGCTGGAAACACCGGAACTGATCGGCGGCTATCGGCTCAATGCCGGCGGCGGGATGGATTTCGTGCACGGGCCGCTCATTATTGCCATGAAGGAAGGTGGCTGGTTCCTGATCGATGAAATCGATCTGCTCGATCCTTCAACTGCTGCGGGGCTGAACGGCATTGCCGAAGGCCGCCCCATCACCATTCCGGAAACGGGAGAAGTGGTAACGGCCCACCCGGACTTCCGATTCATCGCCACCGCCAACTCTAATGGAGCAGGTGACGCTACAGGCCTCTACCAGGGGATAATGCGGCAAAACCTGGCTTTTCTCGACCGCTTCTACATGATCGAGGTCGGTTATCCCGACCAGGACATCGAAAAGAAAATCCTGACCGAAGTGGCGCCATCTGTCGGCAGCGACATCAGAGACCGAATGGTGGCCATCGCTAACGAAATCAGAGCCCTGTTTGTCAAAGGGGAGACGGAAGTCACTCTCTCGACCCGCACCCTGACCCGGTGGGCACGTATCACCGCCTTCCAGGGACGGGCCGCGGCAAGTCAGGGCATGTCCAACGGCGAAACACTGACCAAGGCCTTCGACCGGGCACTCGGCTTCCGGGCTGAACCCGATACCCGAACCGCCCTGCACGCAGTATTGCAGCGGCACTTCGGGGACAGGAGGTCGCCATGAGCAGATACCGGGCACTCAAATCATCCGTGGATCTGCACCTGCAGGATCTGGTCAGGAATCATGACAAAGTCTATCACTTGGCAGTATTCGAACGTAACGACGGCGGCTATGACGTCCTGTACGGATACGGGCGTCGTGGCGCATCCATGCGCCTCGGCATTCTGAAGGGTGGTGAGAACCTCCGTGATTATCAGACCGCCATCCGCCTCATGCACAAGAAAGAAACGGAACAGGTTCAGGGCGACGGGTATCAGTACGCCGACGGCATCACTCCCGGCGTCTGGAACAACCTGATGCCGAAACCTTCTGCGGCGCCAACCGCACCTGCTACCACACAACCAAAAGAGCCGGAACCAGAGGCTCCCGCACCGGCAATCGGCGGTAACGGGCCGAAGTCTTGGTTCTGGTAATCAATTACAGTCCCACGAAAGGAGACATCATGAACAACACAACCATCAGCAAAGTACTCCAGGGCCTGGTCCTGGTTCATCTCAGCTTCTCCGTCTGGTCCGGCAAGAAGAAACTCCGGCCGGAAGATTTGAAGGGTGCGAATCTGCCACCCGACAAACTCGCCTCTCTCGGGTCAAAGCGCATTTTTGATCCTGATGCCCTCAAGGTGTTCGCCACCCTGAAGCGCCAGGCTGAACGCGCCTGCGAAGAGGTAGGAGTCAGATTCCTTGGTGGCTACGCCATTCCAGAGGAAAAACTGGCTCCCCTGATGGAGAAGATGGAACAGGTCGAACAGAGCTTTGCCACGGCAAAGACGAATTTCCTGTCGGCATACGACGACAACCTCAAGGACTGGCTCGCCGAAGCCGGTGAGTGGTCCGAAATCGTCGCCCGCGCTGTTGAACCTGCCAATCGTGTCGCAGAACGGCTCTCCTGCGGCTTCACCGCTTTCAAGGTGGAAGCCCCCGGAGTAACTGCTTCTGCGGTACAACCGCTGGAACGTCAGGTTGGCGGCCTTGCGGATCAACTGATCCATGAAATCGGCGCCCTGGCAAAATCAACCTGGGAAGAATCGTACCGAGGCCGCACTTCCGTTACTCGGAAGGCATTGCGCCCCCTCAAGGCGATCCTCGACAAACTCTCCAGCCTCAGCTTCGTTGGCCCTGACAAGATCAGTGGCCTCGTTGCCAACGTACATGCAGCGCTCGCCACCGTACCCAGATCCGGTCCGGTCACCGGAGCAACCCTGATGGGGCTGGTCGGAGTATTGTGCGAGCTGTCCGACATTGCCGGTTTCATCACGACCGAGGAACGGGAAGAAATGCTGCAACCGCTCCCCGAACCTGAAGTCGAACCGGCACTATCTGCACATCTTCCACCAAAGACCGTAACGATCATGCCGCAGCCGGTACAGCAGATTGAAGCGCCGGCTGTCTGGTTCTGGTAAGGAGTCGCCATGAAAACACGACCTCTTGCCCTGATCGCCAAAGTCCTTGGCCGGAAATACGATGTCACTGTAACCATTGCCGGACAGGTTGCCTGCACCAGCGGGAAGGAAATCACTATCCCGGTCGTGTCAGGCCCCCATGCCGAAGCGCTTGCCCATGGCTATATCGATCATGAAGCGGCGCATGTCCGGTACACCGATTTTTCCGTTCGTCTCACGAACGATTTCGCGGGGGATCTGCTCAACATCCTGGAAGATGTGAGGATCGAGCAGGCAATCGGCCAGGAATATCCCGGCTGTATCGCCAATCTCCGCGAGCTGACCCGTCTTCTGGTTGAACAGGAAGGCGTATTCAGACCAGACCCGTCCCATCCATCCCAAAGCATCCTCGCCTGGATCATGGCCGTGATCTACATGGCAGTACTTGGTCATGACTCGTTGCGGCAAACCAGGGACAGAGCCGAACCATTGGTCCGGCAGGCTCTGGGGAGAAACTTCGATCAGGCGTTGTTGCTATTGGATCGGGTCGGGGCACTTACATCGACCCGAGAAGCAGCGGCGCTCCGGGATGAACTGATGAAGCTCATCCGCGACTCTGCACACCAACAACCGAAAAACGGGCAACCCCGGCCTTCCCAAAGTCAATCCGGCAATCACGGAGATAAAAACGACGGGACAGGCAGTGATCATTCCCGGCAACAGAATGGAACTGGCAGTAACGGTAGTCAACAGGTACAGAACAGGGATAAGCAGCAAATCTCCTCACAGCCTGCCGGCTCCGGACAGGATAAATCATCCGGACACTCTTCTCGGGGACAATCCGGGGCGTCTGATTCACCATCCCAGGAATCTGTCCGCCAGGCATTAGCGGAAGCTTTGTCCGGCAAGAGTGTCGGCTCCTTCGGGAACGTGGGAGAAAAACTGGCCGAACTGCTCTGCCAGAATGCTACCGAAAGTTCATTCAACGGGACAGCCGCAGCAGCACCACGACTGCCAACAGCCCATTCACTGAATCATACCGGCGGATACGATGATCTTTCAGCGCTTCGTGTCCACACGGCAGCTTTGCGGGCCCGGCTTCAGGGGCTTGTCCAAGCATCGAAACAGAAACGATCCACCCCGGTCAGCGTCGGGCACCGACTGGATTCCCGTGTACTGACACGACTTCGTGTCTGCGACACCAGGGTATTTACCAGGAAAGAGGAAAAACGGGCGGTCAATACGGCTGTCTGCATGCTTCTGGATAGTTCCGGAAGCATGGGCAACACTACCGTCCTTAACAAGATGGGCATCGCATCCCGCGCCTGTTTCGTGGCGGCGGAGGCCCTCTATTCCATCCCCGGCGTCCGTACGGCGATTGCCACCTTCAAGGGTCATGACAACTGCGTCTTCCCCATGGTCGGTTTCGGGGAAAAGCCTGATCACAGCAGATTCAACATTACCGGTTCCGGCGGCACCAGGCTCGGCCATGCTCTTTGGTGGGCATGGGGAGAACTCTGTCTGCGCCGGGAGACACGCAAGATCTGTATCGCCTTCTCCGATGGCGACACCGGCGATAGCCCTGTCACTCAAGCCGCTATCAATCGCATGAGGGAGTCGGGAATCGAGGTGATCGGGATAGGTATTCAGGACAGCAGCATCAAACAGTACCTACCCGACAACTACCGGATCATCAAGAGCCTCGACCAGTTCACCCCGGCGCTGCTGGAACTGTTGCGGGAAAAACTGGTCGCATAACACTCACAACTGCCAACCCGTCGGGGATGCGGATATTCCCCATCTGGGGGATATCCGCCTTCTCCACGAGATAAGGAGGACATCAATGGCAAAACCTAGATCACGTAAGGAGATGATTGCGTTTCTCGCAACCCACCAGCGCTACGACACCATGTCCAGCTGGAACAGGGGGACATCATTCTCCCGCAACATCAAACTCCACCGCATTCAGTTTCCCGATAATGAGACCCGCAACCGAGCATGGGATCTGCTGGACGTAGAAGATGCGTTCGTGGAATTCGACAATACCATCGCTGGATTCAACGCCCGCAACGACTACCGCTACCAGATTCACCGCAACGGTCGCAGCGGGGGGTACCTGGTGCTGTACCGTGGCGGCAGGAAGGACACCGGCTACAAGTCGTACTGTCCCGCCTGCGGCCAGAGAAACTACCGGATAGCGGAGGAAGGTCACGACCTGTGCGGTGTCTGCAAACACCCGCGCCGCAACTACTCCCACCCCGTTATGACGGCATACACCTCCGGTGAATCGATTGGCGAGCCTTCCGGCGACTACGATGACTGGGACACCTCAAGCCTCAAGGAACTGGTTGATATCGTCTGGGACTTCGACAGAACTGTCGATGCCGCAATCAGGACGTTCATCGACTTCACTCTGCACAACGAGGCTGCCGAGGAAACCATCATGGTCCCTCGCACGGTCAAGGTAAGCCGTCCGGTGGAGGGTATGTCATGACTGAAAATAATCATATCGTAAAGCGCCTCATCATCCCCATGCACGACAACAGCGAGTTCTTTTCCGAGAATGCTGACTACGCCGTCATCGATCTTGACGCCGCCCTCATCGAGCGGATCAAGAAGCTGGCGGTGGTCGTGAGGCAGATGAAGGCCTACAAGATCAGCGAATTCAACTGTGCCTGCGATTTCAGGACCGCCGACTGGGATGCCGAGCCGGACGACGGCAAGGTTGCCATGAAGGAGTTTGAGGGGCGGATGGAGTGTTCCACTCTGAACGTCACCGACAGCGATTTCTTCTGGTCGGGCTACTACAAGCACACCGATGTCCGGTGGGAAACCGACACGGTGCTGATCAAGTCGCTCGATGAACCGGACGTCCTGGATGAACGGGAAGCGTGCGGAGAAGAGGAGGTCGCAGCATGAGCCTTCTTGAACGAACAACAGACGAACCGACCAACGAGGATCGTGCCAACAGGATCGACACGGTCATGCAGGCCTACTGTCTGACCCTCGAAGGACGGGATTTCGATGGCGACGAAGACGACGTGAAGGATCTGCTCACCGACCTGATGCACTTCTGTGAGCGGATGGAGATCGATTTTGAAGAGAATCTCCGCGTCGCCCGCAACAACTACAACCATGAACGGCTCGCGGAGCATGGCGATACCGGCCAGCTCGGCTGCCCGGTGTGCGGCTGCTTTCTGGAAGTCACCTGTACCGACACCCTGTTGGGGATCGACCGGAAGCTGTACGACTGCCAGGAATGCGACGAGACCTTCATCCGGGAGCTGAACTCCCCGGACAGCCCACTCCAGCGTGCCGTCAAATGTGTCGGCTGCGGCAACATGATTTCGCAGGCCTCGACGCGCATCCTGTACCAGCGGGACGACTACGCCCACTTCATCGGCGAGTGCTGCTGGGACGAACGGCTGCGTGACTGAAAGGAGGCTGACAATGACCCTGAACGCGACATTGCAGGCGGCACGGGATATGGGCGTTCCGGAGCGCTACGCGGTAATGCGCCGGCTGGCCTTCCTGCAGCCGCAGATCAAACATCTGGAACGGGAGATCTGGGGAGCGCGACGGCGGATAGATCGCAGTCGCGACCCGCTGATCAAGGCCCTGTCCGAATCCTTCATCAGAGACCAGGAAAAGGAGCTGCGCCCCATGAAACGGGAAGCGACGGAGCTCCTGAACCATGTCAACGGCAAGGAGACGGTGCAGGCGCCAGGCGGAATCACCCCGGAGATGATCGATCAGGCCCGGCAGTATCCCATAAGCAGCATCATCGAATTCTCCAAGGGACGGTACCGCTGCTGTCCGTTTCACGAGGACCGCAATCCGTCCATGGCCCTGTACGAGAACCATGTCCACTGTTTCGTCTGCAACCGGACTTGGGATTCGATCAGTGCCACGATGGCGCTGGATGGCGTGACCTTCCGGGAAGCCGTACTGGCTCTCCAGAGCTGAACATAATCTATCTCAAACCCTGTGGGGGCGATGACTGCCCCCCAGGGGGAAGTCCGCCCCCGCTATCGGAGGAGGACATGAATCTCAACCTATTCGGTGAACCGGTACCGCCGGTCACCAAACGAATTATGGTGCGCTCAATCGAGGCTCGCTACAGAAACGAAGTCGTGCGTGACGATGCCCCGGAGTGGGTATCGATGCGCTTCACGAAACCAGAACAGGTCTATGAGATGTTTCGGGATCTCCGGCGTGAGACAAAGGAGCATTTCGTAGTGTTGCATCTCGACGGCAAGAACCGGATCGTCTGTTTCGACCGGGTCTCCATCGGTTCGCTCAACCAGGCCATCGTTCATCCTCGGGAGGTGTTCAAGACGGCATGTCTGTCCAATGCAGCGGCCATCCTGCTTGTGCACAACCATCCGACCGGTGATCCGAATCCCAGCAGCGAAGATATCGCCATCACCAAGCGTCTCAAGGAGAGCGGCGACATCCTCGGCATCCGGGTGCTGGATCACATCATCGTCGGTGATGACGAGTTCCTAAGCTTTGTCGAACAGGGACTTTTGTAAATAGGGAGGGAGCGGCGCTTCATGCGCTCTCCCTCGGCTCTTCCCCCCGGCTCAAGAGGGTTCCCTAGAGTCACCGTTCCGGCGGTGGTTGTAGGGAGCCCTTTTGGGCCACCAACAAAACTACAAGGGGGATAGAGTCATGTCAGTCAGAGCACGTATCAACGGTAGGGAATTCACGCTGAGCTGGGAGGAATTTGAGAAGGCGCTGCACCGGAACAACATTGCCGGTGGCGAATTTGAGGTTCTTGCCATATATGCCGGCGGGAGACCCTGCTAGCATCTTCAGACCAGATACCCGTCCGGCCTGGATAGAGGCGACCCAAGTGGTCGCCTTTTTTCATTTGCGCATTTCCTAGAAAGCGTCTCCCCTTTCACACTTTCTTAATGTCATCTGTGCGCATTTTAACACCTTCTTTAGGTTCGAAGAAGTATGGTTACAGTGTCTGAATAATGCGTGGAGGGATAAGTATGAAAATTATCGAAGCAATTATACGCCCGATAAAATTGGAAGCTGTCAAAAATGCTTTACGGCAAATTGGCATCAAAGAATTTATGGAAAGCTCTCTTGTTTGCCATGGACGTCATAAGGGTCAGTGGACGATTTGCCGAGGGACAAGTTATCTATCTAATATCGTTGAAAAAGTGAAGCTTGAATTTTTTGCATCCGATGACTTAGTGGCAAGAATCGTTGATATAATTGGAACAGTAGCTCGCACTGATAAGGCCAAGGATTGCCGAATCTCAATATTGCCATTAACAGTAATTGCCTAGTCACACTGTTTTATTCATTGGCAGATGAACTAAAGAAATCTGGAGAACATTATGGAAAAGTTTGAATGGTTACAGACTGCACTGTACTTTGCAGTACTGCTGGCAGCGGTCAAGCCGCTGGGTGGCTTCATGGCCCGTCTCTTCCAAGGGGAACGGACCCTGCTTACCCCGATACTCGGACCAATTGAGCGAGTTATCTACCGCATCTGCGGTGTTCAGTCCGAGGAGGAGATGGGATGGCAGCGCTACGCCGGGTCCATGATCCTCTTCAACCTAGTGCTATTCATGTCGCTCTTCGTACTCCTGATGACCCAGCACCTTCTGCCGCTCAATCCACAGAAGGTCCCGGCCTTTACCTGGCAACTGGCGCTCAACACCGCCATCAGTTTCGTCACCAACACCAACTGGCAAGCATATGTCGGGGAACAGGCCGCCAGTTACTTCACCCAGATGGTGGGGCTGGCAACCCACAACTTCGTGTCCGCCGCCACCGGCATCGCCGTGGCGATCGCCGTGATCCGTGGCTTTGCCCGGCGACGCACCTCACAACTTGGCAACTTCTGGGTGGATATGACGAGGTGTACACTCTATGTCCTGCTGCCGATCTCATTGGTTGCAGCGATACTGCTGGTCTCCCAGGGAGCGATCCAGAATTTCAAGGCATACAAGACTGTGTCTCTGGTGCAGGCCGTCACCTACGACAAGCCAAAGCTTGATGACAAAGGCAATCCGCTCAAGGATGTCAAGGGGAACCCGGTCACCGAGAGTGTAACAGCTAAAGAAGTAACCATCCCCATGGGGCCGGTGGCCTCCCAGGAGGCGATCAAGGAGTTGGGGACCAACGGCGGCGGCTTCTTCAACGCAAACTCGGCTCACCCCTACGAGAATCCTACCCCATTCTCCCATATGCTGGAGATCCTGCTCATCCTCCTTATCCCTGGCAGTCTCACCTACACATTTGGGGTTATGGTGGGTAATACCCGCCAAGGGTGGGCGATACTCGGGGTCATGCTTTTCCTGCTCATAGGTTCGTTTACGGTATTACAATGGGCCGAAGTGAGCGGCAATCCACTGGTGACCAAGCTCGGCGTGTCCGGTGTCAACATGGAAGGCAAGGAACTCCGCTTCGGGCTGGCCGGCACCAACCTTTTCGAGGTAGCCACCACCGGCACCTCTTGTGGCGCCGTGGCTGCCATGCACGACTCATTGACCCCGCTGGGCGGTATGATCCCCTTAAGCCTCATACTGCTGGGCGAGATCGTCTTCGGTGGGGTCGGTTCCGGGCTCTACACCATGCTCGCCTTTGCCGTGATCGCCGTCTTCGTCTCCGGCCTCATGATTGGCCGCACTCCGGAATACCTGGGCAAGAAGATTGAGGTTCGGGAGATGTGGATGTCCATCGTCACGGTGCTCATCGCCGGGGTCACGGTCCTCATACTCTCGGCCATTGCCATGCTCACCCCATCAGCCGTGGCCTCCATGGCCAATCCCGGAGCACATGGTCTCAGCGAGGTCCTCTACGCCTTCGCCTCCATGGCCAACAACAACGGCAGCGCCTTTGCCGGGCTGAACGCCAACGTAAACTTCTATAACCTGTGGGGATCATTGGCCATGATCATCGGCCGCTATGTCCCGGCGGTGGCGATGCTAGCCATGGCTGGGGCTCTTGCTGAGAAGAAGTACGTGCCGCCGAGCCTGGGAACCCTGCCGACCGACAAGGTGCCGTTCGCTCTCTGGCTCACATTGGTAATCCTGATCGTCGGTGCTCTTACCTTTTTCCCCGCTCTGTCGCTGGGACCGATTGTTGAACACCTGACCATGCTGGGAGGTAACTAGAAATGTCTGTACACAAACCCGAACCGGTATCTATTTTCGACAAGCAAATCGTTGGTCCAGCGCTGGTCTCATCGCTCAAAAAGCTAAATCCGATTGAACTCTGGCGCAACCCGGTGATGCTGTGCGTAGAAATTGCCAGCGTCATCACCCTAATCACCTTCATCCTGTCTCTCACCGGGGCAAACAAGGAACCGGCTTGGTTCACCGGTCAAGTCTCTGTCTGGCTCTGGTTGACGGTGATCTTTGCAAACTTTTCAGAATCACTGGCTGAAGGACGGGGGAAAGCCCGAGCGGCAAGTCTCCGTTCCTCTCGCACCAGCGTCAGCGCCAAACTGCTCTCGAAACCGGAATTCGACAGCGCCTTCACCACCGTAGGTGCAAGCCAGCTGCGCAAGGGTGATGTGATCCTGGTGGGAGCTAACGAGATCATCGCCGGTGACGGCGACGTCATCGCTGGTGCGGCCCTGGTCAATGAGGCTGCGGTAACCGGTGAGTCAGCACCGGTAGTACGGGAGTCGGGTGGCGATCGAAGTGCGGTTACCGGTGGCACTACAGTGATTGCCAACTCGATCATTGTCCGCATCACCGCCAACCCGGGAGAGACCTTCCTCGACCGGATGATCGGCCTCATCGAGGGTGCCAAACGGCGCAAAACTCCCAACGAGATCGCTCTTGAGGTGCTGCTTATCGCGCTGACCCTGGTGTTCCTGCTGGTCTGCATCAATATCAGCCCGCTCTCCATCTACAGCGTCAAGGCCGCTGGCCAGGGGACACCAGTGTCGCTGACGGTTTTGACCGCCCTGTTCGTCTGCCTGGCGCCCACCACCATCGCCGCGCTGTTGCCAGCCATCGGCATTGCCGGCATGGACCGGCTGTTCCAGAAGAACGTCATCGCCCTCTCCGGCCGGGCCATCGAGGCCGCCGGCGATGTCAACGTCCTTCTTCTGGACAAGACTGGTACCATTACCCATGGTAACCGGGAGGCAGTGGCATTCGTTCCGGTGGGAGGGCACACGGAGCAGGAATTGGCAGAAGCGGCTTTTACAGCATCTCTGGCCGACGAAACTCCAGAGGGTCGAAGTGTCGTGGCGCTTGCGCGAGAAAAATTCGGTCTGAAAAAGTCTGATGCCATGCCGGCTGATGCTGAAGTGATCGAATTCAGCGCAGAGACCAGGCTTTCCGGGATCAACACAGGTGGCAATCAATACCGTAAGGGTGCGGCAGATTCGACCATTGCCTTTGTAAAAAAGAATGGCTGCATCAACATTCCAGCTAACCTTTCAGACGTTGTGGATACTATAGCAAGAGCAGGTGCGACACCCTTAGTAGTTTGTAAAGGATGTGAAATTCTTGGTGTTATAAATCTGAAAGATATTGTTAAGGCGGGAATCCAAGAGCGGTTTCTGCAACTGCGCAGCATGGGGATCAGAACCGTCATGATCACCGGCGACAACCCGCTCACTGCCGCGGCCATCGCCGCCGAGGCCCAGGTGGATGACTTCCTTGCTCAGGCCAAGCCCGAGGACAAGTTGCGTTTGATCAAGGAGAACCAGGAGGCGGGCTTCATGGTGGCAATGACCGGCGACGGCACCAACGATGCCCCGGCCCTGGCCCAGGCCGACGTTGCCGTAGCCATGAATACCGGCACCCAGCCGGCCCGGGAAGCGGCCAACATCATCGACCTGGACTCCAACCCCACCAAGCTCCTGGACATCGTGGAGGTGGGGAAACAAATCCTCATGACCCGCGGGAATCTGACCACCTTCAGCATCTCAAACGATGTGGCAAAATACTTTGCCATCATCCCGGCCATGATGCTTTCGGTATATCCTCAGCTCGGAGTCTTGAATGTCATGCACTTGGCCACACCATTGTCGGCAATCCTGTCGGCGGTCATCTTCAACGCCATAATTATCCCCTTACTCGTGCCACTGGCACTCAAGGGAACGAAATTCCGCCCCATGCCGGCTGAGAAACTGCTTATCCACAACCTGCTGCTCTACGGCGTCGGCGGGATCATCGCACCGTTCGCGGGGATTAAAATCATCGACATGTGCGTTGCCATGTTCGTGTAAGGAGCGAAACCATGAAAGATATCAAGTCAGCCATTTTGTTGTTTGTCGTGTTCACCATCATTTGCGGAGGTATCTATCCCCTGGCGGTCACGGGCATCGCCCAGGCAGTTTTTCCGAAACAGGCTAACGGCAGCCTGATCGTCGGCAAGGACGGCAAGGAGATTGGCTCAAGCCTTATCGGCCAGCCGTTCTCCGATCCCAAGTACTTCTGGCCTCGGCCGTCGGCCACTTCGGACTTCAGCAACAACCCCATGGGATCAAGCGGATCCAACAGCGGCCCCACCAATCCAGACTATCTCAAGACCGTTGGCGACCGGGTGAAAGCGCTCCGCGACACCGGCGTGATCGGCCCGATTCCGGCGGATCAGGTCCAGGCCTCCGGCAGCGGTCTAGATCCGCATATCTCACCTGAATCGGCTGTCATGCAAATTCCTCGCGTGGCCAAGGCCAGGGGCATAAGTGAAGAAACACTTATAAAGCTTGTTAAAACCCATACCGAAGGACGTCAATTGGGGTTCCTGGGGGAACCACGAGTGAATGTACTCAAGCTGAATCTGGAATTGGAGGGGGTAACGGTACTCTAACAGTGAAAAATTGCCTGCCTAGAGTGCTGGTGGTATCATTTGGTACCATTAAACTATCTCATCTGGAGGTGTCGTATGAATATAAAACAACATAAAATTTGGGGGTTAACAATAGCTCTTGGGGTAATATTCTCAATTGGTGGTATCACCCAGATTGCTGAAGCTGTCTCCTATCCAATATCAGAAGAACATCAGCAACTAACAGAGAAATCATCTGTGAAAGTTGGGGGAATTGTGTACCTGTTTCACAGTGGCACACCCGATGTCATTAATGCATTTGGGCATAACGGAATACTTACCGTAATTGGAAAAAGGCAGGGTAAAACTAAGACTGTCGGCAAGCTAAAAGTGCTTTTGAGTATTGGTGAATACTATCTGAAAGCAGAAGTCATCGAAGGTGAGGTTAGGCATGATGACATTGCCAAGTATGAGAATGCTTCTAGTCTTGTAATTTTAGAGGGAGAAATGTTGAAGTATTAACATAGTCACGCTTTCAATGATCTCAAACCCTGATGACATACGCCCCTCCCCGGAGGCGATGCTGAAATTGGCACAAGCGGAAGAATCTGCGACTAGTCGAGGGAAGCTCAAAATTTTCCTCGGCTATGCTGCTGGTGTAGGCAAGACATATGCCATGCTGGAAGCGGCACGTCAGCGCAAGTTGGATGGACGCGACGTTGTCGTCGCATATGTGGAATCCCATGGACGGCAGGAGACCGATGCTCTGCTGGATGGGCTAGAACAACTACCAAAGGCAATGATAAGCTACATGGGTGTTCAGTTGCCGGAGCTTGACATCGATGCCACACTTGAACGCGCCCCCCAGATTGCTCTTGTCGATGAGCTTGCCCACACCAATGTTTCAGGTTCCCGCCACGAAAAACGTTGGCAGGATGTCGAAGAACTGCTGGATGCCGGGATTGATGTCTATACCACGGTCAACGTACAACATTTTGAGAGTCTGAATGACATTGTCACCCAGGTTACCGGGATCAAGGTCAAGGAAACCGTGCCCGATAGGCTGTTGGACGAGGCCTTTGATATCAAGCTTGTTGACATCCCCCCCGATGAACTCATGCAGAGGCTGCGCGAAGGGAAGATCTATATCCCTGAACAGGCAACCAAGGCTATGGAAAAATTTTTCCGCCCTGGCAACCTCATGGCCCTGCGTGAACTATCAATGCGGCGCGCCGCAGCCCGTGTAGATGAAGAAGTACGCGCCTATATGGAAGCAAGCGCCATTGAAGGCCCATGGCCAGTGGCAGAGCGTCTGCTGGTCTGCGTCAGTGGTTCACCTTATAGCGAGAAGCTTATTCGTACTACTCGCCGCTTGTCAGACGAGATGAAAGCCCCATGGCATACGGTGTATATCGAGACTCCCGGTGGAGGCAAATATCTTCAGGAAAACCGCCAGCGTGTCTGGCGCGATCTTCGTCTTGCCGAGACTCTTGGTGCTCAGACAGCGACCATGACTGCCACGTCAGTCGCTGATGCGCTTATTGAGTACGCCAATAAGCATCATGTAACCAAGATCGTTGTCGGCAAGCCATCAAAACCGCGGTGGCGGGAACTTCTTGCCACCCCACTGGTTGACCGGATTATTCGCCTTAGTGGCGAAATCGATGTCTATGTCGTTAGCCTGGGAGCACCAGAACCCACGTCAACGCAAAGAGCGTTACCTGCCACTAAGAAATATATTCAGTGGTCCGATCTCTTGAGAAGTTTCGCTTTGGTTGCAGCAGCAACTGCTGTTTCAGAACTTCTTTATCAATTCTTTTCGCCGACCAATTTGGTCATGATTTATCTGCTGGCTGTTGTTCTTGCTGCAACACGTCTTGGCCAGCGCCCAGCTATGATGACTGCATTCTTCGGTGTGTTGGCATTCGACTTCTTTTTTGTCCCACCCCGCTTCTCATTTGCTGTGAGTGATTCGGAATACCTGCTTTCATTCGCAGCTCTCTTTGTCGTCGGCATAGTCATTGGCAAGCTCGTTTCCCAATCACGCGAGCGTGCAGAAGTGATCAGGGAAAGAGAAATGCAGACAGCCAGCCTGTACTACCTTAGTAGAGACTTGTCTGCAGCATCGGATGTGCAAAGCGTCTTGAACGCTATGATAAAAAATATCGAAAGCAGCCTTGAAGCGAATCTTGCAATTCTTTTGCCTGAGGGCGAGCGGATGGAGATTAAAGCTTCCACTACATCCATAAATCTTGACCTTAAGGAACTTGCTGTTGCCGACTGGGCATACCGAAATCGTCAACCGGCCGGTAAGGGTACTGATACGCTGATCTCCGCCGAATATCTCTATGTGCCGATGTCAACGGGAGAAAATGTTCTGGGTGTACTGGGAATAGGTTTTGCGGACCAGGCTGCATATACGTCGCCTGACATCCGGAAACTGCTCAATGCATTCGTAACTCAGGCTGCATTAGCTGTTGAGCGGGTTATGCTGGTGGCTCAGGCAGAACAAACAAAAATTCATCAGGCTCGCAGCAACCTGGAAAGGGCACTTCTGAATTCGATTTCCCACGATCTGCGCACTCCTTTAGTAACGATAAGCATGGCTCTCGACAACATGTGGGAAAGTGGTAGTAAACTTACGGAGGCGGCGCGAACGAAGCTCATAAGCGCAGCAAGAGGTGAAGCACAACGATTGAACCGCTTCGTAGGCAATCTGCTTGATATGACGCGCCTGGAAGCCGGAGCAGTCAAGTTGAAAAAGATTCCGTGTGAAGTCCAGGAGTTGATTGGCTGCTCATTGGCTGCGCTGGAACAGAGAATTGGTGACAGGGTTATTACCGTTGACGCTCCATCTGACTTGCCGCTCGTTATGATGGATCTTTCTCTTATGATACAAATGATGGTTAACCTGATCGAAAACGCCCATAAATATTCTCCTGTAGATAAACCAATTGAGATCAAGGCCCGATGCGCCATGGAATTCTTATGTCTTCAGGTTTCTGATTACGGTCAAGGGGTTCCACAGTCAGAACTTAACAAGATTTTTGATAAGTTTTATCGCATTCCGGTTCCTGAAGGTGCGGGAGGGACCGGGTTAGGGCTGGCTATTTGTAAAGGAATCGTTGAAGCACATGACGGAGAGATTGTGGCAACGATGCATGAGGGGGGAGGATTGCGCATTTCTGTTATACTGCCTGTAGGAAAGGAAAGCTCATTCAATGAAGAATACTAGCACTTCTCATGTGCCGAGAATTCTCATGGTTGATGATGAAATAGCAATCCTGAGAATGTTGGAGGCAACACTTGACACAGGAGATTACTCGTTGCATCAGGCCGAAACCGGCCATGCTGCTTTAGCTGCGGCTGTAGCCGTCAAGCCTGACATTATCCTGTTGGATCTCGGACTCCCGGACATGGATGGCGTAGAAGTTATCAGACGGATCAGGGAGTGGTCCCAAGTGCCAATTATTGTACTTTCAGTACGTGAGCAGGAAGACGACAAGGTTGGCGCACTAAATGCTGGTGCCGATGACTACCTGACTAAACCGTTCGGTGTCGCTGAACTCCAGGCAAGGATTCAAGCAGCATTGAGACGTACACTTCAGCAAGCACCAGAGCCGGTTTATACATTTGGAGATCTTGAGATAAATCTGCCCCTCCGCAAAGTATTGGTAGCCGGCAGTGAAATATCATTAACACCAACGGAATACGGTATTTTGAGATTACTGGCCACACATGCAGGTAAAGTACTGACCCACCATCAAATTTTAAAGCAAATATGGGGCACGACATATACAGACCAGCAGAATATCTTGAGAGTTAACATTAGCCATCTTCGACAGAAAATAGAATCTGATGCTTCAAGACCCAAATATATCATTACCGAGCCTGGTGTTGGATATCGACTTAAAACAGGTTGAATGGATAAATGGTCTCTCGTCTTAACGAATTATTAACGAGTTAACCACTCAATTTCACACCTTATTTATGCCTCCCCTGATAGCTTGATATAAAAGCTGTGCGTGCCAGGGGGGCTATGATGAAAGCGTATATGTTTGATCTTGAGAGTGGAATGTATCAGGGGGAAGTTTACGAGGATGCGAATCTAATGAAATATGTTGATGGGATAACAACGATTCCTCCCTTGCAATATGGTGACGATGAGGTTGTAGTTTTTGACCAGAATGAACAAAAATGGTCTGTAAAAACAATCTCCGAGATGCGCAAGATATTAGGAATAGTGACGTAATGAAGTCTATTAGAAATACTCAACACAACCTACACACTATCTTACGCAAAGTTTTCTCAGCCTGTCCCCCGATAAATTTCATCAAGGCATCGCTCTTATTGCCCCCCCTTGAAGAGCTGCGAACGGGAGGCATCAATCCTCTTCGCCAGATCTACAATGCGGGTATACGGCGGCACGATAGACCGAAAAGTTACCCGCGTCCCTCGACTACAGCCAGCGCCCAGCTCAGCGATCCGACATATCGGGCATTAATGGCCAGCAACTCCGCTCCGAGCGGGTTCTTTGGCTCCGTGGGTTTTCCATAATCATCGGAATTAGCAGTCACGAAGCAAATGGAACCTGCAAAGCCTTTGGTTCGCAGCGTTCGTCCTACATCAAGAAAAGCTTCATAGATTTGACAGTCCTTTGCCTCCTGCTTGCCGCGACCTGCTGGAGCTAGACATCTAATGACCCTGTTCATGGCATTGACACTGTGCGATTCGACTATCTTTACCTTCTGCGAAACGGAAACCAATTGCCTTGAAAGGTTTTCAAGATGCTCTGAAAGCTTGAGGTGTTCGATGCGGTGCCCGACTTCGTGTGTCCTGCCGTAGACAATATCGACAGCATCGACAAGCCGGGACCGAAGCCTCTCGATTTTTTTAGATTCCCTTTCCAGCTCGGTTTTCACGGTGTCGAGATTAGCAGTCCATTCACCATGGACTGTTTCATTCGTCACAAGCCATACACCAGGGGTTGGCTGTCCGTTCAGCCTTATCAAGGCCAATGCCGCTGAAATTTCTTCCACGGCAATTGTCTCCCGGCATGGAGCGCGGAGCACATCCAGTATGGTGCATGTGTCGAGAAACAGAACCGGCGCTGGCCTGGCTGTAATGGCGGCACATACCTCGTCAACTTCGATGTACATGGTTATTTGCCTTCTTTATAATCAAGAAGACCAATCGCAAATTCGTACTCGATTGCAAGGTCATGAGCCCTGTCCTCTGACCACCCATCCTCCATCAATGAATGAATCAGCAAGTCAGTATCGAGAGAGATATGCTTCCTCTGCACGGCGATAAGAAAATCAAACCAGCGATTCCGATCACACGGATGAGCGCTCCCGGTAGATTTATTCGCCAACACTGAAAAATTATGGAGTAACACTGCCACATCTTCACCCACAACATCCTTCAGGAACACTACGTCTCCTGACAATTCGGCTGTTACCGGGAGGCCTGCGATAGACGGGCGCACAATGGTGTCGAGGAAGTTTTCCAGGATCTTGTTGTACTGATCATGGGAAAGCTGGCTGCTATCAAGGGGAATAATGTTCGGGACGTACCAGGTGTCGCCCTCTTTCTGAAACAAGGAAAGTCCTGCCCTTTCAAGACCATCACCTGCCGTATGTTCAAAGCTAAAGGCTTTCTCCCCCATTGAACCGGCATCTTTTTCACGATCCAATGCACGGTGCCAATGGTCGCCACATTGAGCAGTGAACTGTTCAATAAGATCTTTAATCCTGGCACCATTCAGCCTGATATACAAATCGCGAAAAACTTTCATTTCCTGTTCCTTCCCTTTGTTCCTTCAACGTAAACAGATCTACCGAAATTCAGCTTCTGTGTGAATAGATATACTCTTGCAAGCCTTGCTCAATGTTGGATCGAAAGTATTCCTCGCTGAGCCTGGGATCAAGCTTGAAGCCTGGCGACAAGGTCAGTCCCGAAGTTTGTAGGAGGCGCTCCGCAGACACCGCACGCTCGGTAACATCGAGAAAAGGAAGTGTCTTGATTGCCGCTGAATCGAACGTGCAAAGAGTAAGATCTTCCTGTCTGACTAGAACTGCAAGTGATTCGATCTCGCCAGCGTGAACAGCTTGCTGACGCAACGGCGGCAACCGGCGAAGAACATCCTGCATCTCTTCGGGGGTTGCCGTAGTCTCAATCACACGACGGGTTTCAATATACTGCTGACGAAAATCAACCTGAAATTTCTGTCCACCTCTGCGGAAAAACTTTACCTCATCGACCACAGTCGAGGCGACATGCAGTTCATGCATGGCAACGAGCCTGTCGAACACATCGATTTCGAGTAGTTTGATGATAACATCAGCATCAAGAAGCCATAATTTCAATCGACTCGCCCTCCACCTCACTCAATCCCCGGCATTCAAGAAACTCGTCGATATCTGCACGGTCAATGTCAAGCAGTTCAGAGAATTTGCCCCGCGAGATCAATCCTTTCCGGAGGCATTTTACTGCCAGGAGTGAGAAGCGTTCCGAGGAGGGAGCCTCGATTGCCGCATCCCTTCTGATGCGCCGGTCAATCATGAGCAACTCATCGTTATTTGCCAGTTCATTTGCTTTATCCCACTCGATCAAGCGCATGTTAGCCATTCGATAGAGCAAAGCCTTTGTTGAAACCCCGAATTCCCTTGCAACATCTACTATGTCCGAAAATGAGAGTTTTTGTTCCTTTATCCTCGCATTCAGTTCTTCCCGGACAGCGCTTTCCGGAAGGAGAAGTGTCGAGGCAAAACGCTCGGCCTTTTTCTCGATGTCTTTGAAAAGCACTTCATCCTGTTCAAGATCGGCAGGGTTGAAGGTATTCCAGGTGATGATATGGAAGAGCTCATGGGCAAGCGTGAAATTGATGCGCCAGGGAGCTTCCTCACTATTGACAACAATTGCAGCGCCAAAATCCGGATGTACCGTTGAGGCTGCCGAGCCAAACTCTGACAACTCCACGAAGAGGATCTTGGTTCGCAGTACCTGTTCCATAACCTTCTGGAGAGACAATGCCGGTCTACTCCCCATATTCAGAAGGTTGCTCACCCTGGCCGCAAGCGCATCGACCTGATGGTAATTGCGAATATCTGCCGGGGAAACCGTTATTGCGAGCCCTGTCCCTTCTTCATCCAAGCCCAGGAGCTTTTCAAGTAGATGGTATTCCTCAAACCTGTGCTTGATCGAAGCCTCTATTTCTGCCTTCCTCTCAGATGGTGCTCTTCTCCAGAGGAAATGAACAGCCGGCTGCGGCACATCTTCCCCTACCAGGAGACTGTTCAGGCTGCAGAAATACGTCTTGGCGAACTGGGTCAACTCGCTCGCCTTGACCTCACGATCCCCTTTTTCAATATTACTCAACGTTTGGTAATTACCGAAACCAAGACGCGTTGCAGCTTCGCCGATTGACAGCCCTACGGCTTCTCGGGCCTTTCGCAGTCGCTCAGCCAACTCCATTCTCGACATCAAAATCCCCCCTTTCTGCTATCGATAAATATAATAATATTATACCGCAAAGTCAATAATATAATAAATTATTATATGGCACCTTGACAAAACAAGTCACACACCATATATTGACCATAACAGTATTCACAGCACTATATCTTGTGCGCCAAAAGGAGAATGACCATGCCACGCAAGGAACATCATGTAGTACCAGGTTCAAAGGGAGGTTGGGATGTCGTGAAGCCAGGAGCACAGCGGGTATCGGTGCATACCGAGACAAAGAAAGAGGCAATTGATCAGGGGAGAAGGATCAGCCAAAACCAGGGGAGTGAATTCATCATTCACAACAAGGATGGCAGAATTTCCGGATCAGACAGTCATGGCAACGACCCGTTCCCGCCTAAAGGCTAGCATGCGCCCACGACACAGGAATGAAATCCGGAATAACGATGATGCGCTTCATCTGGAATACCGCAAGCATCTCTGGGAAGCAGGGAAATCGGCGAGCGAGCACACCGACAAGGCTATCCTGACGCTCTCTGCCGGTGCCTTGGCACTTTCGATGACGTTTCTCAAGGACATTGTCCCCCTGAAAGACGTCATCGAACTCCCTTTGATTATTACAGCGTGGGGTGCCTTCGGTAGCTCAATTGCCTGTGTTCTGTTTTCCCAGTACGAAAGCAGAAGAGCTATTGACGTACAAATGCAGCGACTCGAATCGCGGATAGCCCGAGATTTTGAGAGCGCTAATCAGCCGAACTCTCACACCAACCGCACGAACAGGTTAAATATGTACGCCGGTGCCCTTTTCATTACTGGGCTCATTCTCACGATTCTTTTCACAACGTTCAACGTCAGGAGGTACTCGGAAATGAACAATAAGATTGGGACAACTAATGGTAACCGCGGATATGCGCCTGCTCAACTGCCATCCAACCCAAAACCAGGTGCAGGCTACTCGCCGCCAAGCCTGCCAACGCCTTCGACAGGTCAGGGGCCGTCAACGTCCCCGCCGCCGAAGAAGTAGAAAGAATCCTACAGACGGGAATTCTTGGCCTTCTCTTCACGATCAATTAGCCGTTGAGCCCACTCCCGGGCACGCTGGTATCGTTCTAGCTGGCTTGCCGTTGGCAGCTGGCCACTGGTCATGGCGCTTGACGCTTCCAGTAGCTCCTGAAGCGCTGCCAGTAAATCTTCGTAATCAACCACAAATGTCCTCCATTAGCTGAATAGTATGCTTAAGTTCTTTGGGAAAATGACTGAATATCGATGATTGACATACGACTGAGGCATTTTGTCTCATCATTTATGCTGATGGTGGCAAGTAAATAATCTCTGCCACCGGCACTTCCCACTGCTCACACTGACATCGGGAACGGTACTCTTCACCTGAATCGTCGGCATGCCTCCGTACCATGGCGAGAATCGATATTTTTTCTATGCAAGCAAGCAGGTTGCGCCATTTGTCCGAAGCCTTCTTCGACAATCTTGCAACCGGCAATCCCTGGATATCGCATAAGACGATGTTGTCCCCCTTCAGCATAGCAGTCAGCGGGTCACCCGCCTGAAGTTTGCTGAGATGCTTGTGCATCTGATCCTCAGCCGTTTTGTAGCCGGCAAAATCCAGGAACAAATCCTCCATGCCCAGGATGTCATACTTGCGACGCAACACATGCTCTTCTGGGCGCTGTTCACATGGAGGTTCGCGTCTGAAAAGGAAATCTCCATCGATTAGGCTGGCATGAGGATTAGGCGCGTCAGCACGCTCGAAGAGGCAAAGCGTTTCTTTTGCACGTGTCATGGCGACATAATAGATACGCCGTTCCTCCTCCTGTTCCTGCTGATTCTTGCCCCGGGTCCATCCGCCGCCAGGCACAAACACATGGGAATACTCCATACCCTTGGCTGAATGAACCGTACTCAGAAAAATCCCCTCACCGACCGACTGCTCGCGACACTGTTCAGCAAGCGCTTCATACACGAACTCAATAAAATAAGACATCGGGAGTTGAGCATTGGCGCCGATCTCGTCACGCAGATCCTGAATGATGCCACGCAGGAGATCCCACCAGGCATTTGTCGTTCTTCCGGTAAGTTCGTCAATAAGCGACGATATGTTTGCCGCCGTCATCAACTCGTCATGCCGTGCTTTCAACTCGGTAACCAACTGCCGTACTTCACGAATACGATACAATGGCGGTGTCTTCTCCCGATCAATCCCCCAAATTATCGGAATGCTGTGCAGTTCACATAAGGCTCGAATCGGCGCCAGCTCTTCCCTTGTCCTGGCAAGTACGGCGCAATCAGACCAGTTAAGCGAGGGGTTTCGGTGCTTAAGCCGTGACAGTTCTCCAACAAGGGCAACAGCCTGATGTGCGGCATCGGCCACCTTCAGCAATTGGACACGACCTTGCGCGACAGGATCAAGATCTTTCCAAGGGCCTCCTGCCGGGAGACGTTCCCGCCCTTTATTGATCCGGATGGCGTGCTCGGTTTTCATTCGGTCACGGTTGTGTCCAATGAGCGTATTCGCAGCAGCAATGATGTGGGCTGAAGAACGATAGTTCTCAACAAGGTAGAAGGTCTTTGCCTGGTAATCTGACTGGAATCGCCTGATAAATTCAACATTGGCACCGCGGAAGGTATAGATATTCTGGTCATCGTCACCAACCGCCAGAAGTGCTAGCTTACTGTCGGGATCGCCCAGGGTCCTGCCGGCGATGGCTGAAATCAACTGGTACTGGTCCTGGTCGATATCCTGGTATTCATCAACCAGGATATAGCGATATCCAGCCAACAGCCGTTCCCGAAGCTCATCACGTTCCAGGCCCGTAAAATCCGCTTCTCCATTCAATAGTCGCACTGCATCCGGAATCACCGTCTTGAAATCATCCGTGTCTACTTTTTTTCGTTCAGCCCGCTCGGCAAAAGATGAGCCGGTCAGTCGCATGGCAAGACTATGGTAGGTCTGGACGGTAACACCTTTTGCATCGGGGCCTACCAGATCAAGCAGCCTACGGCGCAAGCTATTTGCGGCATTGCGGTTGAAACAGAGAATCAAGATACTACGGGGCTGGGCACGCTTCACTCGCAACAAGTAGGCGCAGCGGTGAGCAACAACCCGGGTTTTGCCGGAACCTGGTCCGGCCAGCACCAACATGTTCTCATCAGGCAGTGCTGCAACGACTGCTACCTGAACCGGATTAGCCAGGTTGTCGACAATGCGATGATAGGATGCCTGACTTGTTGCTCTGTCGATGACATCCTTACGCCCTGAGAAATAACGTTGTACGAAGGCAGTCCGGTCCATGGTGAAATATGCAGAGACCAGATTGATCGCCTGCTGTATCTTTTCAAGCCCAAGCTTTGCGTATTCATTCATGACATGGACTTGGAAGATACGTTCCCGATAATGCTGCTCAAGGGGGCTGAAGTCCCCCTTACTGTAACGGCGCTTGCCTTCCTCCGGCACAATGCGGATCGTCATGGCCTGCCGGAAGACAGCAAGTCCTTGCTGAAGGATAATGACCTGCTGTTCGTGAAGGAACATGAGCGCGCGATCAATGGCGCCGAGCACATCCTTGATCTGGCCACTCAGAAAGAGATCCTCGCGCAATGCCTGCGAAATATCGTCGATGGCGAAGTTCACCAACAGTTCAGCACTGGGAGCAGAGTTATCCGGAATTTTTGCGTACAGGGCATCCAGTGCCACCCGGGCGACAGCGCGTCTCCGGTCGGCAGTGGTTGTAAGTGCTGACCAGTCACGATTCAACTTGACGCGATAGTGATCCTGTCCCAGATAGCGAAATTCAAGACTGCCACGATTACCTGCCAATCCCTTGCCGTCAAAAGAGAGGCTTTTCAGAAGATTGCGCAATGACTCCGGGATGCATTCATGCCCTGCATCAACCATCTTTTGATTCAGGCGTCTCAAGGAAAGATCGAGCCATCCCTCGGCATCCGGTTCTGCTTCCTGCATGGCTTTGAGCATTGCCTGTTCCAGTGAGCAGACCTTGTCGAATCTCAACCGGGAATGATCAGCGACCTTGTACCGGACAAAAGCGTTCAGCAGAACGCCCTGCTTGATCAGGCCAGCCTCGGTCATTTCATGCAGGACCCGCAGTACGGTCTTCGTATCACTGGCAACCGTACGCGGCTCCGGTGCATCACCCGGCTGCGGCTTGAATTCCGGGAGTTCAGCCAGTTCATCAGCACTCATCCCCTCATTCTGGCGGGCATTGAACAATGCTGTCAGTACCGCGAGCCAGCGTTTTTTCTGCTTATCCGGAAGATTCAATGCAGCGATTTTTTGTTCAGCCTCTTCCAGATTCCTGACTAATGGCTGCCCTTGAAAAACCCTGGTGTTGTTCTGGTTCCGTTCTACCATTCCAGCCCGCTCAAGCCAGGCAATGGCGGTCTTGACCTTGGTATCCGCCATCTGATCTTCACTGGTAAAACCCGTCTGAACATGCTCGTCCCGCAACAGTTCACCGGTAGTGATGACTATCTCGTTATCCTTGCTCCGTTTGGCCCGGCGCAGCCCGCGCAGTATCTGGCTGATATCGTGCTGACTGAGCTGTGACATGGCCCCAAGCTGAAACTGGGTCTCAATGTCCTGCTCGCTGTAAAGCAGCACGCACTCTGCATCCCTGGTATCCCTGCCGGCCCTGCCTGCCTCTTGAATGTAATTTTCAAGGGAGCCGGGGATATTCGCGTGTATCACCAACCGGACATTGTCCTTGTCGATCCCCATCCCGAAGGCGTTGGTGGCACAGATGACCTGCGTCTTGCCGCTTATGAAATCATCCTGAACTCGACGCTTTTCAGGAACTTCAAGACCGGCATGGTAAGCCTCGACCGACCATCCCTTCTTCAGCAGGAAATCCCTGATGTTTTCCGTCTCTTTACGAGTTGCTGCATACACAACAACAGAGCCCATCTCGGGCTGCGGCAGCCGGTCAGCGATAATTTCGTGGATAGACTCATAGCGCTCGGCGCCCTGAATCAACCGAACCTCGAAAGAGAGGTTCTTCCGTTCTACGCCCCCCTCGAACACCTCCAGCTCCTGCCCGAGTTCCCGTCTGAAATGGTCGGTGATCTCCTCCATTACGTCACGCTTGGCGGTCGCGGTGAAACAGGCAATCGGCGGGATCGGTGTCTGCTGTTTCTGGGCAAATTCGCGGATGAATCGGGCGGCAAAGAGATAATCCGGACGGAAATCATGCCCCCACTTCGAGAGACAGTGTGCTTCGTCGAAGACCCAGCAGCCAATTTCCCGTTGGCTGATGGCATCGGAAAGTGACTTGTTGCGAAGTTGTTCAGGGGAAACGTAAAGAATGGCAATATCGCCCAGTCTCACGCGTTCCAATACGTCTCCACGCTCCGGTGGAGTCAACATGCCGTAGATGGCGGCGGAAAACATGGTGCCAGTTTTAGACGCCAAGCCGTCCACTTGATCCTTCATCAATGCCTGCAAGGGGGAAATGACGATGGTAAGGAGTCCACGGCGGAAATTGCGTGCCAGTGCCGGAATCTGGTAGCACAGTGACTTGCCGCCCCCAGTCGGGAGAATGGCTAATTGAGGCTTGTCGCTCATACCGAAGCGTACAATCGCCTCCTGAAGGCTTGTACCGTCATCCGTGGCCGGCGTTGAACGGTATTCCGGATAGCCAAAGAATTTTTGTAACTGGCGTACAGGATTATGAATTGTCTGACACCACTCGCAGGTGGGGCTGTTACAAGGCACATCCCGCAGCTCGCGAAGGATCGGCACGATATCATGAAATCGATGGCGTACCCAGGGAGGCAGTACTGAATTATGGCCGGCAACCGTTAACCAGGCAAGACAGTAGGCAAGAGCCGGCCGCTTGTCTGGATGCAGGAGGTATTTGAGGGAAACCATGGCGGTGGCTGACTCGCATGCTTTTCCCCTTGAGTGGTTCTGAAAAATGGTGAAGGCTTCGTTTTCTGACACCTGCTTGGCGCCAAGTGCAGTAAAAACGTCGTTCAATCCGCTGCTATGGAGTGATGATCTGCTGTTCTCCTCAAAGCAGTACCGATAAAAAGAGAGGATATCTTCCTTGGAGTTGCCGATAGCAATGAAGCTGGCCCACTGATCTCCGAAGACTGAAGCCGCCAGTCGCGCATCGGCAACCGGGTCATTGATCGAGTCCCGGACCAGCTTGTAGTCCTTCACCAAACGATGGTAAGGATTTTCCGGAAATGCGAGGGGGGAAAGATACAGGGTATCTACGACAGGTTTGTGCAAAAGACGGAGATCTGGCGCCAGAGACTCAACGACGGGAAAGTCATGGCCCAGGAGATTGTGGCCAAGAACGAAATCTGCACCAGAGACAAATATGTCCAGCTCTTTCAACGCAGTTTGGTGGTCGAAGCGTCCTTTTCGTTCAAATGTCTGTCCGGAATATACAGCACCGATATGATAGAGCTTGCTGCCATCGGCTTCAAGGTCCAGTAACACGCATTTATACAAAAAGTCATCTTTAGTCAACTTCTCTCCAAAACAACAAAAATTTGTAATTATGGTTTTTGCTCTATTCCCAAATGTAATATCCGAAACATCAATTTTTTCTTCAGGATAGACTTTATTGATATCAGCTAGTTACCATTTTTAATTCTGTTCACATTCGAGTCAGAGCAGTAAGACTAATATCTATTTAACTTTCTTCCCATTTCGTACCGCATCCTTAGTTAGATCACTCGGGCGAAGTCGTCTACCGGGGACCTTGATGATCACGACAATGCGTGGTTCATTCTCACCTTTGCGCACAACCTCTTCAACTCCGACTAGTGTGCTAATATGCGGTGTACCTTCAGAACGTATCTCTGTAAGGTCAAGAACTAGAAGAAATCCAAGGCGTATGCTTACGTTCTGGTAGTCAGTCGCTTGCGCAGCGTAAGCCTTTACCAGTGAAGGGAAGGAACTATCGCGTAACTCTCGCTTCACCTCTGTTACCAGTCTCTCTCCTCCAAATGTAAATCGGAGATCAGCCCGGCCACTTCCTACATTGTTAACTTCAATTTCAGTTCCTGCCATCAGCCCAAAAGCAAATTCAAAGAAGTCTGACTGAAGCTCACTTTCAGCAGGCAGAGTGCCACCATCACGTTCGAAAAGATATGAGATGCGTGGATTTGTCCCCTGTGTTATTTCGAGTCGATTGTTCAAAAAACGGACGCTCCAAACTAGCACTGCATCGAAAAGTTTCTTCCCTGACACATTCTCGTTGTACTCGCTGCATCTTGCCACTTTTCCCAAAATGGACTCTATAATTGACATTTCGGCACCGGACATATTAGCAAGATGGACCGTCAAAGCATTTGCTACTGCTTTTTGTGCAGCAAAATTTATCACCCGTGGAATACTGGCCAGTTCGAGAAGAGCGGCGATTGATGGCCTCGCAGTCGCCGCCTCAGTAGGGTTGGAAGTGACACCTGAAGTAATGACAGCATCAACTCGCTGAATGAGTTCCTTCGCTTGTTCTGCCCATTTTTCATCAATATGCCGAGTTGCCCATTGCTTGAGGGCATAGAATTGACCATCTGATTTTGCAAGGGTTGCCTCGATGCGAGGGCGGACCAGTTCCTCCACTCCACCATCGACTCCACGGCGCAGAATGCTTCGACTAGCCGTGTAAGCGCTGATCAGATACTCTTCAACAACAACCGCAGGTTCCCACCAGCTGGGCTCATCAAGAGAGGTGGCCAGTTTCTGCAGCTTGATTATCATAAGTTCCCATTGTACAACCTCTGCGAATCGAGCCCCGAGCCAGATGGGAACGTTCGAAGACGAATGCCAAGCCTTCAAAGCAAAGGCATTCTGTGATAGTCCCTCCGCTAAGTCATTAATGTGAACAGCCGGTTCTTCCCGAGAGAAAGAGAGGATTGTCTCGACACACTGGCGATAAAGATTGGCGTCGGGGCGCTCTTCGCGGTCTACTTCGGACCGTGAGAACCAGTATCGTGCAGCCTCAAGGGCTTCGTTGGCTTCTTTTCTCGTTTTGGAGTCAACTCCATCTACGAGCCGTGCCATTCCCATCTCAAATGAGGCTTCGTCTGCAGCGCCGTCAACTTCTGTGAGATCCCTCAATTTGTCTTTCAACCCACTTTCCCGCCAATGTGAGTACGCTACACCTATAACCTTTGCGGCTCTGGCTAGATAAATGGAATCGTCGTTTTTCTCCACTCCAAGAAGATGGGACATCAGTCTAAGCTGTCGTCGCCTGTCGTTCGCGGCCCAACGCAACGCACCATCAAGCGCAGCAGCCCGAGACATAGGAGCGATCTTACGATTATCCGACAAGTCGAGAAACCGGTTAAAACAGCGATCATTTTTGTTTTCGAGCAACGGAGAAATTTGGTCTACAATGTCAACTGCCTTGATAAGGGTAAAGTCATAAGTGGTTTTTTCGATGCATTGGCAGACGAATTCGCACAAATCCTCACGGACCTCTGCTGTTGCGGACGGAAGTGCTTCACAAACAAGCTCCAGGAATGCTGGCATCAATGGTGACAGCGCTAGAGTGTCGGCTACTTCAAGCAGTCCAGGCGGACCACCGAACATTTCAAGAAAGGGGTGAGTACCGCTTTCCAAGGCACTGACCATAATTTGCTCAAAAGAATGCATCTCAACGACTCCCTACCAGAGAGGTTCGTGACCCGTAGCATACTGCAACCTTTGTTTGGAAACGTGCCCGGTTATGGCTGGAGAAGCAAGTGCTGCGATGAAGACTTGCAAATGCGGAAGTTCTTTAGAAACCTCCACAAGCCCACTGATGAGCTCTTCCAAGTCTTCAAGAGTAACCTCATGAGCACCAGGGGAGTCAATCATGAGCAAACCAGGGTGTCGCCCCAAGCCTTTAGCTTCCGCCACACTAAGCATCGCTAATACCGCAGCGACTTTCAACCTCAGCTTTTCACCTGCAGTGACCTTGCTGTAAGACGTTACCCTCCCACCTTTAACTAAAGGCAACGAAGCATTCCCTTTCAATTCTGCGTCTGAAAGATTTACCATTCCGAAGCGCTGAGCGTATTTAACAATTTTTGTGGATACGTCCTTCAATAATTCTACCTGAATGGCCTTAACCCGCCTGTCTGTCTCAGCAACAGCCGCATCAATAACCTGAGCCTTCTGATTTATTCCCTCTTCCTCGGGCTCTGGATCGAAAGCTGCCTCTTCCAGCCGAGCTTCGAGCATTCGTACATCAATCTCAAGTTCGCGCCGTTTCGCAAATGAGCCGAGCTTGTTTTCAAGTTCTACACACTTAGTCCTAAATGTAGATTTTTCTTGCTCAAGAATTTCAAGGTTTTTCTTAATTTCGAAATACTCTTTCTGAACTTTTTCAAGGGCAGATTTGGATGCCTTCACCCTATGTTCAATAGCAGCTTTAGCCTCATGGACATCGGCTTCAGAGGTTATTGATTCGCCGCAGACCGAGCAAGCATGGTGCGTCTTTTCCTGCTTCTTTCGTTCTTGAGTGATGGCTGTATCACAACGAGGACAGAAGCTGGGGTCGAGCATCCTGAAAACTTGACAGGCAGCCTCTGCATCATTAAACGTTTGAAGCTCGCGACGGTCATCGGCATATTCTTGTTCAGCAAGCTTTGAAGCTCTATCTGCTTTCTCAAGTCGATCCTCCAGCATTCTTGACGAGCGAATTCTGATGGCAAGCTCATTGTTAGATTTCGAGAGGTCTTCGCGAATTTTTTCGTCAGAAGGGATTGATGCCAGATTCTTACGTTTAACCTCTAGCTCTTTAATTATGCTATCAGTGCGGGTCTTTCTAACAGTAGCAGCAGATTTTCTTCTCCTGTCTCTGGATTCTTTTTCCCTGCTCATCGCCTGTTGCGCTGTCTTTGCATTAGATAAGGTTGATATCCATGGAAGTCCAAGATACATCTGCATGAGCTTCGTAGATAGTCCACCAGCATACACATCACCCAACAGCGATGAATAATCCGTACCGATAAACATGGCCCCCGACAACCAAGGCCATTCATGTGTTACTGCTTTGCCACCTTCCTCTTCGGAACCGCCTAGCCAAAGTGTAACCGGTTCAAGCGATAGCTCACGAAGGAAAAAATCTGACATAACCGCCTCAAATTCGTCATCAGACTCAAAGGTAGCTAGTTGACGATTGCTTTCTCCATCAATTCTTACAAGCTTGCCAATGACCCCACCTGTAGTCTTGGCCTGAACCTCATGTCCCACACCATCGAAGTCGAAAGTGACACTCACATCGGTAATCCAGCTTCGAACGTCCCGCTGAAGATTTTCAGACGGTCTACCTCGCAACATCCACCGAACTACTTCTATGACGGTAGACTTACCCTTAAGATTGGACTCAGTCACAAGTGCCCAAAGACCCGTGTTCAAGTTGCTCCAATTAAACTCGAATGGTCCCTGCTCGGCAGGCCCCTCCTTCTCACCCGAGAACCTAATACGGCGTAGCAGCAAACGCCTGGGGGTGGCTATTACTGGAGAAGGGCGGATCTGGCAGGCTGAAAGGATCTCCTCTGTTATCCCCTTATCAACTCCAGCCTTCTCAGAAATAGCTATCGCCCATTCCTTGCTCTGGTTCTGCCGTAATGCACACATACCTTCCCTCCAGTATCGGTCAGTGTTCAGCTTTCAGCAGTTCGAACCTTGCTCGGACCCTGCTAGAAATGGATGGAATGACACCACCAAACTGTGTTTCGGCATATTCCACCTGTAGGTATTGTTTCTCCTTCAGCGCTTTTCCACCTAAACCCTTGGCAATCTCAGCAACTAATTCTGAACGAATCGCGTACCAGCCTAATACAGGAAATTCGGCGATGATACTGGCTGCAAGATGGATGGCTGAGGGCATGACTAGGAAATGTGTCTCACGTACCTTATCGCCAGACTTCACGCCAGTGATCCTTACCAAGTCTCTTGAGCGAAGCAATGAGACAGTATCATCAAGGCGTTCATAGGCACCAAAACGGTATCGTAACATCGGAACACGCCTGATGTCAGGCTCTTCATCGGCGAAGATTTTTTCAACTTCCTCAAGGAATTTCTCATTACCATCTTGCTCAAATTTATTCAGAAGTTCATCGGCCAGATAATCAGGATTCCGCATCCAAAAATCAAAAGCGTGTAATTTAGCTTCCCCACGAAATATCGCCACAGCGCCGGTTGGATCAGGCGTAAGTAGATATTCGCTGCCCTTGATAAGGATGAAAAGAATTCTTATGGCATCTCTGTATGGTGAACGGTCGACCATCTGGGTTTATTCCTCCTGTGCAAGCTAATAAACCATATATAACGTACTATAAACTTATGGTCTTATTATTCCCCCAGTTGTATCATCTGGTCGGTGATCTCGGTGAAGGCAACATCATGGCTGATTAGGAAGAGCTGGTCGTACCAGTGATCGGTCACCTCTTCCTTCCCATGATCGATTGCCCGGAACGCCTGGGCGAGGTTCTCGCGCCGTGATACGTCGAGATTGGAGGTAGGCTCATCGAAAAATGCCACCCGGGCGCCGATGGTTTGCAGCAGGGCCAGGCGAAGCGCAACGACGGCACTCATGGTCTGTCCACCGGAGAGCTGGTCATCAGAGCGCTCACGCACTTCGCCGTTAACCATGTCACGAAGGATGATCCTGTAGTCGTCCCCCCAGATCAGCTCCTCGTCAGCTTCTGATATCGTTCGATAGATGCGGTCGGCACGGAGGGTTATCTCTTCCCGGAATCGCTCGGAAAGCTGGGCTGAGACGTTCTTGAAGACCTTGTTGCGGAGGAATTTGACAAGATCTTCCTTTTTTCGGAGATCCCGCGCCTCTTCTTGCTTCTTACGGATCTCCTCCTGAACCTTCTCCAGTTCGGCAATTTCTGACGCCAGACGTTGCCGGTTCTGGTCAAGGTTTTTCAGGCTCTCTTTCAGAGTCGCTTCGGATGCTTGCAGCGTCTCCTTCTTCTGTTGCTGTTCGGCATGCCCCTCGGGTGAATAATCCTTTTCTATTTCTTGCAAACTACTCTCTTTTGCAGCCTGATCCCGCTCCAGATCTGCAAGACGCTTCTTATACTTCTCCAGCGTTTCATGCCGCTTCGGCAGGTCTTTCGCTATCGGCTCGGCCTGAAGGTAACGTTCGTGGTCGGGCTGTGAAAGACGACGTTCCTCCTCGGCTTCGCGAATGCCGGTCTCAACGTCTTGATACGCAGCCAGCAATTCCATTTTCTGCAGTTTCTCGCGTTCCGTCTTCTCGGCCGTCTCGCGCTGGAGTTTAGCGGTATTCTTTCTTTGCTCGATACGCTTACCCGCTTCAGAGAACTCCTGTAAGCGACGCTCAAGCTCATAGATTCGGGCATCAGCCTTCGCCCTGTCTGTCCTGACAGCTGCAAGTGGCTTCTCCGCAGTGGTCATCATGTTGCCGATGATAGTTGTTACCGCAGACGTAACATCATGGCAGCAGATTTCCCATGCTTCAAGGGAGACAAGCTGTGCGGATGGTTCTCCCGAGAAGACTACGGGCTTAAGCGTTTCAACCGTCTGCCGACAATTGTCGAGTTGGTGTTCTTCCACCCAGTTACCAAAGGTTGCGGCAATGCCGGCAGGGTCCAGTTGTCGGAGGTATTCTTCCCGCTCTTTATCTTTCGCGTTCCGCTCCTTTTCCAGACTGGCAATCTCGGCACGAAGCAACCGGAATTTTTCCATCTCTTTTCCTGCAGCCTCTGCTGCAGCAATCTTGACTTCCATTACGGAAATGGCTGCCTCAATAGTCGCTATCTCACTTTCGATCTGCTGCCTTCGCTCCGGGAAAACCTCCAGAGACTGCTTGCCATCCATGTTCCCGCATGGTTCGCTAAAGAACGGACAGCTGCCCTCACGCAGTTTCTCTTCTCCCTCCGTCAACCCGGCCATTTTGCCCAAGAGCCGGGCTTTCTCTCCGAGCAAAATTTCACGCTCCTTGCGAAGGGGCTCCAGTGTCGCGGCGGCAGCCTTCCATTCCTCCTCGGCCTGGAGTTGGATTTTCTTTTCATGAATACTGCTATCGAGTTCCACCAGTCTCCCGAGAGTCACCCGGATGTACGGCACGTGGGTATCGATCTTCACCAGCGGAAGATTCCGGAACTGCTCTTCGATTCTCTTCACCTGATCGACTGCGGACTGACAGCGCGTTTCTTCCTCAATCAGCTTTGTCAGGTTCTGACGCAGATCGTTCTCTTCGGATAAGGCTGATTTTCGATCCTCCTGGAGCTTCTTCTCCTGGAGAGCTGCTTCGCTTTCTTCGTGGTCGGCGGACTGACTTGCCGAAGTTGCCTGAAGGTTTAGATCATTGATTTCCTTATCCAGTGCCTGTTTCGTCTTCTCACGATCTCGGAGCTCCTGAAGCCTCTTTTCGGCGGACTCGTAGCGTTCTTTGCCGGGTCGAGCCTGTTCAGCGGTCCGAGCAGCCGTCTCAGCCTGTTCAACCAACGCCTTTTGAGTGGTTATGTGCTCGCTTCCAGAAACAATGCTCTGTTTCACTTGGGCAATTTCGCTGCGAAGTCGCTCGACTCCGTTTTTCTTTTCCTCAAGGGCTTGAAGCAGCGCGACTACAACGACGAGATCCGCGGTAACCCCTTTCAGCTCGCTTCCCTTCTTCTCCTCATCCAGAACCAAGGCTGTGAGTTCTTCCTGTCGCTGCGGGAGACAGGCGATACGCTCTTCCTTCCCGGCAATATCTGTCTCTAGGTTTGCGAGCTTCGCCTTGATAATGTTCCCCAGTTCCTTCGTGCCGTCGAAGGTCTTGCGCCAGGAGTCGATCCCAAGGATCTCGTCAAAATCTTCTTTACGCTTCGTGGTCTGCTTCTTGACAAATGGCCCGAGGAACTCGCTCTGGAAAGGCCCGATCACCAGCTTGAACTGCTCGGCTAGGGATCTTCCCCTGGAGAGCCCGAGAAGTTCCCGAATCCGTTCTTCAGTCTCCTCGCCCCCGGCATGATCTTCGACCTCGAAAATGCCGCCTATGTCCTTTGCCAGCCGCCAGGTTGCCGGTGTCCCCACAGTCCGTGTCACACGGTAGTTGTCGCCATCGCTGGCGGCGAAGGTGACGGATATTTCTCCTCGTTTGGCCCCGATGGTGAGGAAACGATCAACATTGGAAACGAAATCCCGAGCATCGACGCCGAAGAGGGCATAGCCGATAGCCTCGAAAACCGTGCTCTTGCCCACGCCATTCGGACCGGAGAGGACGTTGATGCCGGGGGAGAAGACAAGCTCCGTGTCCCGATGGGACTTGATGTTCTTAAGGTGGATCGAAAGTATCTGCATCATTTCAAGAGAGCAAAAAGCTCTTCTCCCTCAGTGTCGCCTTTCAGCACCTGGTCGCGGATGGCTGTTGCCAGCGACACGAGCTCGTCCTCTTTCCCTTTCCATGCGCTGTTGGCTCCGATCAATTCATGCAGGACATCACGTTCGATCTCTTCCAGGTTCCGTCGTTCAGTTTCTTCCAACCCTCTTCCCGTCACCAGGGACAGGTGATTCTTGATCTCGACGTGCAGCGGATCGGCCAACTCTTCGACAAGGGATCGCAGCCGCTCGCGCCCCAACTCAAAAGGATGGAACCGGACGCGGCCGGTGACTTTCATCTCGATCAGGGGCCGCTCGCCCACCCCATTCAGTTTTTCAGCCAGTTGATCCCGCAAATGGTTCAGAGCCTGATCAACGCTTTCGGCTCCATCCAGACTTACGGATACCGATTTCATTGGACGGGGGGCTGTCCGACGGAATTCCGTTGCATATTTGCAGTCAGCAACAGTGACAAGCCAGTACCCTTTGTCATACCCTTCCTCGCCAAAATTTACTCGTTCTGGTGAACCGGGGTTAAAAGCATACGACCGACCGTCTGGTGTTTCGATGACATACGGTTTGTGACCATGACCCAAGGCCACGTAGTCAAAGACATCGGCAAGCGGCAGAGACTCCGCCGGTTGCATGTTGCCGATCTCAACCGGTGAAAAGGTCCAGACTCCGACATGGAAGAGGAGGATATTATTCTTCGTCTCCACCGCCTCGCAGATGCGCGGCACATGAACACCCGCTTGGGCACCAATGTAACCGAGGCCATAGATGTTGAGCCCATTGATCTCTATGTGGCCGCCCATGCCGGTTTCCGGGTCGAACTGATCGAAGCGATAGCCGCCGTTATCTGTTCTGGTTGGACGCAGGAGATGGATATATCCCATCTGTGATAGCGCCTCCATCCAGGAGATGCTATCGCGGCGGTGAATCCAGTCATGGTTTCCCTCCACGGTAATGCAGGGGATGTTGGCGTCCTTCAGGGGTTGCAGGGTTTCAATTGTGCGAGCGAAGGTACGAGGGAGGATCTGGCCGGTGTGAAACAGATCACCGGCAATCAGGACAAAATCTACTTGTTCGCAGATGGCATCAGACACAATGCTGCCAAGCATGCGAAAGAAGTCCTCGTACCGTTCGGCTTCACCGGCAGAGGTGCGGTAAGTTTTGCCGAGATGGATATCGGATGTGTGGATAAAGCGCATTTGGTTTTCACCTAAATCATTCTTCCACGAAATCTGCACAAATATCACAGAAGGTTGTATTTTGCGTTTTTCGGCCACATTTTTGACAAGTTGAATAATCGACTAAGCAGGACGTGCAAATCAAATCACCTTGCTCCACGCCCTCCGCACAAAAAGCGTTCTCCTGTTCAGTAAGATAGTCATCACAATGGATGCATTTATTCTCGCTAAGAGATACTTGTTGCCATTCCGCAGCAATTTCTTTCCAGTTTACACTTCTTTCACTTAGACCAGTCCAGACATCCCAGAATTCGGGATCTTTTGATTTTGGGCAGTGGCTTTCATCAAGAGTTCTCATTTCCACAATCACTGGGATTGGTGCTGCCCATCCAAGGAGAATAGCTTTCTTGGTTGGAAGGATTGGAAGTTCATTGAGAATGCTGCCTAGATTGTCTGGTACTAACTTCCTGACCATTTCCTGATCTTTATCGTTTACCAAACGATGCAACAGAAACGTATTGCACTGGGAAAGAACAGTCTGGGATAATTCTGAAGGTCTTTGCGATGAAATCAACAAGCCAAGTCCGAATTTACGCCCTTCCTTGGCAATTTTCTCAAAAGACTGGGCACAGAGTTTTACTGCCGTGATTTCGTCAGAATCGCCGTCGTAACGTTTGATAAAGTTATGGGCCTCTTCAACAACTAACGTAGTTGGAAGAATGTGCCCATTTTTGCGACGGTATCGCTGGTGAGCTTCGAAGATGATCCTCGAAAGAACAGATACGATGACGTAGAGAACTTCTGAAGGCAATAGTGAAAGGTCGATTATATTGATGTTGGCTTCATTAGCAGAGCCAACATATTCTTTGAGCCACTTATCTAAAGAAAGTTCCTCCGGTGTCTTTGTCTCGATAACGGACGCTATTCGAGAATCAGTCAAGATGCTGCGCACCCGCATCAGGAAGAAGTCCATAAACTGTTGGGCGTTGCTCTCCTGAGCCAGACGCCCAATATGACTCAAAAAATCTTCATTCTTGAAAAAGACAGGACTGTCTTCATCTGGGCCGGTGTATATCTGAAATCCACCAACAGACTTGAGAAAAATATCAAGAGAAGTGATACAACCTTCAACGTCAGATTTGTCAAAATCTTCGTAATACTCTACCTGTTCCTTTGTCTCTTTGTCTTGAAACGTCCTATGCTTCCTTTTTGCACATGCCGTTAGGGCTGTTTGAAGCGTCTGTAATGCAGTTTTTATATCTCCATCTTCTAGCGTCTCGCAATCTTTGCTGGCATCAGTAGCCATACTTTGTAGTTTTTTTCCAAACTCATTTTTCCCAGGCTTACCTTTAAAAGCTGATGTACCTTTGCGGAGATCGTTGTTGAGTTCAATCAGACAGCTTGAGTAATACCGACGAAGGCTAGCATATGAATCCTCGGAAGCAGGTAAATTACTACGGACCTCTCTCAATGTACGCCGCAACAGCGGCCTCTGTGTTTTTCCACTTGCCTGAGCTATTGAACTCCATTCATAGCTATTCCATATCCAACTTGGGACTTTAAGTTGCCGAATCTCTGTAGTTGCGGATTCATTCAGGAGAACCTGAAAACGACGTACCGTTCCCAAACCGTGAAAAGCCTCGCCATATTCTCCATTCGGATCAAGGATGATGAATCGTGAATTGAGCGTTTTCCCTTCCGACAACTCACTTTTCGCCTGTTCTAATGACCAGCGGATCAGCCCCGCAACGGAGCATGATTTACCGCTACCAGTATTTCCCAATATCGCGACATGTCGCCCAAAGACCCGATCTGGACTAACGTAAACAGGCGCATTAGCCGCCAAAGGCGAAATTCCTATTTTGACTTTAGCGTGCGCATCTTTGTTTTGCACTATGGCCCGCAGTTGGTCCTGATTCGGCACTACTACTACATCGCCCACAGAAGGATAGTTGTATACACCTCGTTCAATCTCAAATCTTCCATCCTCTTCTTTCAAAATTCCGAGGGGGCTAACGGACAACTTTCTAAGTGGAAACGGCAGGTCAATCAGATCAAAGTCTTTATAGCCCTTGCGCTTGGGATAAGGTGAATACTCGACCCCCATCCACGAAACAATCCCCACTAACGCTCCGGATTCGTTCGGAATCAAAATAAAGCCGTTGATCTTAGGGAACAGCTGAGGAACACCGGTATTAATTGCTGTATTCTGTGGTGCATTGATCTCCAGCAACACCTTGATTTCACGAGGTGACACATATTCCACCGTACCGATGGCCTGATTACGTATGTATTCGAACTCCTTACTCATGGCTTTTCGCCTGCTTGAACGAATGAGCTATCATCACGTCCGCGCTTTTCCAAGATCTCATGTTTCCGGTTGGATATGCGATCAATGGCCGATTTAGGCAGATAATTCTCGGTGAGGGAGCGGACACTACCCAGGTGATCGCCGATAAGCAAAGTCAGTTGGGACCTGTTGCAACCTTCTACAAACTTTTGAATACGCCCGTCTGCCAGATCGTAGGAGATGATCACCAGATGGGTGGAGGGAATGCTTATCATATCGGCAATTATTGTGTTGATGTGAGAATCGCCAAAACCATAGCCATAGGTAACTAACACAGAATTTGGCCGACAGGTTGCGGTAGAAAAATCCCTGAAGAGTTCTGAATACGGGAAAAATGCGGTATCGATTCCTTTGGATGAGTTGGGATAGATGACTACAGTATCCGCAGGGTTCTGCAAATCCTCTTCACGAAGCTTGTTGCCAAAAGGTAACGGTATTCGATGGATCTCAGCATCATTGAAACCCCAATCCAGCGAGCCATGAAGTTTTGTATACCGAGCTACTCCTTCCACATAACGCGGTTCGCCACGGATACCTGGTGGATTGTAATGATAATCCAGCTCCATCTTATGCATTCGCATGACCGGGTTAAGCTTGCCAACGAAGCGATCCAAGGTATAGATTCCAGCTTCATCCAGAGCGTATTCAACAAACCTGTCATAATTAGTAGTGAATATATGAAGACGGTCGCGAGTGGCCGTTCTACTGGCAAAGCTGATCAAAAATCGCTTGAGAAGAGCGAGGGCTTTTGCTCCGTTGCCAGCCGATAAAACACTAGATTCATTTTCAACTAGATTTTCAATAAGCCCTCTAAGCTTCTCGTTTATTTCAGATTCTAGCGCGGTAGCCTCCGTATTAGAGAGAATCTTCAAACCTTTCAGCAGCTCCATAGCAGTGCGCAAATCGTCTTCAAAATTGGCATTGCCACGGCCCATCGACCGGGCTTCTACTGCAGCGAATTGCTTGATTTCCTCTCTCCTGGTCGTAAACTCAATCCGTCCCATGGCTTGCGGCTTAACCCCAGCATCCAAACAGATACCCGTAGTTATTCCAGTTCCGAGCAACAATGACAGATGCTCGCTTTGAAAAACCGCCGTTAACCATGGTTCAATTATTTTGCGAAGAGCTTTTTCATCAGGGGCTTCAGCAACCTCATGTGATTCATTGGCAATGAAGAGAATGTTCTTTTTGTCCCAGTGAATTTCACTCATACGGTTCTCTCCTTAGTCGCCAAATTACAGTCAAGTAATGCATGTTCTATCTGCTGCTCGACATTCCGGCCTTGCTCATCCTGCTGAACCGCAAACAGGAATAAGCACTTGCCGTTGCTGGAATTCTCCCATTGATGCCCTACCTGGGATTTCTCCCTAGAATCGTCATTCGTCTTGTAAGGCTCTCCCTTGTATTCGACAACCAGCACGCGCCCGTCGGTCAGTTCACAGACAAAATCTGGATAAAAGTAATCCGTGGAGGTCGGCAGCCAGAATGAGAAGCGGTCTTCCTTCTCCACGTTGCGCACCCAATGCTTGACAGCCGGATGCATGTCCAGCGCCCGGGCACAGACGAACTCTTCTGCCGGAGTACCATCGGCGCGTTTTTCACGAAGATCATGGATTACCGGGTAATAGTGTTTCTTGAAGCGGTAGCGGCCGGAATAGTACGGTGGCCGGGCCGGATAATGGGTAGGATGAAAATTGAAGGCATAGCTGAAGCTGTCTTCAAGCTGGGGAGCTGCCAGGAACCCGGGCAAGGACTTCTGAAAGCCCGAGGCAACGGCATTATCCCTGCGGCGATCAATCTCACGGCGGATTGCTTCGGCAAGCGGGTATTTTGCGCGAACCAGGGCAGTCAAACTGAAGCCACGGTCTGCTTGCAGGTGACGGACAACAGCCAGCAGCCACTTGAGCAGCACAGCCTGCCCAACATCCTTCTGGCGGCATTCCCGATCCAGCCAGCGTACAAGGTCATTTTCAGTGGCATGAGTGGCAATTTCATTCAGATGCAGTTGTTCAGCGTTTGCCAGCTCGTAAACTACCTTGCCGCCATCAAGATCGATTTCGAACGCCGTCCCGCGCTCCCGTATCGTGAATCCTGCCAGTGCAATGGGTTCACTGAAAAGGTCGAACTTCCCCAGTTCGGAGAGGATGCGCTTTTCGACCGGCTGCAACTCACCGTCCCAGTCAAGGCAGAGCTGTGGCAGCGGCGCAAAGCGAACGCCCCGTGCCGACGGAGCCAGTAGTGCCGCCTGTCGGGTCCGTTCGCGCTCGATGGAGTCCTTGATCGTCTGCTGATGCTTGGCATTGCAGGCAGTCAGCAAGAACTCTTCAACCTTCTCGGACAGCTCTCCGCGAACTATTGCCGTTGCGCCGCCGGTGGTCGGACGTATCTCAATACTCTGCTTCAGATCTTCGGGAACAGCCTGCGTCGGAGCTGCCGGTAGAGAGATGACGGCCTCAGCGGGTTTGGGACGTGGCTGTTCGCCACCTTGAGGCAGCGGCAATGCCGTTTGAGCGGGAGCAATTGCCAGGGCCGCCTCATAGGCTTCGAAGCCCATGTTGTTCACCAGACGGTCAGCCAATTGATCGGCAACCCGCGCCGTGACGCTTGAAACCATGTGAGCATAGGCTTTCGAGAGTTCAATCTGTTGGCGTGCCTTGGCATAGGGCATCCGCAGCACTCGTCCCAGAATCTGCTCCACATCCTTCGAGCTTTTCATGTCCTGCAGGCCGCAAAGCACGTAGGCAAAGGGGCAATCCCACCCTTCCTTCAGGGCCTCGACCGTGATGACGTAGCGGATCGGGCAGAGCGGATCGGCCAGCACAATGCCATCAAGTTCCTTCTGATCGCCGGTAGCAACGGCAATCTGCTTTCTCTCCAGCTTCTCCCCATCCGGGCTGACGAGATGTTCCAACAACTTCTCAACGGTGACTTCGCCATTCTTCGGTTCCGCCTGGAACAGCAGTACTGGACGGATAAACTCCGTCTCCTTTGCCGCAAGGGTTTCCAGCCGGTCTCTGGTGAGGATGGCGTCACGAACAGCATCCTTCCAGCCGGTCGGGTGCTCCATCAGAACAATCGGCAGCTTGATCATATCCTCACGCTGCAAGGCACTGGCACCTACATGGTACAGGACATTGCTATTGTCCGCTGGGGTTGCCGTCAGTTCGATCACGCAGGCGGGTTGCAGATTTTTTAAGGTTCGGAACGCCTGATCCGTTCGGTTATTGTGGGCTTCATCGACAATCACAATTGGTTTGTGCAAGGTAAGCCAGTTGGCAAGAGATGATTTAACCCGCCCCAGGTCGGACGCGGTCAGGTACGGTTGCGCGGCAAGATCGGCCTCGGTGACTTTGTCCAATCGTTCTTCCTGCTGCGGCGTGAGCCCCTGGAAGTGGCGGGCGAAGTTTTCATCAAAAGAGTAGACGTTGCGCTGGGTTTTCTCCTTCACATTGAACGACTGGATAGTCGCAACCACAATGATTGCCGATTGACCCACATCCTGCGGGCCGACAGTTGTCAGATCGTCCAGGGCACAGACCCGAATCCGCTCGCCAAAGTATTCCGCCAGCGCCGTGCGGCAAGGATGACGCGGGGCTGACAGGGCCGCCAGGGTCTGGGAGCGAATGGCGTCGGAAGGGACCAACCACAGTGCCACAGGAGCATCGGTGTCGAGCAGCGTCTTGCCGGTATGGGCCACCGCATGGGCCGCCAGAAAGGTTTTCCCCCCACCGGTTGGTATCCGCACGCAGACTGCCGGAATATCACCAAGCGCCTCGGAATTGTACGGTACCTGCCAGGTTTGCCCCTGCTTCTCCTGCAGCGGTGCGCACTGCTGCCATGCTGGATTCAGCCCGTTGATGCGCAATTGCCGGAAATAATTGTCGAGGGCTGTCAGCGATTGTTCCTGATAATCTTTAAGTTTGAACATACTCAGCGGGCCTTTATGTCATAAGGGATTTGTTTGAATACAATGTTGGCTTCTCGTAGTCGGGCCTCTCCCAGGCGGGTCGTCTCGCCATAAATCACTCTGGGGCCATCATGGGAAAAAGACTCATTCAGATATGCCAAAACTGCGGATGTCAGCACATTGCCACCCTGTGGGCGGCGGTCACCGAGAATGCCGTTGTACAGCAGGTAATAGGCGGTGTTGTTATGGACACCGAGAAAAGGAGTGGTGAATTCCTGTCGGGCGGCGTCTCCTGTTTCAAAATGCCAGAGATATGCTGCCAAAGGCCCGAAACGGACATTCGGATGAATACCGCCATCTGCATCAAAAACGGGCTCGCCCAATGTATAAAAACGGAATCCACCGCCACCTTGCCATTCGACCGCCTTGGAAATTCCACTCTGCTCACCTGCAATTATGCTTTCCATCCGTGGAATGCAGTGGGAAACTGCATGGTCCCCCATCTCGATGCCGATCCAGCGACGGCCCATCTTGTGGGCTACAGCAATGGTAGTTCCCGACCCTAAAAAGGAGTCAAGGACGATATCCCCTGATTTTGTAGAAAGTTCGATGCATCTTTTTATCAAGGTCTCTGGTTTCTTTCCGTTCGGAAAGGATACACTGCCTTCATTGTGCAAATTGTTTGAAAGTAGATCATCCCATAGGTTTGTGAGAGGTGAAGCGGTACGAGTAACTCCATCAATTATCCTCGTTTTTGCCTTGTAAAACACAAGCTGTTCTCCTCCAAGGAAATAGTAATCATCCTTATCTTCACGGGGGGAACAGTATACTTTCAACTTGTCGTTGTTAGATTTTTCAAGTGCTTCACGTGCAGACTCATTCACATCTTTTGGAGCAACTCTAGCAGTACGAACAACACGGTTCGCATTTGCTACAACAAAATCAGCTATTTTTTCTTCTAATTTATCGGCGAACTTTGCCTTTATTTCATCCCATGTAGCTAGTTTATTATTTCTTTGAAAAGCTTCTCTAAGTCCAATCAATCGCCAGCTACTGTAATGATCGTTAACATTTTCTATAACCTTGTTGTACCTATCATCACGTGGGCCTGGGACATAAACTCGATTTGGTGACCAAGCAGATTTATTTTTGGCGTAATAAAGTATGTAGTTGTTTGTAGTAACAAGACCTGGGTTAATAGCCTTTGGGCCAGAAGCGGAACTTTGTTTGAACGTAATCACACCAATACGGTTTGACCTCACAAATATTTCATCCATGATTGCAATAAGATAACCAAGCTCGTTGTCATCTATGTGGACAAAGATAGTTCCTTCATCGGCCAAAAGGTCACGGATTAGTTCAAGTCGGGGATACATCATTGAAAGCCACTGCGAATGCTCAAGCTTGTCGTCATAATATGTGAATGCCGATTGGGTGTTGTATGGAGGATCGATGTAGACGCACTTTACCTGCGACCGGTAAAACGGCAGCAGAGCTTTCAGCGCCTTGAGATTATCGCCTTGAATCAGCAGGTTATCGACTGCTGCGTCTCCGAAGGCGGCCTGAAATTGCAGTAAATGATAGGGAGTTTCGACCGAAGTGCCAACGGCCTGGGTTTTGTTAACCCAATCGAGAAAAGGCATAGATGAGATTATCCTTGGTGATCAGTGTGATGTTTCAAAAACAAAACCGCCTGTCTGCACGAGAGAAGACAATGCGGCTTTCAGTTCGAACGATATGTCCTGAAGGGCACAGAGCCCATCTCTTTACCCTCCAAATGCATGAAATTACGCCATGTTAATACCTCTTTTTGCCTCAAAAGTCAATTTGAGACAACCGCGCTCCCTGTCCGAATAGGACAGAGTAGTGCAACTTGCTGAAATATTTAAATTAAGATGTGATTTTGGATTGACAATTCATTTCAGGCTGGTCAAACTTAACCTGAAATACAGAGGAACATTGACCGTCGAGAAAGGAGGGAGGAGATGCTGGCGAGAAAATTTGAAGCTATCGTTGTCGCAACGCTAGGAACTACCCTCCCTTGTCTGCTCGCGGGAGCGCTGGTGGGGGTTGTTTTCAGATCGAACTTCTGGATCTGGACCCTTGGGTTGGCGGCTATTTCGTTCCCCTGGATGCTCATGAACCGGGTACATACCCGATTCTACCGTGGGGTTCTCAGCGGTAAATCTTTGATCGAAAACATAAAGTATGCATACACAAGTACCGAATATTATCCAAGAACATCTCTATTCGGCAGTTCGTGGTGGAATTGGTACTGGGGATTTTTCAGAAGACATTTTTGATAACTGCAGTGATAGCTTACGAAGGGGCATAGGAATACTCCCATGCCCCTTTTATTTTGAGGAGTTCATCACGACGTATTTCAATCCCGCCGACGAATGGGGCAATGATGGCATACGGAGATGATTGGTAAAAATAGACATTCGTACCTTCTGCCTGCTCCAAATGCTCAAGCACCGCCACCGGAAGACTGATCACACTGCTTGCAATCTTCAAATCAGCCCCGTGTACCTGAACTTGCAGTGAAATTGTCGATTCATGATCGTCAGCCAGAGCAAATGTATCTGCTACCAGAACGATTATACCGTCTGATACCAAGAGAATTTTGTCCAACACGAATTACCTCCTCGGGCCTTTGTAGGGTTGCGGGCCACCACCTTTCGGCAGTGGAGAATTCTTGCTCTGATGCTGAAGGATTCTCCCTGTTCTTTGCAGATCCCTTTCAACACGAGTTTCAGCAGTCCTGGCGGCCTGTTCTGTTATGCGTGTCTCAGCTTCACGTTTAGCGGCGTTCTTTTCCATTGATGAAGTCAAAGGCCTGGCAACCGTTGCCGCATCTCCAATCAAACCGGAGGTTTCGTGCAGCGCTCCTCTGCCGACAGCTATCGTAGTTGCTGCAGTTCCCGCATAAATAGCCCGACCTTCGACAAAATCGCTGCTCGCCGCACTACCGGCAAGATCCTGTACAGAGCTGACCGATGTACCAACGGTTTGCCGGTTTGAATAGTCCGCCTTAACCCCGCCATCGGCATGAATACTCCCGGTAATCCCGCCACCTGACCTGGTGCTGACCACCGCCGCCCCTTGCTGCGACATCTGGACGAACTGATCCTCGGTAATCTCGGAACGCTTGCCGGCGATCAGATTGCCGCTCTTGTCCATTTTCCCCTGCACCTGCGAATAGTGCAGATTGCCATCCTTGTCCTTGGCGTACATAAGCACATTGCCGTCGAGGCCGTTGGAGAACGATCCTCCCACCACTTCCATCTTGCCGGTTTTCTCATTCTTGGCGTAATACCAGTCACCGTTGACCATCATCTGCTTGCCGCCAGCCTGGATCATATAGCTGCCAGATTTTCTGGAAACATTCAGTGACTGGTTCTCGTAGCCGGTCTTGATGAAATCCCCGACGGTCTTGCGCACCCCCTTGTCGAGGGTCGATACATTCCGGTCCAGTCGCTCCATGTCGGTACCGGTACGACTCTGACCGAGATCGAACTTCTGCACCCGCCCGCCCTGATCGACGCTGAATGAGGCAAGATTGCCGTTGCGGTCGTAATCCGCCTTAAAGTCAAATGCCTGGCCTGACAGCCTGGCAACATGGGCCGCAGCGCTCTGGAAGCCGGCTCCCTTGAGCTGCTTCTGCAGATCGAGCGACTTGGCCCTGTCTCCCTTGGCAACGGTCCCGGCTTCAGAGGAATTCACGACGCCACCATCCATACCGACATTGACGACGCTCTTGCCGTCAGCGGTCGTGAAGGTGATATTCTGACCCTCCATGGCCTTCTGCATCTCGGCAAAGCCCCGTTCGGTCAGGTGGCCGTTTTGGTACATCTCCGGATCATTGGTGAGATGCGGCGCCACCTTGCCGACCATCTGATCGGCAGCTGAATGGACCAACTGATTGCGGGCAATCCGTCCTGACACATCATTCCCGATGAGCTGTTGGTAGTTGTCGTATCCGCCACCAGCGTAAATTCCCTGGATCTTGCCGCCGGTCTCCGTCGCCACAACACGGCCAGCTTCCGTTCCGGCCGCTACCGGGCCGCCGAGCTGGTTCGAGAGCCCAGAAACCTCTGAAGCCTGCTTACCCTGGTTGAACAGGGAATTCATCTGCATCAGGTGCGCTGAGGAGATCCCGTAGGAGTCGGCAATCGTCCTCACGGCATCGGCATTGGCGTAATCGCCCAGAGCAGATATCTCCGAGCGGAGCGAATTGAACTCACGCCAGTTGCCGCTGAAACCCAGCGACCTGGCAGCGGCATAGGCGCCCATTTCACCCTGCAATTGCCCGACGCTCTTGTCCATATTGGCTGTCAGGAATCCGGCGTAGTTGTCACCGCTGCCGAAGACATTGGCGAGGGACCGGTCATTAGCAACCCCCATCTGGGCAAAGGCCCGGGTATCGCCACCGTAGTTGTTGCCGACAACATCCCTGACCGCTGCCGACTTGTCCAGCCCCAACCGGCCATCGAACGATTTCAGGTCATAGGACGATGAAAGACCGTTCTCTCGCATGGCCCTGCCGGCACCGCCGAAGCCGATGGTCCGGCCCAGTTCCCCGTCGGCAGTCATTCTTCTGGAGAAATCCAACCCGAAATCCCGGATCATGTCGCTTGCAGCCGTGGTCTTGGCCGACATGCCGACCAATGACTGCGCCTGCCGCGCCTGGAAACTGTGCTCGTTGCTCCAGGCCTGGGTCGGCATGGCCGTTACGTTGCGTTGCATGGCTGATGCTCTACCGGCTGGATCTTCCACCTCATGAGCCGCCCGGGTGCCAGCCGACTGCACCTGGTTGACCATCCCCCCGGCCATCATCGCCATGGCGTGCCCGCCAAACCGGATTAGCATCCCGGTGATTACCGTAGCCAGCATCATCCCGCTCATCCGGAGCGTGCCGAACATGCCGAGAATCTTCACTGTCTGATCGGGGAAGAAGTAGAGCGCATCCATGCCCAACTTGTTCTGGCGCACCATCTCGTATGCCTGGTTGGCGTAGTCCACAGCAAACTGGTGAACAATGGCATCGGTCACCCCCCAGGCGGTGAGCCAGATGAAGAAACCGGCGATGATCCCTACCGCCTTGCCGATCAGCGGCGTGGGTATGAATAGCGCCAGGAACGGCAGCAGACCGACAGCAATGGCCGTAAGCGCCGCCTTCAGGATTGGCAGCCACTCGTTGGCCGACTTCATGGCCCCGGAGGCGTTCAGCAGAAACTGGTAATTGGTGGCGCCGGAAGCATTACCGCTCCGAAAGATCTCTTCCAGCCGCTGGGAGATGTAGGCCTGCTTGAGGAAGTCATCGATGCTCGCCGCCCCGAGACCGGTCCCGCTATTCACGTTGTTCAGGACCGACTTGCACTGGGTAACTGCGGCGGCATCGGTCACGTCATAGCCGAGATTGGCGCAGACCGAATCGATGTTCTTCGTAAGGCTAGCCGGAGTGAGTGCTCCCTTGATATTGGTCCAGGCATCGGTACAGGTGAGCGCCTGCCCCTGGGGGTTGGCGGCGTTGTAGTAGACTGTCCAGATGGCCGGGTTGACCGCCTTGTCCAGGGAGCCGACAAAGTTGGTGGTCGTTTTCCGGAGTTCATCCACGGTCAGGTTGGCATTTGGGTTCATCAGGGCATAGGAGACGCAGTCCTTGACGTAACGCCGCATGGAGGCATCCAGATTGCTGTCCACCGCCGACAGGGGGATACTGGTGAGCTGGGCCAGTCCCAGGAAACCTTTCCCGCCCGCCTGGCTCTGATAGTTCAGCGGATCACCGGCAGTTGTGACGATATCCACCAGCCCCCGCTCGATCTTGTTGAGGATACCGGCCACCGCCACTACGCCGTCAGGGATGCCGCCCACCGCCTGATTCTTGTTGTAGATCGGGTCGTAGACATGGATGGTGCCCTTCGGCACCACCAGGGCCAGGTAGACCATGACACCGATCAGGGTCGGCACGATCCAGGTCATGACCGAACCGTTAGCGGTTCCCAGAGACTTGGCGAACACTGTCACGCCCCCGAAGAACAGCCCTGCGGTGATGACCACAAAATAGAGCGACTTGTAGGCGTTGTCGCCGAAGATCAGGGCCAGCTTGCCGAAGGCATTCACCACGGCATCATGGCCTCCCCAGACATAGAACTCCATATCCAGGGCCAGCGCCATGGTCGGGATCAGCACCAGCAGAACTGCCAGCCCCAGCCTAGATGCGGTCCGAATCGACATGCACGACTCCTGCGGCGATCAGCTTGCGGTTGCGTAGCCATGCGATGAACATGGCGGCAATGGGAATGATTATGAACACCGCCGTCGACACCAGGACGAAGTAGGCGGAGATAAGGAAGATCCCCTTGAACCCCTGCACCCAGTAATAGACCTTGGCGACGGTTGCAGGCGTGGTTTTGGCGTAATAGAGCTTCGCCACGGCCCAGAGGATGTTGCTGTCAGAGAAGATTTTGAAATAGAGGAAATGGAAGGCGATGAAGGCCACCACCGCCTTGACGATGGCACCAAAGACCATGCCTCCCAGAAGGTTCAGTACCATGGCCCGGGTGTACTCGCCGATGAAGCATGTGGAGGCCTTGGCCATGAAGATGGCGTACCCCAGCGAGAAACCCAGCGCCAGCAGGAAGGCGCTGAACTTGTCGAACAGGGTCGGTGACGGATCGCCGAACATGGGGATGTACTGTTCAATCACCCCGATGGCGATGGGAGTGAGAAGCGCCGAGACGATCCCAGAAGCAAAGGAACTCCGGAACCCCACCTCCATGAACTCCAGTCGCTGCTTGGTGGTCAGGAAGCGTGACTTGATCATGCAGCCCCCCAGCTCATTGGCGAAATTCTGGTCGATGTACGAGATTGCCTCCAGGAGGCCTCGCGGGTGGATCTCGTTGCTCGGTGGCACCGGCATGATGTCCGGTGTACTGTGACTATCCTTCGACACGTCCTCTCCTATCCCGTGAATGAACGGATCAGATTCATGATCCCGCCGCCATAGGCGACAATGGCCGCCAGCAGCAGGCAGATGGCAGCCAGAGTCGGATTGCGCTGTCGCACCCCGACCCAGAAGGCGGATACCACCAGGGCGACGAAGAAGCAGCGCCCCCAGAACCCATAGAGGATCGTGGCGAAGAGCTTTTGCCAGAAGCCGGTATATTCGGCCTGCCCCATGTAGTGCAGCGGGTTTAATTTCTCGATGGGCACGGTATTCCTCTCAGAAGATCGGGTAGGCTCTCGCCAGGATGCGGCTCTTGTCCACGAAGCCGAAATACCGCGAATCGTAGCTGTCCTTGTGCTCACCCATCACGAACATGGCCCCCTTGGGGACAATGCCGTTGAAGGCGAAGTGCTGCAGCGGTGCCCCCTTGAGTGAAAAGTCCTTGGCCCTGACCAGGTACTCGCCGTTGCAGTAGAACTTCTTCTCCGCGTCCACGGTGAGCAGATCCCCCTCATTGCATCCCACGAGCTTCATCATATCCTCCGACTTCTTCATCCCGACCCTGGCAGCCAGTTCCTTGTCGTGGAACAGAACATACTCTCCCCGTCCCACACGGTCCGGGTTCCGGGTGAGCCAGTAGACCCGGTGTTTGAGAGATGGCGTCAGGGTGACGCTGACCTTGTAAGGGAGCAGCGTACCCGCGATAAGCAGGCAGGTGATCGCCAGCCAGAGCCGCCAGTTATGGAAATCAAGGCTTAACGGTTTCGGCATTGCGCACCACCGCGTCACCCATGATGATCACCCGGTTCTTTGGTATGGCTGTAATGACCGCCTCAAGACGGTCGAAACTCTTCCGCAGCTCGTCATCGTTCAGCTTGCCGGCAAGGTAGTTGTCCCGCTGCTGGGCGATGTACCCCTTGATATCGACGGCCACGACCTTCTGGGCATACCAGTGGTCATACCCGGCAACGGTTGCCAAAGATGCTGCCAAAGATACTGCCAGACAGATGCCAATCAGGGCCAGTGTGCCTGGTTGCCGTTTGGTTTGCTCTTTGGGGTACGTTTTGGGAGGCTCTTTCGGTACCGACACGGCATCCATCTCTTCAGAGGCTTCACTGGTTTTTATACTGATCATTTCACTCATTGATTGTGACTCTCTTTCCTCGTTCATTTCCGGTCACCCGAGACGGTCAGTAGTGCGGCCAGTGAATCCGACCCGCTCTCCCTCCGGATCTGGTCGAGCAGATATTCCAGCCTGGCGTCTCCGTATGCCGCATAGTGATCCGAGATGGTGGTATTCTTGGGATCTCCCTCGCTCAAACCGGCATCCTCGGTCTTGAGCCCGCGGGTATAGACCACGGCAGGAACCTGGTCGATCCGGTACCGGCGGAATAGCAGGGGATCAACGACCAGCCCTGCCGGCAGCATCTCGCAGTCACCGTCCTGGGGGCGGCATGCCTGGTCGCGCTGCAACACCGAAGCAATGAAACCGATAGTCGGCTGGATCTTGGTCATCCCGTCCACGAATCCACGCATGACCAGGGAAACATTCGGGTCACCCAACCGGGCCACGGAGGCTGCATAGTTCCTGATGGTCGCAAGGGGCATCGCCGACGAGATGAAGACGTAGACCCGCTCGGACGCGGCCAACTTGCCCTTCGGTGCTTCCTTACCCTTGTCAGTGTAATAACCGGAGATCTTGTCCCCGAACACTTCCGATTTGATCCGCTCCGTCTCGCTCTTCACCCGCAACTGGAATTCATCCGAGTGGTAGTAGGAATCGAGCGTTCCGGCCAGATCTGCCATCTCTTTCTCGTGCCGGTTCCCGGGAACGGTCATCTCTTTCGCAAGCCGGTCGGCATTGGACAGGGTATTGGCCAGGTCCGGCACGGTCAGCCCCTCCACCTCAGTCTCCTTCCACAAGGTTCCCTCAACGACTACCTTCACTTTCTTCAACTTCGTTTCGATGTATGCCCGACCCGACTTGCCGGTGCAGACACCGACCTTCCTAAGATGGACCGTATCCTCAACCACCCTGTCCACCACACAGCAGGTGTCGGGAGTGGCGATGTACCCTGGAGTGCCGGCAGCTGCGACCGTACAAGACGAAGCAACCGCAAGGCAGCAGATCAATTGAGCGCATAGCCGACGCAACAGACCCTCCTTCGTGTCAGTGACCAGAGAAAATTGTCCGGTGACGTATTGGTTGTCCCGAAGGGGGGATTCTTCGCCGTCCCCCAGATCAGTGACGGCCGGCCAATGGGGATGCAGTCGTTGCCGCGTACCGGTCGGGCGATCTGGAGCCGGTAATTGCTCTTGACCAGGATCGGCGTCACGACCCCGGCGCTGGCGCACTGGTTGATGCCGGTATCGTAAAGGAGCGTTTCTCTGCCGAGTTTGAACAGCATCCGGGCCGCCAGGCCGGCGTTGACGTTGAACGGGTTGTTCTCGATCATGCTCCCCGACAGGGGGTAGAAGGAGCCCCAGCTCCCCATGCACCAGAACAGGGGATCGATGGGATACGACATGGTCGCTCCCACGCTATCGGCAACGCACGCCAGCTGCGACACCGGGTTGCCGAACAGGAGCGCCTCCGGGTTGATGATGAACGACAGGCTGTCGTCGTTCCACATGGGGTCCACTTCCGTCATGTAGGCCAGGTCGAAAGCTTTGTTCTCGGCGCAGGGGAAATCCATGAACAGCTTCAGGATCGACCAGGCCGGGAAATAGAAGTAATGGGCCTGCTGAAAGGCGTAGTCGGAGTCGCCGTACTCCTTGCTCCGGTTCTCCCCGGACGAGAAGCCCGGCTTCGGGTTGGTCATGCCGGTGCCCATGACCGGGAAGCAGAACGGGTCCTTCACGGTCTCGATCAGACGGGCATGCTCCCAGAATGCGGTGGACACGCCGATGATCAAGACCCCCTTGCTGTCGGGACAGGCACAGACCGGCGAGGTGATATTACCTGGTGCCGGCTCGGCGCCATTGCCATAAGAGACGCTCCCCATCTTTACCGGGAACATGCACTGCCAGCAGATGTCGGTCACCGGGTTGAGCACCTTCCCCTTGCAACTAACGCCGGCACCCCAGGCGAGTGGTACTGTCATGAAGAGCACGATCAGCGTGAAGATCGGGATGTTATGGTTCAGGTTCATCCTCATATCGCACCTTGAATTCGGACCCTTCGTCCGTGATGATGATTGACCGCTTATTCCCGGTTGGATAGCGACCGACAGTTCCTTTGCCATTGGTGGAACTGCTGTTGATATGAAGTTGCTCAGGGGATATCTCACCCCAATCACGGGCACGGAACCGGTTCTGCCTTGCCAGCACCTCTTCCATGAACTTCCCGTCACTGCTAAAGTCATCCAGCACCCTGCGGGTCAGCACGAACTGCTTCCCCCGCTCGGAATCTGTCCCCATGGATGCAGGTCTGGTGGCAGCCCTGCCGGCCATCGCAACCCAGCTGACCGGCGCCAGGATCGGTGCGGCCACGGATGGCAGGCGGGATGTCTCCTCCACCGTTGTCCAAGATTCATGGGAACACCCGGAACACAGCGCAATGATGCAGGCTGTTGCCAGGCGACGTAATAGCTGCGACTTCATGGTGCCCCCTTCCTGCCATGTGCTGGTGTACCGATAATCTTTGTCAGCTTGACCTCCGTTACCTCCATGATCCGTCCCTTCTGCCTGACAACTGACGGCACCGCCTGCAGCTTGAGCCGTTCAACGATCTTGCGGTCGGCATAGAACAACGGGCGGCTGATCTTCTTCGACACGGCCCCGAAGCTCCCCCCGGTGAGAAGGAGTGTCACATCGAGCCGCTTGTCATACTCGGAAGCTGCAAACCATTTCACCTGGTCCGCGTCGGTGCCGTCGATGACCACCAGCGTTTTCGGGTAGGTCACGTAGTCGAGCGGATTGAAGGTATATCCCTTCGGATAGAGGATGCCCCCCTTGCCGTCGGGAACATCGATTTCTGTGGTATAGGTCATATCAACCGGGAAGCTCCGGTTCCGCTTCGCACGCGGCAGGCGCACCCGGTCCGGTGGCCCCTGGAAGTTCTCGACCTTCTGTTTGTCCAGCACCTTGTGCCAGTCCACCTGCCGGGCCCGTTCCTCGATCTCGGCCAGGGCATCCCGCTCCGCAATCCTGTACGTCATGCCGAAGGTGCCGAGTTCTTTGGCCTGTGCCGATGAAACGCACACCATCAACCCAATCGCTGCCAGTCCGTTGCGTATGGTCATTTCGTGGTCGCCTGATACTTGTTCTGGATGTTCTGCATGATGGTCTGTTGTGAACCATCGATCTTGGTAGCAAGATCCTTCTGTACGTCTTCGAAGTATTCCGACAGATCGATCCGCGAGAAATCCAGGGACTGGAATTCATCGGGGGTGAAGCCACGGCAGTTGGGAGCTTCCGGTACCCCCCAGGCGCCGTTCGGCTGAAACGATTGCAGTTGCGGTCTCCCTTGTTCATGGATGATCCTCGCCATTTTCGAGTTGAAGCAACAGAAGCTCTTGGCCTTCTGCACACATCCCACCAGCGGCCATTTCTTCTGGCAGTAATCCCCCACGTAGTGACAGTCCTTGGCGGCATTCTGCATCCCGGTCTGGATATCACCCTGGTCACAGCCGCTCCCCATTAGCACCTTCATCACCACCATCACGACGATGGCAATGGCAATGGTGGCCGGATTGAACAGCGCAGCAGCGTAGGCCTGAAGACCAGCGCCAAGGGCCGATGCTCCTGTCGCCCCACTGGCCATGGTAGCGTATGCACCGGTAGCTGCCGCTCCTGAAAGCGTGGTTGTGGTGCCGGTAGCCGTGACCACGGTCATGGAGGTGACAGCTCCGGTTGCCGTGGTCGAGATAGCCGAAATCTGGGCCGCTCCAGTGACCAACGCATTGCCGTAATAGGCGACCTGGCCGATTTCATAGGCCATCTGAATGCCCTGAGCAGCATACTGTATGTTGTTGCCGGTATCCTCCGAGGCGACCTTGTCGCTTTCACAGCAGTTGTTGAGGTACCCGACCGTCATCCCCGGGGGACGGCAGCGGGACGCCTTGCCGTTGAAAATGTAGATCTGGCCAAGGCAGTTACCGTTCGCATCTTTCGGTCCATCGTCCTGCAGCATCGACTCGTCGAGAGTAGTGGTCACTTCTGATCCGGGCGCACCCGGGTTGAAGCAGGGATTCGGGGAACACTGCATTTTCCCTTGATATTCCATGCACGCGTACTGAGTCCCGAGCGGACAGGTATTGAACCCCTCGAAACAGCTGTCCTTCTGGGGGTTGTAGATGCCGGCGCCACTGCAGATCGGCACGGCCTCGCACTTGCCGATAGGAAGCGGCGTGTAGGTGGTTCCAGCCGGACAGTCGTGCTGGACGTCGGAAACGCATTTGTCGAGCGTGGCAGTAAACTTGATGGTGGCAGCTTGGGAAAAGGTTGAGTCCTGCGGGCAGGAAACCGGCTGCAGGCATTTGAAATCGGCCTGGCTCCACGAATAGCTGCCGCAATCCCTGGTCAGAGTGGCCTGACATACATTGAAGCTCGCGTCATAGGCGCCATTGGCGCAGACCGGTGCGGAGTAGCAGAGGTTGGCGCCGGCATCGAGCGCATAAGTGCCGCAATCCTTGGTGATGACCGCCTCGCACTGATCGGTTGCCGTATTCAGTGTGCCGTTCGGACAAGAAGGTACCAGAACACAGAGACCACTGGCGCTGTCATAGGTCCCCTGGGTACAGGTCGGTGTATAGGCGGCCCAGCAGACATCAAGATTCGGATCGAAGTTGCCGCCGGAACAGGTCGGATTGGTAGCTGAAAGGCACTGGTTACCATTGATCAGCGCCTGCCCGGGGGGACAGACCATCTGGGTCGATGACATGGTGAACGAACCGGAAAGCATCCAGTCGCTGGCCGGTGAACCGTCAGAACAGTAGCGGTCCATGAAGTAGTAACTGCAGTTGCCGACACTGTCGCACTGCAACGCCGAAAGCGCATACCCGGTGCTGGTCAGTTCGGTCCTGCTCAACAGATTGAGCGGCGACTGGATGGTGATTGAATCGGAGCCGAGGCAGCAGTAGTTGGCGACAACACTCACCTGTCCTTGCGGGCCGCTGGGGCAGGAAATGTTGACGTTGCAGCAGGAGTCGGCGTAAGAGGCGCAGAGGAATGACTTCGGACTGCAGGCGAGCACCTGTTGGGAACTGGCAGCGGTGATGGCGTCGCACTTGTTGGTCACTCCGTTGTAGGTGGTACCGGGCGGGCATTCCGGGGTTTTTTCGCACCGGGCCCGGCCGGCATTGTAGGTGTACCCATTAGGGCACGAAGGGACAAAAGGCTGGACGCACAGATTGTAAGTGGTGTTGTAACTGCCATAGGTGCAGATCGGCGCCCGCTGGCAAATACCGGTCTGGGCATTGTAATAATAGCCGTTGGCGCTGTCACAGACCGGCATCCAGGCCTTCTCGCAGCGGTCACGGGCGGCAATGAACGACCCACCGCTGCTGCAGCTGGCCGACTTCACGCAGCGGTCATAGGTCGGGCTGGCCGGGTTGGCGTCATAGGCATAGCCGGCAGGACAGATATTCTGGACCAGTTTCTCGCACCGGTCGGCAACCGTGTTGAAAGTACCGTTTTCCGGGCAGACTATATCCTTCACACACTTATCGATGCTGGAATCCCAGGTGTAGCCGCTGCCACAGATATTCTGGGCCGTTGCCTGGCACATGTCGCGGTTCGTTTCCAGGGTCGAGCCATTCGGACAGACCGGTGCGGTATAGGTTTCAACGCATTCCGTGGAACCGACCGGGCAGAATTGTCCTTGAGCTGTCTGAATGCAGTTGGCTGTTTCTCCCGGGTCACCGGCATAGCCGTTGTTGTTCAGATCCTGACCGCACATGATGTTATTGATGGCATTTGGATCAGGAGGCGGCGGTGGCGGTGGTGGCGGAGGCGGGGTAATAGTGCCGGGATCGATGTACGACAGAGCGCAGTCGAGCTTCCCTGAAAATTCCACGATCTGAGAGCTTCTCGTCCCATCGATGCCGCTTGTCCAGACCCCGTCACTCCCCATTACGACTGCCTGCGGGTCCTGGCCGATATAGGGTCCGCTTGCCGGCCATTTGCTGAATGAGAGCCCGGAACCATCAATGGCAGTGAAACCACCTGGACCGAACTCCTTCCAGGCATCGATATAGGTGCTCTTGTCCGATGATGAGGCCCCCAAATAGGCACCATACCGCTTGATCAGGAAATCCAATGTCTGCTGGCTGTCCACACGCACCGGTTTTGCCGCCCCGAACTGACCGAGTGAAAGCATCCGCTTGAGCGAAGCCGTATCAGTGCCGGTCATCAGGTACTCCCGGCTGATGTTTGCCGAGAAATCGAAATAGATGTCGGGAAGCGACTGGCTGCCGCTGGCCGCTGATTTGGCGATAGCGTAAGTCTTGCCGTTGAATTCGGTGAAGAACGCCAGCGCATCGACGTAGCGATAGGTGGTGCCAGTCGTGATCGTGTCCTGGCAACTGACAACAGCCTGCGCGGTAGACGCAACTCCCGATAGCGAAAGGAGCAGAACGGCGTAGATTGCTGAGAAGACAATTCGGAATAGCATCAGGTCTTACCTCGACTGCATCGGCTGTTTCTGGCCGCTGGAACAGATATTGTCCTTGCCGGCCAGCCTGAGCGTCTGGATGACGGTGGCAGCCTCGGCGAACTCGTTGATGCACTGGCAATCGATGACGATTTCCTCGCCAGGGTCGGCTGGACAGCTGTTGTTGATGCAGGTCTTGTAGAAGATGTCGTAGGACTGGGCGGGCACGCGCATGTCGTTGACCGTCCCGGTCGTGGTCACCTGGGTATCGGTCTTGGCGATGCGAGTCTTGCAGGCCACTTCGCATTCGGAGGCCGGGTCGCGCTGCGGCAGGTTGATGCTGCCGTTGGCAATGCTCCACCCGGTCGGACCGAGACGCGGGTCCTGGAACGTCAGGTTGGAAGTATTGTCACTGGCAGAAGTGACCACCTGCCCAAAGCGGGTCGCCACATCGGAGAAGTCATACTGTTGTGAACCGCAGACATAGGTCCGCTTCTTGTGCCACCAGTCCCGGCAGATGTTGTTGGTGCCCACCTGTCCGGTGAAGTTCTTACAGGAAGGGAGTGGTTTGAATCCGGTTGGGTTGAAGTTCTGATACGTCACAACCCCGTCGATATCCTCCTCCTTCAGACGGCAGTCCGGATCGTTGGCCAGGGTGGCGCACTTGTCCTCCACGCCTTCCGTATAGGCGTCCTCCTTGAAGTCGAAAAAATAGCTCCAGTTGAAGGAAACACCCTGGGCACCTTTTGCCGGGCAGACGATGCCGGTCTGTACGGATGTGTCAAATCCGTTGATTACTCCGTCGACCGAGGCTGAAGCGGTGTTACACCCGCCGCCGCTCAGGTTGTTCATGTTGAAGGTGGCTGACATGAGCTGGCCGAGTTTGGCCGGATCAGGAGTAGACACGATCACAGTTTTGACGGTATGCCAGCCATCGCCGCCAGGACTGCCGCCGCAGTTGTTGTGCGCCGCTCCCGGTCCTCCCGGGCCGGTGTCCAGGTATTCCAGCTGGTAGGTCAGGTCATCGACCTTGTGGACCCGCATGTAGACGAGGTGATCGGTGCAAAGGGCACTGTTCCCCGAGTCGTTGAAGGATTTGATGGTGGTGTCGACCCGACCGACCCGGTCGATGGTGCAGTTGCTTGCTTTTCCCTGGGCATTGCGGGCAGCTCCCGAATTGGAGATCAAGTAATAGAGGCTGCTGGGATCGGAGGACTGGGAGATAGCGGCTGAATCCCTGGCGGCCGTCAGTTGCGGCCAGTTGTTGTAGTACCCCGACAGTGTGGAGACGGTCGGCGATGAAGCGAAGGCTGAGACGCTTGACGCGGCGTTGTTCGTCTGGGTAGTCACCTGCCCGTAATAGGTGATGGTGGTGATGTCGGTGGCGACGTTGGTGATGGTGAACTGGGTGTTGCTGGTATGGACGGCGTTGACGATCCCGCCGCCGATATCCTTGAGCACGATGGCGCTGTTCACCCAGACCAGGTTGCTGCCGCAACTGCTGTTTATGCAGTAGCAGCCTCCCAGGTCGGTAATGGAGGCCGGCGCTTCGGTGACCCGCCCATCGGCGTCAGCTGCCCAGGTGAAGTATTTGCAGTTCGACCAGCTGCCGGCGGTGCAGGAGATGAAGCCATTGGCGCAGACTCCTGAAACGAGCGCCGGAACGGTGTGGACATTGTCGATGGCGCCATCGGTATTGAGATCCTGGCTGACGATGACCTGCTGCAGGTCGCCGGTGCCCGACGGTTGGATCATTACCTCCAAGAACTTTGCCGATGAGGGTGCGTTCAGGGTCGCCGGGAAGCTGGTGGCGCCGTTCACCGTCTGCATGAGGTTCGCGGAGTTGGTCATCGGCAACGAGATGTTGCTGTTAATACCGCTCTTGGTGCCGAACCGGGAAAGAGCCGTCTGACCAGTGCTCTGGCCTGCGGTCTTCCCGTCCACAGCCAGTGCGTGGGAACTCGCAAGTGCCAGAGCCACGGTCAGGCTAGCTGCGGTATTTCTTGACCATCTCACGGATCGCATCCTCATAACTCACTCCGCCATCCACCATTGCCTCTATTTCGGCAATCTCGCTCGCATCCGACGTGAACACGTAATATGAGAACGGATCGACGGCCAACCTGCCGATGCCGGCCCCGAAAGGCGTATCCATGAAGATCTCCGAATACTTGGGTTTGTTGCTCTTGGTTGACTTCAGAATCCGCATGGTGAAGTCGTCATAGTCCAGAAGCTTCTCATCCAGCGCCTTCTCGAAATCCGACGACTCCAGGAAGAATTTGAAGGCGGAGTTGTTCCTGATCACGTCGCCAACGCCCCCGAACAGCTTCATGTCGAGCACCGACTGCGTGATTATGGTGAAGCTCCCTCCGTATTTCCGGGCCCGGCGATACCCCTCCTCGATGACCTCCTTCAGGGTCGAGCTCTCCCCGAGAAACTGCCAGGCCTCGTCGAAGACAATCAGCCGCTGGTCCGACTTGTCGGAGAGGTAGAGATCCTGGGTGACGGCGTTGATTACCTGGAGGGTGACGACCCGGAACAGCTCCTTGCGGGACTTGAGATGCTCCAGTTCGAGCACTACGAACTCGTCGTTGGAGATGTCGAGGCTGCTCTTGCCGTTGAAGAAGCGGCCAAAGGCCCCGTCGCTCCGGAAATCGGCCAGGTTGAAGGCTAATCGTGAAGCTGCCTCCTTGATCTCGCCCCCTTCGGAGGAATAGCGCTCGAAGTTGGCCAGGTACTCGTAGATCGTGTCGATGCCGGCGTCATTCCCCTCCTGCTGCCAGGACCAGCGCACGGCCCCCTTGATGAGGGTCATCTCGGTTTCACTGGGGATGGTCTTCCCGGTGGAGAAGACCATCTGGGCAACGATGGGGGCGATGACCGGAATGTCGTATTCGGGGTCGATGATGTTGGTGAAAGGGTTCAGGCAGACCTGGGAATCCTCGCTGAAGTCCAGGTAGCGGGCACCGAACAGCTTGGTCATCTTCTTGTAGGAACCGCCGATGTCGATGATCCTGATCTTGGAGTTCATGGCGAAGTAGTTGTAGACCAGGTAGTTGATGAAGAAGCTTTTGCCGGCGCCGCTGGAGGCGCAAACCATGGCGTTGTGGTTGTTGACCCCCTTGTTGAAGATGTCGAGGCCGAACAGGTTTCCTTTTCGCCCGGCAAAGAGCATGACCGGCTTGCCGAGGCCAGAGAAGTCCCCCTGGATCGGCAGAGTCACGGCGATGCTGTCCACCGGCATGATGTGATCACGGTCAAGGGTGTCGATGTTGCTGCCATTGTCGTAGAGGCCGAATGGCAGCGACGAGATGAACAGGATCGGGAGAATCCCCTTGTCTTCCTGCATGACATACCCTTGCCCCTCCCAGACCCGCTTGGCCCGGGTGACGGACTCGTTCACCAGCCACTCGTCACTGCCGTAGACCCACATGATCGGGATGATCCGGTAGAACTTGGTACCCCGTTCCAGTTCATCCACGGCCCAGAGGTATTCATCTTTCTTGCGAGCCAGCGACGGGGCGAAGCTGCCGACCCCCTGCTGCTGCAGGACAAGGTTGCACTTGGTGTGGAGCTTGTTCTTCTGGTTGCGGAGCAGGATATTCAGAGTGAAAAAGAACGGAGTACGGATCTGGTCGGAATCGGTCGCCATCCCCATGATCCCGCCGAAGAGCTGGTTGGTCTGGATCGGATCACCATTCAGGGGGAACGATTTGGGGGTGACACAGCGAAAGTGCCGATTATCGAATTTGAGGGAGGTGAAGCGCTTTTCGATCTTCGTGCCGAGCAATACCTGTTTGCGAATGACGTTCCGGTCATCATAGTGGGTCGAATTGGTGGAAGGATCTTCGTTCAGCATGCGCCGCAGCCAGTCCAGCAGACGGCCCGGTCCGACCACAACCGGGGCAAGTCCGGCTCCGCGCAGAACTTCCTGAATGGTGCCGAAGACCTCTTCCAGGTTCACATGGCCGATCTCCTTGACCGGAAACTTTACGGTGAAGAACATTCTGAAGGTACGCACCGGGATGCCGCTCAAGCAACCGAGACCTTCCACACCTTCCTGGAAAAACCGCGTGACATTGTCGGAAACGTCGTGAACCAGCTTGCTGTTACGCGTCTTCTGAGCCCCGTAGGCTTTGACAATCGGTTCTACATCCGGGTCGGCAAAAAGGATGAACTGCATGACCGATCCTTCCGGCAGGTTGACACGGAAAATCCCTTCCAGGGTCCTGATGCTCGTTTCGGAGGCGAACGCCAGAGGAGCACACTCCCACATCATTCCGAATGTGTTGTCGGTGTTGAGATAGATATTTTCCCTGTCGTCGTAGGCGATCCAGGGGAGGTAATCGGAGAACTTCTCCCGACGGGACATCTGGTCCAGCTCTCCCTTGGTAATCCCGCCGTCCTTGCCGAATAGAGCGGACATGATCCCCATCGCGCTACTCCTCCTCACCGGACGACACGCTGTCACCCAAGAGCCAGCGCGGCTCATCGACAAAGAAGTAGACGTAGCGCAGCATGTAGAATTCCTTATCCTGGCCGGTGTAGGGCAAGAGCAGGACCCGCATGGTCTTGGGAGGAGCAACGACCGGGGTAACCGGCTCCTTGAGAAGGCCGGTGAATTTGTCAAAGAGAGCGGCGCGGTACTTCGTCAAGGCGCCGTTCTCTTTTGACGATGAATTGGCGCCTGCAGACTCTTTCCCGCTTTCGGCACAGGCACCGGGATTCTCGGTATCTGGCCCGCAGTTCTCATGGGGCTGATCGGCAACCACGTCCTTTGCTTTGACAGACAGACCGGACGACTCGCTATAGGCCGTCTGAACGGAGACGCATTTCCCGTTGTAACTCTCCGGGCAACTGAAACTGCTTTCATAGGGGTTGAGCAGGGCACATCCGCTCATGAGCAGCATTCCCGCCAGAATCAGTGTTTTCTTCACTTTCCGCCTCCCTTGGCGATCCTTTTAATTTCCAGATTGATTCCCTCGCTGATGACCAGCGTCACCGGCTTCGTGGCGCCGACCTCAATGACCGGCATGGTCTGTTTTGCGAGCTCCATGTAGAACTTCTGGATCTCCTTGAAGCCGCTCGACAGCCCCGAGCCGGCTCCAGACATGGCGATGTCCTTCGGATCAACAGTCTGGGTAGTGCCGAGAGGGCTGACAGCCAGAGTTGTCGCCGATGCCTTGATGGCGTCACCGGCACCGCCAAAGAATCCGGCCAGCATGCTCCTCGCGATCATGGAGCCCATCTTGGCCACGACTCGCCCCCGCAGCCCGATCTTGCCGTCTGCATCCACGACGAATCCTTTGACCTTCTGGTCAACCACTGCCTGTCCCTTGCGGTCGAGGCATGACAGTGAGACCAGCAGCAGTTCGGCCCGCTCGGTGGCAAGGTTCCCCTTGCCGTCGGCAATGACAAAGCACCCTTTGAGATTGGCCTTCACGCTGTTGGGCAGGACCGCTGGAGTCTTGACCCTGAGCAGCACCGGCACCGGGTTACCTTTTGCTTCCGAAGTGGTTGGTGCGTCCAGGCCACTCAGCAGGGTCGCCTCCATAAAGGAAGGAGGCAGATAGACTGAACCTGCTGTTGCGTCTTTTTTTTTATCCTCCGGTTCGACCTTGGCCTGTTTTCCTGTCCCGGTTGATGACACAACGGCGATGTCACCGATCTCGGTTTCCGGTGGTGATGGGAGCTGACCAGCCGCCATCGGCTGCGAGGACGTGGGAGGCGGCGGCAACGGAATGGAACTGGTTTGTGGGATTGGCGGTGGCGGCAGCGGCTGCTTTGCCAGCACGGACCTTCCTGAACCGGCCTTTTGCGCCTGGCCCTGGGCTGATGCGGCAATGCGGGCATCACCCGCTGCGGGAGTTGACGTGCCGGGCTGTATCACGAGAGCTGCCGGCGTCTCTCCTTTTTTTTCACGGGTGATTTCATCGAGCTTCTGCTGGAGTTCGGCAACCTTGTCGTCCCGCTTGGCGATTTCCTTCTGGCTTTCAAGGTACTGCGACTTTTCCAGCAGCTTTGGTTCGATGCTCAGCGGTGCCTGCTTTGCGCTTCTTACCGGCAGAGTCGACTTGCCGCGGTTCATGGCCATGCTCCCGAGCATGAATGTGAGGGCGAAAATGGCTAGGCCGCCCCCCCAGACCATCATTCGTCTCTGGTTGCCGGTCAGACCGTTCCAGTAGGAAAGAAGCTTATTTCTCATCTTCCGCCTCCTGGTCAGCCGGTGCCGGTTGCTGTTTCTGGGCGGTTTCCTGCTTGATCTTCTGGCTTGCACCGGAACTATCCATGACCGGCAGATCGCCAGCCAGCTTCCGCCCTTCCTGCTTTTCCGCCCGCTGCTCCACTACGAATATCCGTGAGGTGTCCCCCTGGCGCAGAATGTGCCGTTCGAGTGCAACCGCCACCGGGTTTTCCGCCAGTTCCGTTCTCAGGAACATCTTCTCGTTCAGCCTGAATTCAGACGGCTCCCCCCTCAAAGTCGCCTCGTACTCCTTGATCCGGAGTCCTTCCCCCTCGATATCCACGGTACGCTTCAGCGTCAGGGCAATTTCCCTGAACATGAGATACCGCTTGTCCTTGCGAACCACGCTGTATGAATCGGGAATGTTCTCGGTGTAGATATCCCGAATGGCGCGAAGCAGCTTTTTCTCGAAGGGGAGCCCGGCATAGAGTGAGAGGTTTTCCTTGATCTTACGTTCCCTGCCTGACGTCAGACGGATAGTCTGGGAGGGAATTCTCTGGGGGAAGGCGATCATGCTGAAGGTTTCATCGCCGCAGACAACGTACAGCTCGGTTGGCGTGGAGGCGTAGGAGAGCTTGTCCCCTTTCTTCGTGACCTTGAACTTCACGAAGGCATCCTTGCCGGTGATCTTGATGGTTACCCCTTTTTCCGTGGAGGTGAGTGCCTCGCGGATCTCGGCCGGGCAGGAGATCCGGTTCAGGTCCGAGCTGGACAGGCGAATGGTGGTCGTTGCCTCGGGCAGTACCACTGTTGGGAATTCACTTTCGACCGGTTTCTCCATAGACTGGTCATCAGTGACTCTTTTTTTCTGGATTGCGGATTGATCAGCCGCGTGGAGTAGTGCCGGAACCAGCAATGCTGCCAGTATCACAACCGTGCTGCGCATCATGCCCCCTTGCTTTCACCTTGGACCGGCTTCTCGTAGAGGCGGACCAGGATGAATTTTCCGTTCTCAATGCGGTACTCGATGAGATAGACCTTCAGGGTATCCTCCGCCTTCTGGTCAACCATGTAGGTCTTCTTGGTGCCGGTGACTTCGAGCCGGCGCTTTTCGGTGTCGTTGATGATCGACTGGATGTAAAAGGCGCTGGAGGCCTTGGTGTTTTCGATTTTGTCGGCCAGCTCGTACAGCTCTTTCCGTGATGTCTGGAACTCGGCCGGGTCATAGACGGCCAGCAGTTCGCTGAACTGGGACCGGGCATTGACCGGGTTGTAGGTCAGGGCCAGATTCAGGATGTAGCGGGCAAACTCCTTGAGGTATTCATCTGAAGCCTTGTCCCCGGAAACCGAGATCTTGGAGTTGACGACCGGGGGCACGAGGATGACCCGCTGACTGTTCAATGCCATGAAGAGACCGGCAGTATTGATAACGACGGCGATGCCGAGCGCCACAACCACGAACTTGAGCAGCCGGTTCTCGGCGAAGATGTTGGAACTTTTCTGCAGAAAAATATCGAGGTTCACTTCGTTGCTCCCTCTGTGGTGGTCATTCCAGGAAATCCTTATCGAAAAACTGCGGGTACCCCTTCATTGGCGCCAGGCCGAGAAAATAGAGCGCATGCCGCAGGAAACCTCGCGGATACTGCCGTTTGAAGCGGCTGTATGCCCACGGAACAATGATCATTGTCAGCCAGAGCCACCCGCCGAATTGCTGGGCCAGAATGAAGCTGGCTGTCATGATTGCCAGGTCGTCGGGCTCGAACCAAAGAACCTGGAACGGCTGGGTCAGGTATTGCGGAAACTTGCGGGTCACATCCGGCTCCGTTCATGGATACAAGGTGGTGAGGGGGGCTTTCGCCCCCCTGCTGTGTCAGATGATCATCCCGAGGGAGGTGACGATCTTGTCCGAGTTGATGACAAGGACCCCTCCAAGGATGCAGAGGACGGCAGGGACCATCTTCTGCTGGATCATGACGACGACGCCGGCAATGATCGACAGGACACCGGCAATGGCACCGAAGGGCCCCTTGAGGATGTTGTTGATGAAGAAGTCGTAGGCCTCGAAACCGAAGGAACCGGCTACCGGGGCAACGAGAGCCATGGCCTGCGATGCCACCAGGGTCACGATCATGGCCACGGCGGTCATCAGAAGTAATTTCCGTTTGTGCATTCATTTCTCCTTTGTGCTGATTTCTTGATGGTGCTGCGGTGACAGTGGTACAGAGTCAGTGCGATTGCGGCTTGCTCACCTCCTTTCCCTTGTCCAGCAGCCCGGATATCCGTTGGATGTCCGCACCATTCACGTGAGCACCTTCGATCCAGAGTGCCGGTGTTCCCCGTATCCCGATCCCGGCAGCGATCTTCTCCATCTCCTCCAGCTGCTGTTGCTGAACGTTGTCGGCGATGGCAATCGGTTTGCCGTCCAGTTGACCGGTAAAGACATCGTGAAACGCCTTGTCCCTGTCAGGCTGGGACAGTATGTAACGGGCCTTTTTTTCGGCGTCGGGATGGATTCTGCGGAGTGGGACGAAATAGACGTAGCGCGTCACATCGGTGCGCTTTGCAAGGAAGTCGTCGACCTTGCGACAGTAAGGGCAGTCTGGATCGGTGAATTCAATAACCTTTTTGGGTCCGCTGCCGATTCTAAGAGCTTTATCGAGGGGGAGACCATTGATTCGTTCTGCGACAACCTTTTCGCGTATTTCAGCGGTCAGATTCTTGCCGTCCTTGGACCAGATCTCTCCGAAGAAAAGATATCCTTCAGGGCTGAAGTAGAATACCTGCTCGCCTGCGGTGATCTCGTAGAGTCCTTTGAGCGGTGATTCTCTGAAACTGTCGATTTTCAGGTTCGGGAAACTCTTCATCAAATTCTCTTTCTCCGTCTTCACGTCGTCGTTCGCCATGGAGAACCCTGCGACCGCGACAAGAAGCAGCATCAGTCCGCCAACCATCATGGTCCTGCCGTTAATGATCTTCACTTCTCCTCCTTTCGATGTTCCACGATTTCCACGCGCCTATTCAGGCGCTTGTCGGTCGAAACAGGGCAGCACTTGCCATTTCCCTCCACAGTCACCACATTAAAGCCATTAGATTTCATTATTCCTGCTACGTGATTCGCTCTCCTGATCGACAACCTCTCGTTGTAGTCATCCGTCCCAATCGTGCAGGTGTAGCCCTTCAGTCCGAACGTGCTCTGCTTCGACAATCCAGCCAACAGCCCATCGAATCTCAAACGCTCATGACCTGACAGCCGTTCACTGTCGAAATCGAACTGCACGGTTGTGAGCCTAATATCTGTCTCAATGGCGCCGTGGGTGGATGACTGAACAGACTTTTTCTCAAGGGAGACTTGCGGCTCCGGTTTTGCCGGGCCGGAAAGCCGCACGGCAAGCTTGGGTTTCACTGGCAGGAGTGAAAGCCGGTGATCAGGGCAGTCGGAACAGACAACGAACTGGTCATCTTGTTTAGCCGGACTTGCATCGAGCGAATAACTGAATGGCCGCTGGCGGATCTCTGCGGCATGGGCTGCCAGAGGAAGAATCAACGCCAGTGCGGTGATGCTGAGCGATTTCATAAGGAGAACAGGCCTCCAGTAGGAGTGTGCTTCATACACATAATCTATAGGGGGGGCAGGTGCGGTCGCCGTCACTGATCTGGGTAACGCGCCAACTCTGGCTCATCTGCTCAAATACGATTCTGTTCAGGAAAGATCGTGGGGGGAAGTGGTTAGGTTACTGGGTGAGTTGGAAACCTCAGGATGCGGAATGAATATTTACATCTTCGGTGATGGTCAGGCCGAAGGGAAGGCGGAGATGAAAAACCTGCTGGGCGGCAATGAAGCCAATCTGGCGGAAATAACCAGTACCGGCCTGCCGGTCCCTCCCGGCATGGGCACCCTCAAAGAAACCGGACATTCCCATGACAAAATTTTTTTTCATACGAACTTTTAGCCAGTTACACGACTTTATCGGGTCAGAGCACAAATTGTACCTGCCCCCCTTATAGATATTAGAGACAGGGAGAAACACCAAGAACGGAGGAAAAGCAATGGAAGCACTTTTGAGGCAGCGTGACCTGATGGAAATCATGAACGTATCGCGTGCAACGCTCTGGAGGATGCTGAGATACCAGGACTTTCCCAAACCGGTCATCCTGATGGGATGCAAACGCTGGAGAACTGAGGAAGTCGCATCGTGGATCGAGGCGCGGAAAAGTGCCTGAGACAAGCATCATTTCAATAACGCCGATTTGGGAGGTCACGGTTGCATGATCATCTTCAACCCATGCTGTTTTCGGACTCCAAGGAATCGCAAGCACCTGACTCATTCCATGAATTGCTGGCGAGCATCGCGGCCAGACCCAAATACCTTCCCGATTGGCCGGAGAGCTACAGAGCGTTACCCAACGAAATTTTGCGGTCGGCGCTATTCAACTGCCGTAACCGGAACCTGCCACGCATGTTCATGAAGGAAGTGGAGATTGCCGTGATTGGCGATGGTCAGGTCATCTATCGAGGGGAAGAGCTTCGGCAGGATGACGAGCTGGTGTGGATGCACTTGATGCACTTGATTAAGAAGAGCCCGCTGGGGGAATGCGTTGAGTTTACCCCCTATTCGTTCATCAAGGCACTCGGATGGCCCATCAAGGGCCAGAGCTATGAGCGGCTTCGGAATTGTCTGAGTCGAATGCAGGCCACAGCGTTGCGCATTCAGTCCAAACGCCTGCACAGCTTCGTCAGCATTTCACTCATCCAGAAGTTCATGTCCAGGAACGAGCGAAACGAGAACCTTACCCGATGGCAGGTGTGGGTCGGCAAAGAGATGCAGTTGCTGTTCGACGAGGAATTTCTCACCAAGGTGATGTGGGATACCAGGCGCTCCTTGCCCGACGGAATTGCCTCAAAACTGTTCGGATACTGGGCCAGCCACCGGAAACCATACCCGGTAAAGGTCGAAACTCTGCTGAAGCTCTGCGGCTCCGGCATGCAGGCAAAGCATTTCAAGGCTGAGTTGAAAAGGGCTCTCGAACTTCTCAAGAAATCAGGCTTTCTGGAAGCGTGGGAGCTTAAGGATGAGCTTGTTGTGGTTGTTCGAAGACATTGACCTATGACCGACCGGACATTGACTTTTGACCGACTGACTATTGACCTATGGCCGACCGGTACTGACTTTTAGCCGACCGGACTATTGACTATTGACCGACCCGAACCATGACTTTTGGCCGACCGCCACTGTCCTGATTTCAATGATCAATCGATTGGTTAGAAGGTTATCAACACCCCGCTAACCTTCTTCTAACCTTTTTTAACCAAAACGCGCGCGTGCGTGAAGGCAAGTGATTGGAGGTAGAGATTGATGAAATGCCCGAATGACAAGCTGATGGAGGTTGTAATTCTTAACCTCCGAAAAAGGGGAATGGCGCTGGTGTCTGACAGGAATGGTTATCGATTGAAGAAGGGAAAGCCAGACCTTTCAGTCATTGAGCAGGCAATAAGAGATCACCACATCAGTATCGCTGAAGACGGAACTGTTTATGTCGCTGGTGAGTACATCCAGACAGGTTGGGACACTGGCAAGATACGCCGCAAAGTGGAAGATCATATCAGGAAGACATCATCAGTTTCAGAGCTGGTTGGTATCGCAGCTAATTTAGGGATCAGTATCTAACATAACTGCAAGTTTACAACTGAATATGCTGCGGCACGGCAACTAGCTAAGAAAGATGGCGAAAGCAAGGCCGGTTATCGGGATTACCCGAAGCCGGCTTTTTTTTATCTGGAGGGTTCCTACATGGACTTTCAGCAAGCTATGTCATGGGTCAAAGAAAATGAGGCGATTATAAAGGGTTACATCGCCAAGTACAGGAATTTTTCACCATATGAAGAATGCGACTATATGCAGGAGGCCTATGAGTCTGCTCTCGTAGCTGCAAGTCGCTACAGCGAGAAGAAGATCAAATTCGAGGCTGCCTTCTGGAAGATATTCCGAAATCAGATCAGTGTCATAACCCCGGCACCGGATATTCTGACCCATGGATCGAATTCAATTCCCTCTCATGTCTGCTGTGACGACCTGGATACCGTAGCTGAAACACGCGCCATAGAAAGTCAGAAGGAACATGATATTGAGATGATATTCCAGTCAGTTAGCCACCACCTTACGGACAAGGAGCAACAGGCCCTTTACTGGGCTCTCGGAATAGGCATGGAAGGAAAGTTGTCTAATTACGAAATTGCTGAACGCCTGGGGTGTGTTGTTTCGAATGTGAGGGAAACCCTTATCAGAGCACTCGACCGGATCAACTCCCTTGTCGAGAGAGGCAGCATCGATCCAAAGCGTTTGTTTGACACTAAGACACCATCGACAAAGGAGGAAAACGATGAACCTGGAGCAGGCCGCACTGCAGTATCAACCAGTACCACTGAAAGCTCTGAAAAGAATGGCTGACGAGGGACTTTTGACCGAGCCCTTGGACGAGAAAGATCAGCACGCCCTGCAACTGCTTTCCAGCATTTGGTCGAATGAATGGTATGTCGCCCGGATGAACATGTCTTTCAAATCAGACAAGAGAGCGCTGATGCTCGCATTCCCGAACTTCGGCAAGATAGAGCGCTATATTCTGTGCTCCTATCTCCCGAAAGAGCACGGACCCAGGTATAGAGTCTCGGTGCGCGATGTTGCCAATAACCTCCGCACCTATTTCCACATCGAGTACCCGGAGTTCAAAATCAAACGTATCCGCCAGATTGCCTACAACATGTTGCGAAGCTGCAGGGGAGAGAGTCGGAGACTGTACCTTTCCTTGACGGCTTTGGAACGTCAGTCGATGGAAAAACAGCGCAGTAAATCTGTCAAATAATCCAATTAACAAACTTTTCTAAGGAAAAGTCTTTATAGAAAAGTTTGTATTACAACAGGAGGCTGCAATGAAAGTTGAAGATATCGAAGAACTGCTCAACAGCCGGATCATCGAAGCGTATTCAAGAGGGTTCAGTGTTGTTGAAATCACCAGGGCGCTGAGGAAAACAACCGTAGATTCGGTCTACAAACTGCTGCGAGATACCGGCCGCATCCCAGCTATGAAAAGAAGCGAGTACCGCCGTCAATACGATATCGACCAGAAGTTGACAACCGCGTGCCGGCGAAAGGGTTTATCCTTTGGACGATGGTGCCTCGGATGGAGGCTTGATCCGTATGTGACAGTTGCTGAACTGAAATCTGCTCCAGACAAAGTGAACGAGAGTGCTGCTCATATGGCATTGAAGAGAGATTTCCCGGACATCTATCTCAGGCTGTACGATGGATCAAAGATCAAATCGGAAAAAGAGAGGAAATACCGGTCCAAGCCTGCTTCTCTAATGATCGAATGGAGTTCGGAGCGGAAATCGTTTTTAGCGACTGTCCCGGAATGTCCAGGCATCGAAGCCAGTGGCAAGAACTGGGATGATGTTTTCTACGCCATAAAATCGGTGCATCTGATGCACGAATATGTAAAACGAATTGACTGGCTTCTCAACAGATCTGGCGATGGGTTTTATCCGGCCAGTGGAGTCGAATAGTCACATCTCCGTATTTGCGCCAAATTTGGTACCAAGTTTGTTACCAAATATGCGCCAAGTTCCGGAGGTGGCAAATTTGTCACCAAATATATCCCCATATTTGCCACCGCTACCTGCCCCCCCTATAGATATTTTGTATGGAGGCGTACTTGCCTTACAAAACTTTTGGGGGTTGATATGAATGTGCTGGTGTGTGATCTCGGGTTTTCTTCGGCCAAGTGGATTTACGGGGAGCGCAAGGGAAGGATCATTTCTGCGTTCAGCTACAACGGCGACAATCTGCTGATCGGAGAAGATTCCCTGATGGCGTCGGGCTCTTCCTATTTGAAAACGATGGAAGAGCTTGTGCGCTACTATCCGGTATTTGCGGAACAATGCCTGAAGCAGGCGGGCTGTGAGGGGGACATTCTCCTTGCCGTCGGGCTGCCGTACTCCTATTGGCAGGAGCAGCACAAGCCGGGCGGCGTCGTGCCGGCCTTGGCCAAGTCTCTGACCGACGGAGCAATCAAGGATGTGGCGGTGTTCCCGCAGGGGCTGGGCGGCTTGCGGGATTATCTCGATGGACTTCCGGAGCGCCCGACCGGCAATGTTCTCGGTATTGATATCGGCTTCAACACCATCATCTTCACCCTGTTCTCACCACAGAAAAAGCAGATCATCCATGGCAAGACCCTCAACAAACGTGGCGTTCACCAGATGGCTACCAGCTTTCTGCTGCCACGGATCAAGAATCTCGCTCCATCAGGGACCTTCACCCCTGTGGAAATCGCTTTCCTGATCGAGAAGGGCTATTTGCAGTACGGCTTCGAACGGCACGATGTCACCCGGGAGATCCAGGAAGCCGGCGTTGCGTATATCGAGCACATCATCCGTGACATTCAGGGTGAGTTGCAGGCCCATGTCGGCATGCATGCCGATTTTGATCGTGTTCTGCTGTTCGGTGGTGGAGCTGCATTCCTGAAGAACGGCCTGCCAACCAGAAACATCGAGGTTATTGTTCTGCCTGAACCGGAATATGCTAATGCCAGGGGATTCCAAACGCTCGCCTTTGCCAAGGGGGTGTAAAGTGCCCTTGTACTCGCTCAAGCTTTCCACCTATGATCCCGAAATCATCAACGCTTTTGAACGGCTGCGCAAAAACAGAAAGCAGGCGACGTTTACTCACGAAGCGATCAAGCAATTCCTTGCGACGGAACGGGGAAAGCAGGTGCTGGCCAATATGGATGGGGGCACATCAGATCTGCAATCGCCAGTTCTTACTTCCATGTCGGTTATGAAGCCTGCCGACAAGCCGCCGGATGAATCGATAGTTCCCAAAAGTGCTTCCGCATTCCTTCAGGACGTTGATTGCAGCGATGTTTTGAACAGCATCCTTGAGTAAGACAGTGTCCTTGTTCGCGCTTCACTCCAAGCAATAACTCTACAAAAGCATCTTTAACTTTATAGAATTTGCATTCTGTGGTATGTATTATCAAGAAACTGACAATTCATGGGGATGCCGATGGCGCTTAACTTGAAAAAATTACCGATCCTGTTCCTCTCGGATTCGACAACATCGGTTGCGATCAGCCGCGAAGCGAAGGCCGGGCGCATCAGGAAGATCGGACCACGACTCTATACGTCCAACACCAGTGACGATCCGGCATACATCATTCGGCAAAACTGGCTGCAGGCGTTGACATTGCTGTTTCCGGGCTGCGTCGTCAGCAACCGGACAGCACTCGAAAGCCGGGTTTCGCCTGCCGGCCGCGTGTATGTAACAGGCGAGTACGCACGAACTCTCGAATTACATGGAACCAAATTCGTTCAGGTTAAAGGTGCTCCACCGGCAGAAGGTGATACGCCATTGTTAGGCATTTTCATGGCATCGCGTGCGCGCGCCTTACTGGAAAACCTGACGCCCTCCCGGGAGCGAAGTGGCGGTGAACTGAAGAACCTCCCCAGGGAAATGATCGAACGCCGACTTGCTGAGCTGTTGAACGTCGAAAAGGAAGATTCTCTCAACAGGCTGCGAGACCAAGCTCGTCAGATAGCTCCGTTGTTAGGACTGGAGAGGGAGTTCGAAGAACTGGACAACCTAATAGGGACATTACTGAGAACCCGTAAGGCAACTCTTGCTGATCCGGTAGCAAAAGCTCATCAATTGGGTACCCCGTATGATCCCCATGCGTTGGAAAGAGTTGAAAAGCTCTGGTCTGTCCTCGCTTCGATGCCACACAATTATCGCCCTACTAGCGCCGGAACCGGAACCCCTTTTTATACGGTTTCATTCTTTGATGCTTACTTTTCGAATTACATCGAGGGTACCCGATTCAAGGTCGACGAGGCAAAGGAAATTGTAGACTCAGGAGTGATCCCTGCAATACGTCCAGCAGACGGCCATGACATTCTTGGTACGTATCGAGTCGTCAGCAGTTTGGAAAATATGACAAGAACGCCAAATAGCCCTGAAGAGCTTATCGAACTGCTTCACTCAAGACATGCCGACATCATGGTGGGAAGACCGGATAAGCGCCCGGGTGAATTGAAGGAAGAAGTTAATTATGCAGGCGCCACTCGTTTTGTTGACCCGAATCTGGTTAGAGGGACCCTTTTACAAGGTTTCAGCTTGTATAAGTCACTAGAACACCCATTCTCCCGGGCTCTATTGATTATGTTTCTCGTTGCTGAAGTACACCCATTTGACGATGGTAACGGCAGGGCCGCCCGGGCAATGATGAATTCCGAACTGGTTGCCGCAAAAGAAACACGAATAATCATCCCTTCGGTTTTCAGAAACGAGTATGTAGCTTCGCTCAAGAGATTGACCAATCACTTGCAACCGGAGTCATTCATAAGTGTGATGTCATTTGCACAGGATTTTGTATCCAGGATTTCATTCGACAGCTATGCCACAGCACGGATACAAATGGAAGAGTGCAATGCCTTCGATGATCCGGCGGACGACAAGAGATTGCTTCTACTGGTTAGTGCGAGAATAAGATAATAATTGGGGTGTCACCTGTTGGGATTGAAGGGATAGCAAGGGAATGGATGTTTTTCGAGGGGAATTGCGGTTGAGAACGAGTGCCGTCTTACATACGATTGTAGAGAACGGTTAACACATCCCTGAATTTGCCAGGTAGCCAAAATAACAGGCTGTTACACTCTGACGGAGTGTGAAGCTTTTCAACTACCCTCGACAATCTACGTCAATTCCATTCAAAGGTTCTTGTCTCCTAGATCAAGATGAAATTTGTGCATAAACCGATGGTAGACAGGTGTAAATAACACCCCACAAAATGTCAAAAAAGATACTCCGCTGAAGATTGCGTAAAATGAAGCGAAAAGCTTTGCAGTATTGGTTTCAAGCTTATCAACGGGGCCCATTCCAGTCAGAATCATCGACGCATTGAGAAAGGCATCAACCCATCCCAAATTTGCTGTGATGTGATACCCTACGGTGCCGACTCCAAGCGAAAACACCAAAAACAGACTCCCGAAAAATCCATACCACCCCATACGAATGAAGAAATCTCGCCGGGAAAGCAGTTGAGTTTTCTTGTTTTCCAAGTTTATTCGTTTCATTATTACCCCAATTATTTTAACAAGATTATATATGTGAGATGAGTTGAAGAGTCAACGTGTCAGTGGGATAGCCACAATTTGTGACAAATTTCTTGACATGCAAGAATTGAAAGCGTAATTGGTAAAAAGTTGAATTCCTCGTTAGCATGAGGCGTTTGCACAAACACAGGCTACTGCCCGGAAACGTCGAAAGACGCCAATGGGTAGACCAGGTCTTGCCGGATTAAGGCTTGACTTAAGGTAGCTGGTCAACCGACCTACGTTGTGCACTGCCGAAAACCTACGAGAGGGGAATCACGGCAAACTCTATGAGGCCACGGTTCCCCCCGTGGTCTTTTTTTTTGAGCGTACTTCGAAGCGGAAAGGTGGTGGTGATCCAGGTTGGACAGTCCTAGTAACAAGTCATGCGTATTTGATACCCCCCGGCGGTAAACCTCATCACCTTCTGATTTTCAGGTTTTTCCGCTGGGCCGATGCTTCTATGGCCGGCGGAGAGACTTTCCTTGTTTTCCTCTCCCCAAGCCTCAACACGTCTGCAGATTGATTCCATAACGGTACGAATAAACTTCGTAATCCGTAGTTTGACTATTTCTGCGCAACTTCAGGCTGAAGGAGGTGCCACGTGTTCAGCGTGTCCCAGCTTTACTACGAATTTCGCCGCATCTGGAAGGCGATCAAACTGTTCTTCATCATTTCCGGTCCGGGCATCGTCGTCATGGTTGCCGACAATGACGCCGGTGGCATTACCACCTATGCCGCCACCGGTGCCAAGTACGGCTACCACCTGATCTGGTTTCTGGTCATTTTGGTGCCGGTCGCCTACTACGTACAGGAGATGACCGTCCGATTGGGGGCTGTCACCAAGCGAGGTCATGGCGAGGCAATTTTTGCTGGCTTTGGCGCCTTCTGGGGGTGGTTTTCCCTGATCGATCTCATGATTGTCAACTGGCTGACCCTGGTTACCGAATTTATCGGCATGACCTCGGCGCTGCGCATCTTTGGTGTGCCACCATGGGCTACCGTTCTTGGCGTTTGTGTCCTTATGGGGATCATGGTGCTTAATGGCCGCTACTGGACCTGGGAGAAGATCGCCCTGGTTTTCTGCGCCGTGAATCTGATCTATATCCCGGGCGCCTTCATGGTGCACCCGTCAGTGCATGATATCGTCCAGACCGGGTTCAGACCGCACCTGCCACCGGGAGGATTCAACAACGAACTCTTCTTCTTCCTGATGGCCAATATCGGTACCACTATCGCCCCCTGGATGCTCTTCTTCCAGCAGAGCGCCGTGGTGGACAAAGGAACCAGGGAAAAAGACATCCCGTGGGGCAAACTCGACACTCTGGTCGGCTCGATCCTGACGGTGGTGGTAGCGATCTTCATCGTTATCGTGACCGGCACTATCCTGCCGGGAGTCAACATCGACGACGCGGCCCAGGCTTCCACCCTGCTGATGAAGACCCAGAAGTACGCCGGCACCTTCATGGCCATCGGTCTTTTTGACGCCGGTCTGCTGGGAGCGATCTGCATCTCGTTAGCCAGTTCCTGGGCTTTCGGGGAGGTCTTCGGCTGGGCACACTCGCTCAACAACAAGGTCCGGGAGGCCCCCTGGTTCTACGCCAACTACTTCCTGACACTGATCACCGCCGGTTGTGTGGTTCTGATCCCCAAGGCTCCGCTGGTGCTGATCACCCTGTTTGTGCAGGTCATTGCCGTTACCCTGCTGCCGGCTGCATTGGTATTCCTGATCCTGCTCCTGAACAACAAGAAGACCATGGGTGACTATACCAATACCCTTTGGCAGAACATCATCACCAGCATCATCGTGGTGGCGATAGTCATTCTTTCAACTCTCTACGGGATTAGCACTCTGTTCCCGAACATGTTCAAGTAGGAGGACACGACTATGATCAGAGATTTCTTTTCACATAACTTCTCCAAGATTCAGGAGATCAACCGAAAATACGCCACTCCGAATGTCGAAATGTCCGGCTGGGTCAAGGGATCATTGCTGTTTTTACGGTTGTACCTGATCTTGCTCGTCGGCCTGCTGCTCTACAAATTCATCACCTTGCTGTGAAAGGAGGAACAACCATGACGCCATTAAACAATACCCCACAAGACCAGGTTTTCTTCCTGAGTGATCTGGCCGGGATACCGGTCCGCAACCTCGGCAAAAAGATCGGCAAGCTTGATGACCTGATGATTGTTGAACACGAGAAAGTTGCCGAAGTCACTAGCCTTATCATAAGCCGCCCCTTCGGTTACAAATCACTGCTGGTGCCAATCGGCAAAGTTGATGAATTGAAGAACAGCGGCATAGAACTCTCTCTACAGGATGTCGAGGCATTTGAAGGTGAACCGGAAGAGAATCAGATCCTGCTCAAGGATCATATCCTCGACAAGAAGGTGATTGATCTGGACGGCAATGAGATTGACGTGGTGTATGACGTTAAGCTTTTATTACGGAATGGCCGTCTGTATGCAACAGATGTGGACTTCAGCCGCTACGGGTTGCTGAAACGTCTGGGGCTGCGCTATGTGGCCCAGTTTGCCTACCATCTGGCAGAGATGTTTAAGAAGGAGACGATCCCCTGGACGTATGTACAGCGCTTGCCGGAGAAGATCGGCAGCTTCAAGGGGAATGTGCAGTTGAACATCCTCAAGGATGCCCTACCAGATATCCACCCGGTAGATCTGGCCGATATCCTTGAAGAGCTGTCAGAGGAACAGCGCCTGGCCATCTTCAATGAACTGGAGACGGATCAGGCGTCGGACACCCTGGAGGAGATGGAGCCACGGGTGCAGCGCAGCCTGATTTCCTCTCTCGATAAGGAACGGGTTGCCGACCTGATTGACGAGATGACCCCGGCCCAGGCAGCCGATGTCCTTTCGGTCCTGCCGACTGATCAGGCGGATGAGATTCTCGATCTGATGGAACACGACGAGACGGAAAAGATCGAGGCACTTCTGGATAAGCAGGTCGACACCATTGCGAACCTGACGACCAAAGCCTATGTCAGGTTCCTACCCGATGTTCATACCGACCTGGTCATAGCTGCCTACCGCACGGTTGGCCAAGAGTCTGACGTTCTCGATTACATCTACGTTGTTGATCATGACAACAAGCTCAAAGGAGTCGTCAGTCTGCCGGAACTGCTCATGGCCAAGCAAAGTACGCCTTTGTCAGAGATCATGACTACGCAGCTCATTAGTCTGGATTGCAACGACTCCATCACCGATGCCGAAGAAAAGTTCAAACGCTATGGGTTTTCAGCGTTGCCGGTACTTGATGAAGAGGATACTATCCATGGCGTTGTTCCGTACCGGGACATCATGCAGTTGGAACACAATTATTCGTAATGATTTCGCCATAGTGTATAGTCATATCTATCTAAAAATGTACATTGGTGATATAAATAACTCATTTAGACAAAACGTCCGTAGATGGTTTGGTGTCTTGGAATTTAGAGATAGGTGAACTTCATGAAGATTGTATCAATCATATTGATCGTTCTGTATCTCATACTTCCTGTGGCATGCCTGGCACATCCTTGTTCATCTCTTGGCGAACTGGTCCATAAAGATACATGTGAGTATCTGACTACTGACCAAGATCATGAATGTCCCGAAAATCATGATGCAGATGATTGTGAAACAACCTGTTGCTGCGCCGGTCAAATATTGGCCAACATCTTGCCGAAAATAATCTCCCAAGTAATTATCGAGCGAACATCCCTATATGAACCACATCTTGCACTTCCACGCCTAATAGACAGGATATTCGTCCCCCCGCAAAACCACACATGACTCCTCATTTTGTAGTTCAGGCTGTATCAAGTTCATTGTAATCACTAAAATCAAGAGCATTCTATTACCATGAAGCAATGGTCGCTTAAAAAGCTAAAGCGTCTACTCGTGGCAGTTATCGGCATTACCATTCTTATAATTGGTATTGCCATGATAGTTCTGCCCGGTCCGACAGTTGTCGTTATTCCTCTTGCATTGGGAATTCTTGCAACCGAGTTTGCCTGGGCCAGGAGAATGCTTCACATTGTACGGGAGCGGATACAACGCTCTGTTAACAACTCTAAAAACAATAACAAACAAAAAACATAAGGAGAATTCGTCATGAAATGCCCGATATGCACAGGAGTTGACCTTAAGATCGCTGAACGCCAAGGTGTAGAAATTGATTATTGTCCAGAATGTCGTGGTGTCTGGCTCGACAGGGGAGAACTGGATAAAATCATCGAACGGTCAACTACACAAACACCAACTCATACACAATTGGAACCTCAAAAATACCACTCCGGCGACATTCAGCAGCAGTATGGAAAACATCATGATGATCATGGCTATGGTCATAACGGCCAATACAAGAAAAAGTCCTGGCTGTCAGAGTTGTTCGATTGATATCAGCCTCGGAGAGAGGGGATATCTCCTCTCTCCGTAAAAAGGTGGCAGTTATGGCGCGAAAACCTGAAATACATGAACATGTTGGACTAACCTCACAGGAAGCCGCCAGAATTCTCGGGGAAGAAGGTCCCAACGAACTTCCGTCTTCAAAGCAACGTGGAAACTTTCAGATAGCCCTCGACGTAATGCGTGAGCCGATGTTCCTGCTGTTGGTGGCTTGTGGCGCAATCTATCTGCTGGTGGGGGACATGCAGGAAGCGATGATGCTTCTGGCTTTTGTCTTTTTCGTCATGGGAATAACTCTTTACCAGGAGCGGAAAACAGAGCGGGCACTGGAGGCCCTCCGTGACCTCTCCAGCCCAAGAGCCCTTGTTATTCGCAACGGCACCCAGCAGCGGATTGCCGGTCGAGACGTAGTTCGAGGTGACATCATTGTTCTTGCAGAAGGTGACAGGGTTCCTGCCGATGCTCTGGTGCTGGACTGCACCAGTCTATCTACAGACGAGTCGCTCCTGACAGGCGAATCCATTGCGGTACGCAAGGTGCCCGGCGATGCTACATCACCTGTAGTGCAACCAGGGGGAGATGATCTCCCATTTGTTTTTTCCGGAACCTTGGTGGTACGTGGTCAGGGAATTGCCCGCGTGATTGCTACCGGACAGCAGAGCGCCATCGGCAAAATTGGCAAGGCCCTGCAAGCAGTGACCAGCGAAGAAACCCTGCTGCAACGTGAAACCGGTCGTCTGGTAAAAATTCTTGCAACGGCTGTCCTTGTGCTCTGTGCACTGCTTATTCTGATTTACGGGTTCACCCGCGGCGCCTGGCTCGATGGGGTACTGGCGGGACTAACCCTGGCTATGGCGGTCATGCCGAATGAGCTTCCGGTGGTTCTGACAATATTTCTGGCATTGGGGGCATGGCGACTTTCCCGGACTCAGGTTCTTGCCCGCAGTGCACCGGTAGTGGAAACACTCGGTTCGGCGACCGTCCTGTGCGTGGACAAGACAGGCACCCTTACATTGAACCGGATGACGGTCACTGCGCTCAACACCGATGGGACTTTGTACAAAATTGGTGACTTTCGGAATGACCCGCCTCCTGATACATTTCACGATCTGGTGGAATTCAGCATTCTCGCAAGCCAGCGCGACCCCTATGATCCGATGGAGCGGGCCATCAAGGATTTTGGCGAAGAGTATCTCGCCCATACCGAGCATCTCCACGGTGATTGGCGCCTTGAAAAGGAATACCCGCTATCTCCTGAACTTCTTGCCATGTCTCATGTCTGGAGGGCTCCGGAAGGTAATGAGTATGTTATTGCCGCCAAAGGCGCACCGGAAGCGGTTGCCGACCTCTGCCATTTCAGTGACAGCCAACATAGGGAGATGATGACGGCGGTGACCCGGATGGCTGATGACGGACTGCGGGTACTGGGAGTAGCGCGCTCATACTTCAGTAAACCTGGTCTGCCAGGTGAACAACACGACTTCACCTTCGAGTTTTTAGGGCTTGTGGGATTGGCCGATCCGGTCAGACCAACCGTGGCTGCAGCACTCCAGGATTGCTACCGGGCCGGCATCAGAATGGTGATGATCACCGGTGATTATCCCGGCACGGCGCGCAGTATTGCTCGGCAGATCGGGCTTGTCCAACCGGATGAAGTCATAACCGGTCCTGAACTGGAGAGCATGAGTGAAGTGGATCTACAGGAGAGGATCAGAACAGTCAACATCTTCGCCAGAGTTGTACCGGAACAGAAGCTCCGCCTAGTGAAAGCCTTGAAGAGCAACGGCGAGGTTGTTGCCATGACCGGAGACGGGGTGAACGATGCACCGGCTCTTAAATCAGCTCATATCGGTATAGCTATGGGTGGCAGAGGGACAGACGTAGCACGCGAGGCGTCCGATCTCGTGCTCTTGGACGATGACTTTGCCTCCATCGTTCGGGCCGTGAAAATGGGTCGGCGTATCTTCGACAATCTGAAGAAGGCCATGGCCTATCTTCTGGCCATACATATTCCGATTGCCGGGATGTCCCTCATTCCGGTGCTTTTCAAGTGGCCGCTGCTGTTCATGCCGATCCATATCGCATTCCTCCATCTGATCATAGATCCTGCCTGTTCAATAGTGTACGAGGTTGAACCGGCGGAGATGGATGCGATGCAAAGGCCACCCCGCGATCCAAAGGAACCGTTGTTCAGCAAGCGCGTCTTGTTGTTAAGCACACTTCAAGGGGTGAGTGTCCTAGTTGTACTTCTGATTGTGTTTGGCGTCAGTCTTGTCCGAGGGCATGGAGAACTTGAGGCCCGAACTCTGGCATTTACTACCCTCATAATCGCCAACCTTGGCCTGATGATGACCAACCGTTCCTGGACCAGCACAATTGTCAGGATATTAGGGGCTCAGAATGCCGCTCTCTGGTGGGTAACAGGCGGTGCAGTAATCTTCCTCGGGATGGCGCTTAATATTCCTATTTTTCGAGAAGTATTCAGGTTCTCAGTGATCCATCCGGTCGACGTTGTCATATGTGTGTCTGCCGGCATATCGAGCATTGTATGGTTCGAGTTGTTTAAGATGTTTAGTAGGAAAAAAGAGAAAAATACCCCTTGAGACGAACTATTACTGGAGGATACATTTTGAAAAATATCGTATTGGTTGCTCTCATAATTGGAGTTATGGCACTATGTGGCTGCTCGACCGAAAAAGCGCCGGCTCCGCAGCAACAGATCCCCGCTATCACGCTCTCTCCTGCCGACAAAGAAAAGCTGATGGCATTTCAGAAAGAGGTCTTGAGCATTGAAAACCTCACGGACAAGGCTATTCAACTGGCGCTAGATGAACTGAAAAGCGTCCTGAAAGGGGGCGAGATATCCATCAACCTCCCCTCCATCATCGACAGAGCAAAGTCCGAGAGCCTACGGGCTGGGGAATCTCTGGCTAAGAAGGCAATTCCGGAAGCCCTGCCACCCGAAGCCAGGAAGCTTCTGGATGAAGCGAAAACGGGCTTGATCGCTGCTTACCAAACATACGCTGCTTCGTTCGATGCCATCAGAAACTTTGTCACGGACAAAAATCCAATGACGCTTCTGGAGTACCGAAAGAAGAATACCGAGGCTCAGGAACTGCTCAAGGGCGCCACGGAAAAGCTGAAACTGATTATGACCGCCGCCGGAGTATCGCAATGATCCAATCACCTGAAGTACAACGAGCAAAAAGCAAGGCTGCTGTATTTTCCATTACCTCGAATTCCATACTGATCGTCCTAAAACTGATTGTCGGCATCATGATGCAGTCGGTTAGCGTTATCTCCGAAGCGGTTCATTCCGGAATTGACCTCGTAGCGGCAATTATCGCCTGGTTTTCTGTCCGGGAATCAGGAAAACCTGCTGATGACGAACACCGCTTTGGACATGGAAAAATTGAAAACGTAGCAGGAACAATCGAGGCGGTGCTTATCTTCGGTGCTGCATTCTATATCATCTGGGAGGCGATACACAAACTACGCTCTGGAACAATTGCGGTCGAAAGCCTTGGACTGGGCGCATTGGTCATGCTTGTATCAGCAGTAGCCAACTACTTTGTCTCCCGTTATCTGCTCAATGTAGCGATAAAGACTGATTCCGTTGCCCTGGAAGCTGACGCCATGCATCTCAGGACCGATGTTTATACGTCGGTTGGCGTGCTTGGCGGTTTAGTTGCAATTAAATTTACCGGTATCGCCATGCTAGACCCTATTATTGCCATAGTCGTGGCGCTCATGATTATCAAGGCTGCCTGGGATTTAACCAAGGCTGCCTTCTTCCATATTCTGGACGTAAAACTGCCTGACGATGAAGAGGGGCTGATTCATGAAGTGATGGAGAAATACTCCGACAGGATTATCGAATACCACAAGCTTCGCACCCGCAAGTCAGGCCATATCAGGCATATCGACATGCACCTGGTAGTTCCGAAAAAAATGACGGTCGAGGACGGACATACCCTTTCCCATCAAATTACGGCAGACATTGAACAGTGCCTCGCTCACAGCCATATCCTTGTTCATATCGAACCGTGTCCAGGGGAGTGTGAAACATGTGCCGTGGAGTGTCCAAAGGTTGGGGAGGTCTACTCTGAAGCATGCCAGGAACTGGGTTATTAGTCAGCGTACTTATTGCCTGTTGCCATTACCACCATTTATGATCCGTACCGTACAACTGATAGAGAACAACGACCAGATTAATCACGAATACCTTGCAGATGGAAAGTTTTCTGAGATTCCATAAGAGTCCATTATATGATTGAACTAAAAAACGTTACCAAACGATACGAATCGCTTACAGCTGTGGACGATGTGTCCTTTTCTGTCAATATCGGTGAGTGTTTTGCCCTGCTTGGACCCAATGGGGCCGGGAAGACGACCATCGTCAAGATGCTGCTCGACTTCACTCGACCGACATCGGGTAGCTTATCATTAAACGGCATCCCAAGCACCCAGGCAGAATGCCGACAATCAGTCGGATATCTTGCCGAAAACAACCATATTCCACCCTCTCTTTCAGGGTGGCAATACCTTCTACGAAGTGCTGATTTATTGGATATGAACCGGTCTGAGGCTGCAGATCACTGTAGGCGCATTGTCGAGTTGATTGGAATGCAAGGCAGGGAAAATACTAAGGTTAGCACATATTCCAAGGGCATGGTCCAACGGTTCGGATTAGGCGCCGCACTCATGGGAAATCCAAAACTGTTAATTCTAGATGAGCCCACCTCTGGTTTAGACCCAATTGGTATTAGGGAAACACGCCTGCTCCTGGATTCGCTTAAAGGTCAAGGCATGACTATCTTCTTAAATTCACACCTGTTGTCGGAAGTTGAAAAAATCTGTGATACCGCAGCTATCATCAACCGAGGCAAGCTCTTGGTAAAAGACACAATTTCCTCCATTGTCAAAGACGGGGAGACGTTGGAAGATGTGTTTGTTCGATTGGTGAAAGGTTGACATGGAAACTTCAAAATCATTACCCCCCATTACAAGGATTACAAAATATACGCTTATCGACGAAGTGCAGCAGAGAAGTTTCGTCGTCATGTTCGTATTCTGCGCACTCTGTGTATTTCTTGTTCGTGGCTGTTATCAAGGTAATTACATGGTGAACGGACAGATTCTTGATGCCGGAACCATTGTCAGGACATTATCGAAAGCGACCTTCCACGTAATTGGTGCTGGTGTGATGGTCATAGCAGCTTTGCTTTCGATGCGAATCTTCAGACGTGACCGAAATGAGGGAATGCAATCGTGCATTTTGTCAAAACCGATAGCTCGGTGGCAGTATGTTATGGGCAAAATTCTTGGATTATGGGTCTTATCGACACTTTTTATGTTCATCTTGCATAGTATTGTCTTCTTGATCACCTCCATCAATTTGCAGGTTTTCATGCCGGGGTACCTTGTTGCTTCGATGCTCTGCTCTATCAACCTGCTCTTTGTGGTTATTGCCGTACTACTTTTATCGGTCCTGATGTCCGACATTGTCGCTTTTCTTTGTGTTCTTGGCGTTGGTTCCGTCGGCTTTGTAGCTGATGGCATAGCTGCTGCCAGCCACAGTCAGATAGCACAGGTAATGATGCAACAACCTGGCACCGGCCCACAGTCAGACATTACATGGTGGAAAGTTGTGTATGTTTTGTGGCCGAAGCTCTTAGGAGTTCAGCAGTTGGCATCTTCGTTGATTGAGAGCGAATCAAACCATGGAATTGGCTCTCTTTATCCTTTCATAAATGTCCTTGTTTATTGCCTTATTCTTGGCGCTTTGCTTTTCAAGCGATTCAGGGATGAAGATATCGTCTAGATTTATGGGGTGATTGATGAAGATGTATCAGCAGTCTGGAATAACAGTCCAGTAGTAAGTTGGACCTCAAAGTGATTCAGTTAATGCTACAAATTCACAGCGAATCTCACAGGTCAGAAAGAATAGGTTGACTTCGAGCAGCAGTGCTTGGTGCTAACGATGGAACAATTTCGGTATCAAGTCTTGTCGTTGGAGTTGCAGCTTCCGGAGCATCACAAAATAGCATTCTGCTTGCTGGTATAGCCGGTCTTGTCGCTGGAGCAATGTCAATGGCTGCAGGCGAGTATGTCTCGGTTCAATCGCAGGCAGATACTGAACATGCTGACATTGCCAGAGAAAAGCGTGAACTTGAACTTCAACCGGAACACGAACTAAATGAACTCACTTCAATTTATGTGAGCCGAGGTCTCGACCAACCTTTGGCACGCCAAGTAGCAGAAAAACTGATGTCCGGTGACGCGCTTGGAGCGCACTCCCGAGATGAACTCGGCATAACGGAAACATTACGGGCTAGACCGCTTCAAGCAGCACTTGCGTCTGCAATTGCATTTGTTGTAGGGGCAATTATTCCGATTCTTGCCGTATTACTCGCTCCTAAGTCCTTGGTTACGGAGGTTTCATTTGTAACCGCGCTGATTACTTTAGCAATTTTGGGGGCTACCGCAGCATACGCAGGAGGCGCTCCCATTGCTAAGGGTGCAATTCGTGTTGCTTTCTGGGGCGTGCTCGCAATGGGGCTAACTGCCGGAGTCGGCAAGTTATTTGGCGCAGTTATTTGAGACACAAAACAATCACCAAAGGGTTTGCTTAAAATGGTATACTTTCATTAACATCATTAACATAGCTAGCTGAGTAAAAGTATAATCCACAAGGTGACTATCAACAGTCGTCATATTTGAGATTTGCAGTTATCGAACCTCCAGAAAGTCTAATAACAGGAGATTTATCATGAATGACTTTAGTACCACGCAGTCACGTACCTCAACGCAGGTCGTTGTGAGACAAAATTCTCTTATTCGGCAGGTATATGCCTGGATGGGAGCTGGATTGGCAATTACAGCTTTTGTTTCGCTCATCACACTCTCCTCACCGGCGATACTCAATGCCGTATTTGGAAACAGGCTTGTCTTTTACGGAATAATGATCGGAGAACTGGCTCTGGTGTTCACTCTGGTGGGTGCGATCAACAAGATGAGTGCCTCAACTGCGACTTTTGTATTCATTGCCTACTCCGCGCTTAACGGAATTACCCTTTCTAGTGTGGCTCTAGCCTACACTGCCAACTCTATTACATCCACCTTTGTTACCACTGCCGGGATGTTTGGTGCCATGAGCCTCTTTGGATTTATGACCAAGCGAGACCTTACGTCGTGGGGCAGTTTTCTGTTCATGGGGTTGATAGGTGTGGTAATCGCCTCGGTCGTCAACATCTTCGTTGGCAGCAGTGCAGTCTCGTGGGTCATATCAGGTATCGGCGTCATTGTTTTCACAGGTCTTACTGCATATGACACCTGGAAAATCAAAGCAATGGCAGCTCAGGGAACTGATGGAAGAAAACCTGCTATTCTCGGGGCATTGACACTGTATCTTGATTTTATGAACCTTTTTCTCATGTTGCTACGGTTTACCGGTGACCGGCGATAACGCGATTATAATCCAGGCATCTAAACGGGTATGGATTGGGTGAGGTTGGGGTATCAGTATGGCCAAACAAATCAAGATCAAATGGTTGCCAGAGCCTGAGGACAAGAATTATCCGGCAGCAGAATCGTACCTTGGGCTGCTCTACAATGACACAACAGTTAAGGTGATCGTAAGTAGCCTGAAGAGTGCCCAGCTAGCTCAGTTCAAAGCAAAAGACATCTTTCGAGCATCGGGACTGTCTTTGCTTGGAGTCAGTAATTCCCATGTGGAGAAAGACAGAAACAAGATCGAGAACGGAAAATCAATATCACCGATACTTCTGGTGAGAGACGAGCGCATTGGCAAAGTCGTTATTGCTGATGGTTATCACAGGATGTGTGCTGTTTACTCGTTCAATGAGGATGAACTTATACCCTGTAAAATAGTTGGGTCTGCGGAGTGAATTGATGCAGACATACGAATGAAAAAGAGCCGTACCAAAGTCCCAAAGCAGCAGATCAAGCAGTCACACGCACGTGGGCTGCATGTTGTTGCGCTCTTTGAAGGAGCAAAGGGGCTACTGGTTCTCCTTGTGGGTTTCGAGCTTCTGACCTACATCCACAAGGACATCAATGAAGCCGCCATGCATCTGGTGAAACATCTTCACCTCAATCCTGCCAGTCATTATCCGCGAATTTTTCTCGACCTGATAGAACATATAGACGATACCAAACTCTGGAGCATGGCTCTAGCTGCGGCAATGTACTTTGTTGTGCGCATGATAGAAGCAGTTGGACTTTGGCTGAGGAAAACATGGGCCGAGTGGTTTGCCGTCCTTACAGGTGGCATATACATTCCAGTTGAGATATATGAGGTGGCCATTAAGGTTACATGGCCGAGAGTCACCGTACTCGTTGTAAATCTTGGCATTGTATCCTACCTGTTGTTTGTACTTATTAAGGACCGCGAAAAGAAAACACCATGAAATTTTGCAGTATTAGCAAACTAATCAAGTTAAGGGAGATAACCATGAATGTTTCAACGGCAATACAGGAAAGACGTGCGGAGAAAATGTTTGACCCGGCATTTACTATCAGCGAACAGCAGGTAACTGACCTGTTGGTAAAGGCTATGCTGTCGCCAACTGCTTTCAATATCCAGAACTGGCGTATTGTGAATGTCAAAGACCCTGCTTTGCGGCAGAGGATTCGTGAAGTTGCCTGGAACCAGGACAAGGTAACTGATGCAACCCTCCTGTTTGTCCTTTGTGCTGACCTGAATGCCTGGGCAAAAGAACCGGCTCGTTACTGGGCTGGAGCACCGCAGATGTATCAGGACATGCTCATACCCGCAATTGATGCATATTATCGAGATAAACCGCAGGTACAACGGGACGAAGCGATGCGCTCCTGTGGGCTGCTTGCCATGAGCATCATGCTGCTGGCGCAGGAACAGGGTTGGCATTCCTGTCCCATTGACGGATTTGATTTCGATGCCGTGGGGAAACTGATCAACCTGCCAGACGACCATGTCGTCAGTTTGATGATTGCGGTGGGTAGTCGTGCGCAGGAATCATTCCCCCGGACGGGCAAGCTGTCGTTGGCAGAAGTCCTTGTTGAAAATTCATTCTGAATCAGCAGCAAAAAGAGACCGCCTGCATTTTATACATATACACCCAAGGAGCAGGAAATGAGATTGTTCGCTGGCATACTATTTCTACTGCTCACAGGAGCGACTACTGCCATGGCAACCGATGAAGCACCCTACACGGTTATTAAAACTGACGATATATTTGAACTGCGCGAGTATGCGACTCAGGTACTCGCCGAAATCATTGTTGACGGAGACCTGGATGGTGCCGGTAACAAGGCTTTCAGACCGCTTTTTCGCTACATCTCAGGTGAGAACAAATCGCGCGGCAAGATTGCTATGACGGCTCCTGTTTCGCAGGAACAGACCGGGGAGAAAATATCCATGACCGCACCTGTCAGTCAGCAGAGTGTACAGGGAAAGTGGGCTGTGAGCTTTATGATGCCGGCTTCATATACAATGGAAAACCTGCCGATTCCCGATGATCCAGACATTAAGCTGCGCCAGGTTCCGGCCAGACGTTTGGCTGCTGTCCGCTATTCCGGGACATGGAGCGAAAAGAACTACCTCGAATACAAGGAGCGACTGGAAAACTGGATTCGGGAAAACGGACTCGAGATCAGCGGTGAACCGGTGTGGGCTCGCTACAATCCTCCCTTTACCCTCTGGTTTCTGCGCCGCAATGAGATTCTGATCCCTGTCGTTACGCGACCGGTTCCATGACGAGGAGCGCCGCCATGTCCACAATCTATGAAATACCAGTACAGACGGCCAGCGGGGAGATCAAGACCCTGAGCGAATACCGTGGTCAGGTCATGCTGATAGTCAACACCGCCAGCAAATGCGGCTTCACCCCCCAGTACCACGGGCTTGAAGCGCTGTACCGCAAGTACTCTTCGCAAGGGTTTGTCGTGCTCGGGTTTCCCTGCAACCAGTTCGGCTCACAGGAACCAGGAGATATTACCGAAATTCAGAACTTCTGTTCGCTCACCTATGATGTGACGTTTCCACTATTCGCCAAGATCAATGTTAACGGTTCTGATGCCTCGCCGTTGTTTCAGCACCTGAAATCTGTAGCAAAAGGGGTGTTGGGGAGTGAGGCGATCAAGTGGAATTTCACAAAGTTCCTGGTGGATCGTCACGGCACAGTGCTCGGGCGGTACGCCCCGACGACCACTCCCGAAAGCTTGGAAAAGGATATCGAAGCGGCATTGCATTGAAAGATATCGAAATTGGAGTTCCCCTGGAATTTCCGGGTTTCCCTGAAATGACAGGCTGTTAAACTCAAGCAAAATGTAAAGCTTTCTAAATCCATGACGCCGTTTATCGTTCGTCACCGCCATTCCTGATTAATACAAACAGCAGGTAGAGAACAACACCAAGATTGATTACGAATACTGAAACCTTGGGCCAGGTAATGCCAAGTGAGAGTTCGTAGATTTCAACCGGAAGGTAGATCCCGCCAGACAGCACGCCAAACCACTCGGCCCATTTTTTCCTCAGCCAGAGACCGATCGATTCCGCCAGTCTCATTGTCGAATAGAGCAGTGCCGCCCACGCCATTGCCCACAGCTTATGGTCGTCGAGACGTTCCAACAAGTCGAGGAAGATCCGCGGATAATGGCTTGCTGGATTGAAATGAAAATTAGCGATCAGGCGCGCGGCAATTTCGTGGACATCTTTGTGAATGAGCGCTAACAGTCCGAAGCCGGTCAGAAGGACCAACACCCCCTTGGCTCCCTCGAACAGGGCGACAATATGCAGACCTTTGGTGTGACGTGGAGCGGCTGCAATTGGATTTTTCCTTCGCTTTGCAGAAGTCATGTTCAAAATTTATCATGCCTTTCGACGGAACCATGCCAGAACCGCATCAAGCGGTTGTGCACCCGGCAGCTGATCGACAACACGTCCCTGTTTCAACAGCACTATGGCCGGAATACCCCTGATACCGAATCGAGCTGCCAGATTTGGATTGTCCTGGGTATTGATCTGCACTACTGCGGCCTGGCCGGCCAGTTTTTCAGCAACGGTTCGCACCACCGGTGCGAAAGTATGGCAGTGCGGTCAGGTAGGAGCCCAGAACTCCGCCAGCACCGGACCGGGGTAGGAGTTGATGAAGGAGTCGAAGGTCCGGTCGCTCATCTGCTGGGGATGGCAGTACAACGGCGGCAATGCTGACTTGCAGTTGCCGCAGCGCCCACGCAGACCCTCTTTATCAGCCGGGATACGATTACCAGTGCCGCAGGACGGGCAGGAAATCAGGTAGCTTGCCGTAGCCATGTCACTTCACCTCGGTTGCAGGTTGTTGTTCTTTTGGATATTGCCGACGCAGCCGTTCGAGCCCTTTCTGCCAACTCTCAGCATCGCCATACTCGAAGAAGCGCGGATAATGCTCGTGGGCAGCTTTGATCCTGCGAGCATGCTTGATCGGACACCAGTACTGCTCGGTCCGTGCAGCAATCTCCCGACCGTAGGCCATAAGGCCGTTGCCATAGGAACAGTAGAAACAGTTGAACTTCTCGATGGCGTTCAGGTACGGGAGGTCTTCACGGTCGAAGACCAGATAATCAGAGCGCTTTGCCTTGGGAATACCATACACCGGAAAGCAGATCGATTGATAGAGCCAGAGAAACAGATCCAGGATTATGAAGGGGATGAAACCGGCGTAAATAACCGGAGCGGTCAGGACATTGAGCGGCCTTGACTTGATCAGATAGCGGAACCAGCCGATTTTCAGACGTCGTTGCTGCCGTGCCACCTCCTCGGCAAAACGAACCCGATTCTTTTCGATGATGAACTCGAATTCGTCCCGCTTCTTCTTGAACTCGACTTCGAGTTCCTCCTGCAGTTCCTTGATCCGTCGTATGAGATCGTCAATGTTTTGGGGCATTCCGCTTCTCCATGGCTTGATTTTGCTTACTCTGCCTGCAACTGAACGCTGCGCTGTTGCTGTTTGCCGTCACGGAGAATGGTGATGGTCACCGTATCGCCCACCTTGAAGTCATCCAGTCGAGCCAGCAATTTGGGAATCGTTTCGACCTGTTTTCCTTGTACGGCTATAATGATATCTCCCGGGGAAAATGTCCGGTCACGGTTAATGGTTATGCCTTTGAACCCTGCACGCGCTGCAGGAGAATTTGAACGCACCTTGAGTATTGCCACACCTTTGACGCCAAGCTGTTCGGTAATCGCCTCGTTGAGATCCTGGTCAATTTCAATTCCCAAGGATGGACGAACATATTTCCCTTGACCAATCAGTTGCGGAACCACCCGGTTGACCGTATCGACCGGCACTGCAAAGCCGACCCCGGCGGATGCGCCGGACGGGCTGTAGATGGCGGTATTGATGCCTATGAGCCGACCGGCGGAATCAAGCAACGGGCCGCCGGAATTGCCCGGGTTGATGGCGGCATCGGTCTGGATCAGATGCTCGATGACGCTGCCGGATTCTCCCTTCAATGACCGGTCCAGAGCAGAGACGATCCCGGTGGTCAGAGTCCAGTCGAGACCGAACGGGTTGCCGATGGCAAAGACCTTTTGTCCAACTTTCAGGTTGTGTGAGGTGCCCACCGGCAGCGAACGTCCTTTGAAGCCGGTGCCGATCTTCAGCACAGCAAGATCGTGCATGGGGCTGGCGCCGACCAGACTGGCCTTGTACTCCTTGCCGTCCGACAATCTGACCCGGGCCTCTGAAGCCCCTTCGATGACATGGTAATTGGTGACCACATGTCCCTTGTCATCCCAGATGAACCCTGACCCGGTGCCACGGGGGATGGTGAAGATATTGCGGCTCCAGAAGTCCATAACCCGTTCCGAAGTGGAAATATACACGACCGAATCGCGGGACCGTTCGAACAGTTCGATGGTCGATTTCTCATCGGCGGCCAGATCGCCCCGGGCGGTTACCGCTCGCGGTGTTGCCGATTCTTTCTGGAACGCCCGGTCCGCCCACGACAGGGCATGCCAGGCAAACAGCACCGTGATGACCGCAATGGTCAGCCAACGCAGGCGGCGCAGGAACGGGTCACTTGGCGAGTACTGAGGCATGTGGTACTCCGATCATCCAACAGGTAGTATTATCCTTCTTCTTGCCGACCATGTTCCATGTTCCAGGCATCCCTTTCCCGCATCAGCCAGTACACGGCCCCTAGAGCGACGAGTGCCAGAGCCAGTGAGGCGATCTTGGCCGCTTCAAGGGCATGGATGTCCAGTATGATGAATTTACGGGCCAAAGCAAGCATCGACACCAGAATGACGGTTTTTACCTGGATGATATTTTGCTGCCGCTTGGTGACGACCAAAATGGAGTGCTTGAACTCCATGGCAATGAGCAGGGTCATGATGCCGCCAAATACTGTCTGGAAGGTTTCGTGTTTCAGCGGATCGAAGGCTCTGCTCACCAGCAGGCTGAGGACATCTTCACCCAGCTTGTACAAGGCGACAACCACGATGAACGAAATGAGCAGCACCAGTATATTGGCGATCAGGTGCTCGAACAGGTGATAAGGCTTTGCTTTACTGAGCCCCTCACTTGCTCTGTGTAACAATGATTGCAGTCTGCTTCGTTCGGTCAGCACATCCAGTCCTCACTTTTCCTCAGAATCTCCGTTCCAGCTCGTCAATGCGATCAAGCAGTTCCATCACCAGGGCCATTGCATCGAAGTTGAGGCCAAGATCCCGTTTCAGGCGCAGGGCCTTCCTGGCCCTGACTACGGCGCTCCGGTCGAATAGAGGAGTTGTCCCTACAGACAGCGGCTCGATGAGGCCGATGGAGAAGAGCCGTTTTGCCACCGAAAGGTGGCACTCGCACAGCCGGCTCAATTCATGGATGGTGATGCCCGGCACGGAGACCAGTTCATGCTTTCTGCTGATGATTATTTCATACTGTTGAACGGTCATAACTGTTCCTCGGTCACACACGCGGATCGAATCGCGATTCTTTTGCCAATTCCTCGAAGAGATGCCGCTCCCTGGCCGAGAGATGTTTCGGCACCACAATACACACATTCACCAGCAGGTCTCCGTTGCGGCCCGAGGTAACCGGCATTCCCTTGCCCCGTACCCGCAAGGTCTGGCCGCTCTGGGTACCGGCCGGCACGGTCAGGTTGATCTTGCCATCGATTGTCGGCACCAGTACCTTGGCCCCAAGGGCCGCCGCCCAGGGGGTGATGTCGACCGTCGTGGCCAGGTCATGGCCGTTCAGACTGAAGCGGCTGTCGGGTAGGATACTGACCCGCAGGAACAGGTCGCCAGCATCCGCGCCGCCACTGCCGCTGCCACCTTGTCCGGCAAGCCGGATCAGGGAGCCGTCAGTTACTCCGGGGGGAATGGTGACGTCATAGCTGCGCCTGGTCCTGGTCGGTCTGCCGCTGCTATCGGCTTCGACCTTCTCCAGTTCGATGCTTTTCCTGGCGCCATGATAGGCATCGGCTAGCGTGATGTTGATGGTGGTCTCATGGTCACGGCCTCGCCGCCTCCTGGTGCCGCCGCCCCGGAATTCGGCTTCTTCACCAAAACTCCACCCGCCGCCGAAGAGGTTCTGGAAGAAATCACTGAACTGGCCCGGATCGGCATTGGTGTAGTGGAAGCGAACATTATCGCCTTCCTGATACCCCTGGTTGGCAAACTGCCCATCCCAGCCGCTGCCGAACTGATCGTACTTGGCCCGTTTTTCCGGGTCGCCCAGCACCTCGTAGGCTTCGTTGATCTGTTTGAATTTCTCCTCGGCGGTGCTTTCCTTGTTGATGTCAGGATGGTACTTCCGGGCCAGTTTACGGTAGGCCCGCTGAATCTCTTCCTGAGTTGCTGTTTTCCCTACGCCGAGGGTGGCGTAATAATCCTGATACGTTGCCATGATCTTCACTCTCGCCAGAAACTGTTATTCTTTGTTGTCGTCTTCCGGCCACCTGCGCATACAGTAGATACACTGTTCAACTTTATGCGGAATCGTGTCCCGCAGGATTTCCTTCTGAAACTGGACGCCACAGCGCTTCGGAACGGGATAGCGATGCAGCTTGTTGTCTTTGATGAAGTAATGCATGCCATGCTCCCTTCTGATTTGCCCCGGAACAGCGAGGGCCGCATCTAGCGGCCCTCACATCATCCCTGCTGGTTCAGGATACCGGCACCCGGTAGCGGGCCTGCCGTCCTTTGTCCGGCTTGGGTAGCCGGATGGTCAGGACCCCGTGTTTGAGGTCCGCAGCAATCGTCTGCTCATCTATTTCGTACGGCAACTGGATACTGCGGGAAAAACTGCCGTACCGACATTCTGAAATGAGACACCCATCACCTCCTTTCCGTTCTCGTACGACGTTCTTTTCACCTTTTATCGTTAACCGCCTGCCGACAAGCTCAACCGAGAAATCGTCTTTTTTCAGTCCCGGTACTTCTGCCCTGATGATCAGTTCATCAGCTGTTTCGTGCATGTCGAGCGACGGACCACCAAACTGCATGAAGGCTGGCAGGGTGTCGGCTGTGATCCGCTCCGGTGTTTGCACCTCTTTTTTCAACGGATTCAGTTTGTTCAGGAAATGGCCGACTTTGTCATGAACCCGCTCCAGCGCCTCGCTCCACTTCTCGGGCAACAGGTTTGACATGTTGATCACCTCCTTCGCAGACTCCTTTCTCAGCTGACCTGTACGGCAATCCGTTTCGGTTTGGCGACTTCAGCCTTCGGTATCCGCAGGGTCAGAATGCCGTTGGCATAGTCGGCATGGGCCTTTTCGTGGTCGAGGCTCTCAGGGATAGTAAACTGGCGATAGTAGCTGGCCAGTTCAAATTCCCGGTAAGCCGAGGTTCCAGGTGCCGTGTGCTGGGCCGGGGCGCTGATGGTCAGAATTCCCTTTTCCACGTTGACATCGAGAGCATCCTTGGAGGCACCGGGGATGTCAGCGGTCAGAACCAGTCCTTCTTCGGTCTCGATGATATTCACGGCCGGGCGGATATATTTTTCATTGGACCGGGTCTCTTCACGGCCCTGCACGTTCCGTTCATCGTTTCTTTCCGTCAAGCTGTTGGCTGCCATGATTGATTACCTCCTTTCCGTATCATGTCGTTCGGTATCACGAAAGTTTGATGTCGATTTTCTTCGGTTTGGCATGTTCGGCCTTGGCCAGGGTGATCTGCATGATGCCGTCCTTGCAACTGGCCGTGATCTTTTCGGGATCGATGTCGACCGGCAGTTCGAGTGTGCGGGAGAATTTGCCAGAGCCGAGTTCGGAGCGGTGCACGATCTGCCCTTCCTTCTCGACGAACGGATTGCGCTCGCCGCTGATGGTGACCGTATTCCGCAGCACAGTCAGATCGACATCCTTCGGATCAACGCCGGGAACCAGTGCTTCGATATAAACATGCCCCTCATCCTCGCTGAAGTTGACCAGCGGAAAACGACGGGTTGTTACCGGCGAAAGGAATGTCGGTCCAAACGGCCGGTTGTAACCAGCGCCACGGAACGCTTCGTCAATTTCCCTTCTCAGAGTGTCGAGTTCTTTGAAAACATCCCAGGTTGCCATGTGGATTACCTCCTTTCGATACGTGATTTTCTGATCGAAAAATAAGTATGCACTTTTTACATGTCAAGGGGAGGCAATCAAAGTTTGGTTCATGATATTGGCTGGTTATATGGTTGGGCTGAAGACGGCAAGATGGTTTTTCAGAAGGATAGCGTGAATAATATTTTCGTGGGATACTGTTCTTATGAAAGACAGCTTGTGTCAAACGGTAGAGATCAAAAATCCAGAGAACCGTTTTAAGAGGAGAACAGCATGAACCTGAACGAACTGTTCCATAAGCAAGGCCTGGGAGTCATGGCCACAGCATCAAAGGATGGTGCCGTCAATACTGCAGTCTACGCCCGACCGCACGTCATCGATGAACAGACCTTGGTATGGGGCATGACCAATGGGCGAACCTACCGTAATATTACCGAGAACCCGCAGGCCTCATTCCTGTTCAAAACTTCAGATCCCGGCTTCAGTGGTGTCCGTCTGGCTTTGGAACTGGTAAAGACAGAAGAGTCCGGGCCCATGCTGGCAAAAATCAAAGAAAACGCCGATGCTACCGTTGGCCCCGGTACCGGTGCTGCCGTCACCCACGCTGCCTGGTTCACGGTTACGGAAGTGCGTCCCATTATCTGAATGAAAACAATCAGGTTTCCACTCAGAGTGTTCTACGACGGATCATGCATTGTCTGTTCTAAAGAGATTGAGCACTACCTGCGGAAGGATCACGGTGACAAACTGGTGGCAAGTGACATCAGCAGCCCTGATTTCGATCCGATGCAGTACCAGATCTCACTCGCTGATTTCATGCTTCAGTTACATGCTATTGATCAGGACGGACAGGTTTTCAAAGGGGTTGACTCATTTTGGGCCATCTGGCAGGCATTCCCAACCTCGACGATCTATGGTCTCATGGGGCACATCATCCAGTTACCGGTGGTAAATCAGTTAGCCCGCATCGGCTACTGGCTGTTTGCCCGAGTTCGACCATATCTGCCTAAACGAAATCAGTGTGACAGCGGGACCTGCAGCATTCATCATAAGAGGTGAACAATCATAATTTCGGCTTAAGAGAAGAACGTTTGCTGACCTTCCAGAAACAGTTCAATCTTCTCCCGATTCTTTATGAAAAAATAGTGCCGGACAATCAGCAAGCCTGAAAGTTGATTGTTTCTCGTGCAATAAAGTTTTAGTCAAATTATATCAGTTGGTTAAACGAGAAACGGATGCAAAATCGGATGCAACCTACTATTCTGTCACTGGATCAACCCATGTTTCGAGCCTACACCCATTGATTACTCTCTAAATGCAATAGGATTTTCACGTAAATGTTGCATCTTGTTTCTCTGGGTTGTATGTTGACTCACATCCGTTCAAATACAAACGGATGCAAAAACGGATGCAAAGCGTTCATTGGCAAAAAAGAAGGGGCTAGACATATTGTCTAACCCCTTGTTTTTATTGGAGCGGGAAACGGGATTCGAACCCGCGACCTTCAGCTTGGGAAGCTGACACTCTACCACTGAGTTATTCCCGCTTGATGGAAAGATATCTATTAGCCTATCGGCTCGTCGGTTGTCAATAGTTTTTTCCGCAGCCAGGCCCGCGCCGTGGCGGCGGTGGCGACCGTGCCGAGGCTCTGGGCCTGGCGGAGCAGCTCCAGCGCCTCCCCCACCAGCGGGCCGGGCGGGATGCCGAGGAGGGCCATCACCTCGTCGCCGGTAAGGAGGAGTGGCGCCCCTTTCGGCAGGTAGCGCTCGAAATAATAGACGATCAGCTCCCGGCAGGGCTCTTCGGCCAGCTCGCCTCGGGCATGGGCCAAGAGCGCCAGCTCCGGTCCGGCCGGCTCGCGGTCGCTGAAGAAGTGGAAGCGGCCGGCGCCGGCCGCAGGCACGGCGGCACGACAGCTCTGTCGGTCGAGGCCGGCGAGCCGCGTGAGGAGAGCCGCCGCCACGGTGCCCAGCTTCAGCCGCTGCCAGGCGCGACCGGCCGGCGGCGCCACACTCAGGAAGGCCGCCAGCTTGACCAGCGAGGCGACCGTAATTCCTTCCTGGACTTGCTGCTGCAGGCGCGCAGCAAACCGGGCATCGCCGGCAGCGAGCCGGCAGCCGGCCCGGTCGACGGCATCGGCCGCCGCTGTGGCGGCAGCAAGTGCTGGCAGCGGCGTCCCGAACGGTATCGCCAGGAGCCCCGCTTCTCCCATCGCCCGCAGGAACGGGCCGGGCTCCGGCACAGCCAGGATGGCGAACAGTTCGTCGCGTAGCCGCTCCCCCGCCACCCGGGCCAGGAGCGGAGCGTGGAGCGGGATCGCCGCCGCCGTGGCCGGTTCGAGGGCGAAGCCGAGGGTGGCGGCGAACCGGAACGCCCGGACCAGCCGCAGCGGGTCGTCGGCAAAGCTCTGCGGCGAGCAGGCCCGGACCAGCCGGCGGGCCAGGTCGGCCTCGCCGCCGAGCGGGTCGACGAGCGCTCCGTCGGCAACGAGCGGCACGGCCAGGGCGTTGATGGTGAAGTCGCGCAACCGGAGGTCGGCGGCAAGGTCAGCGCCGCGAAGCGGGGCAAAATCGAAGGTGACCGCCCCCCCGGCAGCTTTGATAACCACCCGGCCGTGCCCCCGCGCCTCGTCGAGCCAGAAGAAGCTCCCCCCCGCCCGGGCGGCGAAGCGCCGGGGTAGGTCGGCGGGGCCACCGGCCAGGTCGAGGTCGGCCACCGGCCGCCCCAGGAGGAGATCGCGGAGACAGCCGCCGACGAGGTAGGCGCCCCCCTCCCCCGCCGCCAGCTCGGCCAGCAGGTGCAGCTGCGGGTAGCGGTTGGCAAGTTCGCTGAAAATCATATCGTCAGCTTACCCGCGGTCAGGGACCAGGGCAACAAAAAAGCCCGCACAGGGCGGGCTTTTATAAACATCCAAAGAGGGGAGGAACGTCAGACGACGATCCCTTTTTTCATGGCCATTAGCATTTTCTCGGCGACATCGCGGGCCTTGACGTTATATTCGCCGGCCTTGATCGCCGCCTTCAGCTCCGCCACCCGTTCGGTGCGAATCTCCGGCACCTTCGGCAACGCTTCGGCCGCCTTGGCGTACCGCTGCACATCGCTGGAGAGCTCCACCGTATCCTTACTGGCATCCGCAGTGGTGCCCCGCTGTGCCTGGCTGCCGGCTGAAGCCGCCGCCGCGGGATCGGTCTTTACCGAGTTAACCACCGTAAGTGGGGATTTCTCATCGATTTTCATGGCACTCACCGCCTCCGTCGCCTCCATATCTTTCTCTTTGGTATTCTATATCGACTGGCAGCAAAAAATCTTTAGAAAAAAATGACACCCCCCTAAAAAAAATCCGTTAAAAACAGCCAAAAACGTCAATTAACCGACACAAAAAATCACTCAAGACACCATGACCGACCTGCACCACCCCAGACAAATCGGCTACCAGAGCGGTTTTATAAGCCACCAGCCGGCGACGGTATGCCACCGGCAACAACCGACGCACTCCCCCAATCATCGCAATTGACTGATGAATCGTTTATGGTTAGAGTAAAACAACCGCTACGCGCCAGGAATGATCGTCACATGGCAAACCTGTACCCCGAACTCAACCGGCTCACCTCTCCAGCTTCCGCCCGGAGAGCGCCACTCAAGGAAGTCGTTGCCATCCGCCAGCGACTGCTTCTCGACCGCGTCCTCAGCTCACTGATCGAGGCGCTGCCCGATTACGTCCTGGTCCTGAACCAGGAACGGCAGGTAGTGGCCGTCAACAGCAGGCTGTTGCAGGGGTTCGGCTTTACCGACATCACCACGCTGCTCGGCAAGCGTATCGGCGAGGTCTTCGGCTGTATCAACGCCGATGAGGGGCCTGACGGCTGCGGTACCGGCATCCACTGCTCTGTCTGCGGTGCCCTGATGGCGATTCTCGAAAGCCAGGAGCGGAACACGCAGAGCTGCCACGAATGTCGTATCACCCTGAAAAGGGACGGCGGCGTGGCACTGGATCTGGAGGTGATCGCCAACCCGGCGACCATCGACCGCATCCCGCTGACGCTCTGCATCATCCGCGACATCAGCGACCAGAAGCGCCGCTCCGTGCTCGAACGGGTCTTTTTCCACGACGTGATCAATACTGCGGGGGGAATCCACGGGCTCGCCTCGCTCCTTGCCGACGGCAGAACGATCCCGCCGGACAAGGAAGCGGAATACAAGGGGTGGATGGTTCACCTCTCCAGCCGCCTGATCGACGAAATCAATCACCAGCGTAAACTGCTGGCAGCGGAACAAGGGACCTTCAAGCCAGACCTCGGCCTGGTTGAGGTGGGAAAACTGCTCCAGGAGGTACAGGCGCTCTACTCGGCCCACGACATCGCCGCCGGCCGACAGCTGCTGCTCAGGGAATCACCGTCCTGCTCGATAATCAGCGACGGCCAGATCCTTCGCCGGATTCTCGGCAACCTGGTCAAAAACGCCCTCGAAGCCACGCCGGCAGGCGGAACGGTCACCCTCTCCGCCACCGACGATGGCGACACCCTGACCTTCACCGTCGCCAACCCGGGGGTAATCTCCCCCGACGTCCAGCTGCAGATCTTCCAGCGTTCCTTTACCACCAAGGGGGGCTCGGGGCGGGGGATCGGCACCTACAGCGTCAAGCTGTTCGGCGAGCGCTACCTGAAAGGGAAGGTCGCTTTCTCGAGCTGTGACCCGGAGGGGACCGTCTTCACCGTCACCATTCCGAAACAGCTGCACTGACGCTCAACGATTTTCCCGCCACCGTTCGTCCACCCGACGGAAGTATTCGTTGCGGCACCAATTCTCCACCTCGACCAGCGCCCGGAACGCCTCGGCAAAATCCGCCTCCCCCACCGTAAAAACGCCATGACCGTAGACGATTGCCTTGCGCGGACCAACGATCACCGGCGGTACCCGCTTTGCCAGGCCGCCGGCGCCGATCTCTCCCGCCACCACCGGCGTATCGCCGAGAAAGCGGACCGACGGGCACTCTTTCCAGCAGTCCCGCACCGGACAACCGGCCTCCTCGCACTGCATGCTCATTACCACGGCGAACTTGGGATGGCCGTGGAGGATCGCCCGCGCGCCGCTCAGCTCGTAAATCCGCCGGTGGGCGAGCAGTTCACTGGAGGCGGTAATGCCGCAGGTAGAGGAGTTATCCATCGCCACCGGATCGATGCAGCCGGCCAGAGCGTCGAGGCTGGCCGCCGTTTGGGAGATGTAGACGACCTCGCCGGCCCGGTAGGAGATGTTGCCGAAGAACGAATCGACCAACCCGCGTTCGACCGTGTAGCGGCCGACGGCAGTAATTTCGGCAAGGATTTCGTCGTGATCGGTCAGCGGTCCGGCGCGGAAGTCGAGGCCGGCGGCAGTGAGGGGGCGTAGCCAGTCGCGGCGGAAAACAGAGAAGACGTCCGTTTCACCGGGGAGACGGAAGCCCTCCTGAAGCACATCCTCAAGATACTTGACGAAGGTGGAGTGGAAGATCGACGAGTAGTTGATATAGGCCTGCTCCACGGTCAGAGTGCCGCTGGCAACGATCCCCACCCCCTCGACGATCACCCCCTTACGGTTGCCGAGCAGCCGGGCGATCAGCGCCGCCGGCTCGTCTCCCAGTTCCGCCCGGCGGACGAACGGGATGTCGTGGAGAAAGGTGCGGGTTTCGGTATCGCGGGGAACGATGCAGCTCTCGCCAACCGGCGCCCGGGCAACGAGCAGATCGGCGAAGGGGAGTGCCGGACGGGCCACCGCCAGCGCCAGACAGCTGAGCCGGGCGAGGACTGCCCCGGCCAGCTCGGCCAGCGCCGGCTCGCCCGCCGTCAGCACTGCATCGTCCTGGGCGGCGAAGGCGATTTCCCCGGTAAGCACCGCCCGGTCGGCAATCAATTTGTTTGTATACTGTGCAATCTGGTCATACATATACTTACCTATTTACCTGCGCACCCACCGATTACAGCGGCGGTCCAAACTCTCATTGTAAACTCTTCAGGATCGATGGGTTGTGCATATTTTTTAAAGCGTTACCACAACACCTAGCCGAGTAAACCATGGAAGGCAAATTACGGCTGGGTGGCCAGAAAATCCGGGTCGGCAAATGTCCCGTCCGGGGTCAGTCCCCTGATCCGGTAATATTTCTGCAACTCCTCGGTGAAGCGCGCCCGGTCGATGGGGGGGATCTCGATCCCCTCACCACTGGAGCCCCCTTCGCAGTAGAAACGCTCCGGCAGGTAATCGTCCCGGCTGGCGAAGCCGTTGGCGCAGTTGTAGAACCGCTCGGTCAGGTAAATCCGCCGGCCGATCTCCTTTAACTGTTGGGGGGGATAGTCGATACCGGTGGCCGCGCTCAGCAGTTCGCCGTACTCTTCGAGGGTCGCACCGAAAAAGGAGAACTTGCAGGCCACCAGCGAGTCGACCGCGGCATTGGTATCCTCGGCGATGGCGATGATCCGGGCCTTGCCGGAAAAGGAAAAACGGTCGGTGGCAATTGGCTTGCGGAGAATCTCGTGGGAGATGGGGTAAGCGCGCAGGTGGCAGCCGCCCCGGTTGCTGGTGCAGTATGCCAGGGCCATCCCGTAGGCGCCCCGCGGATCGTAGGCGGGCAATTCCAACCCCTTGACGCCCATCGCCAGTTCCGGCCGCCCCATCGCCGCGGCAACCCGGGACGACCCCTCCGCCAGCAGTTCGCCCGCGCCGTGCCGCCAGGCGATCTCCTCGAGGAGCGGCGGCACCTCCTCCGCCCTGGGGAAAGCCCCCCGCGCCTCTCCCCAGGCGGCAAGGGTCACCGCAGCGGAGATGGTATCCATCCCCAGCCGATTACAGAGAGTGTTGGACTTGACGATCGCCGCCAAGTCGGCAATGCCGTTGAGGGCGCCGAAATGGGAGACCGTTTCGTACTCGGGCAGGTGCTCCCCCTGGGGGGTGCTCTTCTTGCACTGGATCGGGCAGCCGTAGCAGCCGTCCTTCTTTGCCTGGTAGGCGCGCCGGATGGCTGGGCCGGAATAATTGTCCGACTGCTCGAAGACGGTGCGGCGGAAATTGGCCGTCGGCGCCATCCGGCGCTGGCGCATCAGATCGACCAGGGCTGGAGTGCCATACTCGGCGATGCCGAGTTCGCCGAAGATCACCGGCGAGGCCCGGAACAGCCGCATCACGTCGCTCCGGGCGTGATCGAAGCGCTCCCGGTCGGCAATCAGCGTCTCCCGGTCGCCATCGACGACGATTGCCTTCAGCCCCTTCTTCCCCATTACGGCACCAAGACCGCCGCGGCCGACCGAATTCCCCTCCCCCATCATGATGTTGGCGAAGAGGACACCGTTTTCCCCCGCCGGACCGATGGCGGCCACACTGCCGCGAGCGGCGAGGGCGGCGACCGTTTCCGGCACCGTCTTGCCCCACAGGGCGGGGACCGCGACAAGCTCCGCGCCGGTCGGGGTGATGGCCAGGGCCAGCGGCACGGTACTCTGCCCAGTGACGACGAGCGTATCGAAGCCGGCGGCTTTGAGCCGCCAAGCGAACCGGCCGCCGGCGGAACAGTCGTAAATCGTCCCGGTGAGCGGCGAACGGCTCACCACCGCCAGCCGGGCGGCGGTGGGTGCGGGAGTACCGCACAGCGGGCCGACGGCGAAGATCAGCGGCGTGTCCGGATCGAAGGGGGCAAGCCGATAATAGTCGCGCATCAGCCGCACCCCGAGGCCCCGGCCGCCGAGATAGGCATGGCGCAACTCTTCGGGAAGCTCTTCGCGCCAGCACTGCCGGGCGGTCAAATCGACCCGCAGCAATACGCCGGTCCAGCCGGCCGCCGTGCCGTTCGTCATTGCCGCGCCCCGTGGCAAAACAGCGGCAACGCCAGCAGTTCGGAAAAAGTATCGATCCGGTAATCGGCCTCGACCAGGTCGTCGCTGCCGCCGTATCCCCAGGTGCAACCGACCGTGGCCACCCCGGCCCCCTTCCCCGCCGCCACATCGTTGACACTGTCGCCAACGATGCCGGCCCGGGTCGCGGCCACCCCGAAATCGGCCAAGAGCTTCAGGACCGGCTCCGGTGACGGCTTGCGGAACGGCAACGAATCGGCGCCAAGGATCTCGGCAAAGTAGTCGCCGATCCCAAGGAGGGAGAGGATACGGCGGCAAAGGGCGACATGTTTGTTGGAAACCACCGCCAGACGCATGCCGCGGGCCCGCAGAGCGGCTAGCGTTTCAGCGGCCCCCGGATAGAGTGCGGACCGCTCAACGAGGTGGTTGAGATTGGCTTGCAGAAACAACTCGACTCCTCGATCGACGTCCGTCGAAGTGGCGCCAGCCAGCGCCCGCTCGACCAGACGCCGCGCTCCCTGGCCGACCAGTGCCCGCACGCCCGTTTCATCGAGCGGCTGGCGGCCGAAGACAGCAAGCATTTCATTGGTAGCGGTGGTCAGGTCAGCAAGTGAATCGACAAGGGTTCCATCAAGATCGAAAATAACCAGATCGAGGCATTCGGACACGGGCAACTCCAGGCAGGATTTCCTTTTCACTATAATGCCATTGCCGGGCGGGCCGCAATAAAAAAGCCTGTCCCCGGGACAGGCTGATCGTCATGCAGCGGCCGGACAGCCGGTTCACAATTCATTGAGATTGCTGAATTCACCCCAGGCCAGATAGGTCCGCGGCGCCTCGATGAAGGAGTAGATATTCTCGACGATATTCAAATGCCGCCGTTCCTGCGCCGCCAGATCCAGCAAGAGGCGCCGCGTGCCGTCGTTCTCCGCCTCTCCGGCAAGCTGCTCGTAAAACTTGATGCTCTCTTCCTCCTCGTGCACCACATGGCGATAGCCGTCCGGGTCCTGCTGCAGCTCGGCCATCAATTCACGCCGGTCGAGGAGCGGCCTGAAGACGCAAGCCGCTTTATCCAGCGCCTTGAACTCCGTCTTGCCGCCGGCGATATTTTCCTTCATGGCAGCCAGGGCGGCAAGATGTTCCTCTTCCGCCGAAGCGAGCAACTGGAAGAGATTCTGCAGTTCGCTCGTCGGCGCGGCCGCCGCCAGTTTGTCATAATGCTCCTTGGCATCCGCTTCCATTTTCAGGGCACAGTCGAAGATGTTCATGACGTCCTCCTTTCCGACGCCCGGCAATTGCGTCCGATATACCTATAGTTATTATACCAGAAACGCGCCACAGATAGCGCAAACCACTCTCCCGGCGCCGCAACGAAAAAGGGGGCGATGCCATCGGCACCGCCCCCCTCTTGTCAGCCAACCGTTGCGATCATTCCCACTCGATGGTGGCCGGCGGCTTCTGACTGATGTCGTACACCACCCGGTTAACCCCTTTCACTTCGTTGATGATCCGCGACGAAATGGCACCGAGGACTTCATAGGGAAGCTTGACCCAGTCGGCGGTCATCCCGTCGGTGGAGTTAACGGCCCGCAGCGCCACGGTGTAGTCGTAGGTTCGGGCGTCGCCCATCACCCCGACGGTCCGGACCGGCAGGATGACGGCAAACGACTGCCAGATCTCCCGGTAGAGACCGGCCTTGCGGATCTCGTCGAGAACGATGGCATCGGCCTCGCGGAGAATATCGAGCCGTTCCCTGGTCACCTCGCCGATGCAGCGGATGGCCAGTCCCGGCCCGGGGAACGGCTGGCGCCAGATCACTTCGTCGGGCATGCCGAGCTCTTTGCCAAGCAGCCGGACTTCGTCCTTGAACAGCTCACGCACCGGCTCCAGCAGCTTCAGATTCATCTTCTCCGGCAGACCGCCGACGTTGTGGTGGCTCTTGATCACCGCCGAGGGCCCCTTGGTGGAAACCGACTCGATCACGTCGGGATAGAGCGTCCCCTGGGCCAGGTAGTCGACGGCGCCGAGCTTGGCGGCCTCTTCTTCAAAGAGGAAAATGAATTCGTTGCCGATGATCTTCCGCTTCTTCTCCGGATCGGTAACCCCGGCGAGCCGGTCGAGGAACCGGTCCGCGGCATCCACGTAATCGAGATTGATCCGGAAGTGGCTCCGGAACAGGTTGACCACCCGCTCGGCCTCCCCTTTGCGCAGCAGGCCGTTATTGACGAAGATGCACTGCAGCTGGTCGCCGAGCGCCCGATGGATCAGCACCGCCACCACCGATGAGTCGACACCGCCGGAGAGGGCACAGATCACCTTGCCGGAGCCGACCTTGGCCCGGATCTCGGCCACCGCACTCTCGATGAAACTGGCCATCGTCCAGGTCGGCTGACAACCGCAGACGGTGAAAAGGAAATTACCGAGCATCTCCTCGCCGCGCGGGGTGTGTACCACCTCGGGATGGAACTGCACCCCGTAGAAACGCCGCTTCTCATCCTTCATCGCCGCCGCCGGACAGTGTTCGGTATGGGCAATGGCATGGAAACCCTTCGGCATCTCTTCGATCCGGTCGCCGTGGGACATCCAGACCTCGGCCTTGGCGGCGAAGCCGCTGAACAGGTCGCCGGTATCGTCCAGGTCCATCATCGCCCGGCCGTACTCCCGCTTGTGGGACCGTTCCACCCGGCCGCCGAGCTGGTGGGTCATCAGCTGCATGCCGTAGCAGATGCCGAGGACCGGGATGCCGAGATCGAAGACCCCTGCGTCGGAATGGGGCGCATCCTTGTCGTAGACGCTGGACGGGCCACCGGAAAGGATGATCCCCTTTGGCGCGTACTCCTTGATGCGAGCAAGAGAAATATTATAGGGATGAATTTCGCAGTAGACGCTCTGCTCCCGCACCCGGCGGGCGATGAGCTGGGTCACCTGGGAACCGAAATCGAGGATCAGGATCTTTTCGCTGTGGATGTCATGGCTCATCGAACGTTTTCCACCCGGTAGTTAGGTGCCTCCTTGGTAATCATGACATCATGAACGTGAGACTCTTTCAGCCCGGCGCCGGTGATCCGGATGAAGCGCCCCTTTTCCTGGAGCTCGCGGATCGTGTGGCAGCCGGTGTAGCCCATCCCGGCCCGCAGCCCGCCCATCAGCTGATGGACGTTGGCCCCCAGCGGACCACGCAGCGGCACCATCCCCTCGATCCCCTCGGGGACGAGTTTCACTTCGCTCTCGACGTCGCTCTGGAAATAGCGGTCCTTGCTCCCCTGCTTCATGGCGCCGATGGAGCCCATGCCGCGGTAGCTCTTGTAGGCGCGCCCCTGGTAGAGGATGGTGTCGCCCGGCGACTCCTCGGTCCCGGCAAAGAGGGAGCCGATCATCACCACGTCGGCCCCGGCGGCGATCGCCTTGGTGACGTCGCCGGAATACTTGACGCCGCCGTCGGCAATGATCGGCACGTCGTACTTGCGGGCCACCCGCGAACATTGGGCGATGGCGGTGATCTGCGGCACCCCGACCCCGGCGACGACCCGGGTGGTGCAGATGGAACCGGGGCCGATCCCGACCTTGATGGCGTCAACCCCGGCCTTGATCAGCGCTTCCGCCGCTTCGGCGGTAGCGATGTTGCCGGCGACCAGCTCGATCCCCGGGAAATTGGCCTTGATCGTCCGGATGCCGTCGAGCACTCCCTGGGAATGGCCGTGGGCGGTATCGACCACGATCACGTCGACCCCAGCCTTCATCAGCGCATCGACCCGGGCCTCCATGTCGCCGGCCGGACCGACGGCGGCGCCGACCCGCAGCCGGCCGAGGCTGTCCTTGCAGGCGTTGGGGTACTTGCGGACCTTCTCGATATCCTTGATGGTGATCAGCCCCTTGAGGTTCTTGTCGTCGTCGACGACCAGCAGCTTCTCGACCCGGGTATGCTTCAGATGTTCCTTGGCTTCTTCGAGGGTGGTGCCAACGGGGACGGTGACGAGCTTCTTCTTGGTCATGCGGGCTGAGATGGGGAGATCGAGGTTGGTTTCGAAGCGGAGATCGCGATTGGTAAGGATGCCGACCAGCTTCCCCTTGGCGTTGATGACCGGCACCCCGGAGATCCGGTACTTCTCCATGATCGCCAGGGCCTCGTGGATCTTCTGGTGGGGGCGCATGGTGATCGGGTCGACGATCATTCCCGACTCGCTCTTCTTGACCTTGTCCACCTCCATCGCCTGCTCCTCGATGGTCAGGTTCTTGTGGATGATGCCGACCCCCCCCTCACGAGCCATGCAGATGGCGGTGCGGGCTTCGGTAACGGTATCCATGGCGGCGGAGACGAGGGGAATGTTGAGGGTGATGGTGCGGGTAAGGTGGGTTGAAAGGGCGACATCGCGGGGCAGAATCTGGGAATGGGCCGGAACGAGCAGCACGTCGTCGAAGGTCAGGCCTTCCACAATCGTTTCGTCTAACATCGCGAACTCCTTTGTCACGTTCTCAAAATATTAACCGGGAACTATAACCGCCAAGGTCGGCAGTGTCAAGATAAATCGTCACCTGGTTAGTGCCAAATTGCCGTCAGACAAATCCCCCCCGCCCCCTTGAAGGAGAAGAGGCCAATTGAACCGAAGCTACGCACTAATCATGAATCATCATCACGTTCGCCGGGCCGAAGGCGGCGTTGCCGGATCAGCGGGGGATGAAAGTATCCCGTTCACCCATCCCCGGCAAGGCGGCGACGATCAGCCGCACCGCATTCTCCAGGTCGGCCAGGGAGAGTACCTCCACCGGCGTATGCATGTAGCGGAGAGGGATTTTCACCAGCGCGGTGGCGACGCCCCCGCGCGACACCTGCATCACGTTGGCGTCGGTGCCGGTCGCCCGGGGAATGCCGGTGAACTGGACCGGCACCCCTTCCCGCTCGGCGGTCCCAGCCAGGATATCGAACAGCGGCTGATTGATATTCGCCCCCCGCGGCAGGATCGGACCCTTGCCGAGTTTCACCTCGCCATTGTGTTTCTTTTCCACGTCGGGCTGGTCGGTGCTGAAATCGACCTCGACGCAGATACCGACGTCCGGGTTGACACGGTAGGCACTGGTGGTCCCGCCGCGCAAACCAATCTCCTCCTGCACCGACGACACCCCGTAGAGATCGACGGGAAGTGTAACCCCCGATTCGGCCACGGTCCGCAACACCTCGGCAACGACGAAGCTCCCCGCCTTGTCGTCGAATCCCCGCGCCGCCAGGCGGTCACCAAGCAGTTGCTGGACGCCGTCGGCGAAGGTGACCGGATCGCCGACCCGGACCAGCGCCTGGGCTTCCTGCCGGTCACCGGCGCCGATGTCGATATATTGGGCATCGAGCCGGACGATTTTTTTCCGGTCTTCGTCTTCCATCAAATGGATCGGTTTTTTGCCGATCACGCCGGGAACACTACCACCGGCGGCATGGACCAGCACCCGCTTGCCGGGGGTCAGATGGGGATCGACGCCGCCGATCGCGGCGAAATAGAGGTAGCCGTTATCGTCGATGTACTTGATCTGGAAACCGATCTCGTCGGAGTGGCCGACGATCATCACCCGCGGCGGGTTGTCGCCCCTGCCGGGAATCCGGCCGAAAACGTTCCCCATCACGTCGGTGGTCACCTCGGCGTACGGAGCGATATAGTCGCGAAAGACCCGCTGGGCCGGCTGTTCGTATCCGGAGGGGCTCGGCGCTTCCAGCAACCGTTGCATGAACTCGAGAGATTCCTGACGCATGAATAACTCCTTTGAGAGGCAGGGAAAGTAGGGAGATCCCGCTCACCGGCACCATGACCGGACCGGTTCGTCACATCGGATACTTGCCGAGATCGGCGGGATCGAGGTTTTCCAGAAAATCGACGAAACGCCGCTCGTCGACGTCGGTAAAGCGCTCTTCCGCAGCCTCATCGACGAGAGAGATTCGCTCCATCAGCTCGCGGGAAACCATCACCGGCAGCGACTGCTTCAGTGCCAGCACCAGCGCCTCGGAGATGCGCACGTCAAGCTTCACCTGTTCGGCGCCGACCAGCAGGACGACCGACGAGCTGAACAGCCCGTCTTTCATATCGTTGATGACAATTTCGGCGATCTCGGCCTCGAAATGGTTCAGCAACGCGGTTTGCAGATCCTTCCGGTCACTCTTCGCCGCCGCGTCGTGCCGGATCAGCTCGGCAACAATATAGAGAGCGTCGTTACTGCTGATCCAGATCGGCAGGGTAATGCTGTCTTCTTCATCCTTCAGCAGCACCACCGGCATCTGGGCGATGGAATCGAGGGCAAAACCGTAGACGTTGAGCTTGAGATGCATGGAACCTCCATCCTGGTGTATGTCAGGGCTGTATCAGCTCAGCTCGCCCAGTAGGGAATTCTGAAAGGCGCGGACAATCCGCACATCGACCATCGAACCGATAATCGAACGATCGGCGGTGAAATTCACCCCTCGGTTGCCGTCGGTTCGCCCGAACAGCTGATCGCCGCGCTTGCTCGGTCCTTCGACGAGCACCCGCAGCACCGTCCCGACAAAACGCCGGTTGCATTCGAGGGTCAGCGTCCGCTGCAGCGCCTGAAGGCGGCTTAACCGCTCCTGTTTCTCGATCCGGGAGATATCATCGGCCAGCGCGGCCGCCGAGGTGCCAGGACGCACCGAATAGGCGAACGAAAAGAGGTCGGCATAACGGACCTCTTCCATCAGGGAGAGGGTTTCGCAGAAATCATCCTCCGTCTCCCCCGGAAAGCCGACGATCATGTCGCCGGTAATCAGGATATCGGACCGTGCGGCTTTGAGCGCCGCCACCTTCTCCAGATACTGGGCCCTGGTGTAACCGCGGTTCATCCGGGCAAGCACCCGGTCGCTCCCGGCCTGGGCGGGAAGATGGATATGGCCGCAGACCTTGGGCAGTTCGGCGAAACAGGCAATCAATTCCGGGGAGATATCCTTGGGGTGAGAGGTGGTAAAGCGAATTCGCTCCAGACCGTCGATGGCCGAGATTTCACGCAGCAGTTGCGGATACGACACTTCATCCTGGCTCTTCAGCCCGTAAGAATTGACATTCTGCCCCAGGAGCGTCACTTCTTTCGTCCCGGTCGCCACGGCACTCCGAATCTCGGCGATCACCTCCGTCGAGCGGCGGCTGATCTCACGCCCGCGGACATAGGGAACAATACAGTATGAGCAAAAATTGTCACACCCCTGCATCACCGTAACGAAGCGGCTGATCCCCCGCCCTTCGTCTCCCCGGGGAAAGAGGTCGAGGCGGATATCATTGTCGATGAACCGGACCTCGGCCCGCCGTTCACCCCGCTCGGCGGCCCGGACCATCTCCGGCAGAAGGTGGAGATTGTGGGTACCGAAAACGAGATCGAGCCATGGCACCCGCTCAAGGAGGCGCTCGCCCTCCTGTTGTGCCACGCATCCCCCGACGGCGAGCAGCAGTTGTTGCTTTTCCCGTTTTGCCCGCTTGAAGCGGTCGAGGTAGTGGTAAACTTTTTGCTCGGCCTTTGCCCGAACGCTGCATGTGTTGAGGATAATCAGGTTTGCCCGCGAGACATCGCTGGTGGGGTGGTAATCGCACTCCTGGAGGAGTGTGGCGATCTTTTCCGAATCGCTGACATTCATCTGACAGCCAAACGTTTCAATATAGAGAAGTTTTTGTCCGTCCACGGGTCCTCTTGGTCGGTCAGCGCCAGACCGGCAACAAGCCGGCAACGCGACCCGCTGCCGATTCGCAAACCGGTTAATCCGATAATACTACGCAATTGCCGGTTCTCACGTCAACCTCGATTTGTCGGCACACAACCACACCGTCACCGACACGCATCTGTCAAAAAACAGGCTCGCCCACCGCCAAATCACCGAATCCCACCCCCGTCATTTCACCGTAAAACACCTAACCGTCCGGAAAAGCGCAACATCCATTCGTGGCATTTAAATTGCTTATTCGGAAATTTGAATGTTTAACTATATTGACTTTTGGTCGAAAATAATAATTGCCACGTAAAAAAACGTTGAACTCTATTGAAATTTCACTATAATTCCCGCCGTCACTTCGTAATAAAGGAGGTGAACACAAAGAAGTCGCAAGTCTTCCTTGGCGAACCGGTAACCGCGGTTTTTTTTTGTGCACTGTCTGGCACATTGCGATGCATCACACCCACAGAAAGGAGAAAACATGAAGCGCACAACCTCAAAGGTTCTGGCCGGTGCCCTGTTGCTCGGGCTCTGCCAGCCGGTCGTAGCTCTGGCGGCTGACCAGGACCTGCAACAGAAGATGGACGCACTGGAGAAAGAGCTGAACCTCCTGAAGGACCAGCTGAAAGACACGGCCCACAAGGTCGACCGGGTCGAGAGCAAGTCGCTCGGCCGCTGGCTGACCATCAGCGGTGACTACATGTTCCGCTACGATTATCTCCGGGCCGAGTCGCCCAGCTACTATCCCTTCATGCCGGGCTTCACCCCTGCCACCAGCACCTCGCCGGCAGGCGCAGCGACGTACCTCGGCCTCGGCCCCTACGCCCAACCCTTCGGCCCGACCGGTCCGTTCGTCGGCAGCGCTGCTCCGGCGTCGACCGTCAGCAACACCGCCGTCTACACCCATCGCTTCGGCTTGAACCTCAATGCCAAGCCGGTCGAAAACGTCACCTTCGCTGCCCGGCTGCTGATGTACAAGGCATGGGGCAACCAGAGCGACAGCGTGCTCCAGGCTGGCAATACCGCGTACTCCTTCGACCGGGCCGGTCTCTTTGACGGCACCATCGGCCACCTCCCCGGCTCCAGCTTCCTCGATGTCGACCGGATCTATGTGGACTGGGAAAACATCGCCGACGAGCCGATCTGGTTCTCCATCGGCCGCCGTCCCTCCACTGACGGGATTCCGACCCACCTCAAGAACAATACCAAGCGCCCCGGCGTTGGTGGGATTCCGGCTCTGCTCGTCAACTATGCCTTTGACGGCCTGACCCTCGGCTGGGCCCCGGACTTCGACATGCTCCCCGGCGCTTATGGCAAGTTCTGCTACGGCCGCGGCTTCAGCACCGGCCTCTCCGACACCCGGAGCGTCGGCAACTCGCTGAAAGACACCGACATGATCGGCGTCCAGATGTCGCCGTACAACACCGACGCCCTGCAGGTCCTCCTCCAGTACAACCGGGCCTTCAACGTCTTCGATGCTCCCGAGATGGTTACCGGGCCGTTCTCGCAGATGCTGACCGGGCCGAAAGCCAACCTGGGCGACATCGACTGGTACGGTGTCAACCTGCTGGGTGAAGTGAAGAACGTCGGCCCCGGTACCTTCAACTGGTTCGTCCAGGGTGCCGTCGACGTTACCCATCCGAACAGCAACACGCTGAAGCTTTACAACCCCTACGATCCGTCCGGCCAGTCTTACATCGAAACCAACCAGGGCCTCCTCTGGTCGGGTTCCCCGAACAGCACCACCGGCTGGTCGGTCTTTGCCGGGATGCGTTACGACTTCCTCCCGACCCTCACCAAGCTCGGCTTCGAGTTCAACCACGGCTCCAAGAACTGGATCACCTTCTCGCCGGCCGAGGATGACATGTGGACGACCAAAGTGGGTACCCGCGGCAACGTCTACGAAGCTTACCTGATCCAGGAACTGCCGCTGAAGCCGATCTCTTCGTACTTCAGCAAAGTGTTCTTCAGGATCGGCTACCAGTACTATGATTTCGATTACACCGGCAGCAACTCCTGGCTCGGCGCTCCGGTCGACATGGCGGAGCTGAACTCTCCGATGAGCGCTCAGATGACGGCGCCGCTGCGTAACGCCGAAGACGTCTACGCCACCTTCGAACTACATTTTTAGTTTGATATATATTATCGGCTATATTATTATAGCCCTTGATATATGCAAAGGGGGGGCGCAAGCCCCCCTTACTTCGGAGGACAGGTAAAGTCAACGTAGATCGGTGTATGACGACGGCGGAAAGACCCCGTCAAAACCCAAGAAAAGGAGCAGAACAATGAAAAAAGCAGTATCCATCGTCATGGCAATCACCCTCATGGCCCTCAGCATCGTCTCGTTCTCTCGCGTAGCCAGCGCCGAAGAGGTGAAGATGGTTGGGGTCATCCAGAAGATCGAAATGGCTGCAGGCGCCAAGACGGCCACCGCTATCCTGAAGGACAACAAGTCCGGCAAGAACGTCACCATTACCATCAACGATGACCTGACTCTCGACAAGTTCAAAGACCACCGGATCGTGGAAGGCGACGAAATCCGCTGCAAGTATGACAACGCCAGCGGCAAGAACGTCAGCAAGCTGTTCCGCAAGACCGCAGGCTGCTAACGGCACACGCCAAACGGAGCTTTAAATAAATGCAGCATCAAACCGATGCTGCATTTATTTGGCGCCAATACATTAAATTATTTGCATATATCGTTACTACTACACAATGAACTGCAGAAGTGAACAAGGAGCTACCATGAAAAAGGGTTTGACCGGAGTGATCGTCGGCGCAGCGCTGCTCGCCATTTCCGGCACCGGGATGGCGCAGGTCGATCACGCCGACTTCATCACCGGGCCGTTCAAGAGTGGGACCGAGGTCACCAAGAAGTGTCTTGAGTGCCACGAGAAAGAAGCGGACGACATCATCAAGACCCCGCACTGGCTCTGGAAAGGGCCGACCAAGGGGCATGTCAGAGGCTATGAACACAGCAACGTCGAATACGGCAAGACAAACATGCTGAATGCCTTCTGCGTTTCCGTCGAAGGTGGCCCGAATCAGGAGGCCCGCGGGCACTGCAGCGAGTGCCACCCGAGCTACGTCTGGAACGAGAAGAACTTCAACTTCAAAGATACGACGAAGATCGACTGCCTGATCTGCCATGCCCAGAAAGGCGACTACGGCAGAGAAGACGACGTCATCAGCGACTTCACCGATCTCAAGAAAGCGGCCGTCAGCGTTGGGCTGCCGACGATCAGAAACTGCGGCGCCTGCCACTACTCCGGCGGCGGCGATGACGGCGTCAAGCACGGCGACCTCGACTCGACCCTCAACACGGCGGACAAGTCCCTCGACGTCCACATGGCCAGCAAGGAAAAAGGCGGCCAGGGGATGACCTGCCAGGCCTGCCACACCACCAAGGACCACCGCATCGCCGGTGCCTCGACCATGATGGCCACTTACGACGGCCGCGTTTTCTGCGAAAACTGCCACAGCGGCAAGAATGCGCCGCACCAGAAATCCCGTAACCGCGCCCTCATCAACAATCACCTCAAGACCGTGGCCTGCCAGACCTGCCACATCCCCTACTTCGCCCGCGGCAAAGCTACCCGCGTGGGCTGGGACTGGTCGACCGTCGGCGACAAGCTGAAGCTGCCGCCCCAGGAAGGCCGGATCGCCTTCGACAACGCCAAAGGGACCTGGAAATGGGCCAAAAACGTTGTTCCGACCTACATGTGGTATGACGGCACCATCGACCGCTACATGAAAGGCGACAAGATCAAGGATCCTTCCAAGCCGCTGATCATGATGAAGCCTTACGGCTCCATCACCGAGAAGAATGCCAAGATCTATCCGTTCAAGTACTTCACCGGCAAGCAGCCGATGGATGCGCAGTTCAAGTACCTGAATGTCTTCCAGCAGTACAAAGGGCTCTGGGTCACCCTGAACTGGCAGAAGTCTCTCGAAGACGGCGCCAAAGGGTCCGGTCTCCCCTACAGCGGTAAGTACCAGTTCGTCAGCACGGTTTCCTATATCGGTCAGGACCACATGATTGCCCCGAAAGAAGAGGCTCTCACCTGCGGCGACTGCCATATGGGTGGTAACCGGCTCGACTGGAAAGCCCTCGGCTACAAAGGCGACCCGATGCTGATGGGTGGCGGCCGTGACAAGAAGTCCTCCATCGAGCACGGCCTGAAGCCGATGGACCTCAACTTCATCCAGGAGAACTGGGTACAGAAGCACTCCGGCAACACTGCCTGCCCGACTCCGGTGAAGAAGCACTCCAAAGTGGCCGCCAAGTAAGCAACAGCCACTGGGCAGCAATTGTTTCACCCCAAGGGTGGGCCGCCACGGCCCACCCTTTTTTCATGCCTCCCCGCCCCAGTCACACCGTTCGGCAAATTCCGAACTGATACATTCCAGAAAATCCTCCACCAACGCATCGTTCCGCTTCACCCGGCCAAGGGCAACGGTCCGGAACCGGCTGTGACAGAACCCTGCCACCCGGTGCTCCAAAAGTGTTCCGCTGCGCAGATGCCGGTGAATGAGACTCGTCGACATGAAAGAGATCCCACCGCCGGAGAGGACCGTTTCCACCGTCAGCCGTAGATCGTCGTAAATCACCATACTCTTGAAATCCTCCAGCTCACGGCCGAGCGCTTCAAGATTGAGCCGCAACAGCTTTTTCGAGCTGCAGCCGTCCTTGCGAGTGATCAGCCGCTGCTCAAGCAGCGTGTCGATGGCGGCAACGGGAGACTCCAGGCCGAGCGCCGGGGCGCTGACGAAAACCAGTTCATCCTTCGGCAGGGGAATGGTGGTGAACTCACTCAGATCGAGATCTTCGCAATGTTCGATGATGCCAATGTCGAATTCACGTTCCGTCAGCCCCTTGACCGCCTGTTCGGGGGTATAGAACATGAACTTCAGATCGACGATATCGGCATTGCCCATCATGAACCGGTTGAGAATCCCCGGCAGGTACGAAATCCCGAAGGAGGGAGTGCAGCAGAGCGACAACCGCTGCTTACCGTGAAACTTCTGCAGTTCCTCGTGCAAGGCGTGCTCGAGTTCGAGGATCGCCTGCGCCTTCTTCACCACCATCTCCCCAGCCGGGGTCAGGAGCGCCACCGGTCCGGATCGGTCGAGCAGTTCGCAGCCGTAGCGTTCCTCCAGAAACTTGATCCGTTGCGATACGGCCGATTGAGTGATGCACAGGTCCGCCGCCGCCTTGGAGAAGCTCCCCTTGTCCGCCGCCACCAGTAACGTCTTCAAATAGAGTGTTTCCATCTCCTGATTCCCTACTCCCTCCCTGATCGACACATAAGCAGTGCTTATAGCGCTATCAGAATGATTCGCTTTTGTTTCCTTTTCGGTTCATCGATAATCTCAATACATCACAAGAGGCTAATTAGCAACACTTATACACCCGGCAGCCAAGCAATTTTCCCGCCAGCCGGCCAACCAGAAAAGGAGGTGAGTTCGTCACGGGGGAATTCCCCGCCTCATGGTGCAACGTACCGTTTTACCGCTGCAATGTCACACCATCACGGAAAGGAGAAGTCATGCGAAACTTGCTGCCTGCAACCCGACTGGTGCATCTGGCGATTCTTGCCGCCATTTCGCTGGCTCTCGGCGCCTGCGCGACCGGGGCCATTCGCGAACGGATGCTTACCCTGCCGGTCATTGACGGGGCAACCTATACGGGCGACGCAGTATGCGCCCAGTGCCACGAAGACAAGATGGCGCCCTTCGCCGCCACGGTTCACGGCCGGCTGGCCGAATTCGAACTGCTGGGCGGAACTAAGGGGTGCGAATCGTGCCACGGTCCCGGCAGCCTCCACGCCCAGGACGGCGACCCGGCAAAAATCCTCACGTTTGGTCAGCTGGCGGCTGACCAGGCCTCCGCGCTCTGCCTGAAATGCCATAGCGCCGGCGCGCTCATGGAATGGCACGGCAACGAGCACGCCCTCAACGATGTGGCCTGCACCGACTGCCACGCCATCCATCAGCCGAAGAACGCCGTCCGAAAGAGCCTGAAAAAAGCGGAGCCGGAACTCTGCTACGGCTGCCATCAGGAATACCAGGCCAAGGCCAACTTCCCGTCGCATCACCCGATCAAGGAAGGGAAAATGACCTGTTCGAGCTGCCACCAGGCTCACGGCTCGACCCTCAGGAACCTGCGCAGCGAAGAGCGGGTGAACGATCTCTGTTTCAACTGCCACAGCCGCTACCAGGGGCCGTTCGTCTTCGAGCACGCCCCCGTTCAGGACGACTGCACCATCTGCCACGACGCCCATGGCACCGTCGCCAACAACCTGCTGCGGCAGAACGAACCGTTCCTCTGCCTCCAGTGCCACGAAATGCACTTTCACGCGGTACGCGATGGGGCCACGGTCGATCCGGGCAACACCGCCCTCGACGCCAGCAAGATCAACGGCATCACCCCGGGGACGACGGTTTCCGGCACCAACGATGTCCAGTACACCAACAAGTTCGGTGCCGATGGATGGCGGATGGGCTTCGGCACCAAATGCACCGTCTGCCATACCCAGATTCACGGCAGTGACCTGCCGTCCCAGACCGCTCCGTCCGTCAACACGACGGGCACCAAGGGATGGCCCGACGGTGCAAAGGGGCTGACCCGCTAAAACAGCTTAAGGAAAGGAGCAACCATGAATTTTGCCAGAAAACTGCTGATCCCGTTGCCGCTCCTGATGCTGTTCGTCCCACTGTCGGTTTCGGCAGAAAACTCGGCCAGCTCCGTCTCGGCCACCGTCGAAACCGGCGGTGCGGGGATCGCGGTGAGTGACGACATCAAGAGAGTCAACGAATATTCCGTTATCAGGACCAAACCGGGGGTCAACCCCTATGGCAAGGTCGACCTTAGGGTGCGGGAACAGGGGATCGTCTTTGACGGTACCAGCCGTTTCATGGATTCCCGTGACCAGACCCATGAGGGGACGCTCGACGTCAAAAGAGTCTTCAGGACCTCGTTCAGCTACGATGCCTTCCAGCACTGGCTCGATCACGACCAGTTGAACTACCTTGACGCGGCGATTCCCCCCGCCAGCAGCTATACCGGTAATGCGGCCAACCCGTTGCCGCTGACGCCGAATACCGTCCCCGGCTACTGGTACACGCCGCTCCCCGGGACGACCACCCCGGCGTACGGCGGCAGTTCAGCCACGCCGCCGGCCGGTTACCAGGCCCAGCAGATCGGCCGCGCCACCCTCTACGGCGAGGACCTGACGCCGAACAGCGACTTTTCCATCGTCCGCCGGGAATGGAAAAGCGACACCGATCTCACCATCCCCCAGTTGCCGAACCTGACGTTCCACTTTAACTACCGGAACGAGCAGCGGGAGGGGGTCGAACAGTCGATCGGCATGAGCAAGTGTACCTCCTGCCATATCACCGGCGGCGGGAAAAACATCGACGAGAACACCCGGGACATCTCGGCGGGGGTGACCGGCCGGTTCGGACTGCTGACCCTCACCTACACCTTCCTCAACCGCCAGTTCCGGGAAAATGCCGCCGCGCCGACCCGCCTGTACGACCCGGCCCTCTCCCCCGGCCAGGCCTATGCGGTCAACGGTCCGTTCGACAACCGGCTGCTCTACGATTACGAAAACGGGCCGCTTCGCTACGACGCCACCCCCGACTCGAACAAGAACAGCCATGTCGTCAAGGCGAAGGTCGACCTGCCCGGCGAAGCATCGGTATTCGCCAGCTACGTCAATACCAAGGTCGACAGCAGCAAGAGCGACGAGCCGGGGATTTTCACCCTGGACCGGCAGAAGCTCGAATCCACCTACGACTCCTTCGGCGGCCGGGTTACCACCAAGGTGGGCAAGCGGCTCACCTTCACGCTGCGCGGCAAGACAGAAAAAATCCGCAACGATGATGTCGGGATCGCTTTCACCACTCTCAGCGGTACCGGCACCGCCCCGAACCAGTTCGTTCCCGATCCGACCTCGCTGCAGGCCACGCGGTACTCGTCGCTCAGCCGCGACAGCTACACCATCGGCCTCGACGCGGTCTATCGTCTGGCCCGGCGGACCACCCTGCGACTCGGCTACGACTTCAATGAAGTAAACCGGCACGAGCAGGAATTCGGCGATTCCAAGATTCACACCGTCAAGGCGTCGATCAATACCCGTCCGTCCACCACCCTTTCCGCCCGGGCAAGCTACACCTTCAAGAAAATCGACGACCCCTTCGTTACCCCGGCAGCAGCGCTCGTGCCGATGACCGACGTCAGCGGTAACATCACCGTCGGCAACGGCCCGACTTACGGAATAGACTTCTACAACCGGCGGACCGCGGACCTCTCCAACCAGCCGGACACGGTTCACGAAGGAAACGTCTCCGCCACCTGGTCACCCGGACCCCGCTTCTCGACGACCGCCTACTACCGGATCAAGGCAGAGCGGAACGACCTCAACAAGGGGGCCTGGAAGCAGACCTCCCACGGCCCCGGGCTTACCGTCTGGTATGCCCCAACCGACAAGGTAGCCATGACTCTGGCATACAACTATCAGAAGCAGAAGACGGAAAACATGATGTGCCAGGGACTTTACGACGGCTGAGCGGGCGTAATCGTATCGACCCAGTTTGGGTCGACCTGTGACAACTATCAGTACGACATTGATGTCCACACCGTCTCACTCAGCACCAACTACGAAGCAACTGAGCAGCTCAAACTGTTTGCCAACGCGATGTACAACGACGCCAAGGCGCGGATCAACGGGCTCTATTTCCCGTCGTTGGCCGAACTCGGCTATACCGACGCCGTCCTGACATCCTCGTTTTACGCACTGGAGGACCTCCCGGCGATCCAGGAGTACTCCGATCTCCACTACCGGCAGATCGACCTGAGCGTCGGCGGTACCTATAACGTCACGACGAATCTGTTCGTCACCGCCCAGGCCGGCTTCCAGCAGTTCATCGACGATGCCCCCTACGTGTACGGCGACCAGGACGGCACCGTCTATTCGGGATCGCTCGGTATCGGCTACCGGTTCTAAAAGCGTTTCTGACCACCGTCTCCTTCAGGGGTTGTTATTGGGGCGGGCCAACTGGCCCGCCCGTTTTTTCTCTCCCCATCGCCCACCCGCACCGGCATTTTTCCCTTGACACAACCGCCCGGCAGTGGTATCAAAGTACCTTTCGAAAAACGAAAATCCCCTGAATTCATACACAAAATGGAGGTGCAGTTTGGCTCATCACAAGTCGGCCCTGAAAAGGATCAAGCAGAACAAAAAGCGTCAATTGAAAAACAAACACTACCGCTCCACTCTGCGGACTTTTATAAAGCGTGTACGCGAAGCAGTCGAGGCCAAAGACCAGGCGCTGGCCAAGGAAGCACTCCAGGCCGCCATCCCGGTTATCGACAAGGCCGCCTCGAAGGGGATTATCCACACCAGCAACGCTTCACGGAGCGTATCGCGTCTCGCCAAGCTGGTCAATACTCTCGGCTAGTCCACTCCCGAACCGTTAAACGAAAAGGGACACCAATACATGGTGTCCCTTTTTTTGTTCCCGAATTTCGTCTCACCGCAACGAAGCCGTCACCTAGCTCCTTCCGACGGCAGGCAGTCAGCCTCGCGGACCGCAGATACCCATTACCAACCGCTCCATGACAAGCGCCGGTTTCCCGCCCCCCTCGCCTCCCTTGAGGGCCAGGTCAGCCATATAAAGCGCTTCGAAAACGTCCCGCAGCTCGGCTACGGAAAAGTTGCGGGCCTGATCGACAATCCCCTTGAGAAAATACGGATTGATGCCGGTCTGGCGGGCAATCTCCTGCTGGCCGACCTGTTTTGCCACGAGCTCGCGCACCCGCCAGAGTTGGCGGAAATGGCGGGCAATCATCGCCAGGAGCATCAGCGGCGCCTCGCCGTCCCGGAGGATCGTAGCGAGACTGCGAAACGCCTTGACCAGGTTACGCTCTCCCAGGGCATTGGCCAGATCGAAGACGCTCTCGACCTTGGTGTCCGAAACGATCTCCTTGACGTCGGCTACGGTAACCGTCTCGCGCTCGCCGGCAAACGTAGCGACCTTGGCCAGCTGCGTCGCCAGCTCGCCGAGATTGTTCCCCACGAGGTAAAGCAACAGTTCCACCGCCGCCGGTTCAACCCGCTTGCCGAGTTCGCGCGCCTCCTCGCGGATGAAGGCGCCGAGCTGGTTCTCGTAGGGGCGCTTGCAGTCGACCAGCTCGCCGTGCTTTTTCACTTCCTGGAAGAACTTTTTCCGCTGGTCGACCTTTTCGCCGAGAAAGACCAGACAGGTGGATGATGGCGGATCGGTAACAGTCGGCAGCAGAAGATCCAGCGCCGCCGCATTCAGGTCGCCCGCCCGCTTGACCAGCACCAGTCGCCGCTCGGCGAACATCGGCAACGTTTGGGCAGCGGTGGCAATCTCCTCCCCTTTGACCTCATTGCCGTAAAAAACGTCAAGATTGAAATCCCGGAAGTCGGCGGAGACCACCCGGTCCACCAGGCGTTTGGCCGCCCGTTCCATGAGATACGGCTCGTCGCCATGGAAATAATAGAGTGGGCCGATTTCGCCCCGGGAAAGCGTTTTTTCGAGTTCTTCAACTTTCATGGGGATGGGAGGAGAGGAGCGAGAGCCACTGCCAGCGGCAACTCAGAAATCCTCGGTTGTATGCAGATAAATTTGCTGCGCCAGTTTGCGACAGATTGCCCGGATGGCGTCGTCTTCGCTGTTCTGCTGAAGGACGAGGTCGTCGTTGGCCGGGAAGACCGTATTGGCCGAGACAATCCCCTTCCAGAGCACCTTGCCGTCGCCAACCCGGCGCAATGTCGCCTCGGTCGTGATGGTCGCCCGGTACTCCTTGACCGTATCGGTGGCGGTGTAGGAGACGGCGGCAGTCCCATAGGAGAGCACCGTCCCCGAGAGGACGATCTCACCCCCCGAATTGACCACCTGGGCACCCTCGCGTCTGACCAGTTCATCGATGATGCTGTCGGTAATTACCGCCTCGATGTTCGGCCGATAGGTGCGGTTGGCAAAGATCGATACCTCGATGGTCTTGCCGCCGCGACCGAATTCGCCGCGGGCCGGCATCATCGTGTGGTAGCCGCAGCCGCCGAGCGCCATGGCCAGCACCAGCAGGCAGACGAGCGAGTATTTCCGCATGACGCCGGCCACCGCAGCCTACCCGACCACAATGTTCAGCAGCTTGCCGGGGACGTAGATAACTTTCCGCACCTGCTTCCCTTCAAGCCAGGAGCCGACCCGTTCGTCGGCAAGGGCCGATTCCTTGACCTGGGCCTCGGCGGCGCCGGCAGGAACGGTCACCTTGCCGCGCACCTTGCCATTCACCTGGATAACGATCAGCAGCTCCTCATCCACTGCCGCTGCGGCGTCGAAGCCGGGCCAGCCGGCCTGCTCGACCCCGCCGGCATGACCGAGTGCCGCCCAGAGCTCTTCGGCCACATGGGGAACGAAGGGGGAAAGGAGCAGGACGATGCTTTCAACCGCTTCCTTGAGCACTGCGGCGTTGGCCGGCAGGTTCTTCGGCTCGAAAGCATAGACGGCATTGACCAGCTCCATGATCGAAGCGATGGCGGTATTGAAATGGAAGCGCTCGTCGATATCGTCGGTGACTTTCCGGATCGTCTTGTGCACCGTCCGCCGGAGCACCTTGGCCTCGTCGCCGAGTTGGTCCGGTTTGACCGCCCCCGCCGTCGAGATGAAAGGAAGCGTGTCGTAAACCAGCCGCCAGACCCGGTTGAGGAAACGGTAACTCCCCTCGACCCCTTGGTCGCTCCAGTCCAGGTCCTTCTCGGGGGGGGCGGCAAAGAGCGAGAACAACCGGGCCGTATCGGCGCCATAACGGTTGATCAGCGCGTCGGGGTCGACGACGTTCCCCTTCGACTTGCTCATCTTGGCGCCATCCTTGATCACCATCCCCTGGGTGAGCAGGTTTTTAAACGGCTCATCGACATTCACGTAGCCGAGATCGCGGAGCACCTTGGTGAAGAAACGGGCGTAGAGAAGATGGAGCACCGCATGCTCGATGCCGCCGATATACTGGTCCACCGGCATCCAGTATTCGGCCCGCGCCCGGTCGAGCGGCCCGGCGGCGAAATCGGGACAGCAGTAGCGAAGGAAGTACCAGGAGGACTGGACGAAGGTGTCCATCGTATCGGTTTCGCGGCGCGCGGCGGCACCGCACTGGGGACAGGTGACATTGACGAACGAGGGGACCTTGGCCAGCGGATTCCCCCCCTCGCCGGTAAAGGTGGCGTCCATCGGCAGCACCACCGGCAGGTCCTTCTCCGGCACCGGCACCACGCCGCAGATGTCGCAATTGATAACCGGGATCGGGTTGCCCCAGTAACGCTGCCGGGAAATCCCCCAATCGCGGAGCCGGTAATTGACGGTTTTCCGTCCGACCCCTTCCCGCTCCAGGTAATCGGCGATCCGTTCCTTGGCTTCGTCGCTGCGCAGACCGTCGAAAGGCCCGGAGTTGGTCAGGATCCCCACCTCGGTATAAGCGGCGGTCATCGCCCCGGGGTCGAGGACGGCCCCTTCGGGCTGGATCACCACCTGCAACGGCAGCCGGTATTTGGCGGCAAACTCGAAGTCGCGCTGGTCGTGGGTCGGCACTGCCATCACTGCACCGGTCCCATAGTCGAGCAGGACGAAGTTGGCAAGATAGATCGGCATCCGCCGGTTCGTCACCGGGTTGATACAGTAGGAGCCGGTGAAGACCCCTTCCTTTTCGAAATCTTCGGCGGTCCGCCGGGCCTTGTCGGTCTTCTTGACCCGCTCGATGAACGCCTCGACTTCGGCCCGGTTTTCCGGCGTGGTCAGTTCGAGGGCCTGGGAGTGCTCCGGGGCCAGCGACATGAAGGTGGCGCCGTAGAGCGTGTCCTGGCGGGTGGTGAAAACTGTGACCTTGGCCAGGCTCCCTTCCACGGGAAAGTCGATCTCGCAACCGAAGCTCTTGCCGATCCAGTTGCGCTGCATCACCAACACCCGCTCCGGCCAGCCGGGGAGCTGCCAGGTGTTGTCGAGCAACTCTTCGGCATACTCGGTGATCCGGAAGAACCACTGTTCAAGCTCCTTCAGCACCACCTCGCTGTCGCAGCGCCAGCAGCAGCCGTCTTCCACCTGTTCGTTGGCCAGCACCGTCTCACAGGTGGGACACCAGTTCACGGACGAGGACTTCTTGTAGACCAGCCCCTTCTCATACATCTGCAGGAACAGCCGCTGTTCCCACTGATAGTAGTCGAGGTCGCAGGTGGCCAGCTCGCGGTCCCAGTCGTAGGAGAGCCCCATCTTTTTCAGCTGGCCGCGCATGTAGGCGATGTTCTCGTAGGTCCAGTGGGCCGGGTGGCTCTTGTGCTGGATCGCCGCGTTCTCCGCCGGCATGCCGAAGGCGTCCCACCCCATGGGATGAAGGACGTTATAGCCGCGCAGCCGCTTGTAACGCGCCACCACGTCGCCAATGGAGTAGTTGCGGACGTGCCCCATATGGATTCGCCCCGAGGGATAGGGGAACATTTCGAGGAGATAATATTTGCTCTTGGCAGAATCTTCGGTGACCTTGTAAGTCTTCATTTCCTCCCAGATCCGTTGCCACTTTTCCTCGACGGTTCGGGGGATATATTTTTCGTCCACGGGTAACCTCCACCAGGGTCAATCGGTATGCAGCAAAGGTTTGTTATTAGCACAAAAACGCCGGCCATGCAAACATGTTTGCCATGGCCGGCGGGGGCGAAACCGGCACAAACATCAGCGCCTGACAGCGCTCAGTTCCACTTTTGGTGGCATTTCTCGCAGTTGATCGGGTCCTTGACGCTGAAGGCCATGCTGAAACCGTGGCAGGCGCCGCACGACTTGCCGGCCTCCATCTCCTTCATGGTGAAAGAGCGGCTGGCAGCTCCCGCGGCGACAATCTTGCTGTGGCAGTCAACACAGCCATACCCTTTGCCGAGGTGATAATGGTGACTAAACGTGACGCTGCCGACCGAATCCGGCAGGGCATATTTCACCGCCTTGGTCACCGGATGGCACCGTCCGCAGCTACCGGTCACGGCAAAGGCGGTGCTGCCGTCGTGACAGGCCCCGCACGATTTACCCTTTTCCATCTCCGGCATCGTCGTATGGCGATTGTCGGCGGCAGGGCGAAAAAGCGCATCGTGGCAATCGGAACAGCGATAGGCCTGGATATGGAAGGAATGGCTGAAGGACGCGCCCGATTTCTTGAACGATATCTCCCGGACCGGATGGCACTTGGTGCAATCGGCGGTTACGGCAAAGGCAGTTTTCCCGTCGTGGCAGGCACCGCAGGATTTCCCCCCCTCCATCTCCTTCATGGTATACCGCTTCGCCGTCGCCCCGGCGCCGAAGACGGCGTAGTGGCAATCGCCACAGGAATAGAGACCAGTATGGAAGGCATGGCTGAACCGGGTGGCGCCGGTCTGGGGGACATTGAAGACGATATCGGTGGTTGAGCGGTGGCATTTGCTGCAATCGCCGCGGACACTGAAGGCGGTCTTGCCGTCGTGGCAGGCGCCGCAGGATTTCCCTTCCTCCATCTGCGGCATAGTCGTGCGCGGGTTACCGGGACCGGGACGGAACAGATCGTTGTGGCAGTCGCCACACCCCAGCGATTCAAGATGCTTGACGTGTGGAAAGCGGGAATCGTCGGCCATGGTCACGTCGCCGAGAGGATGGCATTTGCCGCAGTTCGCCGCGGCAGTGGCAGCAAAAGCGGTGGTACCGTCATGGCAGGCCCCGCACGATTTGCCCTGCCCCATTTCCGCCATGGTATAACTTTTCCGCTCCGCCCCGGCACGGAAAATCCCGTTGTGGCAGTCGCTGCAACCATAGAGCTGGCGGTGGAAGCCATGGCTGAAAGTGACCGTCCCGGCCGTCGCAGTCTTGAATTTGACATCGTCGGTCTTGACGTGACATTTGTCGCAGTTGCCGTCGACGCCGAAGACGGTTTTCCCTTCATGACAGACGCCGCAGGAGAGTCCTTTTTCCATGTCGGCCATCGTATAGCGCTTACTGTTGACGCCACCGATGAAGATTCCGCTGTGGCAGTTGTCGCAATTGAGGATCTTGGTATGGACACGGTGGCTGAAGAAGGCGTTGCCCTGGCTGAAGGTCACCTCCCGGACGTCAGTGTGGCATTTGCCGCAGTCACCTTTGACGGAAAAGGCGGTATTGCCGTTGTGGCAGCCACCGCACGACTGCTGGGTCTCCATCTCTTTCATGGTATAGCGATGGCTGTTCGGCCCGGCGATGAAATACCTGCTATGACAGTCGGTGCAATTGTAGCTGAGGCCGAGGTGGTAATCATGGCTGAAATGCGCATCGGCGGCGAAGGAGATATCCCGGACCATATGGCACTTGGTGCAGTTCGCCTTGACGGTGAAAGCGGTAGCGCCGTCATGGCAGGCACCGCAGGATGCCCCTTTTTCCATCTGGGCCATCGTCGCATGGGAATTGTCGGTACTTGCCTTGAAGATGGCGTTGTGGCAGTCGGCGCAGCCATAAGCGCCAAGGCCCATGTGGAAGCGATGACTGAAGGTTACGGTACCGAAATCGGGGATGCTGATCGGCACTTCCTTGGTGACATGGCAACGGATGCATTCGGCCAAAGGGAAGGCCCGTTTGCCGTTATGGCAGGCACCGCAGGACTTCCCCTTCTCCATTTCCGCCATGGAAACCGGCGCGGCCTTCTTGCCGATGGCGAACAGGGAGTTATGGCACAGGGTGCAATCACTGCCGAGCGCCTTGAGATGGAGCGGGTGCTCGAAGACGATCTTACCGGCATTATCCGTAGAGAATGTGACGACCCGGTAATCGGCGGCAAACAGGACGACGGGCAACAGAAACAGCAGAATGGCGGGAACCAGCAGGCGTTTCACGATCAGCTCCTTGGATGGCCGAGCTTCATTCACCCCCTTGGAGAGCGGCAGAGGCTGCGGAATTGCGGCGGTTCCGGATTGCCGGCGTAGCACCGGCAACGTCGGTTACGGTAACTTTAGCAATTCCCTTGCCACCGCGATGATTCGCCCAGCCTGGATCGGCTTGGTAATATAGTCGTTAGCGCCGAGGGCGATGGCCCGGTCACGGTCCTCCGCTGCCCCTTCAGTGGTGATGATGACGATTGGAATCTGGCAGTGAGCCGGATCGTTGCGGACCAGGCTCACCAGTTTGAGGCCGTCCATGATCGGCATGTTGATATCGGTAAAGATGAGGTCGACCTGCTCGGCCGCCAGCTTTTTCAAGCCGTCGACGCCGTCCGACGCCTCAATGACAGTCAGACCGGGGAGTCGCCGCAAGGCAAACGCAATCAACTGGCGCATGGTCGGTGAATCTTCAACTATCAGGATTTTTCGGTTCGCCATCGTACATGCCCCCCGGAAGAAAAGTGGCTCACTTGGTGAGAAGATTGATGAACCCCTGCATCGTTGAGAGTTTTCGTTCGGACTGGGCGTAAAGTCTGGCACTGAAAATCGCCGTCGCCGCATGTCCGGCCAGCAGGGTGAAGAGCTCGTAGTCGACCTGGACGAATGAAGTTTTCTGGACCAGCAGTTTGTAAATCACGATCACCCCGATAACATGATCCTTGATTTTCAAGGGGATGCAGACCATCGGATGCAGGGGATCGTGGGCATAGCTCGCTGGATCTTCGGCAAAATAGTTGTCACCGGTACTGGCAATGGAGCCGATGAGCCCCTCGCCGAGCCGGACCGCCGGCAGTTCCGCCAGTGCCACCCCTTCTGCAGCAACGGTGCTCAGCACCTCGGTCTTCTCGTCGAGCAGCATGACGGCGAATTCTTCGGCGCCGATCAGATTGATGATGATCTCGGTGATGATCTGGAGCACTTCCCGGTAATCGAGGGTCGAGTGGAGCTGGTAGCTGGCAATGTACAGGTTTGCCAGATTGTTGTTCTCCTCTTCGATTTCGACGTAACGGGCGGCAAAATCGTTATTCTCAGCCTCGATCTGCCTGATCCGGCCCAGGATTTCATCCTTTTCCCGTTCGAGCTCCTCGACTCGTTTCTGGAGCGTGCGGTTCTCGTCAGCCAGACTGACAGAGCTGCCGCCACCCCGTGCCGCTTCCTCCAGCTGGAAAACCCGGTAGCGGAGTCGTTCGTTTTCCTTCAGCAAATCCTGGGTAAACTCCGCCCCCTTTTTGAAAACCTGCAGGAATTCGTCGGCCCTCGTTGAAAGGACCTTCTCTTCTTCGCTCGACATGACATACTCCTGTTATGGATACCGGCATCCACGACCGAATGCCGGCTCAGGGACTCAAGCCTCGGCCGAACCGCCGCAACGCAGATGGATTTCCCGCCCCATTTGGTCGAGCGGGACCACCTTGTCCACCACCCCCGTAGCGATCGCTTCCTTCGGCATCCCGAAAACCACCGCCGTCGCTTCAGCCTCGGCAAGGACCTGACCGCCGGCCGCTTTGACGGCACGAACCCCTTTGCTGCCGTCGTTCCCCATTCCGGTCAGCACCACCCCCAGCGTCTGCGGGCCGAACACCTCGGCGCAGGAAACCAGCATGACGTCGACGGACGGGATGTAACGGTCCTCCTTGGCGGGTTTCACCACCCGCGCCACCACCTGGTCGCCGGAGCGCTCACAGACCAGGTTGTAGCCGCCGGGGGCAATCAGCACCCGACCGGGCTTGACCGGGTCGCCATCCACCGCCTCCTTGACATCGAAGGGAGAGAGCCGGTTGAGCCGTTCGGCAAAGGTCTTGGTAAAGCCAGCCGGCATGTGCTGTGAAATAACCACACTGAACGACAACGGCGGGGTGAACGAGGTGAGGATATTCTGCAGCGCTGGCGGGCCGCCGGTCGATGCACCGATTGCCACGATCGCGACCTGCTCCTGCACGCGCCGGGCCGGAACGGCCGGCCGCTTCCTGCCCTCGGGGACCGCCGGCGGCGAAACGACTTTCCGCTCCCGGCGAATGATCCCCGCCATGTTCAGATGGATAACCGAGCGGACCTTCTGCTGCAGATCATCGCGGATGGTCAGCAGTTCCTCGGAGATTCCCTGGGAAGGTTTGGCCACGAAATCGACCGCCCCCAGTTCCAACGCCTTGAAGACCTTTTCGTCATCGCTGTTGGCGCTGATGACGATTACCGGGGTCGGGCTGTACCCCATGACGATCCGGAGCAGGGTAAAGCCGTCCATACGGGGCATTTCCAGATCGAGGGTGACCAGGTCCGGCCGGAGGTCGATGATCTTCCTGATCCCTTCTTCGCCGTCGGCGGCATAGCCCACCACCTCGACTTCGGGCATCCCTTCGAGCATTTTGGTGATCGCCCGGCGGTTGAAGGCCGAGTCGTCGATTACTACCACCCTGATCTTCTTTTTCATGATCGACCTCCCACCGCGCCCGCCAGCGGTTTCTGGTAGACCATGTCGTTCTTCAGATGCTTCAGGGTAAATGCCGTGGAAATATTCATCAGCGATTCGGAATGGCCGAGCAGCAGGTAACCGCCATCCTTGAGCGTCCGGTAAAAGGACTCGATGACGGTCTTCCGGGCAAGCTGGTCGAAGTAGATGATCACGTTGCGGCAGAAGATCAGGTCCATCCTGCCGAGCAGGGCGATCCGGCTGCAGTCGAGCAGGTTGAGATGACTGATGGTCACCAGCTCCCGCACCTTGTCCCCCACCCGGTACATGCCGTCCTGTTCGGTGAAGTAACGTCTGATGTACGAATCGTCGGTAACCCGGAACGACGACTTGCCGTACAATCCCTTGCGGGCCTGCTGGATAACCCGCTGGCTGATATCGGTACCGACGATTTCGACGTTCCAGCCGCTGAATCCGCCCATGTCGAGCAGCAGCATGGCAATGGTATACGGCTCCTCGCCGCTGGAACAGCCGGCGCTCCAGATCCGCAGCGTCCGATCGCCAGCCTTCAGCTTGGCCTCGCGGATTTCCGGAATGATTTCGTCGGTAAACGCCCTCAGCTGGAAGGATTCCCGGAAGAAGTACGTTTCGTTGGTTGTCAGGATGTCCATGATATCCGACAGTTCCTGATCCTTCTTCCGGTTGTATTTGAGAAAATGGTAATAGTCCCGGAACCCGGACAACTGGTGGAGCAGCACCCGCTTGGCCAGCCGCTTCTCCAGAAGATAGGTGGAATCCGGTTCGAAAAAGAGGCCACAGTGACTGTAGATCAGATCCCTGATCAGGCGGAACTCTTCTTCGGACATTGGAATTTCCGGCTCGAAGCTCAGCATTGCCGCCACCTGCCGAGGAGGTCGCGCAACTGGCCGCGCACCAGGTCGTCTTCTTCTGCATCGAGAGCCGCCAACAGCTGCGGCACCGCCGCTTCGCCAAGAAGCTGGGCCAGCGCCCGGGCAAAGGTGATCCGCACATCCCAATGAGGATGACGCAACAACCGCTCGCCGGATTCGGCCAGCCATTCGGTGCCATCATTGGCGAGGATGCCAATGGCCGCCTTGACGACCTCTTCGTCGGGGTTGTCCAGAGCCCTCCGGACCAGCGCCAGCGCGCGCGGCCCCTTGATACAGGAAAGCGTTTCGAGCGCGGCGATCAGCACCACCCCTTCGAACGAAGAAAGCCGCTGCTCGATCGCATCCAAAGCGTTCTCGCTGCCGAGCTTGCCAAGGCTTCTGAGGATGGCGCACTGCACCCAGGGGTCCTCATCTTCCAGCGCGACGAACAACGGCGCCAGTACCTCTGCGTTGCCTGATTCGCCGAGCCCCGTCGCCGCGGCAATCCGCACCTCGGCATCTTCGTCAACCAGCGCCATCACCAGGCTGCCCAGGCTTTCCCGGCGCCCGGCTTCCGCCAGGGCGACAACGGCGCTCCGGCGCACCAGCGAATCCTCATCCTTGGCCAGCAGCGCCAATCGCTCCACATCAGCCAGCGCTGCGTAGAGGAGGACCGCGTCCCGCCGGCGCTCCGGTGCCGCTGCGCCGGCCAGGGACTGGGCGATCGGCCTGACAGCATTGCTTTCGGCCGGTGCCAGCCGGACCAGAGCACCAATACATCCATCGCGGACGTCGCTATCGCTATCCGCCAGCAACGCCTCGATATTCCCGAGCAGGGAGGTCAGGCCGATCTTGCCGACCGCAACCGCGGCCGCCCGGCGCAATGCCGGCTGGCCAGCCGTCATTGCCTCTTCGATGAACGTTTCCCCCGCCGCATAACCGAGTTCGCCCCAGACATGAAGGATCAGGGTCCGTTCCTCGTCATCGGCTTCGGGGTACGCCGCCGCCAGGGCCGCAAGCCCGGTCACGCCCAAGTCTCTCAGGCCGTCGAGACAGAGTCGCCGCAACCGTTCATTGCGCACGCCCTGCACGAGGGGAACGGCAGCGCGCGTATCGCCGATCAGGCCAAGAATACGGACCACCGCCTCGACAGTCGTCTGCTCGGCGGCATCGAGCGACGCGAGCAGTCCGTTGATGCCGGCCGTCCCCCGCAAGGTCGCCAGCTGGCGATCGAGCGTCGTGAGCGCGGCCGGATCGTCCAGCCGGTCGCGTAACCGCATCAGGGCCACGGCAGCAGCTTCCCGCACCGTCCGTACCCGATCGGTCAGCCCGCTGACCAACAGGCCTGCAGCCTCGACCGTACCGACTGCCCCGAGGCAGTCGAAGACCGGCCGCTTAAGCAGATTTTCCGCCGCCAGCGGCGCCAGCACCGCGTAAGGTACCGGCACGCCAAGCCGGGCAAGGGCGCCGAGCACCGAATAGCGAAACCAGACGTCGGGGGCAGCGAGGGCAGCCACCAACGGAGAAACGGCGCGCGGGTCGCCAAGTTTGCCGAGGTTTTCCGCCGCTGCCGCGGAGACATTGGCATCCGGATCGGCGAGCGCGGCGATCAATGCGGGAAGACACGTCCGGTCGCCGATGGTGCCAAGGATGTCGATAACAAACTTGCGGACATCATGATCCCGGTCCGTGATGGTGTGAAGCAATGACGTCGTAGCCTGTTCGCCCAACCGTTCCAGCGCCTCGACAGCCGAATTCCGCAGTCCGGCATTGTCCGGCGCCGCCAGCAGGGAGACAATGGCGTCGATCGTCGCTTCATCGGGGGACATGCCGACCAGGACATTCACCGCCTCTTTTCGCACCCGCCAGCTGCTGTCGCCCATCGCGGCAAAAAGCGGGGCCCTTGCCACTTCGACAGGATAGCCGGCAAGCCCGATTACAGCGCGCCGCCGCTCTTCCTCCTCCGGGGCCTCCAGCAGGCTGACGAGGGTCTTCAGTTCATCCACCAACACTCTCTCCTTGGGCTAACACTCCCGGCCGGACTACCTGCCGCGCTCCGGGGCCTTCCGCAGCACCTTTTCTGGGCACCCCAACCCCTCCGGGCCCATCCGCAGAACTGACTTTTCTTACCGCCGTTGATCGGCTCTGATCCGCTCGACGACCTCCGCCACGGCATCATCGAAATACGACGTGCCGCTCCGGACCGACTCCGTCACCCGCTGCTCGTACAAGGCCCGCCCCTCGGCAAGCTGTTCGGCAAGGAGGTTGGAAAACATCCCCGTGCGCACCCCTTCTTCGACCAGCGGCTGGTTATACAACACGATGTCCGAAACGATCGACCGCGCCAGTCTGCCGGCTTTGTCCCGCTCGCTCGCCGGCCCGGCGGGAAAATCGGGCCGATCCTCGTCGTGACGCAATTCCCGGCATAAAAGCGGGGCGGCGGCAGCTTCCGCCACCTCGCCGGTCACCAGCGCCGAAGCTGCCGGCAACCCGGCCACAACGGTGTCATCCGCCCCGTCGGCACGGGTCATCGCCAGCAGACGATAGATCCGGAGCGCCAACTCGTCGGGAATATGATGTTTCTCAATGTAGTCGTCGGCACCGTAGAGCGATACCGGCGCCCTTTTGTACTTGGTCTTGTCAAAAATGGAAGCGATCAGGATGATCTTGACGTCGGCGCCCCCGGGAATCCGCCTGACCGCTTCGCAGATTTCGAAGCCGAACATTCCCGGCAGCGCCACATCCAAGATCGCCACATCGGGAGATGTGTCGAGGATCGCGGCATAGGCGGCGGGGCCATCGCTGACGAACGAGACGGCGAACGGTTCGGCGGCCAGCGCTTCAGCGACGGTCGAGCGGGAGGTGGCACTATCATGGGCCACCAGCACCCGTAGCGGCCGGGGCGGCACCACCGCGACGGCCCCCTGTGGCAGTACGGACCCGGTCGGCACGCCACGAACCCTGAAGATGGTCCGGCAGGTGCCGCAGCGGAGCTTGATCCCCGCCGCACCGATCCGCCGCTCGTCAAGCCGGTATCGGGCGCTGCATACGGGACAACCGGCCAGCATCGTCCCCTCAGCGTGGCAGCGGGGCTTCCGCCCGGCGGGAGATCCCGGCAAGGGCGGACGTTTCCCGGCTGGTCAGAATCCGGTCAAGGTTCAGAAGCATGATCAGGGTATCTTTCACCAGACAAACCCCGATCAGGTATTCGGAGCCGATTCCTTCAACCACCTGGGGTGCCGGCTTGATATCCTGGATCTGGACGGTCACCACCTCGGTGACATCATCGACCATCAGCCCCACCAGTTGCCGGGCAACCGCCACCACCAACAGCCGGGCCTCCTCGACGGTGCAGGCCTCAGCGAGGTCGAAGCGCTTGCGTAGGTCGACGACAGGAATGACCGCCCCCCGGAGATTGATCACCCCCTCCATGAACACGGGAGCCTTGGGAAGTCTGGTCAGCCGCTGTGGGCGGATGATTTCCTTGATCCGCATGATATCGGCGGCAAACAGCGCCTCACCGATCCGGAAACAGGCCAGCTGAATTTCCTGAATATCCGTCTCCATCGCCATCCTTTTACTGCGAACTGAGTCTCGCGGGCCGCGAGCCCGGAGCTACCGCACGACAGGCTACGAGGTAAGAAGCCTCTGAATTATCTCCATGATCTTGGCAGACTTGAACGGCTTGGTGATATAAGCGGCCGCCCCGATTGCCATCCCTCGTTCCCGATCCTGACTGCTTTTCTTGGCTGTCAGCATGATGACGGGAATATGCTGGCTCTCCGGGTTTTCCTTGATCCGCCGGCAGACTTCGAAACCATCCATGCCAGGCAACATGATATCGAGAATGATCAGGTCGGGGCGAAACCGCGTAATCTCCTCCAGCGCCGTGATGCCATCCGCCACGCCGCCGACGTTATATCCCCGCGACGACAGGAGGATGCTTTCCAGCTTCAACAGGCTCTCTTCGTCTTCGACGATCAGGATCTTCTTTTTTTCCATGCTACGCACCTTTCGCGGACGAGTTAGATGAGGGCGGCATCAAGAACTTTATCGAGATGGAGCAGGATGATGATCGATCCGTCGTGACGGCCTATGCCGCTGACGAACTCACGGTCGATGCCATCGAGGACCGCGGGAGGATTTTCCACCGTATCCGCGGCAATTCTGACCACCTGGGTGATTTCATCAACCAGCAGGCCGCAGAGCCCATCGCCCCGCTTGACGACGATGATCCGTTCTTTCCCTTTGCTCTCGGCAGAGGGCAGGCCCAGCCGCTCACGCAGGATGAAGATCGGGATAATGAGCCCGCGCAGCGACAGTACCCCGGCGATGAACGACGGCGCCCGGGGAACATCGGTGGTCTCCCGGGGCTTGATGATCTCCTTGAGCTCCATGATGTCGATGCCGTAGAGTTCGTCAGCCACGCGAAAACAGAGGATCTCCAGGGCGGTCGCCGTTTCCTGGGCCTGCTCGACATCGTCTGCCGGCAATTCATCTTCGACGAGCGCGGCGCGACGGCCGGCAAGGATCAAGGCCAGCGGATCGCTGACCGCCGGCAGCGACGGAGGTGAAGCTACCGGATAGCGAAGCGGCTCGGCGGAAAAGAGTTCCTCGTAGATCTCTCCTTCGCTTTCCACCGCGGCGAGCGGCGGAGCGGCCGCAGACGGCGACGGCGGGGCTACCGTTCCCCCCTCGCCCTGGTTCCGCTCACGCTGCGCCTTCTTCCTGATTTCGGCAATATCCATCATACCCGTTCGCCCTGTCCCGAAAGTAGTATATCAGTAGAGACTGGCCTCGTCACGCAAGGTCTCCACCAGCGAGGCGTCAATCCAGGCGGCATCCTTGCCGAAACCGACAAGCAGCGCATTGGTGGCCAGGATGTTGATCTTTCGCGGCACCCCGCCCGAAAGCTCGAAGATCCGCTGTACCGCGTCCGGAGAGAAGAGTCCCGGCGGGCCGCCGGCAACCTCCAGGCGGAAATCGATATATTCGAGCGTCTCCTCCAGGGTCAGAGGCTGGAGGTGATAGTGGAGGGCGATCCGTTGCCGCAGGGGCTCATGGGCCGCATCGGCAAGAATCTGGCGCAGTTCCGGCTGTCCCATGATCACCACGCTCATCAGGTTCTGATCGTCGAGCTGATAATTGGTCAGCAAGCGGATTTCGTCGAAAATCTCGCGGTCCGGAATCAGCTGTGCCTCGTCGATAACGATCACCGGGCAACGCCGTTCGCCATGGAGCGCATAAATCGCCTCCACCAGCTGCTTCAACAACTCATCCTTGGCCGCCGCCGGATTGTCGACGCCAAGGCTGCGGGCAATCACCCGCAGGAATTCCAACGCCGTCAGCCGGGGGTTGAAAACGAAGCAGAAGCGGCACGACTCGCCCATCGCATCCATCAGGGCGCGGGAAATGGTTGTTTTGCCGCAACCGATGTCGCCGGTCAGCAGTGCCAGCTCCCGTTCCTCAACGGCGTACTGCAGCCGCGCCAGCGCCTCCCGATGCCCCCGCGACAGGAAGAGATAGCGGGGATCGGGCGTCTTCGAAAACGGCTTTTCCCTGAGGCCGTAAAATTCCCGATACATCTACACCCCGCTCCGAAACGCCTCGCCGATGATCCCGCCCACGTCGAGCACCAGAATGGTCCGCTGGTCGCCCAGGTCAGCGGCGCCGGAGATGCCCCGGTAACCTTTGAACAGCTCGCCCAGCGACTTGATGACGATATCCTGCTGGCCGATCAGATCGTCGACTACCAGCCCGAGCCGTTTCTCCGCCACGCCGACGACAACGACGTAGAAGTTTTCCGACAGCTCGCCGCGCCGGTCGATATCGAAAAACCGTTCCAGCCTGACGAGCGGCAGGGTCGTTTCGCGCAACTGGAAGACCTCTTTCCGTTCGACCGTCAGGATATCCTGTTCTTCGGCGATGATCGTCTCCAGCACCGAGGTGATCGGAATGGCGTATGTCCGACCGGCGGTACTGACGAGCAGCGCCTTGATGATCGCCAGGGTGATCGGCAGGGTGATGATGATCCGACTCCCCTTGCCGAATTCGCTCTCGATGTCGACCATCCCCGAAACGGCAGCGATGTTGTTCTTGACCACGTCCATCCCGACGCCCCGCCCCGACAGTTCGCTCACCTTGTCGGCAGTGGAAAAGCCGGGCAGGAAGATAAAATCGAGGGCATCTTTGTCGGACACCCCTTCCAGGGTCCTGATCAGTCCTTTTTCCAGGGCCTTCTTCTTGACCTTCTCGATATTGAATCCCCGGCCATCATCGGCCACCTCGATGACGACGTGATTCCCCTTCTGGTAGGAGGAAAGGCGGATCGTCCCCCGCTCCGGCTTACCGGCGGCCACCCGCTCGTCGGTGGGCTCCAGCCCGTGATCGATGGCATTGCGAATGATATGGACCATCGGGTCGGAGATGTCCTCGATGATCAGCTTGTCCAGCTCCGTATCGGCGCCGAACATTTTCAGGTCGACCTTTTTCCCCTGCTCGCGCGACACCTTGCGGACAATCCGGGCCATCTTCTCAAACAGCTGGCCGACCGGGATCATCCGGATTTCCATGACCCCCTTCTGCAGTTCGGTCAGCTTCCGCTCCAGTCCCTTGGCGGCTTTTCCCAGCTCGATGGCCAGCGAGGAAAACCCTTCGAGCCGCATCCGGGTCGCCAGCGCCGAGATGGTCGAATGGGAAAGCACCAGTTCGCCGACGATGTTCATCAGGTCGTCCAGCTTGCCGATATCAACGCGGACGGTCTGGCTCATGCTCTTGGCGGAGAGCTGATCATCTCCTCCGACGACCGCCGGCGCCCCTGCCGCAGCCACGGCCGGCACGGCTGACGGCGAGGGCGCGACTTCGCCAGCAGCGGGCTCGGGAAGCGGCGCACCAAACTGGTGCACGTCGATGCTCTCCCGGTCGAGCAGGGCGACAACTCCGCTCTGGTCAAGGTCGGTGCCGTAGAGGATATCGAAGTCGATGGAGGATTCGGGGGTGGCGCTGGCGCTTGGCAGGGTGCTGACGACTTCGCCGGCCGTTTTGAGGAGATCGGTGATCTCCCCCAGATCCTGGTCGAAGGACATCAGGTTGAATGAGGCATGGATGGAGTAGATGGTGCGCCGCTTTTTAACATTCTCGATGAGGCGGTGCTCTTCATATTCCGTCAGGGAGTTGATAACCTTGTCGGGGAGGCCGATTTTCTGCAGCGGCGAGACGGCATCGACGGGGGTGGCTGATGCGCAGGCGTTCAAGCGGGCCGCCGCATCAGCAATCGGCTGGGAAAAATCCTCGTTGCTGCCGAGGCCCCGGACAACTGTCGCCAGCAACTCCATCGCATCGAACAACACGTTCATTGTCTCGCCGGTCAGTGCAACCTTGCCGAGACGGAGGGCATCGAGGAGATTCTCCTGATTGTGGGCAAGCCCCTGAATGTCGGTAAAGCCGAACATGCCGGCAAGCCCCTTCAGGGAATGGGCTCCCCGGAAGATGGCATTGAGCAGATCGGGATCGCATTCGCCACTGTCAGCGCAGTCGCTCAGCGTCACCATGTCCGCGTTAAGCCGATCGACGATCTCTTCCGCTTCTGCCAGGAAGTCTTCTACAGCTCTGCCGGACGCATCGTGTGAGTTGGTCATGGGACTCTCTGTTAGTGGAAAGTCGGCGTCACTTCAATGAACTCCCGCGATCAGGGGAGATACTTGACGATCAGTTCCTGCAACTGGCGCGGGTCAAACGGCTTTACCACATACTCATTCGCCCCAAGGGCCAGCCCCTTGTCCCGATCACGCTGGCTCCCCTCGGTACTGACGATAAAGATGGGAATATGCCGGTAAATATCGCTCTGCCGCACAAAGCTGACCAGTTCGAGCCCGTTGATGTCGGGCATGTTGATATCGGTAATGATCAGATCCAGCGCTTCCCGGGGGAGCAGCCGCAGCGCCTCGAAACCACTGGCCGCCTCGATGGCCTGGAAACCGCCGAGCGACTCGACGGTTTCAACCAGCAGCGAACGCATGGTGGCTGAATCTTCGGCAACGAGGATTTTCTTCACAATCCCTCTCGACTGTTTTCTTGCAGTTTGCGCGCCAACAAGGCCTTTTCCATGGCGATGCCGGCCTGGGAGAGAAAAATCTCCAACGACTCGGTATTACAGATGGGCTTCAGCTCCGGCAAATTGTCGCCGTACAACACGGCAACCACCCGCCCCTCGCTGACGATCGGACCGAGGAACACCTCGTCGGGCAGCCCATCGCCCAGCTTGTCGAACAGGTAACGGTTCCAGAAAATCTGTTCCGGCCGGATCACTGCCGGATGACCGGCTTCGAGCACTTCGGCGAATACGGAATCGGCATCGCGCGGGATTCGCAACTGCCGTACCTGCTCATCCGCCGAACCTTCGCGGTCGGCAATGCCGAACTGCCCCAGGCCGACGATCTCGTCGCGCTTGACCACGAAGATAACCGCCCGGTTGACAAATTCGGCGGCGAAACGAAGGACCAGCAGCGTAATGCCGCCACCGAGCCCCGGATCGTTGAGTTCGCTGAGCATGCTGCGCAAGAGTGAAATCCCGGTGCTCGGCTCAACCCGTTCCGACATCACGGCGAAATCCTCGCCCAGTTCCAGGCGCAGTTCGTCGGCCAGATTGACGACGTCACTGGGACAGGGCACCGCCTTGCCGGCCATCAATGTGGCAAGATTGTCGAGAAATAGCGGTGCAAATGCCGCCAATTCCTGATAATCGGCCAATTGGGCGCGCCGCGGCTTCAGAATGAAGGGATACCCCATCTGGCCGATTCGGCGCTCGGCCTCCAGATTGTGGTAGTCGGAAACGACCAGCACTCGCAGGGTGGGGAAATTGCTCCGGAGCAATTCCAGCAGTTCCATACCGCCAAGGATGCCGGTGCCGTCCATCCGCGGCATGATCAGGTCGACCACCACCAGCGGCTGTTCGCCCTGGCGATGGAGGCTGTCCACCTGGATCAGGGTATCTTCGCTCCGCGCAAAGGGAAATACCCGGAAACCGTTCCGGTTCAACAACACGGTCAGCTCCCGCAGGGTATCTTCGTCATCATCCACAAGCACCAGCGGGACATCGGCCTCCGGCAGGACAGCCCGGGCGGGTGGCGACATTTGCAGCAGGTCGAAGGCCTCGTCTACGTCCGGCTCGTGCCGACCGGCTTCCGGCTGCCCGCTCCCGGGCGGAACAGGCGAGGGTTGGGCGTCGAAGTGCCGCTGCTCGTCGACGATCCGCGACCCCTCAATGGCCAGGAACTGCGGATTGAGCCCCTGGCTGAGCATGAACTGCATTGGGTCGAGACGAATGGCGTCGACCGCCTCTAGATTTTCCTGGAGTTCGAAGTCGAAGGTCCCTTCCGCCCAGGCAAACAGCGAATAAACGACGCTTTCGATCTGCTCCCGGACCACCTCTTCGACGATTTCCGCCGGAACGTCATGGTGATTGCAGAGAATCGAGCCGAGCCGCTCCCGGAACCCTTCCCGGTCCTGGTAGGCAAGGGCGCTCCGCAAGGTGGCAAGATCGATCGCTCCCTTGCGGATCAGCGCTTCGCCAAGGTTGTCCTGATGAGTGCTCGAAGTTGCCTGGATCACCTGGCCGAGGCGAAAAACGATCGTCCCCTGCCGACCCCGGCTATGGAGGCGGAGAATTCCTGATTTGCGACTCAGGCTGACGATCTGAAGGATCTCTCCGAGACCCAGGTCTTCCAGATTACCGACAAGACTCATGTGCCCACACGGTAAAAAGCCGGAAAACGGCAGCTAAAGCGGCGCTCATCATAAACTATCGACCCATGCAAGTAAAGTGTTTTACGGCGCTTTCCGCTCTCGTCCCCGGAAGATGAGCCGGAGGGGGGTGCCGGAAAAATCGAAGGCTTCCCGGAGTTTGTTGAGCAGGTACCGTTCATAGGAAAAATGAATCCCCTCCGGCCGGTTGGTGAAGGCAACGAATGTTGGCGGTCTGGTCCCCACCTGGGTCGCATAGTAGAATTTCACCCGCTTCCCTTGCGAGAGCGGCGGATGATGGCTGGTCACCGCCTCAGAGAAGACCCGGTTGAGGTCGGCGGTCGAGACTCGTTTTGCATACTGGGCCATCACCTTGTCGACCTCTTCGACCACCTTGTTGATCCGCTGGCCGGTCAGCGCCGATACAAACAGTATCGGCGCAAACGGCAGATACTTGAATTCGGTCCGGATCTGGTCGACGAATTTGCCGATCGTCGAATTATCCTTGGTCAGCGCGTCCCACTTGTTGACGACGAAGATACAGGCCCGGCCCGCTTCGTACGCATAGCCGGCAATCCGCTCGTCCTGCTCGGTGACCCCATCCTCGGCGCTGATGACGATCAGCACCACGTCGGACCGCTCGATGCTGCGCAGTGAGTCGACGACGCTGTATTTCTCCAGCTTCTGGGTGGTCTTCCCCTTCCGGCGGATGCCGGCGGTATCGATCAGCAGGTACCGCTTCTTGTTGCAGGTAAAGTAGGTATCGATCGCATCGCGGGTGGTGCCGGGAGTGGGATTGGCCACCACCCGTTCGTAGCCGAGCAACCGGTTGACCAGCGACGACTTGCCGACGTTCGGCCGGCCGACCACCGCGATCCTGGTCACATCCTCCTCGGCAGCTCCCTTTTTCCCCTCGGGAAGCGCCGCCACCACCTCGTCCATCAGGTCGTTGACCCCGCGGTTGTGCTCGGCGGAGATCGTGGCAATGTTGTCCACGCCGAGCGTATAAAACTCGGCCGATTCAACCTCCAGCTTCTCGCCGTCGACCTTGTTGACGACGAAAAAGACCGGTTTATCGACCCGGCGGAGCATCTCCACCACCTCCACATCGGAAGGAGTCAGGCCGGCGCGGCCATCCATCAGAAAGATGATAACGTCCGCTTCTTCCATGGCGAGCTGTGACTGTTCCCGCATCTGCTGGAGCAGCCGGTCTTCGCTGGCCGGCTCGAAGCCCCCAGTGTCGATCAGGATGAACGGCCGGCCGAAGCGGGTCACCGTCTCGTAATTACGGTCGCGGGTCACCCCCGGCAGATCGTCGACGATCGCCTTGCGCCGGCCGACCAGCCGGTTGAATAACGTCGACTTGCCGACATTGGGACGGCCGACGATTGCTACTATCGGAATCATGAACTCTCCTCGAAATTGATACGGCGGACAGGTTGCCGTTCCGGCACCGGCCGCACGCTTACAGGTAACCGAAATCTTTCAGCAGTTTCGGATCCTCACTCCAATCCTTGCGGACCCGGACAAACAGCTCAAGGAACACCTTGCTGTTCAGGAACCGTTCCAGTTCCCGCCGCGCCTCCGTCCCGATCCGCTTCAGCATCGTCCCCTGGCGGCCGATGATGATCCCCTTCTGGGAATCCCGTTCCACGGTAATCGTCGCGGAAATCGAGATAAGGCTGCCGTCCTCCCGTTCTTTGAAGCTGTCCACCTCTACGGCAGTCGAGAACGGAATCTCGTCGCGGGTCAACCGGAAGACCTTCTCGCGGATGATTTCCGCGGCAATGAAACGCTCCGGCACATCGGTGATGATATCGTCGGGGAAATAGACCGGCCCTTCCGGCAGCGCCGCCCGCACCAGTTCCACCAGCATTTCCACCCCCTCCCCCCGTTCGGCGCACACGGGAACGATCTCCCGGAAGGGATAAAGCTCGCGGTAGGCGGCAATCCGGTCGAGAATGGCCGTCTTGTCGACCAGGTCGATCTTGTTCATCACCAGCATCACCGGTACCCGGGCACCGGTAAGGAGCCCGACGAGCTCCCGCTCCTGCTCGCCCGGCGGCCGCTGCGCCTCCACCAGCAGCAGGATCAGATCCACCTCCGTGATAGCGGCAAGCGCCTGGTCAACCATCGACTTGTTAAGCCGCGACTTCGCCCGATGGATCCCCGGCGTGTCGATAAAGATCAGCTGGGCGTCGGGCAGATTATGGATTCCCTGGATCCGGTTGCGGGTGGTCTGCGGCTTGTCCGAGGTGATAACGATCTTTTCACCGAGAATGCTGTTGAGCAACGTCGATTTACCGACGTTCGGCCGACCGATCAGCGCCACGAAACCGGAACGGAAAGGGGAAGCGGACACGAAAAACCTCCTCGGGTAATACGGTTAAAACAACGCGCCGGCGAGATGCCCGCCGGGATGGACGACTGCCAGGCCATGGGGGGGAAGCGAATTGTTGGCGGTGACCCGTGTCACCGCAATCCCCCGCCGAACCCTGAGCCGGTCGAGATTGCCCCGCTTCTGGCCGACCACGTCGGAAACCCGGCCGGGGGGGCAGTTTACGGCCACCGCGGTACCGGAAACCAGGCCGCCGGTCAAGCGCTCAAGGAGCGCGTACCAGAGTTCGCCTTCCACCACCTGTCGGAAAGCGGGATGCCAGGGTCCGGCCAGCACCCTTCCCGGCGTGGCGAGTTCCGCCGTCGCCTGCAGGCCGAGCCGGATCACCGGCACCCCCCGTTTCCGGCATTCGAGGAGCATGGCGGCGCAGAGCGCCACGGCTTCGTCGAGCGAGAGCGGGATATAGCTCCCCTCCCGGTAACGCTCCGCCAGCCGGGTTCCGGCAAGAACCAGCGTGGGATAGATGCGGAGCATCGCCGGCGCCAGCGCCAGCACCCGCTGTAGCGAGTCGAGCGCCAAGTCGGCCGAATCGCCGGGCAGCCCCGGCATCAGCTGGGCGCCGACAGCGATGCCCCCGGCACGCAGCAGGGTGAAGGCCCGCGCTACATCCGCCGCCGTGTGACCGCGGCCGGCAGCCGCCAGGACCCGATCGTCCATTGACTGGATTCCCAGCTCGACAACCGTAACCCCCATCCCGCCGAGCAACGCGACCGTTTCGGGGTCAAGGGCGTCGGGACGGGTCGATACCCGGATCGCCCCCACCGTGCCGGCGGCCCGCAACGGCTGCAGTGGCGCCAGGAGACGTTCCTGTTCCTCACGGGGAAGACTGGTAAAGGTACCGCCGAAAAAGGCGATCTCGAGCGGCAGGGCGGCACTGCGCGCATACCGTTCTATCCGGGCCAGCAGCTCGCCGGAAGCCGGCAGTTCGCCACCAGAACCGGCAATGGCGCGCTGGTCGCAGAAGATGCAGCGCTGGGGGCAGCCCTGATGGGCAATAAAAAACGGAACGATCGGCGATCTCATTCGGCAGCGGTCCGCCGCGAGGTCGCCAGCAGCTCAAGCCCGGCCCGGGCTGCGGCCTGCTCGGCTTCTTTCTTGCTCCTTCCCTGCCCCTCGCCAACCGGCTCGTTCCCGACAAAAGCCTTGACCGTAAAGCGGCGCTCGTGGGGAGGGCCGTCGGTGGCCGTCAGGATGTAAACCGGCGGTGCGCCGTACAATGTCTGCACATACTCCTGGAATTCGGTTTTGAAATCGCGGCCGGCTACGCCGGAGGCGACATCGGCCAGACGGGGTCCGAACGCCTCCCGAACCAGCCGTTCGACCGGTTCCAGACCGCCATCGAGATAGACGGCAGCCAAGAGCGCCTCGTACGCGTTGGCCAAGAGCGATTTTCGCTCCCGGCCGCCACTCCGCTCCTCTCCCCGGCCAAGCCGGAGAAAGCGTCCCAAACCGATCGTCGCGGCGAGTTCGGCCAACAGCTCTTCACCGACCAGCGCCGCCTTCATCCGGGCCAACACCCCCTCGCGCCGGCCGGGATAGCGGTCGAGCAGAAGCTTGCCGACACAGAAGCCGAGTACCGCGTCACCGAAAAATTCGAGCCGCTCGTTGTCTGCGACCCCCTGGCCCCGCGCCTCGTTGGCAAACGAGCGATGGGTCAACGCCTCGTCCAGCAGCGGGCGATTGGCAAAGCGATAACCGATCACCGCTTCCAGCCCGGCCGAATTGTCCGCCGCGGAACTATCCGCCTCTTTCTTACCGGTTTCATTCATGACTGGACAGTATAACCTGAATTCGTTGTTTTTATCAATAGATATGCCGCTTGCCGGGGATTTTTGTCTTGATTAATAAGGGGGTATTCCCTATAATTCAGCTTTTACAAAGCGAAAGGCACTTCCTGGCGCATGGGCTTTTTCATAACGTTCGAGGGGATTGAGGGGTGCGGCAAGACGACCCAGCTCCGCCGGGTCGCAACCGCCCTTGAAAAGCAGGGCTTTCCGGTCGTGGTAACCCGCGAACCGGGCGGCTGCCCGATCGCCGATGCGATCAGGGGCATCCTGCTCGACGCGGCGAACGGCGCCATGGTGCCGACGACGGAACTGCTTCTCTATGCCGCCGCCCGGGCGCAGCATGTCGCCGAAGTAATCGCTCCGGCCCTCGCGGCCGGCAAGATCGTGCTCTGCGACCGGTTCACCGATTCGACCATTGCTTACCAGGGATACGGCCGCAACCTCGACCGGCAGATGATCCAACAGCTGAACGCGCTGGCAGTCGACACGCTCAAGCCGAACCTGACCCTGCTTCTCGACTGCCCGGTCAAGATCGGTCTCGGGCGGGCGATGCAGCGTATCGCCATGCTGGAACAGAATAAAGAGGAACGCTTCGAACAGGAATCGCTGCTGTTCCATGAACGGGTCCGGGACGGCTTTCTTGCGCTGGCAGTCGCCGAGCCGGAACGCTTTGTCGTCCTCGACGGCAGCCGCACCGTCGAGGAAACCGAAACCGTCGTTACGGAAGCCATCGCCGCCCGGCTTCCGCGGAGCTGACCATGCCATTCGCCCGGATTCTCGGCCAACAGGTTCCGATCGATGTCCTGCGCCGCGCTCTCCGCTCCGGCAAGACAGCCCATGCCTACCTCTTCGAAGGAGTCGAGGGCTGCGGCAAGAAAAGTACCGCCCTGGCCTTTATCGAAGCGCTGTTCTGCGGTACGGACGACGGCTGTGGCAGCTGTCCATCCTGTCGCAAGATGGGGAACCGCCAACACCCCGATCTCCACCTGGTGGAACCCGATGGGGCATTCATCAAGATCGACCAGATCAGGGAGCTCCAGCGGGAAATGAACCTGCGCCCAGTGGAGGCGCCGGTCAAGGCCTGTATCATCGACGACGCCGACCGGCTCAACCCGGCAGCGGCCAATGCCCTGCTCAAGACCCTGGAGGAGCCGCCGGGAAACGCACTCATGATTCTATTGACCACCAATCCGGCTCGGGTCCTGCCGACCGTCCGCTCCCGCTGCCAGCTTCTCCGTTTCGCCCCCCTCCCCGCCCCCCTCATCGAGGAGCAGCTCCGCGCGGAAGGGGTCGAGCCGGACGCTGCCCGGTTGGCGGCTTCGCTGGCCGGCGGCAGCCTTTCCCGGGCGCGGGAACGAGAGGGCGATGAAACCGACGTCTCCCAGCGCCGGGTACTGCTCGAACGGCTGCGCGCCCTGTCGCTCAACGACATCACCCCCCTCTTCGCCGCGGCGGAAGAGCTGGCCGGGGACCGGGAGCAGGCGATCAATCAACTGGAACTGCTGGTGACGCTGTTTCGCGATATCCTGCTCTGCCAGGCGGGAAGCGACGCCATCGTCAACCGCGACCTGAGCGAGATTTTGCACGAAGAAGCGGGACGCCTGCCGCAAAACGCCATCATGGAACGAATCGCCTGGGTGAGCGAGGCCCAACTCGCGCTGCAGCGCAACGCCAATCCCCGCCTGACGATGGACCGGCTCCTGATGCGCCTGGCCGCCTAACCGGGCGGCAGAAGCCGCTCCGGATTGCCGGCGCGGATCATACCACACGAACACGGGATCATTCCCGGGAGGATAGTTTGGTCAAAATAGTCAAAGTTCAGTTTCACATCGCGGGAAAACTTTACGACTTCGGCGCCGGCGACCTCGAATTGAAGCCGGGCGACCGGGTGATCGTCGAAACCGAACGTGGCAGAAGCCTTGCCACAGTGGTGACGCCCCCCCGCGAATTCGAGAATGAACACGCCCCGGAAGGGCTGAAGACCATCCAGCGGAAAGCGGATGCGGCCGACCTCGAATCGGCGGCCCGCAACGCCACCAGAGAGCGTGATGCTTTCGAATTCTGCCTGCGCAAGATCAGCGAACGGAACATGGAGATGAAGCTGGTCAAGGTGGAATACCTGTTCGATGGGAGCAAGGCGATTTTCTACTTCACCGCCGACGGGCGGATCGACTTCCGCGAACTGGTCAAGGACCTGGCCCACCAGTTCCACACCCGGATCGAAATGCGCCAGATCGGTGTGCGCGACGAATCGAAGATGATCGGCGGCATCGGCATCTGCGGCCGGGAACTCTGCTGTTCGTCCTTCCTGCGCGACTTCGAACCGGTATCGGTGAAGATGGCCAAGGAACAGAACCTGGCCCTGAATCCGACCAAGATCTCCGGCCAGTGCGGCAGGCTGCTCTGCTGTCTCGGTTATGAATTCGAGACCTACTGCTCACTGAAAAAATGCCTCCCCAAGTGCGGTAAGCGGGTTCGCTGCGGCGCCGTCGAGGGAGAGGTCGTTAAGTTGAACATCCTGGAGGGGACGGTCGCCATCCGCACCGACGATGATCGGGAAATGATCCTGAAAGGCGCGGACATCAAACCCGACCAGATTTTCGACCGCCCCAAGCAACCGCGCAAGGATGGCGGCAAAGAGAAGGAACCGAAGGCTTCACCGGACGGGGAGGCTACCGAAAAAGGCGGCGACGAGCAACAGCGGAACGGGCACCAGCATCGCGACCGGCGCAGGGATAAACAGAAAAAGGAGAAGAAATGAGCCGCACGTTCTATGTCACGACTCCGATTTACTACGTCAATGACGTACCGCACATTGGCCACGCCTATACTACCCTCGCCGCCGATGTTCTGGCCCGCTACAAGCGGCTCAAGGGGTATGACGTCTTCTTCCTTACCGGGACCGACGAACACGGGCAGAAGGTCGAGAAAGCCGCCAATGCGGCCGGAGAAACGCCGCTCGAACTGGCCGACCGGGTGGTGAAACGCTTCCAGGCGCTCTGGGAGAAGCTCGACATTTCCTATTCGGACTTTATCCGCACCACCCAGGAACGGCACAAGAAAGGGGTTTCCCACCTCTTCAAGAAGGTGATGGACAAGGGGGACATCTACCTGGGCGAGTACGAAGACTGGTACTGCACCCCCTGCGAGACGTTCTGGACCGAAACGCAGCTGATCGACGGCAAGTGCCCCGACTGCAACCGGCCGGTCGAAAAACTCAAAGAAGAATCCTATTTTTTCCGGATGAGCAAATACCAGGAGCAGTTGCTCGCCCACATCGAGGCAAACCCGGACTTCATCCAGCCGAAATCGCGGCGCAACGAAATCATCTCCTTCGTCAAGGAAGGGCTGCGCGACCTGTCGGTATCCCGCACCTCCTTCAACTGGGGAATCCCGGTGCCGGGGAACGACCGGCACGTCATCTACGTCTGGTTCGATGCCCTCACCAACTACATCACCGCCCTCGGCTACCCGGAAGAGGGGGGCAACTTCGGAAAATTCTGGCCGGTTGACGTCCACTTGATCGGCAAGGACATCCTCCGCTTCCATGCGGTCTTCTGGCCGACCTTCCTGATGGCCGCCGGTCTGCCGGTGCCGAAGCGGGTCTTCGCCCACGGCTGGTGGACCGTCGAAGGGCAGAAGATGAGCAAGAGCCTGCAGAACGTGGTCGAGCCGAACATGCTGGTGGACAAGTACGGTATCGACGCCGTCCGTTACTTTCTGCTCCGCGAGGTGCCGTTCGGCCTCGACGGCGATTTCTCCCATGCGGCGCTGGTGCACCGGATCAATTCGGACCTGGCCAACGATCTGGGGAATCTGCTCAACCGCTCCACCGCCATGGTCAACAAGTACTTTGGCGGCACGCTGCCGGCGCCCGGCCCGTTTACGGAGGTCGATACGGCATTCCGGGCCAAAGCAGAGGCGATGATCGAACAGCTCGACACCTGCATCAACGAGCTGGCCTTCAGCAAGGGCCTGCAGGCGATCTGGGAAGTCATTTCCGCCGGCAACAAGTACATCGACGAGACGGCCCCCTGGGCCCTCGCCAAAGACCCCGCACAGCAGGAACGCCTCGGCACCGTCATGTACACGCTGCTTGAGGCCCAACGGCTCGTCTACCTGCTGCTGACCGCGTTCATGCCCAATTCGGCAGCCAAGGGGCTCCGTTACCTGAACTGGGTTGAGCCCCCCAAGGCGGATGACCTGACCTGGGGTCGGCTGGCGCCGGGGACGACGATTATCAAAGCCGAGCCCCTCTTCCCGCGAATCGAAGAAAAAACCGAAGCCTGACCTTCATCAAAATGCAACGGGGGGCGTCGCGCCCCCCGATTACCCCATCCTTTTCGTCAGCCGCCGGCTCCCGGCCGCAATTCACCCGAGGCAAACAGAAAGAAGAACCGAAACAGGCAATACTTGTAGAACTCGCTGAACAGCAGCCGGAAACTGCCACCGTGGCTCCACCATTCCTCTTTCAGGTTCTTGCTGTCCACCGGATGGGGATAGATGGCAACGTCCTTCGGCAATACCTGCCGGAAGATCAACGTCGCCCGCTTCATGTGGTAGCGGGAGGTGATCAGCCGCAGTGAACGGATATCCTTACCCGCCAAGAGCTCCCGCCCGTACAACGCGTTCTCCAGGGTATTCGTCGAGACGTTTTCCAGGAAAACCCGGCCGGCAAGATGTTCGCCCGGCTGTTCGTGGAACAGTTCCCCCTTTTTCACCACCGGGTCGACCCCGATCAGGAACAGGTAGTCGCCCTTTCGCTCTCGGAACAGTTTCACCCCCTCCTCGACACGTCCCCGCCCCCCCGCCAGGACGACGATGGCATCGGTATGGACGTCACGCTGGCGCAGCGAGAAGGTCTTGTAGACGAAGTCGACGAAGAGCACCGTGGTAATAATCGCCAGAACGATCAACAGGGAGAGCAGTCCCCGAAAGAAGAGTGCCATTATGCCACCTTAGCGAAACATTTCACTTGCAATAATTCTACAGCTCTGCTATAAAAAAACGCTTCAGATACTTTAGAGAGGGAGTTGAACCATGTCCAAGGTCTGTGAAATCTGCGGCAAAGGGCCCAGTTTCGGTAACAACGTCAGCCACGCCAACAATAAAACCCGCACCACGTGGCACCCCAACCTCCAGAAAGTCAAGGCGGTGCGTAACGGCAGCGTCAAGAGCATCCGGGTTTGTACCCGCTGCATCCGCTCGGGCCACGTCACCAAGGCCCTGTAATCACATACGGTCACGCCCCGGCCCGCAACGGCCGGGGGCGAATGAGAAGCCGCAGCGCTCACGCGTTGCGGCTTTTTGTCGTTGCACCGCAGCCGCTTGATCGCCGGATCAGTTAGTTACCGCAGGCAGCCACCACCTCAATCTCGACCTGCGCCCCCTTGGGCAGCCCCCGCACCTCGACCGTGGAGCGCGCCGGAGGAGCGGCGGCAAAGCGGCTGCCATACACTTCGTTGACCACCGCAAAATGGGCTAGGTCGGTCAGGTAGATGGTCGTTTTAACCACCGCGGCAAAGTCGAGGCCGGCCGCAGCGAGCACTGCGGCAATGTTGTCCATCACCCGCGATGCCTGCAACGCAATATCACCGGTAATCAGTTCGCCTGTTGCCGGGTCGAGAGGAATCTGCCCGGACAGGAACAGGAACCCGCCCGCCTTGACCGCCTGAGAATACGGGCCAATCGCCTGCGGCGCTGCCGACGTCGCGATAATTTTCTTCATCTTCCCCTCCGCAAAGCCGTTATTGCGAGCATCGACCCGCCACGTGGCGACGGCAGGCACGGCACTCGCTCAGCTCTTGAGCCGCTCGACCTTGGTAACGCCGACGACCTTCATGATATTGTTCATCACCCGATTGAGGTGATCCAGGTCGGTGACATCGACCTCAAAAATATTCACCCCCCGCTTGTCGACGGTACTCTGGATCGACGCACTGGAGATGTTCGCCTCGCAGAAGGTGATCGCCTGGGTAATATTGGCCAGGATACCTTTCTGGTCATGGCAGGAGACACGGATTTTGACCGGCAGGGCCACCCGGCGCTCACGGTTCCAATCGACGGCGATGCGCCGTTCGGGATCGTTTTCCAGTGCCACCGGGCAGTCAGCCGTATGAACCGTCACTCCCCGACCGCGGGTGATGAAGCCGACCACGTCGTCACCGGGTACCGGGTTGCAGCACTTGCCAAAGCGGACCAGCACATCATCGATGCCGCCGATCTGGATGGCGGCGGTCGATGCCCTCCCGGTCAGCTTGCCGATAACCTTGCCAATCCGGGACTCCTGGGGTTCGGGACGATTTTCGAGTTTTTCCGGCGGCAACAGCTTGCCGAGCAACTGACCGCTGGAGAGTTTGCCATAGCCGACCGCCGCCATCAGATCGTCTTCGCCGACGAAACCGAAATCGCCGGCAACCCGTTTCAGTTCACCCGATTTCTGTAGTTTGGAAAGACTGAGCGAATAGCGCCGGAACTCCTTCTCGACAATCTCCCGGCCGAGAGAGATACTCCGTTTCCGCTCTTCGGTCTTGACCCAGGCGCGAATCTTGTTGCGCGCCCGCGAACTCTTGACAATCTTTAGCCAGTCCTTGCTCGGCGTATGGTGAGGAGAAGTGACCACCTCGACGATATCGCCATTCTTCAGCTCGTGCTTGAGCGGGACCAGCTTGCCGTTGACCTTGGCGCCGACGCAGCGGTGGCCGATGTCGGTATGCACGCTGTAGGCAAAGTCGATCGGCGTCGAGCCTTTGGGAAAACTCTTCACGTCGCCCTTGGGGGTAAAGACGTAGACCTCTTCCGGGAACAGCTCGACCTTCACCGTGTTCATGAATTCGCGGGAGTCTTGCAGCTCCTGCTGCCATTCCAAGAGTTGCCGCAACCAGGCGAAGCGCTTGACCTCCTTCTCGTCGTACCCTTTGCCCTCCTTGTACTTCCAGTGGGCGGCGATCCCCGCCTCTGCCACGCGGTGCATCTCCCCGGTACGGATCTGTACCTCCATCCGCTCGCCTGCCGGGCCGATCACCGTAGTATGGAGCGACTGATACATGTTCCCCTTCGGCATGGCGATATAGTCCTTGAACCGTCCGGGAATCGGCTTCCAGGTCGAATGGATGATCCCGAGCACTTCGTAGCACTCCCGGATATCTTCCACCATCACCCGGATGGCAATCAGGTCATATATCTGGTCGATATCGACGTTGCGGTTCTGCATTTTCCGCCAGATCGAATAGAGATGCTTGCTGCGCCCGTACACCTCGCCCTTGAGGTCATGATCGGCGAGTTTGTCGACGATGATCTGCCGGACATCTTCGACGTAGCTCTCCCGCTCCTTTTTCTTCTTGGCGACCTTGGAGGCCAGATCGTAATAAATTTGCGGGTCGAGGTAGCGGAAGGAAAGGTCTTCCAGTTCGCTCTTGATCCAGGAAATCCCGAGCCGGTTGGCCAGCGGGGCGTAGATATCGAGGGTTTCCCGGCTGATGGAACGCTGCTTCGGCTCGGGCTGGTACTGCAGGGTGCGCATATTGTGCAGTCGGTCGGCGAGTTTGACCAGGATGACCCGGATATCGTTGGACATCGCGAGGAGCATCTTGCGGAAGTTCTCCGCCTGACTCTCTTCCTTGGTCTTGAAGTGGATCTTGCTGATCTTGGTGACACCGTCCACCAGGTTGGCAACCTCGACCCCGAACATCGTTTCAAGCTCTTCGCGGGTCGTCAGGGTATCTTCGATGGTGTCGTGGAGCAGGCCGGTCACCACCGTTGGGACATCGAGCCTCAGATCGGCCAGGAGCCCCGCCACTTCCATGGGGTGGATAAGATAAGGCTCGCCGGAGAGCCGGGTCTGCCCTTGGTGAACTTTGGCGCAGTAAACGTAGGCCTTGCGCACCAGGTCGAAATCGGCGGCGGGGTTGTACGACGCAACCTTGTCAAGTATGTCGTTGAGCCTGATCATGGAGAATTGTCCGGGGAGCGTGGCGATCCGCAGCGTTGGGACGGGTGAAGACAAAAAAAGGGCGGAAGCGGCGAGCTTCTGCCCTCTGGAGGGACCGATTAACGGGCCTTGCGCGAAATCATCTCGTAGCCGACCTTGCCGGCGGCAATTTCCCGCAGCGCCACCACCACGTTCTTGTTGACCGCTTTGTTCTCGATCAGCGGCCGCGCCCCTTTATAGAGCTGTTTCACCCGTTTCGATGCCAGCATCACCAGGAGAAATCTGTTATCAACCTGCTCCAGACAGTCTTCTACCGTAACCCGTGCCATTACTGCTCCTTTCTTAAACCCGGCCCTCAACGGCCGGAAAATAGCCAAAAGCCCGACCGGACAGTCAAGTCAGGGCAAAAAGTTCGGCCACCCCTTCAAGGACCCGGGATGTCCGGCACCGTTCAGCGATGATCACCGATTTGAGCTCTTCGACCGCCCGGCTGAACTGGTCGTTGACGATAATGTAATCATACCAGCGGGATTCACGGATCTCGCCGGCCGCCGCACCAATCCGCCGGCTGATCACCTCGTCGCTGTCTGAAGAACGGCCATTGAGTCGGCGGCGCAGTTCCTCGTAGCTCGGGGGAAGGATGAATACATAAACGCCACCGTGGTAGCGCTCTTTAAGCTGGCGGGCGCCCTGGCAATCGATATCCAGAATGATATCGATCCCCTGGCTGCGGCACTCTTCCAACGTGCGAATCGAGGTCCCGTAAAAATTGCCGTGGACCTCCGCCCATTCGGCAAACTCGCCGGCGTCGGCCATCCGGCGGAATTCCTCCGGAGAAACGAAAAAATAATCCTTGCCGTGGACTTCGCCGCCCCGCGGCTGACGCGTCGTGTAGCTGACAGAATGCCGCAGGCCCGGGAAAATGTCAATTATTTCCTTGCACAGCGTGGTCTTGCCCGCCCCAGACGGGGCAGAGATGATAAAGAGAACCCCCTCGCGTTTCATACTTCGTCACACCTACCTATTCGATGTTTTGTACCTGCTCGCGAATTTTCTCCAGCTCGGCCTTCAGCTCTACCACCAGGGCGGCCATCTCCGCATCATTGGCTTTCGAGCCGATGGTGTTGACCTCGCGGTTCAGCTCCTGCATCAGAAAATCGAGTTTTCGGCCAATCGGCTCGGCCAGCGCCAGCGTATCGTCAAACTGGACGAGATGGCTTCTGAACCGGACCAGTTCTTCGGTGACATCACTCCGATCCGCCATGATCGCCACTTCCTGGACGAAGCGCGCTTCGTCAACGCCGCTGCCGCTGATCAGTTGGGCCAGCCGTTCCCGAAGCCGGCCGGCATACTCGGTGACCACCGCCGGCGCCCGTTCGGCCACCCGGTCGATCAGCCGACCGAGCGTTGTCCGACGGGTAACGAGATCGGCAAGCAGTGCCGCCCCTTCCCTGCCGCGCATCGCTTCCATCGCCTCGATCGCCGCACCGACCGTCCGGAGCACCTCGTCGCGCAGGAGTTCTTCGTCCTCGCCGACCTCGCCGGTAACCAAGACGTCCCGCTGGGCCAGGACCAGCTGCAGCGTCACCTGGTCGGGGAGACCGAGCTCGGCGCGCATCTGATTGAAGGTGTCGCGGTAAGCTCGCGCCAGCGGGAGATTGACCTGGGGCTGGACGGTGGCGTCGCCATGTTCTTCGCGCTGAATGAAGACATCGATCTTCCCCCGTTTCAGCCGGCTTCCCACCAGCTTGCGCACATCAGTTTCGAAGGCGATCAGATTGCGCGGCAGCTTGACGGACACCTCGCCGTAGCGATGGTTCACCGCCCGCAGTTCGACGGTTGTCCGCCCCTGCTCGGTTTCCGTGACGGCCTTGCCGTACCCGGTCATACTCTTGATCATAGTTGCTCCGTTCTTCCAGCCGGCGGCAGAGACCACCGCGGGACGTTCTATCGGGCGGCAGTCAGTTTCTGCTCCCAGCGCCACGCATCGCCGATAATCGTTGCCAGATCGTCGTAGCGGGGACTCCAGCCGAGCAGCAAGCGGATCCGTTCCGCCCGGGCCACCAGCATTGCCGGATCGCCGGGGCGCCGGGGCGCTTCGACCACCGGGAAATCAACGCCCGAAATCCGCTTTACAACCTCGATCACTTCCCGGACGCTCTCGCCGCGCCCGTAGCCCACATTCAGCACCGTCGATTCGCCCCCCCGCTCAAGATAGCCAAGGGCGGCGAGATGAGCGGCAGCCAGGTCTTCGATATGGATATAGTCGCGAATCCCAGTACCGTCCGGCGTCGGATAGTCGGTGCCGAAAATCGCCACCTGATCGCGCAGGCCGAGGGCCGCCTGACAGGAGACCTTGATCAGGTGGGTCGCTTCCGGGGTCCGCTGTCCCATCCGCGCCAACGGATCGGCACCAGCCACGTTGAAATAGCGCAGGGCGACGTAACGGAGTCCGTGGGCAAGCCCCACGTCCCGCAGCATCCATTCGCTCATCAGCTTGGACGTCCCGTAGGGATTGATCGGGCTCGTCGCACCGTCTTCGGCAGCAAGGCCGTTTTCCGGCATCCCGTAGACGGCGGCGGTGCTGGAGAAGATAAACCGCTCGACGCCGTGCTTGGCACAGGCAGTCAGCAGGTTGAGCGTGTTGCGGGTATTGTTCGTATAATACTTGAGTGGCGCAGTGACCGATTCCGGAGCGACGATCGAGGCCGCAAAGTGCAGTACCGTCCGGAAGCCGTGCTCGGCAAAGAAGGCATCGAGACGGGCCGTGTCGGCCAGGTCACCGACCACCAGTTGCTCGCCGCAGACGAGGGCATCGGCGCTGCCGGTGGAGAGGTTGTCGTAGACCACCACCTGGTACCCCGCCTCGGAAAGTTGCCGCACCACATGACTGCCGATGTAGCCGGCACCACCGGTTACCAGAATCTTCATTGCTCCCCCCTTCTTTCCTCATCGGCGGCCGCCCGGGTTGCTGCAACCTTCCCTGCCGGCAGCCAACACAGATCAGACTCGATAATAGTCGCGATACCAGGCGACAAAGCGGGCAATTCCCTCGGCAACGGGAGTCGCAGGACGGAAGCCGACATCCCGCATCAGGTCGTCGACGTCGGCATAGGTAGCCGGTACGTCGCCCGCCTGGAGCGGCAGCAGATTTTTCTTCGCCGTTTTGCCGAGGCACTGCTCGATGGTCTCGATGAATGTCATCAGTTCCACCGGGTTATTGTTGCCGATATTGTAAATCCGGTAGGGAGCGAAGCTGGTCCCCGGGTCGGGGGCATCGCCCCGCCAAGCCGGATTCGGCGCCGGCGGCCGCGCCATTACCCGCGCCACCCCCTCGACGATGTCGTCGATGTAGGTAAAATCGCGTTGCATCTTGCCGTGATTGAAGACATCGATCGGCTGCCCCTCGATGATGGCGCGAGTAAAGAGGAACAGCGCCATGTCCGGCCGCCCCCATGGCCCGTAGACGGTGAAGAAGCGCAGACCGGTCGTCGGCAGCCCGTAGAGGCTCGAATAGGTGTGGGCCATCAACTCGTTGGCCTTTTTGGTCGCGGCGTAGAGCGACAGCGGGTGGTCGACGTTGTCGTGGACGGAGAACGGCATACTGGTATTCGCCCCGTACACCGAGCTCGACGAGGCATAGACGAGGTGTTTGACGCCGTTGTGCCGACACCCTTCCAGGATATTGGTGAAGCCGACAAGATTGCTTTCGATATAGGCGTGGGGATTTTCCAGCGAGTAGCGGACCCCCGCCTGGGCCGCCAGGTTTACGACGATGTCGAACCGCTCGGCGGCGAAGAGCCGGTTGACGGCGTCCCGGTCGGCCAGGTCTCCCTTGACGAAGCGGAACCGCTCGTTCCCTTCGAGCTGCTGCAGCCGCGCCAGTTTGAGATTGACGTCGTAGTAGCTATTGAGGTTGTCGTAGCCGACAACCCGGTCGCCGGCAGCCAGCAGCTTCCTCGTCAGATGAAAGCCGATAAAACCGGCAGCGCCGGTCACGAGCACATTACGCATATCGTGGTTCCTTTACGCCCGCTCATTTGCAGTGAGTTTGGAAGTGTAACATATCACCCGACCGATGGAAAGGGGGGCGACAGCAGCCTATCAATCCCCGCCAGCAGGGCGGTGGCAGTGATGCTCGATCGGCAGGCGCGATCCTTGTCGCACTCCTTGCGCAGGCAGGCGCGACAGGGTAGCGGCGACTGGACGAGCACATGGCTGTCTCCCCGGGGCCCGTTCCGCTGTCCGTCGGTAGACCGATAGAAAGAAACGGTCGGGGTACCGACGGCTGCCGCCAGGTGGACCGGCCCCGTATCGCCGCCGACAACCAGATCGACTTTTTTGATCAGGGCACAGAGCCCCTTGACGGTCAGCTTCGGCAGAACCCTTGCCGCGCCGCCAATGCCGGCGGCAATGGTTTCGGCAGCCTTCCGCTCCTCTTCATTGCCCCAGGAGAGAACAATCGAAGCGTCGGCGTACCGTGCCGCCACCTGCCGACCGAGTTCGATCCACCCCTCTTCGTGCCAGAGCTTGGTCCGCCAGGTGGTGCCGTTATGGAAGAGGAAGACGAAACCGTCGGCGAGGGTTGCCAAGAGCGCTTCGGCCGCCGCGTCGTCGTCAGGAGTAGTGTAAATATCGGTGCCGATGCCCATCCCGGCGTAGTCTTTGCCGAAGGGAACACTGACCACGCGCAGTGACCGGGTGGAAACATGGTAATCCTGGCGGCGGAGCGGCACTTGGTTCGTTGTAAAGAGGAGGTTGAGCGATTCCCGTACCCCCTCGGCATCGAAGCCGTAACGGCGCTCGGCACCGGAAAGCCAGGCGATCAGGCCGCTTTTGAAGTTTCCCTGCAGATCGAAAGCGATGTCGTACGAAGCCTCGCGAAACGCTGCGCGCAGTGCCCCGATCTCCCGGCGGGTGGCGGCGGCAAAAGGATGCTTGCGCCAGACCTTGGTCTTGACGATATGGAGCCGTCGCAGCAGCGGATGCCCTTCGAGGACCTCGCGGTTCCCCTCCTCCACCACCCAGTCGATCTCGATCCCCGGCACTACCTGGCGCAGATAATCGAGGACCGGTAGGGTATGGATCACGTCGCCGAGGGCGGAAACTTTGACGATCAGTACACGCATCGCAACAACCTCATGGCCGGCCGGGTCGCCCACCGACCGAAGCCGGCAAGACGGACAGCAGCACCTCTAGGGTTTCCCGAACATTCCGTTCCATAGTCAGCGGCAGGACTGTCCGGTACGCCTCCTCGCCCAGCCGCTCCCGCACTGCGGGAGGCGCCAGGCGTTCGAGCGCCGCGGCAATTGCCGCCGTGTCGAGCGGATCGTCAACCACGAAGCCGTTTTTTCCGCTGTCGATCAGTTCGGCTACGCCGTTGAAACGGCTGGTGACCACCGGCAGTCCCGCCGCCATCGCTTCCAGAGTGGCATTGCTGAACGGATCGTAACGGGTGGGAAAGGCAAAGACGTCGCAGCCGAGATAGAAACGATTAACATCTTTTCTCGGCCCCGTAAAGACCACACGGTCGCCGATCCCCAACCGGGCCGCCAGGCGGCGGTATTTGGCCGCCCGCCCCTTGCCAACGACGAACAGGCGGAACGGCACGGAAAGACGCGCCGCGGCACGGATCAGGGCCGGCACCCCCTTCCGCTCGAAACCGGAGCCGACATAGAGGAGCCGCAACTCATCCCCCAGGCCGAACTCCTCCGCCAGGCCGGCCCGCGATTCCGGAGCCGCGCTGCGATCAAAGGCGGCCGGTTCCAGGCCGTTCCGGACTATTCTGACCTTCTCCGGCGCCACGCCATAGATATTAACGATATCATCCCGAACGAACGCCGCGTTGGCAATCACCCCCCGCAGCGCCGGGTCGGTGAACAGCCGACGCTCCAGCGCCAGATAGGTCCAATGAAGTGGGTTGAGCATGGTGGCCAGCCGCGCCGGCCACCCCTTGCCGAGGTTCTTCTGCCGTAGCCAGCGGCGGTGGCAGCCGTCGCCGGCCCGGTAGACATCCTGCCGGAGGGTCCGTTCCAGACTGAACACCAGATCGAACCGTTCGTTCGCCACGAGCCGCCGGGCATTCCGGGCAAAGACGATCGCCCGGAGCCAGCCGAACGGCGCCCGGACCGGCACCCGGTGAAACGTGACCCCCGCGGTATCGTCCGTCTCCCAGGCAGCGGCGATAACGTGCACCGCATGCCCCGCGGCCAGCAGGCTGCTCACCAGTCGGGCCATATAGCGCTCGGCGCCGCCGAACGGCGTATATCGCTGTCTGATCAGGGCAATCTTCACGGCCGCTCCGTTTACCGTTCCCCGACCAGCCACCGCCACAGCCAGCGCCGCTTCCAGCCCCGGTTAACGGCGGGCTCGGTCGAGATCTCGCGCCGGTGCTCCCGCACCGTGGTCCAGGTAAAGTCGAGAAATGTCCGGCTATGGCCGGCCGCCGGCCCAAAGGTATCAAGCTCAAACTTCTTCCGTGCATCGACCGGCGTGTTGCAGCTCAGATCCCGGGAAAGGCTGTGGTATTCCCGCTTTCGGTCGATATCGGCCCGGATGTGGCACCGGTAACGGGAATTAAAGTACCGCTGCCGGCAGCCGTGGGCTTTCTGGAATTTGACGAACCGGTAATCCTCGGCGCCGTAATGTCCGCTGAACTCTTCGTCATACCCCCAGAACCGCATGAAACGGGCCCGCGACAGGAAAAAGGTGTTGGCGTGCCCCTTGCGGGATTTGCCGCTGTGCTGGTCGATGCGATAAATCTTGTAGATCGAGCGGCCGCACTCGGGGGCCTCGATCATCGCCCGCAGGGTTTCTTCCGGGAATTCGTGGTCGAGGTCGGTCAGGAGAATTTTGTCCGATTTCGCATAGACGGCGCCGAGGTTGCGGGCGCCGCTCTGGTTCCAGCGGATATCCTCGTTGACCCGCAGCCAGGTGATATTGAGATTCAGTTCCGGGATCTCGGGCTGCAGCGGCGAACCGTCGTCGACGATGACGAAGTGGAGCCGGTCGAGCACCGCCCGGTCGCACTGTTCGTACCGCTTCAACAGGTTGAAGACCGCGTTGGGCGATCCCTGATTGAGATAATAATGGGTGATATAGGTCAGCGCAATGTGCGACCAGTCGTTCTTGACGCCGCTGATCGCCTGCTGCCGGCTCGGCTGGGTCATCGAGCGATAACAGTGCTCGAACATGGCGGCGCCGCCGTTCGCCAATTGCCGGTCGTCGCGAACGGTGAAGAGGTTCTTCAGCCGGAAACGGTCAAGCAGGGCAATGACCGCCCCATCGTCGCCACTGGTGCCGGCCAGCAGCAGGTTGACGGCGGTAAGGCGGTTGTAGATCAGATTGTTCAGCCTCCCCGGCTGGACGGCGTCGTCAGGAAACCAGGTCCTGACGATCATGAACGGCTGACGGGTCAGGAGACGCCAAAGGAGGAACAGGCGCAGATCGTCGTCGTTATGGACGTGGACGACCCGGAACGGCGTTTGTTGGTACAGCGCACCGATAGTCCGCAGCAGCTCGGCGGTGCCGGCGGTGGCAGCAACGGTCGTTCGGGCAGCCGGTGCCGGCACGGCGTCCGCCAGATCGTTGCGGATTAGGAAGTGGGCCGGCAGCGCGGCCTCGGCAGCCAGCACGGCAATCCGCCCGCACAACGCGGCGCTGCGGTCCGGCGCCGCCCCCCGCAGCAGGGCACATAAAATCGGATGAGTCATTGAATGGTATTCCTCCGCATGTCGTTCCGGAACAGATCAATCCTTGGCACAGCCGCCGCCCGAGCCGCCGGGTATCACCGGCGTCACCCCGGTCGCGGCGGCCGCCGGCTCATTTTCCGGCAACGACCACCAGCCCGTTCCCCAGGAAAGGAATTGCCGGAATAATGACGATCCCCTTGCGATACAGGGGTTTGGTGCCGGTATGGGCGGAAAGCCGGCTGAAGCCGAACGGGGCCAGCGCATCCTTGACCGAGAAGTAGTCGTAATACCGGCGGTGCGTCTTGTCGTGATCGGCATACCAGATCGAGCCGGTGAGCCGGGCGACATAGCGCATCAGGTCGAGGCCGTTTGGCGTTTTCAGGATCATGATGCCCCCCGGGGCAAGGATCCGGCACGTCTCCCGGAAAAAATGGTCGATCGAGTCGAGATGCTCGATAACCTCATGGGAGGTCACCAGATCGACGCTGGCCGACTCGACCGGGAAGTCCTCGTTTTCGAGATCGCAGGACTTGAACAGCAGGCCGGGATAGCGCTGCCGCGCCGACGCAAGCGGGGTCTCGAACTTGTCCAGACCGAGGATTTCCGCCGTGGGAAAACGCTCCCGCAGATAGGCGCAGAGTGTCCCCGAACCGCAGCCCAGGTCAACGATCCGCCGCGGCTGGAGCGGCTCCCTGACATAGGAGATGAACTTGGCGTATTTCTTCCGCAGCCCGCCGAGGGACTGGGCGACGATGTCGTCGTAGTATGCCGCCGAATAATTTTCCTTTTTCATTGCACCAATTCCAGAAACTCCCGGGTAAAGTTCTCCAGCCGGCCGATGTCGAACCACTCGCTCGACCGGGCCATCCCGGCAGCCAGCTTCGCCTTCTCGTCATCGTTCAGGTCGAGGGCCGCCAGGACCTGCCGGTAGAGGTCATCCAGATCGTCAACCGCGAACAGCAGGGCGTTCGTGCCATCTTCCAGAAATTCGTTGAGCGCCGGCACGTCGGAGGCGACCACGACGCAGCCGGAATGGCCGGCTTCGATCGCCGGCAGGCCGAACCCCTCGTAGCGCGACGGCATCAGGTAGACATCGGCCCGCTCATAGAGGTAATTGCGCACCTCGTTGGAAATACTCGTCAGAAAGAGCAGTTTGCCATCCAGGTTATTGACCTCGACAAACTCCCGGATCGCCTCCCGCCTGGCCTTGTCCGGGCTGGAGCTGGCCAGGATGAAGACTACGTCCTCGCGGCTGCCGGCAACCCGTTTCGCCGCTTCGAGGAACAGGTCGTATCCTTTGCGCAGCTTGAGCTGGCAGATGAGAAAGACCACTTTCTTGCCCGGCAGGCGATACTGCTCGATCGCCGCGGTGCTCCGCTCCAGGTAGCGTGCGTTGAAAAAATGCCGCACCGTTTTGATTTTTCGCTCGTCGAGGCCGATCAGCCGCGCATAGTCGAGGTTGTGGCGCGAATAGAACACCAGCCGGTCGACATGATACCACGGCCAGTGCCGGAAATAGTTGAAGAGCCGTTTTTTCGCCCCGCGCCCCCCGCCGACGGCGCCGAGCCGCCAGATGATATTGTCGACCTTGACCGGCGCCCGGAGCGGGTTGTCCCGGTCGTCGGTAATGTAGTCGTCATGGAGGATTCCCGCCTCGCTCTGCACCGTCCGGCACCCGAACAGCCGCGCCAGGAAGACGAGCGGGAAGCAGCCCGAACGGAAATGGTTGACGAACAGCAGATCCGGGCGAACCAACAGTAGCAGCAGCAACGCGGCAAAAAACGAACGGCACAGCGACCAGAGCCGGTTGTTACGGTAAAACAGGCCGGGGAGCCGGTACGTCCGGACCCCTTCGTAGCTGCCGAACATCCTGGTGCCGGCGGTTTTCCGGGTGGCAAAAAACACCTGCAGCGTCCCTTCGTCCGCCAGCTTCTTGCCGATCACGAAATCCGGGAACATGTTGTAGCGCGGCAAGAAGGCATCCGGCGACACAATCAACACCCTGCGGGGCACCTTATCGTTCATCGTCAGCAAACCTCACTCCCCGGATAAATCCGCCGAAACCACAGCGCCACTATCACTGCAATCCCTCCAGAAACCGGAAAAGCCGTTGCGCCAGACTCTCGTAGCTGCGGCCGTTGACCACGATCTCCCTGCCCCGCTGGCCCATTTCGGCAAGCCGGTGCGCCGGCGCGGCAAGCACCTGCCGGACCGCCTTCTGAATGGCATCCTTCCTGAAATCACAGAAAAACGCCGAACGTTCATCGAAGAGGGCAACGTATTCAGGAAGGTAATTGACGATCGCCGGCATGCCGATGCCGTAGTATTCGAGCGTTTTGGTCGGCGACGAGACATTGTAGAGCCGGTTCTCCGGGATCAGTCCGATGCCCGCGTCGTAGCCGGCCATCTTCCTGAAGAGTTCCGGCCGCGGCAGCGGCGGGCAGAGCGTGATCCGCCGGTCGCCGAGTGCCGCAATCTTCCGTGTGGTGGCATTGTCGCTCCGGGTATAGATATCGAGGGCAAAATCCTCGTCGAGCCCGGCCAGCGCCTCGGCAATCAGGTCGGTCTGGCGGAGCGAATCGACCGTGCCGGTATAGATGAGCCGCTTTCGCCCCCCCCCTGCCGGCTGATAGGTCGGCAGCCCGGCGAAGTCGATCCCCATCGGTAGCGCCAGGTGGGGAATGGCCAGCCCGGGGTAGAAACTGGCCTGAAACTCCGGCGACATGGTGACAAGAAAATCGCACCGGTCGACCAGGCGCCGTTCGAAGTAGCTCCGGACCCGGTATTCGACGCTTTTCCGCAGGACCGCCCGCCGCTCCTGCTCGGCCTCGAAAAGCCGCCGATAGGTATGGGGAAAGGAATTCCAGAAACCGATCCTGAACCCCACCCCTTTGCGCTGGCGCACGACGTCCCGCAGCACCGGAAAGAAATTGCGGACGATGACGAAGTCAACGCTCGACAGGGAAACGAAGCGGTCGATCTGGCCGGCGGCCCCGTGCCGCTTGAAGCGGTACGGCAGGATAAGCCGGCGCCCATCGCAGTACGGCTCGCGCCGCTCCCGGGAGAAGTAGACCAGCTGAACATCGCAGTGCGCCTGCAGATAGCCGCCAAAAATCCCCTCGATCGACGAGTGATCCGAACCTTCGAACTGATCAGTGATGCAGACAAGCTTCATAGGCGGCAAAGACTTCTTCCACGGAGATAAGGCGCATGGCGCTGTCGTCACGCTGCTTCTTGGGGAGGCGATGGACAAAGCTCCCGTCTTTCTGGATCACCCGGTGCAGGGTCGGGTCCTGGTACGGGCCGGTGCCCAAGTGGTTGGCCGCCGAGAAGAGCGACAGCGTCGGGACGCCGAGGGCGATCGCCAAGTGCATCGGGCCGGTGTCGCCGGTGACGAGCAGCGAAAAACGCCGGATGAGATAGGGTAAATCGGCGATCCCGTAACGGCCGCAGCAGTTCAGCACCCTGTTGCCACAGGCATGGACGAGCTTTTCTCCCAGGGGGCGCTCCCGGTCGACGCCGGTAACGACGATGGTCACCTCGGGATCGGCCGCCAGGATCTTTTCGGCCAGCCGGCCGAAGTTGTCGATCGGCCACATGTTGTAGGGATGGGACGCCCCTACCTGGAAGCCGACTATTTTCCCCGCTCCGCCCAGACCGGCCAGGACCGCGGCGTCCCGGTTCCCGTCCCTAAGCGGCGGGATTTCCATGGTCGGATCGATCACCGTGCCGCCGAGCAGCCGGACCAAGTCGAGCCGATCTTCGATGGTGTGTTGCCGTTTCGGCATGAACTGGTGCGAAAGGTAAATCCGCTGCGGACTCGCCGTCGGGTGCTTGAGGATGAACCGGGCACCGCTCAGGACCGCCAGGGCGATATCCTGGGGGCCGTTGCCGTGGAAGATGAGTGCCGCCTCCGGCTGCTGCCGACGCAACTCGGCGACGGTGCTGAAAAAACGCCTGTAGCCGCCATGATAGAGAACCGTCTCGTCGACATAGGGAAAACCGGCAAAGAGCGGCGCCACGTTGCGATGGACCAGGAAGGTGATCCGCGCCTCGGGAAACGACTTGCGCAGGCTCTTGATCGCCGGCGTCGAGAGCAGCGTGTCGCCGAGCGCCGTCGAAGAGATGACCAGAAGACGGGCCGGCGGGCGCTCGAGCCGCTCAATGGGCTGCAACTGCTGCGGGTGGGCTCGCAGGTAGCGTTCGAGGTACCGGTCGAGCAGTTTGTGGAGGAATCTGGCCATGGGCTTCCGTAAATGAAATGGGGTCGGCGGGCCGACGCCTGGTCAGGCTTTTTTTCTCGTCGCCAGGTACAGCGGCGCCCAAAACGGGCTGGTATAGATCCGCAGCCGGCTCTTGAACCACGAAACACTATCCTTGACGACGATGCGGGGAATCGCATAGGGGTCGGTGCCGGGCCGGACGACATCCGGACGGACGGTGAATACCCCCTCGTAGCCGGCTTGCCGCGCCAGGGCCACCCCTTCGGCATTGAAACTGCCGTAGGGCCAGCAGAGAAAGCGGCATGGCCGCCCCAGCCGTTCTTCCATTACCCGCTTCGACTCTTCGATCTCGGTCCGCAGTTCCTCGCCCGCCAGCTCGCCGCATTTCCGATGGGAGACGGTGTGCGAATGAAATTCGATCAGGCCGCCGCGGGCCATCTCCTCGATCAGCTCCCACCCCAGGACCACCTTGTCGGCATCGCCGTCAGCAATCAGCCGTTTGGCCGCGCCGTGGGAGGGAATCTCCGCCGCCGCGGCGCCTTCCTGGCAGCCGCACTGGCCGGTGCGGCCGGTCACCACGAAGATGGTCGCCTTGATCCGGTAGCGCGCCAGGGTGGCGAAGGCGTAGCGGTAGTTGTCCAGCCAGCCGTCGTCGAAGGTGACGACCACCGCCCGCTCCCGCAGTGCCAATTCGCCGCGCAGATAGGCGCCGAGTTCGTCGAGGCTGAGGGTTCGGTACCCCTGCTCGGCCAGATAGCGCATCTGGCCGTCGAAGACCTCCGGCGTGACGGTGACCGTATCGCCGCGGTGCGGGTTGACATGGTGGTACATCAGCACCGGCACCGGCCTCATCGCGCCCTCCCCTCAACGAGCTCCTGGTAAAGGGCAAGCATCCGCTCGCACATCCGCTCCACCGAAAAATCGCGGCGGACGATTTCCTGCCCCGCCCGCCCCATGGTCGCCGCCAGCCGGCGATCCTCGATAAGGGCGATGATCCGTTCGGCAAGCTGCTGCGGCTCGTTCGGCGCCACCAGGAACCCGTTGACCCCGTCGTGGATTACCTCGCCGACACCGTCGACCCCGCAGCCGATGACCGGCTTGCCCATCGCCATCGCTTCGAGGAACGAGGTGCCGAGCGCTTCCTGGAGGGTCGGCAGCACGAACAGGTCGAAGGCATTGAGCAGATTGGGAATGTCGTTGCGCAGACCGAGCATGATTACCCGCGATGCCAGCCCGAGCCGGTCGATCGCCTGGCGGATGTTCTCTTCCTGGGGGCCGTTGCCGGCAAAGACGAACCGCGCCTCGGGAAAGCGGGTCAGCACCTGCGGGATTGCCTCCAGCAGGATATGGTGTCCTTTGCGGTAACGGAGGATGGCGACGGTACCGATCAACGGTTCGTCGGCGCCAAGGCCCAGTTCCTGACGCAGGGTGGCCGGCGCCCGCTCGGCGCAGAACCGTTCGAGGTCGATGCCGGTGGGGATTGCCGTCACCTGTTCCGGGGCAATCCCTTCGCCGAGCAGATAGCTCCGGACGTATTCGCTGACCGTGACCACCCGGTGTGGCAGCACGCTGTAGCTGATCTTCGAGGTGATCGGCAGCGCCAGATGCCGGGTCCTGACGATCACCGGCCGCCGGCCGGCCAGCCGGCCGGCAAGCCCGGCGAGGAAACTGTCCCGGCCGCTGTGGGTATTGACGACGTCGACCCGTTCCCGGGCGATGACCCGCATGATCCGGACGATCGCCGGCAGATCGAAGCTCTTCCGCATCGGGGCGTGCAGGACCTCGATCCCAGCGGCGGCGGCCCGCCGACCCAGCTCCGCTTCGGCCGGGCAGAGGATCAGCGGCCGCTGGCCAAGCGCCTTCAGGCCGCTCGCTTCCCGGAGCGTCCGCTGTTCCTGGCCACCCCATCCTTTCGACGATTCCGTATGGAGCACCGTCAGCATCCCGGTCGTGTCTCCTTCAACTGTGCGGTAATGATCGACATGACGGTGTCGACATCGATTTCTTCCAGGCACCGGCTGATCTTGCTCCCCTCGCAACCATCCTGGCCACAGGGGATGCAGTCCGCCGCCCCCTGGATGGCGACGTTCCGGCCGAACCGCTGCAGGCCGTTGCGTTGCGCATAGGCGGGAATGCCCGCCGTGGCCGCCTCATTGTCCCAGGGGCCCCAGTGGAAGACGCCGGACGGACCGAACAGGGCGACCACCGGCGTCCCGACTGCCGCCGCGATGTGCATCGGGGCGGAATCAACGCCGAAGAAGAGCGCCGCCCGCGCGGTGATGGCCGCCAGCTCATTGATGGTGGTTTCCCCCAGGAGGACGAGCGGCCGACACCCGTCAGGGAGCAGGGCGAGGATGCCTTGCGCCTTTGCCATCTCCCGCGGGTCCGGAGACGAGGTGATCACGACTTTGAGCCCCTCGCTGAGCAGCCGCCGGATCACCTCGGCCATGGCCTCGTCGTTCCAGCACTTGAAGAGCCAGCGGGACGTCGGGTGGATATGGACCACCGTGTCGCTGTCGGCAATCGCCGCCCGGGCAAAGATTTCCGCCACCTTCCGCCGGGCCGGCTCGGGAATGGCGAACGTCACCGCCGGCGTGGCGGTAGTGATCCCGAAAGCACTCACCGTCTGGAGGTTCTGCAGCACGGTGTGGGCCTGGCGATCGATGGCGGCCAGGTGCGTGTACAGCCGCCGCTTGCCGAGGAAGCCCCGGCGGCCGGGATCTGCCGCCAGCCGGTAGCGGGCGCCGGAGAGAAAGGAAATCAGCGCCGGCCGGTCGCCGCTGGTCAGGTCCACCGTCATGTCGAAGCAGCGAGAGCGAATCTCCCGCAGGAAGGCCGCCTCCCGTCCCAGCCGTTCGCGCCACGGCAACGATTTGATCCCTCGGTCGTAGGGGATGATCTCATCGATCAGCGGATTGCCGGCCAGGACCTCCTCGGTCCCCCGGTTGACCAGCGCCACTACCCGGGCGGCGGGAAAGGTTTCCTTCAGGGCGCGGAATACCGGCACCGTCAGCAGCACATCGCCGATATGACGCAGCTTGATCACCAGGATCCGCTCGACGTTAGTAAAGATGTTGGGCTTTGTGTTCATCGTTGGGCGCCGTGAGAAGTTCCCGGATTTTGGCATACTTGGCAAAGGTATAACACGCGTAGAGCACCGACAGCTGGAAGCCGTCGGCCCCGTCGAGAATCCCCCGCTTCAGGATATACATCTTGAAGAAGGTGAACAGCGAACGGCCGACCACCGCCAGTAAGCCGGGGCAGCGACGTCTCTCCTTGACGGCTTCCGCCGCCGCCAGGGTCGAGTAACGGTCCATCCGCTGGAGATAATCGGCGATCCCGGCATAGGTAAAATGGATCAGGTTGCCCGCCAGCGTCCCGACCGGCCCGGGGCACTCCACCGCCTCGTGCACCAGGCGGTCGCCGAACCGGCAGCGCTGCCGGTTGTAAAGTCGCAGATTGTAGTCGGGATACCAGCCGCAATGGCGAATCCGCCGGCCGCCGAAGTAATTCTCCCGCGCCACCCGGTAGCCGTCGCAGCGAGTCGGGTCGGCATTCAGGATCGAGGCCCGCAGCTCGGGCGACACCCGCTCGTCCGCATCGATGTTCAAAAGCCAGTCGTGGGTCGCCTGGTCGGCGGCAAAATTCTTCTGGGCGCCGAATCCGCGCCACTCGTGGTGATAATAGCGCACCCGGGGATCGGCGCGGCAAATCTCCTCGGTCCGGTCGCTGCTGCCGGAATCGACAACCACGATCTCGGCGACGAAATCGAGGCTTGCCAGACAGGCGCCGATATTCCGCTCCTCGTTGCGGGCAATGATGGTCGCCGAGATGTTCGTCACGCCGCACCTCCGCCGCCGGCCGGCCGCTCGCCGAGATCGATGGCCGCCGCAACTACATCCTCAACGGTAACCGCCAGCATACAGCGATGGTCGGTCGGGCATTCCCGCTTGAGACAGGGGGCACAGGGGGTGACAGCACGAACGACCGCCGTCCGTTCCGCGAAGGGTGAAGTCGTCATATGGTCGGTGGGACCGAAAATCGCCACCAGCGGTACGGCAAAGGCTGCGGCCACGTGCATCGGTCCCGAATCGTTGGTGACGAAGAAATTGCAGCGCTTGATCAGAGCCAGCAGTTCCCGGACCGAGGTTGTGCCGACCAGATCCGCGGCCTCCCCCTGCATCGTCGCCGCAATCTCGGCAGCAATGGCCGCTTCTCCCGGGCCGCCGGTAATCACCACCTTGGCGCCCCAGCGGGCGGCCAGTTGATCGGCGACCGCCGCAAACCGTTCCGGATACCAGCGCTTGGCCGAACCGTAACTGGCGCCGGGATTGATGCCGATCAGGAAATCGCCGGGAGCGATCCCCCGCGCACCGAGCAGGTCGGCCACGGCAGCATCCTCTGCCGGGGTGGTCTGCAGCGCCAGGCGGCGCTCACCGCCACAGATACCGAACCGGCCAAGCATCGTCAGATAATAGTCGACGTGATGGAGCCGCTTGGTCTCCTCGGCCAGCGGCACGCCATGGGTAAGGAGCGGCCCCCGGCCATCGGTCCGGTAGCCCATCCGGCGGGGAATCCGCGCCAGCCAGGCAAGCAGCGCGGCATCAATGGCATTCTGCAGCAGAACGGCCAGATCGAAGCGGCGGCGACGCAGTTCGACGGCCAGGCGGAGCTTGCCGGCAAAGCCGCGATGGCGCCCCTGCCGGTCGTAGACGATCACCTCGTCGACCGCCGGATGGGGGATGAAGAGCGGCGCGACGATGGGATTGGCCAGCACGGTCAGCCGGGCACCGGGGAAACTCGCCCGGAGCGCACCGAGCGCCGGAGTGGTCATCACCGCATCGCCGATCCAGTTGGTCGACCGGACGAGCACGTTGCGAATCGCGGCGCGGTCGGGAAAGGGCTCGTCACTGCTCACTCATTACTCCTCATCGACAGGTTCCGCTTCCTCCACGAGCATAACCGGGATTCCCTCCCGGATCGGATATTTGAGCCGGCACGGCCGGCAGGTGAGCCAGCGACCGTCGGCCGTGGCAGCCAGTTCACCCTTGCAGCGCGGGCAGACCAGGATTTCACGTAATCCGGATGATAGTACCATAGCGGTCAACTCCTTTGAAGAACTTTATCGAGCGCCGTCTGCAGGGGCGCGGGATCGTCGAGCTGCAGCTCCAGCGCCGCAACGTAAACGGCGCCGAGCCGCGGAAGTTGGGCAGCCAGTTTTACCGCATCCTTGCCGGTGGTCACCAGGTAATCGGCACCGGAAGCGTCACGGGCCGCCAGCAGCCGGTCGCGCTCGGCATCGCCGTAGCCGGCGTGATCGGGGAAGCGGACCGTCGCCGCCAGGTCGAGCCCCGCCTGCCGCAAGGCGGTGAAGAACGCTTCCGGGTCGGCGATCCCGGCGAAGGCAACCCCGCGCCGGCCATGGAGGGCCGAGAAACCGAGCAGCGGCCCCCCCACAGCCGGCTCCAGGCCGAGCAGCCGATGACGGGCCCGGCAGGCGGGAACGGCGCCGGGAAGCAGCGGTGGACTGGCATCCGGACAGCGGGTATAGATCAGCAGGTCGGCCCGGCCGAGAGCCGACGGCGGCTCGCGGAGCAGGCCGGCCGGCAGCGTTCTGCCGTTGCCGAGCGGCTGCCGGCAATCGAGGAGCAGGATATTCAGGTCCCGGTGGAGGCGGAGATGCTGGTAGCCGTCGTCGAGGATAAAGACATCGGGATCGAGCCGCTCCTGGGCCAACAGCCCCGCCGCATAGCGGTCCCGGCCGATGACCACCATCAGGCCGGGGACCATGTCGGCCAGCAGCACCGGTTCGTCCCCCGCCTCGGCGGCGGAATGAAAAACGGTCCGGCCATCGGCGACGAGTCGGGCTTCGCCTTCAAGGGAACCGCCGTAGCCACGGGAAAGAACCGCTACCCGCTTCCCCCGCGCCATGAGCAGCCGGGCAACCAGGGCCGTGGTTGGCGTCTTGCCGGTACCGCCGACCGTCAGGTTCCCCACCGAGATAACCGGACGGGCGAGCCGCCGGGTCCGCACGAGTCCCGTCGCGTAGGCCAGCGCCCGCAGCCGAAGGACCAGGGCGTAAGGGACGGCGAGCAGTCCCAGCAGCGCCATGAGCAGCCGTTCCAGCACACTTCGCCGTTCGCCGGCGACCAGGCGGCGGAAATAGGCCTCACCCTTCACGACCGTTCCCCCGCGGGGATCAGCCGGTCGATGATCTCCAAGTGCCGGGCGGCAGCGCCGCCACAGCGGGCCAGCAGCTGCAGCCCCGCCCCCCCCATCCGCTGTCGCTGCGCCGGGGCGGCGAGCAGCCGGTCGAGTTCCCCGGCCAGCGCCGCGCTGTCGGCCAGCTGGCTGCCGGCGCCGGCTTCCAGCACCAGGGCGGTGATCTCCCGGAAATTGTGCATGTGCGGACCGAACACGACCGGCGCCCCAACCGACGCCGGCTCCAGCAGATTGTGGCCGCCGGTGTCCACCAGGCTGCCCCCGACGAAAACGACGTCGGCGAGGGCGTAGAACTTCATCAGCTCGCCGATGGTATCGACGAGAAGCACCGTTCCCGGTGGCGCCGGTGCCGCCGGCGAGGCGAGCCGCGAACGAACGATGAACGGGATACCCCACTGCCGCAACAGTTCACCGACCTCCGCAGCCCGCTCCGGATGGCGGGGAACGAGGACCAGCGCCAACGGACGTTCCTGCCGCAACCGCGCAAAGGCGGCCACGACCTGTTCCTCTTCCCCCGGATGGGTGCTGCCGGCGGTGATGACCGACACGCCGGCGGGGATCGCATACGTCTGCCGCAACTGCTGCCGTTCGGCCGGACCGACTTCCGCGACCGGCAGATCGTATTTGAGGTTCCGCGCCACATGAACCCGCGCTGGCGGAGCCCCGATCGCCACGATCCGCCGGGCATCCTCCTCGGTCTGCATGCAGAAGGCACTGACCTCGGCGAGGACCGGGGCGAAAAAGCGGCAAAAACGCCGGTAACGGGGGAACGAACGATCGGAAATCCGGCCGTTGACCAGGACTGTCGGGATGCCCCGGCGCCGGGCGGCCAGGAGGAAATTGGGCCAGAGCTCGGTTTCGACGATGATCACCAGCGAGGGAGCAACGGCACGCAGCGCCCGGCCGACCGCGAAACGGTAATCGAAGGGAACGTACAGGCAGAGGTCGACCTCGGCGATCCCCCGGGCAATCCGCTGGCCGGTTTCCGTGCCGTTGGAGAGGACGAGCCGCCAGGCGGGATGGCGCCGTTTCAACTCCTTCAACAGCGGCCGGACCGCCATGGTTTCGCCTACCGACACCGCATGAATCCAGACGGTTCGGGCGCCGGCCAGCCGGGACAGCTTGTCGGCCGGGATAAAGCCGAACCGTTCCCCGAACCCGGCGAGACTCCGTCCACGCTTGAGCGAACGGTAGAGATGATAGGGGATAATGAGCGGCGTCAGGAGGTAGAAGAGAATGTCGTAGAGGACATAGAGCATGTCGTGTGTACCCGGCCGTCGGATCAGGCCGGGGTCTCGGCCGCTCCGAACTGCATGTCGTACAGTTTTCGATAGAGTCCGCCCCGGGCCAGCAGTTCGTCGTTCGTCCCGCTCTCGACGATCTCGCCCCGCTCAAGAACGACGATCCGGTCGGCATGAAGGATCGTCGACAGCCGGTGGGCAATAACGAAGGTCGTCCGGTTCTTCATCAGGTTGTTGAGCGCCTTCTGCACCATATGCTCGCTCTCGGTGTCGAGGGCGCTGGTCGCCTCGTCGAGCAGCAGGATCGGCGCGTTCTTCAGGATGGCCCGGGCGATGCAGAGCCGCTGCCGTTGTCCCCCCGACAGCCGGACGCCTCGGTCGCCGATATTGGTGGCATACCCTTCGGGCATCTCCATGATGAATTCATGAGCGTAGGCTGCCCGCGCCGCTGCCTCCACCTCGGCATCGCTGGCATCGGTCTTGCCGTAGCGGATATTGTCGGCAATCGAATCGTTGAACAACGTCGTCTCCTGATCGACCAGGGCGATCTGGCGCATCAGGTCGTCGAGCCGGAGCTGGCGGACATCGATGCCATCGAACAGCACCGCCCCGTCGGTCACATCGTAGAACCGGGGGATCAGCGACACCACCGTGGTCTTCCCCGCCCCCGACGGCCCGACCAACGCCACCACTTCCCCCCGACGGGCGGTCAGCGAGACGTTCTTCAGGACATAATCGTCGCCGTAGCGGAACGAGACGTTGCGCAGCTCCACGTTGCCGCTGGCCCGGTCGAAGGGGACCGGCTGCGCCGGATCGGTGATTTCCGGCCGTTCGTCGATGACCTCAAAGACCCGCTCCGCGGCGCCGATCGCCCGCTGGACGGCGGAATAGGAGTTGAGCAGCCGCTTGATCGGGCTGTAAAGCATCCCCATCGCCACCACGAACGAGAAGAACTCCTCCGGGGTCATGTGGGACTTGAGCACCGCCTTGCCGCCAAACCACATCACGGCGGCGATGCCGATCGCCATAATGATCTCCATGCTCGGCGCATTCAGGGCATCGTACTTGTAGGTCTTGCGGATGTAATGGTAATAGTCGCGGTTGGTGGCACGGAATTTGGTGACCTCCCGCTCCGACAGGCCGAAGGCCTTGATCACCTTGATCCCGGAAAAGGTCTCCTGGAGGATGCTGGTAATGTCCCCCATCCGCCCCAGCGACTGCTTCGACAGGTTTTTGATCCGCCGGCCGATCTTCTGGGCGGGGACGGCGGTAACGGGAATCACCAGGAACGAGATGATCGCCAGCCGCCAGTCACGATAGAAGATCACCCCGAGCAGCCCGATCGCCGTCACCCCGTCGCGGAGCAGGCCGGTGACCACGTTGGCCACCCCGTCCTGCATCGAACCGACGTCGTTCATGATCCGCGACATCAGCACCCCGGTGGGATTGCGCTGGAAAAAGCGGAGCGCCAGCCCCATGGTCCGCGCATAGATCTCGTTGCGGATGTCCTGAATCGCCAACTGGCCGGCGGTCCGGATGAAGTAGTCCTGCAGGAACCGGCAGATGCCGCGGAACACATAGAGGATCATGATCGCCGCCGGCAGCATCATGAAAATCATCATGTTCTTCTCGGTGAAGATCTTCCGCATCAGCGGTTCGACCAAGTAGGCGAGGGCCGCGTCGGTACCGCCGACGCCGAACGAGGCCGCCATCGAGATGACAAAGCGCCACCAGTACGGCTTGCTGTATTGAACCAGTCGCTTGAAGGTATTCATGGGCTACCCAGCATCTCCAGAACGAGCGCAGCGACCTTGGCCGAACCGCCGCCGCTCCCGAGGTTATTTTTGACCTGCCGCAGCTTCTCGCGCACGGCCGCCGCATAATCCCGATCATCGAGGAACCGGCCGATGGCATCGGCAATGATCGCCGGCTCCGCATCGTGCTGGATCAGCTCGGGGACCACCCGCTCACCCGCCACGATATTGCAGATCCCGATGTGATCGACCCGGATCAGCCGTTTCCCCGCCTGATAGGTCAACGGCGACACCTTGTAGATGATCACCATCGGCACCCCCATCAGGGCGATCTCCAGCGTCACGGTGCCGGAAACGGTGACGATGGCATCGCAGACCTGCATCACGTCGTAGGTCCGCCCCTCGATCACCGTGACGTCCAACCCCGCCGCCGACAGCTGCGGTTCGAGATCCTCGCGGGTCAGGCTCGGGGCGAGCGGCAGGATGAACTGCAGTTCCGGATAGCGCTCCCTGAGCGCGCCGGCGGCGGCCAGGATCGTCGGGAAAAGGCGGGATATCTCCCCATGGCGGCTACCGGGGAAAAGCCCCACCGTCCGCCGCGCCGGCTGCAGGCCGAAGGCGGCGATCGCCGCTTCCCGGCCCATGGTCGGCCGGACCGTCTCGGCCAACGGATGGCCGACGAAGGAAACCGGCACCCCCGCCCGCTCGTAGAAAGGAACTTCGAAAGGGAAAACCACCGCCATCCGGTCTACCAGCCGGGCGATCTTCTTGACCCGGCCGACCCGCCACGCCCAGACCTGCGGACTGATGTAATAGAGGACCTTGACCCCGGCTTTCTTCGCCAGCCGGGCGATCAGCAGATTGAAATCGGGGTAGTCGATCAGGATCAGCAGATCGGGGGGATCGTTCTTGATGACGGCTTTCAGGGCCCGGTAGGCGCGGTAGATGACTCCCGAATGGGCAAGGACCTCCACCAGCCCGATCACCGCCATTTCCGACGAATCGACCAGCGTCTCTACGCCGGCCGCCCGCATCAGCGGCCCGCCGATGCCGAAGAACGCCACCTCCGGATCGCGGTGGCGCGTCTCTTTCACCAGGTTCGAGCCATGGAGATCGCCGGAAGCTTCGCCGGCCACGATCATCACCCGTTTTGCCAAGGAATTCCCCATTCAAAAATCGGAGAGACGCCCACCGGGGGCGTCTCTCGCTGACCAACGCCTGCTGCCGCCGCCGCTCAGGCCGCGACAACCCTCTTGATAACCGCCACGACCTCTTCCACCTGGGCCGCGGTCATCTCGGGGAAGATCGGCAGCGACATGCAGCGGGCCGCCACCTCCTCGGCCACCGGCAGCGTTACCCCTGCATAGTCGGCGGCAAAGACGTCCTGCCGGTGCAGCGGGATCGGATAGTAGACCGCCGAGGCAATCCCCGCCTCGCCCAGGGCCTTCATGATCGCCTCGCGGTGATCGGACAGCAGGGTGTACTGGTGATAGACATGCACCCCTTTCCCGTCCTCGAAGGGAGTGACCACGCCGCTGCCGGCCAAGAGCGAGCTGTACAGATGGGCGACGCGACGCCGCCCCTCGTTGTACTCGCGGAGCCGCTTGAGCTTGACCCGCAGGATGACCGCCTGGACCTCGTCGAGCCGGCTGTTGAAGCCAATCACCGAATGGTGATACCGTACCTTGCTGCCGTGATTGCGGAGCACCTTCACCTGTTCGGCCAGTTCGGGCGAAGAGGTGGTTACCAGGCCGCCGTCGCCGTAACAGCCAAGGTTCTTGCTCGGGAAAAAGCTGAAGGCGCCGAGCGCCCCGCGTGAGCCGGTCATCCGCCCGGCCGCTTCGGCACCGAACGACTGGGCGCAGTCTTCGATGAGCAAAAGGCCGTGCTTGCTGCAGATCGCCTCGATCGCCGCCATATCGGCCGGCTGGCCGAACAGGTGGACCGGCAGCACCGCCCGGGTCTTCGGAGTGATGGCCGCTTCGATCAGGGCCGGATCGATATTGAAAGTACGCGGGTCGATGTCGACGAACACCGGCGTCGCCCCGACGTAGCGGATCGCCTCCGCAGTGGCGATAAAGGTGAAGGGGGTGGTGATCACCTCATCGCCTGCGGTGATCCCCGCCGCCGCCAGCGCCAGGTGGAGGGCGTCGGTTCCCGAGGCGACGCCGACGGCGTAACGGGTGCCGAGAAACGCCGCCGCTTCTTCTTCGAAGGCCGTGACGTTGGGGCCGAGAATGAACTGGGTCTTCTCCAGGGCTTCCAGAATTCCCCGGTCGATTTCTTCCTTTATCGCCAGATACTGACCTTTCAGGTCCACCATCGGAATCATCGTCTCTCCTCTTCCCGCAGGGTCCGCTGCCGCGCCCTACAATTTCTTGTTGATGAGCAGCGCCGTCTCCAGGGCGCGCTTGCCGTCCCGGCCGGAAACCACCGGCGTGGCGCCGGTCCGGATACACTCCAGAAAGGAAGCGATTTCCGCCTTGAGCGCATCGCCCGGCTCGAAATTCTGTTCGTCGACGATCACGTTGGGAACGCCGGGAAGCATCTCGCCCGTCCCTTTCCGGAACTGGGCCAGCTTTTTGTTCTGGAAATCGACGGTGATGTAGGAATCGGACTGGAAGATCCGCATCCGCCGCTCGCTCTTCATGCTGATCCGGCTGGCGGTAACGTTGGCAACGCAGCCGTTCTCGAACTGGATGCGGGCGTTGGCGATATCTTCCTCGTCGGTGAAGACCGGCGCACCGATCGAATTGATCTGCTTGACCGGCGAATCGACGATATGCTGGATGATATCGATGTCGTGGATCATCAGGTCAAGCACCACGTTGACATCGGTGCCGCGGGGCTTGAACGGCGCGATCCGGATCGACTCGACGAAGCGGGGCGCCGTCAGGATGTTATCCAGCGCCATCACCACCGGATTGAACCGTTCCAGGTGCCCCACCTGGAACACCAGCTGCCGCTCGTCGGCAATCCGGATCAGTTCATCGGCTTCCTCGACGGTGGTGGTAATCGGTTTTTCGAGGAGAACATGCACCCCCCGCTCGAGAAAGGCCTTCGCTACCGGGAAATGATAATGGGTCGGGACGACGATGCTGACCGCATCAACCCGGTCGATAATCTCCCGGTAGTCGGTAAAGCCGCTCGTCCCGACTTTCGCGGCTACTTCGTCGACGCGCGTCCGATCGGTATCGACCACCGCCACCAGCTCCGCCTCGGCCAGCTGGGCATACTTTTCCGCGTGGAACTGCCCCAGGTAGCCGACCCCAACAACCGCCGTCCGTATCCTGTCCATCAGCGACAAAGCCCCCTTTCAGACTTGCGGGCGAATTCCACGAAATGGTTGAGTTCGGGAGAAGCCGGCACTTCGTCTTGAATTCGCGCCAATGCGGTCTCCAGCCGCAACCCCGAGCGGATGAGGATCTTGTAAGCCTTCTTGATATCGGCGACCAGGGCGGGTGAAAAACCGCGCCGTTTCAGGCCGATGACATTGAGCCCGGCCAGCGCCGCGCGATTCCCGGCCGCGACGGTATACGGCAGCACATCCTGCCCGACCATGGCGCCGCCGGACAGCATGGCGCTCTCGCCGATCCGGGTGAACTGGTGGATGGCCGACAGGCCGCCGAGCAGGGCGAAATCTTCGACCACCACGTGACCGGCCAGGGTCGAGCCGTTAGCCATGATTACCCGGTTGCCGACCACACAGTCATGGGCGACGTGACAGTAAGCCATGAAAAGGTTGCCGTCGCCGATGACCGTTTCGCCGATCCCGGTGACCGTCCCCGGCTGGAGGGTGGTAAATTCCCGGATGATGTTGCGCCGGCCGATCCGCAGCCAGGTGGCCTCGCCCTTGTACTTCAGGTCCTGCGGGATACCGCCGACCGAGGCGAAGTGGAAGATCTGGTTCTCCTCGCCGATTTCGGTCCAGCCATCGATGACCGAATGGGCACCGATGGTGGTACCGCGGCCGATCCGGACATGCTCGCCGATGACCGCGTAAGGGCCGACTTCGACACCGTCGGCCAGCTGCGCTGCTGGATGAATGATTGCTGTAGGATGAATCAACGAATCGTCTCCCGGCATGAAACAGACGCCGCGCCGGGATTCATGCCAGCTCCCGGCGGCAATGCGGCTAGCGGTTCTTGTCCGCGAAGGTCGCCTTCAGTTCCGCTTCGGTAACCAGCTTGTCGTCCACATACGCCTTGCCGGTGAAGCACCAGAGACCGCGCCGGCAGCCGGTGGCCACCAGTTCGAGCCGTAGCTGGTCGCCCGGCACCACCGGCTTGCGGAACTTGACGTTGTCGATCGAGGCGAAATAGCAAACCTTGTTCCGCACTTCGTCGTCGGAGGCAAGATAAGCGAGGATCCCGCCGACCTGGGCCATCGCCTCGACGATCAGCACCCCGGGCATCACCGGGTGGCCGGGAAAATGCCCCTGGAAAAACGGCTCGTTGATGGAAACGTTCTTGATGCCGACACACCGTTTCCCCTCCTCCAGCTCGACAATCCGGTCGACCAGCAGAAACGGATAGCGGTGCGGCAAAATCTTCATGATTTCATTAATATCGAACATCTCGGGCTCCTTCGGAGGATGGATCACTCGGCGGCAAGCTTCGCTTCGAGTTCGCGGACCTTTTTCTCCAATTCGGCGACACTCTTGCGCATCTCGGGGAGTTTCTGATAGACGGCGGAAGCTCTAAGCCACTCCTTGTGGTTGAAGGCGGGAATGCCGCTGACCATAGAACCGGCGGGAAGATTGCCCGGAATGCCGGACTTCGCCCCGACCATGCTGTTGTCGCCGATCTGCAGGTGCCCGGCAACCCCCACCTGACCGGCCAGGGTCACATGGTTACCCACTTTGGTGCTACCGGAAATCCCCACCTGGGAAACGATCATGCAGTTTTCGCCGATGACGCAGTTATGGGCGATCATCACCAGGTTATCGAGCTTGGTCCCCCGACCGATGATCGTCGCGTTGAGCGCGGCCCGGTCGACGGCACAGTTGGCCCCGATTTCGACATCATCCTCGATGACCACGATCCCCAACTGGGGAATTTTGTAGTAACCCGCCCCGTCGGGGGCATAACCGAAGCCGTCGGAGCCGATCACCGTCCCGGCATGCACCGTGACCCGGTTGCCGAGCCGGCATCCCTGGTAGACGACGACGTTGGCGTGCAGGGTGACGTCGTCGCCAAGGGCGACCCCGTCATAGAGTACCGCGCCGGGATGAATGGTCACCCGGTCGCCGAGTTTGACCCCATCGCCGACTACCGCCCCCGGATAGATCGTGGCATCGGCGCCGAGCGTGACATTCCGGCCGATGACCGCGCCGTCCATCACCCCTCGCGACTGGCAGGGCGCCACATAGAACAGCGTCAGCAGCTTGGCGAACGCCAGGTAGGGATTGGCCACGACAACTGCATTGCGGCCGTGGCGTTCGGCACCCGGCGGCAGGACCACCGCTCCGGCACCGGTCGTCGCGACCTTGGCCGCATAGCGGGGGTTGGCCAGGAAGGTGATCTGGTCGGCGCCGGCATCATCCAGGCTGGAGACGCCGGTAATGACTTTATCTCCGTCGCCGGCCACCGTGCCGCCGAGGTACGCGGCCAGTTCGTTGACTGTTTTCGGTCCCGCCATCGTCTTACTTCTTCCGTGACTCGTTGAACAGTTTCAGGACTTCTTCGGTCAGGTCGGCCTTGTCGTCAACGTACGCCATACTGTCATTGCGGACGAAGATAAAGGTATAGCCGTTCTTTCTCCCGTAATCCTGAATCACCCGTTCGAGGTCTTCGATGATCTTACGGGTGAATTCCTCGTCCTTCGCCTGCAGTTCATCCTGGGCATCCTTGGTGAACCGCTGGAACTCCTTGAGTTTCTGCTGATAATCCTTCTCCTTGGCAACGCGGGCCGTCTCGGAAAGGAGCACGCTCTGCTTTTCCAGATCATCCTTCAGCTTTTTCAATTCATCCTGCTTGGCGTTGATCTCGTCCTGGTATTTCTTTACCTTGGCCGCCAGCTGTTCTTTGGCCCCCTTGCCGGCTTCGGAAAGATTCAGCGCCTTCTGCATGTCGACATAGCCGAGTTTGGCCCCTTCCGCCCCGAAAGCGAAAGACGCCAGGCCCAAAATCGACAGGACAACCACCGCGGTAATTACCCTTTTCATATCTTCTCCTTTTTTAGTTCTGAATGCTCCCCGGCAGTTGCCCGGCAGAGCGGAAAACAGCTAGAAGAAACTGCCGATCGAGAACTCGAACCGGCCGCTTTTCTTGTCGATCCCATCGCGGGGGTTGAGCGGAATGCCGTATTCGAGCCGCAACGGCCCCAGCGGCGAAATCCAGCGAATCCCCGCGCCGTAGCTCATCAGCACGCTGGAGAACATGCTCTGGTTCTCGCCATAGACGTTGCCGGCATCGAAGAAAAGTACCCCCTTCAGGCCGGCATCCTTGAGCAGGGGAATGGTATACTCGGCATTGAAGATCGCTTCCTTGTCGCCGCCGACAAATGCCCGCTCCAGGCTCGACGTAACGGCGCCGGAGTTCTGGGACGTTGACTGGACGTCGGTAAGGATGTACGGGCTGACGCTCCGCCCTTCAAAGCCGCGCAGGGTGCTGATCCCCCCGGCATAGAACCGCTCGTCGATCGGCACGTCCTTGCCCAGTCCCTGGACATAACCGAGCGAACCCCGCAGGCTGAGGACCGTCTCCCATTTACAGGGGAAGAACACCGTCGTGTCGCCGAAATAGCGAAGGAAACGGTTAGTGCCCCCCAGACCGGCAAACTCGATTGAGAGATTGTTGATCATCCCGGTGGTCGGATCGAGGCGGTAATCGGTGGTGTTCCGGGTCAGGCTGAGATAGATGGAACTCGTGGTCGAGCTCGTTTCCGGCACGAGTCGCAACGCCTGCGAGATATCGTAGATCTGTTTATCCTCGTACTTGTACATCCAGAGGGTACTCATGGTATCGCTCAGGGGATAGCCGGCCTTGATGTCGCCGCCGGTGGAACGCCGGGTGAAGTCCAGGTAGTCGCGCTCGGTCCGGTAGATATCGCCGCCAAGGGTCCATCTGCTGTCGAGGAAATAAGGATCGGTAAGGCCGAGGTTGTAGGTGGACGATTTCCCCCCCAGCGAAGCGGCAAGGTTGGCCTTGAGCCCCAGACCGAGGAAGTTGCTCTGCGACACCGATCCCTGGCCGATCAGGCCGTCGAGGGAACTGTACCCGGCGCCGATACTGAAGGTGCCGGTCGGCTTCTCCTTGACATCGATGTTCACATCAAGCTTGTTGTCCGCCCGGCCCTTGATGGTGTTGATATTGACATCCTCGAAGAAGCCGAGGTTCATCAGATTCTGCTTGGTCCGCTTGAGGCCGGTGCTACTGTAGGTCCCCCCCTCGTTGACGCGAACTTCGCGCCGGATTACCTTGTCGCGGGTTTTGCTGTTGCCGCTGATATTGATCAGGTCGATGAAGACCTTGTCTCCCTTTTCAAAGTCGAAAGTGATATCGACAGTCTTCTTCTCGGAATCGATCTTCGACAGCGGGGTAACGTTGGCAAAGGCATATCCTTTGTCGGCGTAAAAATCGGTCAGCATCGCCACGTCGGCACGGAGATTCGAGCGGTTGAAAATTTCACCCGATTTCAGTTTGATCTTCTGGGAAAGGACGGCTTCCGGTTCGAGGAGATCGCCCTTGAAGCCGATGGTGCCGGTCTTGTACTGATCCCCTTCGGTAATGACAACCGTCACAACGAGGCCGCTTTTGTCGTCAAGCAGCTTCACTTCCGGCTCGCCAACCTTGACGTTGACGTAACCGTTGTTGTAGTAGAGGTCGGTGATCAGGGCCGCATCGTTCTTGATCACCTCGTCCTTGTAGGTACCGGCGCCGGTGAGCCAGGAGAGGAACCACTTCTCCTTGGTTTCCATCACGCTCTTGAGCTTGCGGGCGTCAAACGCCTTGTTCCCTTCAAAGCGGATGGTCTTGATCAGGACCTTCTTCCCTTCGGTAATGGAATAGGTCACCTTGATGTCCGTATCCGAACGTTTCTCGGTACGGGTGGTTATTTCGGCGAGATAGTAGCCATCATCGTTGTAAAGCTTCCTGACTTTCTTGACGCTTTCAGCCAAGGCCTTCTGGGAAAAGATCGTACTGGTCTTCAGGCCGAGGGCGTCACGGATCTTGTCGGTCGAAAGTTCCTTGTTCCCCTCAATCCTGATTTCGCGAACGATCGGCTTCTCGGCAACCACGTACACTAGGTTGACACCGCCAGTGGCAGCCTCCGTTTCGACCTTCACATCCTGAAACTGGCCGAGCTGGTAGATGGCGAGGATGTCGGCATCGACCTTGTCGGCATAGAGCAGATCGCCGGCCTTGAGCTTGATGGCGTTCTGAATCGCAGCCGTCTCGACCCGTCGGTTCCCCTTGATCTGCACCCCGACGATCTTCTCTCCTTCGGCGAAAGAGGCCTGCGCGTTCAGCACCAACGCCGCCATGATTCCGATAGTTGTCGCGTGTAACCGTGTCACATCTCCCCCGGGAGATCATCGTTGAATTGAAATACAGAACAGTTCTAAACGGTCTCGATGCGACCATCAACGAGCCGGATCGTCCGCGCCATCCGGGCCGCCAGCCGCTCATTGTGCGTAACGATGACGAGCGTCACCCCTGTCTTCCGATGGATATTGTCCAGGGTTTCGTGAACTTCGTCGCTCGTTTTCATATCGAGATTGCCGGTCGGTTCGTCGGCCAGCAGCAGTTTCGGTGCCAGGACAAGCGCCCGGGCAATTGCCACCCGCTGCTGCTCGCCGCCGGAAAGTTCCCCCGGCTTGTGATTGAGCCGGTGTGCCAGACCGACTTCGCCAAGAAGCTCCCGAGCAGGAGCGGCCGCTGCCGCACGGCTCTGACCGCCGATCAGGGCCGGCATCATGACATTCTCCAGGGCGGAAAATTCCGGCAACAGATGATGGAACTGGAAAACGAAGCCGATGGAGCGATTGCGAAAAACTGCCAGGGCCGCATCGCTCTTTTTGAAGACATCCTCGCCGCAAAACCGGACCGTCCCCGACGTCGGCCGATCGAGCGTCCCCATGACATGGAGCAGCGTACTTTTCCCCGCTCCCGAGGCCCCGACGAGGGCAATGGTTTCACCTTCGACCACCGTCAGGTCGATCCCTTTCAGCACGTCGACCCGGCCAGTGCCGGCGCCGTACGATTTGTGCAGGTCCACTACCTCCAGGAGGCTACTCATAACGGATCGCCTCTGCCGGAGGAAGGCGCGACGCCTGCCAGGACGGGTACAAGGTGGCCAGCAGGGAGATGATCACCGCAGTCACCGAAACCATGATCACGTCGGTCGGCTCAACCCGGGACGGAAAATGATCCAGGTAGTACACGTCTTTGCTGAACAGCTCGAAACCGGTCCACCGCTGGATGAAATCGACGATCGGCTGCAGGTTGCAAGCGATGAGCAGCCCGCTGAGCACACCGAAGACGGTGCCGGAAACCCCGATGATCAGTCCCTCGAGGACGAAAATCTTCATGATGCTCCGCCCGGTCGCCCCCATCGACTTGAGGATAGCGATATCCTTGGTCTTTTCCATCACCACCATGAAAAGGGTCGAAGCGATGCCGAAAGCGGCCACCAGGACGATCAGTGTCAGAATGATGAACATTACCATCTTTTCCGTCTTCAAGGCAAAAAGAATGTTCTTGTTCATCTGCATCCAGTCCCGCGCATAGTACGGGAAACCGAGCAACCGGTTGATCTCCCTGACCATTGCGCCGGTCTGGTAAACATCTTTGACTTTCAATTGGATGCCGGTGACGACATTGCCGAGCGACAGAAACTGCTGGGCCTCAGTCAGATCGACGTAAGCCAGCGTGGAGTCGTATTCGAACATGCCGGTGTTGAAGATGCCGACCACTCGGAAAGTGCGCATCTTCGGCACCATGCCGAGGGGGGTGAGATTGCCGAGCGGCGAAATGACGTTGATCGTGTCGCCCAGATAGAGATTGAGACTTTTAGCCAACTCCCGGCCGATAATGATCCCCGGCGGGGGCGGCGCCTGACTGGCCAATGGTGGTGGAACCCGCTCCAGGTCGGCAAGCCGGCCCTCCACCATGGAGCGCTTCAGGTTGGTGACGAGGGGATCGGTGGTCGGGTCGACACCGCGCAGCACTACCCCCGAGACATTGTGTCCCCCCGAAAGCATCACCTGGCTGTAGATGAACGGAGTGGCGGCAACCACGCCCGGCACCTTCTTCAAGCGGGTCATCAGCGACTGGTAATTGTCGATGGTGCCAACGCTCTTCAATACCACGACATGGGCATTGGTGCCGAGGATCTTGTCCTTGAGATCCTCCTCGAAGCCGGTCATCACTGCCAGCACGATGATCAGGGCCATCACTCCGAGGGTCACGCCGGCCGTCGAGATAAAGGTAATGATGGAGATGAAGGTCGATTTTCGCTTCGCCTTCAGATAGCGAAGGCCGATAAAGAGCTCGTAGGGCATGATAATCCGCGACTCGTGGGCAGTAACTTCCCCGCCGCCCCGTTGCCGGGCGGCGGGAATGCCGCTGTCGGTTTATTTTTCCTTGCGCAGCTGCGGGAAGAGAATTACGTCCCGAATCGATGGCGAATCGGTCAGCAGCATCACCAGCCGATCGATGCCGATTCCCTCGCCTGCCGTCGGCGGCAGGCCGAATTCCAGCGCCCGGACGTAATCTTCGTCCATGTAGTGGGCTTCCTCGTCCCCCTTGGCCTTTTGCGCCACCTGGGCAAGAAAGCGCTCCTTCTGGTCGACCGGGTCGTTCAGCTCGGAGAAGGCGTTGGCAAGCTCCCGACCGGCAATGAACAGTTCGAAACGATCGACGATTTCGGGATCGCGGTCGCTCTTGCGGGAGAGCGGCGACACCTCGGTCGGGTAGGCGGTGATAAAGGTCGGCTGGATCAACTTCTCCTCCGCCACCTCTTCGAAAATCTCGGTGATCAGCTTGCCGTAGCCGATGTCGGCCGGCAGGTCCAGGCCGATCCGCTGGGCATAGGCGTAGGCGAGGTCCCGATCCGCCAGCGACTTGGCATCGATATCGCCGTATTCGAGGATCGCCTCGACGACGGTCAGCCGCTTCCAGGGGCGCTGAAAGCTGATTTCCATCCCCTGATAGGGGAAGTCGAGGGTGCCGAGCGTCTCTTCGGCGACGTGGCAGAGCAGTTCCTCGGTGAAATCCATCAGGTCTTCGTACGTCGCGTAAGCCCGGTAGAACTCCATCATCGTGAACTCGGGATTATGACGGATCGAAATCCCCTCGTTCCGGAAATTGCGGTTGATCTCGAAGACCCGCTCGAAACCGCCGACTACCAACCGCTTCAGGTAGAGCTCAGGGGCGATCCGGAGGTAGAGCTGCATATCGAGGGCATTGTGGTGGGTCACGAAGGGACGCGCCGTCGCACCGCCGGGGATCGGCTGCATCATCGGCGTTTCCACTTCGAGGAAATCGTGATTCATCATGAACGCCCGGATCAGGTTGATGATCCGCGACCGCTTGGCGAACACCTCCCGCACTTCCGGGTTGACGATAAGATCCACATAACGCTGCCGGTAACGGGTTTCCACATCGGTGAGACCGTGGAATTTCTCCGGCAGCGGCAACAGCGACTTGGTCAACAGCCGGATGCTGCTGACGTTGAGCGAGAGTTCGCCGGTCTTGGTCCGGAACGGCTTGCCGATTACGCCGACGATATCGCCGATATCGAAGGTTTCGAAGTTCTCGAAAGCCTCGTCGCCGATCATGTCCTTCCGGACATAGAGCTGCATCCGGCCCTTGCGGTCCTGGAGCTGGATGAACGCTGCCTTGCCGAACGAGCGGCGGGCGATGATACGGCCGGCAACCGTGAACTCCGGGGCGTCCTCGGCAATGGTCTGTACTGTACCGAAAGACTCGGTCAGATCGGCCGAGGTATGCAGCGGTTTGAAATCGTTCGGATAGGGATTGATCCCCGCTTCCCAGAGGGCATCGACCTTCCGCCTTCTCTGGAGCAACAATTCGCTCAGTTCTTCCATTGACCCGCTCAACCCTTTCTCTGAACCGGCATGCCGGCTGATTTTCCAAACGTGCAACTTAGCCCAAACGACCGCATCAAGTCAAGGCAAAAACGGGGAGCGCCGCCACGCTCCCCGTCCAATTTTCCACTTGATTTCGTACAGTTACAAACCGGCAACCATTTCCTGAACGCTAGGGGATGGTGATCTGGACCGGTGCGAGCTGGTTGGTAGTGGTGCCGATGCCGAGTTGGCCATAGCCATTGTACCCCCAGGCCCAGTAGGTACCATCCGTTTTCTTAACAATCGTGTGGTTGCCGCCGATGAAGACGATCTGCGCGATGCCGGTAAACGGCGTGCCATCCGCAGCCGTTTGGATCATCCGCGGCGTCGCCTGGTACGATTTCGAACCGGTGTCGTAGCCGAGCTGGTCACCCAGGTTGTACCCCCAGGTCCAGACGTTCCCCAGCGAATCGATCGCCACCGAATGGGCTGCACCGGCGGCAATCGCAACCACTGCCGTCGCCGTCGGGAAGATGATTTTTTGCGGTGTCGCCCGGTCGAGCTGCGTGCCATCGCCCAGCTCGCCATAGCCGTTGTACCCCCAGGCATAGACATCGCTCCCAATCAGCGCCAGCACGTGACTGCCGCCGGCGGCGAGCTGGCTGACGCCGCTGATCAGCGGCACCAGGCGGGGCTGGTAGCGGTAGGGGGTGGTAATGTTGCTGAAGCCCAGCTGCCGGTTACTGTTGTCCCCCCAGGCCCAGACGTTGCCCGCAGCATCGATAGCGATGCTGTAACCGGCCCCGGCGGCAATTTTCGCCGCGGTCGGCAGACCGGCAACCTGCGTCGGCCGGTAGCGCAGCGTGGTGATGTTGTTGAAGCCGAGCTGGCCGGAGGCATTATTCCCCCACGCCCAGACCAGCCCGCCGGCAGTAAGGGCCATCGAGTGGCCTCCCCCAGCAGCCACCGCCGCCACCTGATCGCCGAAGCCACCGACCTTCACCGGCGTGCCGGTGTACGAGGTGGAGCTCGGATTCGTCCCAAGCTGGCCGTAGCCGTTGCTCCCCCAGCAGTAGACGGTACTGTAGTTCCCGAGGACCGGCGTCGCAAAGGCTACAGTATGGGCACTGCCGGTGGCAAGTCCCTGCGGATGAAAACTGAGATTGTTCAACCGGAAACTGCTATAGTTGCTGGTCGTCCCGTCACCGAGCTGCCCGGAGGAATTGAGACCGGTGTCGACCACCGTGCTGTTGTTCCTGAAAATCACCGTAAAGGCGCTGTAGGGGGAGGTAAAGGTGGAGGAGTCCTGGAACGGCAACGAGCCGTTGCCACAGGCGGCAAGAATCAGGAACGACAGCAAAACTGCGGTCATTGCGAACAATCGTTTCATCGGTATCTCTCCACGTTAATATGTTGCAGGCCGGCGCCGCCGCCACAGTTACGGCAACGCGGCCATCCCAGCCGGATCATTGTCCGGCGACCAGTTCACCACGCGCTCCCGGCTTGAGGCCAGGGAAACTGACCCGGCCGAGATACTCGCCATTTCGGTAGCATGCCGCCTCACCGCCGGGCAGGCCTGCGGCGGAATCGTTCCGGAAGGCAAAACTCACCCCGCCCTGCGGCGAATCGATCGACTCTTCCCGCTCCAGCGCGAAAAGGTCGCGGCGAAGAGGCGCAAAATCCTCCGGCACGACCACCGCCCGGACCGATCCGGCTTCGGCCAGCCGACCGGTCGCCACCGCCACCTTCGTCCCGGCCGCCACTGGAGGAAGAATGGCGCGAAGCGTCAGCGCGACGGTGCCATGCTCGAGCCTGAAATCATAGAACGGTTTCCAGCCAGTCCCGCGCACCAGGTAACTATAGCGAACACCTTTGCCCGCCCTGGTCCGGACCCGGGCAACGTTCCCCCGCCCACCAACTGCGCGACCAAGATTGCTCAGCCGGTCGTCAATCATCTGCAACTCACCAGTGGCACGGCGCCGTTGGCGATAGACGTCCTCCAGCTGGGCGATGGCGAAATCGGTCCCCTGACGGATCGCCGCCAGGGGTTCCGGGTTGGTCTTGGTCCGGCGCGGAGCCTTGCTGCTCTGAGATTTAGCCGCAGCCTTAAAGATTTCCTCGCGGGCATCAAGAGCCCTGATGCGTTCTTCAACAGCCGCCTTTTTCCGGAGCAGCGCGGTCAATTCTTTGTCGTGCTCGCCGGCAGTCGGCGCGGGACCGATTTCAACCCTGACGATCTCATCGCCAGCCAGCGGCCGCAGTCGCAAGGTCTCTGGAATTGCCTCCGGAGGCAGCGATACCTCGACTCGTCGGCTCGACCGGCCGGCCGGCACAGCCCGACCTTCAATCCGGGCCCCGTCGAGATACCAGGTAATACTCCGCTCGGCCGCCATGGCCGTTTGAACACTGCAAAAGCAGCAGAGCCCGATCAGGATAATCCGCATATGCCCTCCCTGGCCGCAGAAATATCATCGTTTCGCCCACCTCGCCGGCAGAGGGGCGTTACTTGGCAACGTCGAGCAGTTCCACCTCGAAGATCAGGGTGGCGTTCGGCGGGATCACCCCGCCGGCTCCGGCCGCACCGTAACCGAGCTGCGGCGGGACGATCAGCCGACGCTTGCCGCCAACCCGCATCGTCATCACCCCTTCGTCCCAGCCGGGGATCACTTCACCGGCACCGATGGTAAAGACAAAGGGCTCGCCACGGTCGACGGAACTGTCGAACTTAGTCCCGTTCTCCAGCCAGCCGGTGTAATGCACCTTGACCGCTTTGCCGGCAACCGGCTGCGCCCCCTTCCCGACAACCAGATCGACGTAGGAAAGCCCGGACGGGGTCGTCACTTCGTTCGCCTCCGTCGCCTGGGCAGGCGCCGACGTCGACTTGACTTCCTTGTCGGAACAGGCGGCAATAGCCAACCCTACGACCACCAAAAGCAGTACCAGCAACTTCTCTACCGATCTCACCTGTTCCTCCATACTCCGCCGCGGTCCGGACCACGGCCGGACGCAGCAGTATATTTCTCCGACACCGGCCGGCTATCCAGCTACTCCACCCAACTGCAGAATGTACGTCCACTCGGCACCTGTCACCGGCTGAACCGACAGTCGGCTTCGGTGCAGGAGCGCCATCCCGGCAAGCGCCGGATGCAGTTTCATCTCGGCGAGGGTCACCGGGCGCAACAACGGCCGGACGTAGCGAACATCAACCATGTACCAGCGGGGCTCCTCGCGACGGCTCTGCGGATCGAAGTGCTCGGCTGCCGGATCGAACGCCGTCCAGTCGGGATAGCCGCCGCGCACCACCTCGGCAAGCCCCACCACCGCCGGTTCGGCGATATTGCTGTGGTAAAACAGCACGCCATCGCCGACGGCAATTTCATCCCTGAGGAAATTCCGCGCCTGGAAATTGCGCACTCCGTCCCAATGCTCGGTTCCATCGGGACGACTCTGCAGGTCGGCGAAGGAGAAGCAGGAAGGTTCGGATTTGAACAACCAATAACGGCGGTCGCGAGGCACAAGATCAGCCGGGTTACGACAGCAGGTGGACAAACAGCCCGCTGCGCAGCTTCGGCTCGAACCAGGTCGATTTGGGCGGCATGATCTTATCGGCATCGGCCAGGCGGATCAGCTCTTCCATCGAGGTCGGATAGAGCGAGAACGCCACCCGGTAGTCGCCCCCTTTCACCAACCGTTCCAGCTCGTCGACGCCGCGAATGCCGCCAACGAAATGGATTCGCTGATCGGTGCGCGGATTACGAATCGCCAGGACCGGACTCAGCAGGTTATTCTGCAGGATCGAGACATCCAGCCGCGAAACCGGCTCCTGCTCGTCGAAGGTCCCCGCTTTGGCGGTCAACTGGTACCAGCGCCCCTCAAGAAACATCCCGAAGGTATGCCGCGTGATCGGCGCAAAATCCGCTTCGGCCGGGGTAATGGCGAAGCGCTCGCCGACCCGGGTCATGAACTCGGCGACCGACAGGCCGTTCAGGTCCTTGACCACCCGGTTGTAGGGAAGGATGTTCATTTCGCTGTCGGGAAAGATCACCGTCAGGAAGAAATTGTACTCCTCGGTGCCGTCATGCCGCGGATTCTGCCCCTTGCGCAGGTCGCGCACCCGGCCGGCAGCGGCACTGCGATGATGACCATCGGCGACATAAAGCGTCCCGATCGCGGCGAAACGGGTGGTCAGTTCCTCGATCAACTGCCGGTCATCGACCACCCACAGGGTATGGGACACCCCGTCGTCGGTGGTAAAGTCGTACGCGGGCGCGCCGGCGGCAACCCGGGCAACGATGGCGGTAATGGCCGGCTCGTTGCGGTAGGTGTAGAATACCGGCTCGTCGTTGGCATCGAGGTAATCGATGTGCCGGATCCGGTCCTCTTCCTTATCGGCCCTGGTCAGCTCGTGCTTCTTGATCAAACCGCTCTCGTAATCGTCGACCCCGGCGCAGACCACCAGGCCGGTCTGGACGAGCGCGCCCATCCGCTGCCGGTAGACGTAGTAGCACGCCTCCTGCTCCTGGACCAGCACCCCTTCGGCAACGAACCGGCGGAGGTTTTCCCGCCCCTGGAGATAGACCGCTTCGGCGTAAGGGTCAACATCGGACGCCAGGTCAATTTCCGGCCGTGACACATGGAGGAAGCTGTAGGGATTCCCCGTGGCCATCGCCCGGGCCTCGGCGACATTCATAACGTCATAGGGGAGCGCCGCCACCTTCTCGGCGAGGTTTCGCGGAGGGCGAAGCGCCCGGAACGGTCTGATCAATGCCATGCACTACCTCGTAAAAAAATCGCTTAGAAATACCGGCGGCCGCCCATGAAACGCTGGCTGAAATAGCTGTCGTCAAGGGACGACACCTTGATATCGTCGCCCCGTTTCGGCGCATGGACGAACCTGCCGTTCCCGACGTAAATACCGACATGGTTGATCGTGTCGGGGGAGGAACCGAAAAAGACCAGATCGCCGTCCTGCAACTGGCCGCGATCCACTGTATCGCCCACCCGGAACTGCTCCCGGGACGTCCGGGGGATATTGACGCCGCACAGATTATAGACGGCGCGGACAAAGCCGCTGCAATCCATCCCGTCGACAACCGTATCCCCCCCCCACCGATAGGGGATGCCGACAAACCGCTCGGCAGTCCGGGCAGCGATATAGCCCATGTCCCGGTCGTTCTTGACGACGCTGTCGTGGCTGGGGTGTGGCGCAGTGTCCGGGCGGGGCATGGCCGGGGCCGTTGTTTTACGGGATGCGGCGGACCGTTTTTCACCGTCGATATGTTGCGGCAGGGCGATGAAATACGAACCGATGATCCGGTCGGCAACCAGCTTCCGGGCAGTCCGGCTGGCCTCCTCCCGGGAGGGGAAATCGCCGAAGCGGACCGCATACAGGCCGTTATCGCGCTTGAAGTAGAACGCCTCCACTCCCCGCACCTGCAGTTTCGCCGTCAGGCGCTCCGCATTCCCCACCTCCGAAAATGCCCCAACCTGGATCGAATAACCGACCTGGGAGAGTCCGGCCCGGGTGGTCGCACAGCCTGTCGCCGCCGCCACGAGGGAAAGGAGGGCAAAAACCACGCAATGAACTGCCGAACGCGCCATCAGTCGATCGTATCCTTTACGTCCCGCCGTACCCCCATCAGATACGGCACGATGAAGTTTTCCAGTTCGCCGTCGAGCACCGCGTCGGGATTGCCGCTCTCCACCCCCGTCCGCAGGTCTTTGACCATCTTGTAGGGATGAAGGACATAGGAGCGGATCTGGCTACCCCAGCCGATATCCTTCTTTTCCCCCGCCAGTTCGGCCGCCTGGGACTCCCGCTCCTGCAGTTCCCGCTCATAGAGCTTGGCCCGGAGCATCCTCATGGCGGTCGCCTTGTTCATGTGCTGGCTCCGCTCGCACTGGCAGGCGACGACAATGCCGGTCGCCAGATGGGTGAGCCGGACCGCCGAATCGGTGGTATTGACGTGCTGGCCACCGGCACCGCTCGAGCGGTAGGTATCGATCCGCAGATCGGAATCGGCGATCTTGACTTCGATGTCGTCCTCGATCTCGGGGAACACGAACACCGAAGCGAAGGAGGTATGCCGCCGGGCGTTGCTGTCGAACGGCGAAATGCGCACCAGCCGGTGGATGCCGGCTTCGGCCTTAAGATAGCCGTAACTGTACTCACCGTCAACCGTAAAGGTTACCGATTTGACACCCGCCTCGTCACCGGCCTGATAGTCGGTGATCTCGGTTTTCCATCCCTTCCGTTCACAGTAGCGGAGGTACATCCGGAGCAGCATCTCCGCCCAGTCCTGGGCCTCCGTCCCGCCGGCGCCGGCATTGATGGAGAAAAAACAGGCATTCTTGTCGTGCGGCCCGGACAGCATCCGCTGGAACTCGGCCTTCGCCAGGTTCTCCTCTAGGGCATCGTTGAGCGCGTGGACCTCGGCGACCACCGTCTCGTCCCCCGCTTCCTCCCCGAGCTCGATCAGCGTCTTGACGTCCTCCATCTCCCGGACGAGCCGGTCCCAAAGCTCCACCAGCTTCTCCAGCCGGGTCCTCTCCCGGAGGACCTTCTGGGCCTCCTCGTTATCGTCCCAGAAACCGGGAACGGCGATCTTCGCCTCCAGTTCCTGAATGTCCTCCCGTTTCCGATCTATGTCAAAGAGACCCCCGAAGCTTGGCGATTCTCTCCCCGAAATTGTCGATCCGGGCAACTTCTTCTCTAAACATTGGCAACTCCTTGCATAGTGTTGTTAATGGTGCGCCGCGGCAACGCCCGGCTGCTAGTGGCTTTTTCGCTTCCGGAACGCCAGCAGGGCCACGACTCCGGAAGCCGCCAGGCAGAGCCCGGCAAACCAGTCGCCATGGCGGGTATAGAAGGTTCGGTCGGTTCCCAGCTTAACCTCGCCGGTCAGGACCGCCTCCTCGAAAATATGGGTCATCCCCCGAATATGCCCTTTGGTGTCGACAATGGCGGTTATGCCGGTATTGGCGGCCCGGACGAGCGGCACGCGATTTTCCACCGCTCGGAATACCGTCATCGACAGGTGCTGGTACGGCGCGGACGAGCGGCCAAACCAAGCGTCGTTGGTGATATTGACCAGCAAGCGGCTGCCGGCCCGGACATAGGCCCGCGACAGCTCGGGGAAGATCCCCTCGAAGCAGATCAGGATACCGATCGGCCCCTTGCCGGTCTCCAGCGAGGCAACTTTCGCCCCCGGCGAAAAGTCGCCGATGCCGGCGACCATCTTGTTGACGAAGGGAAGCAGCTTGGCCATCGGCACGTATTCGCCGAAGGGTACGAGGTGGATCTTGTCGCTCCGTCCCAGGACATCTCCCCACGGCGACAGGAGAAACGCGCTGTTCAGATATTTGGTGGCACCGTCTGCCCGGATGTAGGCGGGGCTGCCGATCACCGCACAGGTTTTCAGTTCCCGGGCCAGGTTGCGAATCCGGGCGGCATACTTTTCGTCGTCCTGGAAATAAAACGGCGCCGCACTCTCGGGCCAGACCAGCAAATCGGTCGGTCCCGTTGCGCAGGCCTGGCGCGACAGCCGCTCGTAAATGGCGACCGTCGCCTCCTGGAACGCCGGGTCCCACTTGAGGTTCTGATCGATATCCCCCTGTATCAGGGCGACCCGGAACGGGGTGCCGGTCTCGGGACGATTCAGCCGGTTGAAACCGTAGGCAACCGTGGCAACCAGCAATACGACGAGCAGCGCCGCGCTCTTCAGCGGATAGGGAGGTCGTTCCCGCCCGGCAAAGCCCCGGATGATCCGGTAAATCACCACATTTGTCAGGGCGATGAGAAAGCTCAACCCGTAGACGCCGGTAATGTCGGCGATCTGGATCAGCGGCAGGGTACGATACTGGGAATAGCCGAGGCTGGCCCACGGAAAGCCGGTGAGGACGAAGGCCCGCAGATACTCAAGGCCAACCCACAGCACCGGAAATGAGACGAGCAGCGAAATCCCCCGCTCCTCCCCTGCCCGGACCAGCCAGGCAATTGCCGCCGGATAAAGTGCCAGATAGGTCACCAGCATCGCATAGAGCGACAGGCTGATCGGCCAGGAAAGCTTGCCGTACAGGGTGACAACGATGTTGATCCAGTACAGAATGCCGCCGTAACCGACGAGTCCGGTCACCAGACCGAGCCGGAACGCCTGTCGGGGCGTCTTCTTGCCGCAGGCGAGCAGCAGCGGGACAAACGCCACCCAGGCGAAGGCCGAAAAGCCGGGGCTGGGGAAGGAGAGCGCCAAGAGCCCGCCGGCGATCGCCGCCAGCAGGTAGTCCCGCCGCGGGACGGCGGAAAAGTCCGGCATCCGAAACCGCTGGTAATCCACTACGCTTCAGCCTCCTCGGCGGCCGGCGACCGGCGGACGATCCGCACTTTCTTGATGGTCCGCTCGCTAGCCTCCAGCACGGTCATCCGCAGCTCCTCGCTCTCGATCTCTTCGCCGATCTGCGGAATCCTGCCGGTGAGATGAAAAATCAGCCCGGCCACCGTATCGAACTTGTCCCGCTCGATTTCGATGCCGAAGTGCTCCTCCAACTCCTCGATCGGCAACCGGGCATCGACCACCACCGAGCCGCCGGTCTCCTCGACGAGCCACTCCTCTTCGACATCGTATTCGTCCTGGATGTCACCGACGATCTGTTCGAGCAGGTCCTCGATGGTCACCAGCCCGGAGGTCCCACCATATTCGTCGATGACGATGGCGATATGGACCCGTTTCCGCTTGAACTCCTGGAGCAGTTCCTCGAGATTCTTGGTTTCCGGGATGAAATAGGGGGGGCGCATGATCCGGCGCAGGGTGATCGTCGCATCGCCGATCCCCCAGTACTTGAGCAGGTCCTTGGCGTAGATGAGGCCGACGATATTGTCGACCGTGCCGTCGTAGACCGGAATGCGCGAATGCCCGCAGCCGATAATGGTGTTGAGCACCTGGCCGACAGAGGCATCGGCCGGCACGCTGGCCATGTCGGTCCGCGGCACCATGATCTCCCGGACCACGGTATCGCGCAGCTCGAAGATGGAGCGGATCATCTCGTTTTCTTCCTGGTTGATCAGCCCTTCTTCTTCGCTGGCATCGATGATTTCCTGGATTTCCTCCTCGGTGATCCGTTTTCTTCCCGAGAGAAACCGGTTGAACATTTCGATCAGTCCGCTCCCTTTCCTACCTGGGCCTTCTTCCAAGGCTTTCCCCCTCTTGATGTTTTTCGGCTTTTTATTCCGTCGGGCAGATGCCCCCGGTATAGTCTGGTCAATTCAGCAGCCGGAACAGCAACATGACGGCGATGGTGATCGCCGTGCCGGTCAAGGCGCCAAGCACCACTTCCCGGGGGGAATGGATGCGGAGCAGCAGCCGCGAATGGCTTACCATCACCGCCAGACAGATGGTCAGGATCGAGATCAGCGGATCCCGGGTTGTCAGCGACACGATGGTGGCGATCGAAAAGGCGACCGCCGCGTGACCGCTCGGCAGGCCCCCCTCCAGCGGTGTTCCCTTGCCGGAGATGGATTTCAGGATCACCACCACGATCACCACCATCAGGAGCGCCACTACCGTTCCCATCTCCGTCGGGCTTCCTATCATGTCGAGCAGTTCCTTGTAAACGGGAAAAATATACTGCGAAAGGATCAGGTAGCCCATTACGGCGGCGCCGATCGCTGCAACCAGCACGCCCCCGGCCGCCACGTCCTTGGCAATCTTCGCCAGCGGATGATAATCCGGCGAAACCAGGTCGACAACTACTTCGATCGAGGTATTCATCAGCTCGGCGAACAAGACGAAGGCAACGGAGATCGCCAGCAGGGTGAACTCCAGCGCCGAAACCCGCAGGAAGAGAACCGCAACCAGCAGCACCAGGGCGGCGAGAAAATGGCGGCGCATGTGCCGCTGCGTCCGCGACGCGTACAGAATTCCCTCAATGGCGCAGTTGACCGAATCGATGAACCGGGTCGGCTTCTCCGGAGCCCCTGCCCTGCCCGCGCCGGGATTGCCACATCCCGCGCCGCTATCGGGCATTTCGGCATCAGACAAGCGCTTCATCCTCCAGCAGGGCGAAAAGTTCCCGCTCTTTCGCCTCCATCCGGCGGGCCTCCGCTTCTCCGCTCCGCTCGTGGTCATAACCGGTAATGTGAAGCACGCCGTGGATCACCAGGAAACAAAGCCGATGCCAGAAGGGAAGCCCCCCTTCTTCCGCCTCGCGGGCCGTCGTATCCGCCGAGATGATCACATCGCCGAGCAGTTCGGGATTGACCCCGCCAAACTCCCCCTCGTTCATGGCAAAGGAAATGACATTGGTCGGCCGGTCCTTCCCCAGGTACTCGCGGTTGACGCGCCGGATGCCGCGGTCGCCGGTAATCACCAGCGACAGCTCGCTATCGGGATATCCCAAGGCGCTTAAGATCCTCTCCGCTACCTTTCTTAGGGCCTTCGTCGGGACCGGGTGGCGCCTTTGCCGGTTCGTTATCGCTACTTTCACTGACTTTTTTGCCTCCAGGCTGTTTTTCCTTTTCCTTGTAGGCCGGTTCCGGATAGTCGATCCGATGGTGATAGATTCCGGCCAGTATCTGGTTGAAGCTCTTGGCGATTTCGTGGAGGTTGTGCAGGGTCAGCTCGCACTCGTCCAGTTGGCCGTCGATAAACACGTTATTGATGATCTTCTGCACCATCCCCTGAATCCGGGACGGCGTCGGATCGGTAAGGGTCCGGGACGCCGCTTCGACGCAGTCGGCCAGCATCACCAACCCCGCTTCCCTGGTCTGGGGCTTCGGGCCCGGGTAACGGAAATCGCGATCGTCCAGGGCCTGGCCTTCAGCGGTGCAGTTCTGGGCTTTCTGGTAGAAAAACTTGATCAGCGCCGTACCGTGCGACTGACGGATAATATCGATGATCGACCGGCCGAGGCGGTGTTCCCGGGCGAGCTCCACCCCTTCCTTGACGTGGGAGATCAGGATCAGGGCGCTCATGTTCGGCGACAGCTTATCATGACGGTTCTCACCGCCGCCGACGTTTTCGATAAAATACTGCGGCTTGCTGATCTTGCCGATATCGTGGTAATAGGCCGCCACCCGCGCCAGAAGCGGATTGGCGTTGATCGCCTCGGCGGCGGCTTCCACCAGATTGCCGACCAGCACGCTGTGATGATAGGTACCGGGAGCGCGGATCATCAGTTCCCGAAGGATCGGCGAATTGAGGTTAGAAAGTTCGAGCAGCTTGATATCGGTAGTATAGTGGAAAACCGTTTCGATCATCGGGATGATCCCGATAACAATGGCCGCACAGACGATCCCCCCGACCAGGGCAAAGGCGGCGCAGTAGAACGTCTGCATCGAGAGAAAACTCTCGTTCATCGTCTGGAACGACAGCGCCATGGCGAAATTGACCACACTTACCTTGAGGCCGGCGGTATAGATCCGGCCGCGGTCCTTGCAGTGCCGGACGCCGTGGGCGCCAACCACCCCGCCGAGCAGGGCGTAAATGACCACGAAGAGGCTGTTGCCGAACATCACTCCGAGCAGCGGTGCGGTAATGGCGGCATAGACCATCGCCACTTCGGAATTGAGGATGATCCGGATGATCATCGGCCCCACAGCGAAGGGGAAGATGTAGAAATAGTCGTTGGTATCGATGGCGGGGAACGGGGTCCCCATCGCCGCGGAAACGGCCAGGGCGATCTTGTGCAGCACGAAGACGCCGATCGTGATCAGCGAAACGAGCAGCAGGTCCTTGGTACTCGGATTGAATTTGCGGATATTCTTGCGCGCAAACCGGTAAGGGAAGTAGAACAGCACCAGGATCAAGCCGAACAGGCCGAAACTGGAGAAAAAATTATTGATGCCGTGACGGGCGGCGAAGATCATCTCCAGTTTCTGCGCCTGGTCCTCCGTCACCCGCTCGCCAACCCGGACAATCATCTCGCCCCGCTTCACTTGGAGCAGCACCGGCCGGACATCGTCCCGGGCCCGCTTGACTGCCCGGTCGGTCAAATCGCGGTTGAAGACCAGTGTCGGCCGGACCGCCTTCACGACCAACTCCTTGAGAGTGGCTATCTCGTGGGCCGGGATCCCGTTGACGACAACTTTCAGCGTCCTGATCTTCGCCGCCACGTCGGCGGGATCGAGCGGCGAAACGGTCAAATCGTTCATCTCGAGCGGATTGCCGGTAGCAGAGTCAACAATGGTGATGCCATGGGCGCTATCGGCATCGAAGGTGCGCTTGTCGGCAACGATTTTCTGCCCGGCAAACCGTTCGGCCAAGAGCCGTACCTGATCGAAGAAATTGCTATCCGCGCCGAGATGCATCAGGACGGCGACTTCCGTCGGCGAAAGCTCGTCGCCGAAAATGCCCTTCAGGGCAGCGCCGATCGGCCGGTCCGGCGGGGCAGTGCCGGTCGCTGACTCCTTGAGCAGGGAGAGCGCCTGTTGAAACCGCCCCACCACCTCTTCAACTCCCCGGCTGTCGAAGCTGTAAACGTACGGCACTGCAACTTCAGCCTCTTTACGCTTCTTTTCGGTGAGGCCCCGGTCTTCGAGCAGGTAATCCTGAGTAGCCCGGATATCGGAGGAAGCGATGTCGCCGGTCTTGTAATGGACGGAACGGAATTCCTGGCGGGGAAGAATGAACAGGGTCAGCAACAGGGCGGTAAGGAGCAGCAGGATGCGGCGATTTCTCACCTCATGACGCGAACTGGAAAATCGCTCGAGGAGATTGTCCAGCATGCGCCCGAGGGGAAGGGCCAGGGAGCCCCGTGAATCCTGATCAGTTTTGCCGCTTGGGGAGGGCATGATTGAGTCTGTTTATTCCTGGTTCGACGGGCCAATCCGGCGCGCGTCGGCGTCTCTCGCAATTCTGAAAATTTTACTATAGCTTTCATATTTACACGCTGTCAACTTATTCGCACGATGCCGGTCAATCAGCCCCCGGCCGGGAGGGGCGGGAAATTAAAGGTATTCCCATTTTTGCCCGGGTCTGTTATATATCTTCGCTGTTTCGGTGCAACGGCGCACCGGTGCTAACATTGCGTGAAAGGGGGCAGAAATGAGCGAAATTACCGATATTTACGCCAGGGAAATCCTGGATTCCCGGGGTAACCCGACCCTTGAGGTCGAGGTGTTCCTCGAGTCCGGAGCCATGGGAAGAGCGGCCGTTCCCTCCGGGGCGTCCACCGGCGAGCGCGAAGCGCTCGAGTTGCGGGACGGGGACAAGGGGCGCTACCTGGGCAAGGGAGTTCTCAAGGCGGTCGATAACGTGAACAACATCATTGCCGAGCAGATTATCGGCATGGAGGCCACCGACCAGGTCGGCGTCGATCAGAAGATGCTCGACCTGGACGGGACCGAATACAAGAGCAACCTCGGTGCCAACGCCATCCTCGGCGTCTCGCTGGCCGTCGCCAAAGCGGCTGCCGAAGAGATCGGCCTCCCCCTCTACCAGTATATCGGCGGCTGCAATGCCAAGGAACTCCCCCTGCCGATGATGAATATCCTCAACGGCGGCGCCCACGCCGACAACAACGTCGATATCCAGGAATTCATGATCATGCCGGCCGGCGCGAAGAGCTTCTCGGAAGCGCTGCGGATGGGCGCCGAAATCTTCCATGCCCTGAAAGCCGTCCTCAAAGGGAAGGGCTACAACACCGCCGTCGGCGACGAAGGCGGCTTCGCCCCGAACCTCAAGTCGAACGAAGAGGCCCTTGAAGTTATCATGGAGGCGATCGCCAAGGCCGGCTACCGGCCGGGCGAAGACGTGCTCCTGGCCCTGGATGTCGCCTCCTCGGAGCTCTTCAAGGATGGCAAATACCTCCTGGAGAACGAGGCCCAGCCGGAAAAGACCGCCGACCAGATGGTCGACTTCTACGAGAACCTGGTGAACAAGTACCCGATCGTTTCCATCGAGGACGGGATGGCGGAGAACGATTGGGACGGCTGGAAAAAGCTTACCGAGCGGCTTGGCAAGCGAATCCAGCTGGTCGGCGACGACCTGTTCGTCACCAATACCAAGATTCTCAAGGAAGGGATCGCCAAAGGGGTCGCCAACTCGATCCTGATCAAGCTGAACCAGATCGGCAGCCTCACCGAAACCCTCGATGCGATCGAAACGGCCAAGCGGGCCGGTTATACCACCGTCATCTCGCACCGTTCCGGAGAGACCGAGGACACGACCCTGGCCGATCTTGCCGTAGCGGTCAACGCCGGGCAGATCAAGACCGGCTCCCTCTGCCGCACCGACCGGGTCGCCAAGTACAACCAGCTGCTGCGAATTGAGGATGAACTCGGCAGCACCGCCATCTTTGGCGGGTCGGGGGTGTTTTACAACCTGAAGAAGTAGGTCCGCGCCCGGGCTAAACCGCCCGGAACGCATTCAGCGCCAACGGGGGAGCTGCAGCCGCAGCTCCCCCGTTTTTTTCATTTTGGGAAATTTGTTATACTGTTACCGGGCTGCCGGCCGGCATGGCGCAGGCGGACCGGGGGGACGGGCCGAGGAGGATTCATGCGTTATTCACCGCTGTTGACCGACTTTTATGAACTAACCATGCTCGCGGGCTACCTGGAAGAAGGGATGACCGACGAACCGGCCGTCTTCGACCTGTTCTTCCGCCACAACCCGTTCAATGGCGGTTACACGATTTTCGCCGGGCTCGCTTCCGCCCTCGACTATCTGGAAAATCTCCAGTTCTCCGAGGACGAACTCGAATATCTCCAGGGCCTCGGCATATTCCGCCCACGGTTCATCGACTTTCTCCGCGGCTTCCGGTTCACCGGTACGATCACGGCTGTGCCGGAAGGAACAGCCGTCTTTGCCCATGAGCCGCTGGTAACAGTCGAAGCGCCGCTCGCCCAGGCCCAACTGGTCGAGACGGCGCTGCTCAATATCCTCAATTTCCAGACCCTGGTCGCCACCAAGGCGGCCCGGGTCAATCACGCGGCCGCCGGCGCCACCGTCCTCGAATTCGGTCTGCGCCGCGCCCAGGGCCCCGATGGAGGACTGAGCGTTGCCCGGGCCGCTTACGTGGGCGGGGTGCGGAGCACGAGCAACGTGCTCGCCGGGAAACTTCTCGGGATACCGGTCAAGGGAACCCACGCCCATAGCTGGATCATGGCCTTCCCCGACGAACTGACCGCTTTCCGCAAATACGCCGAGGTCTTCCCCGCTGAATGCGTCCTGCTCGTCGACACCTACGACACCCTGAAGAGCGGCATCCCCAACGCCATCACCGTAGCCCGCGAACTGCGTGAACAGGGGTATGAGCTATTGGGAATCAGAATCGATTCCGGCGACCTCGCCTACCTCAGCCGCGAAGCCCGGCGGATGTTCGATGCAGCGGGCTTTCCGGCGGTAAAGGTCGTCGCCTCCAACGAGCTGGACGAACTGGTGATCGAATCGATCCGCAGCGAAGGAGGCCAAGTCGACATATACGGCGTCGGCACCAAGCTTGCCACCTGCTCGGGCGAGGGGGGGGGCGCACTGGGGGGAGTCTACAAACTGGTGCGGATCGGCGACCGGCCGAAACTAAAGGTGACCAGCGACGTGGCCAAAGCCACCCTCCCCGACCGCAAGCGCCTGTTGCGGGCGGTAGCGTCCGACGGCTCGTTCATCCAGGACATCATCTGCCTCGCCGGTGAGGAGATTGCGCCGGGGGACACCGTCTACGACCCGACCAATCCGCTCCAGCATGTCACCATCGCCCCGAACGCCCGCCTCATCGAACTGCGGGATGTTGTCATGGAAGGGGGGCGTAAAACTGCCGTGCCAGCTCACAGTCTTGACGAACTGGCCGACCGTTCCGTCGCCCAGCTGGCCCACCTCCCCCAGGGGTGCCTCCGTTTCATCAATCCGCATAAATACAAGGTTTCCATCAGCCGGGGCCTCAATGAGCTGCGACAACGGCTGATGGAAGAAGCACAAACGACAAACCGCTGAAGGAGATTCGGCCATGCATAACGCTTTCGCCCTGATCATCGTCGACGTGCAGAACGATTTCTGCCCCGGCGGCAGTCTGGCCGTACCGGACGGAGATGCGGTCGTCCCGGTACTCAACCGGTACATCGACTTGTTCCACCGGCTGGGAGCCCCGGTTTTTTCCTCCCGCGATTGGCACCCCGCTGTCACCGCTCATTTCCGGGATTTCGGCGGCATCTGGCCCGTCCACTGCATTCAGCATTCCGATGGAGCCCGTTTTCACGGGGGGTTGCAGCTGCCCGCCGAAGCCATCGTCCTGTCAAAGGGAATGGACCCGAGCCGCGACGACTATTCGGCATTCCAGGCGATGACGGAACAGGGCGAGCCCCTGACGGCAGCACTGGAGAAGCGCGGCATCACCAGAATCTACGTTGGCGGCCTCGCCACCGATTACTGCGTCAAGGAAACGGTTCTCGAAGGGTTGCATTACGGTTTGTCGGTGACGCTCCTGGAAGACGCCGTCCGCGGGGTCGACCTCGCGCCGGGCGACTCGAACAAGGCAATCGAGCAGATGGTCGCGGCCGGAGCGGCGCGGGCCACGTATGCCCAGGTCGAGAGCAACCTGGCGCCGTAGACCTGCCCCCCCCACCCGGGAGATGAGTGATCACCCACATTCCTTTTGACTTTTCCCGGTGAAAGCGCTAGATTTGCGCATTTAAAGGAACTATCAGCGTGAACGAGGGAATGTCGACCATGGTCAGAACCAGCAACCTGAAAATCAAGAGCATCACCCCCATCATCGCCCCGGCGGACCTGCGGCAAGTGTTTCCCCAGTCGGAAGAGGGTGCGGAGTTCGTCAACGCCAGCCGGACTCACGTCAAGAACATTCTTCGCGGGAAAGACCCCCGGCTGATGGTTGTGGTAGGCCCCTGTTCGATCCACGACCCGGCCTCAGCTCTCGACTATGCCGGCCGGCTGGCCAGGCTGGCCAATGAACTATCCAACCAGCTCTTCATCGTGATGCGGGTCTACTTCGAAAAACCCCGGACCACCATCGGTTGGAAAGGATTGATCAACGATCCGGATATGAACGGCACCCACCAGATTTCCAAAGGGCTCGGCATTGCCCGACGGATTCTCTCCGAAATCACCGAACAGCTCCTTCCGATCGCCACCGAGATGCTCGATCCGATTACGCCGGACTACCTGGCCGATTTCATCTCCTGGGGTGCGATCGGCGCCCGCACCACTGAATCCCAGACCCATCGGGAGATGGCCAGCGGCCTCTCCTTCCCGATCGGTTTCAAGAACGGCACCGACGGCAACCTGCAGATCGCCATCGACGCCATGAATTCGGCGCTTCATTCGCACAGTTTCCTCGGCATCAACCGGGAGGGCAAGAGCTCCATTATCCAGACCACCGGCAACCCCGACGTCCATATCGTGCTCCGGGGAGGAAAAAAACCCAACTACTTCCCCGAAGACATCAAGAAATCCGAAGAACTGCTGGAGAAAGGCGGCCTGTTCCCAACCATCATGGTCGACTGCAGCCATGGCAACTCGGAAAAACGTCACGAGAAACAACCGGAGGTCCTCCAGTCGGTCGTCGACCAGATCGTGGCCGGCAATCGTTCCATTTCCGGCGTCATGATCGAAAGCTTCCTCGAAGAGGGAAACCAGCCGATCCCCAAGGACCTCTCGCAGTTGAAATACGGCGTCTCCATCACCGACAAATGCATCGACTGGCCGACAACGGAACTGATTCTCCGCGAGGCCCACGACCGGCTCAAAGCGTGTGGCGGCCGGCCGCTCCACACCTGATCACGGCTTTTCCCCCGCATATAAAAAAAGCCCCGCCTAAGCGGGGCTTTTTTTATATGCGGGCAACCGGTCCGGAATAACTAGCGGGGAAGAAAATAGTTGGCGTGATCATGACACGTCGTACAGGTGGTGCCAAGTTTGTGGTTATGGACGCCACTGGGATTGTTGCGATGGAAGGCCGTCAGAGTGTGGCAGGTTTCGCAGACGCCGTCGTAATAGGGGGCGCCCTGGATGAATGAAGTCCGGTTTTCGAAGATGACGTTGCGTATGCCGCTGTTGGGCGTGGCGATCAACGCCAGCCCCGACTCATCCTGCACGGTGCCGGTCAGTTTGATATTGGTCCCCCCCAACCAGTTCGGCAGGTTGTCGTGGGGATCGTGGCAATCGCGGCAGCTCTGCCGGAAGGTCGGCGCCGTCGTGCTGTCAGTATGAATGTCGGCCTTGAGGGACGAGATGCCGGCCGGTCCGTGGCAGGTCAAGCAGAGCGTCTCAACGACGTCGCTGTTCAGCAGGGTCTCGCCGGCCGCGTTATGGATCGCATGGCAGTAAGCGCAGTTGTGGGAGGGAAGGAGCGCCTCCGCCCGGTCCGCCGTCACGAGTCCCGGCAGAGCTGTAAAGAAGAATATGCCGACGCCCGGGAATAGTGCCCGCCAACGTTTCATAGCGCCCCCCCGTAGAACCGTTCGATCCGTCCCGAACGGTTGTTGGTGACGAGCAGATCTGCCCCGTCGCCGTCAATGATCACATCGAGGGGAAGCTGCAATTCGCCGGGCGCGGTGCCGAAACTGCCGATCGTCTTCACCAGGGCGCCGCTCTGAAGATCGAGCACCAGCACTTGCCCCAACAGACTATCGACCAGGTAAAGATGGCCCCGGCCGTCCAGGGCCATCCCCTGCGGCCGGGAAAAGAGGGAGATGGAACCAAGCATGCCGCTGTTCACCGTCCCGGGGATGAGCCGCCGGAAAGCGCCGGCATAATCGTAAACCATCACCCGCGGGGCGATGCCGGCCTCCGGGGAGCCGAAGTCGCTCACCAGCACCTGTTGTCCCGCTTCATCCAGCACGATGCCGGTCGGTCGATACAGCCGGTTGTCCGCCGCCGGCCCACCAATGAAGCGGAGGATGTTCCCCGCGCCGTCATAGACGCGGACCAGTCGCGCGGCGCTGTCGACCACAAACACCGCCCCGCTTCCGGCATCTACCGCCAGGTCACTGGGGACCGCCCCCGTCTCACCGAAACGGGTCAACAGTTTCCCCCCCTCATTATAGACCTCTACCAACCCGGTCGTTTCGTTGCCGACATAGAGACGTCCCGCTGCCCAACCGACCGCCAACGGCCGACCTGTCACCGCAAGCCGCCGTCTGACTGCCAGGGAGCGGTCATCAATCACCAGCACCGCTTTCTGTCGATAGTCGGAAACGAGCAGCGTTCCCTTGCCGGCAACCGCGAGTCTGACGGGTGAAACCAAACGATCTCCGCTGCCAGCGGCGGCAACGGCTGCCTGCAGCACCATTCCCAAAACCAATCCTACCCCAACCGTACGTCCCATCGCCCTCCCCCTGTAAATCGATATATCGGAGAAGAGTCAAAGACCGTGCCGTTGGGCGGGCTGGCGTCAACTTGTGAAGATTACACGTCGTACCGTGGCCGGTCGGCCACCAGCCGCGTCCCGACAAGTGCAAAATATGCAGCAACAGTGTTTTTTTTGCACCGACCGACACAACGTCGCAAAAAGAAAGGGCCACATAATGCGGCCCCTTGGTGATCATCTCGACATGGCGGTGCCAATGCACCGACCGCCATCGTTCTCGTGGTAATTTTTCCGTGCCGGCAAAACCACCCTGACCACGGTACGACTCGTCCCCCAACGCTCCCGGACCGACTGGCAGGCGTTGGCGTTCGCCTCAGATGCCGCAGCCGCAGCCACGCTGGCATTTCGCTCCTGGCATGTGCAACGCCTTAATGAACGTGGCTTCGGTGGCGGTGCGCACCAGTTCGACAACCTCGGCCGGAACCGCGGAATCAAGGGAAAGAATAACCATCGCCTCGCCCTTTTCCTCCCGCCGGCCCAGGTTCATCGAGGCGATATTGATGTCGTGCTCGCCCATGATGGTGCCGATTTTGCCGATCATCCCCGGCCGGTCGCTGTAGTTGAGAAGCAGCATGTGTTCGGCAGGAGCGAAGTCCATCGAGTAGTCCCGGAGGCGGACGATTCGCGGCGCCCCTTCGAAGAGGGTGCCGGAAACCGTGCGCCGCTTCCCGCCCTGCCCTTCAATGATCAGGGTGATCAGGTTGGAGAAGGCATCGGTCTGGGTACTCTTGGTTTCCTCGACGGCAATCCCCATCCCCTCCGCTACCAGCGTGGCGTTAACCATATTGACGTCCTGGTCGACCCGCCGGTTGAGGAGCGCCGACAGCCCGCAGACGGTCAGCGGCGAGCAGTCGTAATGGGCGATATTGCCAGCATAACCGAAGGTCACTTTTTCCAGGTTGGCGTCGACCAGTTGGATGCCGAAATCGCACATAATGCTCATCAGGTTGAGGAACGGCCGCATCTGGTCCATCAGTGCCATGTCGAAGCGGGGAATATTGACGGCATTTTCCAGCGGCTGATCGTCCAGGTAATGGAGGATCTCCTTGGAAACGTCCACCGCCACGTTCACCTGGGCCTCAAACGTATTGGCCCCGAGGTGCGGCGTCACAACCAGCCGCTCCTGGGCGATCAGCTCGGTCAGGACCTCGGTCCGGGGCGGTTCCTGACTGAAGACATCGACGGCGGCGCCATAGACCTTATTGCTCTTCAATGCCGCCAGCAGCGCCGCTTCGTTGATGATCCCTCCCCGGGCGGCGTTGATCAGAATCACCCCATCCTTCATCAGCGCAATCTCCCGCTCGCCGATCATGTTGCGGGTTTCGTCGTTCAACGGGGTATGGAGAGTGATGATATCGCAATTTTTGTAGACTTCCTCGTGGGAAACCAGCTTGACCCCCAGGTCGTGGGCCCGTTTGACGGAAATGTACGGGTCACAGGCAAGGACCTCGCATTCGAAGGCTTTCAGGCGGGTCGCCACCCGGCCGCCGACCTTGCCGAGGCCGATGACCCCCGCCGTTTTCCCCTTCAGCTCGACGCCGGTAAACGGGGCACGCTTCCATTCCCCCCCCTTGAGACTCGCGTTAGCCTTGGTGACATTGCGGCAGAACGACAAAAGGAGGGCCATGGCGTGCTCCGCCGCGCTGTTGGTGTTGCCGAACGGGGCGTTAACCACGATCACTCCGCGGGAGCTGGCATAATCCACATCGACATTGTCGATCCCGACACCGGCGCGGGCAACCATGCGCAGTTTTTTCCCAGCATCGAGCAGGTCCTTGTCGACGGTGGTGCCGCTTCGGGTGATGATAACGTCATATTCGCCGATGATCGCCAGCAATTCGTCCTTTTTCAGCCCCAGCTTCACATCGATCTCGACCCGCGGATCCTGGGCCAAAAGCGCCAGGCCTTCCTGGGCCACCTCGTCGGTAACGATGACTTTCATTGTTGCTCCCTTGTCAGAGTGAATTTTCCGGATTTATGCCCGCATGAACCCCGCGGTGGGAATAAAATGCCTTGTCGGAACGAACGGAAGCGATAATAATAGACCCGCCGTGCGAAAAATGCAAGGCCAGCGACCCCCGGCGTCCGGTATACACACCGGCCGTCTCAGGAAAGAACCATGCCCCACGAAAAACCGTTCCACATCGTCCTCGTCGAACCGGAAATCCCGCCGAATACCGGCAATATCGCCCGTCTCTGCGGCGCCACCGGCACCGTCCTGCATCTGGTGGGAAAACTCGGCTTCTCCACCGACGACCGGCAACTGAAGCGGGCCGGACTCGACTACTGGAGCGAGGTGGAAATCCGCTATTGGGACGACCTCGCCGCCCTGCAACAGAGCTACCCCGACAGCCGTTTCATCTACACAAGCAAAAAAGGGGATAAGACGCACATTCAGGCAGGATTCCGGGAAGGGGACTTCATCGTCTTCGGCAAGGAAACTCAGGGACTGCCCGAGGAACTGCTCCGGGCGAACAGGGAGAACACGATCCGGATTCCGATCTTCGGCAAGGTTCGTAGTCTCAATCTCTCCACCGCTGCCGGCATCGTCCTCTACGAGGCACTGCGCCAGATCGGCAGACTCGACTAGGAGTGACGTTCGGCTGCGGTTTCTCCCCCGGCGCCAACGCCACCGCTAGCCGGCCACTCCGCCGAACCGTCGGGCATACGTCCGCACCGCCGCCACCGCCTGCCGCACCTCGGCGCTGTCCGGCAAGGTTGCCGCCAGCCGCTCCAGGTAATGGCGCTCGATCAGCAGCCGGCTCGATTCCCCGAAGTTCAGATCGTAGACCCACGACAACTGGAGCAGCGTGAAGTCGTTGAGTGTTCGCAACGCCGTCAGGTTCACCAGCTCCCCCCGACTAACCGCATCGATCACCGCCGCCGAACATTCCGGCAGATCGGCAAAGCCAAGCCCCACCGCCGATGGCCGCTCCCCGGCCGGCAGGTCGAAATACTCGCAAAAGACCCGCCAGATATCGAGCTTGTCGGCATCACGGATCAGTTTGAGGTGAAGGAGGCTCCGTTCGTCAAGAGCATCCGGCAGGCGGAAGACATTATGCAGCGCCACCGCTTTGCCGATCAGCAGCCGCTCTTCCGGGGAAAGAGGTTCGAGCACCCGCTGCTCGGTCAGGATACGCGCACCGAGGGTCGCATGGTTGAGGGAGGCGGCGTCCTTGAAGGTCTTGTACCGGCGATACTGCTCGAAGCGGCCGAGATCGTGGAACAGGGCAACCGCCGCCGCCAGCAGCCGGTCGTCTTCCGGCAGGGCAAGAGCAACGGCCAGCCGCTCCATGATGGCGCAGACCTGGTAGGTATGCATCTCTTTGAGGCGGATATTGCGATTGTCCGCCTCATCGGCACTGTAGAAGGAGCGGCAATAGTCGGCGAACCACGCCCTGAAGCTGTCCAGACGGCTCGGTTCCATAACGCGCCCGGTCAGCCCCGCTTGGCGCCGCGCAGCAGTTCGAGGTAACGGCGGAGCAGATTGGCGACGTAGCTACAGGCGAAGACGATCAAAAGCACGTTCATGGCCAGTTTCCAGGCCGGCTCGGCGGCCTTTGCCGCCCCAAAGAGAGTTGTGCCTTGGGAATCGCAGTAAAGATACCAGCCGCTCGCCAGGAGGCCGATGACGGCGCCGACGGTCACGAAGGGGCGTTTAAGGGGGGAGTTTTCCCTGCGGTAAAGTTTCATGGGCTCGATACGGCAGGAGGGGACGTCGCCGCCCCCTCCTGTCATCCTCCGTTGAACTTAATCGTCGAAATTGCCGGATGGACCTTTGTCGCCAGCAAGTTGTTTCGCCCGCTCGAGGATATGCTCCTTGGTCCAGTACGCCGGGTCCTCAAGGAGGCTCCCTTTCGGCCCCACATCGGCCGAATTGGCATTGAGGATCGCCGCAAGCGCCAACGGTGCGGTGTCGGCGGCATTGAGCACCTCGGTCATCATTTTGTAGGCGAACGCCTCGACCCGGGCGGCCATCCGCTCGCGGATCTCCCGCGGCTGGGCCAGCAGCTTGTTCTCGAAGGGGAGGTTGAGGTTCTTGTAGTCGCCCTTTTTCCATCCCTTCTCGGTGGCATAGGCGACCATCTCGGCCCATAGCTCTTCGCTCATCCCCTCGCCCGGCACCTTGATGAAATTGCCGGCGGCATCCAGCTGGGCATTGCCGTAATCGTTGACTTCCAGCCCCCAGGAGATCATCTGCAGCGCCGTAGCAACGTTGGCCTTGGTGGTGGCCGTCTTGCCGGCAATCTCGCGCAACCGCTCGGAACTATTGCCGGAAGTGCCATGCTGAGCGCCGTTCACCTTGTAGGGCATAAGAGCATGGTGAATCTCGGCGGTCAGACCGACCTGGATGCCGGCATCGGACGCCTCAAGCCCGTGAGTGGTACCGTTATTGAGGGCGATCCAGTCGGGGAAGATTTCATAGGCATTGAGCCCCTGGATCAGGAATTTCGCCTCGTCGACGGTTGAGAGCCCCTGGTTGCCCTTGATTTCCCCTACTTCTGTCTCCAGGCCGGCCCATTTCGGGATAAAGGGGTTGATTGCCAGGTTGGCCAGCAGGTTCTGGTCGTCGGGGAGATGGGAGGCATCGATGGCAATTGAGGTGATCCCCGCCTCGAACATCGTCGGGATCTCCACCTTGGCGGCGGCAAGGTCCTTGTCGCCCTTGATCCCATAATGATCGGCGTGGATGGCGACCGGCACGGTAATGCCGAGTTCGTTGCAGAGCGCGTCGACGATCCGCGCCATATTCCAGTAATTGACGGCACAGTATGCCTTCTGTCCCCCCTCGGACTTGGCGATCTCGATGATAACCGGGCAATTGGCCCGTTGTGCCGCCTGTAGCACGCCCCGGACGACAAAGTAGTTCCGGCCGTTGGCGGCCATGGCGATGGCTTTCCCCTTGGCGAGCATGGCCCGGTCGATCACTTTGCCGCTAACGATCAACGCCTTCGAGTTGGGGAACAGCTGCTGGATGTTGGGGGGACGGCCAACCTGGAGGGCCTTTTCGAAATCGGCTGAGTACTGTGCAGTCATTGCATCCTCCTTTAGTCGAAGTGAAATTATTTGAGTAGACAAAAATTTTTCCATTATTACCATGTAACCCTCGGCAAAGCAAGTCGGAAGGGGAACGTCCGTCACCGCCAGTCTTGCATTCGGACGCTATCCGGTCGTATAATGAAATGCTTTGCAAGGAGAAGAGTGTGATCAAAACCGTCCCTTTCAGCCCCGCCCTCGTCGACAGCCACCTGATTGTCGACGTGCGCACCCCGCTTGAGTACGAAGAAGACCATATCCCCGGCGCAATCAACGTTCCCCTGCTCACCAACGAGGAGCGGGTCGAGATCGGCACCCTCTACAAGCAGACCGGGCCCCACGAGGCCCGCCGTCGCGGTCTGGAGTTGACTGCCCCCCGCTTTCCGCAACTGGTCGAGACGATCGCCGCCGCCGCGGCCGGGCGGCCGATTCTCGTCTACTGCTGGCGCGGCGGCCTCAGAAGCAAGACCGTCGTCTCCATTCTCGACCTTACCGGTCATTACGCCCTCCAACTCGAAGGGGGATACAAATCGTTCCGCAACGCAGTGGTTTCCTTTTTCAGCCCCTTTTCACCCCCCGCCCCGCTGGTGGTGCTCCACGGCATGACCGGGATCGGCAAAACCACCTTCATTCTCGGCCTGGCCGAACAAGGGTTTTCCGTGATCGACCTGGAAGGGCTCGCCTGTCATCGGGGCTCGGCCTTCGGCGAGCTGGGTCTCAAACAGCAGCTTTCCCAGAAGCGGTTCGAGACCCTGCTCTGGAATGCCTTTCGCCTGCTGCCGGCAACCAGCCCGATCATCCTCGAAGGAGAAAGCCGCCGGATCGGCAAGATGTCGCTACCGGGCAATCTCTACGAAACGATGGCCAACAGCGTGAAAATCTGGTGCGAGGCATCGCTCGCCACACGCGTTGCCCGGCTGATCGAAGAGTACGGCCGGCCGGAATATCGCGCCGGGATGGTGGAAGCGCTGGGCCGGATCAGGAAAAAACTGGGGGACAAGGGGGGAGAAATCGGCGGCTACCTGGAGCGATGGGAACTGGAGCCGTTCATGGAGGGGCTGATCCACCACTATTACGACAAGCTTTATTACAAGACCCGGGAGTGGGCCCCTGAAACAACCATCACCCTGGAAGATTTTGCCGACGCCACCCGTCAGCTGACGCAGTTTCTCGCGAGGTACTTCCCGGCAGCCGGTTCCGTTCCCGGGCCGCCGCATGCCGCCTAGGAAAAATCCGTGAGCAGCCTCCATTGGCACAATCTACTGCGCTCGATTCTCCTGGTGACCGGGATGATGGCGCTCTTATTGGCTCTCGGCTGGCTCTTCGCCGGAATTTACGGCATGATCTGGGTACTGCTGGTCGGCGTTATCCCGCTGGTAGTCAGTGTTCGGGTTTTCCCCACCCTCATCCTCAGGATGTACCGGGCCCGCCCCATTACCGCCGAGGAGGCTCCGCAACTCCATCGAAGCGTCCGGCAGCTTGCTGCACAGGCCGATCTTGCCAGGCTACCCCAGCTCTACTACATCCCGAGCGCTGCCCCCCTCATCTTCTCGGTCGGCCAGGGAGATAACGCCGCCATTGCCGTGGCGGACGGACTATTGCGACTGCTCACCTACCGGGAACTGGTGGGAGTGCTGGGCCACGAGCTGAGCCATATCCGCAACAGCGATACCTGGGTAATGAGCCTGGCCGACGTCATGAGCCGGGTAACCCGCATGCTGTCGCTGTTCGGTCAGCTCCTGGTACTCGTCAACCTTCCGCTCTTCCTCCTGGGGCAGAATTCGCTCCCCTGGATTCCCCTGCTGCTGATGATGCTCGCTCCGACGGCTAGCGCCCTGCTCCAGCTATCCCTTTCCCGGACCCGCGAATACGAGGCCGACCTTGACGGCTCGCGGATTTCCGGCGACCCGGCCGGTCTTGCGGCCGCCCTGGCGAAGCTGGAAGACTACCAGCAGCGACTCCTCGCCCAGAGCCGGATGCTCGGCAAGGGACAACTACAACCGTCGCTGCTCCGCACCCATCCCCTCACTGGCGAGCGGATCGAACGCCTCCGGACGCTCGAGGCGCAGCTGCAGCCGCCGGGCGCTCGATTGATCTGCCCCGACGATGGCGGCCCCTGCTTTCCCGCCGCCGAGGCGATACGCCGGAAGCCTCGCCGGCATTTCACAGGGTTGTGGCATTGACGGTGTAGAAGGCGCTCAAAAGACCGAGCACCAGTGCGGCGATGGTTGCCAGGATGCAGAATCCGGCAAGGAACCGGTGAAAAAGATTTTCGCGCCGCTTTTCGCTGTAGCCGAGTGCCAAGCCGATCAGGACCCCGCCGACAATGCCGCCGCCGTGCCCCCAGTTATTGATTCCCGGAACGATCAGCCCGAAGAGAAACAACCCGACCACCCAGCCTCCGACCTCGCGAAAAACTGCTTGTCCATATACCCCCCCCCGGCTTTTGCCATAGTAGAGCATGGCGCCGATCAGGGCGCAGATGGCCGCCGAAGCGCCGATGGTATAGCCCACGCCGGCCCAGTAGGACACCAGGTAGCCGATGACGCCGCCGATCGTGTAGATCGAGAACATCCGCCACGGCCCATACTCCCGGGCGACCAGCGGGGCAATCTGGCGCAGCGCCATCATGTTGAAGAGGATATGAAAAATTCCGCCATGGAGGTAATTGGCGGTAAGAAGGGTCCAGAGACGATCGTAACGGTCGATCGGCACAACCCCTGTGGAGCCGAGGATCAACAGGCTGTATTCGTCGGGTGAAAGCGCGGAAAGCAGCCCGTAGCCATGTCCGGGAAGCCCGCGACTGATAACCAGCGAGATCACGTACATGATCACGTTGACGGTAATAATCGCCGAAATGAGCCAGTCGGCATTGCCGGCGGCCCGGGTGAACGGGTTGTTTTTCAACCACGAACCGGGACGTTTGGTCCCGCAGTAGGGGCAAAGCGGTTCATCGCGACTGATAAGTCGGTGGCAGTTGGGACAAAGGAGCGAGCGACGCTCGGTTTCGGTCATGGAAAGTCCTCTCAGCAGGGATTGAACCGCCGGGCCTCGATGCTGCTCATGGAGCGCTGGCCGTCACCGGTGAGCGTATCCTACCGTGGAACGGGCAACACTGCAAGCGATGGCAGCCATCCCTGAAAAGCGCATCGGACGAATCGGCTTTAAACGCCCGCCCCATGCGACTTGGCGGCGGCAGCCTTTTTGACAGCTTGCCGACAAAGGAGTATTATAATTACAAAAGATGTTCTCTGACAGTTTGAGTGTCGCGTGAGGTCACGCTGAAGACGCCGTGTCGATTCCATCCGCCAGGAGCGTAATACCTCTTGAAAAAGGGAAGCGGAAACAGTCACCAGGTGCCGCGGCCCGCAAGGAGCGCGGTAGCGAGGCCTGCGCCCCCTTCACCGACGGATTGGGATAAAGAACCCCGACGCGACACCCGCTTTACAAAAAACCCGGATTTTCCGGGTTTTTTGTATTTTGGTCCTCGCTCTTGACGAAACGCTCTCTGTGGAGCATATATTTGAGGGTAAGCTATCAAACGGCGAAAGCAGCACTCGTGTTTCAAGCGCCCTCACAACTCGCCGCTAGCCATTCCAGGAAAGGAGTTGTCCCATGCTCTACTTCGTCAAAGACGGCACCATCCACACATTCCCCCCTTCAGCAAACTGCACGGCGAGCCGTGAAAAGGAACAACTGCGGGATACCATTCCCACCGACGTGAAGGAATGCCCCTACTGTATGCACCGCTGGCCAAAGGACGAATAGCCGGCACCACCGTCAGGAGGGGAGAGTGATGAACCTGGAGATCCATGCTATTTCCGTAACCATTCCCGAAGGATGCAACCTCATTCTCGGTCAGACCCATTTCATCAAGACGGCCGAAGATCTATACGAGATCATCGTCACCACCGTCCCCCGGGCGCAGTTCGGCATCGCCTTCACCGAAGCATCGGGGCCGTGCCTGATTCGCACCGAAGGAAATGACGACGGACTGGTACAGAACTGTGTCTCGAACCTGCAGGCCATCGGTGCCGGCCATGTTTTCTGCATCCTCCTCCGTGAAGCGTACCCGATCAACATCCTCAACCAGCTCAAAGCCTGCCCGGAGGTTTGCCGGATTTTCTGTGCCACCGCCAATCCGTTGCAGGTAATTGTCGCCTCCACCGATCAGGGGTGGGGCGTGCTCGGGGTCATCGACGGCTTTCCCCCAAAAGGAGTGGAGACAGACGAAGACCGACGGCAGCGGCGGGAATTTCTCAGGAATATCGGTTACAAACGCTAGGTTCGGCAGTACACCGTATACAACGACAGCAGGCAGCAAAAAGGGACATTGATTTGGAACAAGCTCAATGTCCCTTTTTGCTGCCTGCAGATGCAGGCTCGCTATTTGGGCCGCATCGACCGGAAGATCAGGTACATCACCGAAAACAGCGCCACGTCGACACTGGCCACGTATAACCAGAGGAACCACCGCATCGAAGCCCCTCACCGGGCAACCGGGCCTTCAGCGGACTGCCGTCGCCCACTGCTCAGATTATATCACAGCCCGGGGCGTTTCACGTCTCAGGCGACAACAATCGTTCGCGGTCGAGGGCTGCCCGTTCGGCAATAAAGGCAGCAGCGAAGGTACAGGCATCCGGATAAAACGAACGGAAATCGTCCTGCAGCTCGCGATAATGGCGGCGCAGCTCGGCACTCCCCGCAGCGAGGGGATTGCTCCCCCCAACCCGGCGTGCCATCCGGGCGAGTACCAGGTCGATTCCGGCGAGTTGTTCGTAAACCGGCAGCCACTCGCCGAAAATGGCGGGCAGAAGCTGCTGAAGGCGCGCCGGGAGCAGCGCCGTATATCGCCGAGCCGTCTCCTCGGCGGCGCGGATAAACGAAGGGAGCGGCTCGCCGTACCATGCATCCCACTCACTGGCAAGGAAATGGTCGAAGAACAGGTCGACCAGAATCCCCCGGTAGTGGCCGAGCGACGAGTCAAGGCGGCGTTTGCTGCGGACGAAGCCCGGATGATTCTCGGCAAAAGAGTCGATCTTCCGGTGCAGTTCCAGTCCCGCCAGCAGCCGGCCCGAATATCGTCCACCAAGCCGGCCCTTGACGAAATCGCCCATCAGATTGCCGACGAGGATTTCCGGCTCGTTGCCGGAAAGCGCTAAGTGGGCGAGAAAATTCACCGGTCGGGCCCCTTGACCGTGGCCGCAAAGAAGATGCGGCGAAAGGTATAGAGGACGGGACCGGGAGGATAGGCCCGCCGCAGTTTGCCACGGTAGCGCTCCCGGAACGGCTCGTGCAGCTCTTGCGGCAACCGCTCGAAATACGGTACCAGCGTACTCCCTGCCGTCCACTCGGCAATGGCATCGGCATCGGCCAACCGGTGGGGGTAGACCTTTTCAAAGACGGTCAGATCGGTGCCGCCCGCCCGATGGAGCAGTTCGGCATACTGGTCGATCTCCAGCACCGGCGAATGGCGCAGCCAGCCGCCAAGTGCGCTGCGGAACGGCTCTTCGCTGGCCGTCTCGATGATCAGCAGATGGGCGAGATGGCGGTGATTGGACGGGACCTGGACCGCCACCTGCCCACCGGGCCTGACCAGCGCCAGTAAACGGGGAATCAGCCGCCGGTGATCGTCAAGCCAGTGGAGCGCGGCATGCGAGAAAACCAGGTCCCACGTACCCCGGAGTGCGGCGATCTCCCGGAGGGCGAAATCAAGACCGGGGCGGACAAACGGTTGGGCTTTTCCCAGCATTGTCGGCGAACTGTCAACGCCGAGCACCGTACTCTCCGGCAGGCGATCCGCCAGCCGACGCGTCAGCTCGCCGTTGCCGCAGCCGAGATCGACCACCGACAAGCCGGCACGCACCCGGATCAGGGGAAAGAGATCCTCGAACGGCAAATAACGCTCATCCTGAAATTTGAGATACTGCTCGGGTTGCCACGGCATCGACGCCTCCCCGACCGGCCCCGCTGCCGGCCGCTCGGGAGAATTACCGCCTGATCGTCACGGCCAGACCATCAAGAAGCTGCTGCCGTTCCCGGTCGCTCAGGCGTGCTTCGGGGTGGGCGAGCCGGTAGACGAAAGGCGGCATTTCCCCCTCCTCAACTTCGTCCTTGATCTTGTTGATCCTTTCCCCTTCCCTGGTCCCCAGCCAATCGGAGAAATTCAGCTTGCTCCTCCCCTCGTCCACATCGTGCTGGACCAGCCAGGAAACCGGTGCTATCGACGCGTACCAAGGCCAAACTGTTTCGTTACTGTGACAATTGAAACAGGCCCGGCGGACCAGCGCTTTCGTCTCCGGCGAATTAAACGGCAGCTCGTTCATTACCGACGGATCGGCATGGTTTCTCCCATAGGGCACCAGCTGGATAAGAACCAGCAGGCCGAATCCCGCCGCCACAATGATACCGATCAATTTCGCGCCCAGTCTGACCATGAAACCCTCCTTTCATTCCCGCTCGCGGCAAACCACGGGCCGCCAGCCGGCCTAATAAAGGTAATACATTTATCCCTACCGTACAATAGCCAGCAAAAAAAACGGGCGACCGTCAAAGGTCGCCCGTTCCCGCAGGCAGTGATCGGTAGCCTACCGTTGGGAGGCGCTAAGCGCCTGCTCGATATCGGCAATAATGTCTGCGACGTCTTCGATGCCGACCGACAGGCGGATAAAGTCGGCCGAGACCCCGGCCGAAGCCTGCTCCTCTTCGCTCAACTGCTGGTGGGTAGTGGAAGCCGGGTGGATCACCAGTGACTTGGCGTCGCCGATATTTGCCAGGTGCGACAACAGTTTGACGTTGTCGATGAATTTTTTCCCCGCTTCAAGCCCGCCCTTGATGCCAAAACCCACAATCGCCCCCGCTCCCTTGGGCAGGTATTGGCTGGCCCGAACGAAATCGGGATGACTTGGCAAACCGGGGTAATTCACCCAGCTGACCAGCGGATGGTTGTCGAGCCACGCTGCCACAGCGGCGGCATTTTCGACATGCCGCGCCATCCGGACCGGCAGGGTCTCCAGTCCCTGGAGGAAGAGAAAGGCATTGAACGGCGCCAGGCAAGCCCCCATATCCCGCAGCAGCGTCACCCGCATTTTGAGGATGTAGGAAAGATTCCCCAGCGCCTCCCAGTACTGCAGGCCGTGGTAAGAGGGATCGGGCTCGGTGAACTCGGGAAACCGGCCGTTGTTCCACGGGAAGGTGCCGCCATCGACCACTGCTCCGCCGATGCTCGTCCCGTGACCGCCGATGAACTTGGTCAACGAGTAGATGACAATGTCGGCACCATGGTCAAGCGGCTTGAACAGATACGGTGTCGCCACCGTATTGTCGACCATGAACGGCACGCCGGCGCCATGGGCGACTGCTGCGATCGCCTTAAAATCGTCGACGTTGTTTTTCGGGTTGCCGATCGTCTCCAGGTAGACGAGCCGGGTCTCGCTGTCGATGGCCCGGCGCACGTTCTCCGGATCGGCAGTATCGACGAACTTCACCGTAATCCCGAGCTTTGGCAACGTGTAGTGGAAGAGGTTATAGGTGCCGCCGTAAAGACTGTTGGTCGAGACAATATTCTGCCCCGCCCGGGTGATATTGAGCACCGCATAGGTGATGGCCGCCTGCCCTGACGCCAGGGCCAGCGCACCGACGCCGCCGTCGAGCTCTGCCAGGCGCTTTTCCAGCACATCGCAGGTGGGGTTCATGATCCTCGTATAGATATTGCCGAATTCCTTGAGGCCAAAAAGGTTGGCCGCGTGGTCGGAACTGGTGAAGACATAGGATGAAGTCTGATAGATGGGAACCGCTCGTGACAGCGTCGCCGGGTCCGGAACTTGTCCCGCGTGCAGCGCCTGGGTAGCAAAACCCGTTTTCGGATCTGACATGGTACGCTCCTTTCTACGCCACAAAACCACATGGCTATAGTAAAGAATTTTTCAGACAAGAATATTGTTTACTACCTCGGCTGTCAAGTTTATTCCAATCCGGCAAAAAAGTTCTCCTATCGGCCGTACAACTTAACAAGATCCGCCAGCGCATGGGCCCCCTTGTCGGTCAGCTGATCACCGGCATAACGCCATGACCAGTTTCCCTGCGGGGTCCCCGGCAGGTTCATGCGGGCCGAGCCGTCGAGCCGCAACACATCCTGGAGCGGCAAGATCGCCATATCGGCAACCGACGAGAGAGCAAGCCGGATCATCTCCCAGGCGATATCGGTGCCGGCGGTGCCGGTATAGGCGAGCACTTTCTTCTTTTGCTGCGCGGCCAGTGAAGAGAACCAGCCTATCGAGGTATCGTTGTCATGGGTGCCAGTATAAACGACACAATCATGGCAATAATTATGGGGAAGGTAAGGGTTGCCGGCACCGGAATCGAAGGCGAACTGAAGAATCTTCATCCCCGGGAAGCGGTACCGGTCCCGCAACTCTTCCACATCAGGGGTAATCAGGCCCAGATCTTCGGCGACGAGCGGCAATTGGCCGAGCTCGCCGATCACGGTATCGAACAACTGTGCTCCCGGACCGGGAACCCAGCGACCATTGACCGCGGTCTTTTCCTTGGCCGGTACCTCCCAGTAGGCGGCAAAGCCCCGAAAATGGTCGACCCGCACGCTATCGTACAGCTCGAATGCCCCCCGGAAACGGTCGATCCACCACCGGTAACCACTGCTTGCCAACGCCTCCCAGTTGTAGAGCGGATTTCCCCATCGCTGGCCCGTCGCACTGAAATAATCGGGAGGAACGCCGGCTACCACCGTTGGACGCCCCTTCTCGTCGAGATGGAAGAGTTGTGGATATGCCCAGACATCAGCCGAATCGAAGGCGACAAAGATCGGGATATCGCCGAGGATCTCGATCTCCTTGCCTGCCGCGTAGTCCCTGATCTTCTGCCATTGGCGAAAAAACTGCCATTGCATGTACTTCTGCTCGCCAATGGCGGGCCCAAGCCTGATTGAGTACTTTTCCAGCGCGGCCGGTTCCCGGTGAGCGATTTCAGCGGGCCAAGCATTCCAGCTCTTTCCTTTGAAATGATCCTTGAGAGCCATGAACAGGGCGTAATCGTGCAGCCACGGCGTCGTATCGCAAAAACGCCAGAATTCCTCCTTGCGTTCGCGTTCGGCCTGACCGTGGAAGCAGGCCGCCGCCGTTCGCAGCGCCGTCAGTTTGCCGGCTTCAACCAGTGCGAAATCGACCCGGCCGGCAGGGAAATCGACGTCATCGACCAGCGCATCGAGATCGCCATCTGCCACCAGCTGTTCGAGGTCGATCAGCAGTGGATTGCCGGCAAACGCCGAATAGCATGAATAGGGTGAATTGCCATAGGCAGCCGGCCCAAGCGGCAGTACCTGCCACAGGCGCTGGCCGGCCCGCTCGAGATAATCGAGAAAATAACGGCACTCCTGCCCCAGGGTGCCGATCCCCCCGGGGCAGGGCAGCGAGGTGGGATGCAGCAGAATGCCGCACCGGCGATTGCGATTCATGAACGACTCTCTTTCTGCCGGGAGCGCCGGCAAGTCCACCCGGCAAAGCAGGACCGAGGCAGAGGGCCACACGGAAAATGTTAGCCCCGGACGGGAAAATAGTGTATACAGGTATCGTTCGGCGACCGGTCAGCGGGCCGCTACCAACCGTATTCCATTCAAGGAGCAGCATTACCATGGAAACGATCAAGACCGCGCTGTTCGAGACGCTTGTTGAAAGCGCAACCCCGGACGAAACCGGAGGTTACACTTTCACCCTCGAAGGGAAGACCTACCATATCCAGGACACCCTGGAAATCTCCAAGATCGCCCAGCAACACGGCTACATCATCATTTATTGAGCGTGGCGTCGATCACTTGATCGATCCGGGCACCGTCGAGGGTTTCCTCCTCCAGTAAAGCGTCGACCAGGGCGTCGAGCTTTGGCCGGTTTGCCGCGATCACCTCTTCGGCCTTCAGTTCGGCCTCCTTGATGATAGCGGCAATTTCCTGATCGATCAGCCAGGCCATCTGTTCCGAAAAGGTCTTTTCTTCGGCCAGTTTGCGGCCGAGGAAAGGATGCTCTTCTCCCCGGCTGAAGGTCATAGCGCCGATTTTTTCACTCATTCCCCACTGACAAACCATTTTCTCAGCCAAGTCGTTGACCATTTTCAGGTCGTTCTGCGCCCCCGTCGACAGATCGCCGAACACGAGCCGTTCGGCAATTCTGCCGCCGAGGGCGACGGCAAGCCGGTTCATCAGGTAAGTCCGGGAGTAATGGTAACGGTCGTCCTCGGGAAGTTGCTGGGTAACCCCGAGTGCCTGGCCGCGCGGGATGATGGTCACCTTATGCACCGGGTCGGTCCCCGGCAGACATTTGGCAACCAGGGTGTGCCCCGCCTCGTGATAGGCAGTGATCCGCTTTTCCTGATCGGTAATGTACATCTTCCGCTCGCCGCCCATCAGGATCTTGTCCTTGGCCTGCTCCATATGGAACATGGTGACCGTCGGGGCATTTTCCCTGGCCGCCAGGATCGCCGCCTCGTTAACGAGGTTTTCCAGATCGGCGCCGGTCATCCCCGGAGTTCCCCGGGCAATCACCGCCAGATCAACATCCTTGTCGAGGGGGACTTTTCGCGTATGGACCTGCAGGATCTTCTCCCGGTCGCGCCAATCGGGACGATCAATGACCACGTGCCGATCAAAGCGGCCGGGTCGCAGCAGGGCAGGGTCGAGGACATCGGGGCGGTTGGTCGCCGCCATGACGATCACCTCGTCATGGGAATCGAAGCCATCCATTTCGGAGAGGAGCTGATTGAGGGTCTGCTCCCGCTCGTCGTGCCCGCCACCGAGGCCGGCCCCCCGGCTCCGACCGACCGCATCCAGCTCGTCGATGAAGATAATGCTCGGGGCCGATTTCTTGGCCGTGGCAAAAAGGTCGCGGACCCGGCCCGCCCCGACGCCGACAAACATTTCAATGAACTGGGAGGCCGAAATACTGAGGAACATTACGCCGGCCTCTCCGGCGACCGCCCGGGCCAGGAGTGTCTTCCCCGTTCCCGGCGGGCCGACGAGCAACACCCCCTTCGGTACCTTGCCGCCGATGCGCTGGAACCGCTTCGGATCGCGCAGGTAGTCGACGATTTCCCGTAGCTCGGTTTTCGGATTTTCCATCCCGGCAACATCGTCGAAGGTCACCGACATCTTTTCCGTTTGCCCATAAATTTTGGCGCCCGACTTGGAAAAACTCCCCATTACCGAACCGGGCCCCTGACCTTTTACCCCACGCATGGCAAACCACCAGATGCCGATGATCAGCAGCCACGGAAGCAGATAGATCAAACCGCTAACAAAAGGCGATGTCTCCGTCGACTGGGCAGTCACCTCCACCTTTTTCGCCTGCAGATCGGCCATCAATGTCGGGTCATCAATGCTCGGTTTAACGGTGGTGAAACGGTTCAGTTGCCGTGCCGGACCTTTTCCCTCCGGCGGTCCGCCGACGCTGATCTTGTTCTTGAATTCGCCGCTGAGGGCGTTCCCTTTCAGGGTAACGCTCTTGACATTGTCTGCGGCCAGTTCATCGCGAAACCGGCTGTAGGAAATTGCCAAGGATTCCGCCGTGCCCTGTTGTGCGACATAGCCATAAATGACATTAAACGCCAGAATCAGGATGAACACCCACAACATCGGTTTCCAGACCGACTGTCCCATCAGCAGCTCCTTCCGGCGCACCAGCCGGCTTTTGTTCCGGCACAGTGTCCATTACATGGTGTGTTATCCGCTCAAGATGCAGTTTTCGGCTGAAGAAGGTTCATTTTGCTCCGGCAGCGCCAATTCGGTAACCAATTCCGGCAAGCGACATTGGCAACGGGCTGAAGCACAACTACTCCAAGTCTCCGAGCTCCTGCCAGGACAAAATCATCGTCCCCGCCGTGCCGGAGCCCGCCGGCTGTCCATCCGGCATCCCCACATGAAAACTAGTGTAGCACATTACCGGGAGCAATCCCGGAGCCGGTACTGGCCGAGGCCGAACGACGCTCCTTTGCCGAGGTGGAATAACTCGCCGGCCACGAGAAAAGGCAGGAACTCCTCTAATTCTCCACACAGAACCGTAGTACCGAGCAGGCCGCTTAATTTTGCGTCCCGCCCGCCGCCCCAAGCGGTCCAGCGGATTGTGTCGTCGCGCTCGACGATCTTCGCACTTTGCGCGGCAAGCCACTTGTAATCGACAGCGAACTCACCGTCGCAATAATGAAAAGCCAAAGACGAAATTCGGCGCAGCAAGGCCCTGAAGAATACTGAGACGGCAAACTCCCGCAATACCGCTCCTTCGTGTTGCAGCTTCGCTGGCGTCAGCCATTCAAGTTGCAGGCGGTCACCGCCGCCAATTCGGGCAGCAAGGAGGTCGGCCAGCGTCAGGAGTATCGGCGGGGTCCGCAAACGCCTTCCCAGCTTATCCCAAGCCAACTCCTGCTCTTCCCCGGAACAACCGACCGTGACGATTTTCTCCAGCGCGATGCCCCGGCCTTCCTGCTCCGTGCGCCCCGGCAAGAGGGCATGCAGCGCAGCCACAAAGGCATCGAGATGTTGGATTGCCCCACCGAGAACTGCCAGCTCAAACGTGAACATCGCACTCTTATTTGGCGTAGCGGGAAGGGTCGGGAAAGAAAATGCAAAAGGAAGCGGAGGCTTTTGGTGGCGCTTGACTCCGGCGGGATCGGCACTCAATTGCTGGGAGAACAACTGGGGATATGGACAATCTCCGCCCGCGGCGCAGGAGGGACAGCTCCCGATACCGGCGCAGGCTGAAGAGCGGCGGAACGCTTCAGCGAACGGCTCTCGACAGCGGAACAACGCCCAAGGGTCAGCCATGTCCTGGGTGAGGGTGGCAGTAATGCGGAGTCGGACAAACGAAATTGGCACGGCGCTCCCCTTGCCGACTGAACAGCAGACCGTCGACCTGGCGACGCCCTCCCCTTCGGTCCTTTGCCACGGCTGCAAGCGACCGCCTCACCTCTCGCGCAGAAGAGAGGCGGCGCGACAACTCGGCACGGGGTACCGGTTTAGAGGTGCGCACCGCCAAAAGAAGAATGGGGCGGATCAACAAATCCGCCCCATTCACTCTACCACAGTACCGAATGTTTTCCGAACATTCGGGAAGCCATGCTATTTGAACAATGCTTTCAGATATTCCCTGTTCAACTTAGCAATGAACTTCACGTCAACCCCTTTGGGGCAGGCAGCCTGGCACTCATAGTGGTTCGTACAGTTGCCGAAGCCCTGGTCCTTGAGCTCCTCGGTCATCGCCGTTACACGGCGAGCAGCTTCGGCCTTCCCTTGCGGCTGCACCGCAAGCTGGGCCACCTTGGCCGAGGTGAAGAGCATTGCCGAACCGTTGGGGCAGGCGGCAACGCAGGCCCCGCAGCCGATGCACTCGGCGGCGTCCATGGCGTAATCAGCCACGTCCTTCGGAATGAGCAGTGCATTGCCGTCGGCAACACCACCCGTATGCGCCGAGGTGTAGCCCCCAGCCTGGATGATCTTGTCAAGGGCACCCCGGTCGACGACCAAGTCCTTGATGACGGGGAAGGCACGGGCACGCCACGGCTCAATATAGATGGCATCACCGTTCTTGAACATCCGCATGTGCAGCTGGCAGACCGTGGTCCGCTCCAGGCCGCCATGAGGGATGCCGTTGATGACCTGGGAACACATGCCGCAGATCCCTTCCCGGCAGTCGTGGTCAAACGCGATCGGCTCCTGGCCTTTCAGGATCAGTTCTTCGTTGACCTCATCGAGCATTTCGAGGAACGACTGGTCCGGGCTGACGTTCTTCGCCTCGTAGGTTTCGAACTTTCCCGGTTCCTTCGGCCCCTTCTGCCGCCAAACATGGAGAGTAAGAGTCATTGTATTTTCGTGGCTCATTATTTGTAGCTCCTTATCGCCAGATGGACATTATCGAATTTCAGCGGCTCCTTGTGCAGTTCAGGCTCCTTGTCGACCCCTTTGAACTCCCAGGCCCCGACGTAGCAGTAGTTCTCGTCGTCCCGCTTGGCTTCGCCATCAGGCATCTGGTGTTCGACACGGAAGTGGCCGCCGCACGACTCGTTGCGATGGAGCGCGTCGCGTGTCATCAGTTCGGCAAATTCGAAGAAATCCGCCACCCGGCCGGCATTTTCCAGCTGCTGGTTGAAGTCGGCGCCGCTGCCGCTGACCTTGAGGTTCTTCCAGAACTCTTCGCGGAGTTTCGGAATCTCCTGCAGGGCGGTCTTGAGGCTTTGCTCGCTACGGGCCATCCCGACGTTTTCCCACATGATCTTGCCCAGCTCACGGTGGAAATCGCTGGGGGTCCGCTTGCCGTTCATCGACATCAGTCTCTTGAGGTTGTTGTTAACATCCTCAACCGACTTCTTGCACTCGGCATTATCGGCCTTCACCTTGCCCGGAGAGGTCTTCGCCAGATAGTTGGCGATGGTGTACGGAATGACGAAGTAACCGTCGGCAAGGCCCTGCATGAGGGCGCTGGCGCCGAGGCGGTTCGCCCCGTGGACCGAGAAGTTCGCCTCACCGAGGACGAACAGACCGGGGACGTTGCTTTCGCAGTTGTAGTCGACCCAGAGGCCACCCATCGAGTAGTGCGGTGCAGGGTAAATGCGCATCGGCACCTTGTAGGCGTTCTCGTCGGTGATCTTCTCATACATTTCGAACAGGTTGCCGTACCGCTCGCGGATGGTGTCCTCGCTGAGGCGCTTGATGGAGGCGGCAAAGTCGAGGTACACGCCCCGGCCGCCCGGTCCGACACCACGGTTGTCGTCGCACTGCTCTTTAGCTGCCCGGGAGGCGATGTCACGAGGTGCGAGGTTACCGAAGGAAGGATACTTCCGCTCAAGATAGTAGTCGCGGTCCTCTTCGGGGATTTCGCCCGGCGCCCGATGATCGCCATGCTTTTTCGGCACCCAGCAACGGCCGTCGTTCCGAAGCGACTCGGACATCAGCGTCAGTTTCGACTGATGCTCGCCGTGCTGCGGAATGCAGGTCGGGTGGATCTGGGTGTAGCAGGGGTTGGCTAAGAACGCCCCTTTCTTGTGCGCTTTCCAGATGGCGGTAACGCTGCACCCCATGGCGTTGGTGGAGAGGTAGAACACGTTGACGTAACCGCCGGTGCAGAGTACGACGGCGTCAGCAACATGGGTACGGATTTCGCCGGTGATCATGTCGCGGATGGTAATCCCTTTGGCCTCACCATCGACAACGATCAGATCGAGCATCTCGGTCCGGGGGAACATCTTGACCGTTCCGGCCTTGATCTGGCGGGCCAGGGCCGAATAGGCGCCGAGCAGCAGCTGCTGGCCCGTCTGCCCGCGGGCGTAGAACGTCCGGGACACCTGAGCGCCACCGAAGGAGCGGTTATCGAGGTAACCGGCATAATCGCGGGCGAAGGGAACACCCTGGGCGACGCATTGGTCGATAATGTTGTTCGACACCTGGGCCAGACGCCAGACGTCAGCCTCACGGGCGCGGAAGTCGCCACCCTTGATCGTGTCGTAGAACAACCGGTAGATGCTGTCACCGTCATTGGGATAGTTCTTGGCGGCGTTGATCCCACCCTGGGCGGCGATACTGTGGGCACGCCGCGGGCTGTCCTGATAGCAGAAAGCTTCGACGTTGTAGCCGAGCTCCCCGAGGGATGCAGCGGCAGCGCCACCGGCAAGGCCGGTACCAACGACGATGATTTTATACTTACGCTTGTTCGCGGGGTTTACCAGCTTCATGTCAAAGCGGTGCTTATCCCACGTTTTCTCAATTGGTCCTGTCGGACATTTACCGTCGAGTATCACTATGAACCCCCTAACCTTTCAGAATGCCGGAAACGATGAAGAGCGGGATCGACGCATAGCCCAGCAGCAGGACTACCGCCACAACCTTGCCGATCTTGCCGATAACCGGAAGTGTCTTGTCGTTGTTCCACCCCATCGTCTGAAAGAAGCTCTGGATGCCGTGGGCAAGATGCATGAACAACGTCACCATGGCAGCAATGTAGATGAAGGCGATGATGCCATGCTGGAAGCTGCCGACCACCATATGGAAGACGTCGGGGCGGCCCTGTGCATCAATCCCCATAACGACATCGGGAGTAGCATGGATGGTAAACTGGAGCAAGTGATAGATGATGAAGGTAAGCAGCAGCAGCCCGGTATAGAGCATGCTCAGGCTGGACAGCGTGGCCCGTTTCAGGTTCTTCACCGCATAGCTGTCGGCATTAGCGGCCCGGTTCTCGAGGCTCAGCTGCACACCGAAAATAATGTGGATTGCCGCAACAACAAGGATGATGCCGCGGAACCCCCACACGAGAGGCGGCAGGCTATGCAGATGCTCGGCATACGCGTTGATCCCCCCCGGGATGAAGATGGAAGAATTCCCAAGCATATGGATGACGATGAACAGTACGAGGAACTGTCCCGTAATCGCCATCAAAACTTTTCTTCCCACATTGCTCGTTAACAATTGCATAATGGTGTCCCTTTACGTGAAGTCGTGTTTTCTAGGATACAGGCTTGGTCACTGGGCTATGGACCGCCGCTGTCACCGCGACAGCAGCCGGCTCATGACAACCTTACGGGAAAACTCAGCTCTCTCACGGGCGGCGCCCGCCACTCCTTACAATTGTCCATAGTTCCCTCCCTGCAAGGATTTATTTCCAGCCATCAGCAGCAGTCAAACACCACGAGTAATGAATATTTTCTAAGATTTCATACTGTATACTGTATACTAAACATCGTTTTAGGAAATTGCAATAAAAATTTCACACGGGATGAGGCGCAAATCCGGCATCCATCCGCATTCGGCACATCACCTCCATCGCAGAGGCTTCCGTTTGTCCGACCGCTCGATCGGTACTTTTCCTACAATATTTTTCTAGTGGCAGAGTCAGACAGCCATCGTCTCATTAACAGCAGTGGATAGATATCTGCCGACAGGGCTTCAGGACCGGAGCGCCAAGGAGGCGCTGCAGTTCTGTTCTGTCTGCAAGGTTGCTTTTTCACACCCGTTCTGTTAAAACCGTGGCCAAACATGCGGGAAGGCGGGACGTCGTCTAAGTCGTTTTTAATATTTTCCGATTGTTGTAATCCACCCGTCCCGAAAAGGCAATATGAAATTTACTCTCAAGAAAAGGGAGCGAAACACCAGTGCCCGTCGGGGGACGCTCGTCACCCCCCACGGGGTGATCGAAACCCCAATCTTCATGCCGGTCGGCACCCACGCCGCCATGAAAGCGATGACCCCCACCCAGGTGAGGGAAACCGGGGCGCAGATCATCCTCAGCAACACGTATCACCTCCACCTTCGCCCCGGCGAAGATCTTGTTGCCAAAGCCGGCGGCCTTCACGCCTTCATGGCGTGGGACGGGCCGATACTGACCGATTCCGGCGGCTTCCAGGTATTCTCACTCCCCAACAAGCGGATCACCGACGACGGGGCTTATTTCCGCCACGAAATCACCGGCGAGGAAATTTTCCTCGATCCGGCCCGGGCGATGGCGATCCAGGAAGCGCTCGGCGCCGATATCATCATGGCGTTTGACGAGTGCATCCCCTATCCGTGCGACCGGAAATACGCCGCCATCTCGACCCGGAAAACCCTCCGCTGGGCGGAACTGTGCAAGAAAGCCCATACCAGAAAAGACCAAGCGCTCTTCGGCATTGTCCAGGGAAGCGTTTTCGAGGACCTGCGGGCACTGTGCGCCAAGGAACTCGTCCAGATGGACTTTCCGGGCTACGCTATCGGCGGGGTGTCGGTCGGCGAAGGGCTCGAACTGCTCAAGCGGGTTGTCGAATACACCGCTCCTTTCCTTCCCGACGATAAGCCTCGCTACCTGATGGGCGTAGGCTTGCCGGAGGATATCCTCGAAAGCGTCGAACGGGGCATCGACATGTTCGACTGCGTAATCCCAACCCGCTATGCCCGGAGCGCCACGCTCTTCACCAATCGCGGCAGAATCAGGCTGACCAACCGGAAATATCGTCGCGATTTCTACCCCGTTGACCCCAACTGCAGTTGTTACACCTGCCGCAATTTTACCCGCGCCTATCTGCACCATCTTTTCAACGCCAATGAGGTCCTCTCCGCCATCCTGTCCAGCATCCACAATGTTCATTTTTATCTGAACATGATGGCTGAAATCCGCCGCGCGATCGAGGAAGAGCGCTTTTCCGAATACAAACGGACATTTCTCGATTCGTATCTGAAGGGGAAATAACACTGGCACAAGGCGCCTGCGCCGACCGGGTGATATCCGACGCCGGCCGCCACTACCGCCCGGAGGCGATCCAATGAACAATGAGCAACAAGGTTTCGACCGAATCATGGCGATAATGCGCCGTCTGCGGGGTCCGGGCGGTTGTCCGTGGGATGCAGAGCAGACCCACGACAGTCTGAAGCGCTACCTGCTTGAAGAGGCGTATGAGGTGATCGAGGCGATCGACGCCCGGTCACCGGCAATGCTCAAGGAAGAGTTGGGGGACCTGCTCCTTCAACCGGTGTTCCATGCGGTGATTGCCGAAGAGCAGCACGCATTCTCGATGGACGAGGTACTGGCAGCGCTGGCGGGGAAATTGGTCAGCCGGCACCCCCACGTCTTCGGCGAACAGATCATCAGGACCAGCGACGAGCAGTCGGAAAACTGGGAACGGCTCAAACAACAGGAAAAGGCAAACGAGCGTAAATCCGCCCTGGCCGGCATCCCACCACACCTCCCCGCGCTGATGAAAGCCCAAAAAATTACCGAAAAGGCCGCCCGGGTTGGCTTCGACTGGGCCCATGTCGATGAAGTCTTTGCCAAAGTAATGGAGGAACTGCGAGAGTTCGAGGAAACAATGCTCGCTGGCGATCAGGAACGGATGGAGGCGGAACTCGGCGATCTGCTCTTTGCGCTCGTCAACCTCGGCCGGTTTCTTTCCATCGACCCCGAGGAGGCATTGCGCAAAACGATTGCGCGCTTCACCCGGCGGTTCACCCACATTGAACAAGCGTTGCACAACCGTGGCACGACCATGAAAGAGGCATCGCTGGAGGAGATGGAGCGACTCTGGGAGGAGGCAAAAGGGCTCGAACGGCTGGAGGGTTGAGTGGGGAGGCGAGGTAATCCACGAAACTTTTCAATACTGTAACCAATTTTCCACAAATCTTGTGGAAAACCTGTGCATAACAGTGTGGATAAAAAATCAAACAGATACGGGATTAGGGGGTTTTTACCTTCTGCCTATTTTTTAGCCAGACTTCAACATGCTGTTTTTATTAAACTTTAGCACTCCCACCTCTACTATCTGCCCACCCAAAGGCCGGATATCGTCACTGGGGCAAAAACGGCCGGGACGAATCCGCCGCCTGTGCATAACCTACTGAATTCCCTTATCGTCCTTTGCCGGGGCCGATCGTTCCAAAGCCAGGAGCCACCGTTTCGAATCTACCCCTCCTGCCCCGGAATAGCCGGTCAGCTGCCCGGCAGCGCCGACCACCCGATGGCAGGGGATTATGATCGGCAACGGATTGCGGGCCATCGCCTGCCCTACCCCCCTGGCGGCGGCCGGCCGGCCGAGCGCCGCAGCGATTTCGCCATAAGTGCGGACTTCGCCCCGGGGAATCTGCCGTACCAAACCATACACTTCACGCTGGAATACCGTAAAGCGCCGCTCGGCCAACGGTACGTCGAAGCGGACCGGCCTGCCGGAAAAATAATCTGCCAGCAATTGCGCCGCCTGTCGCGTCAGCGGATTTTCTCCGCCAGCGGCCGGATAACGCGCCGCAAGACGCCGCGCCATGGTATCGCGATCGGGGACCAGAAAAGGAAGATCGACCTCGACCAGCCCGGCTTCATTGGCCACGACACCGCCGAAGCCGACTGCCGTGGCGAAAATCGACCACCAGACAACGCCATCATGCAAAATTGCGCTCATCGTCCGAACCTCCTTTTCACCAATGCTACCATATCCCGAGCCTCCTCGCTGCGGACAAGGCTGGCAAACAGCATGAACACCACGACACCGCCACCGACCGCCCCGAGCAGCACCCCTGCTTTTTCAGCCTTGTGCCCGGCAAGCGACCAGTCGACCAGCCCCACTGCCCAGTTCACGATGACCGCCATCGGCAAGGCAGCCAGAATGGCCTTGATCGCGCAGACGATCACTCCCCGCCCGCCAAACCGGCCGATTTTGCGCCGCAGGAAGTAGAGCAGCAGCAGCATGTTGCCCCCCGCCGAGATGGTCGAGGCAAGCGCCAGGCCGGCATGTTTGAGCGGCCCCATCAGAACGAGGCTGAAAAGAAAATTGAGAATGAAGGCGGCAAGGGCGATGAGCACCGGGGTTCTGGTATCCTTCAGAGCGTAGAACGCCGGGACAAGTACCCGAACAAGAGCCACCAGCGACAGGCCGAGCGCATAATAGAAGAGGGCTTCCGCCGAACTGACCGCTTTGGCGTAGCTGAATTCCCCCCCCATGAAAATAAGACTGAAAATCGCGGTCGAACAGACCATCAGGCCGACAGTGGCCGGGATGGTCACGAAGAGGGTCAGGCGCAGACCGAAGGTTAGGGACTCTTTGAGCGCCTCCAGTTCGCCGGCCGCCGCCTGGCGACTCATAGACGGAAGGACCGCCTGGGCCACCGACACGGTGAAAATACCCTGGGGAAACTCGAAGAGCCTTTGGGCGTAATAGAGGTAGGAGACACTCCCCTGGGGGAGGAACGAGGCGAGGATATTGCCGACGGTAATGTTCAGGTAGTACACACCAACGCCGAAGACCGACGGCCCCATCAGCAGGGCGATTTTCCGCACCGCCGGGTGGTCGAAGCGGAACCGCGGCCGGAGAACGAACCCTTTCCGGGCCAGGACCGGCAGTTGCAGGAGCAGTTGCAGCACTCCTCCCAGAAGGACCCCGAACGCCAGGGCAGTGATCGGTACCTGGAAACGGTCGTGCAGCAGCACGGCACAAAGAATCATCGAGATATTGAGAAAGACGGTGGAGATGGCAGGGGTGAAGAAATGGCGGACGGTATTGAGAATCCCCATGCAAAGGGCAACGAGGCTGATGAAAAAGATGTAGGGGAACATCAGCCGGTTGAGAAAGATGGTCAGCTCCAGTTTGGCGGGAGCGGCGCGAAACCCGGGAAACATCAACGAGACGATCAACGGCGACAGGATGATCCCGGCCAGGGTCACCCCTGCCATGACGATGGTCAACAGGGTGAAACAGATATTGGCCAGTTCCCGAGCTTCATCTTCCCCGCGGAGCGTGTAGCTTTCGGAGAAAGTCGGCACGAAGGCGGAGGTCAGCGCCCCCTCGGCAAAGAAACGCCGCAGCATGTTGGGAATCTGGAAGGCGGCAAAGAAGGCGTCGGTGGCGAACCCGGCGCCGAACAGGCGGGAAACGACCATATCCCGCACCATCCCCATGATCCGGGAGATAATGGTCGCCGACCCGAGCACTCCGGCAGCCCGGGCAATATGTTTTTTCTCCGACATGCAGCCTCCCCGCGATATTCTTCAAGGGGAGGGTTTTACCATAATCCGGCGGCTTTGGCTAAAGTTTTTGCCGTAGCCCGGCCGGCGCAGGAGGCGGGAAACCGGCGGTTCAGGGGACATGGCGCCAGCCGGCCAGCCGATCGAGCAGCGCTTCCAGCTCCGCGGCGCTTTCCACCGCTGGATGGCAGGCCCCCCGGGCGCAGACCCGAACGGCAGCTTTGCGGCCGCCCGGCGCACTCCCGGTGGCGGCATCGGCCAACCGGACAATTCGTCCCGGAAGATAGCGCCCCCCCAGCACGCGGAGCATATCCCGCAAGCCGCCGGGGTCTCCCTCCCCTTCGACGGTACATTCCATCGGCTCGCCATCAAGGATATCCGAGGCGATAAGCAACTGTGAAAAGGCGAGCGGCTGCCGGCTGGCATCACTGAGCAACGCCGTGACGATCCCGCAGCCGGTTGTTTCGAACCGCGTTTCACCGCTAAGGCGGCCCAGCCTGACCAGGACGGTGGCCGCCAGCGAGTTGCCGGCCGGGATTGCGCCATCATAGAGATCCGCCCGCCGGAAGAGCACCGTTTCGGTGTCGTCTCCCGTATCGTAAAGCCCGGCAGGACCGCCGCCGAACAGGCGTAGCATCTCGTCGGCAAGGCGGCCCGCCTCCCCCAGCCGGGCAGGGTCAAGGGTAGCCTCGGACAGTTCGAGAAGACCGAAAATCACTGCCGCGTAGTCATCGAGGAACGCCGGGACATCCCCAGCGCCCCGGTGCTTGCTCCTGAGCAACCGCCCCGACTGCGTCGTCAGCTCGGTCCGGATAACCGCGAGCGCCACCTCGGCAGCGCGAAGAAAACGCTCATCGCCGCTCACGAGGAAAGTCCTGGCAAGAGCGCCAATCATCAGGCCGTTCCAGCCGGTGATCAGTTTTTCGTCGCGGAAGGGCCGCCGCCGCTCTTCCCGTCGGGCCAGCAAAGTCCGTCGCCACTCCTCGGCCGCCGCCGCAAAGGCTTCCGGCGCCAGCCCTTCCCGCCGGGCCGCTTCGTCGAACGGCAATGGAAGGTGCAACACGTTCTTGCCGGCAAAATTTCCCTGTGCCGTTACCCCGAAAAGCCGGCAGCAGCGGTCCCCGTCGACAGTCCCCAGTACCTCGCGGATCCCGGCCGGCGTCCAGAGGTAATACCCTCCTTCCTCGCCGTTGCTGTCGGCATCGAGGGCACTGTAAAATCCCCCCCCGGGTGCCGCCAGCTCCCGAAGGACGAAATCGCCGATGGCAACCGCAGCCTCCCGATACCCGACTCGGCCGGAGTACTGGAACATCTCCAGGTAAGCCATGGCACAGAGAGCCTGGTCGTACAGCATTTTTTCGAAATGGGGAATAAGCCATTGCCGGTCGACGCAGTAACGATGGATCCCACCGCCGAGTTGGTCCCAGATTCCGCCCCGGCGCATCGCGGTCAGGGAAGTGGCCGCCATGGCGGCGGCATCGTCGTCGGCAAATCGTGCCGCATAGCGAAGTAGCAGCGAAACCGAAAGCGCCATGGGAAACTTTGGCGCCGCACCGAAGCCACCGTATTCGCGATCGCAGATGGCGGCCAGCTGGCGCCGCGCCTCGTGCAAAGCCGGTTCACCTCCTGCCCCGGAAGCCGCCGGCCGCTCGGCTACGCGCTGCACCCCCGCCATGATGGCGGCACAGTTCTGCCGCACCAGTTCCCGGTGGTCACGCCAGACGGCTGCGATCCGGTCGAGAATCTCGGTCAGTCCCGGCATCCCCTCCCGCGGCTCCTTCGGCAGGTAAGTGGCGGCGAAAAATGGTTGCCGGTCGGGTGTCATGATGATCGTCAAGGGCCAGCCGCCGCTGCCGTTCATCATCTGCGCCACCCGCATATAGAGGGCATCGATGTCGGGACGCTCTTCCCGGTCCACCTTGATGGCGACGAAATGCCGGTTGATCACTGCCGCCACCGCCCGGTCGACAAACGATTCACGGGCCATCACATGGCACCAGTGGCAGGTGGCGTAACCGATCGAGAGGAAGATTGGCCGGTCTTCGCTCCTGGCGCGGGCAAAAGCTTCGTCGCCCCAAGGATACCAGTCAACCGGATTGTCGGCATGTTGCAATAGATAGGGACTGGAGGCAAAGATCAACCGGTTGAACTCATCGCCGCCATCTGCCGGAAGCGCCTGACGATCGACCGCCAGAATCCGTGCCAGCCGCCCCTCTTCCCCCGGTGGAACGCCCTGCTCATTCACTTCGCACCTCCTGCAATCCAGGAATGTCATCCAATTGTAGCAGATAATTGTTGCTACGGGCTTCCCTTGGCCGGCCAGGGCTGCTACACTCGACCAGTGAAAGGAACTGACAATGAAGATGCAAGTTGTCGTGATGATGCTGTTATTCGTTGCCACCTCGGCCGGCGCCGCCGGGATAACCATCGGTCGGTTCAGTGCCGGTGACTTGACGGGCTGGGAAGAGCAGACCTTCAGAGGCAAGCAGAAGACCGCCTATGCGCTCGTACCGGACGGGAATCGCTCCGTCGTCAGGGCAACCAGCGTCCGGGCGGCATCGGGCCTGCTGAAAAAGGTCGACATCGAAGCGAAGGAGGTACCGATTCTCCGCTGGTCATGGAAAGTCGGCGCCATCATCAGGAACGGCAATGCCCGGACCAAGGCGGGCGACGACTACCCGGCCCGGATATACGTGGTGTTTCCCCGGACATTTTTCTGGCGAACCAAGGCGATCAGTTATATCTGGGCCAACCATCTGCCCAAGGGGAGCTCCACTCCCAACGCGTATACCGCTAACGTGATGATGGTGGCGGTAGAGAGCGGCAGCGCCCTGGTGGGAAAATGGGTGACCGAGCAGCGAAACGTTTACGAGGACTACGTCAGACTGTTCGGCGAAGAACCGCCGAAAGTGGGGGCGGTAGCAATAATGACCGATACCGACAACACCGGCAGCGAGGCAACCGCCTGGTACGGCGATATCTTCTTCGATCCCCGCTGACATGGAACAAAAAAGGGGCGCCGCTCCTGCGACCCCCCTTTCCCGTTGTCCGACGCCAAGGATGCGGCCGGCCGCCGGCCGGCTAACCAAGAATCTTGGCAACCCGCGACCGCTCTTTTTCCAGGCGCGCCTTCCCTTCTTCGAACGCCTTGAGAATATCCTTCTTCACGTCCGTGGAAATTTCCTTCCCCTTTTCCAGGATCGCTTCGGTTTTGCCACCCATCGCCTCGACGAGGTCGGAAACCTTGTCGGAAAAATCTTCCACCAGTTCCTCCGCATCGTTTCGGGCCCGGCGCAGGTGCTTGCGAAGATCTCGCCGGGTCTTCTTCCCCGACTGGGGAGCGAAGAGCAGGGCGGCGCCCGCCCCCATGATCCCACCGGCGATCAGCATCAGGGCACCCACCACTACTGTGTTGTTTTTCTCGTCTGACATGAGCATCACCCTCCTTTCTCATCATTCATTCCAATGATACCGCACTCGCCGGCAAAGAAAAGGAGCGGCAACGAGAATCAGTGTTTGGCGGTGGTTTCCTCCTTCAGCCCGGCAAGGATCGCTTTCACTTCATCCACCGTTTCCCGGGCCTGGGGAGACGTTTCGTATTTCAGGTAAAGTTCCAGGTACTTGATGGCGTCGGCAACCCGCTCGTCATCCATGTAGAGGCTACCAAGCGTCAAATACGACATCGTGAAGGTCGGATCGAGACGGATCGCCTCCAGACACTCCTTCTCCGCCTCATCAAATTCACCGAGGTCGTAGTACAGTTCGCCCAGATTAAAGTGAGCAGCCGCATCGTCCGGGTCCAGCTCGATACCCTTGCGAAATGCGGCAATCGCCTTATCGCGCTCCCCAAGGCCATACCAGGCATCGCCGAGGCCGTTATAGGCAAAGACGTTCTCCGGGTCGATCTCAATCGCCCTTTCAAACGACTTGATGGCATCGTCGGCCCGTTCCATGTTGTTATAAACAAGGCCGATACTGACATAGCCGTCCGAACTGCGCGGATCGATCTCCACCACCTTCGCGTAGAGCTTCAGGGCTTCCTTGTGTTTGCCGCGTTCGAAACAGATATCGCCGAGCGCCATCAGGGCGTCCAGATCTTCGGGAGCGCGCTCGAGTCCCTGCTGATAGCTCCGTTCGGCATCCACCAGCTTGCCCTGCTCGACGAACGCCTCGCCACGGTAGAAATATCCTTCCGGATTGTCCGGCTCAAGTTCGACACAGCGACCGAACTGCTCGGCAGCCGCCGCAAAGTCGCCGGCTTCGGCAAGTCCCATCCCCTTCATCAGCAGTTCCTTGAAATGCTCTGCCATACCACCTCCTCTTTGTCGCTTTTTTGCCAAAAACTATAGCAGAAAGAGCTTGCTCCCGCCAGCATAACAGGCTGGCTGCGGAAAAAATAGACAATCACCCTTTCCTTTGACCGGTTGATACACTATAATGAGTGAAATTTCCCTGGGGCACCGTCACGCATGGTTGAAGAACATCTGGAAACCACCGGTTTGAGAATCCTGGAGGATATCAGCGATCTCATCCTCCATTCCCATGACCTTAACGAGACCCTCGACAACATAGTTCATCTGGTCTCCCGGCGGATCGGCACCGACGTCTGTTCCATCTACCTGCTCGAAGACGATGGTAAAACCTTGCGGCTGGCCGCCACCAAAGGGTTGCTGAAGAGCTCGGTCGGCCGGATCACCATGAAGATCTCTGAAGGGCTTGCCGGGATGGTCATCGAGCAGAAGGGGATCGTTTCCACCGACAACGCCCCGCTTCATCCCCGCTACAAATATTTCCCCGAGACCCGCGAAGAACGGTTTCACTCTTTCCTCGGCATGCCGCTGATGCAGCGCGATGACCCGATCGGGGTGATCGTCATCCAGACGAGGGAGCCGCGGATGTTTCGTCATGACGAGGTCAGCACCCTCTCCACCATCGCCTATCAGATCTCGAGCATTGTCATCAATGCCAAGCTGCTCGATTCGGTGCGTCAGAAAGAGGAAGAACGCGCCAACCTGGAACGGGAGCTCGAAAAGCTCAAATCGCTCGGCGCCCCTGCCGAAGAGACCGCCGACCGTCCCTCACGCCGCAAGGGAAAACGCTCACTGATGCTGATGGGGATAGCCGTTTCCCCCGGTTTCTCTATCGGCAAGCCAATTATTGTCAATCGCCGGTCGCCGGACGACCGGATCGAAATGACCAAAGTGATGCCGCGCCACGAAGAGCGGAACCGGTTCCTGATCGCCCTGGAAAAAGCAAAGATCGAGACCCTCTGCATGGAAAAACGGGTAGCGGAAATTCTCTCTAAGGAAGACGCCGCCATTTTCCACACCCACCTGATGATCTTGGAAGATCGCGGCTTCACCGGCCGGGTCCTCGACCTGATCGACCAGGATTACGGCGCGGTGCGCGCCACCAACGAAACGGTTGCCCACTACGTGGAAGCCTTCGCCCGAATGGAAGACCCCTACCTTCGCCAGCGCTCCGCCGATATGGAAGATATCCGCCGCCGGCTCATCGATTGCCTTGACGGGGCAAAGCTGAACCAGCGAAAGCTGCGGGAGAAGAGGATCATCGTCGCCCGGGAGATCCTCCCCTCCGACATGGCTACCCTCGAACACGACAAGATTCTCGCCATCATCACCGAAAAGGGGGACGTCAACTCCCACGGCGCCATCATGGCCAAGTCGCTCGGCATTCCAGCCATCGTCGGCGTCAACGGCCTATTCCAGAACATCGGCATGAAGGACGAAGTGATTGTCGATGGCAATTCGGGGCACGTGCTGATCAATCCGACGGCCAAGGTAAAGGGGGAATACGAACGGCTGGAGGCGGATTTCAGCATCAAGCAGCGGGAACTGGAGGAACTGCGCGATCTGCCGGCGGTCACCCATGATGGCCACAAGGTGATTCTGCGGGCCAACATCGGGCTGTTGAGCGACATCCGCATCGCCCATGCCAACGGCGCGGACGGGGTTGGCCTCTACCGGTCCGAGTTCCCATACATGGCCAGGGCCTGTTTCCCAACGCGCGAAGAACTCTTCTCCCTCTACCGGAAGGTCCTCGAAGGTTTTGCCCCCCAATCGGTGACCATCAGGACCCTCGACATCGGCGGCGATAAGACGCTCCCCTATTTCACCACTCCCAAAGAAGACAACCCGTTCATGGGCTGGCGTTCCATCCGGGTATCGCTCGAACGGGAAGATATCTTCCGGGTCCAGCTGGCGGGCGTGCTGCTGGCCTCCCCCTACGGGAAGATGCGATTGATGTTCCCGATGGTTTCGAGCATCGGCGAAATCTGGCAGATCAAGAACATTCTCGGCGAAGTCCGGGAAGAACTGATCCGCGAGGGGCAACCGGTCGCCGACGACATCCAGTTCGGTATCATGGTGGAACTGCCCGCCGCCGTGCAGACCGCCCACATCCTGATCAAGGAGGTGGATTTCTTCAGTATCGGCACCAACGACCTGATCCAGTACACGATGGCCGCCGATCGCAATAATCCCAAGGTCCGCAAGTATTACGACCCCTACCAGCCGGCGGTCATCCACTCGATCAAGCGGGTGGCTGACGTTGCCCATGCGGCAGGGAAACCGGTCTGCATCTGCGGCGAGATGGCCGCGGAGCCAATCAACGCCATCCTCCTCTTCGGCATGGGCATCGATGAATTCAGTCTGGCCGCACCTTCCATTCCCGCAGTCAAACGGGCGTTCCGCCTGGTCGACTCCGCGACCGCGCAAGAAATCGCCCGCCAGGTCGTCGCCCTGGAGAGTGCCGGGGCAATTCGTGCCCTGCTCGAAGAGGCCGCCGCCCGGCTGAACCTCTGACCGCCACCGCCGATCAGTCGACCTCGGCATGGGCCTCGGGATCGAGCGGATTCATCCTGACCGCCAGCGAAAAGAGATACGGGTAGTCGGCTTTCAGATGGGTCATGTAGATCACCCACTCGCGCAACAGGTGGCCGAAAGCCCGCCGCATGTCGCCGGCCAGGTGATCGAGGTCGGGCTGGCTCAGCTCGGCGAGATTCGTGCGCGCCATCAGCTCATCCACCAGGTGGAACACCGCCCAGAGCAGGTCGGTGAACTCATCGTGCTCCAGCAGGTTGGGGTTCTCCAGCAACCGCAACATGAACTCGCGCTTCCCCACCAGGAAATGGCGCAGATAGGCCAAATCCCCCATTCGGCTGTCCAGCTGCAGTTCGAAGGCCGCAAGAAACGCCGAGAGCTCCCGGAAATCGTTAGCGGTCCACTGCGGCCGGACCTGGAGCCGCCGTTCCAGCTCCGCCGGCGCCGGCAGAAAATCGGTCAGGTTCCGGAGCAGCTCGGTCCCCACCTCGCTGAAAAACACGCCGATAACCATGTTCAGCTTCCGCCGGAGAGAGATTCGCTCCCGCTCCTTGAGCACCCGTTCGATCATCAGGGTGACGAATAGCACATAGAGCGGCAGGAAGGCGAAGTTGCCGAGGAAGCCGGAAGCGATCTCCCTGCCGCCACCGAGGGCAAGGTAGTCGATGCCGTAGAGCACCAGGGAGACGATGAGCAGCATGAAGCCCAGGGTGCGCGTCGCGAGATAACGGTTCACAGAAGTCCTTTCGATTGCCGGAAGAGATCCGGGCGCCAACTAGCTTGCCCGGAGCGAATCCACGATGCTCATCCGCGCCGCCCGAACCGCCGGCAGCAGCCCGCCGACAAACCCCATCACCAGGGAGAAAAGCAGCGACTTGCCGATGATCCCCGGGGTAAGGGTGAAGGAAAAGGCCAGTTCGGAAAAGGTTTGCCAGTTCATGGTCGAGATGGTGATCAGCTGCATGAACGAGGCGCAGAAAATCCCCACCAGGCCGCCGAGCAGGCCGAGGAACAGCGATTCGAGCATAAAGGCACTGAGAATGCTCCCCTTGTGAAAACCGAGCGCCCGCAGGGTACCGATCTCAGTGGTCCGGTTGGCCACCGCGGCGTACATGGTGATCATCGCACCGATCACCGCCCCGAAGGAAAAGATGACCGTCAGGGTGATCCCCATGATGCGGAGGAACTTGGCCATTGCCTCCGACTGATCGGCATAGAAGCGGATCTCCCGCTTCGCTTCGAGGGTCAGCCGCGGATCGTTTTCGATCCGCTTCTTCACTGCGGCAAAGTCCGCCGGATCGCGCAGCTTGAAGACGATCGACGAGTAGACCGGCCGGCGGAACGCCTGCATCAGCTGATCGACGTCCCCCCAGATCTCCGAGGAGAAGCCGGTCGTCCCGGCGTCGAAGACCCCGACCACCCGCCAGTCCCGCATCCCGAAGTGCAGGCTTTCGCCGATCCCCCCACCTTTGAAGCGCTTGGCAATGTTCTGCCCGGCGATGATCTCGGCCAGGCCGGGCCGGGGCATCCGCCCCTCCACCAGCCGGACCTGTGGACGGAGGCGGAGCGAACGGGCGCCCACCCCCCTGATCACGACGTTGGCCGGCTTGTTGGTTCCCCGTTTCGGCAGGCTGATCAGCACCACCAGCTCCTTGGCGAGGAGCGGCTCCCCCCCTTCCATGGCAATCTCCGGCTCGGTCTCCACCACCGCGGCCTGGGAGCGGTCGATGCCGCTCTGCACTTCGGTCTGGGCGGACTTGCGGATCACCACCACATTATCGTAGGAACCGGTATCGACCAGGGTCTTCTGCAGCCCCGCCGCCAGCATCAGGGTAGCGGCAAAGACGAACACCACCAGCGCCATGCCGAGAGCGGTCAAGACGGTGGTCATGCGCCGGGTCCAGAGATTGCGGAAGCTGTAGTAGTAGGGGATCCCCATCAGCCGATCCTCCGCAGCCCATCGGCAATCCGGATCGTCGCCCCGCGCCAGGTCGGGAAGATTCCGGCCACGACCCCGACCGTGGCTGCCGCCGCCAGGTCGAGATAGATGGTGAGCGGGGCAATGGAGAAAACCGGGAAGAACTGGCCGAGATTGCTTTCGATCCAGTGGGCGGCCGGATAGGTCAGGGCAATGCCGAGTATTCCGCCGAGCAGGGAGATGACCAGCGACTCGCCGAACACCACCCCGGCGATATGGACCGCCCCGAAACCGAGGGTCTTCAGGGTGGCAAATTCGGCGATCCGTTCCCGGGCTGTCATCGCCATGGTGTTGGCCGCCACCACCATGATGATGACGATTACCACATAGGAGACGATCTGGATCGCCACCATGATCGCCTCGGTCATCGAAACGAAACTCATCTGGAACGCCTTTTCCGTCTCGGTGAGGGTTTCGGCAAGGGAGTTCTTGAACAGCCGGTCCACCGCCAGCGAAACAGCCGCCGCCAGCTCCGGCTTGGTCAGGGAGATGAAGTAGATGCCGACCTGATCGGCCCGCCGCGGCACCGTCTTTTTGACCACCTCGTTCAGGTAGTCCCAGTGGAAAAACAGCTGGGTTTCGTCCGTGTTTTTCCGGGCGCCGTGGTAGATGCCGCGAATGACCATATCCCACTCGCCGGGGAAAATGGTGCCGCGGAGGGTGATCTGGTCACCGACCTTCCAGCCGAACCGCTCGGCAGTCTTCCGGCCGACGACGCAACCGCGCCGGTCGAGGATGAAGGCGCGCTCCTGGTCCGGCGGCAGCACGAACTCCGGATAGATCGCCAGGTAACTCTTCGGCTCGACGGCAAAGCTGGGGAAAAAGTTCTTTTCGTCCTTGTAGATGCCGCCGAACCAGTTGCCGTAGGAAACGTCCTTGACGCCGGGTACCTGGCGGATTCGCTCCTCGTAGGAGATGGGAAGGGAAAAGACCAGCGAGATGGCGTTACGGGTGAGCAGCCGCGAAGACGAAGACGCCTCGACGCCGGCGTACCAGAGATCGACCAAGGTCCGGAGCAGACCGAAGGCGGTAATGGCGACGGCCACCCCGACAATGGTCAGGGCGGTGCGCAGCCTGTGGCGGAAGGCATTCCGTATCAGCAGCTTAAGGATGAACATCGGTCAGGATGCCCTTTTCCAGATAGCGCATCAGGTGGGCATGCTCGGCGGCCTTCGGGTCGTGGGTGACCATGATGATCGTCTTGCCGAACTCCGCCACCAGCCGTTCCATCAGCGCCAGGATTTCGGCGGCGGAGACCCGGTCCAGGTCGCCGGTCGGCTCGTCGGCCACCAGGATGTCGGGATCGGTGGCCATGGCCCGGGCGATGGCCACCCGCTGCTGTTGTCCGCCGGAGAGCTGTGAGGGGTAATGGTCCATCCGGTCGGCCAAATTCACCAGCGACAGGGTGGTCATCACGTGCTCCTGCCGCTCGCGCCGCGACAGACCGGTCAAAAGCAGCGGCAGCTCGACGTTCTCGAAGGCGGTCAGCACCGGGATCAGGTTGTAGAACTGGAAGATGAAGCCGACGCTGGCCGCCCGCCAGCTGGCAAGGTCCTTCTCCGGCAGCCGGGTGATGTCGACCCCGCCGACCATGATACTGCCGCTGTCGGCCTTGTCGATCCCGGCAATCAGGTTGAGCAGGGTGCTCTTTCCCGAACCGGACGGCCCCATCAGGGCAAGGAATTCTCCCTGGTCGATATCGAAGGTGATATCCTCCAAAACCGGCACCACCTGGTTGCCGCGCCGGTAGGACTTGGAGACGTGTCTGAGCGCCACGATGGGCGTTGCGCGGTCGGTCATCACGGTTCCACGATCTTGATCTTGCTGCCGTCGTTCAACTTGGCAACCGGCTTGAGCGCGATCCGCTCGCCGGCCTTGAGCCCACTCTTGATTTCGACCATATCGCCGATCCTGGCGCCGACGGTCACCGGCCGTTCGCTCACCCGCTGCCCCGCGACGACGAAGGCCACCCGGCGACCGCCCCGCTCCGCCACCGCCGTCGGCGGAACCGCCGTTCGGGGCGTCTGATCCCCTGATTCGAGGGCGTGATCGAGAAACGCCACCCGGGCACTCATCTCCGGCAGGATCCGCGGATCAGGCGTGAGGAACCGCACCTTCACCATCACCGTCGCCTTGCTCCGGTCGGCGGTCGGGACGATCATGTGCACTACCCCGGGGAATTTCGCCTCCGGCAGGGCATCGAGCTGAATGACGCACGGCTGTCCCATCTTGACCTTTTCCAGATTCGACTCGGAGACGTCGGCTTCCACCTGGAGCGAACCGAGGTCGGCAATGGTGACCACCGCCGCCTTGGCGTCGGCCGCCGCGCCGATCGGCGTGACGATATCGCCGACATCGGCATCCTTGGTCAAGACGACCGCATTGAACGGCGCCCGGATGTAGGAATACTCGACGTTTACCTCGGCGCCGCGCAGGGCGGCCGCAGCGGCCCGAATCCCCGCCTGGGCGCCGTCCACCCCGCCTCTCGCCTGGAGAAAACGGGCTTCGGCACTGTCGTAGTCGGCCTTGGCAATTATTCCATCCTTGAGCAGCTGTTTCTGGCGGTTGAACGACAGCGTGGCATCGTTCAGTTCGGCCCGCGCCTGTTCAAGCTGGGCCTCGGCGCTCTTCAGGTTGGCCGCCGCCTGGGCCCGGGCAGCCACAGCATCCTGATTCTCGAGACGGGCCAGGATCTGCCCCCGGCGCACCCTGCTCCCCTCCTCGACGCCGAGCCAGTCGAGCCGGCCGGTGAGCTTGGCGGCGACCGCCGCTTTGCGCTGGGCAACGACATAGCCGCTGGCGTTGAGCAGGGTAAAGGTCTGGTAGGGGAAGACCTGCGAGACGGTGCCGGCCTCGATCTCGACCGCCGGCGTGAAGACGCCGCTTGCGGCCAGGGCAATCAGCACCAGCACGACTGCCGCGACAACCAGCCAGAATTTCTTACGCCGGCGGCCGGTGGGTCGGAAGGCGGCAGTCTTGTCGATTTTCAGCTTCCCCAGGTCATCATTGGCCATCGGCAACACTCCGGACACGAAGATCGCCGCCGGAGATACCCCGCAGCGGTTCTGCAAAAAATAGCATTAATGAGCGGTAGTGGAAAGGGGTTTATCGGCAATCGTTCGCGGAGATCGGCCAAACGGCGGCGCGGACCGCCGGCAGGCGCTTCCCGGGGGTGACGCCGGCAGGGAAAATGGAACAGGACCGTCAGGAGCTACTCGACGACTTCGATGACGCCTTCCATCCCTTCTTCCCGATGACTGGGGAAGAAGAGGAACTTCTTGTCACAGTACATCGGATAACGACCGGTTTTCGTCGGTGTAAAGCGGATCACCTGCGGCTCCCGGGACAATTCCACCTTGAAATCGATACCGGCTTCGGGGGCATGGACGTTGATGTCATGCGGTACGATCAGCGTGTCCTTAGTGACCGTCAACTCGACCGGCACATTGACCTTGACCACGATATGGCTCGGGTGGAAGTAGAAATCGCCACCGACGACCGTCACCCGCTGCACCCCGTCCTTGTCGATCATCGCCCGAAACTCGTCCTGTTCGGCTGCAGGCACCGCCACAACCGAACAGATCAGCAACAACACCGCCAGCAGCAGATTGCGTTTCATGACCGCACCTCGCTATCCCCGCAGCTTTTTCATCGTTTCCCGCATGAACGCCGGCAGGTCGGCGGGTTGGCGGGAAGTGACCAGATTGCCGTCCACCACCACCTCGCGGTCCTCGTAGACCGCCCCGGCGGCCTTCAGTTCCTCGGCCACGGAGCGATAGCAGGTAGCCCGGCGCCCCTTGAGCAACCCGGCGCTGATCAGGGTCTGGGGACCGTGACAGATCGCCGCCACCGGTTTATTGTGGGCAAAAAAGGCCCGACAGATCTCCAGGGCAACCGGCTCCTTCCGGACAGCCGCCGGCGCCTGCCCGCCCGGCAGGACGAGCAGGCGGTAATCCTCGGGCCGGACCTCGCCGAAAGACTTGTCCACTGCAACCTCATAGCCATGCTTCCCCCTGATGCTCCCCCGGTCGGCGGCAGCAACATCCACGGCAATCCCCTCCTCCATCAACCGGTAGTAGGGGATAAGCAGTTCCGAATCTTCGAAATGGTCGGCACTGATAATGAGCGCTTTCATGATTGTCTTCCCCCCGTCAGGCCAGCCGCGCCTCGGCACTGCGCCAGTCGATATTGGCGAAACAGGCCTCGATGTAGTCAGCCCGCTTTACCCCATAATCGAGCATGAAGGCATGCTCGAAAACGTCCAGGATCAGGATCGGTTGGCAGCCGGCCGGATGGCCGGCATCGTGTTCGTTGATCCAGCAGTTGAACAACCGGCCGCTCGCCACATCCTGGTAGAGAATCGCCCAGCCGATGCCGCGCATCGCTCCGGTCGCTCGGAAATCCTTCTCCCAGGCATCATGGCCGCCGAAATCGGCGATAATCTTGCCGGCCAACCGGCTGCCGGGCTCGATCGCTCCGTTCCCGCCCAGATTCCCGAAGTAGAGTTCGTGCAGGCGCATACCGTTGAATTCCCAGCCGAACCGTCTTTTGAGTTCGGCATACTCCGGCGTTCCCGTTCGTTCCTCCTGGAGCAGCTGGCCGAGGCTATCGAGCAATTTGTTGGTATTGGTTACATAACCCTGGTAGAGAGTAAAATGGTTCTTCAACAGTGCTTCACTGAACCCGCTGATCCCCACCAGTTTTGCGTAGTTTTGAGCCTCGTAGGCCATGCCGCACCCCTTCCTTGGAGCAGTAAAAACCGCATTCCGCCTGTCGTTAACGATATCACGAACGGCAGAAAGTTCAACGGTAAACAGGATTGTTTTTGTCCCGTTTGTTGATCCAAAAAATCGTTGTCAGCCAACCAGTTAGCGCTCTTCAATATCCGTCGCCACTACGTCAACGTCGGGGCGCTCCGCCACCAGCCACTCTTCGAGTCGTTCAAGTGCCTGGCGCCCGGCAAGCCGGCTCGGACTGACGGTAACAAAGCCCAGGAGCGTTTCGCCATGGCGGTCGTGCAGGTCGGCCTCGACCGCGGCTACGTTGAAGTTCTGCCGGGCACGGGCGAGGATGCTCTTGACGATGCCCCGCTTCCCCTTGAGGGAATGGCTGGGCAAATAGATATGAACGGCGAGGGAAAAGACGAACATGCCGGTGGGCCTCCGGAACAAGACCGCGGCGACCGGCAGCCATTCGACGTCGCCGGCCGGCCGCGGCTGGTCAGAACTGGGCGTGACGGGGGGTACGGGGGAACGGCACCACATCGCGGATGTTCTCCATGCCGCTCAGATACATGATCAGCCGTTCGAAGCCGAGCCCGAAGCCGGCATGGGGGGTAGAGCCCCAGCGGCGGATATCGAGGTACCACCAGAGGCTATCCGGCGGGATGCCGAGCTCGGCCATCCGCGGCGCCAAGAGGTCGAGCCGCTCCTCCCGCTGGCTGCCGCCGATGATCTCGCCGACTTTCGGCACCAGCAGGTCCATGGCGGCAACGGTGGTGCCGTCATCGTTCTGGCGCATGTAGAACGCCTTGATCTCCTTGGGATAATTGACGACGAATACCGGCCCGCCGACCGCCGTTTCGGTGAGATAGCGCTCGTGCTCGGTCTGGAGGTCGAGTCCCCACTGGACCGGAAACTCGAAGGAAACGGGCGCACGCCGCAGCCGGTCGATCGCCTCGGCATACTCCATCATGGCAAACGAACTGTCGGCCACCGCCTCAATCCGGGCGATCAGCTCCCGATCGATGTGTTCGTTGAAAAACTCCAGGTCTTCCCGACAGTGGTCGAGGACATGGCGGCAGAGAAAGCGGAGAAACTCTTCGGCCAGCGCTGCATCGGCCATCAGGTCGGCAAACGCCATCTCCGGCTCGATCATCCAGAACTCGGAGGCATGGCGGGGGGTATTGGAATTCTCGGCCCGGAAGGTGGGTCCGAAGGTGTAAATATCGGTGAACGCCTGGGCAAACAGCTCGCCTTCGAGCTGGCCGCTGACCGTCAGCCCGGCCCGCTCGCCGAAAAAATCCTGGCTGAAATCGACCGCTCCGGCCACCAGCGGCGGCGCCGCCGGATCGAGGGTCGTTACCCGGAACAGTTCGCCGGCCCCTTCGCAGTCGTTGGTGGTGATGATCGGAGTATGGACGTAGAGGAACCCCCGCTCGGCGAAAAAGCGGTGAACGGCCTGGGCGAGGGAGGAGCGGAGCCGGAAGACCGCGCCGAAGGTGTTGGAGCGTGGCCTCAGGTGGGCAATGGAACGGAGATATTCGAAGCTGTGCCGCTTCTTCTGCAGGGGATACTGCTCGTCACTGGTGCCGACCACCTCCAGCCGCTCGGCATGCACCTCGTAGCGCTGGCCGCTGGCCGGTGACTCGACCAGCCGCCCCCGGGCCACCACCGCTGCCCCGGTGGCAATGGCACAGATTTGGGGGAAATTGGCCAGTTCCGGGGCAGCCACCAGCTGTAGGCTCGCCAGACAGGAACCGTCGTTGACCGCCAGGAAGGCCACGTTCTTGCCAACCCGATTGGTCCTGACCCACCCCCTGACCTCGACATCCTCGCCCAGCCCTTCACCCGCCAATAGCTCGCAAATGCGCGTTCGTCGCTTCATCGTGTCTATCTCCCGTGCAGAATGTACGTAGTATCGGGATGCCATATCCGCCGGGCGAATACAATCCCTTTTTCACCGATTGACTTGACGGCACCGTCCGGTATAGTCTCAAACAGGTTTGCTCAGGCAACCAAGTGCAATTGTATCGCAAAGGAGATCGGCATCATGCGAAAAATCGGAACGGCAACCCTCCTTCTCGCCCTGACCCTGGCCGCCGGCGCCCAAGCCATGGAAGCGGCATCACCCCTGCAGAGCAAGATCAACGCCAAGGCGGCCCACCCGCTCAACTACCCGAAAATCGTTCTCTACTCGGTATCCTGGTGCCCACACTGCAAACAGGCGAAAGAGTACTTCACCGAGCACAACATCCCCTTCATCAACCGCGACGTTGAACTCGATCCGCAGGCGATGGAAGAACTGACCGGCAAATACCGGAGCCAGGGGGTGCCGGTCATCGTCATCGGCAACGATCAGAAGGTACTCAAAGGGTTCAGCCCGGAACTGTTCGAGAAGGCGGTCAAGAGCGTCGAAGGACAGAAGTAGGCACCCTCGCCGCGGCGAGGCAGCAAAAAAGGGAGCCGTAACGGCTCCCTTTTTTTGTGTCGGACCTTTTCGCGGTTACAGACAGGACGGTCAGTGGGCACCGCTCTTGGTAATCAGCATCACTCCGACGCAGACGAGGATGGTCCCTGTCCAGCGCATCGGCGTGACGGTCTCGCCGAGAAACCACTGGGAGAGAAAGGCAACCAGGACATAATTGAGAGCCTGCATCGGCAGGGCGACGGAAAGATCTTCCCAGGAGAGCACCGCCAGCCAAAGGAAGAAAAAGATCGCCAACATCGCCGTGCCAATGATCAGCTTGGGGGTGGTCAGTGCCTGCAGGGCAACATTCATGATCCCCCGCAGGTTCATGGCCGAAATATCGCCGAGTTCCTTCATTCCCTTGGCGAGCAGGATATCACCGACAGTACCGGCGGAAACCGCCAGGATCATGATGATCAGGGTTTTAAGCATGCTTTTTTTCCTCTCCCCGGTAATTCCGCAGCCTGATTCCCAGCGCCCCGAGCCGTTCCTTCACCCGACCGCCAGTCAGCGCCGCCAGTTCATCTTCATGCCGGTAGTCGGGCATCCGGCGGCTGATCTCGGCACAGGGAAGAATCCCCGGATGGAAGTAGATTTCCGTCACTCCGTCCCCAACGCCCGCCAGCGCCTTGAGGAGATACTCCTCAGTCATCCGCCCCGAATTGAGCAACCCCTTCACTTCCCGCGCGTAGCCGATACCGAGCCGGTCGAGCCAGGGACGGCACCGGTTGGCCAGCCGGGAGAAGATAAAGGCGTCGACCCCTTTCCCCATTGGCCGGTGACGATCGATGGCCAGGTTGGCGCGGTAGTCCTCGCGAGTCAGGCGAAAGGTGGTAATCCCGTATTTCGGCATCAGTTCACGAAGGATGTCGAACACCACCGGGTGCATATGGATATTGAGGTGGCCGTCGATATGGGACAGCGGGATCCCGGTGGCCCGGAAGCGGAGGATTTGCTCCTCGATCTCCCGCCGAAGCTGCTTGCGAAGCGACTTGAGAAAGAAATAACGCATCCCCGCCTGCACCGGATCGTCGGTGAAGTCGCCCGCCCGGTCGCAAATCGTCGGGAAACCGGCATGTTCCGCCACCGCGCGCCCCTGAACGAGGGTCAAGTGAAGCCCCACTTGCAGCCCCGGATGCTGACGGGCAAGTTCTACCGCCTCGGCAAAGGCAGCGCCGCCAATCATCAGCGAAGTACCGGTGAGGATTCCTTCCCGCCAGGCCTTGATCACTGCCCGGTTGACGCCGGGGGAGAGGCCGAAGTCGTCGGCATTGACAATCAGTTCTTTCATTGGCAGCGCTCTCTTCATGCAAAAGGGGCAATCAATCGATTGCCCCCGGTACGGCATCCGGCGGTTATCGGCAGGTCAGCAGGAAGTGCCAGCCTGCTTCCGCTTGCGCATGTATTCCAGGTACTGCTTCCCTTCCTTCAGCAGCTTCCGCCGTTCTTCGCCGTTGGTGATCATCTTGACGATGCTGCGGGCGATATACTTGGGCCGGAAGTAGAACTTGTTGTAGAACAGTTCGACCGCGTCGAAGATCTCCTTGTTGGAGAGATGGGGATAGTTGATGACGCACATCTGGTGACCGGTATTGTCGATATAGGATTCGGAGGAAATCCACCCCTCCTTGCGGCAGAGGTCCCAGAACTCGGTGCCGGGATAGGGAGAGGCCAGCGACGCCTGAATGGAGTTGAGATCCAGCTCCTTGGCGAACTCGATGGTCTCGCGAATCGTCTCCCGGGTTTCGCCGGGAAGCCCCATAATGAACGCCCCGTGGATCGACAGGCCGAGTTTCTTGCAGTTGCGGGTGAATTCAAGGGCCTGGTGCTTGGTGACCCCCTTCTTGATGTTCCGCAGGATTTGCTCGTTCCCCGACTCGTAACCGACCACCACGTGACGCAGCCCCGCCTCGCGCATGGTCTTCAGTGTTTCGTAGTCGCAGTTGGCCCGGGCGTTGATGGTCCAGGAAATACCGAGCGGCTTGATCAGCTGCGCCACTTCCCGGGCATGACGCCGATCGGCGGTAAAGGTATCGTCGTCGAAGGAGATCTCCCGGAGGCCGGGGACGTTGTCGACGATCCACTTTACTTCCTCGTAAACGTTCCGCGGGCTGCGGGTCCGCATGGCCCGGCCGGAGAACGTCTGGGGCCAGAGGCAGTAGATGCACTTGGACGGACAGCCGCGGCTGGTATAGATCGAAACGTAGGGATGGAGGAAGTGGGGGATGATGTATTCGTCGATCGGCAGATCCCGCTGGTAGATCTGGCTGGCAAACGGCAGGGCATCGAGGTCCTGGATCGGCGGCCGGTCAGCGGTGTGGACCACCTTGCCGTCGCGGAGGAAACTGATCCCGTCGACCCGTTCCCACTCGCGCCCCTCGCAGAGCTCCTTGGTCGAGTAATCGAACTCGCCGCGGCAGACAATGTCGACGGCACCTTTGGCTTGGCGCAGGGTCTCTTCGGGGAGGACGGTGACATGGGGGCCGGTCAGCACCGTGACGATGGCCGGTTTCTCCGCCTTGATCCGCCGTGCCGTTTCAATATCGATCGCCAGGGTCGGCGTGGAGGTGTACATCACCACCATGTCGAAATCCCGGGCGATGGTAAGGCAATCTTCGAGGGTGAAACGTTGTACCGGCGCGTCGACCACCCGGCTGCCGGGGATCATGCCGGCCGGGAAACAGAGCCATGTGGGATACCAGAAGGAGGTCACCTCGCGGGACGCCTGGTAGCGGGCACCGGCCCCGCCATCGAAGTCCTCGAAGGTGGGAGGATTGAGAAATAATGGTTTCATGAAAAAAACTCCTTGCGTACTGCAACTGCCGACTCTTTGCCAAATGCGGCGGGACACCGCAGGAGAGCGCTTCACGGCTAAACTGGCAGAATAAAGGGAGCGGTGGGGAATGTCAAGGTCAAAGACCCGGGAGCAGCCCGTGTCCGTTCGGCACAGGGATCGAGCCCAATGCCGGTTCGGCAAGGGGGGATATTTCATCGGGACACGGGAGACGCGGAGGCAGAACAGCACCACGCCCGGCAAACAGGCGGCAGCGTGCCCCGCCGGGAGGGGCCGCTGGCGGGCGGCGGCTAGATGGCCGCATCCATCTTGTGCAGCCAGTTGAAGGCATCGAACTGGATCGCAGCAAGTGAATCGAGGGTAATGTCAAGGCGGACAAAGAGCGGTGCCAGACCGGCAAATTCGTCCTTTTCGACCTTTTCGGCAATGGTCAGCAGATCGCCGAGCTCGCCGGTGCGATGAAGGAGCGCCTCCCGAACGTCTTCGTCGAGATTGAGGGGCGCAATCACCTCTTCCAGCTGAACCTTGAGCAGCACGTCGGCCAGGGAGAGAATGCCAGTCATGAAGGCGCGATCGGGGTAATCGTGATCGACCGCACTCTTGGGAAGACGCTCGCTCAACCGCTCCATCAGCCGGCCGCGCATTGCCGCCAGGACCAACAGCGGGTTATCGGTCCCCCCCTGGGCATTGTTGGTGAAAAGGGCCATCATTGCCCACCGCCGCAACTGCTGGTAACCGAGCACCATGATGGCGTGCCGGAGGCTGGTGATCCGCTCCTTAAGCCCAACCGCCACCGAGTTGACCAGCCGGAGCAGGTTGAAGACCAGATTCGGATTCTGCTTGAAGGTCTCCTCGATTTCGTCGATGTCCACCTCGGCCACCAGCTGGTTGAACAGCTTGACGATGGCCAGCCGGCCGACATCGATCCGGGTCCGGGTTAGAACGATCGGTTTGGCGAAGAAGTACCCTTGGAAATAGTCGAAGCCGAGGGCGGCACACTGTTCGTACTGTTCGTGGGTCTCGACCTTTTCCGCCAGCAGCTGCATCTTCCAGCGACGCAGTTTCTTCACCACGTTCGGTAACTCGGCCCAATCGACCCGGAACAGATCGACCTTGACCAGATCGACAATTTCGTAGAGCGGGGCATAGATCGGATCGTAGGAGTTGTCGTCAAGCGCCAGGGAAAATCCCTTGGCCTTCAGCTCCTTGCAGCGGCCGATCACTTTCTCGGTAACCGGGACATGCTCGAGCAGCTCGATAACGACCTTCTCCGGCGGGAGCAGTTCGAGCGCTTCGCTCATCAGCACGTCGGCATTGACATTGATGAAGCCGCGGTGTTTGCCGAGGATTTCGCGGAAACCAAAACTGGAGAGGGCATCGAAAATGACACTGGCGCTGGCATGGAGATAATCGGTAACGTTGGCGTGGAGAGTATCGGCGGAACGGAAAAGGAGTTCAAAGCCGTAGAGTGACTGATTACGGTCGAGAATCGGCTGACGGCCGAGAAAAAACTTTTCTTCTGCCATAGAGAACTCCATCCCCCCCTGCGGGGAACATCTCAGCGATATCTCGCGGCGGCTGCCCGAGCCGACCAGCAGCACACCATTGCCGCCAGAACCGGGTATACGGGAAGAATACAGCCCCGGCGAAGAAACATCAAGCGTGAACCTACTCCGCCATCCGCAGCACTTCGCGGGAGATCAATTCAAGGGGAAGAACCCGGTCGACCCCGCCCCGCTTGATCGCCTCGTTCGGCATCCCGAAGACCACGCAGCTGCTTTCGTCCTGGGCGATGGTAGACGCTCCGGCGTCCTTCAGTTCTTTCATGCCGCTGGCCCCGTCGTCGCCCATCCCGGTCATAATGACCCCGACGGCGTTCTTGCCGGCATACCGGGCCGCAGAGCGAAACAGCACGTCGACCGACGGCCGGTGCCGGGAAACCAGCGGGCCGTCCTTGATCTCCACGTAATAGCGGGCACCACTCCGTTTGAGCAGCGTATGGAGATTGCCCGGGGCAATGAGCGCCCGTCCCCGGATGACCGAATCGTTGTCCGCCGCCTCCTTGACCGTGATCCGGCAGAGGCCGTCCAGCCGCCGGGCAAAGGCCCGGGTAAATCCTTCCGGCATGTGCTGAACGATGACAATCGGCGGCGAATCGGCGGGAAACGATTCGAGGAAGACCCGCAGCGCTTCGGTCCCGCCGGTCGAGGCGCCGACCACCACAACTTTTTCCGTCGTCTGGATCATCGCCCGCGACGCCGGCTTTTCCAGGATAACATCGGCCGACAGCTTGGGAGCGATCTCCCGCGCCCGCGGGCTGATCTTGTGCAGCCGCGCCTCGTTTGCCGCCTTGACCACGTCGCAGATGCGCAGCCGGGACTCTTCGAGAAACTGCTTGGTCCCAAGCTTCGGCTTCTGAATGATCTCGACGGCCCCGTATTCAAGGGCTTTCAGTGCCGTTTCCGAACCGCTGTCGGTCAAGCTCGAGCACATGACCACCGGAATCGGGTGCTGGCTCATTATCTTCTGCAGGAACGTTATGCCGTCCATGCGCGGCATCTCCACATCGAGCGTGATGACATCGGGCACCTGGCTCTTCATCCGTTCGGCGGCAATAAACGGATCGGCAGCGGTAGCCATCACCTCGATATGGGGATCGGACGAAAGAATCTCCGCCATAGTCTGTCTGACCACCGCGGAATCGTCGACGATAAGCACCTTGATCTTCTTCATAACGTCACCCTGCAGTCACCGTCGGCAACAGCCCCTACCCCGCCCACTGCTCGTCCCGGCGGAGGCGTTTCAGCAACACTTCGCCGGTATGGGTGTAGAAAAAGAGCTTTCGCCCCCTGACACCGCCGACATCGGCAGCGGTAACCGTGAGCCCTTCGGCGGCCAGCACCTGGCGGGCGATCTCGATGTTCCGGCTGCCGATCCCCTCTTTTCCCGTTCCTGTCTTGACGATCCCGAGCATTCCCGAACCGCCGAACAGCTTCACTTCGAGCTGCTGGCGGGCGATGCCCTGTTCGGCAAAAACCTTCAGCATCCGCAGAATCGAGGTGTCGACATAGCGGAACACATCATCCTGGAGTCCTTCGGGGAGCAGTGCATGGCAGATGGCCGCGGTGCGGCTCGTCCGATCGAACATCGTTACCGACACGCAGGAACCAAGCACCGTCGTCACCAGGCTCGGCTCGACTGAAAAGTAGAATTCGCCGGGCTTCAGATAAATCACCGGCAGTTCCGTAACCAGCGGATTCATCGGCCGTACCGGTAAACCGTCGAAGCGACCTGCACCACCGGCACGTCGAGACCGCTGAGTGTTTCTGAGTGGCCCATAAACAGGTAACCGCCGGGGACGAGATTGCGGCAGAACTTATTGAGCAGTTGTTCCTGGGTCTGCTTGTCGAAGTAGATGATGACATTCCGGCAAAAGATGATATCGAACGGCTCATGGATACCGAAGTCGCTATCCATGAAATTGAGCCGGCGGAACGTGACAAGACGGCGCAACTCCGGCACGACCCGCACCAATCCCTGGTTCCGCTCCCGGCTCCGCAACAGATATTTCTTCCGCAGCGCCAGCGGAACTGGTTCGATTCGCTCCTCGTCGTAGATCGCCAGCCGGGCTTTCTCCAGCACTTCGGTACAGATGTCGGTCGCAAGAATGCCGAAGGAAAAACCGGGGTTGACCTCGGCATACTCGGAGAGGACCATCGTCAGGGTATAGGGTTCCTCGCCGCTGGAACAGCCGGCGCTCCAAATCCTGAGGCGGCGCTGGCCGGCAGACCGTTCACGTTCGAGCAAGGCCGGCAGGGCCTGCCCGACCAGAAAATCGAAATGTCCCGGCTCGCGAAAGAAATCGGTCTTGTTGGTCGTCACGACGTCGATCATATGGACCAACTCGCTTTCGACCCCTTCACGACTGAAAAGGAACTCAGCGTACTCGCGAAACGAGCGAAGACCGAGCTTGCGCAGCCGCTTCTGCAGCCGGGCCTCGAGCATGGTCTTCTTGGCGGGGGGCATCTTGATGCCGCACTGACCGTAGATGAATTCGCTGAACTGGCCGAATTCCCGGTCCGACATCGTCGCGGTGGTAAATTTCACTTCCGGAGAAGTGGCAGTAGACGTAGAAGTAGAACCGAACATCAACTCCTGCCTTGGTTATCGTCGGAACCGAACGCCGGTGCACCGGACAGGCTACGCCGCCTCATTGGCGGCCAAGCCGTCGGCCGAGGCCAGTTCGTCGCTGGTGAACGTCTTGTCGATGTCGAGGATCATAATGAATTGTTCCCCGTACTTACCCATACCGAGGATGAAGTCGGTATTCAGCTTGGTGCCGATCCGCGGCGCCGGCTCGATCTGCTCCGGCTCAAGTTCAAACACCTCCTGCACCGAGTCGGCCAGGGCGCCGAGAATGAGCGTTTCCTCTTCGTGGAGCACTTCGACGACGATAATGCAGGTATTGATGGTCTGCTCGGTTTCCGACATGCCGAACTTCAGCCGCAGATCCACCACCGGCACCACGCTGCCGCGCAGATTGATCACCCCGCGCATGAACCCGGGGGTCTGGGGGACCTTGGTAATCGACGTATATTCAAGTATTTCCCGCACCTTCGCCACATCGACCGCAAATACTTCGTCGGCAAGTTTAAAGGTAAGATACTGGCGAACCTCGGTTATTGACGCTACGCTCATGGCCACCTCCTGAAAGTCTGGCTGTCACATAATCTATCGGCAATTGTGCGGGTTTCTTTAACCGCCGCACGACAATCGCTGCCCTAAACCGACAGCGCCCGGGCGAAGCCGGGGCGCTGTCTACTGCACGTAGATCAGGAAACGCGGTGATCCCGTACCGGCTCAGAATTTTTCGAATTCGGCATCCAGCTGATCGTCCCCTCCCATCTGGAGATTGACGCCCGCCGCGGCCCGGGCCGGCGCGCCAGGCGCATGCGCGTAGCCGTTGGCATGCCCCTGCCCCAGGTGCGAAATCTGGACCTTTTTCGTCGCGTTCTTGGCCACGGCGGGACCACGCATCGCCGGACCGCTGCCGACCTTGAAGAAGGAAATGGCCGTCTGGAGCTGTTCCGCCTGAGCCGCCAGTTCCTCGGACGTCGAGGCCATCTCTTCGGAAGCGCTGGCATTCTGCTGGATCACCTGGTCGAGCTGCTGGATCGCCTTATTGATCTGCTCGGCACCGGTATCCTGCTCGCGGCAGGCGGCACTGATCTCCTGGACCAGTTCGGCGGTCCGCTGGATATCCGGCACAAGCCGGGCCAGCATCTCGCCGGCCTGTTCCGCCACGCCGACGCTGGACGCCGACAGTTCGCTGATCTCGCCGGCAGCCTTCTGGCTCCGCTCCGCCAGCTTGCGTACCTCAGCGGCCACCACGGCGAATCCCTTGCCGTGCTCGCCGGCCCGTGCCGCTTCGATCGCCGCATTGAGCGCCAGCAGATTGGTCTGCCGGGCAATCTCCTCGATGATCGAGATTTTCGCCGCAATTTCCCGCATCGCCGTCACCGTTCCCGCCACTGCCTTACCCCCCTCGCGGGCATCTTCGGCGCTCTTGGTGGCAATCTTCTCGGTTTGCATGGCATTATCGGCGTTCTGCCGGATATTGGACGACATCTCTTCCATGGACGACGAGGCCTCTTCGGCGGCCGCCGCCTGCTCGGTGGCTCCCTGAGACATCTCCTCGGAGGTGGACGACAGTTCCTGGCTACCGGAGGCGACGTTGTCGGCAGCGCTCTTGACCTCGCCGACCACCTGCTTCAGTTTGTCCATCATATTCTTCATGGCTTCCAGCAGTTGGCCCGTCTCGTCCTTGCCGCGCGGGTTGATGTCGACCATCAGGTCGCCTTCGGCGAGGCGGTTGGAAGCGCCGACAGCTTCCAGCAGCGGCCGGGTAATGCTCCGGGTAATCAGGAAGGCGATAACGATGCTCAGTAACAGGGCGCAGCCACCCAGAATCAGCATGATCATGACGATCTTGCCGACGGCGGCCACCGTATCAAGCGAATTGCTCTGGGCCTCGTCGGCCTGGCTCTTCTGGAATTTCTCTACGGCAGCCGTCAGCTTGCCGCGGATCGGATCGAACTCCGCCATCAACCGGTTGCCAGCCTCCTGCCCCTGGTTGAGGTAGGTGTCGGCCATTTTGAGCCCACTGTCATGAAAGGCCTTGAAGTCGTCGGCAAGTTCGTCTACTTCCTTAAGTCCCTTGGCGTCGTTTTCGCGGCGGTACATCTCAGAGAAAAACGACAGGGCCTCGTTGAATTTCTTCACCTGCTCCTCGGCTTCCTTAATCCCGTCACGGCTATGGGTGGCCGCAACGTCGGTCAGCACTTCGGAGATGGAGGTAACCGCCACATCCATTTCGTAAGCCGCCATCATGGCGGGCAAGGATTCCTTCGCCACCTGACGCGACTCCCGATCAACCTCTTTCAGCATCACTATCGACACGACGACGATAATGGCAAAGATAGCCAGGACAGAGCCAAAGCCCAGACCGAGACGGGTTCCGATCTTCATGTTTTTGATCACGAGAAGTCTCCTCTCCAAGCTGAATATCAAACCGGCCGGTGGATGCCGACGGGCGACAAGATCAATCAATGCCGGGGACGTTGACCGTGTTTCGTTAACCCGGATTTAACGCCCCCAGTGTTTTTTATCGGCAGGGAAAACGAACCGGCATATCAGGAAAATCCTGATATGCCGGTTCTAATCTTTTCCAGCGAGATCAGTCCTTCGCCGTTGCAGAGAACCGAGCTGTTCAGGCAACCAATTCCGCATCGGCAACCGGCCTGTTCACACAATCCGGATAATCGCCGCACCGGCCGCCACGGCAGCCGGGCAGCATCACCGCGTGGGCCGGCTGCCCCGCCCGCTGCTGACTGTCAAGCTGCAGAAAAAACAGCCTGACCAGTTCGGGATCGAGGGCGCTCCCGGCCATCTGGGCCACCATGTTCCTGGCGGTTTCGGCAGGGAAGGCCGGCCGGTAGGGACGATCCGACGAGAGAGCGTCGTAAATGTCGGCAATGGCGACGATCCGTGCCTCAAGGGGAATCTCCCGGCCGGCAAGGCCGTGCGGGTACCCGAGACCGTCAAGGCGCTCGTGATGGCTCTGGACGATATTGATCACCCGCTCCGGCAACCGCGACCGACCGGCGATTTCAACCCCCCAGAGCGGATGCATCTTGATTACGGCAAACTCTTCGTCGGTCAGCCGGCGTTCGGCATTGAGAATCAAGGCCGGCACCCGGATTTTGCCACAGTCGTGGAGCCAACTGCCTTGCTGGATTTCCTGCCGCTCCTGCTCGGACAGCTGCAAGGCATCGGCAATCAGCAGGGCATAGTCGGCTACCCGGTCGCAGTGCCCCTTCGTCCAGCCATCCTTGCGCTCGATCAGCCTGCCGAGGGAATGGATAAGACATTCCTCGCGCCGTTTGCGGTTGCGCAACTCCCGAAAGCGCTTGACCCCCTCCCGGACGGCGCTGACCATCTCCGGCCCCTTCCACGGTTTCTCGAAATGGCAAAAGAGCGGTTCCGGTTGCTGCTGTTCGAGAAATGCCGGCAGATCGGTAATTCCCGACATCAGGATCGGCACCGTGGCCACCGACAGCGTCTTGACACGGGCGATCAGTTCCAGGCCGTCGATTACCGGCAGGAGATAATCGGTCACCAGAACGGCAACTTCCTCGCGCCGGACGATCTCCAGGGCTTCGGCACCGTCGTTCGCCAGCAAGACCTTGACCCCTTCGTTACGGAACAGGCAGCCGAGATATTCCAAAACCATCGCCTCATCGTCGACAAATAGGACGCTTTCCATCATCGTGCCCCCACGCAGTGAACAATTCCCGGATGAATGTGTGCGGTATGTCTGTCGTTACTAATTAGTATCGACAGAGTAATAGGCTCCTGAATCAGGAGATTCCTGAGGAGATGCGGGGAAATTACTGACGGTCCAGAAAGCCCGCCGGGACGGGTCAAGCCACGCTGGCCGGCACCGTGACGGTCACCCGCGTTCCGGTGCCGACCACCGAATCGATCCGGATCTCGCCCCCAAGGTGACCGATTCGCTGACGAATATTGAAGAGGCCGAAGCTCCCTTTCTTTTCTCGGCGCTGCGGGTCATTGGCAGTTTGAAAACCGCAGCCGTCGTCTTCGACCCGCAGTTCGACGGTATCGCACTGCTTGCTGATGCCGATCGTCACCCGGCGTGCGGCAGCATGCTTGGCACTGTTAACGAGCAGTTCACGAACCACCTGGTAAAGGGTGACACTGATCTCTCCGTCGAGCGGCTTCGGTTCACCATCGTCATGGAACGCCACCTGAAAGCCGTGCTCGGCCTGGAAACGTTCCCCGAGGGATTCCAGCGCCGCCTCAAGGCCGACTTCGTAGAGCAGCGGCGGGCTGATCTGAAAGGTCAGCGACCGGACATCCTGGATGGTCTGTTCGAGCACGGTGGCGATGGTATCAAGCTGGCGGGCCGGCTCGGCTGCCCGCACCGAGCGGGCCAGCCGGCTCAGGCCGATCCGGGCAAAAGCGAGCGACTGGCCGAGCCGATCATGGAGTTCGCCGGCGATCCGCCGCCGCTCCCGCTCCTCCGCCAACGACAGTTCGGCCGCCAGCGTGCTCAACTCCTGCTGATAGGAAACGAGTTCCGCCGCCGCCCTGACCCGCTCGGTGACGTCGCGGGCGATGCCGAGGATGCCCACCACGTCCCCGTTGCAGCGCTGCTGGGCGCCGACAAACTCGCCGACCTGGTAATCGCCGGCCCGGGCCCGGATCCTGATTTCCACCGGCCGGGACTCTTCCTCCTCCAGGACGCGACGGACCATCTGCAGCGCAAAGGGAAGATCTTCCGGATGGACGAGCGACTCAATAGGCTGGCCGAGCCACTCAGCGACGGGCCAGCCGGTAATCGTGGTAAAGGCGTGGTTGAGCGAGGTGATCCGGGCTTCTGGCGAGAGGGTGAAGACAACATCCTTGGCATTCTCCACCAGGTTCCGGTAGTGCCACTCCGAATCCCGCAACGCCCGTTCCACCCGCCGCCGGCCGGCAAGTTCCCGCTGCAGTTGCCGATTGGTCGTCATCAGCTCGGCGGTCCGTTGGTCGACCATCTCCTCCAACTGGTCGCGGTAATGCCGCATCCCCTCTTCAGCCCACTGTCGCTCGGTGATATCGTTCAACAGCGCCATCGTCCCGGCAAAGCGGCCACCGACGTCAACCAGCCGTTTCAGGCCGACCTCGAAACAGCGCCGCCCCGCCACAGTATCAAGTTCAATCTCGAAACGGTCTTCCTGCCGTCCGCCCCGTTTCAGCGAGGCAAGAGCATCGTCTAGCCAGGCGACCCGGCGGCCGCGGAGCAATCCCCCGTAATAGCCGGCCCCGGCAACAACGGACAGGCCATGGAGACCGGCGGCGGCAGCATTGACGACATCGACAAGCCCGCGCTCATCGAGCAGGATGGCCGGGGTGTTCAGACTGTCGAAAAGGGTGAGATATTTGTTCTTCTCATTGGTGAGGGTACGATTGGCCTGCTGTAGTTCGGTCAGCCGGTCGGCCGGACGGTCGGTCTCCCAGGCATCGCAGACCGCCAGCTCGGCTCGGTCGAAACAGCCGTCGACGAGCCGGCGGAGCAGCTTTTCGTCCCGGCGGGGGCTCAGGTGGCGGCAAAACAGGTCACGATATGCGTGCCGATACCCCTTCAGCGCCTGGAGAAACATGCCGAGGGTGACGCCGCGCCGGCGATGGCCGGCCGCCGTGGCAGCGCAAAATGCCGCCACGGCGCCCCCCCCGTCCGGCGCGCTCCCCTCGACGGCCGAGACATCGGCCAGCACCGCCCGGTTGAGACCGGCGATGGCGGTTGCTCGGGCGCCGGGCATGGTCGGGGCATAGGCCCCGCCGGCGATCTGCCGCAGGTAACCATCGACCAGTTCGTCGAGCATACCTTCGTTTTTTTGCAGCAATGCTTCCAGAATATCCATTCTTCCCAGGCAGGTACGGGTGCCGACGCCACCTAGTAGCGTTCGAACTCCTGGTCCACGCTGTCATGATCTTGCAACATTTCCAGGACGACGCCGTCGACCGCCGCCTTGCCGGCCGCAGTGGCCGCCGCGGCCTGACGACCGCCGATATGGGCGGCAAGCTGCTTTTTGGCCTGCTTGGCCGAAGCGACATGCCGTCGGGCCAGCCGGACATCGTCAACTTTGAAGAAGGCGATACTGGTCTGGAGCTGTTCCGCCTGGGAAGCCAACTCTTCGGAGGTGGAGGCCATCTCTTCCGCGGCGCTGGCGTTCTGCTGGATCACCTGGTCGAGCTGCTGGATCGCCCGGTTGATCTGTTCGGCGCCGGTATCCTGTTCACGGCTGGCAGCGCTGATCTCCTGGACCAGGTCGGCGGTCCGCTGGATGTCCGGTACCATCCGGGCCAGCATCGCCCCCGCCTTCTCGGCCACCTCGACACTGGTCGAGGAAAGTTCGCTGATCTCGCCGGCCGCCTTCTGGCTCCGTTCGGCCAGCTTGCGCACCTCGGCGGCGACCACCGCGAATCCCTTGCCGTGCTCGCCGGCCCGGGCCGCCTCGATGGCGGCGTTGAGCGCCAGCAGGTTGGTCTGCCGGGCGATCTCCTCGATGATCGATATCTTGCCGGCGATCTCTTTCATCGCCGTCACCGTCTCGCTGACCGCTTTGCCGCCATCGCTGGCATCGGTAGCGCTCTTGACGGCGATCTTTTCCGTCTGGGAGGCATTGTCGGCGTTCTGGCGGATATTGGACGACATCTCTTCCATGGAGGACGAGGCCTCCTCGGCGGCCGCCGCCTGCTCCGTCGCTCCTTGGGACATCTGCTCCGAACTGGCGGAAAGCTCCTGGCTCCCCGAGGCGACATTGTCGGCGGCAACGATCACTTCGGTCACCACTTCCCGCAGCTTGGCAACCATACTGGCCAGAGCCTGCATCAATTCATCCTGCGCCGACCGCTCCCGGATCTCGACCCGCAGGTCGCCGGCGGCGATCTGCTGGGCGGTGGCGGTAATCCCGGTCAGCGCTTCGATCAAGGCATTGAGGTTGTTTTTGATCTCATTGAAATCCCCGTAATAGGTTTCGCTCAGCGGCGGCGGCACGTCACCCCGGGCGATCCGCTCCAGGTAGCCGGCGGTAGCATTGATCGGCGTGACGAAGGCATCGATCAGCCGGTTGATTCCGGCCACCAACTCGCTCCAGGCACCATTGCAGGCCGTGGCATCGCCCCGGTTGTCAAGTTTCCCGGCCTGAACCGCCTGGATCAACCGATCGGTCTCTCCAAGGAGCCCTTTCACCGTCGTGACCATGGCATTGAGATTCTTACCCAGCAGATCCTTCTCCGAACGGATTCGCACCGCCACCGTCAGATCGCCGTTTGCGACCTTTTCTGCGGCCAGCGCTGATTCACGGAGGCTTTCCACCATATTCTTCATCGCCGCGAGCAATTCACCCGCCTCATCGGCCCGTGCGACCTCGATGGTCATCTCCAGATCGCCGGTAGCCAGCCGGTTGGCAATCGATACCCCTTCCAGCAGCGGCGCAGTGATGCTCCGGGTGATGATAACGCTGATCGCTACGCAGGCCAGTACCGCCAAGAGGGTCAGGCAGAGCATGACCGTCGTCGATTTGGTGGCAACCTGCTGGACGACCTGCTCCTGTTTCGCCATCCGCTTGTTCCCCTGGTCGGCAAAGTCCTGCGCCGCCCCCTCCAGCTTGTGGATCTCATCCTTGTACTGGCCGATGGCGGCATTGGCGTCTTTGGTGCTGGTAATCTTACCGGCGGTCACCTGGTTGTAGACCTTATTGAATCCCGCCACGTATCCGGCAAGGTTTTCCTTCATCCCCTTGATGAGCTCCAGGTCCTGCTGGCTCTCGACGACCTTCTCCAGGTCGGCGATCCGGGCAGAGGCATGGTCGAGCTGCTCTTTCCATTTTCCGTAGTATTCGGCGACCTTTTCCGGCGACCCCATGTTGATGAACGCATCTTTTTCAAAACGCCGCATGCCGAGCACATTGGCCCGCAGCCGGGCGGAATGTTCGGCAACCCGCGCCTCGTGATGCGCCATCTGGCTGGTCGCGCCGGTCAGGATGTGAAGCCCCCAGTATCCCGAAGCGGCTACCAAAAGCAGCAGCAGCAGGACCAACCCGAAACCCAACCCCAGCCGTTTGCCGATTTTCAAATTTGCCAGTTTCATCTGAACCTCCCCCGGAATCGTCGTCTGCCTACGGATAAAAGTACGCTATTTCACCGACAATCAACGTTCTGTCAACTACCCGATAAGCGTTGTCAACTTTAAGCTATATCGACATAATTAACCAGTATCTTTAAGCTTATTTCATAATATCTTGCAACTATTACGAAAATTACGGCCGACAATCAACCGTGACTCACCGTGCCATATCGCGGCCGACAAAAAAAAGGGAAAGACCTTACGGTGTCTCTCCCCCTGCAACAACTGCCGGCCAAAGGCAGCACCCCTCCCCGGGCCCGGCACCGGGCACTCCCTGTCGCGGCCCCGGCACCGACCCCGGTGACGGTCAATACTTCTCGAATTCGTCGTCCATCCCGTCGCTGGCAGCGCCCATATCGAGCATCACCCCCCGGGCCGCCCCAGCCTGGCGCGTCCCCCCGGCAGCACCGGGCCGGGGACGGGACGCGGCGCCGGCCGGGCCATACCCGAGGCGCTTTTTGGCATTGGCGCCGTTTTTCCCGGCAGCGGCATCCCGCCGGGCGCCCTGGCTGCTCTCTTCGCCCGTCTTGAAAAAGCTGATAATCGACTGGAGCTGTTCCGCCTGGGAAGCCAACTCTTCTGAGGTTGAAGCCATCTCTTCCGAGGCACTGGCATTCTGCTGGATCACCTGATCGAGCTGCTGGATCGCCCGGTTGATCTGTTCGGCGCCGGCATCCTGCTCCCGACTGGCGGCACTGATCTCCTGGACCAGCTCGGCGGTCCGCTGGATGTCTGGTACCATCCGGGCCAGCATCCCGCCCGCCTTCTCGGCCACCTCGACACTGGTCGAGGAAAGTTCGCTGATCTCGCCGGCCGCCTTCTGGCTCCGTTCGGCCAGCTTGCGCACCTCGGCGGCGACCACCGCGAATCCCTTGCCGTGCTCGCCGGCCCGGGCCGCCTCGATGGCCGCATTGAGCGCCAGCAGGTTGGTCTGCCGGGCGATCTCTTCGATGATCGAAATCTTGCCGGCGATCTCCTTCATCGCCACCACCGTCTCGGCTACCGCCTTTCCCCCCTCCCGGGCGTCTTGGGCACTCTTGACGGCGATCTTTTCCGTCTGGGAGGCGTTGTCGGCATTCTGGCGGATGTTGGACGACATCTGTTCCATCGACGATGAAGCCTCTTCGGCGGCGGCAGCCTGTTCCGTCGCCCCCTGGCTCATCTCCTCGGAACTGGAAGAGAGTTCCTGGCTCCCCGCCGTGACATTGTCGGCGGCATTCTTGACATCGGCCACCACGTCTTTCAGCTTGGCCACCATCCGGGCCAGCGCCTTGCCAAGGGTATCCAGCTCCGAAAGGACGGCAACCGAGACACTCAGATCACCGCCGGCGATCTGCTCGGCCAGATACGCCTTCTCCTGCTGACTGGCGATTAGCGACGCCAGGGCGGCGCCAAGGGTATCCCGGTCGGAGCGGGGCTTCACCTCGGTGTTGATGTTGCCGATGGCAATCTGCTCGGCGGCCCGGGCGAACTCCGCCAGATTGCGCACCGCCCGGCTCAGGCTCTCGACGATCTGGCCGATCTCGTCCTGCCGCTCGGCAACCAGTTCAATGCTGAGATCGCCCGCCGAGAAGGCTTCCAATTTTTCGACCAGCATCCGCACCTGCCGTTCCAGGTACTCCCGCTGCTCGTTCGCCTCCCGCTGCAGCCGCTTGACCTCGGTGATATCGATGATCACCTCCATCCCGCCGTAGGGGCGCCCCTCCTCGTCGAGCAACGCCGAGCAGGCCGCCTGGATCGGGATCTTACTGCCGTTGCGCGCCTCGGCCACCGTCTCGCCGATGATCGTCTGACCGCTCTGCATGCAGTTTTTGATGGTGCAGTTGGCACTATTGCAGAGCGGCGTCCGGGCGAAGTCGGCGCAGGTCATCCGCCCGACCACCTCATCCCTTTGGTAGCCCATTGCCTTGAGGGCGGCATCGTTCACCGAGGTGATCAGCAAATTCTTGTCGACAACGAACATCGGCGCCGCCACCGAGCGGAGGATGTTGTCGATTTCCCATTTCGCCCTGACCACCTCGGTTTGGTCGACGATCACCTCCATGCCGCCGGCAATATTTCCCGCCTCGTCGTAAATCGCCGAGCAGACCGCCTTGATCGGGATCTTGCGCCGATCCCGCGTCTCGGCCACCGTCTCGCCGACGATCACTTCACCGGTGCGCATGCAGTTCTTCAGGGTGCAGTCGGCAGTGCCGCAGATCGGCGTCCTGGCAAGCTCGGCGCAGGTCATTCGGCCGACCACCTCGTCGCTGCGGTACCCCATGGCGGTGAGCGCAGCCTCGTTGACATGGGTGATGACCAGATTGCGGTCCACCACAAACATCGGCGCGGCGATTGCCGAGACAATGGACTGGCAGCGAAATTTCTCTCCCTGCAGTTGTTCCCGCTCGCGCTCCAGCGCGGCAATTTTTTCTTCCAGGCGGGCCTTCTCTTCGAGCAAATCCTTGCGCAAAAAATTCAGCATGGTGTTCCCCTTTCCCTCATCAACGACTGGGACATAACGATGGGTCTTTATCGGAAAAATGCCCATCAAAAACACAAAAGAATCAATTCATAAAACAACGCTAATCACACGTACATTGTGCGGTTAATCCCTACACACTTATCACTATCGACCGTTTCCCCCCTGGCTTGAGTGGTTTTTTCAAAACGAAGTTATATGTTTTTCCGACACTTGCGTCCGCCGGCCGGCAGTTTCCGGGTGGTGACGCCGCGGCACACAAAAACAGCGGACGATGAACACCTCCCATCATCCGCTGCCATGAGTCAATCGCCCCTGTCGCCGGTACGCTCTCCCGGCACCAGGGACTGTCAGCCGTTCGCCACCGCCACCTCCGGTTGAACTTCCGCCAGTTCCGCGGCGCTGAAGATCCGGTCGGTATCGAGAATCATGATGAACTGCTCCAGATATTTGCCCATCCCGGCGATAAACGCCGTATCCAGTTTCGTGCCGAGCCGCGGTGCCGGTTCGATGCTTTCCGGCGCCAGTTCGAAGACTTCCTGCACCGAATCGGCCAGCATCCCCAGCACCAGCTGATCCTCGGCCAGATCGATCTCGACCACGATAATGCAGGTATTAATGGTCGGTTCCGTTGCCGGCATGCCGAATTTCAACCGCAGGTCGACCACCGGCACCACACTCCCTCGCAGATTGATCACCCCGCGCATGAACAGCGGGGTCCGGGGGACCTTGGTGATGGTCGAATATTCCAGGATCTCGCGCACTTCCGCCACATCAACGGCAAACACCTCCTCGGTCAGCTTGAAGGTCAGGTATTGCCGGGTTTCTGTAATCGCCGCCACTGCCATTGTCGCCTCCTCGGGGAAGGGGGACGGCGCCACGCACCGCCCCCGACCGTTATCGATTTCAGTACACGTCGAAGGCCTGGTCCAGGCTGTCACCGCCCATATCCAGGTGGACACCGCCATTGGCCACCGCCTTGGCGGCAGCCGCCGGTTTCGACTCGTCCTGGTGATAACCGTTCGAATGGGCGGTAACGAACTGCGCCTTCTTCGTCGCGTTGACCGGCACGGCACGCCGGCGGGCCAGGGCCGTTTCATCGACCGTGAAAAAGGCGATGGTATTCTGCAACTGTTCGGCCTGGGCAGAGAGCTCTTCGGCGGTCGAGGCCATCTCTTCGGCAGCACCGGCATTCTGCTGGATTACCGAGTCGAGCTGCTGGATCGCCCGGTTGATCTGTTCGGCACCGGTATCCTGCTCGCGGCTGGCCGAGCTGATCTCCTGCACCAGTTCGGCGGTCTTCTGGATGTCGGGGAGAATCCGCGCCAGCATGTCGCCGGCCTTCTCGGCCACCTCGACGCTGGAGGCGGAGAGCTGACTGATCTCGCCGGCCGCCTTCTGACTCCGTTCGGCCAGCTTGCGCACCTCGGCGGCGACCACGGCGAACCCTTTACCGTGCTCGCCGGCCCGGGCCGCTTCGATCGCCGCGTTGAGCGCCAGCAGGTTGGTCTGCCGGGCAATCTCCTCGATGATCGAAATCCGGCCGGCGATATCCTTCATCGCCGCTACCGTCTCGGCCACCGCCTTCCCCCCTTCCCGGGCGTCGGCGGCACTCTTCAGGGCGATTTTCTCGGTCTGGGAGGCGTTGTCGGCGTTCTGGCGGATATTGGACGACATCTGCTCCATCGACGACGACGCCTCTTCGGCGGCCGCTGCCTGCTCCGTCGCCCCCTGGGACATCTGCTCCGAACTGGTGCTCATCTCCCGGCTGCCGGCAGTGACGTTGTCGGCGGCGCTCATCACGTCGGCGACCACTTCGGAGAGCTTCTTCACCATCGCGGACAGGGCCTGGATAAGTTCGTCCCTGGCGGAGCGGGACTTCAGTTCCACGGTCAGGTCGCCGGCCGCCACCGTCTGCGCGGCCCGGGTGATGCCGTTGATCGCCTCGATCAGCAGGTTGAGATTGTTCTTGATGATGTTGTACTGCCCCTTGTACTCGGCAGTGATCGCCGGCGGCATATCCCCCTTGGCGATCAGATCCAGGTGCTCCGCCGTGACCATCAGCGGGTTGACGATGTTGGTGATCGTGTCGTTCACCCCCGTCACCAGCTTGTTCCAACCGCCGACGAACAGGGTCGCGTCGGCCCGCTTGTCCAGCTCGCCGTCGGCAGCGGCGCGAATGATGATGTCGGTTTGCGCCAAGAGGTCGTTCATCATCTGCACCATCGCATTCAGGTTCTGCTTGATGATGTTGTACTGCCCCCGGTACTCGGCGGTGATCGTCGGCGGGATCACCCCTTTCGCCACCTTGTCCACGTAATCGGCCGTCACCATCAGCGGATTGACGATGTTGGTGATCGTGTCGTTCACTCCCAGGGCCAGCTGTCGCCAGCCGCCGACAAACAGGCCGGCGTCGGCCCGTTTGTCCAGTTCGCCGTCGGCCGCCGCTCTGATCAGGACCGTGAGCTGTTCCTCGAAGCGCTTGATATTGCTGCGCACCTCTTCGATCGTCTCGTTGATGAACGCCTTTTTCCCCGGGAAACGTTCCAGCGTCGCATCGAAATTTCCCTTGCCGAACTCGGCGACGCAGGCCATCGCCTTCTTCTTGACGCTGATGTGGCCGCCGACCATGGTATTGACCCCGGTGGCCATGGTCCGGTAGGCTCCCTGGTACCGTTCGGCGGGCATCATCACGTCGATGTCGCCCAGATCGTGCATCTTCGACATCTCGTTCATGTCGCTGATCAGGCCGTTCAGGGTATCGATACAGAGGTTGAAATTGTTCTTGATCTCGTTGAAGTCGCCGTTATAGTCGTCGGTAATCCGGGGGGGGATATCTCCCTTGGCGATCCGGTCCACATACTCAGCCGAAACATTCAGCGGCCCGATCACCGCGTCGAGTGTATTGTTGACCCCTTCGACGATCTTCCGGTAATCCCCCTCGTGCTTGGTGGCATCGGCGCGGGTCGCCAGCCGTCCCGCCACCGCTGCGCCGGCCAGCAGGTCGGCATCGGCGATCAACGCCCTGATCCGCTCGACCATCACTTTCATCGCCCCCTGCAGCTGCCCCGTCTCGTCCTTGCCGGTATCGTCAAGGTTCACCTGCAGATCACCGGCGGCAATCTTGCGCGCCGACTCGATGCAGACTGCCACCGGACGGGTGATGCTCCGGGTGACGAACAGCGCCAGCACCACCGCCAGGGCAATGGCGGCCAGCAAGGTTCCGACGATCAGATTACGCGACTGCTGATAGGTGGCAAAGGCACCGTTGCCCGCTTTCTCCACCAACTCCCCCTGGTATTCGATCAGTTTGTTCACCGCGCCCAGGTAGGCATTCTGCACTTTGCGGAAATCGCCGAACATCAGCGACTTCGCCGCCGCATCGTTATCGGCGCGGAGATATCCCTCGATGCGGCTTTCGAGCGGCAGGTAAGCGGCCCGGGCATCGACCACCTCTTTCAGCGCCACCTTCCCCTCCGGGGTGGTAATCCGTTTATCCAGCTCGTCAAGCCGTTTGGCGATATTGCCTTTCGCCTCGTCGACCCGGGCCAACTCCTTGGCAACTTCCTGCGGCTCATTGAGCAGCACCCCGTTGCGTAACGCCCGGGCGACAATATTGAGGTTCTCGATGATTTCGTTGGCCATCACCGTTTTCGGCCATTTATCCTTGACCATATCCTCAATTTCCCGATCGAGGGCACTGAGCCGGGTAATGGCAAACAATCCCATTACCGTCATCAGCACGACCACCACCGCAAATCCTACCCCGAGCCGCATGCCGATTTTCATGTTCTTAACCATAAATCCTCCCGTTTGCCGATAGTTACGTCGCGAATGCTTCCCACTGCCTAGACACGTTTTTGGTAGACCGGGGCATCAGCCGTCACCTGCTCGAAGAGCGGGGCCAGCTCGCCCGGCATTTTCTGGGTATTTTCGCAGACGAAGTAACCTCCCGGCGCCAGGGCGCCATGAAACATCCTGAGGACTTCGACCCGCTGCTGGGGGGAAAAATGGAGCAGCACGTTCTTGCAGACGATCAGGCAGTAATTGCTGCCGATCGGCCGGAGTGACAACAGATCGTGGTACTGGAAGGTGATCCGCTCGCGGAGCAGCGCCTTGACCCGTCGACTCCCTGAGACTTCGGCGGCTTCGAAGTACTTCTCCAGAAGCTCCGGCGGCAAACGCTTCAAATCGTCGTGGGCGTAAATCGCCCGGCTGACCACCTCGCCGAAGCGGTTGGCCTGGTCGTAGTCGGTGGCATCGATCCGCAGATTCTTGAAGCCAAAGGGGTGCATCCGCTCGGCGAGAATCATGGCGACCGTCCAGGTTTCCTGGCCGAGCGCACAGCCGGCATCCCAGATTCTGATCCGGCTCCGGCCGGCGACGGCGGGGATCAGATGATCCGCCGCCCGCTCCAGAATCTGCTGATCACGCATGAAAAAGGAAAATGCCATCGATAAGCCCCCACGCGGCGGGACCTTCCGCAGCGGCGGTCACCGCACATAAAAGTTAATTCATTCACGAGAGCTTATCGGCCGAGGATTAAGGGGGACTATCAGAGAAACCCTGAAAAGGGAGGGAAGGAAATCCTGAAAGAGGGTCAGAAATCGCCTCCCGTTGGTTGGCGGGAAGCCGGCAGAGGGCGGGAAGAGGTCAATCCATGGTCGTCAGCCCTTCGCGGATGGCATACTTGGTCAGCTCGGCGATACTGTTCGTCTGCAATTTGCGCATCACCTGCATCCGCTGGGTTTCGACGGTCTTGACACTGACGTTGAGGGCGAAAGCGATTTCCTTGGTATTTTTCCCCTCGGCAATCAGCTGCAGCACTTCCCGTTCCCGGGGAGTCAGATGAACGGCGGCCATCTGTCCAGGCCGTTCCCCCCGGCCGAGGAAGTCCTTGACGACCAGCCCGGCAATGCGCGGGCTGAGATAAAAGCGGCCACCGGCCACTTCGCGGATCGCCACCACCAGCTCGTCGAAGGCACAGTCTTTCAGGAGAAAGCCGTGGGCGCCGGCGGCCAGCGCCCCCTCGACGAAACGGCGGTCCGAATGCATCGACAGGGCGAGGACTTTGGTAGAGGGGCACTCCGTGACGATCCGGCGCGTCGCGTCGATGCCATTCATCTCCGGCATCGACAGATCCATCAGCACGACCTGGGGGGCGAGATCCCGGGCGTACTGGATGGCGGTGCGGCCGTTATCCGCCTCGCCGACCATCTCCAGGTCGGTCTCCTTGTCGAGCAGCGACTTCAGCCCCTCGCGCATGATTTTATGATCATCGACGATCAGTACCTTGATCTTCATCTGCTCCTCCTGAGACATGATAGAAAGGGGGTAATGGCAACCGGCAGAAACGTTACCGGCCCGGATCGCTGTCGAGCGGCGCCACCACGGTCGCGGTCGTTCCCCGGCCGGGGAGCGAGGCGATGTCCAGCTCGCCCCCCAACAACTCAAGCCGCTGGCGGATATTGAAGAGGCCGAAACCGCGCCGGCCGCGCACGTCGCCGACCACCTGCGACAGCTCGAATCCGTCCCCGTCGTCGGCGACGCTGATCACGATCTGGTTGCGCCGCCGTCGGACCGCCAGGCTCACCCGGTCGGCCCGGGCATGTTTGGCCACGTTGATCAGCAGCTCCCGAACCACCTGGAACAGCGTCACCTTCACTTCGTCGCTCAGCGGCTTGCCCGCCCCGTCGTCATAAAAGGCGATCCGCAAACCATGCTCGGTCTCGAAATGCTCGGCCAGCCATTCAAGGGAAGCTTCGAGCCCCAGTTCGTAGAGAATCGGCGAACTGATCTGATAAATCAGCGAGCGGGTATCCTGAATCGCTCTGTCGATCAGTGTCGTCACGTCGCCAAGCGCTGCGGCACCTTCTTCCCGGACGAGGTTTTTCAGCGAGTCGGCCTTGATCTTGGCAAAGGTCAGCGATTGGCCGATCTGGTCGTGCAGTTCGGCAGCCAGCCGCCGCCGCTCACGCTCCTCGGCCAGCGAAAGCTCGGCCGCCAGCCCGCGGAGCTTTTCCTGGTACATCGCCAGGGTGTTATAGGCCTTGTTCCGCTCGGTAATATCCTCGCCGATGCTCATCACGCCGCTGATGGCGCCATCATCATCGTGGACCATGACATTGGTCCAGGAGATGAAGCGTCGCTCGCCCGCGCGGGTCAGGATGTCGTTCTGCACCTGGACCGGCATTTTCCCCGCCTTGATTGACGAATAGAACATCTCGCGCACCGTCGCCTGGTCCGGCGGCACGAACACTTCGAACCAGTTCCGGCCGATCACCGCATCGTGTAACGCGCCAAATGCTCAATGTAATTTGGACACATGGTTTATAAACCGCCGGTGGTGTGGTAGGGGAGAAATTCCCCGCCACACCACCGGCGGTATTTGTAGCGCGCCGTTTGATTTGGCAGTGGATTTACACTGGATTTAACGGTTAAGATATTTTAATGAATATGTGCTATCCGCCGCGTAATTTGGCAGTTGAATGTTTTGAAATCTGGGGAGCCAAACGGCCACTTTCGGAGCGTCTGACTTCCCCTCAGTTTTAATAGTTCTTGATGATCAGTTCCTGCCTCCCTTTGCCCTTCCCAGCTCCCCCCACAGTGTAGTCAATCTTCACCTTTTGAACTTGATAGTCACTAAAGACTTTCCGAATGTCCGGATGGTCGTTAATGCTCAGAATGGCCCGGCCTTTCATGGTCCCCATAAGGGATGCAATGCGCTGGTATTGTTCGATCTCGAACGGCACCCCGTAGCCTTCAGTCTGCCAGTAGGGCGGATCAAGGTAGAAGAAAGTCTGTTGCCGATCGTACTTCTCAATGCATTGCTCCCAGGGGAGGTGCTCGACATAGACCCGGGCCAGCCGCAGGTGGGCTTGGCTCAACTCCTCCTCGATCCGCAGAAGGTTAAGCCTCGGCGGCGAAGTGGTTGCCGTGCCGAAGGTTCTTGAGCTCACCTTGCCACCAAAGGACAGCCGTTGGAGGTAATAGAAGCGGGCTGCCTTCTGGATATCGGTCAAGGTGTCGGGGTCGGTAATCTTCAACCACCCATACATTTTGCGGCTGGTTAAAGACCACTTGAACTGCCTTATAAACTCTTCGAGATGATGCTGGATGACCCGGTAAAGAGTAACAAGGTCGAGGTTCACGTCATTGAGGACCTCGACCTTAGATGGTTCCTTCAGAAAAAACAGAGCCGCACCGCCGGCAAACGGTTCAACGTAGCAGGTATGGGCCGGGAATGCAGGCAGGATGTGCCTTGATAGTCTTCTCTTCCCGCCTATCCACGGGATAATAGGTTGGTACTTCACGTGAGCCCCTTTCGGTATTTGTGGTTTTGTGGTAGGCTCTCTCCGCTCTGATCAGGGCGGGAAGCCTTGGCTTGGCTCACAGCTTGCTCTGTGGGTCGAGCGACCGGATCGTGCTCGCTACACGGTCCGGTCGCTTCCTTTCTTTTTCTAGCTGATCGGCCATCCTGACGAATAATCATATGCCTCGATCATCTGCAGGTCATCTGGTAGCGCGGCAATGGCCTCGGCATGCCTCCGCTCGGCGCTGAAACAGCCCTGAACGTGAGCCCCCACCGCAGCAGCCAGGGCCTCGACAGTGGCCTTATCGATCTGGACCCAACCAGTAATCCCCTTCCAATCAATGAGCCCTTCCGGAGCTTGCTGCGCGCGTACCCAGGCTCCTGTCAACATGGCCTGACTTTCCCGATCGGTACTGACGGTCACTCCATTAACAGCAATGCCCGCCGTTTCGATGGTAAAGCGATACGCCGCCAGATCAGCCAACTTCGCCGCCCGGGCTTCGGCCGGGGTAATCTCCGGCACAACGGCGACACGCTGACCATCGGCGGACCGACACCACATGCCGGGTTCGTTCACATAGGCCATGTAATCCTCCTGGCTGATCTCGATAGCGTCAGCCGGGATTTTACAGTCGGGGTTTGCCACGGATTCACACTGCGGCACCGGTGGTGCATAGTCAGGATTCGGCACCTTCTGAATGCTTATACTGCCATCGTCGTTGACGACTTCCTTCTCGATCTCGGAAGGAACATCATACGCGTCGATCTCGGCACCATTGACCACTACCAACAGGGTTAGCGAACCATGGATATCCTCGCTATAGAATGCGACCGGCAGGCCTTTCAGGTTGAATTGGGCGTACATGAGCTAGCTCCCTTTCTTTAGTAGCCGATGGCGAAATACTGAATGTATCGAGTCCCGGTCAATGCAGCCCCGGAAACCTGCTCACAGCGCAGCGTAGCACCGCTGGGTGAGGTAGAGATCGTCCGGGAGAAAACGTCATCATCGGTAGTGCTGGCATTCACCATCGACGATGAGGCCTGCAGACATGTTGACGGAAATGATATGGGGAATATGACGTCTATGTTGGCATTCGCGCTGACCGAGGCGGAGACGCCCCACTGGAGGATCAGGCCGGACGGGAGCTTCTGGTATCCGTTGGCACTTTTCGATACCCCGAACGAATACCCTCCAACCCCGCCAGCCACCACGTACCAACTGCTGGCCGGGCCATTGGCGGAGACCGTAACGGTTTCGCCCTTCAAAACAGAGATGCTGTTCTGCAGGATGGCCTGGGCCTGGATGTTGTCAGTGCCCGATCCTTTCAGCGTGAAACCGGCACCGCCAACCAGCGTGAACGTCGCGCCGCGTGGGACGGCGGACAATGCCGGCAGCGTCACGGTAACACTGGCCCCGACATACGCCCACGAGCCTGCACTGCTTACAGCCAATGTGGTATCGGCGTTGATCGAACTGCCGCCGGCAGTTGGAAACGCGAGACCGTTTCGTTGCACAAATTCGGTGGTAGCCAGTTTCGTGGTGTTATCGAATTGGGCGGCAGTTGCGGAGGAAACAAAGCCGGTGGCTTTGATATTTCCGGCGACTTCCAGTTTCTCAGCGGATGGCGCTGCACCAATACCGACTAGCCCCCCGGCAGTGATCCACATTCTTGTTGCAACGCTGGCCGTATTAGGCGACGCGTTAGTGAGGAACGTCAGCGTACCAGCGCTATCCCCCTGGATTGTCGCATTGCGCTGTGCGCCTCCACCAAAATCAATCGCCGAGTAATCAGATGCGGCCGCTCCCTGGAGGGTGAGGCGTGCCGCCCCCGCTGGCGCAACAATATTCAACGTTTTTCCTGCGGCGGTGTAAATGGTATCAGCATTGGTGCCTAAACCGATATTCCCACCTGGCGTTACAACCATGACATCGGTAAATGTCAGCCCGGCACCATTATTTGCTGGTGCCATTGATATGACGAACGGCCTGGTACTATCCCGGCTGATTTTGGTGGCTCCGACTGTCGCATGAGTACCATTCCATACCCCGACACCCGCCTGAGTCCCCCACCACGTCAATGTTCCATAGCCGGAGTTGTCGGAAACTTCAAATCCGCCGGTCGATGTCGTAAGGGTGGGGGTTCCGGAACTGACGCCGATCGTTACTTTCCCTCCCTTGTCTACTGTGGTGCCAACGAGAACATTGCCGCCGGCTTTGAAGCGTGCTCGTTCGGCCGCACCGGCGCTGATGACGATGTCGCCATTTATGGGGTCGCTGGTATAGATGTTGAAGGTACTGGCTGCACCAGTATAGCTGGAACCACTCAGTATCATGCTCGCCGACTGCACCCCATTGGACAATTGCAGCCGACACGATGACGTTGTACCGGTATCGGGATTGGTGACCTTAATGCCGCAGGTTGTAGCGACGCTTTTGTAGACATCCAGACCGAACAAGGAATCACTCGTCGTGCCAACCAGAAAATTACCATTACTGCTGATTCGAGCATATTCGTACGTGCCGAGGTAGAACCGATGTGTAGCTGCAACCGAGGCGTAATAGTCGACCCGCCCCGCGCCGGCAGATTGCAGCCCATACAGTGTGAGGGCTGCACCGCGAGATACTGATGCTGCCCCAGCGCCGGCGATCGAAAGATATCCCGAATCTGCGCCCGCCGCCGTATTGGGGCAAATCGCTGAGCCTGCTGCCGGGGTGTAAATTGTTGTCGACGTTACTCCTATATGGCCGAACTTTGAGCTAGCTACCCATCCTACAGGTTGAGCGGCGGACATGACCCCGGACGAGGTCCAGACACAGGTTCCACCACCACTTTCCAGTGCTTTGTACCCGACCAGAGAGGCATACGTGGTCTTTATAACGGCGTAGACTGTCACAATCGTGTTGGGCGAGTTTTGGTTGATGACATAGCCGAAATCAACATAATCGGCATCAGTCGAGTCGTAGTATCTAATCATCGAAACTAGCGGATTAGACCCGAACGTCGCTTGCTGCTTGACGTTAATGACCAACCGGCAATTTCCGACTGACGCCTGCGAGTGATCTGCAACCTGCGTCTCCAGAGTTGCTGAATAGCTTTGATACTGGGCGGGGATTGTGATTGTGGCAACCGGTACGTATTGATTCGCGGTAATCCCCGAGCTACCCGTCTTAAAAACCTTTTGCGCCAAGCCGACGGCGTTGACAACGCCCGGCAACGTAAGGCTGCCGTCGGCTCCAATAACCGGCACCTGACTCGGTCCCGGCGTCTGGCTCGGCGTAAACCCGCCCACGGTGTCGGCATTGCCGGCTGGGATCTTGGCGAAGGTGAGCGCGGTGGTACCGAGGGTGATGGCGCCGGTGGTGGTGAGCTTCCAGATCGAGCTACCGTTAACGGTTCCTTGCTCGACCGATACGGTCAGGCCAGTGGTGACCTTCGTGGCATTGTCGGCGTCAGAGGCCCGCAACCAGGTGCCGCTCTGCACCCGGTAGAGGCCGTTCTGGCTGGCTATGGCCTGGCCTTTGACCAGCACGCGGTCGTTGGCGACTAGCGCTACATCATCGATCGTTTGAGTGCCGGATAGGGTAATGTTGGCGGTTGTGGCGGCCTTGACACTATCTTTCCAGTCGCGTTGATAGATGGTTTCGAGGGTAGCGGTGATCACCGAGGGATCAATGGTCTGCGAAACGCTGGCAGCATTGGTGACCTGCATGATGATCCGGACGTAGAGGTCCTTCTCGGAGCCGGAGCCCGGGGCCGGCTTGCTGGTCAGCGGGTACTTGGCCACGGCAACCACGCCGCCGGCGTTGTCCTGGATACCGGCCTCGCGGATGTCGAAACCGCCCTGACTGGCCGGAATCAGCGCCTCCACCACGACCCAGTTGGCGTTATTCGGATGCACGTAGACATTGTTGACTGCGCCGCTCCAGACCTGGTGGACCAGCGCGGTCTGGCTCTGACTCGGCTCATAGTAGACGCCGTTGGAGTCGCCCACGACGAACGTTGTCAGCGGCAGTGGCGTCTGGGTTGCTTCGGCGGCCGCCAGCTTGTTGAGGCCGTAGGTAGTCAGGATGCAGTAATAGGTGGCAGGCATGGAACCCCCTTATTGCGGATAGACGGTGATGATCTCGGTGCTTTGCAATCCCAGTGCGTAAACCGGTACGGCGCTGGCAACGGACAGATTGACGTTGATCGTGTCGAGCACCGACCGGACGTTCTTGTACTCATTGATGTAACTATCGAGGAGTGCCAGCGTTTCGGCCGGCAGCTCGGCCCCGATCACGTCGATGGTGATCCGGAAATGATATGGGGCACCGCCGTACTCGAACCACTCCTGCAGGGTGTAGATGATCCCCAGGGAGGCCAGGGCCAGGTCGATAGCGTACCGTGTCCCCTTGTAGCGATGCTTCTCGATGGCGCTTTTGATGACGCCGCGCCGCTCGGAGTCGTTGACGGCCAGGCGAAACCCCTCGTAGCCGGTGATGTGGAACTGCTCCGCCAGGTGCGGCAGAGCGGAGGCCGTCACGCTATCGACCATGTAGACCAGTAGCGGGGTGATATCCACCGTCCCCATGCGGTCAATGAGCTCGTTGAACGCCAGAGTGGAGACGTCACGGATGCTCTCCGGAATCAGCCGCCGATCAGCCATTGGTCACCCCCGCCATGGTCACCGTCGTGGCGGTGCAGTTCGCCCATTCGTTGTCAACCAGTTCTCTTTTGGTGAAGGCGACGCCACTGCTATCCTTGAGCGTGACTACTGGATCGTAAACCCCATATACGCTCCCCACTGCCGTGACCACTTGGCTGGAAACAATATCTTTGGCGAGTCCGACCGTGAGGGTTGCAGCATAGGTTTCCAACGCCTTTTCCACCTCAGTTTGGGTGGTTGCGGTGTCAGCCCACAGATAGGCAGTTACTGCCACCTCAATGGAAAAATCGATCCGGGCGGGGGGGAGAATAATCACATGATCGGTAAGGGGGCGAACCTTGTCCTCGGTGAGCACCGCCTCCACGAGCGCGAGCATGGAGGCGGAGGGAGTGCCGTACTTGGTCAGAGGGTAGATGTTTACCACTCCATCGCTAGGGTTGGTGATCCCCACGTCGACGATATCCTGATGAGCGCTCATGGCCCAGAACCGGTAGGCACCACGACTGCCGGCGTTGGAATACCCCTCGGGGGCGGTCCGGATGCGCTCCCGGTAACGGTCGTCGTCTTCATCGTCGGCCCCGTCGGCGGTGGTGGCGGTGTTGGCAGCGCTTTGCAGATAGGGCACCGTACCCAGAAGGTTATTTACTTCCCCGGCCAGATAGCCGTTGCCGGCGGTGCCAGCATCCTCGGCCACGGCGGCAACGTCACCCGTCGCCTGACCGGCCGGGATGGTCAGATCGAACTCGGAGGCGAAGACCACCTTGCCGTCCTTCGTCTCCACCCGCGTCCCAGCGGAAATCACCACGTCGAAGCTCTGGGGGGCAACCAGGGTGAAACGGAGCGTGGTGCGAGCCGGCTGGGCCGACAGCCGTTCACACCCCACCAGTTCTCCCAGATAGTCGAGGACCGGGAATCTGGCATAGTCCAGCAAATTTTGCTTGGCTGCCTCCTGGATGGCGATCCTGAGCAGCGTCTCCCGGTAGGCGATGAGATTGATCAGCAACATTTCGGGCTGTGCCGGCTGCAAAACCTTGCCCGATGCGGTCTCATACTGTGCCACTAGCTCCGCAGTGATCACGTTGGGGTCACGATCGATAAATGATGGTTCAGGCAGGCTGGACAAGCTGTACCTCCGATGCAGATACGACGTCATCGCTTTTCAATTTCCACTCTACATTGAAAACTATGTGCGCCAGCTCCACACTGGCCGTAACTCGGACCAGGCTGATACGCGGCTCCCACTCCTCCAGGCTGTCCACCGCCTCGCGGATGACGTTGGGAATGGCGACGCCTGCCGGGGCATCCAGGTATTTCCAGGCATCGCAGCCAAAGAGGGGGCGGTGCGGATCGCTCCCTTTGCGGGTGGTCAGAATGATGGCGATACACTGATCGATATCCTGGAGTTCCTCGACCACGTCGCCGGGACTTCCCAGCTTCAGTGACCACTCGGCCGATGTTATGCCATTGACGCGCACCACCATTTACATCCCCTGGTTCGGCCGACTCGTGACACCGCCCTGGGCATCGTCATGATCGTGGCCGGTGTAAATCTGCCGGTCGGCATCCATCGAGCGTTTGAAATCGATGATCTGATCGTCGCTCTTGATCTGCTCAGTCACGTGCAGCGTGCCGGTCAGAGTCCCGCTGGCGGCCCCGCCGAGATAGCTCTTCAGGTTAATGGCCGGGGCCATCAACGTAATCTCGGTGGCGCTCCGGATGGTGGTCGCCCCCTGACTATCGCTGGTCACCGTCCCCGTGGCGGTAAGAGCAACGTCCCCCTTTACGTCGGCAGCGAGCTTGTGCGCGGCTCGGTCATACTCGAGCGTCGTGCCGTCGTCGAAGGTGATATGCCATTTGTCCGGGCTCGTTACCGGCGGGGTGGCGGCCTCGGAGTAGATCGCCCCCAGGATCGCACCCGCCTCGCCGTTCTCATCCAGGAGGCAGACCACGTGCTCGTTGATGTCGGGACAGTAATAGAATCGGTCCCGGAGCGTTTTGGGTTGAATCACCGGCAACCAGTACGAAACTATGCCGTCGTTGTCCGTAAATTGGACGCGGGCCACGCACCTGGCAGGATCTCTGGCAACAACGATGCCGATCTTCATGTGGTCACCGTCACCAATCTCTTTTCGTTCTTCAAATTCTTCATCCCGACCTTCGCCGCGCTGGTGGTGGAGATCTCAATCTCGGTCCGGTACCCGCTGTAGCGCTCCATGACGTGTCGGCTCTTCAGCACCTGGTAGCCGCCGTCCATGTTTCCCCACCCAGCCAGGGTAACGTTCACTCCGGCTACCAGGCGCTGATCGCCCTGGAGCAGCAGGGTCCCCTCCGCCTGCCGGCCGTTGGCGGTCCGGAGTGCCGCCTTAGCCTTGGCTTCGGCCTGGGCCTTGTTCTCGCAGCGCCCGGTGAGTTTCAACACATCGCCGGTGGTGATGCCGGCGGCGGGGAAGGTGTAGGTGATCAGCTTCTTTTTGACCGGGTCGTGATAGGAGACCTGGCACCCCCGATAGACGTGGGTGGTTTTGGTGCGCAGGGTGTAGGAGCCGGCCAGCCCGAGACGCTGGATGGTGGCCACGGCTCCGGCCTGATCCAACTGCGCCAGTTCATGCCAGATCAATTGCGTACCGCGCACGCTGAACACGTAACCGTATGCCTCGGCCAGCCGCTTCAGGAACGAGAGGTCTTTTTCCTGGTTTTGCGTCACTCGTTCGATGCGAATCTCCGGCACATTACCGGTCAGAGTCAGACCGTGCCGTGCCGCGATCTGCTCGGCGATCTTCTTGAGCGGCATCCCTTCGAAGGCCTTCGAATTCCTCGTGCGCAGGGCCTGGTTGATCCCGGCCGCCAGACAGCGGATGGAGACCGTGTCGGGAGGGCCGTTGTATTCAATCTCGTCGACCTGGAACTCGCCGCAGGGAACGAGCTTTTCACCCTGATAGCCGATCTTGAGACTGATCCGATCTCCCTTTTCGGGTTCCCATGCGTTTTTCCAGCGGTGATCGCGGTCCTCGAGATTAATTTCCAACTCGTCAGACTCTCCGGCCAGGTTGTCGATATAGGTCACCTGCAGCACATAGGGGGCGATCGCGGCCGAGATATCCTTTTTCTCGTACTCGATGATCCAGACCGGTTGTCTGACCGGTTGCGCGTCTAGCGTTTCCATGGTGGCAGATCCTCGGTGTCAACCAGGTCGGCATCGGCGATGATCGGGATCAACAGCTTGATGCCGGCGGGCAGGACAGGGGTGATCATAACCTCCGGGTTGGCGGCGATGATCGGCTCGTACCGGCTGGCGTCACCGTAGTATTCCCAGGCCAGCCAGTCCCAGCGCTCACCATCGCTGGTTATATGTTCCAGAATGTCGGTCTTCATTTCTTGGGCAACCTCACGATCTGGTTCTTGTCAACGACCCTGTAGCCGGCGGCCAGGCTGGCCGGAGTAAGTTGGGGGATGTCCACCTTCTTGGCCTTGGGATGCGGCTTGCCGTTCTTCAGCCGGGCCGGGGCCTTGGCCTGCTTCTGCTGTTTCTTGAGCACCAGGGGAGAATCGTCCACCCACTCTTTCAAACTGCATTTGGCCGAGACCTCGATCACCGTACCGTCCACGGCGGTGACCTCCACCGTATCGGTGATCTCCACAATGACGTAGCGGCCCTTGTAGATGCCGTTGCCGAATACGAACGGGAGTGCCTGGTGTTTGGCGGCCATCTCCTTGACCCGTTTGAACTCGGCTTCCGGAGCGCAGTAGAGGACGTGAAACTTGAGGGTGATGCTGACTGTCTCCAGGGCATCGCCGATATACTGGAGCATCGGCTTTCCTTCGATAACCTGGTGTTCGGCGAACGTGAAGGACTGGCTGCCCTCCAGGCCATCGAAATACGTGATCAACTCGAAACGGATGTCTCCCAGTTGCGCGAACATCAGAAAGACCGCCGCTGTTTCTGCTCTTCGTAACGCTTCATCATCCGCTCGAACTCCGCAAAGGAGAATCGCATTGCCTCATTGACCTGCCCCTTGATCCGTTCAGGATCACTACCGCCCTGGACAGTGATCTGCGGCGCGAAGGTGAGCTGCATCGAGCCGCCGCTACCCGTCGCCATCGGCCGGGCCAGCGACTGCACGGCCGGACGGTTGGCGAGAGACGTGGGGTGAGCCAGGGCGGCGGCCGGCGCGGCCGCGATCATGGCTGCCGCCGTCGTGGCCCGCATGGCATTGACCAGAGGCGTAGGCCGCATACTCTCGGCAATGGTCTCGACGATCCGGACGCGGTTGATGTCCCGGAGCGGTCCTTCCTTGGCCGGGCTGAAGGGCAGGAAGTTGCGCAGCCGCTGGGCCAGGCCCTTCATGGCACCGATTGGCTTGTCGAGTTTACTCGTCATCCCTTTGAACAGACTGTCGATGATGTTGGCGCCAGCCGCCAGCATTTTGGCCGGCAGTTGCACGACCGAGGAGAGTATCGTACCGATCGCTCGCCCGAAGCGCCGCCCCATACCCTCAGCCTTGCCACCCACGTCATCCACCGGCTTGAAGAGTGCTTTAATGGCGATGAAGATCCACTTCAGGGGGATCAGGATCGGGAAAAGAATGGGCGCCACTCGTTTGAAGACGTCCCACGCAGGTTCCAGGCCCTTTAATCCCTCTTTAAGTCCTTGCCACAGCCCTCGGAAGAAACCGCTGATCGGCTTCCAATATTTATAGATGACCAGGGCCGCCACGCCGATGGCCAGGGCGATCCAGCCGATGGGCGAGGTCAGCAGCGTAACGGAAAGTGCCCGCAATCCGGATATGGTGAAGAGGTTGGCCGCCGCCCACGCCCGCGTAGAGGCGATCACGGCGCGGATACCGGTTTGGGCCTTGACCGCGCCAGGAATTACGTCGCCGAACATGCTATCCGGCAACCGGTTAATGATCCACTTGCGTCGCATCGCCAGGTAGAGCGCGGTGAGACGGCCAGTGGTCCAGGTGGCACCCTTGCCCAACACGATCAGCCCCTCTAACGCTTTGGGCGCCGCCGCCCCCAGGCCGGCGAGGGTAGTCAGGAGAGCGCCACCGGTTAGCGCCGCTCCGATACCATAGATGATTATTTTTGCCACTGTTGCGTTAGCGGAAACCGCCTTCAGTATGCGGTTTATCAGAGAAAGGGGGCCGGCGAGTGCCGGCATGGCGACGGAGGCGAGGGTGATCTTTAGCTGCTTCCACTGTTCGACAGTGGTGCCCATCATGTTGGTAAAATCCTTATCCACCACGCCGGTGGCTGTCAGTGCCTCGTCCCTGATACGACGGTATTCGTCCATGTTCTGCATCATCGGGTTCAGGAAGTTGGTTACTTGCATGTCACCGAAGAGTTCGGACAGCTTGAACTTGTTGCCGCCGGTCGCCTTCATGATCAGGCCGATCATGTGTTCAAACGGGTCCATTCCTGCTTTCAGGGCCTTGTTCAGCTCCGTCTCAACGTTAATGCCGAATTTTTCGAAATTCTTTACCGTTTCTTTTGACGTGACCTTCTGTAGAAAATTTTGGAAGTTATTGGCCGCGACGGAAGGATCAGCCGCCCCCTTCATGGCGATTTGCAGAGCCGCGCCGAGTTGCGCCACGCCACCCACACCCTTGACACCCAGCGCCTGAGCGCCGGCGGTCAGCATCGGGAAATAGGTCGCCATATCTTTTAGCTCAAACCTCCCCTCCTTCCCCGCCAGCGAGAGTGAATCCATGACCCGTTCAAGCTGGTTGATTGGGATCTTCAGGTTGTCATAGGCGGCAAAAGCTGTTTTTGAAATGTCGGCAACCGCTGCGGTTGCCGCTGTTGCTGTCTTGCCAATCACCGGCATAAACTTGGTGGCTATCTCGGGATTGAGCCCCGCCGCCACCAGAACATTCATCCCCTCGATAAGTTCTTTCTGCGTCTGGTTTACCCATCGGGAGGTGACGAGAATTCCGCCGTTCATTCTGTCGAGTTGGGCGTTAGTCAGATTTCCCACGTTCCCCAGGGAACGTAGGGCGTGCTCGGCGGCTATAGCGTCGCCGGGAACCGCGGACAGGTCGAGACCTATCGCACCGATTGCACCGGCAGCCAAAAGGGGCCGCCCCAGGCCGTCAAGCTTCTGGGCCGATTCACCCAACTTCTCAGCCTTCTTCTGCAGAGCATCCAGTTTGGCGGTTGCCGCCCCGGCGGCCTTACCGATCTTGTCAACGCCGGCCGCCAGCCGGCCCGCAATGCCGGCGCCGACACCCAGCCGATCGATGCCGTTATTGAGGGCAGTGCTCTTACCGGCCGCCTTGTCCAGGTTCCGGCCGGTGACGTCCAGAGTCTCGTTGATCCGCCGCACGGGGGCCGTGGCGCTGTCGAGCACCTTGAACATCAGGGCTATGGTAAAGAGGCTGGTCATGTGGTATGCTTCATCCTATGGAAACCTTCGTAATGATATGCTTCATCATCCTGGCCGGCGTAATCCTCTTCTGGCTGATCGTCTATCCGGCCGCCCTGCTGCTCGGCATTGCCCGCTCGATCCTGAACGGGATAAGGGCGGGCCTGAAGCCCACCCCTACCCGTCGCTGATCCGTCGATTCAACTCCCTGATGTAGCCATCCACCCGTCTAACCCAATAGTCCAGCTCCGCCAGGGTCATCTGCATTACTCGCTCTTCTCGCCACTTTCCTTCTCGGACGAGGTAGATGACGTGCCCGGGGAGGTCGTTGCATCCGTCAGCCCCGACTCGCCGGCAAGCTCCAAAAAATCCTTCGTAGGCAGCCTCCGCAACTCCTCGGGCGCCAGTAGCTGGCCATCGAATGTGCCGATCTGCGACAAGACCGCCGCCAGGAATTCAAACCCCTGAGTCTTGCCGGAGATCCGCTCAGCATGGATCAGATCCTCGACCAAGCTCTCCCGGATCTCGACGGACTCCACCGTCAATGGTTTCTTGCTGCCTTCAACCTTCGTAATCTTCATGCGTCAGCTCCTGTTCGGAAATCAGGGCGGGCAACCCACCCTGTTAGTAATGGCTACCCGCCGATATTCGACCTGAACTGCGCCAGCAGATCGACGCCGCCAACCTTGTAGATGTTGGCCAGGACGTCTACCTCGACGATGTCCTCGCCGTTCACCACCAGGCGGAAATAGGTGATGGCCAGGGTGGTCTCGGCTTCGACGTTCTCGTGTTGCTTAAAGCCGCCCAACGGGAATTTCTTGAAGGTCCCGGTGAGAAAAACCGTTACCGGGACCTCCTCGGTCCGCCCCTGGCCGGTGTAGGTCTCCTGGGAGCAACGACACTGCAACTGCACCGCAGTGAACGGGTTAGCGGCCTTTTTGAGAACATCGCCGTAGAGGGAATTCCATTTCATGGTCATTTCCATCTTGTCGATGCCGTTGGGGAGCTCGACCTTACCGATCATCCCCAACGCCTTGTGCTCTGCGAGGGTGGCAACGACGTCGGGAAGTTTGGCCTCCTCGACCTTGCCGAGGAACGACGCGCCATCCATGTAAACGTTGGCGTTAGTGATCTGCTTAATCGCTATCTGACCCATTATTGGTTACCTCCCAGGTTTTTCAGGTAATCCAGGTTGAGCGTCCGCTTGAACGTGATCCGCTCGGCGGGAGTCGGCGGCATATAGTCATAACGGAAGGTAACATGCCCCAGGGCCAGTTCGGACGCCGGATTGTCAGCCGGGTCGTACCAACAGTTACCGTCCAGAATGGCGCCATCAGCGATGAGTTTCCGCAGGAAGCTGCGCCCACTCTCGACAATCGCATCGATCAGGGCGTTATTGAGCGGGCCGTCGATGTGCTGCAGCATCGAGTACTCGATCGAATCGCCGATCACGTCGCCGGTGCGCAGGACGCACTCGAAGACGTTGGCCCCCGTTTCGGACGGCCAGGCGGCGGTGCGGTTTCCCCAGACCCGGAAGCCGGTGCCGAACGAGTTGAAGATCGTGGTGATCCCCACTTCATTGAGGGCGTTAACCTCGGAGGAGGGATCGTTGATCTCCGCCGTGAGCGGTCGCTCAATGCCGACGATTCCGTCGATCTGGGTGTTGGACGAGCTCCACCAGTAGCCGTTCTCGTTGTCCCGCCACGCGCGGATGCCGGCCAGGAACTGGCTGAACGGCTGGAGTTCCGTGCTGTCGCTGGCCGCATCGTAGACGGTGACGGCCGGATAGCAGAGCATGGCGCGAGGGCTGGAGGTCTGGAAATTGATCGTGCCGGATGGGCCTCGGCCTTCGATGGCTTGCTGGACGGTGGTACCGATGGGGGCGTCGATGTAGGCCATCCCTTTCACCTTGTTGGCCAGGGCCACCATTTCGGTGGCAATGCTGTTCTGGGTGCTGTACGCCGGCGCGATGATGATTTTGGCCTTAAAGCCGAACAGACTGTAGCAGTCGAGTAGGGCCTGGAGACCCGTGCGATTGCCGCTGCCGTCCACCGTGCCGATAATGTCGGCCGCCACCACTTTGGTCGGGTCGGCATAGTCGTAATCGACGGTGAGTTGCACGCCGGCAACGAGCGTGGCCCCCATTCCGGTAATGGTCCCGGCAGCGGCGTCCAGGGTGTAGTCGGTACCATCTACGTAGGTGGTGGTACCGGTCTGGTCCTTGACCACGACGGTGGCCACCCCGGGGTGAGCCAGAGTGACGGTCCTGTCGGCACCCAGGGCCACGGTCTCAGCTACCACCGACGATTTATGGACCGCCGGGTCGAGAACGTTGACCACCACGACGGTAGCGGCGCCCTTCTTAAATGCCGCTTTCAGGGCCTTGGGAATGGTGTAGCCGGTGGTTTTTTCGCTGCCGAAGTACTGGGCGGCGGCCACATCATTCAGGATCAGGACCGGCTTGTTAACCGTTCGATCGCCGGCGGCCGCCTGGAAGATAGGGGCAGTACCGACGATGCCGATCACGGCGCTTTTTACGACCCGGATCGGTTTGCCACCCTGGTCGATGTTGATGGTTTCGACACCATGCAGGAAATTAGCTGGCACTCGGTTCCTCCTTTTTGGTCTGGGGCTTTGGCACTTCCTGGACTGGAGACTGTTTCGGCACCTCAGTCAGGAGACGCTGAGCCACCAGGGCCTTTACATAGTGGTTATTCGCCGGCAGCGAGATCTCGCCGCCGGGGTGCAGCATCACCTCGCGGCCGTCGTCCAGAGTCACCCCGGTGAGTGGACCGCTGTAGCGATAATTGGTATCCGTTTTCGCCATATCTATGGCACCTCCGTGGTTATGTCGGATGTCACGTTGATACTGGTTATGTGCCGCAGCAGCACCTCCTGTTCCTCGTCGACGAGCTCGATGTTCAGCCCTTGAGTGCGGAACGTGATCTGGTATTGCCACAGGCGCTGGGCCTTGTTTTTCAGCCCCGATGCGGTGCGATTAACGAACCCCTCGGTGACCGGTGTCATCTTGAGGCGGCAATGAGGAGGTTTAAATCCGGTCAGGGCCACCCGGCCCGCCTCCAGGTAGGCATACAGTCCCTTACCGCCTGCTTTGCCCCGCAAACTCCACATGGCCAGGGTAATCTCCCAGTGCATGTCCCGATCCTGGACCACCGTGGCGGTATCCCGGCTGTCGGAATAATCGGCGTCCGAGTAACGTACCAGGAGCGCCCCCACCGGGTGGGTCGGCTCGTAGCTTTCCGGATTGTCCGGATAGGGCTGGACCAAGATGCCGGGGAGTTTTGCCCGCAGCCGGTCGATAATGCTGTCCTCGATAAGGGTAAGAAAGTCCATGATCACCTCGGCCCAGTGAAGCGGTCGAGGATACTGTCACTGAAGAGCCGGTCCTCGGACCGCTTGCTGGTTTTAAAGAACCCGGTGGCGCCGGGCTCTCCCCCTGACGGCGCCGGCGCGAGCGTGGCGAGGCTGAGCGATGCCAACCCTTTCTGAATATCCCGCAACCAAGCCACCGCCTCTTTGGCGGCCCTGGTGACGTCCTCGGGCACGGTTCGTTCGGGCAGGCAGCCATAGATCCGGGCGATGGTCATGTCCTCGGCGTAGCCTGCCAGTTCCGGCGGGATCTCAGCGAGCGGCAGGGTGTAACGGGAGCGGAGATACCCATCGATAATACCGTCGACGCGGCCGATCTCGCGGTTGATCGCGGCGAGGTCCGGTTCGGTCTCGGTGCCGTTCGGCTCCTTGATCGTGAGGTAGATCAGATGCTGCACGCCGAACTTATCGATGAGTGTCTCCGCCGTGGTGTACATGGGTTATTTCTTCTCCTTGGCCGTACTCTTGGCCGCATCGGCACCGCCCTCTTTGAGCTTCAACTCTTCGATGAGGGCATCGCGCTCTGTGACCTTGGCCTCCAGTTCCGCGACAACGGCCGCCGACCTCTCTGCCTCCCCCACGAGTCGATCGCACTCGGTCTGGCTGGCTGCCAGCCGTTGCTGCAGATCGGAGATCTGTGCTCTGAGTGCGTCAAGCTCTTCCGCGTCCGACGCCCCCATCCCGGGGTGCCCGTCTGCAGGCTTAATGGAGGATGCCAGTTCGGTCGCTTCGCTATCGGTGAGTCGGATCGTCCCACCGATGGGATAGAATTTGCGGTCATGTTCAATGGCCGCCGTCACGCTGTAGGGTTTCTTTTCTCCCATGTTTCACGCCCTCCTTATGCCGCGTTCTCGACAAAATAGCCGAGATCCGGGGCGATGATCAGCTCGCGGCAGGACTCGCCGGCGCGAACTTCCTGACCACCCTGCGGACCGATATCCTTGTCGAACATGGCGCCGCCCCAGGGGTTGCCGTAGCGGGGAGTAAAACCGAAGGTGATGTCATTGTCGGTGTTGGCGTTGGGGTTGAGGTACAGCAGGGAGAGGTGGCTGCCCCAGACGCGCACCAGATTGCGCGGCTGTCCTTTTTTGGCGGCATTCACCCAACCCTGGCCGACGACGATGTCTTTGACCTCGAACAGGTTGGCGATTTCCTGCTTGCTGGCGATCCCCTTGTCACCGTCGGTACGGTTGACAGCCTTGCAGATGGCCGGATTGGTGCGCAGTGCCGTCCAGGCTGTTTGACCTATGACCATGGTGTTGGGGCGCAGGACCGGTGTTTCGAGGCCACGATTGATGACGGTGATCGGATCGCCGGTGGCGTCGGAAAACTTGGACCCGGCCGCCAGGGCGATGCGGTTGGCATCCGGGTAGGTAGCGGGGTTGAACACCATCCGAGCCGCGCGAACTTCGCGGGCCAGTTTGTTCAGGGCCATGATCCCCTCAGTGCTGCGGGCCAGGGGGTCGTAGGAATACTCTTCCTGGCCGGCGGCGTCGATATCGCCCTGCGGGATCTTGTCCTTGAGGGCGTAATCCTTGACACTGGCCAACTTCTTCTCGGCCGAGAACTCGACTTCGTTGGGGGCCGATTTACGGCCGACCTCATTCTCCGGGACGGTGAACGAATCGACGCCGGTGTAATCCATGTAGTAGAATTCGCGTTTACCCACCCGGACGTAAGGCAAAACCTGGTCGGCAATCAGGTCCTGATTGCGGTACGCGATGGCCACCGCACAGAGGGCGGGAATAATGGGAAACGGGGTTTTCATGGGTGCATATCCTCCTTAGCCTTTAATCGCGCCGGGCGCGATGAAGATGGGCGCGATGTCGCCGTCGACACCGCTTACCTCGGCATATCCGAGGTAGTGGATGGTTTCGCCGACCCCGGGAACGCCAACGGGTACGGCACGCCCCCGCGCATCGGCGGTCAGGCGGTCACCCCTGGCGACGGCAGCACCATAGCGGACTTCGGGGAGACCACCCCGAACCACGTCGACCGGATCGCCGGCGTTGTCGGCGCCGACGATGGTGGTAGCGCCAATCAACGGAGCGGACCCGTCCACGGCAGTCCGGACGGTACGGTCGGCAGCGCCCCAGGATGTCAGGGTGTAGTCCGCGATCGCGGCCTCGGCCAGGTAGGACTTGATCAGGCCAGGATTCACTGTGCACCCCCTTTCTGCAGCTGCGCGGTGACATGAGTGACGGCCTCGGAAACGGTAACTGCACGGCCGGCCTTAGCCTCGGCCTCAACGAACTCGCTGGCCTGGCGGGCGATAGCCACGGCATCCAATTCGCCGACCATCTCCACGTCGCCCACCCTGTTCTTGGTGGCGTGTTCGCCGAACTGGACCACCTCGGGCAGCGCGCGGAGTTGATCCTTGTACACGTCCAGGGCCGCCTTACTGGTCTTGTTGTCACCTTCGCCGAACTGGACCGGCTCCGCGCTGGTCAGGGTCATCATCTGATTGATAGTGGCCTCGCGGCTCCCCTCGGGCACACGCTTCTGCATCTCGGGCGTCATCAGGAACTCCCGAAACTCCCGTTTCAGATTGGACTCGCGCTCGGAGGCCTGGCCCTGTTTGAGCGCAGTGATCTGCGCCTCCAACCCTTTGATGGTTTTACCCATCGTCTCTCCGAACTGTTGCAGTCCGGCCGCCATCGCATCGGCGACAATCTTGCTGACCTCTTCAGGTTTCATCTCTCCCTCCTCGTGGGGTTCTTTGTAACAGCTGCTCTTTATGTCATCCGATTCAGGGGGCGGGGTTAACATGTCCTGGACATCCCAGGGTGAAATGATGCCGTCAGCCTTTTCGGTTCCCTCTTTCTCAACCAGGTAGTCACGCATACGCATGACGATGCGTCCCAGAGTGGTCATGCGCCAGTCGCTGAATTCGTAGGTCACGGCCTGGCCGCGATCACCGTCCGAAAACTGGTAATCCGGCAGCCCCTTGATGGCCGGCGGCATTGCGCCCAGATAACCAACGTGGCGCAAGCTGCCGTCCGGGTAAACTGAGATGCTCTTTTTTTTGAAGAGCTTCCGCTGCGTCCACTCCTTAAACTCCTCAGCCACATCCTTGTATTTCAGATACAAATCAACCCCGACCCGCCTGCCTGCCGCAACCCAGCCGAACGCGGGAGCATTGTCGGACGGATGTCCAATAACCACCGGAGGTTCGTGATAGCCCGGATTGATACTGGCGACGATCTTATCGAGATCGGCAGTGGTCCAGGTTCTCGTATTGCCGTTGCTGTCCACATGCGTTCCGGCGCGAAATACCAGATCCCAGCCCGTCATATCGTCGTTCGCTATCGTCATGTGTGCCCCTTTCTCCAGGGCGACTGTACCAGTCGCCCGAGTAGCCTTCGACTAAAGCCGCTTTAAAACCAGCCGCGCCTCATTTTGCCTTGTCCGTGGCCGTGCTCCCCAAAGAGAGACGCGCCGTAAGTCGCAACCGCCTTTAAACCGCCTTTAAATTCTCCTGTATCGTCATTTTCGGCGCTGTGCCGGGTCATGGGCCGGCCAGAACGGGAAACACGGCTTAAAACGAAAATCCGGGCGTTACGGTTTCAGGTGATCGTTGGCGATCGCCAGAATTTCGAGCTCATCCGCCTTGCTGATCCCCAGGTAGGGCCGTGCCGGCACCTTGATCGTGCGGTTGACAATCTTGGTACGATCTCCCTGGCCTTTCTTGGCAAACCTGGTGTTGCGGCCGGTGCCCGTCAGGTGCAGGGTGACGTTTTCCTGTGTGAACTCGTGCCCCAACTGGTGGATGGCGCCGTAGGCGATGCCGACGCCCACGAGCAGTCCCTCGTTGGTGACGGCGGGATGAACGTCCCCCCGCAGGTACCCATCCTCGGTCAGGATTTTGGAATGCCGCTTCCGCTTTCGCGTCCTGGGCTTGACTTCCTGCCACTTGTTGCCCTCCGGATCGGTCTGGGTATCGAAGCGCTCCTCGGTGGAAATCACCAGGTACTCGCCGACAGCCTTCTCCAGTGACTGGGTATCTTCGATCTTCCGAACGAGGCGAGCCAACTGCCGTTGAGCGCCGGTCGAGAGGTCGTGCGTAATCTCAATCAGCTCCTTGCTCATTGCTGCGCCCCCTGGGCGATCTCGGCACGAATTCGCGTGGCAATGTCGGCCGGCAACTGGCTGATGCGGTCCTCCAGTATCTGCTTATTCTTCCCCGCCGCCGCGCCCGGGTTGTATTGGAATCCGGGATCGATGCCGTTGGGGATCTCGAACGAACGCCCCTGCTTGTCGATCCAGGTGTAGGTGCCGTCGTTGGGCGCCGTGCGCTTGGCCTTGTCTCCCAGCCGTGCGACGTCGCGCTCGCCACCCGAGAAGATCTTGCACTTGCACCCCCAACCGTTCTGAGGGGTATGGGTGCCCCACCAGGGATCATCCGCCGGCAGGCAGGTGCCGTCCCACGACATGTGCGGCACCCTGGGGTGGATGGAGTCCCCGTGGCGATAAATCAGGTAGGGTCGGGTCTTGAGGACGTCCGGATCAGTGGCCTGCTGCCAGCGGCCAGCGTTGTATGCCTGACGGGTGTTGGTCTCGTAGACGATGCGGGTGCGCCAGTTGCGGCCTCCGTTGTACTGCCAGCCGTGGCGTTCAACGATCTGGTCCCACTGCCGACGGAACTCAGCCAGGGTAATGCCGGCGCTGATCGCCTGATCGACGGCGTCGCGCAGATCGCTGATCAAATCTCCCTTGATCGCCCCAGCGATCATGAATCCCTGGGAGTGCTGGTCGAGGAACAGATCGTTCCACTTCTCCGTGGGGATGCTGACTTTGCTCCGGAAGAACTCGACGGCCTTCTGAAAGGGGAGGTTTAAGGCGCTGCGCAGTACCGGCTCGGCGAACTGGTAGCCCATCGACCAGGCGTGCATCCGCTCGATTTCGGCGAACGATGCGCCGGCATCGGACGCGGCAATCTCGTCCAGGATTTCGGCCCGGCCGGCCAGGCGAGACACCAGCAGGGCGTCGCGGATCGGCACAGCCAGGTCGGCAAGATTCAGCTTATTAGCAGCCTTCAGGAGATCGTCGCGCAGATCGACCAAGTTGCCGGCGACATCCACTTCGTTCTTCAGGGTGGCCAACCATCTCTCGATGATCGGCGCGGCCGCTTCATCGAGACGCTGAGCAACGACATCGGCGCTGTCCTGGACGTCGGCTGGTTCGGCAAACGCTGCAGGCACATCGGCCTGCGCCGGCAGGCGGGGTGGCAGTGTCACCGGGCCGGGGGATGGCTGTTTAGCCGGTGCGGCCTCGATGTCTTCCTCCTCCAGATTGTACGTGCGTTGATAATAGACTCGCGTGAGTTTCAGCCCTGATCGCGCCAGAGATTGCGTGAGCGACTGGTCGCGCTCGGCCTGGGCCTGGTCGACCTCCTCCTCTTCCCACAGGCTGAATCGTGGGGCGCCCTCGGCCGTGCTCCAGTTGACCTCGCACGTCCAGTTGATTACCTGGTTCAAGGTTTCCTCGACCAGGCTTTTATCCGCATCGCGCAAATCCCGGCGCACGGTGATGGCCGTGGTGTCCTTGGAGAACTTGTCGCCGGACTGCGCCTCGCCGGCGCCGGCATGGCCGAGCCAGACGGTCGAGATGGCACTGTTGGCATCGGAGATGATGCCGCTGTACATGTCCGAGGTGGCACCCTTGGTGTTGGACTCCTTCAGGTCCACGCTGCCGTCATCAGGGATCACGGCACAGCCATCCTGGATCATGCCCACCAACCGCTCGAGCAGATCGTTGACCTGCTCTGGCGTGGCGGTGCGCGGCAGCTTGCCAATGGGCCAGACCTGGCCGAATTTCTCGCCGTACTGAATCCGGAACCGCCACCCCCCTTTCTTGAAGGCGACCGGCCAGAAACAGCGTGAGTTCAGGCCGATGCCGTAGGGGTTGTCATACGAGGACTCGTTGGTCGGGCAGATGAACTTGCGCGGCGGCAGCTCCTCGCCGTCCATCAGGTGATCGCGGGATCGGAAGCGCAGCTCATTGAGCTGGCTAAAGACAAACCAACGCGGCGGCTTGGCCACGATATCCACGGGAACGGTCAGCCCGTCACGCTGGCCCCAGATGATTTCGTGCGGCCCATAGCCGAAGGCGCGGGCGTGGCGGATGATGCTTTCGATGATTCGGTTGAGCGGCAGCTTGTCGAATGTATCCTTGACCGCCTTGGCCTGACGGCTCTTGCTGCTCTTGCCCTTATCGATCTGCCAGTCCAGGGCCAGGGTTGCGTTGATCCGGTTGGTCATGGAGCCCGAGACCCGGTCGTCGGTCATAAGGTCGGTATAGACCTGGATATCCTTGCCCTGGGCCTTGAGCACCGGGTCGGGGTTGGGCAGGTAGAGGTTTCCGATCGCGAAGAAATCGGCACTGCGCGATCGGACGGCGATCTCCTCACTGAGAGAACTGGAGGTGCCCGTCGCTTCGTTGAACCGCATGAAGGTGCCATCGGGGAGATAGAGGCCGTGTTTCATCAGTTGTACCCCGCGAGTAAGTCTTTTGCCCTGCCGCCGCCGAACCCGGCGTAGAAGCCGCCCTGAACGATAGAGGATTTTGAGGCGGCCCACGTATCGGGAACAGCCGATCCGCGTGCCTGCACCGCCAGTGCCTTGGCCCAGAAGTGGTCCGCATGGCCGATTTTTTCGTCGCGGTCGGCATCGAAGCGGAAGTTGCCGGCGCTGGTGGCGATCTTCTTGACCGTGTGCAGGCTCAGGCGGATTGTGGTGTCAGTAGGGATGACATCCTTGCCGTCCTGGAAGCTTTTCTTGAGATCAACAGCAAGGGCTTCCTTGCTGGCGTTGGTGAACTGAACCCCTTCCGCCCTGGAGCCGAAGAGCGTCTCGGCTTCCTCGGCCAGTTGGGCGCCGATGCCGGTTTTATCGATGCAGCAGCGGCGCATCTTCGGATGTTTGAGGATCGCGAACAGGACCAACTTCTGGACGCCGAACGGTTGCTTTGACAGGTTGGCCACGCCACGGCACCGGGCGATCTCGTTCACCATTTCATCCAGCCAGATCAGTGACAGGTCGCGGTGGCGGGCTACGTCGAACCCGGCATACAGATCACCGCCAATCACGGCCTTGTCCAGGATGTGTGACGCTTCAAAAGATACCGGGGGATGCTCCACGGTTTTCCACTGTTCGTGATAGGCCACGGCCTCGGCGATCAGCTCGTTCAGCCATGCCGGCGACGCATCGAGGCGCACGTCCTCCACGGACTCGATCAGGTCATAGGGTAGCCACGCGGTAGTCTCATCCAGAAACTCGCACAGGTATTCCTGATGCCAGGCTTCGTCATCGGCCAGGCCGAGGCGCAGGTATTCCGGATCGGCGGTGGGATTGAAGTCATCGTCGTACAACTCCAGTCCCATGGCCACGGCGTCATAAATGGTAACCTTATGTTTCGACCAACCGCCTTTTTCGCCCACGTGGCGGTATTGCTGCCCGTCCCATATCTGCAGCGTCAGGCCGGTCCACAGCTCGTAGAACTTGTTCTTCTTGCCGAGTGGGGTGGAGATGACGCGGATCTTGTAGCCGCGCGTGATCGACGGATAGAGCGCGGTCCAGATGGCGCGGGAGTCTTTGTGCAGCGCGAACTCATCCAGCAGGATATTGGCGGAATGACCGCGTGCCGTGGCCGGGTTGGCGGGCAGGCCGATGATCCGGCTACCATTGGGGAAGATGATCTCTAACTGCTTGTACTCGGTGCGATCGCCCCGTTCATCCTTGAAGGTGTCGGAAATTTCAAGGATCGCCAGGTTCATGGCCTTGGCATGCATGGCGGCCTTGGCCATCAGCTCCTTGGACTGGCGCTCGCCGGCGGAGAGGAATACCCAGGTGGTTTTACGCTTGAAGCAGTCTATGACCGCTTCCAGGGAGGTGCCGAACGACTTGCCGCCCTGACGGGTCATCATACCGATTTTAAGGCGGGAGTCGTCCTGGACCCAGCGGCGCTGATATTCGGTTAGCGGTATCAGCGGTCCAGCGATGGTGTCGACACTAACGGAGGTTATGCCATCGGCGGCCGGAATATGGATGGGCGTGCTGGCCGAGTCGGGATGTGAACTGGCCAGTGCAATGACCGGCCGGCCCAGCCAGACCAGCAGGACCAGCAGGAGGGATAAGCCCAGGATGTATGCGTTATTTCGGCCTGAGACCATAAAGCACCGTTTGGATGTAATCGACCGTTCGCGGGTCGTATTGAAAGTTGTCTCCGGGCACCTTTATGGCGTCATCGATCGCCGAGGCTGCATCGGTAAGCGCCTGCCGCCGGATCTCGGTGGCGAACTTCTTTTGGCTGATGGAGGCGCGGGTGACATCGGCAATCCCCTTTGCCGCTTGTGCCAGCAATTTCAGTCGCGCCCCTTTGTCCTCCTCTTCTTCGGCCTCCTGGAACGACAGCATGGCTTCAAAGATGTCGCTTTGCACCATGGCGATAACGGCTGCGGAACGGTCGTCTTTTTCGTCGGCAGCGCCTTCGGCGATGATGCGGGCGGACTCTGTGGCGGCCCGGACAGTTGCCAGTCTCCGCTCCAGCTTGGTGCCATAGCGCCAGATACTGCTCTTGCCGATCTGGTAGCCGCGCTCCTTGAGCTCTGCCTCGAGGAGCTGGTAACCGCTGAAATTCCCCTCCACCAGCGCCTTGTCCAGCCAAGCCTTCACCTCCACGGGGAGTCCTTGTACGGAGCTTCGCTTAGCCATGGCAGTAGTTCACCGGCCTGGCAATACCGGGATCGCAGTCGACAGTGTACTCGACCACGTCAACTCCGTAACGCGTGAGGTCGCAAAACCAGCGGCCGCTGGGCTCTTTACGCAGTTCCACCAGCTTGCGGTCGTACAGGTAATCCAACTCGCGGCGCAGCTCGTGGGCAGTGGCGTCCTGGTAGTAGCCCTGGGCCGTCATCAGCACCAGCTCCTCGTAGCAACCGGCCGGGCGGGCGTTGTTGAGGGTGAGCAAAATGATCCACCGGAGGAATTCCCGCCGCGCTTTCTGGTCAAGCATGTTCCACCCCTTTCGTTTGGGAGTTGTCTAACTTCAATGCCAGGCCGTCGAGCTTGGCCTCAATAGTCGTCTGATTGCGGATGAAATCTTCGCGGCGGACATAGTCGATCGGCAGCCGGGCCTCCCACCGGAGCAGCTGTCTCTCTAACTCGATCAGTTGGCCGGAATTCTTCGATTCTTCGTTGATGTGCTGCCGCAACGTTTCGTGGATGATGGCATCTCCGGCCTTTGCTGCCTCCTGCAGAGAGAGGAACCGGTCATCGAGCCGCCGGTCGATCTGACTGAGCAGCAACCGTGCGCCGGCGAAAACCGCCGCGAAAAACGCCAGCAGTAGGGTGATTAGTTGCCAGAATGTCAGCGTGACACTCACAAAGCCCTCCAATGTGCATGAATTTCATATGCCTCCTGGCAACGGATACAGAGGCGACAACCCGAGGCGGCTCGTCGCCGCCCTTCGGGGATTTCAGTGCCGCACTTATCGCAGTGGGTTGCGGTCGGGCCGTGCTGGCGATTGCGTTAGTGTTCCGCCAGCACGGCGTCCTGGAACTGCTCGTTGATCGCTTGAGCGCGGTCAATGTCATCGGGCATTTCGGTATTTCTCCAACTGGTCTTTCATCGCCCGCTCGTACTCATACCGATCCCGTAGCCACGCCGGAGTCACCTGGTAATTACCGTCCGGCAGAAGCGTCAGCTTCCGATCGGCCGGGATCGTCACTACCTTCGGTGCCGGGGACGCGCAGCTCATCAAACATCCGGCTAAGATCATCAGTGTCACGAGTAGCCAAAGCTTCGTCGAAGTGCGCCGTATCGTTGTCATAGGTCCGTGCATCCCTGGTCTCCTTGTTCTTTACCGCCCACCCCAGCACTGACGCGAGGAGCGTCAGCGCCGTGGTGATGAGTCCCACCCAGCCGGCAGCCATTTTCAGGCCGCCGGAGGAGTGGTCGTCTTACTGATCAGGAACTTGAGGCTCTTAATGATGGAGTCGAGCACTCCATTGCCCTGGAAGGTGGGAATGACGCCGAGCAACTCGGAAATAGCCAGGGCCACGCCGAGGACGTAGACCAGGTTCTGCCGGAACCAAGCAAACAGGGATGCCTGGGGAACGCCCGGCGTGACGACCGGGGTAGCGGCCGCGACGGGGTCGGCAGCCAGGGCCAGCCCACAGGCGGCCGCCAGGATCATGGCCACTAATAGACTGATGGAAAAAATGGCGACAGGGGGGGCAAAGCGTTTAAAGATAGACATGTTTCCTCCTTGTGGTTGGCGGGTTGACCCGCATGATTGCTAATGACGGGGATTACGCGGAGGCTACGCCCAGTAGGGCGGCGGCTTTGGCATTGAGTGCCCGGCGCTCGGCGAGGCCGATGGTGCCGCCGTTGACGAGTTTTGTGCAGGCCACTACGTCCCCCTGGTCGGCGGCGTGGTTGAGGTTGCGGTGCTGCCAATGCAGGCAGGCCGAGATGATCCCCCCGGTAGGGGTGCGGATATACTGCAGTGCATCCTCCAGGCTTTTCCCGACCGCCTGGGCGAAGGCCATCAGGTTATCCCGTCCAGTGACCTGCAGGGGGCCGTGGCCTCGATAGCGATAACCGTCGCCGGACTCCTCCGGGCCGTTGCCGAGCCGGTTGGCATAGACGTTATTGCCGATGGCGCCGGGGTCATGTTCCAGACGCCGGGCGAGCGCGTTGGGAGTGCGCGGCCGGGCCTTCGGGTCGACGGCGTAACGGTTTGGCCACGTATCGGCCAGCCCCTGGGCGGAGTAGTTGAGGTTTTCGGTCATGCGGGTGAATTCTTGCGACTCATGCCCAACTTGGGCGAGAAAGGCGGCCAGGCGCCGGGCATTGTTGATGCCGTACTGCGGGCAGATGGTGTTAATGGCATCTGCCCAGTCCTCGGGGTTTTTGTTGGCGGGGAAAAGTTGTCGGAACTGCTTGTTGGTGATAAGCATTGTAGCTGCCTCCGTTTGATGGAGGCAGCTTAACTGAAATGTGTGGGGGACACGTTTAAAGCCGCTTTAAACGCAGAAAGCCCCTCCTAGGTGGAGGGGCTTGGGTTCAATCTGTTCTATGTACCACTATTGGCAATCAATGGCAATCCGGATAACGGCCGCTGCACCGGGCAAGCCGGTGAGCGTGTCGTTATGCCCACAACGTCATTTGTGCAGGTTCGCTGGATACGCGTCCTCCGCCTCAGTCAAACGACAGCACCAGCTGATCGCGCAGATCCTTGCGGCGCTGCATCTCCTTGTTGATCTGGTAGGCCCGCACCACGCTGATACCGTGCTCGACAGCCAGCTGCTCCACCCGTGCAGCGCTGGTGGCCTGACGCCAGATGTACTGATCGCGCTGCAGCTGGGAGAGTCGTTTGATGCGGGTGATGTAGTGGCCACGATAGTCCCTGCGGATGGTCTCGACAATCGTCAGGGCAATGCCGTCGTGGCCAGCAATGCCCGGTGCCAGTTGCGCCAACACGGCCACGGCATGGTCGCGCAAGGTCGCGAAGCGGCTGCCCACAAGGGGGTCAACGGCAGCCGGCGGTGCATCGAGCAGAGCCGGGCCGGCCTCCTCGGGCAGGACCGTGGCCGGCCGTGGATCACCCAAGTGTCGCTCGACCAGGAATTGGCCGCCCCAGGTGGTGCGAATCCACTCGGTGATCAGCAGCCCAGCATATTCGGCGTCGGCATGGGCGAGACCTCGCTCCTCCAGGAGGTCGCTCACTTTGTCCCAGATATCCGCCAGAGTCTCCTTGTAGAGCTCGCGGTATATGTCGAGGTCGCGGTGGTTCATTTCTCTCCGGAGAGGTCCCATCCTTCGCGCTTGGCCTGTTTGCGCAAGGCGGTGATGATCTTGTACAGGTCTCCAGTCGTCACCCAGGCCACCCGATCCACCTTGCAGACCGCCTTGGCGATGGCATCGGCGTAAGCCCAAGCCTTACCGCCCACGGTGAGCAGCGCCTCAATCTTGCCGAGCTGCTCGGCCCTGCTGTGACCTGGCTTGTCCATGTTCTTGGGCCGGCCGGGGTAGCTCTTCTTGTCCCGTGGCTGCCACGTCCGGCGCGGCTCTTCCCCGGCCAGTACGGAGAGACGGCCGATCAACTCCTGCCGCTGGCGCTCGGAGAGCTCCTTGGAGGAGTCGGTACGCCCCTTGCTAATGTCCAGGATCGTATCCCGGTAGTTGTCGTCGGTATAGTCGGGCCGGGTGGCCATGACCTTGTTTTTCAGGGCGTGGATGCGCGGCCGGTCGATGTTCCACTGCTCCTCGGGGGTGCGCTTTTCAAAGGGCCTGGAAGCCATGGTTTAATCCTCACGTAACTCATGGTAGGAGCATTTGCCGTTCGTCGTATTGGCAGCGAGCACCAGTTTGTCACACACGGGACACCTGACTAAGTGCCCTGACTCTTGCTGCTTTCGCATGTTCCGGATCAGCGTCCTGTACTGCGACTGTTTATTGGTCATCGAACCGGGCAAGGAAGCCCCCCCCCCTCGTTTCCGGCAGCGGGAGTCGCTGCTGCAACCAGCCGCTTTCGTCTATCCGATCCATTACCATCCTCCGAACTTCTGCTTCATCGACTGAAAGAATTCGCCGGCGAGTGGGTCATCTTCAAAGGTCAACTGCTCCGGCTGCGGCATGCCCCACCATTTGTCCGTTTCCCAGGGGCGCTCCCGCGCCAGGCGTTTGGCCTCGTGCCGATCGAGGCCGCCGCAATGCTCCATGATCGCGGCGCGTTCCTCGTAGTCATAGTCGTCAGATGGCATCGCGTATCAGGGCATCAATCCGGCCCTGCCGCTCCGCGATCAGCTTCTCCTCGATGGCGGCATGCAGAAACTGCTGAATGGTGCGGCCGGCCAGGGCATGCTCGACGCAATGCTTCGTGTCGTCGCTCACTCGGCAGGAAAGTACGTTGTTGCGGGGATCAGGTTTAGTTGCGCCCACGTAAGGTCCTCCGTTTCGATTTCGACATCATTTTCTGCACGCGCTTCAGTAACTGGGCGATAATCTCGGATGACGGACCTCCTGAAGTTACCCCGTTTTGCGCCTGAATTCGCCTCTGGCGCGACTTTGCCGGCGACTGTGCAGCCGCCAGTGACGCTGCAATCGCCGACGACTCGTCGCACTCACTCAAGCCCGGGCGTCTCTCCTTCGGGATAAACATCGGGTTCTGTCGCCAAGGGCTCTCCGGATTATCTCTCATGTGGCGCTTGGCCGGCCGGCCCCGGCGCTTGGCCGGCGCTGCTACACTGGGGCGCTCCTGGGCGCACTTACCGCAGAGGTAGAGGCCGTTGCTCCTGTTCGTCTCGCATTGCTGCGCCCTGATCCGCGCGGCGTATGCCTCGCAGAAGAAGGTGTTGGCGGCCAGAAACGCCTCCAGTTCGGCGGCCGGCGTCGGGGTGCGGTCGGGGCTCGGCGCCGCATCGACGTAGCACGAATCTTCTATCTGCCAGCCTCCAGCGAGGGTCCTCATAGGGCCTCCCCCTCTGCTGCGGCGTACCGCCAATTCTTGACCAGTTCGATGCACTCGTTATGCTTCCGCAGATGGCTCTTGAGGGCCTTGAAGGAGTTCCACCAGGGGTAATAGACCGTGATGGTCTCGGTCGGATCGATACCCAGCCTCTTGAGCATGCGTTTACTCGTCTTCTGTATGGCAAGACGACTCTTTGCCGTCCAAGCTGACTTTTTGACTGGCCGGAAAAAGCGGCGTCGTTCCTCGCAATCCTCGCCCAGCCATCGACCCTTCAGATCGCCGTTAACAAAGAACGTGATGACCAGCTTCATCCCCATCCGCTGAAGACAGAGACAGAGATGATAGCCGTCACAGACAAGCCCGACTGGCTGGAATTGGCTCTGAAGGCACTGTTCAACGTGATCCCAATCAGCGTTTGTCATAGTCCCTCTCCCTCTTTTTCGACGTGAACTGAGGGAATCACCCCTCCTGGAAAATCGCGGAAAAACCAGGTCTCGATGCGGGCTGGCAGCCCGGCCATAAATTCCCGATTGCGCCGATACGCCTCCCGGATCTGCGTGGCCACGCTTTCGGGTATGCCCCGCCGGCCAGCCTCGTAATCCTGGTACGTGCGGCGCGGTATCCCCAGGATGCGGCACATGTCACAGGGGCCTAACTTTATTTCCGAGCGCAACCGCTTGCATTCTTCCGCACTCATGTGCGTGCACTTTTGCCGCTTTTTCTGTTTTTGTGATTGATTTTGCACGCAACAAACTCCTCTTAACCGTTCAAGGAAGGGCCGGACCTTGATGTCCGACCCTCGGCTTCAGCGGTCAAGCAATTAACGGATTTCCGCCTGCAGATCCCCCGTAGCTGGATCGAGGAGAATCGCCACCAGGAGCGGGCAGCCAACAACGTCGCCGACCGGCACACCATCGGGACATTCAGCCAGCGCGCTCCGCAGTTCGCCGACAGTGGTGATGGTGTCGAACTCCCTTATCAATTCCAACACTTTGTTCATTACGCCACCTCCAGTCCCTTCAATAATTGTCCCTTGCCGTAACACCCCAAGCCGTTGAACCGTTTCACCCTCCAACCGCAGGAACATTTGTCCGGGGCAGAGCCGTTTCCGCCACGTTCACACTCGGAGCATGCAACCCACAACAGTCCCTTGGTGTCCTTGAAGCTGTGCTTAGCTTTTGCCATGGTAATCACCACTCCTTATGCCGCAATGTTCAGGTTCAGCTGCTGGTAGCTGCCGTCCGGTTGCCGTTCATAGAATCTGACGTATGCCTTGGAGCTAACCACCTGAACACTCTCGCTGATCGCCTTCATGGCCCGCTGCCAGGTTTCATCCTGGATCTCGATCCGCCGCAGTCCCAGGACGCGGTTGGTATTGATCCGGCCCGCCTTGTCGACCTGGAATGCATCGTTGACGATGGTGCGCAATTTGGCGTCGCTCCCTTCGGACCACCGTTTCAGGCATTCATCGATCAAAACCTTGGCCGCCTGGAGACGCTCGTCGAAGGTGATAAAGTCGTCGATGGAGCGAATTATCTTGTAGCGACCGTCGAAGGAATAGAGGGTGACATTTCCTTTCTTGCCTCCCAACCTTGCCCCGTACGCCTCGGCGGAGAGTTCACAGAACGCCTCTATATCCTCCATAATGGTGCCCTTGAATCTGGCCAGGGCGTCAGCCATAGCTTGGGCCTCTTTCATGCTCTCCATGACGAGCGCGTCCCTGGCGAGGTCTATCACCTTAATCGATTCGACGGGTACCAGCCGGCCCTGCGTGTCTTCCATGTACCCTGTCGGGATCACCTTGTTGTTCTCTGCCATCGCCTGATCTCCTTTGGTTGTTGGTTTATCTCACCCACCTGACCGCCCGGCGTTTGAGCCAGCAGCGGAATTTGAATCGCTCGCACTCCTCACGCAGAATGGTGAACGTCGTCTGAACAATGCGTTTAATGATGCGTCTGATCATGGTTTGCCCCCTTCTCGCCTGTCTGTGCAATTCGCTCCATCCGTTCATCGGCATCCTTGGCTGCCCGGCAGGGAGCGATGACGGCGATCCCCGCGAGTACCCCGCCGTAAAATGCCGCGATCAGCCAGCCCCAGTGGATCATCTTAAGACCTCCTTTCGCACTGCTGGCAGACCGCCCACTGCCGTACCCGGCCAGCACTGTATGGTTTCGCCATTTCGGCCCGACATTGCTGCAAATCAACGTCGGTTCCCAGGTTAGGGCATTGCCATTTGCCATAAACGGCGAAAACTGCCTGAAGAAATATCGTGTCATCGCCTTGGTATTTGCCGTTTTTGACCTGGGAGACAGTACCTTGCGAATACCCGGTGGCTGCGGCGATCTGCGCGGCGGGCTCGGTTTTTAAGAGCGTGATAAAAAAGCTAAAGAGGTTGTCGCGGCTCACTTCGCCACCTCCAGGAGTTCGACTGTATTGCCGGTATTCGGGTCGTAGAGCTGACGCTGCACCCTGCGAGCCACTGGGGCCAGCGGACCGCTGTTGATTACCAAGATGTAGCGGGTGAACCCATTGGAGCAAAGCGCAGTGCCGCGCTGCTTCCCTGGCAACCGCGACATGTAGCCCGCCTGGCAGAGGACGCAGAGGTATTTCTGCGCGTTTTCGGTAGCCTTGTTCTCGTCCTCACCATCTAGAAGAGCTAGGGATAGAAAGTTGCCAATAGTACCCTTGCGTTCCTTTCTGATCGCTTGCCAGAGGCGCTCCCGAAAGGTGCCGCGCTTGACTTTAGGGCCGGTCGGGCCTTTGGGGCCGGATTTTATTTCCTTACCGTCTACCAGGGCGGCGGTGCCTGCAGCGGTGATGAGATAGACGCCTCGATCCTGGCGACTGGCTAGCCTATTTTTGACCAGCGTGTCGCAAGCGTCCCACACTTGGTCGAGGGTCATACCGGTGGCGGCGGTAATCTCCTGTGCAGTGGCAGCCACACCCAAGGAGGCCAGCACCCGGAGAATCTTATTGGCGGGCCAGGTCATGATCGGCCCTTTCCGGTCTTCGACCAGTTGTTGATGATGACTTGGCCGCGCATGTCGTCGAGCGATACCTCGGCGAGCTTGTTACGCTTGGCGTGGCGCTCGGCGTTGCCGATCCCTTCCTTGATCAGTCTCAGACGGCCAGCGGATTGGCGATGGATCTCCTCGACCAGGTCGTCATGAATCGTGACCTCGGCCAGTTCCGTGCAGCAGGCGCGTACATCGACAACTTCGAGAGGGTTGAAGGAGACAATGGCAGATATCCGGCTGTAGAGCTGCTCGTAGGGGGCAAGTTTGGACATGATCTTGTCGTAGCCGACCAATACGACCGGAACTTCGGTCAGGTCGGAGATGCCGCGCACGGATTCGAGCACCTCAGGGTCATTCAAGCAGAATTCCGCTTCGTCAATGACGATGGGCCGCCGTGCCAGAGCGACCTTACGCAACGCCTGACCGAAGCAGTATTCGCGGCGGCGGTCCGGGACGTCGCCCAACTCTCGCACGATCTCGGCGAGAATCCAGTGTGGGGTGATGCCTGCGGCAGCCTGAATGTAGACTCCGTTTACTTCCGGCTTGTTGGCCCACCAACGGGCCGTGCCGGTCTTGCCGTAACCGGCCCTCCCGGAAACCAGCATGTAGCAGCTTTCTGCAGCGCCTCGGGTCTCCAGTGCCGTGAATCCGGCCAGGAAGTTGAGAACGTTTGACGTGCGGACAAACTTGTTATACATTGACTCCTCCTTGGAAATGGCGGGCTCGACCCGCTCTTGATCGAAACCCTCTCCGGGTGCAGCCGGAGGGGGTTTTCTATTTGCGGACTTCTTCTTCGTCTCCCCCGAACATTAATCGGTATTCGGTGGTGCTCTGATACCAAGCAGACCAGGTAGCGTCATCTTCGGTGGTGAGCCGTGGGTTGTCCTGGAGCCAGCGGTATTTCTCCAGGTCGGTACCGAACATGGGCCGGGCTGCAGTGGGCAGGGCTATGACGTTAGTTTCCTGGGCGTTTAGTTCGGCCCAGCGCTGTCTGGCGGCCTCTATGGCAGTTTCGTCGAATCCCGGAGTTTCAACAGCTTTCCCGTCCAGGGCGGCACGGGCCTCGGCGGCAGCGGCCAGGCCGGGCGTTGTATGCTCGATGGTCGGACGCGGGAAGTGGGCGACGTTTCCTTGGGCTGCGGCCGCCTCTCTCTCCCGGTAGGTCATTACCGCGTCGACCACGTCGACGCCTTTCAATGCCTTCTTGGCCTCGCGGGTGAGCCGCGCGATCTCTTTCTTGTGCTCGTTGTGGACGTGGCGTGTCGCAGCGGCGACCTCGAACATGGAGATGCCGGTGCGCGTGGGGTCTTCGGCGATACAGCAAAATTCCCAGACACCCTCTCTGTTCATGGTGTGGACGATGATCCGGCCCAGGTCGGCGGGGTCCTGGAAGGCCCGCACCCGTTCGCCGATATGTCGGCCCAGGTCGGGATGGATATAACGGCCGCCGTTGACCCTGATCCCCTTCTTGCCAACGATAGGGAGCCTACCGCCCCGGCGCACCGCCTCGGCAAGCAAGGTGTCGAGTGCCCGCTCGTCGGTGATGACGTGGATCGGGTGCGGCCATGCGGCCACGGCCTGGTTGGGTGTCGTGCCCAGGCGTGAATGCACCTGATTGTGGTAGTTGGCAATCCAGCGGTCGACGAAGTCCTGCAGCTCGGCGGAGTTGATAGATACCTCGATAACCTCGTTGCGGTTCATAAGCCGCTGGGCGAAGGATTTGCGTGCCTCGATGCGTTTTCTCTCGGCCACGTTGTGCCCGCAGTAGCCGGGGGTGAGCTCGATCAGGTCATGGCTGAAGGTACGAAAGCTCCGTTCGATGTGTGGTTTCTCGTCACCGCTGAAGGGGTTGCAGATGTGGTGATCGATCTCCAGGTCGGAGAGGACCCGCGTGAAATGATCCCCGACGTAGGCGCTCCCCTCGTCGGTGACGATGGTGCCGTGCTTGGGTACGCCCCAGTCGAGGAGGCAGTTGCGCACGACAAAGGCGTTATCGCCGGCCTTCTCGGTCTGGGTGACGTAGTACTTCAGCCGGGCCGTGCCAACGTCGGTGACGCCGATAATTTTGTAGCGCTGGCCGTCAGTGAGGAGTAGGTCGGCCGGAGTGGCGTCGATCTCCCAGCGCTGATTGGGGCCGTCGACACCCTCTGAGCGGGAGCCAAAGGCGGGCTGCAGACGGTTCTTGAAGTCGTCAGGATTGACAGCCAGGGCGTACTGGTGAGCGTTTTTCGTTTTCCATTTGTCCATGAAGCGCTTGACGGTCTTGTTGTGGACCTCCGGTGCTTCCGGCAGTAGCCCGCGCAGGGCTTCGTTGCATTTTTTTTCGGTGATATGGGGGTGTTTGAGAATCAGGGCCGTGATGGTGTCGGCCATCGGTGCCGTCTCAGTGCCGTCCGGAAGGACGGTCCGGTTCCAGGTTTCGATCTTGGACTGGTCCTTGCGGTTGCCATAGCAGTCCACGAGTCCCATGACGCCCAGCTCAAACTCTTCCCTGATCCAGTTGCGCATGGTGCCGGGGTGTATCTGGCGGATCTCGGAGCGCACCCAGGGGGCGACGTCGATCCGACCCAGGTTGTACTCGTGGGCGAAGCTGTTCTGACCGGCAAATTTAGCCAAGCCGTGGCGGCTGATGTAGTGGTCGCAGGCCTGGATGATGGCGAGCTTGGCACGGGCTCCCTGTTTTTTCCACTCGGGGAGCCGGTCGAAGGTGGCAAGGCTCTGAGTGCGGGCATTCTGGCGCTGGCGCTCTTTCTCCTCGGCGGATAGTTGCATCTGGGTAGCATAGGCGTCGGCCGCCTGTACGGTCGGTGAATCATAACCGACGCGGGTGTTGGTGGTGGCCAGGGCCTGACGTGTCTCGGCGGGGAGCGATGCGAGGGCGTATTCTTTACCGCCGCCACGGCCAGAGCGCTTGCGCCACGGCCATATCTCACGGTCTGCCATGCGTTGTACGCCACGCTCCGTTTGTGGCATCCCCGGCAGTCCAGCCAGTTCCTTGGCGGTGTAATGGCTTTTCACAGGGCGCTCCTGAGTGAACGATACCGGGAAATGTCTTCAAGTCTGATCATCCCGGCGGCAATGGAGAATATCTCCTTATCCCGACAGTCTTCGGACAGATCGTTGAAGCCGGCGCAACCGCTGACATTGGCGATAGAAATAAATCCGTCATCGCGCACGATCAGCTCCACTTTGAAAGTCACATTTTTCATTTCAGCCCCCGCTTGCTCAAAAGGACGTTCATCCGGGCCTTGATCTTGCGCTCTTCTTCCTGCAAGCGGGCCATCTCGACCAGATCATGGTCATCGGCGGAGAGTACGCTGGCTCCCAGCGGCTCCACCAAATAGCGGAAGGGCTCCAGGTCGTCACCGCAGATCCTGCAGATGGCCAGCACCTGGATGGCGGATGGTTGATAGGCGGGGTCCGATGAAAGCATTTTGTCGAGGGAGTCTTTGCTGATCTCTTTGAGGGTGGCCTTGCTGATCTGGGCGGCGACCAAGTAACGGTCATAACCGCGCAAGAGACGGGAAAGCAGTTGTTTCAGCCCCAGCACAATATCCAGTGAACCCTCTGCAGGGCCGCTATCAAACAAGCCCTGCTGTTTTGATATGCTGCTGTCAACCGATGCTTTCCTATTTGCCATGACGACCCTCATTTTTCTTGGTACGATTTCATTCAACGTTGTGGTATAAACCGCTTAACTGGTTAAGCGGACTTGCCCCACAGTTTGTGATAATCAACATTGAGCAGTTGGGCCACGTATTCACGGGTTCGGCGGGAATTGAAATGACCGTTTATGGCCCCGGACACGGCGGCCGGGGAGATGTCGAGATATTCGGCTATGGACTGCTGGGTGATGTCCCTGGCGACCAGCATTGACTTTATTTTGGCGGCCTTGCTGCGGCTCAATTGCGTTTTTCGTTTCATAACGAATCCTTTGGAGGTGGTTATGGATGTTGATAAGTTTCTTAAAAAACAGGCAGATACTTATAAAAAAGCTGCCGAATCCGACGGTGTTATTCTTAGGGCTATCGGAGATCAAGTCTGCCGCCTGATTTCCAGGGATAAAGACATATCAATCAATGCACTGAACGAGGCGTTCCGAAGAATCATCAATGATTCGAAGTCCTCTTGTGGCCAGCTAAAGCCTGAACAGGATCTTGAGCGCCTCCAAGCTGAGGCGTCACTTGCTCGTCTGGAAAGCTTGTTGAGCCAGGGCGCTCGCAAATGATTCCGGCTGCATGTATGACCAGAAGTGTCCATTCATCATCCTTAAGCGGATATTCCCGCAAGAATTCCTGAAACATGGCGATACCGCTGTAATAGCCTGATTTGGTACAGTCGTCGAAGTGTCGGCGCATGAAGTTTCCAGCAAGTTTGAGGGCATCCATAACCGCCTCCTCTTTTTTGTCGTTCAGACTTAAGATGCTTTGCATGATAATTACATTTTTGACGCACGTCAATCATAATTTACGCGTCGGAGTTTGCTTTATGCCTTTAATAACGCAGTATACCCAAAAATACTTATATTACAGCTCATTGCCAAACTCCGACGCGTCGGAGTTTAATTGTGCACTTGCGTCGGAGTTTGGCCTATGAACTCTGACGCGTTCAAGGACCGCCTAAAAACTATCATGGGCGACGAATCAAATAGGTCGTTTGCCGAAAAGTGCGGAATATCTGAAGGGACATTGCGACGTTATTTGCGCGGTGATACAACTCCAGACCTGGAAACACTTCATGCTATAGCTGATGTGGGTGGGTGCACATTGGCGTGGTTGGCGGCTGGGCAAGGGCCGATGAGGCGGGGCGAGGGCGGGCAATTGGCGGAGGAGAAGGAAAGGCGCTATGTCATAGACCCGAGCGCCGAACTGATGGCCCAGGTACAGGAGCGCCTGAATGCGTGCATAGTGAAATATGGCGCAACGCTGTCTGTGGAGAAGACGATCAACCTGACGATGACATCAATGAGGATTTTCGATGGCAACTATAAAGACCGAGAATTCCGCGAATTAATGATGGATTCGGTAATCGACAATCTAGTCAGGCTGGCGTTGCCCGAGAAATAAGGTAATAGGATGTCGAAACGGTCAACGGTCAATAATCTACCACTGGATGTCGTGATTGAGCTTAAACGTCGACTGAGGGCGTATGATGGGAATTATCTGCCAATCACCACATGGCTTAATGATCAGGGTTATGGTATATCTAAATCCTCACTTGGCAGATATGCAAAAAGCCTTCGCGAGTCTGACGGAAAGATGGGGCTGGATCGGGAGATCATGATGAAGCAGGGCGCAAGCCTTGCCGCATTGTTTGAAGAGCTTGCTATCTTAAAGAAGCGCGAAACGGAAATAATCGCCCAGATAAAAACGGCGTCATTATTTCACAAATCAACTGTCCGAACTGCTAAAAAGTAGAAATCTCATCTGTCCAACTCCGCCACGATAATTTCCCCAACCGCTCGCACAAACCCGCGCCATTCCGATTAATTTCGGTCTATTTCGATTCGTTTCGCTTTATCCCGCTTTTTCATGCAGCATCTGTCTAGTCACACATCGATCGGATAGTCGACGAGTTCGAGAAAATATTTGTTGCAGAGATTGATCTGGCCGGCGGTATCGAGCCTAATGGCAATCAGCCGGATGTTCTCGAGGGTTTCCCGCAGTCGCATCTCCGACTGGAGCAGCACACGCTCGGCTTTGACCCGGCCGGTAATATCGTAGCTGCAGCAAAGATATCCGGCGTCATCCCCCCCGCCGGCCGGGACTGGTCCTCCCGTTTCCAGCAGCCAGCGATACTCGCCGTCCTTCCGGCGCAAGCGATATTCCAGCTCGAATGGCGCCCGGCGGCGAATAGTGGCGAGCAGAACTTCCCGGCACCGTTCCCGGTCATCGGGATGGACCCGGCACAACCAGCCGTCCCCGCACTCCGTTTCCGCCGTTCCCCCCGTGTATTCGAGCCAGGAACGGTTACAGAACCGGCACTCGCCGTCGTCGCTCTGGTGGCGAATCAGCAGCGGCAGATCGTTCAGGTGGCTGAAACGGCTCTCAATCCCGGCTTCCGCCTGTTTTCGATCCATCTTCGATCCTCCCGGGGCAGCGTTGCCCCTCCTTGAACGGCAGCACCGATCATTGCAACACCCGACTCCATACTGCAAGACCACGCGGTTCCTCAAGCGGTGGCAACGGATTCGGCAGGGGCGAGCAGCGGCAGCCGCACGTGGTACGGACAACGAAAAGCGAACCAACCGTGGGGCCGGAAGAGCGGCGGGATCGGCAGGTTCCGGGAGGAGGGGGGCGACAGCGCCCCGGGTTCGGCAGCCGAACCCGGAGTGAACCGTCTCAATTGGTCAGTTGTTCCAGTTCCACGTCGCGGACCAGCCGGGGGATATCGAGAATCAAAGCGACGCTGCCGTCACCGAGGATCGTCGCCCCGGATAGGCCATTGACATCCTTGTACATCTTGCCGAGCGACTTGATGACCGTCTGATGCTCGCCGACAACATGATCGACCACAAAGCCGATCCGGCTGTCATGGACCCGGGTGATGACGATCTGCTCGATTTCCGGCGTTTCGCCGGCAATCCGGAACCGTTCGCGCAACGGGACGTAGGGAACGATCTGATCGCGGACGTTGGCCAGATTGCGGCCATGGGCATTTTTCAGGTCGTCGCGGGTCAGTTCCACGCACTCCTCGACGATCGACAGCGGGATAACGAATGAATCGACGCCGATCTTGACCAGCAGGCTTTCGATGATCGCCAGGGTCAGCGGCAGCTTGATGGTGATGACCGTCCCTTTCCCCCGCTCGCTGGCAAGGTCGATGGTACCGCGGAGCGCCTCGATGGCCTTTTTCACCACGTCCATACCGACCCCGCGCCCGGAAACGCTGGTGACCGTCTTGGCGGTCGAAAAACCGGGAGCGAAGATCAGACCGAAAATCTCCTTGTCGCTCAGCTCGGCGTTGGCGGGAATGATTCCCCGCTCGATCCCTTTGGCCCGGATCGCCTCCTTGTCCAGCCCGGCACCGTCATCGGTAATGGTGATCAGGACGCTGTCGCCGGAATGGACCGCCGCCAGATGAACGGTCCCCTGGCGGGGCTTGCCGGCCGCCAGCCGCGCCTCCGGCGCTTCGATGCCATGATCGAGGCTGTTGCGGATCAGGTGGACCAGCGGGTCGTTGAGTTTCTCGATTACCGTCTTGTCCAGTTCGGTTTCGGCACCGGCGGTGGTTAGCTCGATATCCTTGCCGAGTTCGGCGGAAAGATCGCGGACCAGCCGCTTGAACTTGCTGAAAGTGGTGCCGATCGGCAGCATCCGGATATTGAGGGCGGTATCGCGCAGTTCGTTGGTCAGCCGCTCCACCTCTTCGGCAATGGTAACCAGGACTGGATCGGCCTTGCCGGCGGCGGTCTGGGAGAGCCGGGCCTGCACGGTCACCAGCTCGCCCACCAGGTTGACCAGGAGATCGAGTTTATCTGCCGGAACGCGAATACTGGAAGCGTTCTCCTGCGCCTGCCGCTCCTTGCGGACCTCCTTGACGTGCTGCTGCTCGACCAGTGCCGATTCCACCTTTTCCGGCGGGACGACGTTATTCTCGACGAGCAGTTCGCCGAACCGCTTCTGCCGGGAGAGGATCTCGTCCATCTCCGCCAGAGAAAGGTCGCCCCGCTCGGTCAGGATGATGCCGAGCTTTTTGTAGTCGGCATCGGTATCAAGCGCCCCGCCGTCGTCAATGACGTCGATCTTCAGCTCGCAGTCGTCCTCGATGAAGATGAAGACGTCCTTGATGGCGTCAATGCCGCGGTCGGTGGTCAGGATCACGTCCCAGAAAATATAGCAGCACTCCGGGTTGAGCGCATCGAGCAACAGGACGTTCGCCATCTGGGCAACGATCCGGCATTTGCCCAGCTCGCGCAATTCGCCGAGCAACAAGAGCGGGTTGGTGCCGTTGACTGTCACCTCCGGCACCGGGACGAAGCGGAGCCGGTAGGTGACCGGCACCACCTTCCCCGCGTCGGCAACGGCCGCTGGTTCCGCCGCTGGCCCTGCCGGCAACGGGCTGCCGATCTTCGGCGCCGGCACCAGCCGCTTCAGACGGGCGACGACCTCGGCCAGGTCCGTAGCGGCCACCGGCTCGCCACCGTCCGAAGCGTCGAGCAGCCCTTTGATCAGGTCGCGGGACGACAGCGTCAGGTTGACCAGTTCGGTCGTCACGGCCATCCCGCCGTTGCGGACGAGATCGAAGACAGTCTCGACCTCGTGGGTAAAGGCGGCGATATCGTCGAAGCCGAACATCGCCCCCGACCCCTTGATCGTGTGCATGGCCCGGAAGACCCGGTTAATCAGATCGAAATCGTCGGGAGCCTCTTCCAGTTCCAATAACGACGTTTCAAGCTCGGCCAGGAGTTCATAGGCTTCTTCCTTGTATGCCTGGCGATGGGCGTCCATTAGCCGAGGACCTTTTTGACCACCGCCACCAGTTGTTCCGGCTTGAAGGGTTTGACGATCCAGCCGGTGGCACCGGCCGCTTTCCCTTCCTGCTTGCGCGATTCCTGGGATTCGGTGGTCAGCATGATGATCGGCGTGAACCGGTAGGACGGGTTGGCCCGCACCCCCTTGATCAGGCCGATACCATCCAGATTGGGCATATTCAGGTCGGTAATCACCATATCGACCTTTGTCCCGGCCAGTTTGGCCAGGGCATCCTTGCCGTCGTTCGCCTCAACCACCTCGTAGCCGTTCTGCTTCAGGGTAAAACTGACCATTTGGCGCACGCTGGCCGAATCGTCCACGGTCATTATCGTCTTGGCCATTATTCATTACCTCCAGTCCAGATACAGGTTTTCCCCACATCCTTAACGCAGCCGACATGACGGGAAAACCCGGCAAGCCGCTCGGCCTCGGCGAAGATCCGGTTCTGCCGGCCGACAATGCCGAAGGTCTTATCCCGCGCCGAAGCCGTCCGGTGGGCTGAGCAGAGCAGCTGCAAGCCGGTCAGGTCGACGGCACTGACATGCTCGACGTTGACCGTAATCTCGGTCGCCTTTTCCAGGCCGTCCAGAAGCGCCTCACGGAATTCGCCGACGAAACAGATCGTCAACTCGCCACTGACATCCAGAAACAGGCGGTCAGCCTGCTCGCCCTGCCGCTGCTCGATGATTAATCCTTCCATTGTTGCTCCTTTTTCACAGCGCATCCCCTTCAGAAAAGATCCACATTGTCGCCCAGTTCCTGCTCCCCGGCATAGGCTGCGGCGGTCGCCGGGAACGCTGCTCCACCGGAGCTGGCGCCACCACCGGTCACTGCCGCGTGAACCTTACGCTCGCTGTGCATGGTGTACCGTTCGGCCAGCTCCCGGAGCCGGGCCTCCCTCCCCGCTCCGGAGGCCAACGGCACGAACTGCCTCACTTGGCGGACCAGGTCATCCAGTTCGCCGATCGCTTCGCTCAGGACCTGCTGTACCGAATGATGGACACTCACCCCGCGGGTCGCCGCATCGATATCGACGGACAGCAACTGGACCGCGCCATCCATCTCACCGAGGAAGGTCAGCAGCTCTTCGTTGATCCGCCGAACCGAACCGAGCAGCAGCTTCAGCTCGCTGACCAAGCTCTCCACCTCGTCGGTCATGGTTCGCACTTCCAATCGGTTCTCCCGGATCAGGCTCTCGGTAACCTCGGTGACTTTCCGGAGCATTTCGGAAACGGCGCCGGTCCGGGTCCGGGCATCGCCCGAAAGGTTCTGGATCGCTTCAGCAAGCACCCCGAGCGCCGCCCCACCGTCGCCGGTATTGGCCGCCTTGACCTGGGAATTGAGCGCGATCAGCTCGATCTCAGAGCCGATCTCCTCGATGTCGTTGACGAATTTGGCAATATCGCTCACCGAGGCCACCACCGCCTCCATTGCCACGGTCAGGTTGCGGTTCGCTTCAGCGCTCTCGGCCAAGGCAGCCGCCACCATCCCCATATCGTTTTCCATCTCGGCAAAGAGCGAGTGCCCGGTCTGATCGGCGATACCGGCCATCCCCCGCGATTCATCGGCCATATGGGCCTCTTTGCGGGCGATATCCTGCAGGCCGCCGACAACCCGCTCAACGGCGGTTACCAGCTCGGCGGCCGCGTGCTGCAACTGGGCCTGCTGCAGTTCGCAGATGTCGGCGCATTCGCCGGCGACGGCCCGGGAATCGGTAACCGGCGCTTCGAGCTGGCAGCGGATGTCGTCGAAGGCCTCCTTGACATGCTCGATCTGCTGGCGGGTGATATCGTGGAACTGGAGCGACGTAACCACTTCGCCGATGTTGCCGGAAATTTCCGCCGAGAGCGCGGAGACGCTCGCTGCCGCCGCCGAGCAGCGCTCGTGGACCACGGCAAGGGTGCTGAGGCTGTCCCCGGTTTTGTCGAGGATCGGCCGGATGTTCTTCCGCTGTTCGGTTTCGACCTGGGCGACCCGGCCGAGAGTCCCCTCAATCATCCCGCCGAGGGCATCCCGCTCGGCCAGGATGCTGGCCGATCTGTCACGGATCGACACCGACAGGCGCTCCACATCCTCGGCCAGGGTATTGAAGCCGGCCGCCCCTTCGCCAAGCCGGGCACTCTCGATCTTGACGGCGGTGCTCAACATGTGGAGGTTCTTGATGATCTTCTTGAAGCCGTCCAGCGGGTCGTTGAGGTGGACGATCAGGTCGCGGATCGTTTCCAGGGTGGTTGTGCTCTGTTCAACCTCTTCCTCGGCGTGGGCCAGGTAGCCGCCGATCCGTTCGAGGATCGTCCCGAGCGAAGCCATTTCTCCCTTGATCTCTTCGCCCATCACCTGCCCGGCAATTGCCTGGGTCATGCGCTCGATGTCGGCGGCGCGGCTGTAAAAATCATGGAGACGGGCGCCAATGGCAAGGAACTCGTCTTCGGTGGAGCCGTTCAGGAGGAGCAGTTGTTCGCCCAGAGTCTCCAGGTGTTGCGCCCAGCCGCCGAACTGGCCGGCCAGTTGATCGCCGATCGGGGCACCGATCGCAAAATCATCGCCCGCCGACGAGCTATCCGGTCCGTTGCCAAAACTGCGCAAAAAGGGAATTTTCACTAACCACAACCTCGCCGACGGAGCACAACCGGTCACCCGGAGGGGCTTTCGTCTTTATGTTATTGATAACGCTTACCTTATCGGCCCGAGGCGCCAAACCTTTAGGCAAAAAACCGCTCGGCATCTCAGGAATTTCCTGATCTCCGCCAGTTTCCCCTGATTTACCGCAGTTCCCACGCCTTCAGAGCAGGCCGTGGCTCCTGATTTCCTTCATCAGCTTCTGCCTACTGATCGGTTTGACCAGGTAGGAGGTGGCACCGCCATGGTAAAATGCCTCGACCACGCTTTTGGGATCGTCGAGAGCCGTCGTCATGACAACTTTCACCTCATGGGCAGCGGCCACCCCCATGGCGCTTTCCGCAGCGCGAATCAGCTTCAGCGCCTCGGTGCCGTCCATGTTCGGCATCATGATGTCCATACAGATCAGATCGTAGGGGCGTTTCTCCTCATGGGCCAGCCGGAAGGCCTGAACCGCCTCCTCGCCGTCGATGGCAACATCGCACTCACCCAGCGGGGTCAGCAGTTCCATCATGATTTTCCGGGAGATAAAGTCGTCTTCCACTATCAGCGTCTTCATTCCTGCTCCTTTCCGTTATGCCATTATCCCACCGGCCGCTGTTTGCCGGCCGGATCTTCACCTTCGTTCCCGACAACCGCCGTCCCGCTCCCCGGCAGCGCCCCCGCCAGGGAACGAACCGCCTCAAGCAGCGCCGGATACTTGTTCGGATCATTGCGCCGGGCCGCCAGCTGGATACGGAACGCCTCGTCGGCAAGCCGCTCCAGACGGGCTTCGCCCGCCAACCGCTTCAGCCGCGCGGCAACCATTTCGATCTGCTCGGCATCGTTGGCCGCCATGGCACCGGCCAACTCGTCGACAATCTCCGTGCCATGAGCGGCGGCAATACCGCTACCGCCCTCCTTCCCGACCAGCGCCGCTCCGCCCGGCCCCCGGACCGGCCCGCCATGGCACGCCAAGAGGGCACGTAGCTTCTCCGCCGTGAATGGTTTGGAAAGGTAATCATCCATCCCGGCCGCCCGGCACTTTTCCCGGGCTCCGTCAATCGCATGGGCGGTCAGGGCGATCACCGGCAGATGACCGCCTCGCTCGCGGTCGCGCCGGCGAATCTGCCGCGTCGCTTCGAAGCCGTCCATCAACGGCATCTGCAGATCCATCAACACCAGGTCGAACTCCTCGCGGTCGAGGAGTTCCAGCACCGCCTCGCCGTTGTCGACCACCGTCACCCGGTGGCCGTCCCGTTGTAAAACGATGGTGATGACCTCCTGGTTGACGGGGCTGTCTTCGGCGTAGAGAATCCGCAGGGGCCGGCCGCTGCTGCCGGGACCGGGAGAAGCGACCGGCGCTGGTTGTTCCGCCGCCGGCACACCCGCCCCGGTTTCCGGCTGGGGCTGGGTAAGAGCGGTCCCCACCGTGACGGTGCAGATGAAGGTGCTCCCCTTCCCCGGTTCGCTGCTGACCCAAACCTTGCCACCCATTGCCGTCGCCAGTTTCCTGACGATCGACAATCCCAGGCCGGTGCCGCCATAATGGCGGGTCATGGAACCATCGGCCTGGGAGAACGGCTCGAAAATCGCCGCCAGCCGGTCGGCCGGGATACCGATCCCCGTATCGCTGACGGTAATGGCAAGCATCAGCGTGTCGTTCCCCGCCGGTTCCGCGCCGATTGCCAGCCGGATACGCCCCTGCCGGGTGAACTTGACGGCGTTGCCGACCAGATTGACGATGATCTGGACGGTCCGGACCGGATCGCCGACCACCTGCTCGGGGACGACATCCGCATACACCATCGCCAGCTCGACCCCTTTCTGGGCCGCCTCGGCACGGAGCGGCCCGACCCCCTTCTCCACAGCCTGTCGCAGGACGAAGGGAACCGCCTCCAGTTGCAGTGTCCCCGCCTCGATCTTGGAAAAGTCGAGTATGCCGTTGATGACCGCCAGCATATTGTCGGCCGCCCGATGGGCGATGGCCACGTATTCCGCCTGCTGACCGACCGGCAGAGACTCGTGCAGCAGGTCGAGCATGCCGATCACCCCGTTCATCGGCGTGCGGATCTCGTGGCTCATGTTTGCCAGGAACTGGCTCTTGGCCCGGTTGGCCGCCTCAGCTGCCTCCTTGGCATCGACCAGTGCCGCCGCGCTCGCCTTCTGCACCGTGATATCGGCAGCAAGCGCCATGATGACGGCTACCTCCCCCTGCTCGTTGCGGACCGGCGCAGCGGCCATGACCAAGTCGACGGCCCGGCCGTCCCGACGGCAGGGGCGAAATTCGAGGCCGGTGACGGTCTCGCCGTTCAGGACCCGTGTCCAGACATGATCGGGGAAACAACCCGGCCGTCTGGCAACTGCGGACAGCCGGTTGCCGACCACCTCGGCCGCTGGCCAGCCGAACATCTGCTCGGCCGCCGGGTTCCAGATCGTGACGACTTCCGTGGCATCGAGAGCGAAAATTGCCAGCGGTGACGCCGCGATAAGCGAATTGAGCATGCTGTGGGACTGACCGAGGTCGCGCTGGACCGCCAGACGCTTCTGCTGCACCCCGGAATAGAACCAGGCACCGACCGCCACTCCCCCCATGGCGACCAGATAGGCATAAAGCAGATCGATCAGTTCATTCCACAGGTAGGCACGGCATCGTTCCGTCGACACGAATGATGCCAGATAGACGGTGGTGGCAGGGGGGGAGAGCGCTCTTCCCGCCGGTCCCGGCACATCGGGATCGTCATCACCTGCAAGAGCCGGCGCAATGGCCACATAGGTGAACAACCCGTTGGCGGTCAGTCGCTGTCCGCTGCCACCCGCCTTCATCGCCCGCCACAAGTCGGGATGGAGTCGGGCGAAATCGGCCCGCCCGCCGTTGCCGGCAGGATGACCGGCCACGCCATCGTGGGCATCCACCAGTACCAGCCCGTCCTGATCGACGAGGAAAAGTGTCCCGAGGGATTTGGCACTGCACCGGTTCATCCCCTCGATGACCCGTTCACCGCGGTAATCGAGAAGGAGAGTGCCGCGTAACTGACCCGGCGAATCAAACACCGGCGTCATGAAGCGGAGGACCAGGCCGGGGGTATAGCCAGCCGTTGCCGAAATCGGCGGCGGCGCCAGGGCGATCATGGCGACCCGACCGGGGGCAAGGGCTGCAACCCGCCGGGCCAGAGCCTTCCCGGCAAACGCCGGAGAGAGCGATTCCGGGGGAACGGGCTCGAAGTGGCGCCGGTCGACAACATTGATAACCGGCCGGCCGGCATTGTCGAGCAGACAAAGCCGTGAGTAACTGCCGTTCTGCACCTCGAGAAACAACCGCTGCTGCATCTCCAGGGTCAGGCGGGCTTCCTCCCGCCCGGAAGCGAGAAAGACATACAGGTCGTCGTCGGCAGCCAGAACGCGCAGATTGGCCTGGGTTCGCACAAACAGTGCTTCAAGCCATTCCTGCTCGCTGTCGACCAACCCCGCCTCCCGCGCCGCCAGGCGTTCGCGGTGAACGAGCCGATGGTCGAAAGCGATCCAGGCGAAAATGGCCGTGACCATCCCGGCCACCAGGGTGTATGTCAGCAGAAAACGGTACCAGCGGCTCTCGAACCAGACCGAGCCGTATGGCTGCTGTCGCCCGGTGGCGGGACGGGACGTGTCATCGCGGGGAGAAACCATAGTTAGGCTTATCGACGGAGTAACGGAAATATTAAGGCAAAATTCCCGGGGTGAGAGACGAAAAAAGCGCCGCTGGTCGGCGGCGCCCGGGATGAAAACGGCAGGTTGAGGGTGGGGGCGGAGCTGCTACTTGAAATCGGCGTACTTCGAAATGACCAAGTCCGTCGCCTGCGCCTCTTTCAGGTGGCACTCGTAGCAGTTTTTCACCGGGTCGAGACCGGACGGTTTCCCCTCGGCGGTGAAGCCGGCAAAGAGCCAGCCGCCGGTGGCGGTCTGCCGCTTGTCCTTTTTCATCAGCACCACCATGCTCTTCTTCCCTTTGACCGGCTTGCCGGCCACCTCCCTGATCCCATACTGGACCACCACGAACTGGCTCCCCTCCGGGTACGGCCCCCCCTTCCGGTAGGCCGGCAGGGTCTTTTTGTCGACGTAGATGTTGTGAATGCCGTAAAAGAGCGAGGTTTTGTCGGTGATGGTCTTTTCTTTGCTCTTCGCCCATTTCAGGTAATTCTTCGGCAGGGCGACCCGCTCGGCGGCCAGGGCGGCCGAAGCGGCCAGGACGGTAATGGCTGCCGTCAGGCAGACGATCCTTCTCATGATTTCCTCCGGTGGTGAACTCTGCGAACGCCGCCATACCGGCGGTGCGCCCCGGCATTTTCCCCCCATCACGCCGCCGGCGTCAAGCGTAAAAACCGTGGCGCCCTTCCCGCCATGCCGCGCCCCGTTACCAGTGGTCCATATGGAAGTCGGTCAGAGCCATCCGGCCGAGCACCAGCGCTATGAAGAGGAGATAGGCGATGATCGTCACGACCACCAGCCGCCGCTGCTGCCGCGGGACGATCGCTCGCAGGCTCGGCAGCCGGGCGGCCGGCAGCAGGGAGCCGGTACCGGCTCCCGCGACGGCGCCGGTGCCGAGAGCCAGATAGAGGAGATAGCCGATGTAGCCGTACTCCCGCTGCAGCAGGCAGAACGGGCAGTGGTGGGTCGGCAGCTGGTAGAAGTAGAGGCAGAGCACCGAAATGAGGGCGAGGATGGCCAGCGGGAAGGTAGCGACGCTGGCCAGGGAAAAGACGAGCCCCCAACGCCGGCAACGGTAAAAGACGATCCCGCTCGCCACGGTGAGCAGGACGGCGACGGCCAGTGCCGCCATCAGCGGCCGGCCGGGAAGCGCCGCCATCTCTCCCGGCAGGCTCGACGCGGCGGCACTGAAGAGATTACCGCAGCAAGAGGCGACCACGTCGGTCCGCAGCCCGGCGAAATACGCGAGCTGCAGCCCGGCCTCGACGACCACCAGCGGGGCAATCACCAGCAGCAGCAGATATTTCGGCCGGATCAACGGATAATCGTAGGCCAGGTTGTCGGTGTGGTTGATGATCAGCCAGACGCCCGCCAGCAGGAAGGTGACGATCTTCACCAGCAGCACCGGGTAACCGTAGGGATCGACGTTCAAGGTGCCGACCGCGCACATCGCGCCGGCAAAGCGGGAATGGAGGCTGTCCGCGGTGTAGATGAAATAAAAGAGCGACAGGGCCTGGAGCAGAAAGCAGAACCGGAGGAGGGTGGAAACCAGGTAGGTCCGCCGCTCCAGCAGCAGTTGCCGTTCGCTGCCGCTGCGCGGGTCCCAGTGGCGCAGGATCTGCAACCCGAGCCAGCCGGCGCCGACCGTCATCAGCGAGACCAAAAGCGAGGCGCTGAGCAGGGCCAGGACCGCCGGCTGCAACATCATTGGCGCCGCTCCACGCCGATCACCCGGCCGTCCCGCATCTCCACCACCGTTTCGGCCAGCGGCCAGCTGCAGACCAGCGGGTCATGGCTGGCGATCACCACCGTCTTTCCCTGAGCCTTGCAGTCAGCCATCATCGCCATGAATTCGGCGGAAAGCCGGGTGTCGAGATGGGCGGTCGGCTCATCGGCAATGATGATCGCCGGATCGTTGACCAGCGCCCGGGCAATCGCCACCCGCTGCATCTCGCCGCCGGAAAGGAGTTCGACGCGGGTGGCGGCCCGCTGGCTCAGATTGAAGGACGCCAGGAGCGTCGCGGCCCGTTCCCGGCACTCGCCGTGGCTCATCCCGGTCGGGTAGGCCGGCAGCATGACGTTCTCCAGGGCACTGATCCCGGCGATCAGGTTGAAACTCTGGAAGACGAAACCGAACAACCGGCGGCGAATGGCGGTCAGAAACCGCTCCGCCAGGCCGGTCAGTTCGAGCTCCGCGCAGTCGCCGAAGCCAAGCCCGGCCAGGTCCCACTGGCTGGAGAGGCGGATTCGGCCGGCGGTCGGCCGCCCCATGCAGCCGATCAGGGCCAGCAGGGTGGTCTTGCCCGAACCGCTCGGCCCCTGGAGGATCGTCGCCGTGCCGGGAGCGATGCTCAGGCTGACCCCGTCGAGGGCGGCAAATTCGTTGGCCTGGCCCACATGGTAGCGTTTGGTAATCTCGGTCAGTTCGAGCATGCTAGTTCCTCATCACGGATTCGGGATCGGTGGTCGCCGCCCGCCAGGCCGGCACCACCGTCGCGGCAAGGTAGGGAGCGACGGTCAGCATGAACAGCACCACCAGCTGCCCGCCGCCGATGAACGGCGTCAGCCGGAAGCGGGGGTAGAGGGTCGACCACCCCTTGAGGGCCTGTTCGAAGATGGTCGTACCGAGGAAGAAGACATGGCCGTAGGCCAGGATCACCCCGAGCAGGAAGGAGGTCAGGGCGATCACCGCCCCCTCCCAGACCTTGAGCAGGATGATGTCCGCCGTATCCCAGCCGACCGCCCGGAGGATGCCGATCTCTTTTCGTTCCTCGGCACTCAGGCCGGTTGCCTTGTCCCAGGCGAAGATCACGAACGACAGGATGGCGGCGAAGAGGATGACGATCATCATCCCGGCGCGCCAGTCGAAGATCGCCGCGTAGGTCCGGAGCATATCATCCCGGACGATCACCCGGGTATCCGGCAGCGCGGCGGTGATCTTGGCGGCCACGGTCGGCAGCTCCCGCGGGTTGCTGACGCTGACCGCCAGATCGATGGCCACAGCGGCCGGAACGTTGAACAGCGCCCGGAAATCGGGCTCCGCCATCAACAGCAGGTCGGAAGAGACCAGTTCCGAGTCGGCGGCGAACAGGCTTCGCACCTCGAACGGCACGATGCCGCCACGGTAGTCGTGGAGCATGACCAGATCGCCCACGGCAAGATGCAGGGAGCGGGCGACGCCGCGGCCGATACTGACCTCCCCGGCCGGCGGCGGGGCGGCGAGGGGGACCATGAGCGTATAGTTGGCCCGGGCCACCGGCTCGTAATAGTAGCCCCAGAGCCGCGGCCGGACCTCGGTGACGCCGCGGATCGCTTCGATCCTGGTGGCATAGGTGAGCGGGATCGGATCGTGGCGGCCAGCCATCATCTTCTGCACCACCAGGTCGGGAGCCCCCTCGAGCAGCAGCGCCGCCTCCCGCTTCAGGGCAGTGGTGAAAAACATCACCGACGCCAGCACGAAGATGAGGAAGGTGAAGATCACCAGCAACGAAAAATTCTTCCCCCGCCGCCTGAGTAGCGCCGCAATGGTGTACTGGAGGATGTTCAGGTAGCGGTCAAGGGCGTGTTTCATGATTCCTCGTCAGGGTCGCCGGCAGGCTGACCAGCGAACCGGTGGGGAAATGGTCCAGGGAGAGCGGTCCGTCCTGGAACGGGGTATGGAGGTCGGCCATGGCCGGATGGCGGGTATGGCGCGCCTCGGTATAGAGGCAGAGGTCGGTGAGGCCCAGGCGCCGCACCAGTCCGGCGGAACGGGCCAGGCTCTCCCGATCCGCCCGCTGCCGGACACGGGCATGGAGTGCCAGGAGCCCCAGGACAACCATCAGCAGCGCGGTAACGGCCAGATAGCTCCAGGCATAACCGAGTCCCGCGCCCCGTCCGGAATCGTTCACCGCCATCCCTTATTCCAGCGTGCCGAGGATCGCCGGGGTGATCTCGCGGAAACGGAGAATCCGCGTCCCCCGGTGGTCCTGCATGAATTCGCTGGCATCGGCGGGCGAGGCGAGCGGGATCAGTTCGTGCCCCATCGGCCCGTAGACGTCGCTGCCGAGCACATAATACGCCTTCGTCCCGTCGATCGGCCGGAGGTGGTAATACTCCCGGACGGTGACCTGCACCACGTCGGCCGGCTTGCCGGACGGCCGGTATTTCTTCAGGTCGAGATAGTAGCGGCAGAGGTCCTTCACCCCGTCGAAGTACACCCGCTCCCCCCCCTTGAAGGTGAGGACACTGACCCAGTTAGGGTACTTGTCGACGAACATGCCGCAGACCGGGCACTTGGCCCCGGCCGGCGGGGTGGGAGCCGCCTCCCGTGCCCCGGCGGACACAGCAGCCATGGTCAACAGCATTACCAGCAGCAAGCCGAATTTTCTCATTGGTCTCTCCCTGGTGGTGAAATGACGGCAGCGCCCAACGGGCTACCGGGGCGACAGGCTGAAAACCAGCGGCACCTCGAAGTGTGCCTCGTCGCCGGCGAGCGCCGCCGGCAGCGGCGGGAACGCCCCAGCCCGGTTAACCGCCCGGACCGCGCCGGCATCGAGCAGCGGCACGCCCGAGGAGCGAGCCACTTCGACCGCCCGGACCGTGCCGTCGCGGGCCACGGCAAAGCGGACCCGCACCGTCCCCTCCAGGCGGCCACGACGGGCCATGGCCGGATACTCCTTGCGCCCCTCGATCAGCTGCCGGAGCAGTGTCAGATAACGTTCCTTCTCCCCCGTTGCCGGTCCGCTGTACGCCGGGCGTTCGGTCCGGTCACCGCCCCCGACGGCCCCGGCCGGCGGTGACGAGGCAGCCGGCGGTGCAAGAGCCGCCGGCTGCGTAACGGGGACCGCCACGGCGGGAGCCGCCGCCCGGACCGGCTCGCCCACCGGCGCAACGGTCACCGACGGTACCGCTGCCGATCGCGCGGTCACCAGCGGGATCGCCGCCGCCTGCCGCGGCTCGACCGGCTGTTTCCTGGCGCCGGCAGCCGGCGGCGCTCCCCGCCGGACCGGCCCCGGCTGCGGGGCGACCGTCGGCATGGCCGGCACGGGTGGCGGCGATTCGGCGACCACCAGATCGACGAGGATCGCCGGCACAAGCAGCCGGGGCGGCCGCCATTCGACGACGGCCACCAGCCCTGCGATCAGGACAGCGTGGGCCAAGAGCGACCATGCAACAAATCTGCCGGGGTATTCACGGGAATGCATTTCCCCCTCCCGCCGGCAGCGGCTCAGAGCTCGTCCGTCGCCGCCCGCAGGACTTCCTGATAGGAGGCCGGTCGACCGCCGTGCCGGGCGATGAACGCGGCGGCGGCCGCCTGGTCGGCGAAGGCCCATTTGGGGGTGGCGGTCATCACGCCGCGCCGGTCGCCGCCAATTACCCACAGCGCCCGTTCGGCAGCGAGCAGCGTGCCGTCGTTGTAGTCGCCGACCTGCACCGAGGTGACCGCCTGTCCCTGCCGTTCCGCCAGCATGGCGGCAGCGCAGTTGATACTGCAGGTCCCGACGGTCGTGCCGTCCGCATAGGTGATCAGGACGCGGCTATGGGAGAATTTCCCCCGGTTCATGCCACAGTTGTCGCACTCCGGATGGGTGGCGACATCGGCCGGCACGGTGGCGGCCGCCGGCGGTGCGCCACCCGCCTGTGGTGGCAGGGAAGCGGCGCCGGCAAGACCGGCGGTCAGGACGAGGATGGCGGCAACAAGCAGCAGAACAATTCGTTTTCCCACGAGATACTCCTTTCGGCTGGTAATCACCCAGGCATGGCGGTCAAAAGGCATAGGCGACCGTCAGGTAGAAATTGCGCCCGTTCTCCGGAACCTTGAAGCCGACGCCACTGGCAAAGGGGTCCCGCTGATACGACAAGTGGCTGTAATACTGGTTGTCCAGGAGGTTGTTGACGCCGCCGTAAAGCGACAGCGAGTCGTATTTGACGCCGGCTTTCAGGTCGGTGGTCAGCCAGCCGGCTGTCTCCTGTTCGTTAAGTCCCGAATCGACCCGGTCCTGGCGGGCGGTGAAATTCTGCACCGCTTCGACGAACCAGCGCTCCACATCGTAGCGGAGCGCCAAGCTCCCCTTGAGCGGCGGAATTTCCGCCAGCGGCCGATGGTCGTCCCGGTTCTCCCCTTCGGTGTAGGAAAGAGAGCCCTTCAGATAGAGATCGGCCGGCAGCGACACCTGGGAACCGAACTCGGCCCCCCACAACGAGGCATCGATGTTCCGGTAACTCTTGAGGGCGGTGGAAACGGCAGCCAGGTTGACATAATCGTCGAGGCGGCTGTAAAAGAGCGACGCACTGACATAATACCGCCCGGTGGCATACTTCACCCCCAGGTCGGCCTGATGGTTGACCGTCGGCCGCAGCGCCGGATTCCCCCGCCAGGTGATCGCCGGCGCCATGGCCGGCACATCGATGTAGAGTTCCTCCGGGTCGGGGGTTCTCACCCCGCGCCCTAGCCCGGCAAACAGCTCGACGCCGCTGGCCGGCGTCCAGGTGAGCTGCAGGTTGCCGCTCACTTCGGCGAAATCGGTGCGGTCGTCCTGCGCCGTCGCATTGTTCGCCTTATCGGCCCTGATCCAGGTCAGGTCGCCCCGCACACCCCCCCGCAGCTTGACCCGCTCGGCGAGCGGCAGTTCGTATTCGGCAAACAGCCCGAGATTATCGACGAAGACATCCGGAATCATGTTGAGCGGCGCGTAAGGCTGGGCGGCGGTATAGGCAGCCCGCACGTTCAGGGCGTCCCAGTTGCGGCTGTAGTAGTCGGCGCCCCCCTTCAGGCTCCCCGGGCCGACCGCCGCCGTCGCGTTGGCTTTCGCCCCCACCACCTGGGAGCGGGCGTCGGTCTGCATCGAGTAGTCCCGCGCTTTGCCGACGGCGCTCTGCCGCAGGCTGTCGTCCATCAGGTGGCTGACCCGGTCCCAATAGGCCTGCAGGTGAACCGCCTTGACCGGACCGGTGAGGTCCGTCGCCCGGTAGCGCCAGTTGAGCCGGTGGGTCCGGTCGTAGTCCGCATCCATTTTCAGATAGGGATAAAGCACATGCTCGGCATCCTGGTAGGAGTAGCCAAGCTCCATCCGACTCTTCGCCGTCGGCCTGAGGCCGAATTTAGCCCAGCCGGTATTGATCTCGTAGGCCTTCGAATCGAGGGTGTCGGCCCGGTAGCGATTCGGGTTGGTCGCCGGATAGATGTCGGTAATCAGCTTGCCGTCCCCCGCTTCGGGAACACCGGAATATTTGAAGGCGTAGCCGAGCAGCCCGTCGAACCGGTCGGCGCCGTAGGAGGCGGTTGCCGAGGCGTTGACGCTGTCGTAGGAACCATAGCCGAGCGTCAGGTCGCTGCTAAAGCCCGGCTGGGGCTTTTTCGTCACTGTCTCGACGGTCCCGCCGAGACTGCCGGCGTTCTCCAGGTCGTACGGGCCCTTGACGACCTTGATCTCCTCGATCTCGGCAAAATCGTAATGGAACGACGGCGGATCCATCCGATTGGGGCAGGCGCCATAGACCCGCACTCCGTCGACCAGGACATTGATATTGTCCCGCTGCAGCCCCCGCAGCACCACGTCGTTGGCGATCGCTCCCTTGCGGACGATGGCCAGCCCCTCCAACTGCTTCAGCGCCTCGCCCACATCCTTGGCCGGACTCTCCCGCACCTCGCGGATAGAGAGCGTCTCTTCCCGGGGCGACTCCGTTTCGCCCCGGACGACGATCTCGTCGAGCATCAGATTTTCCGCCACCCCCGTCCCGGGCAGCGCCAGCCCGGCAAGAACCAGCAGCAAACCGGCTTTATCACATAACTTCATCGATATATTCCTCCAGGGGCAGACCCCTCCCCTTCTGGTCAGCGGTGACAACCGTCAGCCACCCGGCAAGAGGGCCAGGCGGCAAGCGATAATGTCCGGCGGCGAAGCGTTCGCCCCGGCAAGGGGCAGAGATCGTTCGGGCCGGTCAATGCCAGCGGGGGCAGGTGAAACGTGGTGGGGGGTCGGGCGGCTCGGGAAGGTAAATTGCCACCTCCCTCGACCGGGCCGGAGGAACGGCGAACGTCATCCGTGATGGTACCGCATGGGGAAATACCGCCGGCAACAGCTGCTCGCGCTCGAATGTCGAAGCATCGTCCGCCTCTGCGGCGGCCGGGGCAACGCTCCCGACGGCGGAGCAGCCGGGTTGTCCCGCCGCAACGGCAGCGACGGCAAGCGGCATACCGCCGACTCGGCCGGCGCCGGCAACGGCTACCGGCAGCAGAACGGCAAGCATCAGACACAGCAAGCCGATCAGCAACAAACTATCTCCAGACAGCGCACGCGCGAGCATCCCTCGGGCATCACTCCATCATAGTTACCGGCCTACCCGAAAACAGGACGGTAACCGTTTTGTCTCATTATAGATTCTCGTATAAATCAGGGGTAATTATAACGACGATTCCGGAAGTGTCAAATCAGGAAAGGGGAAATAGAAATGCCGGTCGACGGAGACGTCGCCGTGAAGGAAAGATCCGCGCCGGCTGCCAGGACACGGCAGCCGGCGCCATTGCGGGGTGACGGTCAGCGAACCGCCGGTCGCTTCGGCCGCTGGTGGGCAAGGTTGAACTGGAGCATCGCATAGCCGTAATGAATATCGCTGTCGCTGCCGGTGGCGGCGTGGAAGAAGCCGCCGGTGAAGAAGCGGTCGTAGCCGACGATCAGTGCCAGCTCGTCGCTGGCGGTCCAGGTAAGGGTGAAGTCGGTTTCCAGACCGAGCCGGCGGCTTGCCCCCTCGGGTACGTAATTGGCCAGGAAATAGCGGCCGGTGGCGGAGAAATTCACCGCCGACAGCAGATCGACCCCCCAGCCGAGGGTATAGACCTGCAGGCCGCTGGCATGGTAATCCCCCACGTCGAGTCCCGCCAGTGAGCCAACCACGTTCATGTCGCCGGTCAAGGAGGTATCGGTAGCCGGATTGCTGAACTCCTGCCGCGCACTGGCGCCGGCGGCGGCATCCCGGCTGCCGGAGCCGTACGCCGCGCCGATGAACAGCGAGGTGCGGCGGTCAGCGAGGGTTGCCTCAACCGTCAGGTCCGCATGTCCGCCCCAGGCCCGGATGCTTTCGTTGCCCCCCAGATCGGCGTTGTACAGGCGCCCGGTCTGCCAGACCGGCTCCACTTCCAGTTCCACCGGTCCCAGTGCCATGGTTCCGCGGAGCCCCCAACTGGTCCGGTACTCGCCGACCTGGTGGTCGGCGGAGCCGGTATCGCGGAAGGTATAGGCCTCCAGAGCCGTTTCCTCGCCGAAAGCCCAGCTGGCATAACCGCCCGCCAGGTTCCCCGCCATCCCATCGGCAAAGGGCGGAGCATACCAGCCGCCGAACAGGTCGACGGTCAGCGGCCCGACCGGCGTCAGCCGCACCCTCACGGCATCATAGCTCAACCCGTCGTAGAACGAATCGCTGCCGAGCATAAAGGCGCTGCCGTACACCAGTTCCTGGCGACCGACTTTCACGGATAGCCCCTCGAAGCGCGGGCAGCGTCCCTCGATGAAGCCCTGGTAGAGGGAATATTTACCGTAGTACTGGTTGCCGCCGCTGTAGCCGTAGCCTTGCCCTTCCAGGTGGAGGTCGAGAAAGTCGGTGGGATGCCAATAAAGATACGGTTTGACCCGGTAGAGGAACCGCCCCTCGCCGTGATCGGGCCGGTAACTGAAATCGGTGAGCCGGAAGGCAGCGACCCCCTCGCCGCGGAGAAAGCCGTCGACCCCGACCTTGTAGAGGAAAGGCGGTGTTTCCGGCTTGGCCAGCATCGCCTGGATCTCTTTGCGACGGGTCTGGTAGCCTTCGTTGTCGGCCAGTTCGCCCCGCAAGGCAGCATCGAGGCGGGACAGCCGCGCCAGCGTCTCGTCGGAAACGGCGGCGCGACCGGCTGTCCCGGCGGCAGCCAGCATTTTTTCCTGAACGGCAGCCAGGCACGCCGCAGCCTCGCGGCGCCGGCACGGTTCGTTTTCGCGCCAACTGGCCAGTGCTGTTTCGGCGGCAAATTGCCGGGCCAGCGCCGCCGCTTCGCGGCAGGCCCACGGTTCGGCCAAGCCGGTCCCGGCCTCGCCGGCCGGCCCTTCACCGCCGTCCGCACCCGCCGCCATCCCGAACGACAGGCAACAGAACATCATCAACGAAAGTCGTTTCATCGGTTCCCTCCTGGTTCCTGATGAATGGTTCGGCCGCAGACGGGACACCCCTGCATCGACAGGGGTTGTTCCAGCCGGCAGGCGGCCAACAGGGCCACATCCCGGAAGATATCCTCCGGGGGGCCATCGGCGGCCACTTCCCCGTCATGGAGAACGATGGTCCGCTGACAGAGTTCCAACACCATGTCAAGGTCATGGGTGGTAAAGATCTTCGTATGGTGGAATTCCCGCAACAGCCCGATCAGCTGCCGGCGGGCGAACGGGTCCAGCCCCTCGGTCGGCTCGTCCATCACCAGGATGTCGGGGGCCATCGACAGTACCGTGGCGATGGCGACCCGCTTCTTTTCGCCGCCCGACAGGCGGTAGGGCGGTTTGTCCCGCAGATGCTCGGCGCCGACCCGGCTCAGCGCCTCCAGCGACCGGCGCTCCGCCTCTTCGCGGGGGAAACCGAGATTGAGCGGGCCGAACGCCACGTCGTCGAAGACCGTCGGCATGAAGAGCTGGTCGTCCGGGTCTTGGAAGACCATCCCCACCGTTCGGCGCACCTCCGGCAGGGTCCCCCTGGTCAGCGGATAGTCGCCGATCCGCACCTCGCCGCCAGTGGGGGCGAGATAGCCGTTCAGGTGCATCAAAAGCGTCGATTTCCCTGCCCCGTTAGCACCGATGATCGCCACCGACTCGCCATGGGTGATCCGAAACGAGACGCCGCGCAGGGCGACGGAGCCGTCGGAATAGGTGTGGCACAGCTCGCGGACTTCGACGATATGATGGCTCATCCTGCAACTCCCGTAACGAGGGTCCCGATCAGGACCGGAATATTGACTAACCGAAAGAGGACAAACAGCCCGCTCCAGCCGGCGACGAACACGAGCTCCCGCCAGCCGAAACGCGTCGTCCGGCGCAGATGGAATTCCCCCTGGAATCCCCGCGACAGCATCGCCCGGTGAATCCGCTCGGCGCGGTCCCAGGTGCGCAAGAGCAGGTTGCCGACCAGCGAACTGTAGGAAGCGATCCCTTGCCCCCGGGCCCCACAGGAGCGGAGCTCCCGGGCCCGCGCCGTCCGGCCCCCCTCCTCCACCAGGATGAACAGGTAGCGATAGAGGAACAGCAGCTGCACGGCAAAGACCTGCGGAAAGCCGAGCCGTTCCAGGGAGAGGCAGACGCCGGTAAAACCGGTCACGGCAATCAGCGCCAGGGACGCGCCAACGGTAAGCAGCGCCCGGAGAATGATCGAGGCAAAGGAGACCCAGCCACCGGAAATCACCACCGGGCCGAGGGCCAGGAGCGGTGTCCGGTCGAAAAAGGGGTTGAACAGGCCGACCATGAAGGCAAAGGGAAGCGCCAGCAGTGTCTTGCGGAGCAGGAAACCGGCGGGCAGCCCCCCCCGGGTAACCAGCACCAGCGGGAAGAGAAAAAAGGGGAACAGGGCCGAAAGCGCGTAGCGATCGAATGAGACCACCATGACCACGAACACCAGGGTAGCCAGCAGTTTTGCCCGTGGATCGAGCCGGTGGATCGGCGTCTCGCGGGTGGCGAGCACCTCCAGGTAGGCGAATTCGGGGAGCGCTTTATCGATAGAAGCCATGGGTACCCGACGGTCAACCGGAAGTGGGTACTCCCGGCAAAGAAAATATCAGCACAGCGGCTATCGCCGCAAAACGATCAATACCCCACGGGACCGCAATTCGGTAACGGATGGAGCAGCGATCGGCCGGCATACGGCCGTCTTCCCGGCAGCTACGGAGCGGGACGGGTGCGGCGACGGAGCAACAGGCCGGCCAGACCGGCCACCGCCAGGGTAATCAGGGTGCCGACCAGCCCCGCCACCGACGTGCCGGTGCGGGCGTTGGCCCGGACGGTGGATTGTTTGAAAGAGTAATCGGGGAGCACGGCCACTCGCTGCTGGGTAGTGGCCAGCGCCCGGTGGACACCGTCAGCCGGTTCCGCCAGTTCGTCGCTGCCGGTCACCTTGGCGATCGACCATTCCAGGCCGTCGGGACGCTCCGAGGCAAACCAGGAGACGAACCCGCCGGTCACCACCGCCGCCAGCAGCAGTGCGACAATCGTCCGGCGCAGCGGCACGGCGGCAAGGGGTGCACCGCTCCGGGTATTGGCCAGGATTTCCGGTCGGGCCCGGGCGACAAAGGTCACCAGCGCCGAGGTTACCACCCCTTCAACGATGCCGATCGCTAGGTGGATCGGCTGCATCATCATCAGGAACGTCTTGAACGGCAGGGCGGAAATCCCGGAGGAAACCGTTTCCAGCACCACGCAGAACGCCCCCAGTTGCAATCCCGCCACGGCGGCTACAATGGCCGCTGTCGCCTGTCGGCCGCCGCCGACCTCGCTGCCGGCCAGCTTGCGATAAATGAACGGATAGGCAAAGAAGACCGGGAAAAAGCCCAGGTTGAAAATATTGCAGCCAAGGGCCAGCAGCCCGCCATCGGCAAAGAGGAGCGCCTGCACCACCAGCACCGAGGCGATCACCAGGAAGGCGGCGTGGGGGCCGAGAAGAATCGCCAGCAACAGCGCTCCGCCCAGATGGCCGCTGGAGCCGGTGCCGGGAATGGTAAAATTGATCATCTGGGCGGCAAAAACGAAGGCGCCCAGTACGCCCATCAACGGCACTTTCCGGTCGTCCAGCTCCTGCCGCACCCGCCGCGAGCAGTAGGCGACGGTCCCCGCCGACACCGCCCACATGGTGCCGCCGACCGCCGGTGAGATCAGTGCATCTGCCATATGCATGACCAGCCTCCTTAAACACGAACGTAGGTAATTTTACTGTCAGGTGTTACCAAGCATACAATTAGTAGCACCCAACAAATAACCGTATACGTTTTCGGTGTCAAGAAGAAAGTCGCCGGTCGCCATTTTTCTCCGGAGCCGACAAAAAAGCCGCGGCCAGCCATCGCCGCGGCTACTCTCCACCAGTGACCGACAGCGGCTACCGCCGGACAAAAATCTCCCGTGCCAGATTGGTGTCGATGGCAAACTCGGAAAAACCGACCCGGAAGATGTAGGACGGAAATGTCTGCATCAGAACGATGCTGTTTCCCGGCAGGACCCCCATGGCCATCAGCTTGCGCATCTTCGTATCGTCTTCAGTGAGGATGTAGGCGATCGCGCCTTCGTCACCGGCCTTCAGCTCGGTCAGCGGCACCACGCCGATATCGCCGCTCTTCTTTGCCTCGTCGCAACAGTCGCCCGGCGGAATCGGCTTGCCGTGCGGACAGGTGGCCGGATGATTGAGCATGGTGCAGACCTTGGTGTCGACCCCCTCGTGGAGCAGATGCTCGAACTGGCAGGCCTTGTCGTCACCCACCTCACCCCGGATATTGAGCACGTCCATCATCAGCCGCTCGGCCAGCCGATGCCGCCGGATGGTATTCCGCCCCTCATCCTTCCCTTCGGGGCGGAAATAGACCCGCCCCTGCCGAAGCTCGATGAAGGCCCGGCCGGTCAGCTCCCGGTAGGCGGGATCATCGGCCGGGACAGGAAACTGGTCCACCTCCAGCGAGCTTTTCCCTTCCTCCTCGACGGCAATCCAGAGTGCTTCAAGAATTTCTTCGGCTTTTTCCGACAGTTTCATAGGTTTCTCCTTGTGCCAGCAGGCGATCGACCAGCGAGCGCCGGGGAGCAGCGATGGGGGCGAGGCAGAACGCTGCAGGGCCATTAGGGATGGCACATCTGTATTATTTTAACTTTTCCAGCAGCTTTTTCATCTTTTTGACCGTACCGGGTTCCGGCAGGTTCTCATAGAAACAGCGAGGACAGCGCACCATCCGGCAGCCGCCCGGCTTGCCGCACTTGCCGCAACCGCGGATACCCTCTTCCTCGGAAAATTCATAACCGCAGTAACCGCAACGAATCACAGGACCCCCGTCGTCAACAGGAACCGATTGAGCAGCCAGCCGCTGGCGAAAGCCACCAGCGAAACGAACAGGCCGATCCCCAGTGCCGCCTTGGTTCCCCGCTCCTTCTTCATCATCAGGAACTGGGCAACGCACGGCACGAACAGGGTGAGGGTAACCGCCGCCACCACCAGCTGCCGCGGGTCCATGAGCCCCTTTTTCTGCAGGTCATAGAGCCCCGCGGCCCCGTAGTCACGGCGAAAGAAGCCGAAGATGAAGGCAACCGCCGCCTCCCGGGGGAGCCCCACGGCGGCCATGACCGGCGCCATCCAGTCCACCAGCCGCTCGAAGAAATGGGTCACCTTGCCGAGCCACAAAAGTACCGACGCCAGGATGAAGAGCGGCAGGATCTCCATGAAGTACCACTGCATCCGGGTGTAGGTCTTGGTCAGCACGTTGGAGAGCTGCGGCAGGCGCATCGGTGGCAGCTCCATGTAGAACATCGGCGTCTCTCCGGGCATGATCTTCGCCGCCAGCAGCCCGATCAGCAGGAAAATGGCGAGCAGGCAGAGGCTCCAGACCAGGAGAGCTCCCGGCGTCTTGGAAAGGAGCGCCAGGATGACGCCGAGCTGCGCCGAGCAGGGGATCGCCAGGGCGAGCAGTACCGTGGCAATGACCCGTTCACGTACCGTTTCCAGGGTGCGGGTCACCATCGTCGCCATGGTATCGCAGCCGAAACCGAGGACCATCGGGATCACCGCCCGGCCGGTCAGGCCGACCTTCTTGAACAGCCGGTCGACCAGGAGGGCCAGGCGGGGGAAATAGCCACTGTCCTCCAGCACGGAAAAGAACAGGAAAAACGTTGCGACAATCGGCAGAATGATCCCGACCGCATAGCGGAGCCCCAGGGTAATCACCCCGTACTCGCCAACGAACAGCTCCTGGATGATCTCCCAGGGGATGATCGACTTGACGACGCCGCTGATCCAGGGGTTGAACCACCCCTCGAACAGCTTTCCCTCCAGTAAATCGACCAGGGTGCCAGCGCCGAACACCCCGACGAACTCGTACAGGCCGTAGTAAAGGACGACTATCAGGAGCGGCGCGCCGGTCAGCGGATTGACCGCCCAACGGGAGAGCCGCTCGCCGAAGGTTACCCGGCGTTGGGCCGGGGTCCTGATCACCCCGGCCAAGAGGCCCTTGACGATCTCCTTCCGCTCCAGCGACAGGTCGAGGTGAAACGATTCACGCCGTTCAAAAATTTTCTCCTTCACCCGTTCGGCAACGAACGCACCCCGCTCTCCCTCCTGCACCGCCACCAGTCGGGCAATCTCCTCGTCCCGCTGCAGCAAGAGCAACGCCAGCGACTTCCTACTCAGGGTGTATTCTCCCTGTAAAAGCTCGGCAATCGTGACGATATCGCCTTCCAGCCGTCGACTGTAGCCGAAGACCGCCTGTCGCCCCTCTTCGTAGCCGGCAATCGCCTGGCGGATTTCGGCCAAGCCGCGCTTCTTTGCCGTGGCGGCACCAATGACCGGAATCCCCAACTTTTCCCGCAATAGCGGGATATCGATTTCCAGGCCCATCCGTTCCGCCTCATCCATGATGTTGACCACCAGGATCACCGGTAGCCCGGCCTCAACGAGCTGGATCGTCATCGTCAGCATCCGTTCCAGATTTCGGGCGTCGAGCACGTGCAACACGACGTCAGGCCGCTCGTTGAGCAGGATTTCCCGGGCAACCCGCTCCTCTTCGGTGATCGGCAGGATCGAGTACATGCCGGGCGTATCGATGATCTCGCAGGGTTGGCCGTCGATGGTCGACGAACCGCGGGACACCTCAACCGACGTGCCCGGATAGTTGGAAACCGCAACGTATGCTCCGGTCAGGGCGTTAAAAAGAACACTCTTCCCGACATTCGGGTTGCCAACCAGGGCGACCTTCTTTCCCTTGATGGCAGGCCCGGTTACCGGGCCATGGCAGGAAGGTTTCTTCTTGAAAATGGCCATTGTCTTGACTGCTCCTTCTTAATTATGCTTTTGATATTCACTTTCACTCACCAAACCCAAAAAAGAGCCGCGACACTCCAGCGACGGTGAACGCCCTCGTCACCTGTCCGACCGAAGCACCGACAGCTACTTTCGGCATTTGGGACAGAGGCCGTAAAGCTCCAGCTTGTGGTACTGGATCAGGAAGTCGTGGCTGGCCGCCACCTTGTCCTGCAGTTTCTCGATGGCCTCGTTCTCGAACTCGATGATCGCCCCGCAGCCGGTGCAGACCAAGTGGTCGTGGTGCTCGCCCTGCTCCACATGCTCGTAACGGGTCTGTCCGTCGCCGAACTGGATCTCCCGGGCGATGCCCGATTCGGCAAACAGCTTCAGGGTCCGGTAGACGGTGGCGTAACCGATGTTCGGGTGGCTAGTACGCAGCTTGAGGTAGAGGTCCTCGATACTCAGGTGACGATCTGAAGCGAGAAAAGCATCGAGAATTATATCCCGCTGGCGGGTGGTCTTCAGCCCCCGGTCAGCGATGAAGTCGGCAAAGATTTTCTTTTTGGCCTTGTTCACACCCGCTCCACAGTTGAAAGTGATTTTCAATATAAATTTGCCAAGTGAAGTTGTCAAGTAAGAATGTATGGAGAGGCGAAATTCAATTCTTCAAGCAAGGCAACGGTCGGCCGGTTCGTCCCGCCCTACCGGCCAGCAGCCGGCTTGTCGCCGTCACTACAGGTGAATCGCCGGCAGATGGTAGGCCGGGACTCGTATATGCCGCAACGGTCCTCGCAGAGGAACTCACAGCCATTTTCGATGATCAGATAGAAACGGCCGCTTAGGGTAAATTCGAGCCGCCGCGCCCCGAGCCGCTGCAGCAACGCGTATTCCTCCGGCGTCAGAGCGACACTGAAAAATCCCCGGCAGCAGTCGGCGGCACATCCGGCACAGCGGCTGCCGTCAACGGGAATGTCCGACATAATGCCGTGTTTTCTTTCGCCCCGCTGATGAAAGAACATGATCTCACCCCTTGAGACATAATACGGCAGTCATCGGGCCCGACGATGCCACCCCGCCGGGCCAATTGTTTTATCTATATATTCTACCTTATATCTGATATAAGAAATGCAGAGGTGACATTATGAAAGACATCTTGATCATGCTCGGCTTTCTCGCCTTCTGGATCATCCTCAACCGGGTGATCCTCCCCCGCTTTGGCGTTCAGACCTGAATGGCCGATTCCTGTTCTCCCGTGCGGAAGGACGACAAGAAAAACGAACAAAAATAGGGACGTGACTGGTCACGTCCCTACAGCTCCCCCGAATACCCGCGCCGATCACGGTTGGCGCGTACTGGCCTCTTCCACTACCAGCAGATAGCCGTCCGGGTCGAAACACCAGAATTCTTTGACTCCGTAAGGGCGCAGCTCCAGTGGATAAAAGATTTCCAGTTCTTCCTCAACTACCGCTTGGTAGACATCTTCAATGTCATCCACCGCCAGGTGGAAAGTCATGCCAACCCCTTTGGGGTACTCTTCGAAACGCTCTGCCAACAGCGGATGCGCCTGGAGGACGTTGTCGTCCTCGACGAAAATGATCTCGAACCCCTGCTGCTTGAGGATCAGATGCTCTGGGGCGCCGCGAACGGTCAGCGCCCTAGTTACGTCAAGTTCCAGGATGCCAACATAGAACGCCTCCGTGGCATCAAGATCGACCACGGCCAGCTGGAACGAAAGAGCACTACCAGTCATCCGCTACATCCCTCCAAACCATTTCATCGCGTACCGGGAGAGGATGTTGAGGTAGTTGCCGTAGATCATCACCCCGACGACAACAAGGAAAACGCCGGTAACAATCTCCAAGAGCCGGATATACTTTTTGAAGCGGTTGAAAAACACCAAAAACTGATGCATAGCGAGGGAGGCGAGGAAGAACGGGATTGCCAGCCCCATCGAATAGACCAAGAGCAGGATAATCCCGTGGCTGATCGTTTCCTCGGTGGCGGCAACCATCAGGATCGAGGCCAGGATCGGCCCGATGCAGGGAGTCCAGCCGGCGGCAAACGCCAGGCCGACCAAAAAGCTGCCGAAATACCCGGCCGGCTTGCGATGGAGCGAGATCCGCTTTTCCCCCAACAGAAGATGAATCGGCACCAGGCCACTGACATGGATGCCGAAGATAATAATCAGCACCCCGCCGACTTTCCTGATCGTTACCATGTGTTCCTGGAGAAAGCCGCCGACGAAGGTCGCCGACGCCCCCAGCAAAACAAAGACGAATGTAAAGCCGCCAATGAACAGCAGCGTATGAATGATCGTCAGTTGCCGAACCTTGTGGGTCGGATGCTCCGACTGGAGGTCGGCAAAGGAGAGCCCGGTTATGTAGGTAATGAACGAGGGAATCAGCGGCAGCACGCAGGGAGAGAGAAACGACAGCAGCCCGGCGAAAAATGCCCCAAAATAAGTAATATGCGATGGTTCCATGCCCACTCCATTCAGCCGGCGGGATCGGCCGGTAATTCCCCGCAGCCGTTAGCGGGGTTTGCTGGTCAGGTCGTTCAGGTAAGCGACCACCTCGGGTTGGTCCCATTCCATGCCGCCAACGACCTTTTTGAGTATAACACCCCCCTTGTCGATGACAAAGGTTTCCGGCACACCGGTGATCCCGTAGGCCAAACCGGCCTTTTTGTCGGTATCCAGCAAAGCCGGCAGCATCATCCCGCTGGAACGGAAAAATTGCTGCACCGCCACCGCGCCGCCTTCATCGATCGAAATACAGAGCATCCGGAACGGTTTGCCCGCCATGGCGGCATTCAGCCGCATCAACGAAGGGATCTCCGCGCGGCAAGGTGGGCACCAGGTGGCCCAGAAATTGACCAGCACAACCTGCCCCCGCAGGTCGGCAAGGGTGACTGATTTCCCGTCGAGCGTGTTCAAGGTGAAATTGGGTGCGGGGTTTCCTTCAATGGCCGGTTTGGCGGTCTGCTCCCGCGAACAACCGGTCAGGGTGAGGACCAGCAGCAGGGGAAGCAGGCGGACGAATATCCCTCTCATTGTTACCTCCGGTGGTCATGTCAGCTAATTCAGGCCAACTTCCAAACGGGTGGGGCAAAGGAGGCGGGCACCTCCCCCCGGTTCCCCTTTTAGTTCATGAGAAATGAGATTGCAAGGACAAAAGAGCGGCGACAGAAATTGTCGTTACCGGCAACAGGCAGGGGGATATGCAAAAACCACGATGAATCAAGGAATCACGGGGAATCAAGGACCGACTGCTGTCAGAACCTGATCAGAGCTGACACCCGGCAGGCATCCGCGAGCGGCCTCTGAACTCGGCGAGAATCAGTCGTGAGCCGATGGCGAGGGGGAGTACGCTGCGCTGTTTCGCCAGGGCCGTTTCGAGCGAATCGCCATCGTTGATCACGATGTCGTTCTTGCTGAGATCGGTCAGGGCAAAGTATCGGCCGTCGACATGCCGGTAGACAAGAATCTGGTAACTGGCGCCATCAACGGTCAACTCAGCCTCGTGAACGAGCGTGGCTTCTTCCATGGCCGCCCCCTTCGTACAGCTTCGGCAAATGAAGACATCCTCACCAAAGCAATAACCACGCCAAGGGGAACCACACAGAATCACAGCAACAAACTTACAATAAAACAGCAAGATAGGCCATTTAACGACCTAGGGCAGCCATTTAACGCTTACGGCTGACGACGTAGTCGGCCAGTTCGATCAGCGCGCGTCTGGCGGGGGAATCTGCGAACGCATCGAGGTGGGACTTACAGCGAGTGACATATTCGGCGGCCACGGTCGTGGTGTACTGGATGCCGCCGTAGCGGTGAACCAAGGTAAAGACCGCCTCGAAATCACCCGGTTCCAGCAGTTCTTTCTCGACGACCTCGGCAATGACTTCCTGCTCTTCATCGGTACACCGCTGGAGCGTATGAATCAACGGCAGGGTGATCTTGCCCTCTTCCAGATCGTGGCCGATCTCCTTGCCGAATTGCTCTTCGCTGGCGATGTAATCAAGGGTATCGTCCATAAGCTGGAAGGCAATCCCCAGATCCATGCCGTAATCGCTCAACGCCTGCTGTTGGTCTGCTGAAACGGTACCAAGGATGGCACCGGCTTCGCAGGCCGCCGAGAGCAGGACAGCGGTTTTGCTCTTGACCACCTCGATGTACCGCTCTTCGGTCATCTCAAGGTCGCTGGTGCAGAGGAGCTGGAGGACCTCGCCCTCGGCGATGATGGTCGTGGCGTCGGAAAGCACCTGCAATACCCGCAGATCACCGGCCTGGACCATCAGGGAGAATGACTTGGAGAAGAGAAAATCGCCGACCAGCACCGACGCCTCGTTGCCCCATACTTCATTGGCCGAAGCATTGCCGCGGCGGAGAGTCGCACTGTCGACCACATCGTCATGCAACAGGGTTGCAGTATGGATGAACTCGATGACACTGGCAAGCGGCACGTGCCGCTCGCCCTGATAGCCGCACAGCTTGGCCGAAAGGAGCAGCAACGTCGGGCGGATGCGCTTCCCGCCGCTGGCAAGTACATATTCGCCGACTTTCTTGATGAGGTAGACATCAGATTCAAGATCTTTCTTGAACTGTGCCTCGACATTTTTCAGATCATCCCCAACCAGGGCAAGTGCAGCTTGCATTACACGACCTCAAGCGAATTTCCGGCAATACTATAAGAATTACGGCTCTTTTGTCAAAGCTTTTCTCGGCCGGCAAATCCGCTCTGTAAACGACTTGACAGCCGATTCCATTTGCGGTTGATTATTAGCGGATCATAGTCTAACATCATTAGACTCCGGTCGACCGGAGACGATGGAAAGGAAGTCCCTTGTGGAAACCACTCCGGAAAAGCAGCTCCTTCTCGTCGATGAGTCGTCACCATCCCGAAAGGCGCTCGTTGAAATCCTCAAGACGGGAAAATTTTCCGTAACCTCCGTCGCTTCGGGCGAGGAAGCGTTGCTGCATCTCTCGGGGTCTTCCTTCAACATCGTCATAACCGACATCACCCTACCGGGGATGAGCGGTCTCAACCTGCTCAAGCTGATCAAAGACCTCAATCCCGATATCGAAGTAATCCTCGTCACCAGCAATGCTTCCAGCTTCAACGTCATCAAGGCGCTGCGTCTTGGCGCCTACGACTTTGTCATCAAGCCGATCGACGACGCGGCAATCCTGATCAACATCGTTGAGCGGGCCATTGAAAAACAGGCCCTCTCTATCGAGAACCGCCGGTTGATCTTCGATTTACAGGGAAAAAACGACGAACTGAATGACGCACTCCGGATGATGCGGACGGCAAATCAGCTCTGCGCCGCCGTCTCGGCGACCCTCGACGTCGGCGAAATCCTGGCTACGCTCGTCGACGGAGTGATCGAGGAACTCCGCGCCACCAAAGGCTATCTCCTGCTCCTTGACCGGGAAGGCCAGAATTTCTCCATGAAAATCTCGGTCGGGATCGACCGCGAACTGGCAAAAAGTTTCAACCTCCATCGCGACCAGGGGATTTCCGGGCTGGTGGCCGCCACCAACAAGCCGCTCCGGATCGGTGAGGAAACGCCGGCTCCCCTCACCCGCCGCATCCTTGAAGAAGATCCCCACGGCGACCTGTTCTCCCCCCCCGGCATCCTTTCCGTCCCCCTCCGGGTCAAAGAGAAAGTCGCCGGCGTCATCACCGTCTCCGGACAAGCCAATGGCCGGCCCTTTTCCGATGCCGAAGCGGAATTCCTGCTCACCGTCGCCAACCACGCCGCCATCGCTCTCGACAATGCCGGAGCCTTCTACAAACTAAAGAAAAGGAGTTCCCATTAACTCATCCCCCGGCGGATTCGGAACGGTTTGAAGAAGACCGGCGCCAATTGCATCTCGGGCATAATGGGTTATAAGGTCCCTATGAGTCGCCGCAAAATCATCGTCAGCGCCATCGTCGTGGGGCTTATCGTCCTTTTCTTCGCCCTTGATCTCGACAAACAGTTCACCATCGCGTCGCTCAAAGCCAATCGCCAGACACTACTCGAACTGTACGCCAGCCATCGGCTGGCAACCGTCGGCGGCTTCCTGGCAATCTATATTGCGCAGACGGCCCTCTCCCTCCCCGGGGCCACCATCCTCTCCCTGGCGGCGGGAGCGCTCTTCGGAGCAGTGATGGGGACCGTCTATGCGGTAACCGGTGCCACGCTTGGCGCCACAGCCGCCTTCCTCGTTACCCGCTATCTATTCCACGAAACGGTGCAACGCAAATTCGGCCAGCGGCTGGCGGGCATTAACCGGGAACTGGAAACTTCCGGACTCAACTACCTCCTCTTTCTCCGGCTGGTCCCCCTCTTTCCGTTTTTCCTGATCAATCTCGGCGCAGGCCTGACACGGTTGCCACTCCGCACGTTCGTCATCGGCACGGCAATCGGGATCATTCCGGGGGGATTCGTGTATTGCAATGCCGGGGCAAGCCTAGCCACCATCGAACAGGCCGGCGACGTCGCATCACCCCGGGTAATCGGCGCTTTTGCCCTCCTGGGGCTCTTCTCGCTGCTCCCCGTCCTGTCCGCAAAAGCAAAAGCACGGCAGAAGCCCTGACCGGCAGATAATCGAACGAAGGGAACCATCATGACCACATCCTATTACGAACCCCAAGACCTGGAACGATTCGCCGAGATCGGCAAAGACGCTCCGGAGCTGGCGCGAAAATTTTTCGATTACTACGGCGCGGTATTTGCCGAAGGAGAGCTAACCGGCCGGGAAAAGGCGTTGATCGCCCTGGCAGTGGCCCACGCAATCCAGTGCCCGTACTGCATTGACGCCTACACCACCTCCTGTCTGGAAAAAGGTTCGAACCTTGGGGAAATGACCGAAGCGGTGCACGTCGCCAACGCCATCAGGGGCGGCGCATCACTTGTCCATGGCATCCAGATGCGGAAAGCCGCCGAAAAGCTTTCCCTCTGAAAATCTCGCCCTTCATCATGGATCAGCAATCAAACCGGCAGCCGCAAGCATTTCCCGAGCCCGGCATCGATGATTTCGGCGCCACGCTGGCGAAGCACGGACTGACGTTAACCCGGGCGAGCAGCAGGGCTCTCCAGATCAACGTCGGCCTCCTTTGTGACCTGGCGTGCCGCCACTGCCACCTGGAAGCGGGACCGAGCCGCCACGAAGTCATGACCCGGGAAACCATGGCCGAGGTGATCGCTTACGCCGGGCGAGCTCGCTTCGAACAGATCGACATCACCGGTGGCGCGCCGGAATTGGTGCCGCACATCGAGTGGCTGCTGACCGAACTGGCCCCCCTCGCTCCGCGGGTTCTTTTCCGGACGAATCTGTCGGCCCTTGGCAGGCCGGAGAGCCGGGCGCTGGTAGAAGTGCTCCGGCAGCAGCGATGCGTAATCGTCGCCTCATTCCCTTCCTGCAACACCGGCCAGGCCGAGTCCCAGCGCGGTATCGACTACATGGGGAAAGGCGTCGCCACCCTGAAGATGCTGAACCAGCTCGGCTTCGGCGTGGACGGGAACAATCTGGAGCTCGATCTTGTTGTCAACCCGACCGGAGCGTTTCTCCCCCCCGCCCAGTGCCAGACGGAGCAGAAATTTCGCCAGGATCTGCTGCGCAAACACGGGATCGTCTTTTCCCATCTCTACACCTTTGCCAATGTCCCGCTGGGACGTTTCCGCCACTGGCTCGAATCGTCGGGCAACCTGGAGAACTATCTGAAAAAGCTGGCGGGAAGTTTCAATCCGGCAACCGTTCAAGGGCTCATGTGTCGCAGCCTCGTCTCCGTCTCCTGGGACGGATATCTCTTCGACTGCGACTTCAACCTTGCCATCGGTCAACCGCTGGAGGGCAGAAAACGCCACGTGGCGGAGATGGCGGGACACCCGCCAATCGGCATCCCAATCCCGACCGGCGATTACTGCTATGCATGTACCGCCGGTTCGGGTTTTACTTGAGGAGGGACAATCAAGGCCTAGGTAAGGCCTAAAACAATCTGTTACTGCCGGGAAGGGGAAGCGGCAGAAATAAAGCCCTCGGGAATCACCGGAGCATAATCTCGGGGATCGAAGGTTGTCGCCGGCTTGACCGGCAAGCCGCTCACCGGATCGTGGTCAGCCATACCGATAACCAATACCAGCGTATCGGACTGACCGGGGTAGAGGTAGCGTGGCCCCCATTGGAGGAAGATGACCCGGTTGGCGGGGTCGGCAAGGGGAACTCTCGCGCGTTCTTCGGCGAACGCGCCGATCCGATTGGAGAAGTACACCAGATTCGGCCGCACGCCCTGCTGCCATTCGATAAAATTCGCTGTCCCGCTGCCGCTACCGGGAGATTCCCCGGCTGCCGCGTTACCATAGTCGAAGTAACCACCCCACCCGTAACGCTCCGGATCGACGGACTGCTCGTAGTGAACCAACCGGTCCGCCAGCCAGCCGACATTGCCTGCCGAAGTCCCGTAATTCCCAACCCACGGTTCGTCGCCGTAAACGTAAAAGTAACCGGCGGGCCGTGCGCCTTCATTCACGATCCGAATCACCAGGGTAAAATAGTGGCGCCCCGCTTTAAAAAAGGCAAAGCGGTCGAGCCGCAACGGTACACCGTCAAGAACCACCCGATGGCTACTTTGCAGGGCAAGTTGCCCGGGAAGCGCCTTGAACGCCCGGCTGCCAAGGAACTGCCACGTCGATGGGGCGATAATCAAGCCGGGATTGTCCCCCGGGGAGATCGATTCGTTGACATTGCACCAGAGATGTTGCCAGCGGGAAGTATCGTAGAAGGAAATCCCGGTTTCATTCAGCGAGCCGTCGCCCTCACTCCTCAGACTGAAGGGGAGCCCTCCCCCGACAAAAATACCCCTCGTTTCGCCCCCGCCACTGTCGACGAACCGGCTGAGACAGGTGAGCATCACCGTGCCATCGGCAAAGTAGCTCCGAACAAAACCGCTGCCGTCATGAGAAAACCATTCATAATCAAGAGACTCGCTATTGATCGCCTTGTCCCGTTCGTTCGCGAAAACCTCAAGCAACCGTTCGAATGGCAGGGCCGCCAGCACCTCGCTCTCCTGCCCCAGGATGACATCGTCCGCGATCACGATGCCGGGTCGGTCGTCCTTGAGGAGGTAAATACCCTCATAATGCCCGTAGAAACGAACCCGGACAAATGCGGCGACAAGTCCGACAACAAACAGACAGGCAAGAACGGCCCCGAGAAGCCGCCGTCGGGTCATGGTGTGAAAAACTGCACGAATGGACATCAGCTGCGAATGTCTCCTCCGGACGGGACATCGAAGGCAGCAATAGGCCCGACAGGTCAACCGGACTTCGCCAAACGAATGATAGCCTTCTCGTGCAGGGTACTTTGTTTACACTAGCCGCTACCACATAATTTTATTTAATTTTCAGGCCTCTTTGAAATACACGCCAGGAACCGCTAGTGGCAGGCAGGGGATGATCAGGTCATTTCCTTGATAATCTTCTGATACAGATCTTCGGCATCGATCCCGCAGATGGTCTTGCCGTCGACGACGGCGAAGGGGTTTTTGTGGCAGGGGCCGCATTTTCTGATGCAGTCCTTGATCTTGACATCCAGCCGGGGGAACTGTTCACGCAGCTTTTTGTAGGTCTTGCTCTTCCCCTTATTGTGCTCGCAGAAACGGACTTTCACCGCACCATCCTCCATGCCCGGGGGAGGCAGGCGCCGTCCCCCCGGGCGCAAACCAGCTACACTAGGCGCCCGGAGCGGCAGCGGCTGGCGGGGTAAAGACCCGAGTTCCCAGTTCATTGTCCAAGAGGAGCAATCCATAGCCGTTATCGCCGACCAGCTTCAACTTGCCGATGATTTCCCGATCATTTTCCTCCTCTTCGATCTGCTCGGTAACAAACCACTGCAGGAAAATCCTGCTGGCATGATCCTTTTCCTTTACTGCCAGCTCCGACAGCTCATTAATGCAAGAAGTGATGAAGGTTTCATGTTTGAGTGTCGCCTCGAACATCCCGAGAAGAGAGGGGAAGTTGTTTGGCGGTGCTTCCACCGGCCCGAGCGACACACACTCTCCCTGGCTGTTGAGATACATATAGAATTTCATGAAATGGACCATTTCCTCCTGGTACTGCACCATGAACCAGTTCGCGGCACCTTTGAGACCAATGGAATTGGCATAGGAAGACATGGAAAGATAAAGTTGCGCCGAATAGAGCTCGATGTTCAGATGCTTATTGAGCGCCGACGACATCTTCTTGCTGAGCATGGGGCGAGATTCCTCCTTGGTGATAGATAGAGATCAAGTATAGCGGAGAAATGCCGGAATTCCAGCATTGCTGGGATACAAGCATCATCCCCGGCCACTGAGCGACTGTTCAGCCTCAACCAGCACCCGCCACAGATCTTCACTGTCGCCGAGGCCGACCTTGATCAGGTAGGCGGCAATGCTCAGATTGGTTCGGGCGCGAAAAAGCTGGACCTGTGTAAGGAAGTCACCTTCCGCCTCTTCAAGCCGGCGCAGGTACGCATCAATAAACAGTTCGTCCGGATAATTTCGCAGGATTTCAGGGTGGGCGAAAAACTGGTTCCGAAACTGCGCCAGAAAGCAACCGACGTCGAAAGACCGCGGCAACATCAGCGAACTTTCAAAATCAATGGCCGCGACGAACAATGTGGCCCGGTCGTCCTGATTGTCTTGGCCGATAAAAATGTTCTTCGGGTGGAAATCCCCGTGTCCCTGCACCAAAACTGTCGTGGCAGAACAGACAATTCGCGCTTCCTCGTTCAACACAGCCTCAATGAGGTGTTTGACTTTACGCGTCTGTTTGTGGTCGATCTCGCTGAATCGCTGGAGATACCGCTCCAGTCGGCGCTGCTCCCTGGTCAGGAATTCCGCCGGCGGGGTTACCGCGAGCCGGCAATTATGTAACCGGGCCAGCCACTCGGCCGCCAAGGTGACATAGAACGTTCCGTCTTCAGGTCGAGCCGTGAGCAATTTGTCAAACAGCGACTTGCCACGTACGCCTTGCTCGATCAGGGTCATCGAAGCAGGGTCCTTGTCAATCGGTTTGGGAACCCGGTATGGACCGCTACTGAACCCTTCCCCGGCGACCTGTTCCATTACCTGGAAGGCCCGCTCCGCTGTCGTCCAGCTATGACGATTCCGCATCTCCCGAATGACGATTCGTTCCCGGACTTCGTCTGCCCCCTTGGTACCGATGGTAACTTCGGTCACCTGACTGTTTGCCCCGGCATGCGGAATTTCCTTGATAAACGGCCGACAACGGCCATGACGAATTTCTGCCGCCAGTTCGTCGATGGTGTGCACAGGGTGGTCAAAATGCGTGGGATAGAGTCCGGCATAACTCCCTCCGTGGGTGTCCGTGCCCCCCAATGCGGTAAATCGCCAGCGGTGCCAATCCTGAAGCGCATGGCTGTTCTCGCGGACAGTGTGATTGCTGTTGAATATTTCAACCCCGGCGAAATGCTCGCTCAACAGCTCTCTTGTCGCGGGCTCCCTCCCGTGCCGGTAAGGATGTGCCCAGACGAGTGCCGCATCGGGGAAGCATTGTCGGATAACGGCAGTTGATGTCCCTGAAACAAACGCCTCAGTCGCTCCATAGACGAGGACATCGCCATATTCCGGGGTATTGATCTCCTGACCAGACAGGAGCAGGAAATATTCTGGAACCGCCGCCTGGAGACGCACAGCCGCCAATTCGGCCTCAGACCACAGATAATGATGGTCGGTGAACACAATCCCTTGCAACCCCTTGCCGAACACCTGCCGAATCAGTTCGACAGCACTAACGCTGCTGCACGAGGAATGCTCGGAAGTATGGCAATGCATTTCCAACAGCATTTCGGCGTCTCCTTCTAGAGGAACAGATCGTCCTGCCAGTCCTCCAGAAACTCAATCAGCTCTCTAATCCAGCATAGCAAGAGGAATCCGGTCCGGCAAGTAAAGCTCGGCTACCGTCACCATGACCGGTCCATCAGTCTTTATTTTCTACTCTGTATGATACACAAAGTAATCACTGTTTCCTAAACGGGAGAGATCATGGCCACAATTAACATCTACAAATCCGCCGCCCACCTGGTTGCACACTTTTTGTTCACATAACGACAGAATGGCGCACTATCTGCATTGTATTTGTGCAGCGGCGCCCGACGGGCCAATATCGCCACGGCTGGCTGCATATTTTTTGCACAGGAGGAAGAACAAATGACACCTCAACACCTCGATGAAAAAATCGAACCACTCTACCAGGAGGTACTGCAACGCAACCCGGGCGAGACCGAGTTTCATCAGGCGGTAAGGGAAGTGCTTGAATCCCTTGGACCAGTTCTTGTTAAACATCCGGAGTATACCGAGCGAAAAATTATCGAGCGAATCTGCGAACCGGAACGACAAATAATCTTTCGAGTTCCATGGCAGGACGACAAAGGGCAGGTACAAATCAATCGCGGCTTCCGCGTTGAGTTCAACAGTGCCCTCGGCCCGTATAAAGGGGGGTTGCGCTTCCACCCCTCCGTCTACCTCGGGATCATCAAATTCCTCGGCTTTGAGCAAATATTCAAGAACTCCTTAACCGGAATGCCGATCGGCGGCGGCAAGGGTGGCTCTGATTTCGACCCGAAAGGGAAATCCGACGATGAAATAATGCGCTTCTGCCAGAGTTTCATGACAGAACTCTATCGCCATCTCGGCGAGCATACCGATGTTCCCGCCGGAGACATTGGCGTAGGGGGGAGAGAAATTGGCTATCTCTTCGGGCAATACAAGAGAATCACCAACCGTTACGAAGCCGGGGTACTAACCGGCAAAGGCCTCCATTACGGCGGTTCCCTGGTAAGAACAGAGGCAACGGGCTACGGAGCCACCTATTTTGTCAATGAAATGCTCAAAGCCAGGGGGGAATCGTTCGAAGGGAAAACCTGCATTGTCTCGGGCTCTGGCAACGTGGCGATTTACACCATCGAGAAGATTCATGAACTTGGCGGCAAATGCGTCGCCTGCTCCGACTCGAACGGAGTCATCTACCATCAGCAGGGGCTTGACCTTGAACTCATCAAGCAGCTCAAGGAAGTCGAACGACGGCGGATCAAAGATTATACGGAATTTCATCCAGATGCGAAATACGTCGGTAACGGCAACATCTGGGAGATTGCCTGCCAGGTGGCAATGCCTTCCGCTACGCAAAACGAAATTAACGGCAATGATGCAAAGAAACTGATCAACAACGGCTGCATGGCAGTTGGCGAAGGGGCGAATATGCCGACCACGCCGGAAGGAATCAAAGTTTTTCTCGAAGCAGGAATTGCCTACGGCCCGGGCAAGGCGGCAAATGCCGGCGGCGTTGCGACATCAGCGCTCGAAATGCAGCAAAATGCCTGCCGTGATTCCTGGAGCTTTGAATTCACCGAGAAGAAACTGGAGGAGATCATGATCGGCATTCATAAAGCCTGCTTCGAAACGGCTGAAGAGTACGGTTATCCGGGGAATTACGTGGTAGGCGCCAATATTGCCGGATTCATCAAGGTGGCAAACGCGATGGTTGCACAAGGCTTGATCTAACCCCAGGCCCGGCGCAAATTTAAGCAAAGAAAAAGCCCATCTGAATACACAGATGGGCTTTTCCAAAAAAATCCCGGCGGCGACCTACTCTCCCACACAGCTACCCATGCAGTACCATCGGCCCTGAGAGGCTTAACTTCCGTGTTCGGGATGGGAACGGGTGTGGCCCTCTCGGCATAGCCACCGAGAAACCGTAAAAGGTATCTCGTCAATTGCATAGTATCGAGGAGCGAAGTGGTCAGTCGATTTGATATGAAGGGGGGTGGGGTTACCACCCCCTTCGGTAAATATTTTTTATGGTCAAGCCTCACGGCCGATTAGTACCGGTCAGCTGAACGCATTGCTGCGCTTACACACCCGGCCTATCAACGTTGTGGTCTACAACGGGCCTTCAGGGGATTGCTCCCAGGGATACCTAATCTTGAAGGAGGCTTCCCGCTTAGATGCTTTCAGCGGTTATCCTTTCCGTACATAGCTACCCAGCGACTGCTCCTGGCGGAACAACTGGAACACCAGAGGTACGTCCATCCCGGTCCTCTCGTACTAAGGACAGCTCTTCTCAAGTATCCTGCGCCCACGGCAGATAGGGACCAAACTGTCTCACGACGTTTTAAACCCAGCTCGCGTACCGCTTTAATTGGCGAACAGCCAAACCCTTGGGACCTACTTCAGCCCCAGGATGCGATGAGCCGACATCGAGGTGCCAAACCTCCCCGTCGATGTGAACTCTTGGGGGAGATCAGCCTGTTATCCCCGGAGTACCTTTTATCCGTTGAGCGACGGCCCTTCCATACAGAACCGCCGGATCACTAAGACCTACTTTCGTACCTGCTCGACTTGTCTGTCTCGCAGTCAAGCTCCCTTATGCCTTTACACTCTACGGCTGGTTTCCAATCAGCCTGAGGGAACCTTCGTGCGCCTCCGTTACTCTTTGGGAGGCGACCGCCCCAGTCAAACTACCCACCAGACAGTGTCCCCGACCCGGATGACGGGCCTGGGTTAGACACCCAAAACAACCAGGGTGGTATTTCAAGGTTGACTCCACCGAGACTAGCGTCCCAGTTTCATAGTCTCCCACCTATCCTACACAAGCTATTCCGAATGTCACTGTCAAGCTGTAGTAAAGGTTCACGGGGTCTTTCCGTCTTGCCGCGGGTACTCGGCATCTTCACCGAGAATTCAATTTCGCTGAGCCACTGGTTGAGACAGCGCGGAAATCGTTACGCCATTCGTGCAGGTCGGAACTTACCCGACAAGGAATTTCGCTACCTTAGGACCGTTATAGTTACGGCCGCCGTTTACCGGGGCTTCGGTTCAAAGCTTCGCTTGCGCTAACAAATCCCCTTAACCTTCCGGCACCGGGCAGGCGTCAGACCCTATACATCGTCTTTCGACTTAGCAGAGTCCTGTGTTTTTAGTAAACAGTCGCTACCGCCATTTCTCTGCGACCCCCTTCGGCTTCACGTGCGAATCGCTACACCTAATGAGGGCACACCTTCTCCCGAAGTTACGGTGTCAATTTGCCGAGTTCCTTAACCAGTGTTCTCTCAAGCACCTTAGGACTTTCATCCTCACCCACCTGAGTCGGTTTACGGTACGGTCACCTGTGAACTGAAGCTTAGAGGCTTTTCTTGGAAGCATGGGATCAACGACTTTGTGAGCATACGCTCTCGTCATCACGCCTCAGCGTTGAATGGAGAAGCGGATTTGCCTACCTCTCCCGCCTACACGCTTAAACCGGGACATCCAGCACCCGGATCGCCTACCCTTCTCCGTCCCCCCATCGCATTCACAGGTGGTACAGGAATATTAACCTGTTTCCCATCAACTACGCCTTTCGGCCTCGCCTTAGGGACCGACTAACCCTCAGCAGATTACCTTTACTGAGGAACCCTTGGGTTTTCGGTGACAGGGTTTCTCACCCTGTTTTTCGCTACTCATGTCAGCATAATCTCTTGTGATACCTCCAGCCGTCCTCGCGGTCGACCTTCGCAGGCTTACACAATGCTCCCCTACCACTCGCATCTTAAGATGCGAATCCGCAGCTTCGGTACCATGCTTAGCCCCGTTACATTTTCCGCGCAGACCCACTCGACCAGTGAGCTATTACGCTTTCTTTAAAGGGTGGCTGCTTCTAAGCCAACCTCCTGGTTGTCTGGGCATTTCCACATCGTTTTCCACTTAGCATGGATTTTGGGACCTTAGCCGACGGTCTGGGCTCTTTCCCTTTTGACCGCGGATCTTATCACCCGCAGTCTGACTCCCACAATAACAGTTAGCGGTATTCGGAGTTTGATTGGGTTTGGTAATCTGGTAGGACCCCTAGCCCATTCAGTGCTCTACCCCCGCTACTTACTTTGTGAGGCTATACCTAAATATATTTCGGGGAGAACCAGCTATCTCCGAGTTTGATTAGCCTTTCACTCCTATCCACACCTCATCCCCTGGCTTTTCAACGCCAGTGGGTTCGGGCCTCCACGAAGTGTTACCTCCCTTTCACCCTGGACATGGATAGATCACCCGGTTTCGGGTCTACTCCCAGCAACTCATGCGCCCTATTCAGACTCGCTTTCGCTGCGGCTCCACTCTATGAGCTTAACCTCGCTACTGAGAGTAACTCGCTGACTCATTATGCAAAAGGCACGCGGTCACACTGGCCGAAGCCATAGTGCTCCCACTGCTTGTAGGCATACGGTTTCAGGTTCTATTTCACCCTCCTTATCGGAGTACTTTTCACCTTTCCCTCACGGTACTTGTGCACTATCGGTCAGAGAGTAGTATTTAGCCTTGGGAGAT